>CAZVEN010000004.1:78909-118943 GCA_964626155.1 uncultured Chloroflexaceae bacterium | reverse complement strand
GTTGAAAGCGCTCATCAATCTGTTGAAAGCGCTCATCAATCTGTTGAAAGCGCTCATCAATCTGTTGAAAGCGCTCGTCAACCCGTTGGAAGCGCTCATCAATCTGTTGAAAGCGCTCATCATGTCCATCTATCCGCCGCTCCAGTTCACCAACGCGCTGCTCCAGCCTGTCCATACGCTCAGTGAGCGCCCGCACCTGTTCAGTAAGGAGCCGCACTTGCTCTGTCAGTCGGTCTATAGAAACACTGAGCGAACGCCCATCGCCATTGAGCAAAACCTCACGCAACTTCATGCGCCATTCTGGGCGTTGGTTCAGCATATCTAGCAATTGTTCAAAATCCTGTACCGTAAATGCCATAGCTTCTTTCCTCTATTGTGATGAGTTCGCGCAAAGATGCAAAGTATGCAATATCTGGTTTCATTGCGTCGTTCCCTGAGTTGGTCGAAGGGGTCAAAGGGAACAAAGGGAACAAAGGGAACAGACTATTTTTCCTTATTATAACATAGGTGCAATGTGACTGCTGGACAGGCTAGAAGCCTCATGCGACTACGAAATTGTAGGATAGGCATTCGTCCTGCCTCATTCCATACCTGCCGACCACGAATTGGGGCGACGAATAAACGAAACGAATAGGGGTTCCCCCACAACCGTGCCTGCTGGCATATGTATCAGAGCGTAAACGTACCCACACAGTACAACGTAGGTGGGCGCGAGAGTATTCGTTTATTCGTTTCCTATTCGTGGTCGGCAAGCCTCCACCCATTTCTTCGTAGCATTGGGCTAGAAGCCTATCCTACACCTTTCGGACTCTGTTGGTAAAGTACTTGAATCGTGTAAAGTGGGCGAATGTACGGGCTTGCCGCTGGCAAGCCCTGTGGGTTTGGCAACGCCAAACCCGTACCGTAGCACCGGCTTCTAGCCGGAATCCGGCAGGATGCCGGTGCTACAGGGGACAGGTAGAAGCCTATCCTATACCTTTCGTGCCATTTCTTCGTAGCACCGGCATGATGCCGGTGCTACGTGGGATAGACACTACGCCCTAGTTCTTGGGCATAGCTTGAATAGCCAACCATGCCGGGCGCGGACTCCAATCGCCGTTGATGACACTGAATGAAGCCTGTTCATGCGTTTCATCGTAGTGTGCCCCCTTCCATGCCACCGAAAAATTCAAGTTCCATAGGAACATGGCTTGAACCCACGGGTGATAGTCGTAGCGCCCTTTCTCGAATGCCCGCACTATCCACTCGGCTTGCGTCTCAAACGATATACTGTTGCCATATTCATAGCCGGGGGTGCTATTGGGCGTCGCCCACCCAAATTCCGTCACCCACAGCGGCAAATCGCTGCGGCCAGACTCCACGGCCGCTTGGCGGATGTCTTCAATGCGCCGGAAGTAAAACTCGCGGCTGTTTCGCCAGTGTGGGCCCGGGCCGGGTGCATCGGGCCAAAGCGCATCGGGGGGGTTATATTGCCCGCCGGGATGCATGCCAATAGCATCGGCGCGGTAGTTGGGGTTGCTGAGCATAAGCTTCATGAATGTTACATCGCTAATGGCAATGTCCGGGTGGTTCGTTTCAGTAGATGTGGGTGCTCCACTCACGACTATGGCCGATGGGTCGTTGGCTTTGATAGCATCATAGGCAGCACCTAGTATGTCTACATAGTAATCGGCACTGACGACTTGCCCGCCAACGCCACCATCCTTGGCACAGTCGCCGCCGTTTTCGCAGGCGCGGTTTTGCTCATTCCACACTTCGTAGGCTTGCACCTTGCCACGGTAGCGCTCGGCCATCTGCCCCATAAAATCGGCAAAGGTAGCAAAGTGATGCCGTGATGGTAGCCCGTGTGACCCGTTGTCGGTTGCCCACGGCGGCGATTGCACGACGGAGATCAATATCTTCATATCGGCGTTGTGGATATCCTCGACAATATCATCAAGCTCGCCCCAGTGAATGACGCGAGAAATATCTTGCATATCTTTCCATGCGATTTGCTGTCGAACCCAATTGATACCTGAATCTTTAGCCATTTGCAACACGCGCTTGCGGTCTTGCCAATGTTCTCTGTCGTGGTAGAGGGTGACGTTGTAGCCGTAGATAAACGATTCAGTGGCGGCAGTTGCTGGCGCGGGTGCGGCAGCCGGTGCGGGTGCGGCAGCCGGTGCGGGTGCGGCAGCCGGTGCGGGTGCGGCAGCCGGTGCGGGTTGTGCTACTGGCGCGGGTTGTGCTACTGGCGCGGGCTGTGGCGCAGGTGTTGCTGAAATCATAGGCCCTTGCTGCATGAGCGATACAGGCGGCGGTGGGGGCGGAGGAGGAGGCGGAATGGGCGGGATGGTCTCATCGCCATGGGCAAGGTAGGGTTGTGGGAATACGACTAAACTGACCATCAGGAGCAGTAGTACAAAAAGTTTTTGTGTTCGTTTGAACATGTTTTTCATTCTCCTAACATATACATTTTGGTTTTGGTAGCTTTGCCAGAGCATGATGTATCATGGCTCAGCCGGGGATATGATACCACATTCTGGCAATGTGTGTGGTGTAACGGAGAAGAAATTTGAACCACAGAGCACACAGAGGGACACAGAAGGTATGCTTTTTGTTCTTTTTTCATGAAGACTTCGCACAAAGACGCAAAGAGCGCAAAGCTATAAAGAAGGGAACATGCAATGTTTTGCTGGTACGCTCCAAGGGTGCGTGCTGTCTTGCCGAATCACCTTACCTTACCGCAGCAGCAATACTTTATGTGTATGCTAGGTGGGGCAAGTACATACTCGCCCCAACGTTTTAAACTAGGCACTAACCATTGGCCGCTATCATCCGTATGTTCTTATGCGGTGCTCTCTTCGGGCAAGCCGACTCCTACGATATGAAAACCAGCATCAACATAAATAATTTCGCCCGTAATACTGCTGGCAAGGTCACTACATAACCAAAGTGCCGTATTGCCTACATCTTCAATGGTGACGTTGCGACGCATGGGCGAAAACTCGGCAAACTGCCGATGGAGTGAGCGAAACCCTGCTATGCCACTGGCGGCTAATGTGCGGATAGGTCCGGCGCTGATAGCATTCACGCGCATGTTGCGGGGGCCCAAGTCGGCAGCAAGATACCGCACACTTGCTTCGAGGGCTGCCTTGGCCACGCCCATGACATTATAATTGGGCACAGCCTGTTGTGCGCCGTGGTAGGTGAGGGTAATGATGGAAGCGCCCGGTCGAAGTATATCGTGGGCTGCTTTCACCAGTGCCGTGAGTGAGTAGGCACTTATTTCCATAGCTGTGAGAAAACCAGTGCGAGTTGTGTTGAGGTATGCACCTTTTAATTCATCGCGGTGGGCAAAGGCTATGGCATGGATAAGAATATCAAGTTCTCCATATTCCTCACGTACCCGATTCATCAGGGCTTCTATCTGTTCATCACTTCCTACGTCGCATGGTTCTATAAGCTTGGCATGTATGCTTTCGGCTAGTGGGCGCACACGCTTTTCGAGTGCTTCCCCAAAAAAAGTAAATCCCAAATCGGCACCTTCGCGGTGCAAGGCTTGGGCTATGCCCCAAGCAATAGAGTGATCGTTGGCTACACCTGTTATCAACCCTTTTTTACCGTCCAGCAATCCCATTCTATCTAATCCCTTTCTCGTGTTCGGTCCTAAAAGTTCAGAACGTGTGTGTGTGTAGCATGTTATGCTGCAATCTTTTCTGCAAAGACTATATCTTACCATATATAGCGCAATAAGACTCCATGGAGCATAGTATACCAATTATCAAACGATACACGATGTGTAATGTGTCATACGAATGTGGTACAATGTCCCTGAAACGTAGTACCTAGCACTAGGCTAACGCCTATGCCAAAAAGAAAGGAGACACAAACCAATGACACCTGTAGAGTATGCACATGCCCTTGTGCGTGATACCATGGTGCCAACCAATATGCCGCCAACTATGTATGACCGCCCAGGGTGGATACCCGATTGGGTAGGCGACGATTGGGACCCGAGTATCCTAGCCTACCAAACAGAGGAGGAATCTTTGCCGGCAAGCCCCATTCACAACGACTATCTCTATACCATCGCCGGAATATTACACCCCCATCTACAACGCCTGAACATGCTTTTGTTGATTGATGTCTTTCTTGGCTACTGTGACGAAGAAGGAATCAAACAACGCATCGCTCCGGACCTCACAATTGCCCCTTGCGAACCGCACGACCTTTTGTGGCAATTGAATGGAGGGTATGACTTAGATGACTACCCTGTGCCACCATGTCTTATCGAAGTTATTTCTCCAGACAGTTGGGAAAAAGATGTAGATAAGCAATATCATCTCTATGAAAGGCTTGGCGTTACCGAGTATTTGGTTGTGCGGGTGGTAAACAAGAAAGGCTACATTCTCGACCAGATAGAGATACTGTTGTGGCGTTTGGAGCATGGACAATACAGTGAAGTATCCGCAGACGATGCGGGTTTCTTCCCTATGCAGAGTATCAAGGTACGTATTGGTACCGATGGTGAAAATATTATTAAGCACTATCTGGAAACCGGCGAACGGTTGCTCACCCACGCAGAACGTGAAATGCTACAGAAGCAAGCTGAAAAGCATGCGCTTGAAGAAGCAGAAAAACGGCAACAAGCTGAAAAGCGTGCCGATGAAGCTTTTGCAGCCGGGCAACAGGCACACGCACGTGCTACTGCCCTGCGGCTGCTCTCTATCCTAGACGATATGACTATCAGTCAAGCCACGGGGTTGAGTGTTGATGAGGTGCGCCAGCTACGCGAGAAGCTATAAAGCAGTAGTGCAACAATGCGATAAGGTGCTATGTCGGGGGCAGGCAAGATGCCTGTCCTCCATTTTGTGCCTACAAGTGAGCAAGTTGGGGTTCCACCATAGTTTTGCCAGAGTACGCTATAATAGGCAATACATGGTAAAGATACATGCGACACGATATGTGTGCATAAAGAAATACTGTTGCAGTAACACAGCGTGTTATGATTTGGGAGTTAGGAGCGTATGGCAAAACTTGATCTGCATGTCTGGTATCGCCAATATCAAAAATTGAAAGAACAAAACCCGGATGCTATTCTTCTGTATCGCTTGGGGGATTTCTACGAGGTATTCGACGACGACGCCAAGCTTGTCGCTGAGCTACTCGACGTAACATTAACACGCAAAGACTATGCAAGCGAAAAAACAGCGAAAGGCACTGAAAAAAAGTATTGTCCTATGGCGGGCATGCCCTATCATGCCGTTGAAAGCTATGTGTCACGCTTGGTCAACCAAGGCTATCGTGTAGCTATAGCAGAGCAGTTGAGCGAAACTGCTTCGAGCAAGAGTGACACACGCCCACGCTCAGTCTACGCTTCTGGTTTGGAGCACACCAACCGCCAACGAGGGATTGCCCACCGTGAGGTTGTGCGTGTGATTACACCCGGCACGGTGATAGATCCCTCAATGCTCACGGCAACCCAGAATAACTATTTGGTAGCCGTCATAGCCGACAAGGGGCATATTGGCATGAGCTATGCCGACCTGAGCACGGGCGAATTTGCAGCCACTGAATTGAGTGGCGACCGCGCTGCTATGCATCTGCAAGGTGAACTGAGCCGCTTGCAGGTATCTGAAATATTGGTGCCAGACGATGAGACGTTGCAACTACCCGGCTTAACTCCTTCTACGGCACGCCTAGAGCATGACCTTGCGCCGATGACTAAAGAGGAGCGGGAAATGCTGCCGCCACATGAACGGGTAGCACGCCGCCTAGAGCAAGAAAACACGGCCCAATGGGCACATGGGCATGTTACGACTATGGCGCTCTGGCGTTGGGAGCACGACACATGCCGCGATACGCTCATGCAGCAACTTGGCACACATTCGCTTTCTGGGTTTGGCTTAGAGCAAAAGCCACTTGCTATGCGTGCGGCTGGAGCTATTTTGCAATATATTAAAGAAACTCAATATGGCGATGTTTCGCAGATAAATGCTATACGTGTGTATACAACTGGTACCTACATGTTCCTTGATCCGCAAACACGGCGCAACCTGGAGCTGCTAGAGGGGAGTAGCGGCAAGGAAAAGGGGGCGCTGATTGGGGTGCTTGACCAAACACGCACACCTATGGGCGCACGGCTCCTGCGACGTTGGCTCTCACAACCCCTCCTTGAGATTGACACGCTAAACCAACGCTTTGATGCAGTGGAATGCTGTGTCAACAATACCATTATGCGGGCCGAGCTACGCCAAGCGCTCAAAGACATTGGCGATATGGAACGTATTGTTACGCGCATTATTCAGGGTATAAGCGTTGCTACCCCGCGTGACCTGACACACTTGCGCCAAGCTCTCCAAGCTTTGCCAGCGGCCATTGCTGTTGTGGGTGAGCATGAAGCGTTGTTGCTGGCTGCGCACGATAGCAAAGGTATGCTGCTACAATCGCCCCACACCACGCCATGCGTTGACTTACCGCACCCTGAATCTTCTGTTGCACCAATCAACGATGCCGCCCAAACGACAGGGACAGGAACACTGCACGAAAAGAAAGCGAGCTACACAGCACAATTCGATAAGCCGTCGCCACGTAGCACACCTGCGCCGCGTGTGCAAGGCGATGATTTGTTTGACGATGAGGATACGGACGAGACGATGCCTGAGCATGCTGAAGATACCAATTCTTCCCCACCAACTGCGGAAACAGATACCGAGAAAAGTCCTCCGGTGCGACGCACTTTTGCGAGTGCGTCGCTCCCAACTGGAGTACACGGGAGGGAGATATCCGATTCTCCACCGTATAGAGAGGGGCAAGAGGGGGATGAGAGCGATGATATGTCGTCACCTGTAGCGCATGCGCAGTATACTCTCGACCCGTGCAGCGAGGCGCTAGAGCTATTGCAGCAAGCGATGGATGATGACCCGCCGGCGGTCCTTGGTGCATCAACCTATTTGCGCGATGACGAGGGACCAGAAAAACCACGCCGTGTTATACGCCCCGGCTACGATGAGCGTATAGATGAAGTGGTGGCGGCTAGTCGTGATGCGCAAAACTATATTGACACCTTAGAACATCGTGAACGTGGGCGCACTGGAATTAAGTCGCTCAAGGTTGATTACAACAAAGTCTTTGGATATTATATTGAGGTGCCACGTGCCTATAGCGACCAAGTACCCAAAGAATATGAGCGGAAGCAAACACTTGTCAATGCTGAACGCTATATTACGGGTGAATTGAAGGAATATGAAAGCGTTATATTGAATGCACAGCAACGCTTGGTAGAATATGAACGGGATGCGTTTGCAAAGCTCTGCACCATGCTATGTGCCGAACAAAGCGAACGCTTACGGGCAACAGCACAGGCAATGGCACGGTTGGATGTGTGTGCGGCCCTAGCCGAGGCAGCAGTGCGTGGGAACTACACTCGCCCTGTCTTAAACCAAGATACAACGTTGCATATCACTGGCGGGCGTCATCCTGTGGTAGAGCATATGCGTAAGGAGCAATTTGTGCCCAACGATACCTATATTGATACCGATACACAGCAAATTTTGCTCATAACTGGCCCGAATATGGCCGGCAAAAGTACGGTGTTGCGGCAGGGGGCGCTCATTGTGTTGCTGGCGCAAATCGGCTCCTTTGTGCCAGCCGATAGTGCTACCATTGGTGTTGTAGACCGCATATTTACCCGCATTGGGGCCCAAGATGATATTGCTACCGGGCAGAGTACTTTTATGGTGGAGATGACAGAAACGGCAGCATTGCTTATGCAGAGTAGCCCCAAGAGCCTCATCATTCTGGATGAAGTGGGGCGCGGCACAAGTACCTATGATGGTATGGCTATTGCGCGTGCTGTGGTAGAGTATATCCACAATGAACCACGCTTGAAATGTCGCACGCTGTTTGCTACGCACTACCATGAGTTGACAGATTTGCAAGATATTCTGCCGGGTGTGAAAAATTATCATATGGCGGCTGTTGAGAAAGAAGGGCATGTGGTTTTTCTCTATGAGCTACGCGAGGGACGTGCAGACCGTAGTTATGGCATCCATGTGGCGGAATTGGCTGGCATTCCACGCTCTGTTATTCGACGTGCCAACGAGTTGTTGACCGAGTTGGAGCATGGCACGATACATGGACACAAGAAACAGAGCACTGCTCGTGAAAGCGAGCAGCAATTATCTGTTTGTGACGATGCGGGTACATCGTCTACAGTGTCAAAACACGACTCGCAGGTATCATTGTTTGATGTTGCGCCGCATCCTGTTGTGGAATATTTGAAACGTTTGAATGTTAATGAACTGACACCAATTGAGGCGTTGACAAAATTGTATGAACTTCAGAAAATAGCCCAGACACCTATGTAAGGAATGTACATGCAAATTTTTTATTCAATTGACCAACAGATAACAAACCAACCAACGGTTTTGACCATAGGGAAGTTTGACGGGTTTCATATTGGGCACCAACAACTCATACGCACAGCGGTTGAGCGTGCTAAGCACAATGGTCATATCAGTGCTGTGCTCACCTTCGAGCCACACCCAAGCCAGGTGATATACCCGGAACGGGAATTGCGCATGCTGACATGTCTTGAGGAGCGCATCGAGCTCTTTGAATCGTTTAAGCTAGACTTGTTGGTGATAGCGCCTTTCAACCGTGCGGTGATGAATACAAGAGCATATGACTATATGGTGTTGATCAAGGATGCTATGCCGTTGAGTGAAGTGTGGGTTGGTGCCAATTTTGCATTGGGATATAAGCGCGAGGGCACTATTCCACGTTTGATAGAGATAGGCAAACAATTGTACTATACAGTCGGTTCTATAGCTCCTATGGTGATAGGTGGTGCATCTGTGAGTTCTTCCCGCGTGCGGCAATTGCTCAGCGATGGCATTGTTGAAGGGGTGCAAGATTTGCTCGGTCGCCCATATGCTCTTGATGGTGAGGTTGTGCCGGGCAACCAGCGTGGCCATACGCTTGGTTTCCCCACTGCCAATGTAGATGCGGACCCATGCCGTATGTTCCCGGCCAATGGTGTGTATGCTGGCTATGCCTATGTCAAAGGTGAGAAATATCATGCTGTGGTGAATGTGGGCATACGGCCAACATTTGAAGATGCGGTGCAAACGATAGAGGCACATCTCCTTGATTGGAGTGGCGATCTGTATGGTGAAATGATGCGGGTGGAGTTTTTGCACCATTTGCGCGGCGAACGAAAATTTGCTCAATTAGAGGAACTTGCGGCTCAGATACGACGTGATAGTGCGCGTGCGAGGGAGTTGTTGCACAAATGAAAGAAGACGGACAATGGACCTATGATGTTTTTGTTTCTTACAATGCTGATGACCGCTCGTGGGTACGTAGTGAGCTTGTGCCGCGTCTTGAACAAAGCGGTTTCACGGTGTGTGTAGACTACCGCGACTTCAAGCCCGGTGAGTCGGCATTGAATGAAATAGAGCGTGGGTTGCATGTGAGCCGTAAAACGGTGCTTGTGCTCACTCCAGAATATGTGGCTACATCGTGGGTGGGCTTTGAACGATTATCGAGCCAGAGCCAAGGGCAAGAAACATTTGGGCAAGATATGCGGTTGGTACCGCTTATCAAGGAAAAGAGCAACATACCTCCCGCTCTACAAGACCTTGCTCCCATAGACTTGGCTGTGCCCGACCCAGATGCCAAAACACGTGCGTGGAATCAATTGTTGGTTGCGCTTGGGAACCCTACTCCGCCGCCGCAAGAAGTATACGATTTGCCGGTGCGCGATGGGTGGCTGTTGGAATATCCGCATGCTTTACCGCTGACGTTTGTGCCGCGTGTTACTGAGCAAGCTATGCTCAGCTTGTGGCTTCAATCTGATGCAAACCCTCTGTTGCTGCTGCATGCACCAGGGGGGGGGGGAAAAAGTGCTTTGGTTTGGCATTGGCTGTTGCATGATGTTTCCCCGACACGCTGGGGCAAGGTTGTTTGGTGGGGTTTTTCGGCCGGCAACAGTCGTTTTGAGGCTTTTCTGGAAAAGGTTTTGGTGTATCTTGACGTTGATACGCAACAGATGAGTACACGCCAACAGGCCGATGAGGTGCTGCATGTGCTTGGCACAATCAGTATGCTTGTGGTGTTAGATGGGTTTGAGCATGCGTTCTGTGGGTTTGGGCAGCAGGTAGGTGCAGTGCAGCAAGACCAAGACCAAGACCAAGACCAAGACTGTGCTTGCCTAAGCACGGTTACTGACTATTTCCTGCGCTCTATTGGTAGTCAAACTAACACCCCCGGCAAGGTTGTGCTTACGAGCCAGGTATGTCCACAAATCCTAAGAGATGGTGCGGGTGGCCTTTTGCCCGGCTGTCACCAAGCAGAGCTACCGCCTATGCAACCGGCAGAGGCGATGCATATGTTGTATGCGCTAGGCATACGCGGCGATGATGAGTATATAAGGCATGCGTGTGTATGCTACGGCTGTCATCCGCTGCATCTACGGTTGCTGGCCGGCTTTATTATCAGCGATGCACACCAACCGGGCAATATTGCTGTTTTTCAGCAGATGTATGCGAGCAATACGCAAACCCAAAGGCATCATGATATTGTGGAGCAGATGTATAGAAGCTTGTCACCAACGCGCCAAAAGCTATTGCACTATGTTGCATGCTTTCGTTTGCCTGTGCGCTATGAGGCGCTAGAAAAGCTGACTCGTTTGGCTAAGGCACGCTACCGCGAGAAGGTGCAAAAGGAGGCGCAAAAAACGGTGTTTCGGCAGGTGCGTGCGTCTATCACGCGCATGCTGTCGTCCTTGGGGGTGGCATCGGGTGAGAGACGGGCGCTTGAGGAATATACGCCGGATTTGAACAATGACCTGCATGATTTGGTGGCGCGTGGGTTGTTGCACTACAATCGTTATTCCAATCGTTACGAGTTGCACTCTATGGTGCGCATCTATGCTTACCAACAGATGGATGACCAAGCACGTTCTGAGGCACATGATTTGTTGCGGGAGTATTTTGTTACGGTACGCTCGCTTAGGCAGGTGCAATCGCTGGTTGATTTGGAGATGGTGCTATTGCTCTATTATCACACTATCCTAGCTGGGTTGTATGATGAGGCGTTTGAGTTGTTGCATGAGCATATCTATAAGGCGCTCTACTATCGGTTTGGTGCTTACCATTTGTTGATTGAGTTGTTACATGCGCTCTTTCCTGATGGTGAGGAGCATCTGCCACGATTGGGCAATGAAAGTTATCAAGCGTGGGTGCTTAATTCGCTGGCGAATAGCTACGGTCTGAGTGGGCAACCTCACCGGGCGGTGACGTTGCTGAAGCAGGCAACTGGCATTACTGAGCAGCAGGGCGATAGTAAGAATTTGGCGATTGATTTGGGCAATTTGGCCTATCAGCAAATGGCTATTGGTGAGTTGCAGGTGGCCGAGGAAAATCTACGCCGCAGTATTCAGCTCTATCAGCAGTCGGGGGACGATTTTAGTGAGGCAGATGGGCATTTGGAGTTGGGTCGGCTGCTGTCGTATCGGGGCGCTTGGGATGAGGCGGAGCAGGCACTTACCACTGCGCAGGGCATTTTTGAGAAGTGGCATCAGGTGAATTGGCAATCTATTGTGTGGTCATACCGCACGTTGTGTTTGTTGCTGCATATGCGTTTGTTGGTGGCAACGGGCAATATAGATGATAGGAAACGCATGCAACAAGAGGCGTTACGTTCGGCTAGGCGTGCTTTGGAGTTGGTGCAGGCATTTTCAGAAGATCATTCTCCTGTGGAGCAGGATTATGTGCGGGCATATTGGCTTTTAGGTGCAGCATGTCGTGGTTACGGCAGGCTAGATGAGGCTGATGGCAATTTGCGGGAGGCGTTGAACCGTTGTCGGCGTGTCAATAAGGTGGAGGTTGAGGCGACTATTCTGCTGGAGATGGCCATGGTGTGGCAGGCAAGGCAAGAATCTGCTCAGGCTTATGAGGTTGCACAGGCGGCGTTTGCTGTTGCGAACTGTGGCGGCTATGTGTTGCAATGTGCGGATATATGTTGCTTTTTGGCACAGTTGGCGTTGTCGGAGGGCGATAACGATATGGCACGGGGGTATGCAATTAAGGCGAAGGAGTATGCTACCTGCGATGGTGCGCCTAGCTATACGTATGCGTCGGCATACACGGAAGCTGAGGCGATGCTTACGCATGGCGCATGATGATTTTTTCGTTGCCTAGTCCGGAGTTGTTGCGCCAGCAGGCGGAGTGGTTGGCTCCGATGCGGGCGCGATTGTTGCGGCGCGTGGCGATTGCGCACTATAAGCGTGTGCTTGACTTGGGGGTTGGCTATGGTGCGGTGACGCAGGAGTTGGTGCGACGCACGGGGGGGCAGGTTGTGTGCCTTGATGTGGTGCAGCATACGTTTTTTTCGCATGCGCAGACGTGCGCGGGGGCTTTGGGTGTGTGTGGCGATGGGTGTAAGCTGCCATTTGCTGATGCGATGTTCGATATGGTTTTTTGCCAGTGTGTGCTTTTGTGGGTTGCGGATGTTGGCGCGGTGATAGGTGAGGTGTGGCGTGTTCTGCAACCGGGCGGGGTTTTTGTGGCGCTAGAGCCAGACTATGGCGGGATGATGGAGTATCCGGCGCATGTGGCTACTCGTGCGTTGTGGCTATCGGCGCTGAGACGTGCGGGGGCGCAGCCATATGTTGGGCGCATGCTACCTAGTTTGTTTGCACGGTGTGGCTTTGAGGTGCGGGTTGATTTGTTGCCAGAACTTTTGCCGCCGGTGTCAGCACGGTTTGCGTTTTTGCGTGGGTTGCCGCTTTCGCGCTTGGAGCAGGCAGCTTTGCGCCGCATTGAACGCCACACGGCACAGTTGACGGAGCCGTGGCAATGCGTGGCACATGTGCCGTTTGTGGCGGTGACGGGTGTGCGGTGCTCGGGGAATTGTTGAGTTGCTAAGAGTGCTGGGAGCTCTAAGGTTCAATGTTATGTTGTTCTTTACTGCTTTACCCACTCCTAACCGTTCGTTGCAATACTACATCTGGTTGTCGTATGGTCATAGATTGCAATGCAATTTCGCGGTGTGCCACATCTGCCAATACCCACCCTTGCTGTTGAAGCACACGTTGGATGGTGTCGCGTTGGTGCTTATCATCCTCAAGCACGAGCACATAGCCGTGCGAAGACATGCTGGCGGTTTCATTAGCGGAGCGTTTGTATCTGCTCATCAGTTTGGCCAGTCGGTCTGTGTCTATGGGCTTGACGAGGTAATCTTCTGCACCAAGCTCAAACCCCATCTCCTTCTCGTCCACAATGGTAATCATGACGACTGGGATATCTGCCAATTCAGCATCGGCTTTCATCGTGCGCAAAATATCCCAGCCATCCATGCCCAGCATCATCACATCGAGCGTAATGGCATCTGGACGCAGCTCTCGCGCACGTCGCAGCCCTTCCTCGCCACTTGCTGCCGTTTCAGCATGTAGCCCATTCCGCGACAGTAAGCGCGATACGAGCTCACGCACAACGGGGTCATCATCAATGACGAGCACAGTGCCAGTTTGTGTCTTTGGGATAGCGCTTGGCAGTGATGATAACGGTGCAAGCTGAGGTCTTGTAGTATCTTGCTCTGCTACAAGCGCATCTGCTGTTGTTGCACTATCATCGTCACCATCGCCAAAAAGGTCGGAGTCTTCGGGGGGGGGGCCATCAGCAATCGCATCAACTGCATCATCTAGGTCATCTTCGGCTGCTTGGTTAAGAACAATACGCACATCAACAGGAATACGCACGGTAAAGGTGCTGCCCTCGCCTATCACACTATCAACGTGAATGGAGCCGCCCATCATCTTGCAAAAATGACGACTGATGACCAACCCCAAGCCAGTACCACCATACTTGCGCGTTGTGGAGGCGTCGGCTTGGGTAAATGCTGTAAAGAGACGGTTTAATTGCTCTGGCGTCATGCCAATGCCGGAGTCACGCACCCGAAAGACAACCATTTCTTTCGGGTGCTCGCCATTGTCACGTGTTGCTTGTGTTGGTTCTTCTGTCTCTAGGCTTGCAGTCAAGGTTACTGTGCCGTTTTCGGTAAACTTGGCAGCGTTGCTCAGGAGGTTAAACAAGACTTGGCGCATCTTGGTTTGGTCAGCATACATTGTTCCAAGCGCTTCATCACATTGCACATCCAAGGTATTACCATTTTTCTTCATGAGGGGGTGTATGGTGGTGACGACATTGTCAATGAGCAACAACGGGTCAAACGATTCTATGTACACGTCCATCTTGCCAGCTTCTATCTTGGAGAGGTCAAGAATATCGTTGATGAGCGATAGGAGGTGGGTGCCGGCGGTGTGGATTTTTTGTAGGTCTGAGATAATATCGGTATAGCCAAAGTCTTCGGCGTCTTCGCGCAGCATTTCGCTATAGCCAATGATGGCATTGAGGGGAGTACGCAATTCATGGCTCATATTGGCTAGGAATTGGCTTTTGGCACGGTTGGCTTCTTCGGCAGCGGCTGTGGCTTCTTGGGCAGACATCATGGCGTTTGATAGGGCGGCGGTACGCTGGCGCACTTTCTCTTCTAGGGTGAGGCTATACTCGGATAGCTTTTGGTGTGATTCGCGCATGTGGCTGGTCATGTTATTAAATGTTTTGGCAAGTGTGCCAATATCGTCGTTGGATTCGACCGGCGCTTGTGCATGCAAGTCGCCCCCACGTATTTGCTCGGCCACCTGTGTCAAGCGCCTGATTGGTCCAACGATGTTGTTGCGAAAGACCATGGCCATGATGAGTGCGACGAGTAGGGCTACGCCGCCGCCCATAACAGTTTGCCACTGGGCGGTTTCCAAATCTACACTACCGGTGTTTAAGTCGCCTTGTAGCTCAGTTTGCTGGTCGGTTGTCATTTCGTCGAGCAACATGAGCATGCTATCGGCTAGTGGCACGGCGCTAATCTTAAACAAGAAGAGGTCTTCACGCGATTGTTGTCCTTCGACGGAATCGAAGATGCGCGTTGGCAAGTCTAAAAAGTCTTGGCGGGTTTCGACAATGGCATCGAGTCGTTCTTGTTGTTTTGTGGTGAGGTCTTCGCGTTTGGTTAGTATCTTCTGTAGGGCAATTTCATTAGCTTGCTTTTGGGTTTGATACACACGCTTGAAGTCTTCATCGCCGGTGCTGACGTAGCCGCGCATGTATGAGACCATTTCGCTAAAAGAGTTTTGAAATTCGGCCATGTCTTTCAGCAAAATCATGTTGGTTGTGCTCGGTTCACGGAGGGCTTGGTCTTGTATCATTTGGCGCACGTTACGGAGCACGGTGTTGATAGGTTTTTCGCCTTCTTCGGTTAAGATACGCAAGGCGGGTTGGTTGCGTGTTGGATCATCACGCAGGGTAAACATGCGGTCGGGCAAGCTAGACCACCATTCAAAAGTAGTCGTAAGTTCTTCAAGACGCTTATTATTATCGGCATTTGTCCATTGGGGAGACAGATCTTCCATTTGGCGCAAGTCATCTTCAAAGTCACGCCGGGCCTGTTGATAGGCTGTGCGATACTCAGACTCGCCCAAGATGAGGTAGCTATGAATGCTCGAACGCATTTTGAGCAGGTTGGCACGCGCACTAGCTGATGTGAGTGCCGTAGGCGCATGTAGGCGGTTGGTGATGTTGATACGGTCTATGGCACGGTTGCTGCTCAGGTAACTTAGGCCAATGACGAACAATGTTAAGGCAACCATAATGACAAACCCAAGCGTTAGCCGCCCCCCAATCGTCAATGAATTGAGAAACCGAGCCTCGGCTATATTGCTCAGAAAGGATACAAACGGTTGTTTCCTTGTATTGCCATTGGCAGATTTTCTTTCAGGAGGACTCATGATGTACTTCCCTCTTCGCGTCTTACATTTTCAATGCAACTGTTCCCTTTTTCTATCGAAGGGAACATGGTACTACTATTACAAGTTCTCTGTCGTAAACTGCGCAAAACTTAATTCATTAAACCGGTTCCACTGATAGATTTGTCGCCGGAAATCCTTCCACTCGTCAAACATCTCTTTAAATGAGGGATTATCCCGCGCTGTATCATCGTAGAGTGCAAATGCTGCATCCTTAGCAGCACGCATGATCTCTTCACTATAGGGACGCAAATGCGTTCCGCCGGCGACCATGCGCACGAGTGCTTCTTGGTTCTGCACTTCATAGCGCGAAAGGGTAGCGATATTGACTTGATAGCAGGCTGTTTTGAAGATAGCCTGATAGGTTTTAGGGAGAGCGTCCCATGACTGTTTGTTGATGATGATGTCGAGGGTGGAGCCGGGTTCCCACCACCCTGGGTAGTAGTAAAAGGCGGCCGTTTTATTCAAGCCAAGTTTTTCGTCATCGTGCGGGCCAATCCACTCAGCACCATCTATATCACCAGATTTGAGGGCATCGGCAATGTCGCTTCCCGGCACCACAATGGTTTCGACACCTAGGGCTTGCATTACTTTGCCACCCATACCCGGAATGCGAAACCTGAAGCCTTGCAAGTCGTCTGTGGTGTATACCTCTTTGCGCAACCAGCCGCCCATTTGGGTGCCGGTGCCGCCTGCGGGGAAGCTGATGATGCCGAAGTCGCTATAGACCTTTTGCACGGCTTCCAAGCCGCCGCCATAGTAGAGCCATGCATTTTGTTGTTGCGGGGTGAGTCCAAAGGGTAGCCCAGTCGCAATACCAAATGCTTCATTCTTATCTATGGCGTAGAACGATGCGGTATGCGCACACTCAACTGTTCCCGCTGAAACTGCATCAAAGACTTTGAGTGCAGGAACAATGGCGCCACCTGGAAATACCTCTATGGTAAAGCGTCCACCTGTCATGGCAGAAACACGTTCTCCGAGCAATTGCCCAGCACCAAGCAGAATATCGAGCGATTCGCTCCAACTAGTTGCCATGCGCCAAGCAACCGTTGGTTGCGACGCGCTCTGTGCAGCAGCGCTCTGGGTACGCTGAGATGCATGCTTTTCATCCGCAGCAATTCCTACCTTCGTACCTACCCCAAGTGCCACACCACTAGCGACAGTTGCGCCTACATCAAGCAAAAAATTACGTCTATCCATATCAATACCTCTGTTTTTGTGTCTTAGGTCACATGCTCAAACGCAAATAACGAGAAACTCAATTCGTTGAATCGGCACCATTGATAGATACGTTGACGAAAATCTTTCCATGCATTGAAACTATCACGAAAAGAATCGTTCTTGCTGGCAATATCTTCATACAAATCAAATGCGGCTTTTTTTGCAGCAAGCAAGATTTCTTTGCTATATGGGCGCAACTGTATACCAACTGCTACCAGTCGTGCCAATGCCTGCTGGTTTAGCGCCTCATACTCCGTAAGCATGGTTATGTTTGCCTCATATGCGGCCCCCTCAAGAATATGCTGATACGATTCTGGCAGGGTATCCCATGCTTGTTTGTTGATGATAAAGTGGAGTGTTGTGCCGGGTTCCCACCAACCGGGGTAGTAATAGAACTGTGCAGCCTTGTGTAAGCCCAATTTCTCATCGTCGTAGGGGCCAAGCCACTCAGCCGCATCTATCGTGCCACTTTTGAGTGCATCAAAAATTTTGCCTCCCGGAAGCATCACCGTTTCCACACCAATTTGTTCTATGACAACACCACTTAAACCCGGAATGCGCATCTTGATGCCTTTCAAGTCACCGAGTGCATTAATTTCTCGCTTAAACCATCCCCCCATCTGGGTGCCGGTATTCCCGGCCGGAAACCCTATCATGCCAAAGTCGGCAAACACGTTTTGGCTAATGGTTATTCCCTCTCCATAGTAGAGCCATGCATTTTGTTGTTGTGGGGTGAGGCCAAAAGGCAACCCTGCCAAAATACCAAACGCCTCATTTTTATCGTTAGAATAGTTGACTCCAGTATGCCCACATTCTAGTGTACCATCTTGTACTGCATCAAAGACATCCAAAGCTTCCACCGCTTCACCGGCTGGAAAGACCTCTATGGTAAAACGCCCTTCTGTCATCGCTGCAACACGTTCGGCTATGCGCCGGGGGGCACCTTGTATAATATCCAACATATCTGGCCAACTGGTGGCCATACGCCATGTTATATGCGCATCTTTTCCAAGCGAGGCGGATGTGTTGTCTGTGCTACGTTGCCCACAACCACCCAAAACGAATCCCGCGCCACCGACGAGCGTGGCTCCTGCGCCACGTAGAACATCTCGCCGCTCCATACTCTATCCTCCTAACCTAAAGGACCAGAATCTACACAACACGCTCAAATGCAAATGCTGCAAAACTCAATTCATTGACGCGGCTCCATTGATAGATATGCCGCCGAAAATCCTTCCATGGCTCAAACATGGCGCGAAAAGATTCATCCCTACTGGCAATATCTTCATACAACGCAAAAGCAGCTTTCTTAGCTGCATGCAAAATCTCCTCACTATACGGGCGCAACTGAGTGCCACCCGCTACAAGCCGTGCCAACGCTTGGTGGTTTAGGGTTTCATATTCCGAGAGCATGGCAATAGTGGTTTCATATGCGACACTCTCAAGTATGTGCTGATATTCCTTTGGCAGGGCATCCCATGCCTGCTTGTTGATGAGTATATTGAGCGTTGTGCCTGGTTCCCACCACCCTGGGTAGTAGTAGTATTGTGCAATCCTATGCAACCCGAGCTTCTCATCATCATACGGTCCAACCCATTCGGCTGCATCGAGGGCATCCGTATTGAAGGTATCGAAAATGGCATTACTGGCAAGCGTGACGGTTTCTACACCAAGCTGATGCATGACACTTCCCCCCAAGCCCGGAATGCGCATCTTTACCCCCTTCAAGTCTTCCAACCTATGTATCTCTTGCTTAAACCACCCGCCCATTTGCGTTCCTGTATTGCCAGCCGGAAAGCAGATGATGCCAAAATCGGCAAAGATTTCTTGTGTTGCTTTCAACCCACCACCATAGTAGAGCCATGCATGTTGTTGTTGTGGCGTAAAGCCAAAGGGCAAGCCAGCCGTAATGCCAAAAGCTTCGTTTTTCTCAACAAAGTAATTCAAAAAGGTGTGGCAACATTCGACCGTGCCATGCTGTACGGCGTCGAACACATCTAATGCTTGCACGACTTCGCCGGCGGCGAATACATCAATGAGAAAGCGTCCTTCCGTCATTTCTGCAATACGTTGCGCTATATGTTCAGCTCCCCCTTGCAAGACATGTAACGACTTTGGCCAGCTTGTTGCCATGCGCCAATGTGTTGCTGGCGCGGAGCTATTTTGGTCCGGTGCCGCTGCATCATCTGTATGATTGTTTGTGCTACGTTGCCCACAACCGCCCAAAACGAATCCTGCGCCACCGACGAGCGTGGCTCCTGTGCCACGTAGAAATGTTCGCCGATCCATAACGTCAATAACTCCTTAGCATGGGTAGAATTTACATAATATGCGCAAATGCAAACTCTGCAAAACGCAATTCATTGAAGCGGCTCCATTGATAGATGTGCCGCCGAAAGTCTTTCCATGGATTATATATAGCCTTGAAGGACTGATTTGTTTCGGCAAGTTCCTCATATAGGGCAAACGCGGCTTCGAGTGCAGCAAGCAAAATCTCCTCACTGTACGCTTTCAATTGTGTGCCACTTGCCACAAGCTGCGCCAGCGCTTGCTGGTTCAGGGCTTCATACTGTGAGAGCATGGCGATGTTTGCTTCATATGCAGCGGCTTCAAGAATATGCTGATATGCACGTGGCAGCTTATCCCATGCCTGTTTGTTGATGATAATGGTAAGTGTTGTGCCGGGTTCCCACCAGCCGGGGTAGTAATAGTATGGTGCAACAGTGTGAAACCCCAATTTTTCATCATCATATGGCCCGAGCCATTCGGCCGCATCCAACTCGCCGGTTTTGAGCGCATCTAACACATCACTACTGGCAAGGGTGACAGGTTCTACCCCTAGGTTCTGCATCACAGTGCCCCCCAAGCCAGGAATGCGCATCTTTAACCCCTTCAAGTCATCCAGCCCATTTATCTCTTGCTTAAACCAGCCGCCCATTTGTGTGCCTGTATTGCCAGCCGGGAAATTGATCATCCCGAAGTCTGCATACAGCTTTTGCGTAGCCTCTAGCCCTCCCCCAGAATAAATCCATGCATTTTGTTGTTGGGGGGTGAGACCAAAGGGCAAGCCAGTGGTGATGCCAAAAGCCTCGTTTTGGTTGGTATGAAAATTTGCCCCAGTATGACTACATTCTATCGTACCATCTTTCACAGCATCAAACACGTCCAATGCGCCGACAAGCTCACCGGCTGCAAAAACATCTATCTTAAATTGCCCATCAGTCATTTCAGCAACCCGTTCGGCAATGAGTGTAGCCGCAGCATGCAAAATATCAAGTGTTTTCGGCCAGCTTGTTGCCATGCGCCATGTCACGCTAGGGAACGCTGTCCCTTGCTGTGCTGCTTGGTTATCATCACCTTCTGGCCCCGATGCGGGCGGAGACGAAGTACTACAGGCTTCAAGACCAAGCCCCACGCCGCCAACGAGGGCGGCCCCTACACCACGTAGAAAATCTCGTCGTTCCATAAGAAACACCTCTTCTTATACGATAGCCCGCCTACATTAATATGTATAAAAACACACTACCTACTACTATATCCTACTTTTGCCCATGATAGAGACAATTAAATATAAAAAAACGATTACAACTCCTCTGTGCTATTCCACACGCAAGAACTTACGTCTGCCAACTTGCACAACAACTCCAGCTTTGGGTGCAAGCGTCATGCTATAGTCTTCGACTTTGGTTCCATCTATGCGCACTCCGCCACCATCAATAAGGCGGCGTGCTTCGCCTTTGCTGTTGGCCAAACCAGAAGTAGCCAGCAAATCTACAATGCCTATTGTTTCTTGCAAAGAAAAGGTGGGCATGTCTTCCGGCAGTTCACGGCGCACAAATTGCCGCACAAACATGTCTTCGGCTTGGTGCGCATCCTCAGCACTATGGAATTGTGTGACGATAATTCGTGCTAGGCGCATTTTGAGGTCACGCGGGTTGATACTGTTGGCAGCTAAACCCTGCCGCATATCGGTCAGTTCGCTGAGTGGTATATCGGTGAGCACTTCGTAGTAGAGCGGTAACACATCATCGTTCATGGACATAATCTTACCGTACATATCAAATGGAGGCAACATGATATCTACGGTATTGTCGAATGTTTTGCCCATTTTGCGGCCATCGGTGCCGGGGATGAGGGGCAATAACAACACATGTTGTGGTTGCATGTCGAGTTGCGACATAAGTTCACGGCCGGCTAGGTTGTTGAACTTTTGGTCGGTGCCGCCAAACTCGACATCGGCTTGCATCGCAACCGAGTCGTAGGCTTGCAGCATGGGGTACATCAACTCAAGGATGGTCAGCGGTAGCCCCTCGTCATAGCGCTTGCGAAATGTCTCATGGGCCAGCATTTGCCCAAGCGTGAAACGCCCCATCAGTTCCAGTGCTTGCTCAAGGGAAAAGGAACCATACCATTCGCTCTGCCAACGCACCTCGGTATGGTCACGATCTACGACACGAAAAAACTGCTCCATATACGTTTGTGCATTGGATTTGACGATGTCGGCAGTTAGGCGTGGGCGGGTTTCATCGCGCCCACTGGGGTCGCCAATCTGTGCTGTCCAGTCGCCCACAATAAGCACCACTTTGTGTCCAGCTTCTTGGAAACTGCGTAGTTTGCGTAGCCCAACCGTATGCCCAATATGCATATGCGGGCGGCTTGGGTCGAAGCCTTGTTTCAGGCGCAACACATCGCCATTTTCCAACCGCTTGCGCAGTTCTGTCTCAACAATCACTTCTGCAACACCACGTGTGAGAAGTTCGTCAATAGATTTCATGCTTATCCTGCATCTTCTAGTGCTCGCTCTAGCAAGTCGAGCACTCCCAATTCTTTAGCCCAATGACGCATATATGATCGGTCAAGTATATCGCGCTGTACTTTGAGTACTCCTAGTATATCATTCCATTGGCGGTCCGAGATTCCGTTGCCCATACGATACCATTCTAGTTTGGCTAAAACAGTGTCCTCAGCGCTTGAAATATAGATGCTCCGTTCGGGTTCAATGGCAACAATGTGTGCCATACACCGTCGGAGCTGCTCCCGGTCATATGGGCGTGTCTTAGCAATAAATACATCTACCTTGAAAAATGTTTCTAGGTGTATGACGTTAAAGCTACGTTCATAAACAATCGCTTCACGTATATCATCAACTTGCACATAAAAATGTTTTTCGAGTGCTTGAGCAAGCACATCTGCTTGCTCAAGGCGTATGACAGCAACCAAATCAGTGTCTATGGTAGACCTTGGAACTCCATGCATAGCACTGGCAAGTGAACCACCAATAAAATAGGGTATACCAAGCATTTCTAATTCTTGTACCACCTGTAACGTTACATGGATAGGCTCATTTAACAACATACCTTATTGTTTCTATGTATTCAGTGGTCCATAGACACGCTCAGCTAATTCTGGGCCGAGCCATAGGTCGGCCATGCGACGATGCAATTCCTCATCTGAAGCATTTGGATGACGCGCACGCAATCCACTCAAAGCAAGGATAGAGACTGCCTCATTCATCTGTGCCACCATCTCAAGCTTCCGATGTGGAGGGAGCTTTCGCATTAATTCAATCAAAACACGTTCGGCTTCTGGCGATGTATCTGGTGAAAGTGTTTTCATGATACCATGCCTTTCTTTTCTCATTGAGCCGTTCCCTGACTAAACTATAGCAATGCTACACGCTAGAGTCAAACCGTCGTGCCCAATGCTACGCTTAGGTAGCAAAGAGAGTACGACATGCTATTGCCATATTACCTTCAACAGACTATAATACATGGAGATACTCCCACAATAGGTTTTCAGCGTGGGAGAGTTTTGAGCATACCATAAACATCAAAAGGCTTGCACAGTAGTGATGACTGCACTACCCAAAAAGCAAGCTATGTCTCTATAGCGAGGAAGGACTATGAGCTTTCGATTAAGCGGATTTGTTGAAGAGGAGAAACTGAACGAATCGTCTGGACCTGAGAAGCAGTCTTCCAATGATGTACAATCTGAACTCTCAATGCCTATCCCCTCACAACCTGATTCGGTGCAAGAAACAGGGTTGGGTATGGGGTTCCTCAATGACCTTATCCTCAAAATTATCTATTTCAATGGGAACATTAGTGGGCAAAAACTGGAAGAGACGGTCAAGCTTCCTTTTTTGAATGTGATAGACCGCGTCCTCGAATTTCTCAAAATGGAAGAATATGTAGATATTATTGGCTCTGAAGGGGGATTGAGTGAACGAGCATTTCAATATGTCATCGCCAGAAAAGGGGTCGAAAAGGTTCACGAAGTCCTCGACCGGGGACAATATGCTGGACCCGCACCTGTGCCATTGGAAGAGTATGTTAATTCAGTCAAACGCCAGTCACTTGGCAATATGGTGGTAGATAAAGCCACCATCCGGCAAGCATTTAGTCATCTTGTCGTCAATGAGCGTATGCTCGATAGGATAGGTCCGGCTGCGAACTCAGCGCGTTCCCTCTTTTTGTATGGACCACCTGGCAATGGGAAGACAACTATATCCGAAGGTATTGCCAATCTCCTTCCTGGCTACCTCATCATTCCCTATGCTATGGAAATTGACGGGCAAATCATCAAGGTGTTTGATCCGCTCAATCACAAGGTGGTAGCCCAAAATGAAGTGACACATATGGATGAAGCCTACCCCCTTGGTGCGCCTGAAGAGGGGGCACAGCGCCCACCAGATGCACGATGGATTGTTTGCAAGCGCCCCAATGTTGTTGTTGGGGGTGAGCTTATCATGGAGCAGCTTGAACTTATCTACGACCCAGTTTCCAAAGTCTACGAAGCCCCCTATCAGTTGAAATCCAATGGTGGTCTGTTTCTCATTGACGACTTTGGGCGTCAGAAATGTCGCCCACAAGATTTGCTGAATCGCTGGATTGTGCCGCTTGAAAAACAGGTTGATTATTTGGCATTACAGACGGGGAAGAAGATAGCTATTCCGTTTGATGTGCTGATTGTGTTTTCGACCAATCTTTCACCTAAAGATTTGGTAGATGATGCTTTCTTACGACGTATTCGACACAAGATAGAAGTTCCTAACCCGACGCCAAATGAGTTTCGTGAAATCTTCAAACGTGTCTCGCAGGGGAAGAAAGTTCCGTACAGTGATGATGGGTTGCGTTATTTGATACAAGAACATTATATGAAGACGGGCCGTGATCTGCGTTCGTGTCATCCGCGTGATTTGTGTGACCAGATAAAAGACGAGGCGAAGTATCGGGGAATCGAACCTGCTATGACAAAGGAACTGATTGACCGTGCGTGTGAGGCATATTTTGTGAAGCTGACATGATATGCTATGGTGAGGTATGAGCAATTCTGCTTTTAAGGCGGAGGCGCGGGGAGGCGAAGGTTGCGGTGCGATGCAGGGGGTTGTGGGGTGTGGTTGCTTTGTGTTATGTGTGAGATTAGGTTTGCTTTGGCAATGAAAGCAGAGGGGCACGAAAGGCACGTAAACAATAATAAGATTGTATGGCTGGCTGTCTTGTATGGGTAGCCATAGCCGGATGAAAAGGTAGTGTTCGTGTATTAGGAGGTATGTATATGCCGTTAATGAATAAGAAGAAGTCAAGTGGTTCACCTGCAGCAACTGCACCGGCACCATCAGCACCGGCTCCGGCGGCTCCGGCGGCTCCGGCACCCGCGCCATCAGCGCCCGTGCCACCAGCGCCCGCGCCAGAAGAGGAAGATTTTTTGGCTAAACCGGTGGAGATACCCGATGATAGGACTTTACCACCGGTGGGGAGTGAGCGTTTTTTGGAGCTTATTGCTCTGTCGCTCAAGGTGGTGGATCGTATACAGGCTGCGCTTGGTTCTAATACGGATTTGAAGAAGACGCCTGAAACTGAGAAGATGCTGCAGGAGAAGTTTGCCCATATTGTCCGCTCTATGAAAATTGAGCTTGATGATGGTGAGATGAAGATGCTTTTCAAGCTTGTGATTGATGAGATTTTGGGCTTCGGGCCGTTGCAGCAGTTGATTGAGAGGACAGATATATCGGAAATTATGATTAATGGTCCATACCGCATCTATGTGGAAATGAAGGGGCAGTTGCGTGTGTCGCCTGTTATTTTTGCTAACAATGAGCATGTGCAAAAGATTATTGATCGGATTATTCGCCCACTCGGGCGTCGTATAGACCGCAAATGGCCCCTAGTAGATGCACGTCTTCCTGATGGTAGTCGTGTGAATGCTGTTATTCCGCCGTGCGCTATTGATGGTAGTGTTGTTACTATTCGTAAGTTTCAGAAAAATAAACTGAAAGTCAGTGACCTTATGAACTTTGGGGCATTTACGTCGCAAATGGCCGAGTTTCTTGAGGCGGTTGTGGTTTCCCGTCGTAATGTTATTATCTCTGGTGGTACTGGTTCTGGGAAGACGACGCTTATCAATTGTCTTTCTAATTTTATTCCTACGAAGGAGCGGGTTGTAACAATTGAAGACAGTGCCGAACTGCAACTCATCCAAGACCATGTAGTGCGCCTAGAAGCAAAACCAGCCGACGTTGACGGCACTGGGCGTGTGAGTATTCGAGACCTTGTTATTAACGCCCTACGCATGCGTCCAGAGCGCATCATCATTGGTGAATGTCGTGGCGGCGAGACGCTGGATTTACTCCAAGCGATGAATACTGGTCATGATGGTTCTATGTCTACGCTGCACTCTAATGATCCGCGCCAAGCTATTGGGCGTACTGAGACGATGTGTATGATGTCTGGTATGGATTTGCCGCTTATCGTTATTCGCAAGACGATTTCTGCTGCTGTTCATTTTTATATTCAGCAGTCGCGTCTTGATGATGGGCAACGAAAACTAACCTACATCACAGAAGTACAAGGTATGGAAGGTGATACGGTGGTGCTTACGGATATTTTTAAAAATCACATCGTAGGCAGGACAGACAAAGGGAAATACATATGTGAGCATCGGGCTACGGGTGTGCGCCCTAAATGTACGCCCCAGATGGAAGCAGCAGGCTTCAAGCTGCCACCAAGCGTCTTTGGTATAGAGGGACTTGGAGGTACCAAAAAGACGTTTGCGTAGGGGGGAAGCTGTATCGCTGTCATCAGAGCCGCGCACGTAAGTAAGCGGTGCTACCGGTGCGACGCACTCCCAAAAGTGCGTCGCACCGATGTGCGCCACCAGTACCATCAGCGCATCAGAATCTCTGCGTCTCTGCATCTCTGCGCCTCTGCGTTGAAATTTTATATCAGCGCATCAGCACCATCAGCACATCAGCGATTCAAACACGTAGGCACCGGCATCTTACCATTTCTTCGTAGCATTAGACAGGATGCCGGTGCCACAAAAAGAATGACGCATGTTATCCGACTGTGCGTGGCTTTTCTCCATCTACAAGAATTGGGATCACTATACGAGCAAGAACTTGTCCACCCACATAGTAATCTGTGTATCCAATTGCACCATGTACAAAATCGCTTGCAAGAAGCTTGTCTGAGTATTGTTTCATCTAAAAAACCTTCGATATTAATATGCAATCCGGCTCTTTTTCGTCTTTAATCAACTCCTTCAACTCAGGATATGAAGAAGCTGAAGCTACCACTTTTCCAAACGATACTGCGACCCACTTGCCACGATATGGTCTGGAATGGTTTGCAACCCAATCCATTGAAGCACGCATCCCTCTATCTTTTCCGTCGCTAGGCGTTCGGCGAACAACTTTTCCAGGCGCTATCACTCGTGCAGACCACTGACACTTGGGGTGGTCTGGAAAGAGGCGCACCGATTCTTGGGCCAGTTGCATGGCTAGGCGTGCTCGTCCCCCTATCATCAAAGCCATGTCTATGGCTTTGAGAATATGCTCCGGTGGGCGTGCCGACCAATCTACACCCTCAATCCGATCAAGAAATGTGTCGTGGTCTTGGGCATAAGCGCTTTGTTCAAGCACTTCTAGCAAGTCATCATCAACACCAACACCATTCGTCTCATTCTGTGATCCATATTCCGTCAGAGTATCGGTCGCAACGCCATCAGTTTGGTCATATGGTTGTGTCATAGCAACAGTATTGAGCGACATACAGCGTATCCTTTCCTGTTCTTTGTATAGCAATAGTGACATTGTACCATAGACGATGCAATGGACTTGACAAATTCCCAACCTCTCACTTTTGGGAGTGCATGGCATCGGATGCTACATACCCTGTGCTACCCTGTGTACCCTGTGGTAAGATAGCTTCTTTTTAAATCTTTGCGCCTTCATCTTATCCCAAGTACTGCATGTAATGATGTCATTGTTTCCTGTTCTGGATCAAATTCCTATTCATCTCTCATTGCAATGAGGTCACGGCTTAATTCGTTCTCTTCCAGGCCAGATGCTCCCATGAGCTGTTGCAATTCCTCTATACCAATGGGTGTACCTGTAATGCCCAATGTTTCAAAAACACGGTTAATCCAGTATATTTGCCCAGATTTGTCGGACCATTCCATGCATGGTAATTCAGCAAGAGATGGGGAATGTGGGGATTGATTTGTCTGTTGTGTACCCACATGTGGTTCAGATGGTGCATGCTCTTGTGGTTGTAGATCTTCTTCTGTATCCTTGAACAGGACAATAATTTCTATTTCACCGGGCGGTAGGTTGGGAAGTGGCTCGATCAATTCAAGTGTCGTATCAGGACGTATGCGAGCCTTTCTTTTGATAGATTGCATAGAAACACCTCCTTGCATCTATTCAACCACAAAGATACAAACAATGCAACCTCTATGTTGATGTACCATACCTATTCACGTTTGACGTAAAGCTACTCATGGAGGATGATAGACTTTCTCACACTTGCCTTTTCCCCACACCTACAGTACCATAATGCAACGTAACATTTTTTTAAGGAACTACAGAGAACACAGAAAAACACAAAAGAATACGCACATACCCTGTGCTACTAAGAAATAGCGTGCAAGGCGTAGGATAGGCTTCTAGCCTGTCCCCTTACGTAGAGACGTTGCACGCAACGTCTCACGTAGGATAGGCTTCTAGCCTGTCCAGCATGACACGAGCACAAGGCGTAGGATAGGCTTCTAGCCTGTCCCGCGAAGACAGGCAGGATGCCTGTCCTACCATTTCCTCGTAGCATTGGGCTGCTATTTATCCCTTTGCAAAGCCATCGAGGGTGCTACACACCCTGTGCTACCCTGTGTACCCTGTAGAAAGATTGCTTGTTTTTAATGGAATGAATGATAAGGAGGACTCAATGAGAATGAGAAGGTACGTATTCACGATGGCCCTGGCATGTGCAACGCTGTTGCTCCTACCCGCAGCGATGCTCCTAGCACAGGATTTCCCCCTCGCACAAACGTTCTAATGGTTTACCCGTAGGTTTCCCTGCCCAAACCCAAGATAGCCCGCAATACCCAGCGCATGCTGCTCCCGCCGCACCAACCCAGCCCGATGCCACATTAAGCACCGAGGGCACCATCCCATGCAACTCGACCATCGAGCGTGGCGACGCTATGGCGTGCGAATTGAATCCACCTGGTGAACAAGACGTTTTTGCATTTGCCGGACAAGCAAATGAGCATATCATTGTACGTGTTGGACCGGCTGACAGTGACGGGGTAAGTTTGGAGACGCAAATTGTAGCACCAGACGGTACGACAATCTGTTCTGGTATCAATGGTAGTAACTCAAAAATACGGGATTGTACCCTTCCTGAAACTGCAACCTATCAGATAGTTGTGACTGACCGCTCTGATGATGACACCAACAACTATATTATCTTTCTCGAAAGCTTAACCAATCCAAGCGAATCAACAGAGATAGCGTATGGCACATCTATGAGAGGGGAAATTGTTACTGGTACCGAAGCCGATTTCTATACCTTTGAAGGCACAGCAAATGAGTACATTTTGGCACGGGTTGGGAATAGAGATGACTATATCAGCTTAAATGCTACAATTGTAGCACCAGATGGTACTATTATCTGTAATGACAACACATCTGGCAGTGGGTCCGAAACATATAGTTGCACCCTGCCACGGGATGGAACATACAAGTTATACGTAGTTGATTATCACCTATACTACACAAGTGGATACACACTTTTTCTCGATAGCATCAACACTCCAATTAACTCGACCTCAATAGCGTATGGCACATCTCTTGATGGCACAATAGTTGTCCCAGAAGCCGATTTTTACACCTTTACCGGCATGGCAAATGAGCGTATTTTGGTGCGATCTATCCTGAGAGATAATTCTGGATCAACGAACATTCGTGTTGCAGGTCCAGATGGCAAGATTATCTGTTCAGGTTATTCTGCGTCTTCTGAGTTAGATGATTGTCTTTTACCTCAAAACGGAACCTACCAAGTGATAGTGACAGAAGGTCAGTTTGTACCACAAGACAATACCATTAACTACACCATCTTTATTGATAGCATTACCAATCCAAATAATTCAACCCCAATAGAGTATGGTATGTCTCTTGATGGAACAATAGTTATCCCGGAAGTTTATTTTTACACCTTCACTGGAACCGCAAATGAGCGTATTTTGGTGCAATCTATCCTGAGAGATAATTCTGGATCAACAGACGTTCGTGTTGCAGGTCCAGATGGCAAGATTATCTGTTCAGGTTATTATGCGTCTTCGTTAGATGATTGTCTTTTACCTCAAAACGGAACCTACCAAGTGATAGTGACAGAAGGTATGTATAGGCCACAAGACAATACCATTAACTACACCATCTTCCTAGACAACCAAGACAACCCCTCCACGCCCACGCCCACAGGTGTAGCGCCTGGGCCCGACGCCACGCCCACCGCTATGGCCACTGCCACGCCCGGCGCAGACGCCACGCCCACCGTTGCTGCCACTGCCACGCCCACCACTATGGCAACTGCCACGCCCGACGCAGATACCACGCCCACTGCCACGCCCGAAACTGGTAGCACGCGCAACGTCACCATCAACTATGGCACGGGCAAGCCCGGTAGCCGCTTCGTCATACGCGGCTACAACTTCGTCAGCATATCCAACGTGAATGTGAGCGTCAACGGCAGTAGTGTCACCTCTATCAGCATCAGCAACAACAGCTTTACCATAAGCCTGGTCACATCGTCAAGCGCCCAAGTTGGCACCTATCGCGTCAGCATCAGCACCAGCAGTGGTCGCCTAGCCGCCGATGACGACGACACGCTAAGCACTGAGTACATCCTCGACGCAGATGCACCGCTCCGCGAGGAGCAGCCCGACGATGCCACTGTCGTAGAGGTGCCGGAAACCATCCCGCCCGCAGCAGCGCTGGCAGTGTTCCTGCCGCTCGTGGTGCGGTGATAGGTGCGAGGTACGAGGTACGAGGTGTGAGGTGTGAGGTGTGAGGTGTGAGGTGTGAGGTGACAGCAAAATCTCTGTCATCAGAGCCGCGCACGTAAGTAAGCGGTGTTACCAAACACGTAGGCACCGGCATCCTGCCGGTCTTGGCTTACCAGCCGGTGCTACCACCTCAGCGCATCAGCGATTCAAACACGTAGCACCGGCATCCTGCCGGTCTTGGCTTACCAGCCGGTGCTACCACCTCAGCGCTTCAAACCACCTCAGAGATACCAGCGTATCAGCGCATCAGCGATTCAAACCACACTGCATAGCATTGCGCACATACCCTGTGCCATGACTTTGCCAACAAAGCCACACAATGCAGATGCTACATGCAACAATAATGAGGTATGGTATAATTCAACACATATTGGTGAATGAAGCAAGAAGACGAAGTGTTGTATGAGAGACAGTATACCCATTGAAAATGCGTTTTCTCCTCAAGCACATCTCATGCTCTACCATGGCGATGTGCGCGATTGTCTAGCAACCATGCCAGACGAATCCGTGCGCCTGATTATAACATCACCACCCTACAATGTGGGCAAAGCCTATGAGCATACCCAATCAATCGAGCACTATTTGCATGCGCAAGCGGCTCTTATCCCGCACCTGTGTCGTGTACTGCACCATACGGGAAGTTTATGCTGGCAGGTTGGCAACTTTGTGGAGGATGGCGAAGTCTACCCACTTGATATGTTCTACTATCCACTCTTCAAGCAACACGGGTTATATTTGCGCAACCGTATCATCTGGCATTTTGGGCATGGCTTGCATGCATCTAAACGCTTTTCGGGACGCTATGAAACACTATTGTGGTTCACAAAGAGCAAAAAGTATGTGTTCAACTTAGACAATGTGCGGATACCATCTAAGTACCCCGGCAAGCGTCACTACAAAGGTCCGAACCGTGGCAAACCTTCGGGCAATCCGGCCGGTAAAAATCCTTCAGATATATGGGAAATTGTTGTGCAGGATTGGGAAACTGGATTATGGGATATTCCTAATGTCAAGGCAAACCATCCCGAGAAGACTATCCATCCATGCCAGTTTCCAGTTGAGTTAGTAGAGCGGTGTGTGTTGGCATTAACAAATGAAGACGACTTGGTGTTTGACCCCTATGCTGGTGTAGGTTCAACGCTAATAGGGGCGGTGATGCATGGACGGCGTGCGTTAGGGAGTGAGAAGGAAGAAGAATATGTTGCAATAGCCCGTGAGCGTTTGCAGGCATATATGCGTGGCACGCTACGCACAAGACCACTTGGCAAACCTGTGTTTGTGCCAACCGGACGCGAGAAAGTTTCGCAACGCCCAACGGAATGGGATAATACACCAACAGAAGGCGAGGTACAACAGGAAGCCCTACTTTCATAAAAGAACCTTTGATGAATCATAGTACAAAGGAAATCAAATGATAATAGCAGGTATCTATTCATTCAAAGATGGTGAAAATATCATTAAAGCAAATTTCATGTCAGAGTTAGAAGAAATACAATCTATAATCAGTTTAATGGACAGCGAAAAACACAAAACAAAGGTAAGTCAAGAAAAAACCATGTCTGGAAAAATGTTATACAAACCCAGCGCTTTGAATGAGTCCTTCAAAGAGAACTTTATGAGGCTAGGATGGGAAAGGATAAGAATTCCCTGTGAATATCCTACCGAATATTATACTGCAAGTTACACACCGACTCTCCCTTCAAAAGGTGCTTTTCGTGAGATAGATTTTGTAAAGAACCGTTTAGGTGTAGAGGTACAATTTGGGAAATATGCTTTCATGGTATACAACGTTTGTGCAAAAATGACAATATTTCATAACCTCGATGTAATTGATGCAGGTGTAGAGATAGTACCAATCAAACATTTTGCTGATGATATGTCAACAGGAGTATCATACTTTGAGCAGTTTGTTTGGGATCTAGAACAGAGAGGGGTAGCAGATATTGATATTCCGGTACTTATTTTAGGAATAGCAATGTAATACGAGGGGTGAGGTGCAAAGAAACAGCAAAATCGCTGTCATCAGAGCCGCGCACGTAAGTAAGCGGTGCTACAGGTGCGACGCACTTTTGGGAGTGCGTCGCACCGATGTGCGACCAGCGCATCAGCGCATCAGAATCTTTGCGTCTCTGCATCTCTGTGCCTCTGCGTTGAAATTTTATATCAGCGCATCAGCACCATCAGCGCATCAGCGCTTCAAACCCCACTGCGCAGTACGGATATGGTACAATACCCCTGAAACCTAGCACTTGAACATTGAGGCACCTAAGACACCTAATGCAAAAGGAGACATAAACCAATGACACCTGTAGATTATTATGCACATGCGCTCGTGCGCGATACCATTGTGCCTAGCGATAGGCGGCGACAGACAACCAAGAACAACGACCGCCCAGGGTGGATACCCGATTGGGTAGGCGATGATTGGGACCCGAGTATCCTAGCCTACCAAACAGAGGAGGAATCTATGCCGGCAAGCCCCATTCACAACGACTATCTCCGTAACATCGCTGACATGCTATGCCCCCATCTCCTACGCTTGAAATTGTGCTTTTTGCTCGATGTTTTTCTTGGCTACCGAGACAAAGAAGGAATCAAACAACGCATTGCTCCCGATGGCAACATCATTCCCTGCGAATCGCTCGACTTCTTGAAGCAATTGCAAGGGGGGTATGACTTAGATGATTACCCCGTACCACCATGTCTCATCGAAGTTGTTTCTCCAGACAGTTTTGAGAAGGACATTGACAAACAGTACCGCCTCTATGAATGGCTCGGCGTTACCGAGTATTTGGTTGTGCGGGTGGTAAACAAACAAGGCGCTATGCTTGACCAGATAGAACTATGGTTGTGGCGTTTGGAGCATGGAAAATACATTGAAGTATCCGCAGACGACGCGGGTTTCTTCCCTATGCAGAGTATCAAGGTACGTATTCGTGCCGATGGTCACGATATTATCATGCTCCATCTGGAAACCGGCGAACGGTTGCTCTCCAACATAGAACAGGAATTGGTACGCAAGCAAGCCGAAAAGCGTGCCGATAAAGCTTTTGCAGACGGACAACAGGCAGAAAAACGTACTACTGCCCAACGACTGCTGCCTATCCTAGACGACATGACCATTAGCCAAGCTACCGGGTTGAGCCTTGACGAAGTGCGCCAGCTACGCGAGAAGCAATAAGGTAGTAAAGGAGAGTCTTGCCGACCAAGAATAGTACACAACGAATACGACTACGAATATGTATACTCTCCCGCCCACAAAGGTTGTGCCGTGTTTGCAAAGCCATCAAGGGTGCCACCCACGCACGTTACCGGAGCGTGCGTGGCACCGGGGCTGCGTAGGTTTGAATCGCTGAATCGCTGGGGGTGCTGAATATGGTACAATGCCCCTGAAACCTAGCACTTGAACACTGATGCACCTAAGACACCTCATGCAAAGGAAAGGAGACACAAACCAATGACACCTGTAGAGTATGCACATGCGCTCGTGCGCGATACCATTGTGCCTAGCGATAGGCAGCAAACGACAACCAAGAACAACGACCGCCCAGGATGGATACCCGATTGGGTAGGCGATGATTGGGACCCAAGTATCCTAGCCTACCAAACAGAGGAGGAATCTATGCCGGCAAGCCCCATTCACAACGACTATCTCTATACCATCGCCGGAATATTACACCCCTATCTACGACGCTTGAACATGCTTTTCTTGATTGATGTCTTTCTTGGCTACCGAGACGAAGAAGGAATCAAACAACGCATTGCTCCTGACCTCACAATTGCCCCCTGCGAACCGCCTAACCTTTTGTGGCAATTGAATGGGGGGTATGACTTAGATGACTACCCCGTGCCGCCATGTCTCATCGAAGTTATTGCTCCAGACTGTTTTGAAAAGGACATTGACAAACAGTACCATCTCTATGAATGGCTCGGCGTTACCGAGTATTTGGTTGTGCAGTTGGTAAATAAGAAGGGCAATATGTTCGACCATGTAGAGCTACAGTTGTGGCGCTTGGAGCATGGACAATACATTGAAGTATCGGCAGACGACGCGGGTTTCTTCCCTATGCAGAGTATCAAGGTACGTATTCGTGCCGATGGTCACGATATTATCATGCTCCATCTGGAAACCGGCGAACGGTTGCTCTCCAACATAGAACAGGAATTGGTACGCAAGCAAGCTCAACAGCATGCCCTTGAAGAAGCAGAAAAACGGCAGCAAGCCGAAAAGCGTGCCGATAAAGCTTTTACAGACGGACAACAGGCAGGAAAACGTGCTACTGCCCAACGACTGCTGCCTATCCTAGACGACATGACCATTAGCCAAGCTACCGGGCTGAGCCTTGACGAAGTGCGCCAGCTACGCGAGAAGCAATAAGGTACTAAAAGGTATAGCTACAAAACGATACATTGGGGACAGACATTGCCCAATGCTCCTAAGAAATGGCGCAAAAGGTGTGGGTCAGGCTATGGAGTCTTTTTTTATTAAGACCTCGCGCAAAGACGCAAAAACGCAAAGCTATGAAAGAAGGATGCAATGCTTTGCTGGTACGCTCCTGTGGTGCGAGCTGTCTTGCCGACCACGAATAGTACACGAATAAACGAATACTCTCCCACCCACCTAGGTTGTACCGCGTAGGTACGTTTCTTCTCTGATACGTCTACCAGCGACGATCATGGTTGTGGGGGAACCCCTATTCGTGTATTCGTGGTTTCCATTCGTGGTCGGCAGAGCATGGAATGGGGGGCAGAACGGATGTGTCCTACCATTTCGTCGTAGCATTAGGCTTCTATTTATCCCTTTGCAAAGCCATCGAGGGTGCCACGCACTTTTGGGAGTGCGTGGCACCGATGTGCGATACCAGCACATCAGCGCATCAGCGCACCAGAATCTTTGCGTCTCTCTGCGTCTCTGCATCTCTGCGCCTCTGCGTTGAAATTTTATATCAGCGCAGCGGATATGAGGGAAAAGATGTGTTTTTTCCTCTATGACCAGTTGAAATTGCTCTTTTAGATCACTGAGCGTAAAATCACTGTATGCCATAGTTCGTCCCGTTCGTGTTTCCTTTGTGTTTCCTTTGTGTTCTTTGTGCTCTTTGTGGTGATTTTGCTACCATTGCATGAGAAGGTGTACTTATCACACCGCCATCGTCCAGCCGCCATCCACCGCCAGAGTCTGCCCCGTGATATACGAAGCCAGCGACGAAGCAAAAAAGACCACCGCCGCTGCCACCTCTTCTGGCTGCCCCACGCGATGCTGCATAATGGTTTGCACGCCCCACTCCCGCAACGATGCCGGCAACGACTCAAGCATCTCCGTCTCCACAAAGCCGGGTGCTACTGCATTCACCGTAATGTTCCACGACACAAGTTCACGCGCCAGCGCACGGGTAAGCCCAAGCACGCCACCCATAGATGCACAATAGTGTGCCTGACCGGGGAAGCCACTCACACCATGCAGCGCAGAGACATTCACAATGCGCCCGTATCGGCGCGTCATCATCGGGCGAATGGATGCGCGGCACATATTATACAAACCCGTTAGGTTCGTATCCAACACCGCACGCCACTGCTCAACCGTCAATTCACCAAGGGGAGCATAGCCCGGTATAGCCGCACAATTGATGAGCACATCAATGTGTCCCCGTATTTCCAACGCGTGCTCCACCAACGCTGCAATGGCCGGCGGGTCGCGCACATCGGCTTGCTGGGCATACACCGTACCACGCAACCCCTCACACATCTGCAACGTCTCGCGTGCAGCAGGAGTGCGCGTGTGGTAGGAAAAAACAACATGCGCCCCACGTTGGGCCAGAGCATGCACAACTGCACGCCCAATGCCGCGTGAACCGCCAGTCACTATAGCAACCTGATCCGTGAAATCCATTATGGCATAACCCATCCACCATCAATCGTGAGGACCTGACCCGTAATGTAGGAAGCGCTAGGTGACGCAAGAAAGCTGATAGCGACAGCAACTTCCTCTGGCCGGCCAAAACGACGGAGGGCAATAGCATTCAATGCCCATTGGCGCTGGGCCAGAGAAACACCGTCGAGCATCTCCGTTTCAATATAGCCAGGAGCAATCACATTCACCGTAATACCATCGGGAGCTACTTCACGAGCAACAGACCGCGAAAAGCCAATCAACCCTGCCTTAGCCGCCGAGTAATTGACTTGTCCAACATTACCCGTTAGACCAGCTAGCGAGCCAATGCTGACGATGCGCCCATAGTGTTGCTGGCGCATGATGGGAAGCACGGTGTTGCAACAGATAAATACGGATGTGAGGTCAGTTTCGATGACTCGTGACCATTGCTCTTCCTTCAGGCGCATAAATGGTGCATCGTCGGTAATGCCTGCATTGTTGACGAGTATATCAAGGCGACCCCATTGCACAAGAGTTGCCTCAATCATTGCTCGAACTGCGGACTCGTCGCAGACATCGGCAGGAAAAGAGATTGCCTCACCGCCGGCCTGCACAATAGCATCTACCACCTCTTGAGCAGCCGCCGCATGACGGCGATAGTTCACCACGACATACGCACCCTGCTTGGCCAAGTCAAGCGCTGCTGCTCGCCCAATACCGCGTGAAGCTCCGGTCACAATAGCCACGTGAGAGCGTAGTGGCAACATTAAGAACTCTTCAACTCTGCTACAAGCGTATGCACATCGTCTAATGAGCGCACATTGATTAGGCGCACACCCGGTGCAATGCGTTTGATAAGCCCAGTGAGCACATTGCCCGGCCCAATCTCCACAAATGTCGAAATGCCCTGAGCAACCATACAACGTACGGAAGCAACCCATCGCACAGGAGAAACGACCTGCTCCACCAATTCACGCCGTATCTCATCGGCTTGATGGAGAAGCGACCCGGTCACATTCGCAATCAGTGGTACCGTCATATCAAGCATATGCGCCTTGGCAACTGCCTCAGCCATACCCTTTTTGGCATTTGTCATCAGTGGCGAATGAAAAGCAGCACTCACATTCAAAGGCAAAGCCCGTTTTGCACCTTGTTCTTTAGCTAGGGTACAAGCACAATCTACTCCCTCAGTAGCACCACTCACCACAAGCTGGCCGGGTGCATTATAATTAGCAATGACGACCGGGGTGCTTGTGCGTTCCGTAGCTTCATTGCATATGGTGTCGAGCTTCTCCTCATCCAGCCCAATGACTGCGGCCATCTTCCCCTCGCGGGAAGCGGCCATCAACTCACCACGTCGTCGCACCAACTGTACAGCAGTGGCAAAATCAACTGAACCACCAGCCACAAGGGCCGAATATTCACCCAAACTGTGCCCAGCAACACATTGTGGTTGAACGACAAGTCCTTCTGGTAAGAAAGATTCAATGGCTTTCAAAAGCGCAATACTTACTGTGACGAGGGCCGGTTGAGCATTTTCTGTTGCGGTCAATTCTTGCTCTGGTCCCTCGAAACACAACCGTGCAATGCTGACATCTAATACTTCATCAGCTCGATCAAAAACATCGCGTGCAGCAGGGACATGGGCATACAAATCACGCCCCATACCAACAACTTGCGACCCTTGCCCAGGAAAAACCCATGCAATAGTCATCTTTTCATCCTCCCCATAGAGTTACGCGCCATGCCATGTTATGTGGCAGGCAAGTTATGCAACTAGCTTCCCCAACGGATGACAGCCGATCCCCAAGAAAGCCCACCACCAAAGGCCGTGAGCAAGATGTTGTCGCCATGATGCAGACGCCCTTCTTCGGCTACTTCGTAGAGTGCAATAGGTACGGAGGCAGCCGACGTATTACCGTAGCGATCAATATTCATTACCACTCTATCAACTGGAATATGGAGACGTTTTGCTAAGGCATCAATGATGCGAGAATTGGCCTGATGTGGTATCACAAAGCGCATGTCATCCACAGTCAAGCCGGCGTCGGACACTGCCTGAAGGGAGGAATCGCCCATCCAGCGTACAGCTTGCTTAAACACTTCGCGCCCTTGCATGGTAAAGCAATGGCGTTGTTCGGCAAGAAGGTCTGGTGTTAGTGGCAAACGGGTACCGCCTGCATCAATCAACATTAATGCTTCACCCTCACCGGCCGAGCCGAGCACGGAGGAAAGCATGCCAAAAGGTTGGTCGCTGGCTTGCAAGACGACTGCGCCGGCACCATCACCAAAGAGAATGCATGTATTGCGATCATGCCAGTTGAGAATGCGGCTGAAAAGGTCTACTGCAACCAACAAAACGGTGTGATGTGCGCCACTGCGTATCATACTTGTGGCAACGCTTAAACCATAGACAAAACCACTACAGGCAGCAACAACATCAAATGCCCCGGCGTGTGGTATTCCCAGATTAGCTTGTACCGCACAGGCGGTAGCAGGAAAAAGACGATCAGGAGTACAGGTTGCGAGTATGACAAGATTTACGGAGTCGGGGGAAACACCAGCACGTTCAAGAGCAGAACGGGCGGCAGTAGTAGCAAATGTTGACGTGTACTCATCTGGTGCGGCAATACGCCGCTCTATGATACCTGTTCGTGTACGTATCCATTCATCGGATGTGTCTATCATTTGTTCAAGGTCGGCATTGGTGACAATACGTTCTGGAACGGATATACCCCATCCGACGATTGCTGCATAGCGTGCCATGCTTACTCCCGAGGCCTCTCTTTACGTTCTTGGTGGTATAGCAGGTATTACCAGATATATACCAAAAGAAGAGGCAGAGAGGCCAAACTATAGAGCCTTAGAAAGGCGATAAATGATGAGAGCGTGGTTATAGAGAATAGTGAAATGTGGTTGTTATTCGTTGTCGTTGTTTTTCTGTAGAATAACCTGACGTCCCTTGTATGTGCCGCATGTTTTACAGACACGGTGCGCTCTCATCCAGTTGCCACATGTAGGACATACAACTAGCGTTGGCATATCCAAACGCTGATGCTGACGCCTATTACCACGGTAATGGCGTGTAACTTTTTTTCTTGGTACTGCACCCACGGGAAAAATCTCCTCTATCTTAACATATAGAGTCTTTTACTCTGTTCCATTTATTTCTGCTTCTGAGACCAGCGTTTTAATATTTCCAAACGCTGGTCTACTTGGTGACCCTCATCCTCAGCATCCATGTCTTTGGACTCAATGGTATAGCTTACTGGTTGGTTTCTATAGGCTTCAGAAACTGGGCTTAGCGGTAATTCAAGTAAGGTGTATTCACGAATAGCCTCGCCTATATCTGCCATATGAAAAGTGTCGAGGAGGAAGGGGTCTTCCTCGGTAGGTTTTGGCAATGTTTTCGCTTCTATGATATCAATGACAGAGTGAAATTCATCTTTAAAGTCTACTTCAACTCGTTGATCAAATTCATCTAATGAACGAACACACACAAGACGAACTACCCCGCTTGCTCGAATACGCGCAATGACGCCACTTGCAGTGCGTGTAAAATAAACCTTTCCCGTAATATGACGAAGCGTTAGCGTTTCATCTAGGGGGAGGCTTTCCTCTTGGAATGTATAATTACGTCGAGATCCAATCGTCTCGCGTAAGAGTTGTGCGACATTGAATTTGAGATTGGTCATAGTACAAAATAAAACCTATTGCCATTGCCCTGTTGTGCGTTACGGCACGCGCATA
>CAZVEN010000004.1:0-78809 GCA_964626155.1 uncultured Chloroflexaceae bacterium | reverse complement strand
GTATACCATAGACTTCGTTCGGCGCAAATTGCCGTAGCAGACTTTTTTGTTTAAGTAAGACATCGGGCAAAGCGGCACAGAACGCAAAGCTAGAAAGAATAGTATACCATAGACTTCGTTCGGCGCAAATTGCCGTAGCAGACTTTTTTGTTTAAGCAAGACATCGGGCAAAGCGGCACAGAACGCAAAGCTAGAAAGAAGGGAGCATGCAATTCTTTGCTGGTACGCTCCAAGGGTGCGAGCTGTCTTGTTTGAAATAGCTCGGGCAAAGCGGGACAGCAGGCACAGTCTTTTTCAGGGCAACATCAAGATAGTGATTCCAAGCCATTACGGATACTGGTGAGAAGCTTAGACAGACGGTCTTCTAGGTCTTTCAATACTTGACGTGCATAATCATCGGCACCAGAGCGCACTTGTACGGCTTCTTGTTCAGCTTCTTGCATCAGTCGTTGACGCTCATCTTCAATTGCTGCGAGCAACCCTTGTTCTTCTAGCACTTGCTGTACTCGTGCGCGTGCTTCTTCGAGCAACCGGTCTTGCTCTTGAATGATACGACGCGCACGTTTGAGTTCTTCTGGTACAGCTACCCGCATGCGGTCTATGACATCGAGCATGCGTTCTTCATCAACTAACAAATGACCACTGAACGGAATGCGATGCCCGCCAGCTAGCACTTCTTCCAATTCATCTATGAGTTCATCTAATTCGATGACCAACCCCCCCTTTACGTTTGCCTGTTGACGTTGAATTTATGGTAGAGTGCTTGGGCAATATGCTCAGGTACAAACTCGCTAATTTCTCCGCCCAAGGCTGCTATTTCACGCACGGCGCTTGAGCTGAGAAAGGAGAATTTCCGATTAGCCATAAAAAAGACAACGTCTATATCAGGACTGATAGTTTGGTTAATCTGTGCCATCTGGAATTCATGTCGAAAGTCGTCTACATCACGTAACCCACGCACGATGACACTTGCGCCTATATGTTTGGCGTAATCTACTGTGAGCATGGAATAGGACTCAACACGAATATGTGGAAACATATGCATTGCTTCTTCCAAAAGAGCCAAGCGTTCATCTATAGAGAAGAGTATATTTTTGTTTGGACGGTCAAATACTGCCATCACAACGGCATCAAACAGGCGCGATGCACGAACAGCAGTATCAATATGCCCATTGGTTGCGGGGTCGAAACTACCTGGATAGAGTGCAATTTTCACACCAGCATCCTTACATTCACCCACGGTCATAAACCGAAAAACACGAATCACCCAGACGACGAAACTTTAAACATGCATATGGACCATAGGCATCGGCAAGTTCGACACGTGGTGAATGTCCTACAACAAGTACGCTTGTCTCTGCTCCCACACGCAACGCTGCAATGTCTGCTATGGTTTGTTGAATTGCAGGGTCTGCATATGGAGGGTCCATAATAATCATATCATATGGCGCAACCTCGCGTCGAATATATCTTCCGACCGGCATACAATAGATATGACCCTGCGCATCAAAACCAGTATGGTGCAAGTTCTGCCGTATGACACGGCACACAGACCCACTCTGCTCAACAAAATCAACTTTTTCTGCTCCACGTGATAGGCACTCAATGCCCAATGAGCCACTCCCGGCATACAGGTCGAGAATGCGGCCATAGATAGCACTGTAGCCTTCTAAGATAGAAAAGAGTGATTCCTTCACCCGGTCTAACATTGGTCGTGTTGCAAGGCCGGCTGGGGCTTTCAAGCGATGCCCCTTTGCTATTCCCGTTATGACACGCATGCGGAACTCACTTGCTTTCACTTTCGCCTATGCTTGCTTTAGCACGGGAGCATGCTCCCGTGCTAACATGTGTACTGTTATCGCTTCGTATACTGTGGTCGTTTTCTGGCACGTTTGAGACCAGGCTTTTTGCGTTCTTTGATTCGGGCATCGCGCACAAGCAAGCCAGCTTTTTTCAAGGCTGGGCGTAGCTCGGCGTCGGAATCAAGTAGTGCTCGTGCAATGCCAAGGCGCATTGCACCTGCTTGCCCTACTGGACCGCCACCACGTACCTTTATTTGTACAGAAAAATGTGTAAGGGTATCTGTCAACTCAAGCGGCCGACGAATGTCGTGCTGTATGGCTGCACGGGGGCCAAAATAATCTTCTGGCTCCTTGCCATTTACGGTAATCTCACCGTTGCCGGGAAACAATTTTACACGCGCAACAGCGGATTTACGTCGTCCAGTACCCTGATAATAACGATTTTCGTCCATTCAGCATTCCCCAAAGTTCTCATACAATTTGTGACTTTTCAACCTTATGAACCAGCGGATGTGCCCGATACATCATAGATTTGGGGACGTTGAGCAGCATGTGGATGGTCGGGACCGGTATAGATGCGCAACTTGGTAAGGAGTTTTCGCCCAATCCTATTTTTGGGCAACATCCCCTTTACTGCAAGATATAAAATGCGTTCAGGATGTTTCTCCATCATCATCTTATAGGGTATCTCACGCAAACCACCCGGATAGCCTGAATGCCGATAATACATTTTTTGATGTGGCTTATTTCCAGTCAAGCGTATTTTTTCGGCATTGACGACAATGATAAAGTCTCCACCATCCATTGACGGCGTGAATGTTGGTTTGTGCTTTCCACGCAGCAAATGTGCTATTTGGGTTGCAAGCCGCCCCAGTACTTGGTTACTTGCATCTATCACATACCAATCACGCTGAATCTCAGAAGCTTTTATCGAATATGTTTTCATAGTCTTTAATCCTAATCCTAATCCTCTGGATAGCCAACAGCCATCAAGGTTAAGCCATGTGCAGCAGCAGTAGGACCTGCTTGCCGCCTATCGCGTTTTTCAATTAATTGGCCAAATTCCTCTGGTGTCATGTGACCATGCCCCACGAGCAGCAATGTTCCCACTATAGTACGAACCATGTGCTGCAAAAATGCATTTGCCGTTAAGTCAATGGCAATGATTGGACGGGCAAATATGTCAATGAGACGACATGTTGCTTGAGAGCAGCAACGTACTGTTGAATGTGATGGTTGTTGCATTTTGGTAAATGCTGCAAAGTCATGTGACCCAGAGAGAGAGAGTAAAGCTGCCTGCATTGCTTCACTATCAAGTGGGTGGGCATAGTGCAATGTACAATGACGTAATAACGGCAGTTGTGTGTTTCCATTATCTATCAAGTAGCGATACCAACGCCATATGGCACTAAAACGTGCATGAAAAGACTGGCCTGGTTCCCACGCCTCAAGCACGGCTATGTCATTTGGTACTAACGCATGCATAGCACGCTGGATGACTGCAACTGTGTGCTGCACGTCGGTGCGCACATGGGCTACTTGCCCTTGCGCATGGACGCCTGCATCGGTGCGACCAGCAAAGGTAAACCGTTGCTGTTGTTGTGTAAACGCTTCCCAAGCACGTTCAACTTCGCCTTGCACCGAGCGACCATTGCTCTGCCACTGCGAGCCAATAAAGTGTGTTCCATCATATGCGAGGCGCAGAGCAATAGTTCGCATGGGTTATTATACCAACTCGATGACAGCCATTTCAGAACCATCACCTTTGCGCGGTCCGAGCTTGGTAATGCGGGTATACCCGCCATTTCGAGACGCATAATCGTGTGGAGCAAAGGTAAACAGTTGTCGCATGGCACGCTTGCTAGATAATTTTGATAATACCATACGCCGTGCATGGGGCGTATCTTCAGATGCTATGGTTAGCAAGCGCTCTATTTCGGGCTGTACGGCTTTGGCTTTCGTAATAGTTGTCTTGATACGACGATGCTCAATCAACGAAATCATAAGATTGCGATACAATGCTTTCCGATGCTCGGCAGACCGCCCAAGCTTTTTTGTACCCTTTCGATGTCTCATACACTATCGCTTTCGTTTTCACTATCTGTTTTGGGAATGTATCCCCGTTCTACAAGTTTATCCCGTATTTCTTCCATGGATTTCTGACCTAGGTTTCGCACAGACAGCAATGCTTTCTCATCCATTTGCAGTACTTGCCCGACACGAGTAATGTCGGCTCGCTTCAAACAGTTGTATGTTCGCGTTGAAAGGTCCAACTCTTCAATAGGTGTATCGTAGGTCTCTATTGGAACAGTAACACCAGTGCTACTCTGTCCCTCTTCGAGCACTTCTGGTGCTACTGACAACCGATTGAAGTCTGCAATGGTTTGATAATATTGCACTAATACTTGCGCTGCATGACTCAAGGCATCACCCGGCTTGACTGTTCCGTCTGTCCACACCTCCAGCAACAACCTATCGAAGTCTGTTGCTTGACCGATACGGGTATTTTCAACGACATAGTTGACGCGGGGAATGGGGGTAAAAATAGCATCTATTGGAACTTCACCAATAGGCAAGGCGTCGCGTTGATCGGCAGCACTATAGCCCCGTCCACGTTCCACTGTCATCTCCATTTCAAGGCGTGCGTCTTCCGTATCCAATGTGCAGATGTAATGTTCTGGGTTCGATAGCTCCACATTACTTGGCAGGTCAACATCACCTGCGCGGACAGTAGAGGGTCCACGCCGTGAAAGCATGAGCTTCAATGGGCGTTCGGCATATGAGCGTAAGCGGATGCCTTTGATATTGAGGACGATTTCCGTAACATCTTCCTTCACACCTTCTAGTGTCGAAAACTCGTGGAACACTCCATCTATCTTTATTTTCGTAATCGCTGAGCCTGGGATGGATGACAGGAGCACACGGCGCAACGCGTTGCCTAGGGTATGCCCATACCCTGGATCAAGAGGTTCAATCTTAAACCGTCCATAATTTTCTGCTGCCTGAACAACTTCTATTTTTGGCATGGCGATGTCAAGCACAAATCGCCTCCTTAGCGGCTATAGAATTCAACGATCAATTGTTCGTTGATATCTGGCTCTGCATCTTCACGTCTTGGTAACGCAACAACCTCACCGGCAAGATCGGCCGGTTTCAAACGTAACCAACCTGGCGTGCGATGGCCAGTAAGCTCACCGCTATCGCGCAAATTCTTAAAATACGTTCGGTTTAAACTTTCAGGACGAACAGCAATTACATGCCCAACTTTAACCGTAAACGATGGAATATTCGTTTTTCGCTCATTCACTGTAATGTGACCATGAGTGACCAATTGCCGAGCCTGCGCACGTGTGGTTGCAAGCCCTAGGCGGTATACAACATTGTCGAGGCGGCGTTCGAGTAAACTCAGCAAGTGTTCACCTTTAACACCGCTTTGACGTGCAGCTTGTGCAAAAAGGCGTCGAAATTGCCGCTCCAACACGCCATAGATATGACGTGCCTTTTGCTTCTCGGTCAATTGAAGACCATATTCTGATATTTGGCGTCTACGGGCATTCGGGCCATGTTGCCCAGGCGGAAAGGGACGCTTGCTCAAAATGCGCTGCCCCTTTTCGGTGATTCCAACCCCTAGCCTTCTACTTACTTTTCCAACTGGACCACGATAACGAGCCATGAATGATTGTAACCCCCCTTTCTCTGTAGCGACAGACACTATGTCTGCCCTATATGTTATACACGACGACGCTTGGGTGGGCGACATCCATTATGTGGCAACGGCGTAACATCAGTGATAGATGTTACAGTTAAGCCTGCTGCTTGGAGAGAGCGAATAGCTGCTTCACGCCCAGATCCCGGCCCTTTCACAAATACTTCTATCGAACGCATACCATTGTCCATAGCCTTGCGTGCTGCGCCTTCGGCCGCTATTTGTGCAGCATAGGGGGTACTCTTGCGGCTTCCCTTAAACCCCGACTGCCCTGCACTAGCCCAACACACCACTCCCCCGGACGGGTCTGTAATAGTCACAATGGTATTATTAAATGTGCTCTGAATATGTGCCTGACCACGTGGTATATTTTTACGTTCACGTCGTCGGCCACGCTGACGCTTTCCCTTTTGTGTCTTTTGCGCCATGCATCACTCCTTCACTCTGTGATTGATTGATGAACACTTCTGTGTTTATTTTCTACACGCTTGCCCAATACCAACCGTCACATAACAATCTATTTCTTCGCTTGTTTCTTCCTAATGCCAATGGCCTGACCTTTGCGCCCACGGCGAGTTCTTGCATTGGTGCGTGTGCGCTGACCGCGCAGAGGCATACCTCGGCGGTGTCGCAAACCACGATAGCACCCAATGTCCATCAAACGCTTGATATTCATTTGTACTTCGCGGCGGAGATCACCTTCTACTCGATACTCGCGCTCAACGATTTCGCGCAAACGTCCGACTTCTTCCTCTGTCAGTTCACGCACACGTTTTTCTGGATTGACCTGTGCTCGCTCAATGACATGCTTTCCAGTTGTGCGTCCTATACCATAAATATAGGTAATCGCTACTTCTAATTTCTTATTTCGCGGGATATCTACCCCAGCAATACGCGCCATGCTCTATTCTCCAATGAAGGGTCGTGAAAAGCAAGAACAGCCATTTTTCTGCATTCCTTGCTATTCACTACCAACTTATCCTTGTCGTTGCTTATGCTTCGGCGTTCTGCTACAGATGACACGAATAATACCTTTGCGCTTGATTACTTTACAGTATTCACAACGCGGTTTCACAGATGAACGAACTTTCATTTTTCACCTCCCACACTACTACAATAGTATGTCTACTTATACCGATAGGTAATACGTCCACGGGTCAAATCATATGGTGACAGCTCAACCAACACCCGGTCACCCTTCAAAATGCGGATATAATTCATGCGCATCTTGCCCGAAATATGTGCCAGAACCTCATGCCCATTATCTAGTTCCACACGAAACATAGCGTTTGGCAATGGCTCGGTAATCGTCCCCTCGATCTCAATAACATCTTTCTTTTTGGTCATGCTGTCCCCTGTCACAAACTACTTGGAAGCAAGATCAAGAGCCTCTACCATCGCTTGTGTCACCTGCTCTATCTCTTGCTGCCCATCAACCTCACGCAAAATACCACATTCCTGATAATACGTAATGAGCGGGGTTGTTTGGCTAAAATACACCTCTAAACGATTCTGGGCCGTCTCCTGCGTATCATCGCTACGCTGATACAACTCACCGCCACAGACATCACAAATACCTTCTTGCTTTGGAGGAGTGAAGTATATGTTATAAACAGCGCCACAATTCTTGCATGACTGGCGACCAGAAATACGCTTGAGCAAAATATCGTTTGGTACAGTCATGTAGATGACGTTATCAATGCCAGACTGTTGCTTTGCCAGAGCATCTTCAAGTGCTTTGGCTTGGTCAACCGTTCGAGGGAAGCCATCAAAAATAACCCCTTTTTGGCAATCGGGTTGGTTGATGCGCTCCAGAATCATTCCAATAACCACCTCATCGGGAACAAGCTCCCCACTATCCATATAGTGTTTTGCCTTCAAACCGAGCTCTGTGCCATCACGCAAAGCAGCCCGAAAGAGATCACCGCTTGACACATGCACCAACCCTGTATCATCAGCAAGTTTCTTTGCTTGCGTTCCTTTACCTGCCCCTGGAGGTCCCAAAAGTATCACATGCATATTTTGCGCTCCCTTCACCACACTGATTTAAGACTGCACACCCCTACTCTGGGCTATGCACCGGGGTTTCGCATTCCCCTAAGACTACCTCTTGATAAAACTCTCATAATCACGCATTGTTAGCTGGGCCTCTAGCTGACGCATTGTGTCAACTGCAACACCAACAACAATAAGCAAGGCTGCTCCTCCTAGACCCATTTGTATACCTGTGATGGACTGTGTAATAAACGGAAGAATGGCAACGGTTCCCAAGAAAATAGCTCCCACAAGCGTAATACGTCGCAGTACACGGTTGAGATAATCGTCGGTACGTTTACCTGGCCGAATTCCAGGAATAAATCCCCCATTCTTCTGCAAATTGTCTGCAATGTTTTGCTGGCTAAACAGCACCATGGTGTAGAAAAACGTGAAGGCAACAACCAGTGCAAAGAGCAGGATAACATACACTGCCCCACCACCGGCACCAGTTGGGTTAAACGTGTTGTAGAAAAAACCTGCTATTTGGTTGCCAATGCCTTCACCACCAACTTGATAAAACCATGAGGCTACAATACCGGGAAAGATGACGATACTCTGGGCAAAGATCAGCGGGATCATACCGGCCATATTTACCTTGAGTGGAATGTGGCTACTTTGCCCGCCATACACTTTATTGCCACGTACACGTTTGGCATATTGCACAGGAATACGGCGCTGACCTTCTTGAATAAGCACAATCCCCACTATAGTCAGAAGCCCTATGGCTAGGAATGCACTAATCCCGATCATTGTCTCAAACCCACCAGTTTTGCTTATTTCGAAGCCTTGCACAATAAGCCCCGGCAACCCAGAGACGATTCCAGCAAAAATAATGACGGATATACCGTTTCCAATGCCATGCTGATTAATCAATTCCCCTAGCCATATCAACAGCATCGTACCTGCTGTCATCGTCACAATAACCGTAAATGTCGGAAAAAAATTGTTGACAATATCAAATCCGGGTTCACGGAACAATGATTGCCCTGCGCTTTGCTGGATGGCAAATGTTTGTCCATACGCCTGCAATGCAGCAAGTGGCACCGTCATAATCGTTTGGTAACGATTCAACTTGATACGACCTTGCTCACCTTCTTTTGATAACTCCTCAAGAGCAGGTATCAATGGTTGGAGCAATTGCATAATAATGGTAGCGGTAATGTAGGGGTAGACCCCCATAGCAGCAACAGAAAAGTTTTGGAGCGCCCCACCAGAAAAAATATTGAGCAACTGGGCTAGTTGATTTTGCTGGAGTGCATCGCGCAATGCTTGCAACGAATTTGGATCTATGTTGGGCACCGGAATATGTGCTATAAGCCGAAATAGCATCAGCATGCCAAGCGTAAAAAGAATACGTCGCCGCAAATCTGGCAACTGCCATGCACGCACAACTGCCTGTAACATATCGTCTCCCTTACCTAAACGATAAATAACGTACTAATCAACATTCTTTCACGGCCTTTTCCCGACCCATACCCCTCAATTTCAAACCCTTTTTGTTGGGGTAGATTGGCGATTTCGCATACTTGGGTTGGCTCCCCGGCTGCGGCTACTCCGCTCAATGTTCAGCGGAAGGTCTATTGTCGTACCACCGGCGGCCGCTATCTTCTCGCGGGCGCTCGCTGAAAACTTGTGCGCACGGATGGTGAGTGGTTTTTGCAGTGTGCCATTGCCCAATATTTTCACTGGGCGTTTTTTACGGCGAATAAGCCCACTTTCTAGCAGCGACTCTGGTGTCACTTCTACATCGCTTGGCCATTCATCAAGGTCTTCAACATTCACAATTTCATACTCAACGCCCCAGATATTGGTAAACCCGCGTTTAAATGGCATGCGCTTTACAAGGCGATTTTGTCCACCTTCAAATGTGCGATACGGCCCAGGTCCCGAACGGGATTTCTGCCCCATCATACCCTTGCCGCTGGTTTTTCCTTTTCCAGAACCATACCCGCGCCCAACACGCTTACTCTTTCTCACAGAACCCGAAGCTGGTTTCAATTCATGCAATTTCATTCTGGATCATCTCCATGTATTTCAATCTCTCTCTGCTCAGCGGCTTTTGTGTGTGTGTTGAACAAGCACGCTTATGCTTGCTCAACAAGCTCATCATTGCCAACTTCCTCTACCGTGACAAGATGCCGTACTTTGAACAACATACCACGGATAGCAGGATTATCAGGGTGTACCGCTACCTGATTCAGTTTGCGTAGACCAAGGGCATGCAATGTGTGCTTTTGCTCTTGGCGGTTGCCGATCATACTCTTTTTGTACGTAATACGCAATTTGCTCATTCTGCTGTCTCCTGAGCATCTGGCTCGCGTCGCATCATACGCACACGAAGCTGATGCGGGGTAAGATCTCGCTTTCGAGCCATATCTTCAAGCGAAATCAGTTCACAAAGAGCTTGAAAGGTTGCTTTGACGACGTTGACCGGGTTGTTACTCCCATGGACCTTGGTGAGCAAATCTTTGATACCTGCTGCTTCTACCACTGGGCGCACACCTTGTCCAGCGATAACGCCTGTACCAGGTGCTGCGGGACGAAGCATAACCCGCGATGTCCCAAACTTTGTTATCACTTCATGGGGAATTGTTGTCCGCACTAATGGCACATGAACGACATTTTTTTTGGCAGCTTCAACCCCTTTGCGAATAGCATCGGGCACTTCGGCTGCTTTCCCCATTCCTACACCTACATGGCCCTTGCCATCTCCAACAACTACTACGGTACTAAAACTAAAGCGTCGGCCACCCTTCACAACCTTGGCTACTCGGTTGATCTGGACGACGCGCTCCTCAAGTTCAAGTTCTTCTGGGTTTACACGTCCTCGCCTCACACTGCCTCCTTAAAAAGATAGTCCTGCTTTACGCGCAGCTTCAGCCAATGCTCGCACCCGTCCATGGTACTTAAACCCACCACGGTCAAACACAATGTGCGTAATGCCAGCTTGCAAGGCACGTTCGGCAACAACCTTCCCAACTATCTGCGCTTGTGCTATTTTACTCTGGTCTGATGATAGGTTTGGCCGAATTTCCTTATCCATCGTTGAAGCTGCAACCAAGGTAGAGCCACTACTATCATCTATCACCTGTGCATAAATATGGGTGTTGCTGCGAAAGACACAGAGCCTTGGACGTTCTTGACTGCCCTCAACATGCTTACGGATACGCCTATGACGCTTAATGCGCAAATCATGCGTTGTTTTCTTCGCCATTCTTCAGATACCTCTGTTACTTCTTACCAGCTTTACCAGCCTTGCGGCGGATAGTTTCTTCTGCGTACTTTATCCCTTTACCTTTATATGGTTCTGGTGGACGCAGAGAACGTATGTGTGCTGCCACTTGCCCAACAACCTCTTTATCTATGCCACGCACAAAGATAGGCAACGGGTCGCTTGCAGCTTTGCGTTCTCCTACCCCATAGGTTACATGCTCAGGTGGGTCCAATCGTACCGGATGAGAAAAGCCTAGTTGTAGCACCAGTGTTTTCTCTTCAAGCGAAGCACGATAGCCAACACCATTGATGATTAATTTGCGTTCCCATCCATCGGTAACACCCACCACCATGTTTGAAACCAATGTCCGGGTGAGCCCATGCAATGAGCGGTGAAGCTTACTTTCGCTTGGTCGCTCAATGCGGATAACACCATTCTCTTGAACAACGCGCATATCGGGGTGCAAGCGCCGGATCAATTCACCCTTTGCGCCTTTCACTGTCATTGTATTATCTGTGCCGACCGTCACTTGGACATTTTTGGGCACCCGAATCTCTCTTTTACCGATACGAGACATAACCAACCTCTCATTACCAGACGTAACAAAGTACCTCACCACCAACGCGCTGATTCCATGCTTCATGTCCTGCCAACACTCCCTTCGATGTGGAGAGAATACTCAACCCTAATCCTCCCCGAACCTTGGGAATATCGTCACGTTGCGTATAAATACGAAGCCCTGGTTTACTGACACGCTTCACTCCCGTTATCACTGGGCGTCGGTCTGGAGTATACTTCAATGTCATCACAATTGTATTAAACGGCTCCCCCTGCTCTAGTGCATAATCTTTGATAAACCCTTCACGTTTGAGAATATCAGCAATTGCCACTTTCATTTTCGACGCAGGAACAGCCACACTTCCACTGCGTGCCATACACGCATTGCGGATGCGCGTTAGCATATCGCCAATTGGATCATTTACACTCACTACGCTTCTCCTTTTTCGCCTGGCTGCTTAGAGTACAGACCCTTGCACCTGCCATCTCTACCAGCTCGATTTTACAACGCCCGGTATTAGGCCTTTGAGGGCATGTTCACGGAAGCAGATGCGACACATACCAAACTTACGCATATAGGCACGTGAACGCCCACATACTTTACATCGGTTATATTGACGAACCTGAAACCGTTGTGGTCGTTGTGCTTTTACCATTAGAGCTTTCTTTGCCACTTTTCACTCCTTCAATCTTGAAAAGGCATACCGAATCGTTTGAGAAGCGCGTATCCTTGGGCATCATCGGGTGCAGTGGTGACGATAGCTACTTCCAGACCCCGAATTTTATCTATTTTGTCATAGTTTATTTCTGGAAAAACAATTTGCTCACGCAACCCTAGGCTATAATTACCGCGCCCATCAAAAGAGCTACGACTAATGCCCCGGAAATCGCGTATGCGTGGCAGTGCCAGATTTATCATACGGTCCAAAAATTCATACATGCGATCACCGCGTAGCGTAACCATAGCCCCAATGGACATGCCCTGACGCAACTTAAAACCTGCGATAGATTTCCGTGCTTTTGTCACCACAGGCTTCTGCCCTGCTATAGCTGTCAAGTCTGCTACGGCTGCATCTAATGTTTTTGCATTTTGGAGCGCCTCACCCACGCCAATGTTGATCACGATTTTCACCAAGCGTGGAACTTGCATGACCGATTGTAAATGAAGTTCTTGCATCAACGATGGCGTTATTTCACGCAAATATTTTTCTTTGAGTCGTGCTGTCATCATCTCTTCCTGGTAGGCGCAGAAGATACAGCGCTCTTCTCCGTCCCCACCACACTAATCATATCCTTGTCTCACTTATCTCGTATAACTTCATCACACGCCTTACAAAAACGTACTTTTTTTGGACGTCCCTTATGGTCTACCTCTTCCAAGAATCTCTTCCCAGTACGCGATGCACGACCACAGTTTGGGCATATCAGCATTACATTGGAAGCATCAAGTGGTGCTTCCATCTCTATACGTCCGCCTGGTTTTCGCTGGCTTCGTGCTCGCATATGACGTGTCACGATGTTGATTCCTTCAACGACCACACGCCCATTGCGAGGCAAAGAGAGCTTGATTTTTCCACGCTGGCCCTTATTCTTACCAGAGATAACCAGGACCTCATCGCCTTTTTTAACATGCATCACAACACCTCTGGTGCAAGCGAAACTATTTTCATAAATTGCTTCTCTCGCAACTCGCGTGCCACTGGACCAAAAATACGTGTTCCACGGGGGTTATTATCGCGTCCGACGATAACAGCAGCATTATCATCGAACCGGATATGTGACCCATCCTTGCGACCATATTCTTTCGCAGTACGTACAATCACAGCCCGCACAACTTCCCCTTTTTTGACTGTACCCCCGGGTGATGCAACTTTGACAGATGCAACGATGACACTGCCCACCCGTCCATAGCGCATGCGTGAACCACCTAGCACACGAATGCACATTATTTCCTTAGCGCCTGTGTTATCGGTGACCCGCAGGCGTGTTTGCGGCTGTATCATGGCTACTCCTCTTCAAACCGTTGCACCACTTCACATACGACCCAATGTTTTGTTTTGCTCAGTGGACGCGACTCTTCTATGCGCACGGTATCACCTACACGACACGCATTCAGTTCATCATGGGCATGAAACTTGCGAGTCTTCCGAATAATTTTCCGGTACAATGCGTGTGACTTGAGGTAATCTACTGCAACAACAACGGTTTTATCCATCTTATCGCTGACCACACGCCCTACTTTTGATTGACGCTTTGCTTTAGGTTCCACCATAGTGAATATCCTTTCTCTCCCAATGAACTCAAAAAAGCTTTTCTACTATTCATCTATGGCCAACTCGTCGAGCTCACGCTCACGCAAAATGGTCTTGATACGCGCTATTTCACGGCGTACTTGGCGTGGTCGAGAGACATTCGTTAGTTTGCCAGTCACTTTTTGAAAACGCAAATTAAATAATTCTTTATACCGTTCTTCTACTAGAGACTGCAATTTTTCATCTTCGAGATTGCGCAGATCACGAACTTTCATCAACTGCCTCCATTTCTTCATCTGTACGTCGTATTATCTTGCATCTGATAGGCAATTTCTGCGCAGCACGGCGTAGCGCTTCAAGAGCAAGCTCTTCGCGGACACCTGCAATCTCAAACAGCATGCGCCCTGGTTTGATTACTGCAACCCAGTGATCGAGTGCCCCTTTACCGCCACCCATACGTGTTTCAGCCGGTTTTTGTGTTACTGGCTTATCTGGAAATATGCGTATCCATATTTTACCACCACGTTTCACATAACCAGTAATAGAACGGCGAGCAGATTCAATTTGGCGGCTTGTAATCCATGTTGGCTCAAGTGCCATCAACCCAAACTCCCCAAATGCCACCGAACTTCCCCGGTGTGCCAAGCCTCGGTTACGCCCACGTTGTTGTTTGCGATACTTTACACGTTTCGGCATCAGCATAGTCAAAACTCCTCATTACCCAATCAACCATCACCCAATAGTATGTTGCAATACATCGTAGTTACGTTATGTTCGTGAGCGAGAAGTACCACTTCCATTGTCGCTGCTCCCACTGCCACTCGCGGTGGATTGTGGGCTATATTGCGATTTGGCCAATTGGTTGGGGAACACCTCACCCTTATATATCCAAACCTTCACGCCAATGCGTCCATAGGTAGTATGTGCATGCACTTGTGCATAGTCAATATCTGCACGCAAGGTATGGCGTGGCACGCGGCCATCATTTTCATGGGCAATCCGTGCCATTTCAGCACCACCCAAGCGCCCCGAACAGCGTACCTTTACTCCTTGCGCACCCAACCGCATAGCTCGTTGCACTGCCTGCTTCATAGCACGTTTGTAGGAGACACGTTTATTAATTTGTTCGGCTATACTTTCGGCTACCAATTGGGCATCAAGCTCAGGTTGATGTATTTCTTGAATGTTGAGCTTTACCTTTTTGCCACCAGTGAGATGCTCAAGGGTATTTTTGAGCAAATCTACGTTTGTGCCACGTTTCCCAATCACAATACCTGGTTTTGCTGTATACACGGTTACTTCGACTTTGTTTGCAGAGCGCTCAATGTCAACCCGTGAAATGCCTGCGTTCTGGAGTTCCTTGCCAATTAATTTGCGCAATGCAATATCCTCATGCAGTTGCTCAGTATAGTTTTGCTCAGAAAACCACTTCGACTGCCAATCCTTAATATACCCTAAACGAAAACCTATTGGATGTACTTTCCTACCCAAGAGCAACCCTCCACATCTTAATATTCTTCCCCATCATCTACTACTACAGTGATATGGGTTGTTGGCTTACGCAAAAGATCGACTCGACCACGGGCACGCGGCATATGGCGTTTTAATTTTGGCCCTTCATCAGCAAAAATTGTTTTTATGACCAAATCGGATGGTACCAAATCAAAATTATTTTCGGCATTAGCAGCAGCCGATTTAATCGTGCGCCAGACTTCACGTGCCGCCTTTTGGGGCATGTACTGCAAAATAGCAAGTGCTTCATCCACAGGTCTGCCACGGACAATGTCTATAACTTGACGTACCTTGTACGGTGATATACGAATGGACTTTGTAATAGCTTTTGCTTCCATAGTATCTACTTCATCTTCCCACGCTTATCAGCCTTTTTACCACCATGCCCACGAAACGTGCGCGTGGGCGCAAACTCACCGAGCTTGTGACCAACCATGTTCTCTGAAATGTAGATTGGAACATGGCGGCGTCCATCATGAATAGCAATCGTATGCCCGACCATTTGCGGGAAAATAGTCGAAGCACGCGACCATGTACGCAAAACGCGTTTTTCGCCAGTGCGATTCAACTCATCAATACGACTAAACAACCCAATATCTACATATGGACCTTTTTTTGATGAACGTGACATACACCCTTACCTTACCCTTTTATGCTTTTTCTTTTGCTTTTCTGCACACTTCCTCTATGCCCAACAACTTATGTTGCTATCGCTATGTCGCTCATTCGCTTACTTCCGACGCCGCACAATAAAGCGATCTGTACGTGGGTTGTGGCGTGTTTTCTTGCCAAGTGCCACCTTGCCCCACTTTGTCTTTGGCGGCATGCCACGTGGTGCTCGCCCTTCGCCACCACCATGTGGGTGGTCGCATGGGTTCATCACAGATCCGCGCACAGTTGGGCGACGCCCCAACCAGCGGGAACGTCCTGCTTTGCCTATGCGTATATTTTGATGGTCTACATTGCCAATTTGACCAATGGTAGCGAGACAATCTACGTGGACTCGTCTGCTTTCACCAGAAGGTAACCGCACAGTTGCATAATTGCCTTCTTTTGCCATAAGTTGTGCCATTCCTCCAGCACTGCGTACCATCACTCCGCCGCGCCCGATCTGCAATTCTATGTTGTGAACTTGTGTACCAAGTGGAATGACACGTAAGGGAAGGGCATTCCCCACACGGATTTCAGCTTCCGTCCCACTCATAAGCACGTCGCCTACGTTTATTCCCACAGGTGCTAGAATATAGCGCTTTTCACCATCTGCATAGTGTAGTAGAGCAATACGGGCACTCCGATTCGGGTCGTATTCAATGGCAGCTACCTTGGCAGGAATGTTGTGCTTATTGCGCTTAAAATCAATAATCCGATACGCACGCTTGTTGCCGCCCCCGCGATGTCGTGTTGTGATGCGTCCCTGATTATTTCGTCCGGCTTGTTTTCGTAATGGTTCTACCAAACTTGGCTCAGGGCCCTTGCGTGTAATTTCTTCGAACGTCGAAACTGACATATTCCGTCGTCCAGCCGATGTTGGTTTATATTTTCGTATTCCCATACTGCCCTCCCCTACTAACTAAGCTTCAAAAATGTCTATGGTATCTTCTTGTTGCAGTGTCACAATAGCCTTTTTCCAACTCCGTGTATAGCCAAACTCACGTCCACGGCGGCGCTTCTTACCGCGCACATTCATTGTATGAACATCGAGTACCGTTACAGCAAAAATATGCTCAATAGCCTGTTTAATCTGTGGTTTGGTGGCCTGGCGTAATACCTCAAAACTATACTTGTTGGATTCCATCAATATCGTATTTTTCTCTGTAAGTAGTGGGCGTCTAATAATTTGATGAAAATTCATTGCCTACACCTCCTCTTCCACTTCTTCTGACTCATTGTCTGTGCCCACCGTAGTGTTGTTCCCGAGGTAGCTTTCTACCACATCAACAGCCGGTTTCGACATGAGAATGTTGTCAAAGCGTAAGAGATCAACAACATTCAAGTAATGTGCAAGCAATGTCTTCACATATGGAATATTACGTGCCGAACGTTGCACGTTCTCATTTTTGCTATCAAGCACAATCAGTGTCTTACCAGCAAGGTCATGCGCATCAAGCAATGCAAGAATATCTTTTGTACGTGGCTCTTCCATATCCAACATAGCTATAAACCGTATTTGTTCTGCTGCATACTTGGCAGAAAGAGCTGAACGAACTGCTAGACGACGCATTTTCTTCAAAAGTTTCTTTTTATACGAACGTGGGTGTGGCCCATGTGCAATACCACCGCCACGACGATGGATAGCACGGATAGACCCTTGACGCGCACGCCCAGTTCCTTTTTGTCGGTACAACTTGCGCGTACTTCCTCGCACCTCACCCCGACCACGAGTGTCGTGTGTTCCTATGCGAGCATTGGCGAGCTGGCGTATTACTGCTTGATGCATAACATCTTCGTTTGGCTCAATGCCAAAAATATACCCGCTCACATCAATAACACCAATTTGCTCACCCTCTTGATTGTAAAGCTCTGTTTGCATCACGCCCCCAAAAAACCAGCATTACAAAACAATGCTCAACCCACACAATGCATACTACCTGTAAGTAAGTATCCAAAGACATGTACGGGTATCAATGCATTTTCACTGCACGTTTTATCTCAAGCAACCCATTGGTTGGCCCAGGCACTGGTCCATGCACCAAAAGCAATTGCTTATCCGGGATAACCTCTACTACCTTGAGGCTTTGCACTGTCACACGCTTATTGCCCATACGTCCAGCCATGCGTTGGCCTTTCCATACACGGCTTGGGCATGTTCCGCCGCCAATTGAACCTGGAGCACGAAGACGGTCGCTTTGTCCATGGGTTCTTGGGCCGCCCCGAAATCCATGGCGTTTTACCACACCTGCAAACCCTCGTCCCTTTGTTGTTCCTGCCACGTCTACCCACTGTCCGGGTTGAAACAAATCCTCAACCCGAACAACCGTACCTACCTCGCAGCTTTGAATGTTTTTCGACGAAAATTCGCACAAATGGCGAACAAGCATACCTGCTTTGGGCAGAAGCTCCTTGGTAGGCTCATGCTTCCAGCGCCTAACCTTATCAAGCTTCACTAAGTGCCCCTGCTGCGGTCGCGTGAGCTTACGTGCTTCTACTTCTTCAAAGCCAATCTGCACCGCATTGTATCCATCACGCTCTACAGTACGTATTTGTGTGATAATACATGGTCCTGCTTCAATGACCGTCACTGGCACGGCTTCACCGGTTTCATTAAACACTTGGGTCATTCCCACTTTACGCCCCAACAAGCCCTCAATCATCACACTACCTCTGCTGCTACAATTTAATTTCAATATCAACACCCGCCGGAAGATTCAATTTCATCAATGCATTGATAGTTTGCTGACTTGGATCTATCACATCAATCAAGCGTTTATGTGTACGAACTTCAAACTGTTCCTGCGAGTCCTTATCAATAAAACCGGAACGTATGACACTATACCGCTCGATCCGCGTCGGCAAGGGTACCGGACCAGCAACAAGTGCCCCTGTTCGTTCGGCAGCTTCAACGATTTGCCGCGCCGACTGGTCAAGTATTTTGTGATCATACGCTTTGAGGCGAATCCGGACTTTTTGTTTCGCCATAGTCTCATTTACTCCTGAATCATCCAAGAATGAAGAATAATATCTTTATGCTTCATTATGCTTCATTCTCATTCTGCCTCGACCAGCGTGCAAAGAGCGCGGTAGAGAGCGAACGGGACACAGAACTGTCTACAAGTATCAACTCACCTGCGATAACTTCACCTCTATATGAATGCATAGCCGAAGCCAGCACGTTGTAGAGTGTTACAGATGACATCGTTGTTGCATAGGTGTTTACAATAATACCGATAGGGTCTTTACTCAACATTTGCCTACAAACTGTTATTAATGCTGGCAACGCTTGTTCCAATCTCCAGAACTCACCTTTTGGCCCACGCCCAAACACAGGTGGATCCATCACTATCAAGTCATAGCGAGAACCGCGTCGCTCTTCTCGTTTCACAAACTTCATCACATCGTCAACAATCCAACGAACAGGGCGGTCTTGGAGTTCAGAAGCTATTTGGTTCTCCTGTGCCCACCGCATTGCTGGCTTAGAAGCATCCACATGACAAACTTTCGCTCCTGCATGGGCGGCCACAAGTGTTGTCAACCCTGTGTAGCCAAACAAAACCAATACATTGGGTTGTTGCGATCTATGCGATGTTATTCTCCGACGTATCCATTCCCAATGAGCACTATGTTCTGGAAAAATGCCTGTGTGTCGGAATGGCGTCAAACGTGCCCAAAATGATATGTTTTCAAACTTCATTAACCATTTTTCAGGAAGAGCATGGTTCATAACCCATCGCCCTGGTCCATCGTCCCTCTGACGATGTTGAAAAAATGCATCTACCCTCTCCCAAGCATCGCTTGGAAGTATTGGGGTCCATATCGCCTGTGTTTCAGGACGAACGAGCCGATAGCGACCAAAACGTTCTAATTTTTTACCATCACCTGAATCAATAAGTTCATAATCGTCCCAAGGAGGGTGTCCCAACAGAGTCAGTTGAGGTAATGGAGCATGGTGTGCAGACAAGAGAATCTACTACTTTCTCTTACGCAATGGTTGCTCAATGGGTGCTCTATCAATTACCCCTGTCGTCGTGCTATAATCTCCTGTGCTAGATGGTCTGGTAATGGCTCATAGTGATGAAATTCCATAGATGATGTTGCACGACCTTGCGTTGCTGAACGTAAATCGGTAGTATACCCAAACATACTCGCAAGGGGGACATAGGCATGCACTATCTGCCCTGCTGCACGCACGTCCATACCCTCAACCCGTCCACGGCGTGAATTGAGATCACCCATAACCGTACCCAGAAAATCTTCTGGCGTAACAACTTCTACTTTCATGATCGGTTCAAGAAGGACTGGACGACCTTTGCGTACCCCCTCTTTGAGCGCCATTGAGCCAGCTATTTTAAAAGCCATTTCAGAAGAGTCTACTTCATGGAATGACCCATCATAGAGGTTTACCTTTAAGTCAACCACAGGGTAGCCTGCCATAACTCCCGTTTGCATGGCTTCTTGAATGCCTTGCTCAATGGCTGGTATATATTCTTTGGGAATAGCACCACCAACAATGGTATTGGTAAATTCAAAGCCAGTCCCTTGCTCCATCGGTGCAATTTTTATTTTCACATGACCATATTGGCCTTTACCACCAGACTGGCGTACAAACCGCCCTTCGACATCAACGGGCTGCGATATAGTTTCGCGGTAGGAGACCTGCGGCTTGCCCTGATTGGCCTCAACTTTATACTCACGGCGCATACGGTCGGCGATAACTTCTAAGTGCAATTCGCCCATGCCCTTGATAATTGTTTGACCGGTTTCGTGGTCTGTATATACCTGAAATGTCGGGTCTTCTTCACTCAAGCGGTTGAGGGCTACACTCATCTTATCTTGGTCAGCTTTGGTTTTTGGCTCAATGGCCAATTGTATAACTGGATCAGGGAAGCGTATTTTTTCCAATACAATAGGATGATCAACGTCACAGATCGTATCGCCGGTAAAGCTCTTTTTGGGACCTACCATAGCAGCAATATCGCCTGCACACACTTCTTTAATATCTTCACGATGGTTGGCATGCATTTGTAGTAGGCGTCCAATGCGTTCGCGTTGGTCACGTACTGTGTTGAGTACATAGCTACCAGTTTCAATTTTGCCAGAATACACCCGGAAATACGCCAATTTACCAACGTATGGGTCTGAGACGACCTTGAACACCAACCCGGTGAACGGCTCTGAGTCATCGGGGTTGCGCAATACTTTTTCGGCATGCTCATCATCTGGATCTTGCCCTGGTAATAAGCCGGTCATAGGGGGGCGATCAAGTGGTGAGGGAAGATAATCTATCACCGCGTCGAGCATCTTCTGTACGCCTTTATTTTTTAGAGCTGAGCCACACAGCACCGGTACGAGTTTTCCATCAATCGTTGCTTTGCGCAAACCACGTTTCAACTCTTCAGTACTCAACTCTTCGCCTTCAAGGTACAACAACATCAACTCGTCGTCGGTTTCAGCAATAGCCTCCACCATTTCATGACGGGCAGCTTGATACTGTTCCATCATTTCGGCTGGTACATCAACCACTTCACGGTCGCGGCCAAGCTCATCAAGATACATGGTAGCATTGCCTTCAAGCACATCAACAATGCCCTTAAAATTATCTTCTATTCCGATAGGCAATTGAATAGGCACAGGTTTGGCACCAAGGCGTTCTTTAATCATGCCTACTGTGCGATCAAAACTTGCTCCCACCCGGTCCATTTTGTTGACAAAACAAATACGTGGAACATGGTATTTATCTGCCTGTCGCCAAACGGTTTCAGATTGCGGCTCTACTCCGGCAACAGCATCGAACACAACAACGCCACCATCAAGCACACGTAGTGAACGCTCAACCTCAACGGTGAAATCTACGTGTCCGGGCGTGTCAATAATGTTGACCCGATGATCATTCCAAGATGCGGTTGTTGCAGCAGATGTAATAGTAATACCACGCTCCTGCTCCTGCGGCATCCAGTCCATAACTGCGGTGCCTTCATGAACCTCACCTATTTTGTAGGTGCGACCAGTGTAAAACAGAATACGTTCCGTAGTCGTTGTTTTACCAGCATCTATATGGGCAATAATACCAATGTTGCGAATATGATCCAGTGCTATTTCTCGTGGCATAGCCTTATCCTAATTCTACTTGGATTTTACTAAATGTTTCTTTAAACCAACCGACATGTACCAATTCTACCCATTCCTATTGTGTTCATCCACTGTCATAAAGACATGCCAACATCTTTGTCAACAAACGACTCTACTTACAAACGGCCATAATGTGCAAAAGCGCGGTTTGATTCGGCCATTTTATGCACATCTTCTTTGCGTTTAATAGTAGTGCCGGTATTGTTGTATGCATCCACTAGCTCAGAAGCAAGGCGCTCATACATAGGCTTGCCGCTTCGATTGCGTGCTGAATTTAAAACCCACCGAATAGCAAGCGAAATACGCCTATCACTTTTTACTTCAACGGGTACTTGATATGTTGCGCCACCAACTCGGCGTGGTTTCACTTCAATGGTTGGGCTAACATTTCGCAATGCTTGCTCAAATACCTCTAATGGTTCACGTTTTATGCGGTCTGATGCTAGGTCCATTGCTTTGTATACAATACGTTCTGCGACGCTCTTTTTACCGCGTTTCATCACCTTATTGATAAATTGTTGCACAAGCGTACTGTTGTAATAGGCATCTGGACTAACGTCACGCTTAACAATTTTTCCTCTGCGTGGCATACCATACCTTCTTTACATATGTTATCTATACGAAGACCAAACTGAAACTTCCTCTTTTTTCATGAAGACCTCGCGCAAAGATGCAAAGAACGCAAAGCTATAAAAAAAGGAACATGCAATTCTGTGCTGGTACACTGCAATGCTGCGAGCTGTCTTTATTTCGCTTTGCTTCGGTAAGCATTGCCAAAGTAATAGGTTTCCATGTTATCGTTTCTTGGCAGCCTGCACACTTTTCTTGGTGCCATACTTAGAACGTCCCTGCTTACGGTTTGAAACTCCTTGTGTATCAAGCGTGCCACGCACAATGTGGTACCGCACACCAGGCAGGTCCTTCACACGACCACCACGAATAAGAACCACCGAGTGCTCTTGCAAGTTGTGTCCTTCACCTGGAATGTAGGCCGTAACTTCCATACCATTTGAAAGGCGAACACGGGCTACTTTACGCAACGCCGAATTGGGCTTTTTTGGTGTAACGGTGCTCACTTTGGTGCAAACCCCACGTTTTTGTGGAGACCCGTCATTACGCCTAGTTTTTCCTTTTAGCGAGTTGTATGTAAAACGCAATGCTGGCGCTTTTGTTTTCTTTACCGCCGACTTACGCGGTTTCCGGACAAGTTGATTGATCGTTGGCACTCTACTGCCCCTTTACCACCCTCAAACAGGCTCTTCTAAAAACAATAAAACCTTCAAGCCCTTTTCTGGTCGTAGTTTTGGCTACGCCTTAGAGTGGGCTTGTACACTTGTACTATACTTATTGCGGATTGACTACCGCGCAACGATTCAGAAGTATATCATGATACAAGCAGCTTGTCAAACAAAAAGATGTATTTCGGCAAAATGCATAATATCCCCAAAATGGTGGTCTTTCGCTTTACGCTTTAAAGTGGGTGTGGTATGCTATGTCATGATATTGGCATATATTTGCATGCACCAGCCGTGAAAGATTTTTGATGCAGAGGGGGTTTACAGCGATGACACGCGAACGGTTTTCTCGTCAACTCGAAAGCTTGCGCGAAGACTTGCTGCGGCTGGGCAATATGGTTGAGCATGCTCTGAGCAGAGCTATCAAAAGTCTTGAAACATGGAATACAACCCTTGCAACCCAAGTTATTCTTGATGACTCAAAAATTGATGCTGCACGCAAAGGGGCCGAAGAACGTGTTATTACGCTTATTGCAACACAACAACCTGTAGCCAGTGATTTGCGTCTCCTTGGCAGTGTTTTTGCCATAGCAACTGAGTTAGAGCGTATTGGCGACTATGCATGTAGCATTGCGCGAAGGTTGCGTCGAGCAACGAGCCACCCAATGTTGGTGACACCACCGCCAGCTTTATATGAAATGGCTGCGCTGTCTCAGAAGATGCTCAACATTAGCCTAGACGCATTTCTCCGACAAGATATTGACATGGCCCATAGCCTGAAATATTATGATGACCGAGTAGACAAATTGGAAACTGAATTACGTGCCGAACTTGTCAATCTAGCCCGGCGCGAATCGCGGCGCATTGATGCTGCATTAGATATGCTCGATGTGGTCCATGCCCTAGAACGTGTAGCTGACCGGTCTACCAATATTGGTGAGCGTGTCATCTACCTAGAAACAAGCACGATACAAGAACTCAATCCATAAGCTCGTGCATTGATTGGCGCATGCCGTTGCTCTATCGTCGTAACACGGTATAATAACAAGCAAGTTTGTGGAGATACGGGTAAGGTTATCTTTTTTCATGAAGACCTCGCGCAAAGACGCAAAGAACGCAAAGCTATAAAAAAAGGACCATGCAATGCTTTGCTGGTACGCTGCAATGCTGCGAGCTGTCTTTAGAACATTTAGGACAGGCAAGATTGTGTCACGACACAAAGCCTGTCCGTTGTTAAACTAAAAATGTAGTATCTGTTAGCACTATATGGAGTTACGATACTGTGTACCCAGAATCAGAAGGCCAAGAGCAGACACAACATGAACCACAATTGGTTGATAGCCAGCAACCCGACCAAGAGCAACTATCTTCTGACAACGGCACATCTACCATCGTTAAGCTAGATAGCGATACGATGATCCTTGTTGGGTCTGTGCTTATGTTGATTGTGACTATTGTTGCACTTGTCTTTCTATTTCCCCTTTTGCTCAAAAAAGATACCAATGTTGCAACAGACGTAACCGAAACCTCAACGAGCGGTCTTGCCCAGTCTTCGTCTATCATCACTATAAGCAATGGTACAAGTGTTGCTATGCTTGCAACCGTTTCGCCCGATTCCGATTCAGGCTCAATGGCTCAAACAACCGGCACCCCTTCAGATGCATCAGACGCTATGTCGCAGGCAACCATTACACCATTTCTTGAGCCAGGTCAAGAGACAACCCCTGGCCAATCTACCACCTCTACCACCTCTGCCAGCACAAGCAACGCATCACCCACGAGAGTCATTTTGGGAGAAGAGGGTACCCGCACCGTTGTGCCGGGCGAAGGCACAACAACCGCTACCGACATGGAAAACGGCACAACGACCAGTACTCGTGGAACGCCAACCAGAGTTTTGCCTGGCGAACGAACGCCCACAAGTGAAACACCCGGTATGGGCGACACCACAATCACACCGGGGCTGGAGCCACAACCGGGCATGACCGTTTCACCCTATCCCTACCCTGGGCCTGGCACACCTGGACAGGTTACACCTGTTGGGTCGCCAGTAGCACAAACACCGGGAGCCAATGTGACGCCACAGCCAACTGCTACCCCTGCTCTCCCTACCGATATACCCACGCTCGTGCCAACCTATACGCCTATGCCAACCTACACGCCTATGCCAACCTACACGCCATTTCCCACAGCAGTGCCGCCCACAGAAGTACCCCCTGAAGAACTGCCTACAGAAGAACCTGTGGAAGAACCTACCGCCGAAGAGCTACCCGTTGAGGAAACGCCAACACCTGAACCTCTGCCAGTCGAAGCTGGACTCAATGTCATCAGCGGCTACGTCAAGTGGACCGGTGACCAAGGGCCCATTGTTCTTGAAGGCACCACGCAGATAGCCCCCGGCGCAACCCTCATCATAGACCCCGGCACAGAAGTGCGTATGGGGCAAGGGGCATCGTTGTATGTAGAGCAAGGGCAACTGCATGCTCTTGGTACACCAGATCGCCCGGTGCGCTTTGTTGGCGATACGATGGGCCGTTGGCAAGGCATTTTTGGTCAACCCGGCAGTGTCATCGTACTTGAAAACACTGAAGTGCAACAGGGAGGTGCTGGTGGTACTGTGTTGGCCAGCGAGCAGGGAGAGGTTGTTATTCGCAGTACACGATTTCACGACAATGGTGGCACTATTCTCACCACTGATAGCAAACTCGAAATACGCGATAGCGAAGTAGCAGGCAACGATATGCCTTATGGTGGGGCGCTTAATGCTAACTTTACGAGAGGGAATGTGTTTACCCTTATCAATAGCCGCATTGGGGGCAACCGCCTTGGCGAAGGTGGCGCAAATATCAATGTGCATCATCACAGTACACGCGATGTGCTTGTGGTCGATGTGCAGAGCAACTTTATTACCGGCGGACCAGAATCGGGAGCCAATTTTCTTATTTCTACTAACGGCCCTATTCAGGGCAAAATGCACTGTAATACGCTTGCAGGCACCAACCTAGGCTTGAGCATGCGCACTGAAGTTCCCCAACTGCCAGCCTTTGATTTGAAGGTTTCGGATAATCATATAGATGAGCATGTCCCGCCTATTGTGCCTGTTTATCTTAAATATGGCATTGGTCGTGGTGCTACCAGTGAAATAGCGTTGGATATGCGCAATAATTGGTGGGGCGATGCATCTGGTCCTTATCATCCAGAGCAAAATCCTGAAGGGCGTGGTGAGTCGGTTGGTAGCAATATAGAGTATGAGCCTTGGCTAGAAGAGCGCCCCGTATGTGCGCCCTTACCCTAGTTTCACAGGGGTAAGATATTGAACCGCCAAGCCGCCAAGAGCGCCAAGGTTCAAAGTAAGAATGGGCAAAACTGGTTGAAGATGTGCGGAAACGGTTTACACCTACCCGTGCAAGGTGTCTTGATGCTCTGTTATGCGCATTGTCAGAATGCTACAAGCATGCTACAATGGCAGGCAATGTGCGAGAACGTAGCGTATCATGTAAGAGAGAACAAACAAAGGAAAAGGATATTGTATTATGGCAAGCAAAAAAGGCAATCGCATTGTCATTAAAATGAAGAGTACTGAAAGCGGCCACCAATATACCACTGAGAAAAACCGCCGCAATGACCCAAGCCGTCTTGAGTTACGGCGATACGACCCTATCTTGCGTCGTCATGTAACTTACCGAGAAACAAAGTGAAGCCCATTCCCCATCTCCTACTCCTTCCCTCCTCTGTGAGGGAAGGAGCCTTTTATGTGATTCTATCATAAGGAGTATGACACTATGAAAAAGCTTGTAGCTATGCTGCTCATAGCTCTTCTGCCTATCAGCATCATCGTCGTAAGCTGTAGCACACCACAGGAAACGAGTCAGACACAGTCGCAACAAGAGGTTGCTCCTTCGGACTTTTCATCAGAAGAGGATTCAACGTTAGAGGATGATACGGCACCACAAGAAGATATTGTTGTAGCAGACGAAGAACGTGAAGAAGAATCAACAGATGTGGCTGAAGATGAATTGACTGAAGATGCTACAGAAGAAGGTACATCAACAGAGGCGGAGCCTATCAGTGCCCATCAAGTGGATGCGCCCACAGAAGCTTCCGACATGTTCGCTACCTATTGTGCAGCATGCCATGGCAAGCAGGGCGAAGGCACACCTGCAGGCGCAGTGTTGAATAGTGCAGATGTGCGCGACAGAGAATCTGCTGAACTTGCACGTACTATAGGCGAAGGAGTGTCCGGCACAGCTATGCCGGGTTGGAACCGTGTGCTTGAACCAGCAGAAATTGATGCGCTCGTAGCACATGTCCAACAATTGGGTGCAACTGAGGCAGTAGCGGCACAACCAAAAGAGACGTCCACGCCAGTGGATGTAAACGATACAGAAGCCATGCTGCAATTGGGGCAGGAACTCTACACAATAACCTGTGCTTCTTGTCATGGTGAAGATGGCATTGGTAGTATTGGGCCGGCTATCAACAGTCAGCAATTTCTCACTCGGCATACCGATGATATGATACGTGATGCGATAATGTCTGGTGGCTGGCGTCCCGATTCTGAAATGCCCGCTTTTGGCATGCATCTCACCAAGGTGCAAGTAGAAGCACTGGTCCAGTTTATTCGCGCTTGGGAACCAAATGCACCATTTGTAGATGACCCACGCGGTTCGTCGCTTATTGCTAGAGGCTACGGTCAAGGGGAAGGACAGGGTCAGGGGCAAGGACAGGGTCAGGGGCAAGGACAGGGCCAAGGTCAGGGTCAAGGAGGACAGGGTCAGGGTCAAGGACAGGGTCAGGGTCAAGGAGGACAGGGCCAGGGGCAAGGACAGGGCCAGGGGCAAGGACAGGGCCAAGGACAAGGGCAAGGCATAATACGCCAATCTACCCCTATCACCTATAGCGGTGAGGTCATTACTGTCACTGGCACATTGCTCTCGTTCCAAACTGATGCCGGGGATACTGCGCATGTGATGCTTGGTCCTATTTGGTATTGGGTTGAACATAGTATAGCGCTTACTACGGGAGACCGTGTGGAAATAACCGGGTTTGAAATACCCGATTTCTATATTATAGTCGGTACACTAACCAATGTGACAACAAACGAGGTGTACCAAGCTCGTACTCCACAAGGGCAACCACTGTAGAGAGGGCAAGGAATGCTGGTAGCCCTTAATGCTGCTCAGAAATCGTAGAACAGGCATCTTATCTTGCCTGTCAGCGAAATCTTGTAATGGTTCTTATTGCGTACTGTGTTGGTGCAATTCTTGCACTTCTTGGCGAGTGAGCATACGCCATTGGCCGGATGGCAGGTCTCCTAGAGTTAGTGTGCCTTCACGCACGCGGATGAGGCGTTGCGTTGTGTAGCCGAGGAGTTTGGCTACTTCGCGGATTTGCCGTTTGCGCCCTTCGTGCATAACAATGCGCACCCATGTGCCTTGTTTGGTGGGCTGCTTCAACTCAACCCATGCTGGAGCGGTGCGGCTACCGTCGAGCATGACGCCTTCACGCCACATACGGAGTGCCTTGTTGTCGGGTGTGCGGTCAAGCAATACGTGATATTCCTTTTCGATGTGAAATTTGGGGTGGGTGAGGCGATGAGTGAGTGCCCCATCATTTGTCAGCAACAGTAGCCCTTCGCTCTGGGCATCGAGACGACCTACAGGAAAGATGCGCTGTGGGATGTTGACTATCTCTATGACTGTTGGTCGTCCCTGTGGGTCATCAACAGTGGATACGATACCGGCTGGTTTGTGGAGCATGAGGTAGATGCGCCTATCAATGTGTTGGATGGGGTTGCCGTTGACGCTGATAAGGTCTTGCTGTGGGTCTACACAGGTGCCAAGCTCACGAATAATATGGCCATTGACACGCACACGACCGGCAGTTATCAGTGCTTCGCAATCGCGGCGTGAGGCTACACCGGCACTGGCGAGCACTTTTTGCAAACGTTCAGTGGGCATACTTTATGCTGCTCCTACAAGGGTTTTGAACCGTGGGTCTGTGCGGAGGGCAGCGAGATCATCATCGGTGCGTGCGTGCTCACGGCATGTTGCATCGTGCTCAATGGCCATAGTCAAATATTCAAGGGCAATATCGGGTTTTTGTTGTCGTGCATAGACGCATGCAGTGTTGTAGAGGGCCGGTGTATTATCTGGGTCTAGGTTTCGTATGTGTTCCAAGTCTGCAAGCGTACCTTGCAAGTCGTTTTGGTGTAGGCGGAGGATGGCACAGTTGTGGAGTGCGTCAAGGTCATCGGGACGATGTTCGAGGACGCGGGTGAAGTCTGCGAGGGCGTCGTTGATGTGACCCATCATAGCTTTGGTGATGCCGCGATTGCAGAGTGTGCCTGGGTCATTGGGTTGTAGCTCTAGTGTACGGTTGTAGTCGCTGAGAGCGCCGTCTAAGTCGTGCAGACGAAACCGTGCTACACCACGATTGCAGAGTGTGTCGGGGTTGTTTGGTTGGCGTGTAAGGGCGCGGTCATAGTCGGCTTGTGCGCCGGTAAGGTTGTGCATCCACGCTTTGGTAATGCCACGATTGTGCAAGATAACCGGATCATCTGGGCATAGAGTCAATGCGTGGTCATAATCGGTGAGGGCTGCAATATGTTCGCCCATCCATGCTTTGGTAATACCACGGTTGCAGAGCGTGACGGGGTCGTTTGGGCGCAGTGTGAGTGAGTGGTTGAAGTCGGCCAATGCGCCGGTTAGGTTTCCAAGGCTATCTTTGACGATGCCACGGCCAGTGAGTATGTTTGGGTCGTTGGGGCGCAGGGTTAGGGCATGGTCATAATCGGCTAGGGCACCAGAGAGGTCGCCGAGCTCAAATTTGACGAAGCCACGCGCAGTGTAGATGTTGGGGTTGTCGGGTTGCAGGGCAAGCGCATGGTTGTAGTCTTCAAGTGCTCCTGCGAGGTTGCCCAATGTTCGTTGTGTTAATCCACGGTTGTAGAGTGTGCGTGGGTCGTAGGGGCGACGTACAAGCGCTTGTGTGTAGTCGTCAAGGGCCATGTGCGCATGCCCCAAGCTTGCATGGACGGAGCCACGTGCGGCAAGGGTGAGGGGGTCTTCTGGGCGCAACTCAAGTGCTTGGTTGTAATCTATGAGTGCGCCGTCCAAGTCACCCATATGTTGACGTACCAAAGCACGGTTGTGCAAGGTGTTTGGGTTATTGGGTTCTAGTACTTTTGCTTGGTCATAGTCTGCAAGTGCGCCTATGAGGTTGTTGGTTTGGAAGTGTACTAGGGCACGCCCGATGATGATGTTATGGTCACGTGGACGTAGCGTATTCAATTTGTCATAATCTTTCAATGCGGCAGTATAGTGTGCAGTGCGGTACAATATGATGGCACGGCTACGTAAAGCATCAATATGGTTTGGTTCGAGTGCGAGTGCTTTATTGAGATAGAGCAATGCTGTATCATCATCATCGTGATGTTGGCAAACATGGCTTTGTGCTACATACCGGTTGGCAAGAAGTTGTACAAGAGGTTTCCATTGTATAGCTAAACAGCAACGTTCAAGTAACGAGATAAGCAGGTTGCTACTCTGTTGATTGTTTTTCATAGGACCAAGTGGCTACCCAATCGTTGGGGACAACCCAAATGCATTGCAATGAATGCCATATGCCCTATTGTACTACATTCCTACAAATTTGCATACTGGCTATTTGGCAAAGAGCAAAATAACAAACCCGGCTTGCTCAAAACGGTAATCGGAGGTAAATGCGAGGGTGATAGCATAATGGTTCATAACGGTAAAGCTGATACAGTCGGTTAAGCTCCAAGCTTTGCTTGAACGTTGACTATATATGTTCCATCCATTGAAGAAGCTCTGTTGACTGACGGGGACGATAGTCAAGAAGGGCATTTGCCATAGTTCGTTGATGAAGGCGATGGCTTGTGTCCGGCTACCGGGTGCAGCAAACGTATTCGCCACTTCTAGCAATACAAAATCGGTTGTCACCAAGTGGGCATGTTGTTGGCGCAAATCATGCATGACTTGATGGGCTGGCTCATGCAGGGTATCACTTCTGTTGAGGAGTGCAACCCACGCTGATGTATCTACAAAGACGGAGATCATGGTGTTGTTTCTTCCTCTGGCTTGTTATATAAAGAGTGGTTGTGTTGGTGCGCGAGGTCGCTAATACCTGTTTCTACTTGGCAATCGGATATAATTTGCATGAAGGAGTCCCAAAAGGTATGTGTTTCTGTTGTTAAAGAAGGATGTGGCGGGTAATGACTGGCTTGGGATTCGCTCGATAGCGCACATATATGTTGTATTTGGTTGGCCAGGTGGGCAATAAGCCGTGCTTGCTCAGTAGGCGATAGTACATTGGCTTTTGCACGTATTTCATCAAATGATTCTGTCATAAGATACGCTCTTCCTTCCATTCCACATACAGACAGGCACCATGTCTCATGCTACTAAGAAATTGTAAGACAGGCAGGATGCCTGTCACTATTCGTTACCTACCATCCACGAATGCGTCCGTAGCACCGGCTTCTAGCCGGATTCGGCCGGTTGCCAGTGCTACGCGGGACAGGCTAGAAGCCTATCCTACGCCTTTCGTGTCATTTCTTAGTAGCATTGGGCACCATGCCTATCCAACGACTTGTGCAGAGCATGTCTGCACAACTAGTTATACAATGCTACCAATATTGTAGCATTGTATGCGATAGGAGTCTATTGATTTTGGATTTTCTTTTCCCTATGGTACAATGATCGTATGTGGAGCAGGTGTACCCTGTGTAGGAACATTTCAGTTGAGGATACAGTGAACAGGCTCACGTGAAGCTGTATGCTGCTTGAGCTGGATATAAATGACTTTGCTATTATAGATCGCTTGCATATCACTTTACAGGGCGGTTTTACTGCCTTGACCGGTGAGACTGGGGCTGGCAAGTCAATAATAATTGATGCGTTAGGCACGTTACGTGGCAACAAGGTAACGGCCGATTTTGTGCGTGCTGGTAGCACTCGTGCCCGTGTTGAGGGGATTTTTAGTTTGGCAGACTGCCCTGACCTGATTCCAGTGCTGCAAGAATATGGCCTGTGGAATGAAGAAGACGATCAAGTTATTCTGGCACGTGAAATCAGTGCGGAAAGTGGGCGCAGTGTTGCTCGTATCAATAGGCGTGCTGTGAATGCTACTATCCTGCGCGATATTGGTGGGCGCTTGATAGATATTCATGGACAGCATGAAGGCTTATCTATTTTCAATACCCGAACACATTTGGATATGCTAGACCGCTATGGTGGTCTTCTTGATATACGCGAACAGGTAGGTTCATTGGTGGCACAGGTGCGCCGCTTGCGTGAAGAAATAGCCGATTTGAAGCGCGGTGAGTCCCAACGGAGTGAGCGTATCGAGGAGCTACACATGCTCCTTGAGGATGTGCAAGCGGCCAATCTCTACCCTGAAGAGGAGCAGGAACTGATCCAAGAACGTTCGGTATTGCACAATGCTGCCCGTATTGCGGAACTGGTGCAACATGCTCTGCGTCTTCTTTCCAAGAGTGATGAGAGTATGCACTATACCTACAAGCCTATTGTAGATGCTATAGCCGATGTGGATAGTGATGTACAAGACCTAGCCCGCTTTGACCCGGCGGCGGCATTGTTGGCGGAGCAGGCGACTGACTTGCGCTATCGCCTTGAAGATTTGGTGAGCACTATCCGTGATTATTCGGATAAGCTCGACTTTGAGCCGGACCGACTCGATATGATAGAGGATCGGTTGACGCTGATTCGCAGTTTACAACGCAAGTATGGTGGCGATGTGGCGCATATTCTGCATCGTGCGGCACATGCCGAAGCAGAGATTGAGCACTTGAGTCATAGCGATGAGTATAGGGCTGAATTGGAGGCACGCGAAGCGGCGTTGCTCGCTAATCTTGGGAGCTATGCCGGCGAGCTTTCACGGCGTCGCCGTGCTACCGGCAACGAGTTGGCACATGCAATTGAGATAGCTATGGGCGACTTAGCTATGCCCCATGTGCGGTTTGAGGTACAGGTGACTCAGGTTGCAGACCCGTTGGGAGTGCTCGTGGACCCAGACCCCGACAACCAACAACCTGCTACACACTACCAAGTGACAGCAACGGGTATAGACCGCGTCGAGTTTTTGCTTTCGCCCAACCCAGGCGAGCCATTGAAACCACTCGTGCGCATTGCCTCCGGTGGCGAGAGTGCGCGTCTTTTTCTTGCCCTCAAATCTATCCTCTCGCGTGTGGATATGGTGCCCACGCTTATTTTTGATGAGGTAGATGTGGGAGTCGGTGGTCGAGCAGGGCAGGTGATAGGGCAGAAGCTCTGGTCTATCAGCGAAATACACCAAGTCATCTGCATCACCCATCTGCCACAGGTTGCCGCCTACGCCGATACGCATTACGCTATTCAAAAGGAAATAGGGAAATCATCCAGTAGTGGTGAATTGTATACACGAACGAACATGCGTTGTCTCAGTCTTGATGAGCGCGTTGAGGAACTGGCGGCTATGCTTGATGGCACACCAGTGAGCCAACATAGTTGCGCCAGTGCGCGTGAGATGATTGAACGTGCGCATATAATGAAGGAGATGAGTTCTTGCAACGAGAGACGAAATTAAGCAGATGGTGCGAAACTGTTCTTGAAGCTGGTTGGCTCCTTGCGCTGACGCTTATTCCTATTTATTTCAATCTTCTTTCGGCCCGTCATTTTGAGCCAGATAAGGCAACCACGTTACGTTCTATTGTGCTGGTGATGATTGCGGTTGCGCTCATACGAGTGCTCGAAAAAGTGCGCGTGCAACCAGTGCCGACAACCCCAGAATCCCCTCCCGAACAGGTTGCCAGCAACCCATTCGCGCAACTCTGGAAACGGTTGAACAGCATGCCTATGCTGCTGCCGGTGCTTTTCTATTCGGTCGTGTTCATTATAGCGACGGTTTTCTCCGTTGTGCCGCGCACAAGCCTTATGGGGTCGTATCAACGTCTTCAAGGTACCTACACCAACCTTTCGTATGTTATGCTCTTTTTTCTCATGATTGCCACCATACGTCGCCGTGAGCAGCTTGAACGGTTGATTACTGTGACACTCATCACCGGCCTGATGGTATCATTCTATGGTGTCGTTCAGCACAACGGTCTTGACCCCCTGCCATGGAAGGGTGATGTTGTTACCCGTGTTGCTTCGACTATGGGGAATGCTATTTTTGTGGCAGCTTACTTGATCATGGTCGTGCCGCTTGCGCTCTACCGCGTTGTTACCGGAATTAATGATGTGCGCAAAGCTCCGCCTTCTGAACGACCATCTGCTGATATAGGGTGGGCATTTGCCTATAGTTTGCTCATTGTTGGCACAATGTCGCTTTTGGTGTCGGCTATCAAGTTTGGGTCTGTTGTGCGTGTGGCAGATTTTCGCTATTGGTGGGTTTTTCCGGGCGCGGTGATTGTGTCAACTGCATTGTGGGTATTGCCGACGCTCAGAATGCAATGGAGTGATCAGAAGCAGCCAGGAGGGTTTAGCAAAGTGGCTGAGCTTGGTCCTGGGTTACTTTTTGGGAGCTACATCTTTTTGTTGGCTCCTACATTTTTGGTGTCTTCTAGTGCAGGCAAACAGCAAATAGATGAGAGCATGGCTCAAGGGCCGTCGTGGTGGGTATGGCTTCTTATTAGCGTTGGCGCTGTTATTTTGTTTTACGTGTTGGCGTTTTTGTTACCACGACAGGTGGGGCAACAGCCTTCGCGCCTCGCTGTGGGTCTTTGTCTAGGTGGCACATCGCTGATATTGGCTTCTCTGTTACTCACGGTGTTCTATAGCCAAAGCCGTGGCCCATGGCTTGGTATTGGGACCGGTCTGTTTGTTTTTTTTACGCTTTTGTTGTGGCTTGCAAGACGGTGGGCTATTCAACGGAATGTTGGGGCGCGTCTTACTATGGGGCTACGTGTGACGATGTGGTTGTGGGGCATTGTGTCGCTGCTTGGAGCAGCCTTTATTATTGCTTTGAATTTTTCGCACGCACCTGTGTTTGATTCGCTACGCCAAAAGCCTTTTTTGGACCGGTTGAGTACGGCATTGGACCCGACTGGTGGTACCGGGCGTGTTCGTACTCTTATTTGGTTTGGCGATGAGCATGGGAGTGCTACGGTTGGCTTGATAACCGAGGATTCGTTCCGGACAGTAGTAGGCTGGGGTCCGGAGAGTATGTTTGTGGCTTTTAACCCGTTCTACCCTCCAGAACTGGCGAATATTGAGGCACGCGGTGCTTCGCCAGACCGTTCGCATCAGGCTGTGCTTGATGAATTGGCGACAAAAGGGGTTCTCGGCTTGGTGAGCTACTTTTTTGTGCTGATAAGCTTTGCGGCCCTTTCATGGCGCATTATTCAAGATAGCCATGAGTGGCATTGGGCTGTGTTGGGTGTTGCGTGTATCAGCGGTGTGGCGACGCATTTTGTCGAAGGGCTTACGGGTATTCCCATTGTTGCGACACTTACTATGCTGTGGGTGACAATGGCTGTTGCTGTGCTTGGGGGTATGCTGTCTGGCATCTATAGGTTGGATGGGCAAAGTAGCAAGAAGGATGCTGTAGCGACGCAATCTGCTGAGTCTGAAACAGAACAACCTGAGCCGGAAAAGACGGATGATGCGCTTCCAAAAACGTCGAAGCCCAAGAAGACAGAATCAACACGTAGTACCACAAAACGTGGGAGTAGTGGTTCGCGGCGCAGTTCGGCGGCACGTGGTGCTAGTGCTTCTGCTGCGCGTACTAGCACAAGCGATAGGAGTAGCCGTCGCCCAAGCCACCAAGCCCCGGCGAAAGCTGACCTGAGTGCTGCGGGTGTTGTGCTCTATGCGTTGATTGTGGTCCTTACTTTTGGGGCTGTGTGGTGGTTTAACCTGAGTACTGTTTATGCTGATATGTGCTTTCATGAAGGGGAGACGTATAGTGCGCAGCAGGGTGCTGAGATATATGGTCTAAATAGCTATCTGAAAGCTATCCGCAACAACCCAACTGAAGATTTCTATTACCTCAATCTTGGGCGCATTTTGATGACTATTGCAGAACAGAAACGCGCCGCTGAAGCACCTATGGGCCAGGTGGAGCAAGATGCTGATGTGAAACGATTGATACAGCTCGATAGTTTGGATGAGACGGCTACGTTTATTCAACAACAAAGCCCGTTGCAAATGATGAGCTATGCCGAAGCGGTGCTTAAACGTGCTCGTGAGTTAAACCCGCTCAATAAGGACCACTATGCTAATCTCGCTAGGCTAAATAATTTTTGGTATAACTGGACTCAGGACCCTACGCGGTTGGAAGAGTCGGCGAAGTGGTATGGGCAGGCCAATGAGGTGGCTCCACATGATGTCTCGCTTATCAATGAACATGCCAGTATCCAAATGATGCTGGGCAGCATTAAAGAGCAAACAGGCCAAAGCTCAGACGAGCACTATGCGACAGCGCAACGGTTGTATGAACTATCGTTGAAATATGATCCTGCGTATGGCGATGCTACATTGCGTTTGGCTGAGATATATCGGCTACGCGACAATATGGAGCAGGCGGTTGATCTCTATGTGGAGGTTATTAGTCGTGATCCACATCAATTAGATGGTAGTATACCGTCTATCATTGCTTCACTCCAAGGTGAGCGAGAGTTGTTGACTAAGCTGCGCGATGCTTACGATGAGCAAGCGGGAGAGGATGCTGCATTGCATGCGCTTGCTGGTTTGTTGTCGGTACGTGCTGACGATGTGGAAGGTGCGGTTGATTCGTATGCGCGGGCAGTGGAGCTAGACCCTGATAATGTGGAGTATAACCGCAATTACACTATTGTGTTGAGTGATACACAAGATTATGAACAAGCTTTGACGGTGGCCCAAACAACTGTTGCACTTGCGCAAGACCAAGAGGGGCTTGAAAGTCAAGTGAGCCAGTTTCGGCGTCTTATTGCTTTCTTTCAGCAAATGGCAAAAGAGAACAGCCAATAGCGTGGCGATACAACCGTTTCTATGATACAAACAGCTCTTATTTTGCTCACTGCACTGGTATTTTCGATACTGGTGACGCCACTTGCTAGGCGGGCAGCGCTACGTACAGGGGTTGTATCGGTGCCACGTTCGCGTGACATTCATATTGACCCGGTTCCACTCCTTGGGGGCGCTGCTATTTATATTGCCTTTGTGCTGGCATTTCTTTTTATTGATAGCAGAGCCTATATACGCGAAGCTCTCGGTATTTTGATGGGGGCAACCTTGGTAGCGTTGTTTGGCTTGGTTGATGACCGTTGGGGGCTATCGGCTAAGGTGAAGCTGGTCGGGCAAGTGCTTGGTGGCATTCTCATGCTGGTAGGCGGGGTGCAGGTGCAGCTTTTTGCTGTTGAATGGCTCAATTGGGTTGTGACGTTGCTCTGGGTAGTTGGCATTACGAATGCCTTGAACTTTCTCGATAATATGGATGGCTTGTCGGCGGGAATTGCTGCTATTGCGGCTTCGTTCTTTTTGCTTTTGGCAACAATGAATGAGCCGCGCCAAGTGCTTGTTGGTGCTATGGCGGCAGCATTAGTGGGTGCGTGCATTGGCTTTCTGCGCTACAATCTCAATCCGTCCACGCTCATTTTTATGGGCGATGCTGGCAGTTTGTTTTTGGGGTTTATTCTCGCTGCAATTGCTATCAAGTTACGGTTTCCTTCCAATGTCACGCTTGTGACGTGGATGGTGCCGCTTTGTGTGTTGAGCGTACCTATTTTCGATACGTCGCTGGTGGTTATTTCACGCTTGCGCCGCCGTGTCAACCCTTTTACCACGGCAGGAAAGGATCATCTTTCGCATCGCTTTGTGGCTTTGGGTATGAGCAAACGCGAGGCTGTATTGACATGTTACCTGATAGCAGGTGCATGTGGCCAAGTTGGCACTTACCTCACCCAGGCTCGCCCGGAAGAAGCCTATGTCGTGGTAGGGTCCATGGTTCTGGCTATGCTTGCCGGGGTTATTTGGCTTGAGTATTCTTGTCCCAGTGGGATTGTTCGCAAGCGATAGGATAGCATGCAATCTCAGGCAAAGAAGACCATCTGGCTTCAGGTGGGGCTTGCGAGTTCTGTCGTAGGTTCTTCTATCTGGACATTTCAGAAGTATTTGGGAAATGTAGGCCTCATTTGCTGCTTGCTGATAGGTTTTTCATTGGTGCTCTTTGGGTATAGATACCTTCCGCTACGTTTTCTCGCTACACTCCAAGAGCGGCATGTGATGTGGTTGACGGCAGCAACATTCGCTGTGTTGATTGGCATATTTGCGGTGGTTTATCCACTTGCCGATGCTGGTGTTGTGGGCGGCGGCACGGACCGTGATGAAGCTCTCAACATTGCGGTGACGGAAATGTTGCATGGGAGGTATCCATATTACCAAAGAACCTATTTGAATGCTCCTATTAGCCCGTTGCCAGGTGCTATTTTGTTGGCAATGCCGTTTGTTGTGCTGGGTAACAGTGCCTATCAGAATATCTTTTGGTTGTTCTGTTTTGTGTTAGGGATGCGGTGGTATTTGAAGAGTGGGCTTTGGGCTCTCTTGTTGTTGTGGGTTATTCTGGCGCTATCGCCGATTGTGTGGAATGAGTTTGTGACTGGCGGAGATTTGTTGGCAAATAATATTTATATGTTGCTTTTTGTATTGGGTATGCTCAATGCGGTTTTTGCCCTTTCCAATGGCGGTAAGTGGTGGGTGGCAGTGGGGGCAAGTGTGTTGTTTGGCATTGGGCTTTCGTCGCGCTCCAATTTTTTCTTGCTCATGCCACTTGTCTTTTCGTCGCTGGTGCAACATGCGGGTGTGAAAAAGGCGTTTTTCTATACGGCTATTTCGTGTGGGGTGTGTGTTGCTATCACGGTGCCGTTTTATCTTTATGATCCGGCGGGGTTTTCGCCATTGACAACATTTGGGAAGGTAAAATGGTTTGATTCCTTCATACCTTTTGCAGGGGTGCTGGTGAGTGGTATCAGTGTGTTGCTTACCCTTGGGCTTTCTTTGCAGCGTATGGATAGCTCCCATAGGGTGCTGTTGCGCAATATTGCGTTTGTGCAGGCATTCCCGGCTCTGTTTGTTGTAGTGGCGATATGGGTTGTTTCACGGGGTACGATTAACCAGTTGGGGTGGTATGGTTTGAATTTCTTGTTTTTTGGTGCAGTGGCGGCATGGGGTGGGCTTGTGCCTGTGATGCATGATGAGCAGCGCGTAATGAATGGTGTGTGATGGGATACTACGCATGCGCTGTATGACAAGAACAAACAGACATGTTCTGTTGAGAAGAGCAGAAAGGGAACACTGTTATGTTAGTTGTTACAACGCCTACTATTGAGGGAAAGAAAATTGCGCATTATATTGGTCTTGTGACGGGTGAGGCTATTGTTGGTGCCAAAATGTTCAAAGACCTGTTTGCGGGGCTACGCGATGTAAGTGGGCGCATGGGTAGCTATGAGCGTGAGCTGCGCCGTGCAAAAGATATTGCTGTTGAGGAGATGAAGGAGCAGGCGCGAGCGATGGGCGGCAATGCCATATTGAGCATTAACCTAGGCTATGAGACGATTGGTCCAAGTGGGGGTGTCGTGTTGGTGAGTGCTAGTGGCACGGCAGTGGTCTATGTGGATGAGTAGGGGGAAAGAATCGCTCAAGGATGGTTTGCCATAGGGTGTGCTGCTTTTGTGGAAGGGTATGTACAAATCTTCTGTGTTAAAACTTTGACATATCATATAGGGTTGTTCTAGGGTGCGATAGTAGGCTACGATTATACATACCACATGCTATAATGCATGGTATGCGATTGAATTATGGATGATGTGTGCAAAGGTGTGCGCAAAGGAAAAAATCTATGCCCAAGAAACCCAAACAACGCGAACAGAAGTTTGGACGCAATTCTCCGTGCTGGTGTGGTAGCGGCAAAAAGTATAAGGATTGTCATTATCCCGTTGAGCAGATGCAACGGGCTGAGCAAAAGTGTCTCAGTGAAGCGCAAGATACGCTGATGGGAAAGATACTTGAGGCGGCTCGACAACAACCTGCCGATATGCCGGCTGCTATGGAGTATTTTTGGCAAGGTAGATATACTCCTGAGCATATGAGTGAGCTAGATATGCTAGAGGACCATGGCGCAGGGCGATTCCTTACATGGTTTGCCTTTGATCATGTGCTTACTAATGGGCAAACACTGGTGGAAACCTTGGCGCATGCGACTATACAGGGGGAGTTTCAGCTTGATGCGTTTGAGGCCCGCTTGATACCCAAATGGGTGACAGTACGCATGCGTCCCTATGTTGTGGCGAAGGTGCAAAAGGGGTTTGGGTTTACGGTGCATGATGTGCTAGATCAGCAGTCGTTTGAGGTGAAAGATTATGGTGCGCCCAAATTGCTTGAGGAGGGTGATGTACTTGTGGGACACCTTGTACCTGTGGGCGTTAAAAATGCTGGTATGCCACCTGCACACTGGGTTGATGGCAATGTTGCTGGGGATGATGCGTCTGTTGCAACCCATCCCAATGGGGCAAGCGTACCGCTGTATTATGTTGCTGGTGCGGTGGCCCAGCTCACTGGCGATACTCAGGCAAAGCTTATTGAGTTTGCGACGTTATATTTGGAAGATCTGCGCCGTACCCAATCAGATGCAACATGGGATGATTTTATACAGCAACGTAGCCATGTTCTCAATCATTTTGTTATGGCTCTGCCAGTTGAAGAGTACAACCCTGCTGTCTTTGATGAGATTATTCGTGATGCGCAAGGTATGCTACAATCTTAGGTGAGTTGTAGAGGTTTTAATGTAGAGGCGCAGAGGCGCAAAGAGGTAGAGAGATGCAAAGGGTGTGCTGTGAATAGTAATGCTATGGGTGTTCAAATTGATGTACAACCGGCGGCGCTCATTGCAACTGTGCCGGCCGACATTGCCCTAGAGGACCTCAATCGGCACTTGCATGCCTATGCGCTTTATTTGCCTATTATTCCATTTGAGCAAGGGCTTACCTTGGCAGATATTGTAGCGCAACATCATGGTGGGCGCTACCAGTTGCGCTATGGTACTATAGCCCGCTATCTGCGAGCTGCTACTGTGCAGATGGAAATGCACGATGCGACTCGACGTGTGCTTACGTTTGGGGGACATACTATTAAACGGGCTACGGGCTACCGGTTGCCACAATCGCTGGTGGGGCGGACGAAGGGGATGAGCAATGGTTTTGGTATAGGTACAAGCAATGATGCTGATACAGTTCCATGGGAGGCTGCTTATGGCAGTTGGGAGCTTGTGGATTTGACTGTGAGCTTGCGCCCATTGCCACTTGTGCGGCGTGCTATGCTTTTCGGTTGCCCCGACCTGTTATCTGCATGCCAATTTGCTACAAGTTTGGCGCATATGAATCTTTCTCTGAGCAGCTTAGCTGTAACGAGCCATCAACCGCTCCAACAATCGCTCGGCACTGGTCCCTTGCTTCTTGCTGTGTTAGAGGGTATGCCTGATGTAGTGGCACGCCAACTCGATGTGGTGCAAGCATTGGCACGCGATGCTCAAGCTGTTGTGCTAGACATATGCGATGATATGCCCCAAGACCCATGCCGACACTGGCATATGTGGGAATATCTTGCGCGGCATTGGCAAGGGCAGGCTAGTGCTGATGTGGCTATGAGAGGTACGTTGTCGCTACCGCATGCTGCTATGTTGCGTTTTATGATACGCGCACACGACATAACACGAAGCTATCATGTGCATTTGCATGCGTGGGGCGATGTGGGGGTTGGTACATTGCATACATGGCTTGAAGCTGTGCCGGGTATTCCTATCACTCATGGTGAAATACTCCAAGCTGCTCGCCTTATTTACCATATGCCGCGCCAAGGGCATACGTCAACGATGGTAAGCCAGTCGCAGTTTAGCTTGCCAGTGGCCCTATCTGCAAGTAATGTCCTTGCACAGGTGCGTGCTATTGTTGGTGAGCCCTATGTGCTGACGCAGCCAGAGGAGCTTGGGGCATATGCTACGGATGCATCTATAGCGCAAGCGACGGGCGCACCGTTGGCTGTTGTGCTTCCTGCTACTACGCATGAAGTGGCAGAGGTGATGCGTGCGGCGGCGGCAGCCCATGTTCCTGTTGTGACACGCGGGGCGGCTAGTGGGCTTGCTGGTGGTTCTACTGCTTCGGAAGGGGCTTTGATGCTTTCGCTTACGCGCATGCGAGTGTTGCATGTATTCCAGGACCAGATGATGGCCCACGCTGAAGCTGGTGTTATTACAATTGATATACAGCAAGCGGCTGAAAGATATGGCTTATTTTATCCGCCTGATCCTTCGAGTCAGACTATTTCGACTATTGGGGGGAATATTGCTTGCAATGCTGGTGGCCCACGTTGTGTGAAGTATGGTGTTACGGCTGACTATGTGCAATCACTGACAGCCGTGTTGCCTGATGGACGCGTTGTGCATGTGGGCAATGGGTGTATTGCGATGCAATGTTCCGATGCTGCTCTGATGCATTTGCTTATTGGTTCGGAGGGTACGCTTGCTGTTATTACTGAGGCGACTCTGCGCCTTGTGCATAGGCCGTTGCACCGCCGCACTGCTATGGCTCTTTTTGAGCGGTTAGAGGATGCATGCGCTGCTGTTGAGGATATTATTGCAGCAGGGGTTGTGCCAGCGGCACTGGAGCTTATGGATAGTACAACTATAGCTGTGGTTGAGGATTATTTGTGTATGGGACTACCCCGCGATGCGGGTGCTTTGTTGATTATGATGGCTGATGGTGAGCTTGAGGCGGTTGACTATGAGTCTGAGACGATGGCTGCTATAGCGCGACGTTTTTATGCGCGTAGTGTTCGTGTTGCTCACAGTGCTGATGATGAGGCGTTGTTGTGGCGTGGGCGGCGTTCGATAGGTCCGGCTTTGGCGCGGGTGCGCCCAAACCGGTTGCCAGAAGATATTTCTGTGCCGGTGTATGAGGTTGCAGAGACGGTGCGACGTATTAAGGCTATTGCGGAGCGCTATGGTATGCCTATTCCGGTGTTTGGGCATGCGGGGGATGGGAATTTGCACCCGAATGTGCTTTTTGATGCCCGCGATGAGGCGCAAACTGTCTGTGCGTGGCAAGCGGCAGAGGAGGTTTTTGGGGTTGCGCTGGATGTTGGCGGCACGTTGTCTGGTGAGCATGGCATTGGTATGTTGAAACGCGCATGTATGCCAATTGCTCTGGGGGGGGATGTGTTGGCATTGCAACGTGCAATTAAGGCGACGTTTGACCCGCATAATAGGATGAACCCTGGTAAGGTGTTGCCGTAGTGTGTTGAACTAGTCACAGCGCTCACAGCGATTCAGCGATTCAGTACCTACAGCGTATCAGCGATATGGGCGGTATCGGTTGAGTATGCGGGAAACCAGTGAGGCCTTGCACGACCTGTTTGGGTTGGAGATGAGTCCTGCACGTGTCGTGACGAGCTGTGAACGAGTCAGCGAAGCGTTGGAGCCGGTGTATACGGAACTGGTGCAAACCCTCCCGCAGCAACCGGTCGTGAATGTAGATGAAACGAGATGGAAGGAGCAGTCACGTAGTGCTGTTGCTGCTGTGGAGATGTTGTATGCAACTTCATACCTGAAACCTGAAACCTGAAACCTGAAACCTGAAAACCAAACACCTACTTGAAGGAGGAACCATGCTGAAATTTCCTTACGGCATAGCCGATTTTTATGCCATGATGACGGAGGACTATCTGTACATAGACCGCACAGATAGGATACGCTTGTTGGAGAATGCAGGCAAAACCTTGCTGTTTCTACGCCCGCGACGCTTTGGCAAAAGCCTGCTGCTCTCCACGCTGGAGAACTACTATGATGTCAAACGCGCCAACGAGTTCGAGCGTTTGTTTGGGCATCTTGCCATTGGCAAAGACCCTACGCCATACCACAACCAATACTTCATCCTCAGATGGGATTTTTCCGCTGTCGTTACTGGGAAAGACGAGGATGCATTCCAGCAAGCCTTGTATGACCACTTGAATGACGGTATACGTGAATGCCTCCGATGGTACGAGGGGTTGCTCCCGGATGGCATAGAACTCAATACCCACAATGCGCTCTCTTCGTTTCATAATCTCTTATCTGCGATACGTACTACACCCTACAAGCTCTACCTGTTGATAGACGAATACGACAACTTTGCCAATACCATCTTGATGACCGAGCGTTTTGGTGGGACACAACGGTATGAAGCCTTGCTGCAAGGCGAGGGGTTGCTCAAAACGGTATTCAAAGTTATCAAGTTGGCCCTTCAGGGGCGTGGTCTCGACCGCGTTTTCCTCACGGGTGTTGCCCCGGTGGTGTTGAGTGATGCTAGCAGCAGCTTCAATATGGTCGAGAACATTTCCTTAAAACCGGAGTTGCATGACCTGTGTGGCTTTCGAGAGAATGAGATTGCGCAGCTTGCCCAACAGATAGGGCAACACTGTGGCTTGGATCAAACGCAGGTAAATCATGCCCTCACCACCATGCGCACTTTCTACAATGGGTATAGCTTTACCTATGACACCCCTCCTACATTGTACAACTCGACTTTAGCGCTCTACTTCTTGAAGCACTGGCACAATTATTGCCAATACCCCCGTAACATTTTAGACAAAAACTTGGCTATGGACCAGGACAAACTCGCCTACATCGCCAGTTTGGTCGGGGGCAAGGAAATCCTTATCCGAGCGCTGAATGGGGATGAGCCAGTGGCAGTGGCGGATATTGAAGAGCGTTTTGGGGTGGCAGATATGCTCAATGACGAAAAAAGCGATGACACGATTGTCACGCTGCTCTACTACTTCGGCATCCTCACCCTCACCGGCGAGCATACCGACTGGGATGATGTGGTCTTGACCATTCCCAACCTCGTCATCAGACAACTCTATATAGAACGCATCCGTGCTGCTTTGCTCCCCACTGAAACAGCAAGCAAAGCCGCGCAAAAGGTTGCGCGACAGTTTTACCGCACGGGCGACATTGGAGAGGTGTGTCGCTTTATTGAACAGACCTATTTCCCCTTGTTTGACAACCGCGATTATCGTTGGACGAATGAATTGACCTTCAAAACGATGTTCATGGTGGTGCTGGCCAATGACACCCTGTATATAGTAGATTCCGAAACGGCATTGCAACGGGAGTATAGCGACTTGACGCTGATTGTGCGGTCAAACCAACGCCATCTGCCGCTGTTGGATTTTGTGCTGGAGTTCAAGTATGTGTCGTTGCAGGATGCAGAGTTGAGTGGGGAGCAGGTACGGGCGTTGAGCGATGAGGAGGTGGCCGCCCTGTCCGATGTGCAGGAGTGCTTAGCCAAGGCACAGCACAAACTGGCGGGCTATCGGCACACGTTGCTAACAACCTACCATGATGAGTTGCGCCTGCGTTGCTTTAGTGTGGTGTCGGTGGGCTATGAACGTTTTGTGTGGGCAGAGGTTGAGCGGTAGCACGGTAGCGCTTACCACACATGTCAACATGAGCGATGGATGCACAAATTCGGTTGGTTTAGCACGTTACCCAGATATGCAGGTAGGCATTTTTCAGATTGCATGGTATGATATGGCTATGTGGCACGTATACGTTCAGTTATGGTAACATGTCTTTTTGATTGTGGCGCATTCCTGTGCTACAATTGCAACTGCTTTTCTTGGTAGCGTTTGTAAAAAAGGCAGTTATGTATGCAGCAGTGGGAATATTTTGTATTTTATGCGTTCCTTGCCGAACAGGGGTTTGCTGTTCGTGTGAGTGATGGCATTATGGACCTGGAGCCATTCCTTGAACGATGTGGTGCAAATAGGTGGGACCTTGTGAGCCTTGTGCCTATAGGCTATGCGCCAGATAGTGAGAGTCCGCTTGCTGCTATGTCGGTCGGCACCAATCGGTTGGTGGGGGTGCTCAAACGAAGCAAGACACAACGGTAGTAGGCTGCTCGTTGTGCTCCTTTTGAAATGAATAGACTAAAAGGATACTTAAGGTGAATGCATGTCGCATGAAACGATGACACGTGTTCTCGACCAAGTGGATGATAGCATTGTTGCGGCAATGAATGAGCATGCACTCGTTGGCATCGGAGTGGCAGTTATCCATGGTGGTGAACCAGTGTATGCCAAAGGGTTTGGTTTGGCTAATGTCAAGCAGCAACGGTCTGTTACTTCCGATACTGTGTTTCGGATAGGGTCTATTACCAAAACATTGACAGCTATCGGGTTGATGCAGTTATGGGAACAGGGAGCGTTTCAGCTTGATGATCCAGTCAATGAGTATTTGAAATGGTATAAAATAGAGCACTCGTTTGTGAGTGCTCCCCCGGTAACGTTTCGTCATTTGCTGACGCATACGTCTGGTATAGGGGAATTGCGCTCTTTGCGGGATATGTTTCGCCCGGTGCTTGGTCTGGTAGCGAAACCAGATAAACCTGCTCCTCCGTTGTGGCAGTATTATGCAGGTGGTATGAAAGCTGAGTTATACCCGGATATGAAGTTTGCGTACTCGAACCATGCATTTGCGACATTGGGGCAGTTGATCGAGGATATAAGCGGCGAGGCGTTTGAAGACTATATGCTGAAGCATGTATGCCAACCACTGGGTATGATGCATACGAGTTATGATGTAGGTAAAAGCGATGGTGAGCAACTAGCACAGGGCTATGCGCTGGCGAAGAATAAGGTCATTTCAATACCCTATATGGAAGTTATCCCGAAAGGCGCAGGTGCTGTTGCTTCTACTGTCAATGACATGGCAGCTTATGTTGCTGCACTCTTGGCAGGGGGTGGCAACCAACATGGTCGGGTGTTGAAGCCTGAAACCCTAGCTATGATGATGGAGCGACACTATGCGATTGATGAGCCGTTGCCGGCGCTTGGGCTTTCGTTTTGGGTAGATAGCCTCTATGGACACAGGATTGTTGAGCATAGTGGTGGTCTTCCTGGGTTTGTGTCGGCTATGTATCTTGCTCCTGATGAAGATGTGGGCGTTGTCGTGTGTAGCAATACCAACAGTTTAGCGCCTGTTATGATTGCAAAGGATGTGTTGCGCCAGTGCCTTGGTATTTCGGACTCGCAGTGGCTTTCTCCAGCGCGAGACGTTCTCACGTCTCCGCATGTATGGTCTGAAATATGTGGTTTTTATGGAACCGACAAGGGATTGAATACGAATGCACGTATATGGGCCCTGCTTGGTGGCGAAGTGGAGGTTTTTGTCGAAGACAATCAGCTCAAGATACGCACACTCGTAGGTCCGCTACGCAAGGGGGCGAAGTTGTATCCGGTAGATAAGACTGACCCGTTGGTGTTTCAGTTGGATCCAGATGCGAAGTTCATATGGCCCCCTGGGTTAGTAACACACCCACTAACGGTAATGTTCAAGCGCACAATTACTGGACAAGTAGACCGTTTGTGTGCCGGCTTTACGACGCTGTATAAGCGCCCTAGGATGCAAAGTGTGCAGTTTAAGGCTATGGTTGGGCTAGGAGCATTGACGGGTTTGACATGGGCTGCTTTGCGTGGCTGGAACAAGCGACGTGAAGATGGGTAGTGTATGCTCAAATGGGGAAGGCTTGCGCAGTGCTAGATTTTGTGCGTGCATGGTGCATGTGGCTGTGGTTCTGCGCTTTTGTTGGAAAGAGATAGTTTCATGCCAATGATAGATCCACAACCACTTGTCCGTGAGCACCTCGAACGGAACAACTGGGGTCTTCTGGGTAGCCAAGGCTATATTATGGGTATAGACCTTGGCGGGTATGGCTTGCGTGCTTCACTGATAGACCTGCATGACCATACCTATGCAAGCGCATATGCCGATGTGCAAGGTCATACACCAGAAATCTTGTTGCGCGATGCGTTACAGGTGGCACAGGGGCTTTTGGATTCTAAAGACGTTTCAGCTAGTCGCCTCGTGCGTATTGGGGTTGGGTTTGGGGGGCCGGTAGATCCTTTTGAAGGGAAAGTGCTCCTTTCTACTCGCGTCAGTGGGTGGGAGCAGTTTTCACTTAAAGGCTATTTTGAAGAAGCCTTTGATACTGTCACCCTTGTAGATAATGACGCAAACTTGATAGCGCTTGGTGAAGCAACGTTTGGTACTGGACATGGGTGCCAAAACCTGTTTTATTTACACTTGAGCAGTGGCGTCGGTGGTGGTATCGTGCTCGATGGGCGGCTGTATCATGGCGCAACATCTATAGCCGGCGAAATAGGGCATGTGCTTGTCAAAGATTGGGTGGCCGGGGGGGAACAATCTGCTGCGACCCTTGAACAATTGGTTTCTGTTTCTGGTCTCTGCAAGCGTGCTGCTACATTGGGGTTTGCGACCGATAACTTAAACGATATTTTTGGCGAGCATCCTGTGGGGCAACGGGTGGTGCAAGAAACGGTAGATTATCTTGCGCTGCGTATTGCAAATGTGGTGGCTCTGTTAGACCCGCAGATGGTTGTGCTGGGTGGCATTGTGGTGCGTATTGGGAAAGACTCGTTTGTAGAGGCGATAGCTGAGCGGGTACACCAGTATATAGCGCCAGCATTTGCTCGTCCGGTGCAGGTTGTCAGGTCTGTTTTGGGGGGCCATAGTATTTCCATCGGTGCTCTTGCACTGGCTTTGGAAAGTTTGCGGGATTAATTAATTAATTGATGGATTGCTGTGATAGGTTGCATGCGCTACGTTGAGATGCTATAATGCGATTCGGGAGCACACTTGCAGAAAGCAACAGCAGGGAAAGCTATTTTTCTCTGCTGCGTTTTGTGTGCTATACTTTGTGTATGGAAGCCGTTGTGTTGTCTTGTCTTGTCTTGATATGGGTTAGTTTCTGTGGCAATGGTTCTGCACGATGATGCCGATGGTATGTAGGTAGGTTACGGTTTTTGTGCCTCTCAAATTCTCCAATAGTGGTGCTTGTATTGGCAACTCTATGCCTATGATGAGGTGTTTCTCGTAAGATTGTTGTATGTAGGAGGAATGATGGACGCCAAGTCAATCATTTATGGTGAGACGGCAATTGATAAGCTTGTGCAATGGTTGAAATCAACTGGTGAACCTCAAGATATAGCGTTTGTTGTTGAGGTCTACCTTGAGATTCTGCGTCAACTTGTACTGGAGGAACAGCAATGAGTACCCTTGTATTTAACGGTAGCGATGAGCAACAACAATTGGCGGACGAGATTTTTCAAATTATGCGGTATCAGGGTACATTTTGTTCTCCAGGTGCTCCCATTCGGCAGGCACTGCGGAATCTGGCACAGTTCTTGTCTGAAAAGTATACGTCTGATCCTGCTACGATGGAAATGCAAATTGATGCTGCTCTGCGTAAGAATGAGCAGGTTTTTACCCGTGAAGAGGTTGATGATGAGGTATTCTATGTTACCTCACGATTGGGTAGGTATGCTCCAAATCAAGAAGATGTGAGCCATAGTTTTAAAAACCGCTTGTATGAACCAGAGAATCCGTTGCCTGTGGATGACATTAGTGTGGTTGTTTCTACGTCACGTCCTGCGCTTACGTCGGTGGAGCCAGTCTTTATTTCAGATTACTGGCAGGAGCAAGCGGAATTTGCCACGTTTCCCATGGAAGACGATGAGGACGATTTGGGCTATGAACGTGGCGACGATGGAAAAGATGAAGCTGTGGGAGGTGTTGGCGTTGATAGACGGACAATATCACCGTATGCAGACGACAGCGTATTGAAACCAGAATCAGAGACACACTATATGCAACAGAGTGAATCTGAACTTGGCGATGAGCAGCAGGGTGCGGGTACGGAAGACCGTATGGCAACGCTTGCTCATCAGCAATCGAGTGTTGCGGAAGAGTTGCTGGCTGCCATTGAGACCAGTTTGTGGCAAGGTTCTGTTGGGGAACCAACTCAATCTACGGAAATGGATGCAGCACAAACCGGTGGCACTGAGCCAACAGATGCTACTGATACTGGACAAGATGGCGAGCCTGTGGAGACACAGGAAGGTAGCGCGGATTCTGCCATAGGGGTAGCTGCAACTGATGAGGGGTTGGGGGTATCTACAGAACCAACTGCTGCTATTATGACGGAAGCTGAGCAAGAATCTGCGACCTTGGAAGAAGGCACACCAACAACGGCCCATGCTGAAGATGCGATACACGTACAGGCGGAGGAAGAGCTTGCGCCAGAAGAAGAGGAGGATGTTGTTGAACCGGAGCCACCATTCCAAGAGCATACGACCTTTTTCTTGCCTGATGGTACACCTATTGACCTCAGTGGACCTACAGAAAACGTGTTGAAACTGCATAAGGACACGTTAGAGAACATGTTGTTGGACCGCCTAGAAGAGGACCCGTTGCGGCGCATTGTGCGTTTTGGGCGAAGCTTGTACTCTGAGTCTGGGGTTGTCAACTTGGGCAAAAATGATTTGCGGCGCATTCGAGATTATATTAACGAAGTGGGTGAGCCACTTTCCGATACTGCCGTCATTGCAGATTTGTATTACCACAATCCGCGTAATGCAGATTACGAAGGGTTTCGGTTTTCGCTAAATTACCGTCTCAGCCGTGAAAAAGATTTTGAGTTTGTCGGGGTTGAAGGTTCCTATCTCTGGTCTACCAAAAACCTTTCTGTTGTTGGTGCAAGGCGCATTAAGATTAGCGAAATGGGGCAACTGACGACGTATTTGACAGAACAGTATGACGATAGCCTCGAGTTGCAAAGTGCTCAATCTATTCGAGAAACGAAGACGGTCAACCGGTTGTTGACCTTTTTTGAATGGGAATATGGCATTTTGCCGCTTGATCGTAGCCTTGCTCTACTCTTGCCCGATGCTGTACTCGCTGAGCAACGTGCGGCTATTCTACGTATAGAGTCACCACAGCACTATACCCATTTTCTGGTGGAGATGCGTTTTCCTACTGGCAATCGTGGGGGGTGGATACAGGGCTTGTATGATTTCTTCCATGAGCATCTTGTAGCCGGTGCGCTTATCACGCTATCTGCTACCGAAGAGCCAAATGTCTTCACTATTACCTATGATGAAGCTCCTGCTGTGAGTGGGCGTTTGCTGACCCTCGATGAGAAGAAGAATAAGTTTGCGTTTGCAGATATACAATACGATTGCGTGGTAGATGATGACCAAGTTCTTATGCAGCAGCGCTTTGGCAAAGCCAAAAACTTAAAATCGTTGCCCATGAGCGAGCGACGCAAAGGCGAGGTTATGTTGGAACACGTTTTCAAGGTTATGGGTGAACGGATTGGTTCGCGTGAAGAACCCGTGTATGGTATGGAACTCGACGATTTGTATGTTGCCTACAATATTTTACGTCCCGCTTCACGCTCCTATTTGCGCAAATTATTGGAGGACCATGAGCATTGCTCGGTTGATGATTCTTCGCCCAATACCTACTACTATAGCCCAGAGCCAGAACCAGTGGTTGTTGATGTTGATACAGAAGATGACGATGATGACCCTATGATTCGTAAATGGGGCCGGTATATTGATGAAGAAGTGTAGCATGGTAGGGCATGGATGTTGTTGAACATGTGAAAGCGCTACGAGACACGGCACAGCCGCTTTCTATGCGTAGTTTAAAGGTTTTCTCAGGGCTTGAAGCAGGCGATATGGATGCTTTGCAGCCTGAATGGGTGCGTGTGCCTTTTGAACGCCGCTTGGAAGTGATGAAAGCGCTTGTGAGCCTCGCTGAGGATAATGTTGACTTGGACTTTACTGAACTATTCTTGTATTGCCTCAATGATAACGAATCTATCATACGTGCAATGGCAGTAGATGGGTTGTGGGAAGATGAACGCTCCCAAACATTGCATCGCTTATTGCGTATGATAGAAGACCCTGCAAGTGATGTGCGAGCATCTGTGATGATGAGCCTGAGCCGGTTTGCCTACCTTGCTGAACTCGGCCAGCTCCGTCAAGAAGATGTAGATACGCTGTGCAATGCATTGCTAGAGGTTATAGCGGACCAGAGTCAACCACTTGATGTGCGTCGGCGTGCTGTCGAAAGCGTGGGCTATTTTAGTGACGTCGAACAAGCGCAAATGGAAATTGGGAAAGCGTATGCACATCATGAGCAGATGATGCGCGAAAGTGCGCTGGTCGCTATGGGGCGTTCTATGCAACCGGCATGGTTTCCTTGCATTCAGCGTGAGTTGCTTAGCCCTTCACCAGCACTTCGGTATGAGGCTGCACGGGCGGTGGGTGAATTGGGCGAAGATGGGCAGGTTTTCCTAGAGGGGCTTGTGCCACTAACGCATGATGACGATATGGAAGTAGTGCTCGCTGCTATCTGGGCGCTCGGCGAGGTGAATGGTGCGCAAGCTGTGCGCATACTCCAACATCTAGCCACCATCGGCGACAAGGTGCGTTCACAAGCCGCCAGCGAAGTGCTAGAGGAAATGTTATTTGATGAATGATATGATGAGCGATGAATGATGAAAGATGAATCATCACTCATAGCTCATCACTCATAGCTCATCACTCAAAAAAGTGTATTCTTGAGTTGTTGCAATATTTCGTCTTCCTCCTTGCTGATGCATTCGTCATCGCGTTCAGCGTAGGCCTTCGCTGTTCTCTCGGCCATATCATACAGAAACTGTTTGTATTCTTGGGACTCTTCATGGGGTGCTTTGCTGGTAACGACTGCTACGGCATCTTTAACCGCTTTGAGCATGTCCTCAACGGTAGCTTGTATTTCGGCTTCGTTTTCCCCTTCACCTACCCAACGGATGCTATCCAGAATCAAAGCATTTTCTTTGTAGCTTGTGCGTAATAACTCACTGGCCCCTGTAATCATTGCCTCGGATTCTTTGCGCAAGTCTTCGCTGCAACTCACGTCAGCCATCATCACAGCACCAGCGGCATTTGATAGCGCTGACACCACCAGTAACCATTCCTGCTCTGTGAAATCTGCTCTGGTCGTCATCGTTTTTCTCCTTACATAGTCAATTCGCATGCCTACAACCAATCAATTCTATTATTCATCAGTGATGGTCCATCACGCATCAGTCATGGTTGGTTCATTGCCTACAACAAACTATTCTTCATAATGATAGTAGGGCTTGCATAGGTTGTCAACTTATGATAGGTTGTGGGCTATGGCACTATTCATGAAACGAACATGGCAACCCAAAGAGACACAACGTCATCTCATTGTATTGCTAGGGCAAATACGTGTGTGTGCGTTTGTATTCCTAGCGTTGGCATTGGGGTTGCTCGTGGCTGTTCAACTCCCGCTTTCCTACACGGTTGATGTCGGTGTAGAAGAGGGCTATGGTGGAGATTTGCCCTTGCTCTGGGGGTTTAACACAGCCGAAGACGATGACCACGGCACCTATCGTTGGACGGCGGATGGTGCTGCTATTGTTTTGCCCGGCCTTGGGCAACGCGCTGTGCTGGTACAACTTGACGTTATCCCCATTAGCCGGCAGGTAGCATCTGTTGCTCCCGATACAACGCTCATTTCCATTGGAGGTACACAGAGTGTGGTGTTGCCAACCTATGAAGCCGGGCGAAGATATACCATGTTCATACCGCCTAGCCTGATGCGTAGTGGAGTGCTTGCTCTACACATACATACTGATACGTTCACCCCTCCTGATGACCCACGCATGCTTGGCGTGCCACTTGACGGTGTTAAAGTCTATTCTGTCAAGCAGCCATCGGCACTCGCTCTGCCCGATTTAGGCGCTATGAGCATGTGGCTCCTTACTCTAGGTGTCTTCTGGGGCATGCTGCTCATTGCATTGTGGCGCACTCATGCCCATGGTTGGGTGCCATGGTTTATTAGTGGTGCTGCTCTGTTGATAGCGCTTGCGTCAATACTTGACCCGCCTAGGTGGGGCTATGGCGCTAGTCCGGCTTTGCAAGCTGTTTTGTTGAGCTGTGCGTTGGTTATTGTGCTGCGGCTTGCGTTGCCATGGCTATTTCGCCGCATGGGGATAGCTTGTACGATGCCAACACTGGGTTGGTTGTTGCTGATTGTTGGTGTTGCATTTGGTCTGCGTATGGGTGGGCGGCTCTACCCGCTTTCTATGTGGGGCGATATTGGGTTTCATACCAACCGTTTTATTGATACGTTTGGGTTGGGGCGCGTTTTTCTGCTTTCGCGCAACCGGGGTATTACCTTTCCCTACCCACCGGGTGGCTATTTCACGCTTGCGCCACTTATCTTGCTTGGTATAGATATTCGCTTTGTGCTGCCATGTGTGGCAGCTTTGCTCGATGCTCTGAGCGCTGTGTTTATGTACGTGACTGTGGTAGCCGGACTGGGGAGCAAGCCGGGGCAGCGCATTGGTCTCATTGCTGCGGCGCTCTATGTCTTTACCGCGGCCGGGTTTATGCTTACGTGGTGGTCTTTCGATACACATATCTATTCGCAAGGTGCAACACTGGTGTTGATAATGGCCGCTATGGTGTTGGGGGACGATAGATACGATGCACGATACAGGACACACAAAACACAAGATGAGCACAAGGGCCAGGCGGCATTGCTATTCGTGCTGGCATGTGGGGTATTCTTTGGTCACTTTGGCTTTTTTATGAATGTGGCGCTCTTGGGGGGGCTATTGCTGCTCATTGTGTGGGTGGTAGCGTGGCGCGGCAATGTATGGGCGCAGAGCATCCGTTGGCCATGTACGATTGCTGCTACTGGGGCTGTTGTTACAGCGCTTGCATTATTCTACAGTGCCTATCTGTGGCTCTTTCAATCGCAATTTGCTGCAATGCTCAATGGAGGGTTGACAAATGTTGCGGGGCGTGCGCCTGTGAGCCGTGCTTATCTGTGGGAGGTGTTGTGGCAAGCTGGTCTAGTAGAGCACTATGGCTTTTTCCCGTTGTTGTTGGTGCCAGTGGGTATGTGGGTGCTGGTGCGAGGCGCAGGAGTTGGCCAGGTTGTGCGTTGGCGTGGGCGCTCGGTCCTCGTTGTGCTGATGGGGTGTAGTCTATTGGTTAGCTCTGTATTTGCGATATTGCCGTTTATAACGCTTTCGACGCAAAGCACGCGCTGGTTGACGTTTTCGGCATGGGCAGTTGCGACGGGTGCTGCACTGGCGTTTCGTGTGCTGTGGCGTTGTGGGCGTGCTGGACGCTTGGCAGTGGTGGCTATGGGTGGTTTCGTGCTTTGGAATACGGCGACATTTTATCTTGGGCCTATGCTGTGGCGCATCAGGCCACCAGAGCCTTTTTAGGTGCGTAAGCCCTAGCAAATTAGCGCGGGCGAGTTCTTTTCACCAAAAGCTGGCCTGTTCAATGTGCATCTCAAAAAATTTCCCCTCCTGCTCATAGCGCTGCGTGCCATACCACCAACCAACGTGTCCATAGCTTGGAATAGTGTACCCGCCAAATGAACGTTCTTCGAGTGGTACCAACCCAAACGGCACGTAGCAGTGCTCGTCGCTATGCCAGCGGTCGAACACCAACGCTACCAAGCGCCCTGTTTCATCAATCGTCAGCTTGAGCGTTACCGTTTCTCCGTGAACTTGTACGGTTGCATTGATATGCCTATCGTCTACTGCTTCCCACTGCACGCCGTTGGTTGGCAAGAGTGCGGCCGGTTGCCATACACTCTCGCCAACCAAGCGCCCAATCGCCGAGCGGTCAACATTCTCACCTATGCTGTTGACGACGGTGATGAGCCCAAACATATCGAACCGCACATGCCCGTGCCCATCGGCATATGTGTCGGCTCCTTCAAGCCACAGTTTGCGCATGGCTACCCGCGCAGACCAGACAAACCCGCGAAACGGGGCAAGTATCTGACACGCTGTGAAGGGATTCCACTGCTCGCCAAGCTTGATGTGCCCTTGCATGGTGAGCGCTACTGAAGACGCTAGCAATGTACCCGGTGCTATCGCGTGGGTGATATAGCGCTGCACTGGTTCAGGCAAATCGGCGACCATGTCTACGGAAAAGCGCTGCTTGGCTAATGGCGTATGCTCCAACCTGTGCCTAGTGCGGCGTATGGCTTGGCGGAAGCTCCTACGCCGCAATGTAAGCACAGAAAGCGCGGTTGTGCATAGCGTTGCTACAACGATGGCGATACTACGGATAGGTTTCATTTTGGCTCCTCGTCTGCAACTACTCCGGTAGCAGTTAGCATTAGTGACCAGATATCTCACCTACGGTGCTGTTACTCAACAGCAAACTCGGTGTGCTTGCGCATTTCGGGCGAACGATAGCCCAACACAATAGCGTCTTTTGGTACGCCTGCTTCTAATAGCTTCGTTGCCATTCCTTGCTCGGTTCCATCGCGCTGTATCCAAATTTTCCCATTGATAATGTCGAGATGAACAAGACACCCGTGTACTCTTTTTGGTCCCTCGCGCCCCACTATCACCAAGAGGTAATGGTCGGATGTGGTGTCAAATACCGTTTGTGTCTCAACTGAGCTGTACGCGTAGGGTATGTTGGCATAGTCGGTTAATATGCGGTTGATGATGGTGCGATAAATTTCTATGTTACCCATTGTGCAATCTCCTCATTTGCGTATCAATCGTTAGCCTGTTCAGGTGGCACAATGCGCACCATAGTCCAATCGCGGGCGATAATGTCTTGAGGCGTAAACACAAGCCCTTGCACGGTTGGGCGCAGTAAAATGTTCATACGCGGGTTGTAAAGCGGCATCCAGCCCACTTCATCAAGCGCAATTTGCTCGGCTTTGTTGTAGAGTTCCAAACGTTCATCTATCTTCTCTTGGGCACCCATGGTATCAGCTTCGTCAACCAATTCATCAAACTCGGCGTTGAACCAATGGCCATTGTTATTAGGAAGTCCAGAACGAAGTTGCTGCGAAAGGAAGTTTTGCGGGTCTGGGTAATCAGCCCCCCAAATGCTCAAATACATCTGTAACCCACGGTCGGGCGTTTCGTAGGTTTCATCCAAGCGTTGGCTAAAGGTATCAAGGTCAATGCCCTGAATATTCACATCTACGCCAAGGGTATCACGCCAATAGCGCTGCAATGTTTCAGCTACCAATGCGTTGTCGCCCTCTTTTGCATAGGTTAGCGTCACGGGTGGCAGACTAGAGCCAGAGAGAAAACCTGCCAAGCGTAGAGCAGCCCGTGCGCCATCGGGGTCGAATGCTTGTCCAGTGACGGGTAGCTTAGAGCCAGCAAGACCACGCGGCAAGATGCGCGATGTCGGTTCTACCGTATTCTGCAACGCGCTCTGGGCCAGGTCGAGTCTATCAACAGATAGGGCAAAGGCACGACGCACGGATGTATTGTCAAATGGGGGTATAGTATTGTTGAAGCCAATATAGCGCAATGCAAGCGCAGGAGCAGATTGAAAGCCGGGGAGTTGTTGGGCCTCTTCCACACGTCCAGAAGGTATACCAATTTGCCGGTTGCCTACAATATCCAACTCATTTTGCAGGTAGCGTTCATAGGATTCGGCGCTGTCTTGAAAAAAGGGCATGCGTATGGTATCAATACCTGGTTGACCGCGCCAGTAGTGTGGGTTGGCTTCGAGTACAATTTCCTCATAATGCTGCCACTCCTTGACACGAAACGGACCGGTGCCGAATGCCTCTTCACTCCATGTATCACCCTTTTCCTCAATCAAATGTTTTGGCACAAAGAAGGTATTGACTGAAGTTAATTGTGCGAGAAAATACGCACGTGGCTCATCAAGCTCAATTTGCACCGTCTGTTCATCAAGTGCCCGCAAACCACTGGCCTCGGTAGCTTCTCCTTCAATCACATCTTCGGCCCCAACAATGGGCTTCAGATGCGAAGGCGCACCATAGGCTCCTGTTTCTGGCGATAGTGCGCGATTGACAGAATAGACAAAATCGTGTGCTGTGACCGGGGTACCATCACCAAATTGTACGTTTTTGCGGAGAGTAAAGGTATAGGTTTTTCCATCTTGGCTCACTTCCCAACTTTCCGCAGCATCTGGTTCTACCTTGAGGTCTGCATCTAGGCGTACCAACCCACCAAATATGAGGTTCATGACAATAATAGATTGTTGCTCACTAGCATGAGCAGGGTCAAGTTCAGATAAATCGCTAATGCCATCAACACTCCAACGCAGCTCGCCCCCTCGCGGCACGTCTTGCGGTGTAGATGCAGTATCAGTACCGCTACAAGCCATAAGCGTGAGCAACACAACCAGCATGAGCCAACGAAGAGCAAGCATGTATGGAGCACTCTTCTTTTTCATACAACCCTCTTTTCCAATTGCAAACCAAGCACATGTGCTGCCTCAGACAGGGTTCTCTGGGAAGTCTCCACATTGCGACCTTCCACGGCAGCACCACAAATAGCGTTACTCAAGTGCGCAAGCACTTCCAAAGCTTTCGGCGTATCCAAATCATCCTCTAGTGCAGCTACAAAAGCATCCCGCGCTTGGGTACTATCAAGTGGCGTGGCGTTGCCACTATGCGAAACAGTAAGCGCTTCATGCAGACGCGCAATAGAGTCCTCAGCTTTCACAACACCAGACCGTTCATATGAAAGACGTTCACGATAGGGGATACTGAGCAAATACCAACGCAGAGCATTGATGTCATGCTCTTGCACAGCCTTATGCACAAACACGAGATTCCCAAGCGACTTGCTCATTTTTTCACCATCCATGAAGACCATGCCAACATGCATCCAAAACTGTGAAAAGGGACGTTTGCCAGTAGCTGCCTCGGTCTGGGCAATTTCGCAAGAATGATGGGGGAACACTAGGTCACTGCCACCGCCATGAATATCTATTTGCGGCCCAAGATAGCGGGTAGCCATAGCGCTACATTCAATATGCCACCCTGGTCGCCCCAGTCCCCAAGGACTTTCCCATGTAGGGTCGTCGGGGTTGCCCCTCTGCCAGAGCACAAAGTCTAGTGGGTTGCGCTTGTGTGGGTCATGCGGGTTGTTGCCACGCTGGTTGGCGGTGGATAACAGGTCATCGTAGCCCATACGGGCCATGCGCCCAAAATGGGGGTCGCTCTGCACATCAAAATAGACATTCCCTTGCTGCACGTAGGCATGCCCCAATTGCACCAACGTTTCAATAATGGGTATCATGGTGGTAATTTCTTCGCTGGCGCGTGGGAAAAACGTTGGTGGTGCAATGTTGAGCGCAGCACAATCAGTCAAAAAGCGTTCTGTTTCTCGTTGCGCCAAATCTTGCCAATGCACCCCATCACGTTTTGCTCGTTCAAAGAGTGGGTCATCTACGTCGGTCACGTTTTGGCAGTAGTGTACATCGGCTCCTTGCCAACGTAAATAGCGCACCAATGTATCAAACACTATGTAGGTGCGTGCATGCCCAACGTGGGTTGTATCATATGGTGTTACACCACACACATATAGCGTAACTGAGCGGTCTGTGGGTTGTATATACGGTTCTTTGGTAGCCGTGAATGAGTTATAGAGCAGCATAGACACTCCTTCTTCATTTCATGATAAGGTTGTTCTCTGCATACGCCAAAGAGAACATCTATCCCGTTAAAATTATATCAATAAAACAAAAAGTACTTGTCCTAATCAGCGGACATTCTACGCCTCATAGCATAGTGAGCGTATCAGCAGTCGCGGGATTGATGTTCCAAATCCCATGCTCCACGCCCTGAGCAGGACGAACAGCCACGATAGTAATATCGTCGTGTTGTTCAGCTTGACCAATAAAATCTTGCACTGTCTCCAATATGAAGGTTACAACAGTATGCACATGGTCAAATGTATGTGCATGTGCATGCGCATGCATGTTTGTCACCAATGCCTCAAGCCGTTCAAAACCAAACATTTCCCCTTGCGCATTGTGTGCTTCTATGACACCATCGCTCATAAAAATCACAATGTCGTCTGGTTCAAGAGGCACTTGCATACTTTTATAGAGCGTATTGGGGAGTGAGCCAATAGGCAAGCCGCCTACATCTATAAACTGGCATATGACATGCTGCGTGTTGTGTTCGGCTTCAAACACAACAGGATGTACTGTTTCTAAGACACATTGTTGCTGTTGGCGTATGATCAAGGGAGCAATCATGCCAGCATTGGCTACGGTCATTGTTTTTTCGTCAAAGTCAAAGAGAGCATAGAGCAGGGCGGCATTCATATGGTTGGCTTTCAACCGTGGACTCAAAAGCCGATTGAGAGCTGCGAGCGTTTCGGATGGATAGATATATTGGCGGGCTTGCGATTCAACCATGCTGCTGGTGAGGGCCATCATGAGGGCGGCACCAACTCCTTTGCCAGAAATATCGCCTATTGAAATGGCTGCTTGCCCTTCGGGGAATGCATGGTAGGAGTAGAAATCGCCCCCCACTTCAGAAGCGGGCAGAGAGCAGCCCTGCACATGCAACACATTGTTGCTCCATGGCGGGTGGTCTGGCAATAGCCCCATTTGAATATCGCGTGCAAGTTTTAGTCCTTCTCGGAGGTGCTCATTTTGTTGTTCAATTTCAGAGAGGCTTGCTTGCAAGCGGTCAGCCATTTGGTTAAACGAGTGCGCTAGTTGCCCAAGCTCATCTGCACTGCCTACTTCAATGCGATGGTCGAGGCGACCGGTACCCAAGGTCAGTGCTCCTTCGCGGAGAATTTTCACGGGACGGATGATTTGGTTGGCTTCAAATAATCCCCACCCTAGCCCCATCAAGCCGACGAGCGCGACCAATGTTGTAAGGAGTAACACGTTCATCCACACATTGCCAAAGGCCTGCCGCAATGGTTGCTCAACAACCACATACCACCCACTTGGGTTGATGGTTGTGACAACACCCAACATGGCCTTATTAGTTTGATTGCGATAGATAAGCACCTTGCTACTTTCTCGTTCATATTCTATCGTCTTAGAATCAAGGAGCGTAGCTAAGTTTAGTGGTGGTGACCACTCCGGGTTGCTCGATTCAAGCATTATGGTAGAGGCATCATGTACCAGAAAAGCGACACTATCAGATTGTATATCAAGTAACCGCAAGACATGGGCAATAGGGGCCGCACTTATCTCGGCTCTAATAGCTCCAACGGTTTCATATGCATTGTTGCGCAGAGGGAGAACAACGGCAAAAGCCATCTGCCCATCATCAGCACGGTAGATAGCACTACGGCTACCGGAGCCATTAAGAGCTTGCAGGACCATTGGGTCCTCAGTGCGGCGCACAAAGGTATCTGGGGTAAATGTTCGCTCTGCGGAGAGGTTGACAATCTCATTGGCTTCTTGGTCATAGACGGCTACTTGGCGCAAATCGGGCGATTTTAGCACAATCAAGCCACGGGTCGCTGTTTCCCACTGCTCTGGAGTGGCTTCTGGTGGCATGCTTTGCACGACACTCAATATTTGCACCTCAATATCAGAGATATAGCGTGCTATTTGGCGTACTGCTTGCATAGATAGCATAATTTGCTCATTGTACACAGTTTGCCGTTGCGAAAGAAAGTTGAGCACCGTTAGCAGCGTTCCGACCACTATGAGCGGAAGCGTTGATGAGATCAGATAGGACCAGCGGAGGCGAATGCCAATACTGCGTTCTTGGTGCGACTTCGCCAGATCACTTTTTTGTTGTTGCCCAAGTGAAAGGCGAAAAACACGCCGAAACATTCAATTCCTTGCTCTAACATGAACTCGTGGTTACCGTTCTTGTAACCAACCCTTGGCGACTCTCACTATGATTTGGCAGATGCCTTTGTATTATAGCATACCATGGATGCGAAAATCTGACCCAGTAGTGTACATTTTGGGTTGTGATAGGGATAGTGCTTGTTTAGTTGCCTGCTGCAATGGTTGGCACACGGTTCACCGTAGCTGGGTCTAGGGTCAGTACTTCTTCGGCCATCCAGCCTTCTTCGCCATCTTGGGTTGTTATCTGATACCATGGACTACCAGCGTCATCACTTCCACGTGATTGTAATATCACAGCTTGGCCTTGAGGCACTCGGTTGATAATGTCGTAGGACAAGCCGGGGCCGTTGCGCACGTTGGCATCAAGTGAAGCGATAGCGGTGAGAAGCACGGGGGTGCTTGTTGGGTGCGGAGTAAATGTTGGTGCCGGTGTTGGGCTAGGTGGCTCCGGTGTAACACTAGGCAAGCGCGGCAAGGTGGGAAAAGGTGAGGGTGTTGGTGGCAAAGCTGCACTCAAAGCATCACAACCAACCATAACTACAAGTAGCAAACCTGCTAGTATTATTGGTGGTACCCAATGAAGACGAACATGATGCAATAGTTTCCCCATGGTTGGCTCTTTCTACATTTTACATAAGGCAACAAAAACCAGCGCCATTGTGGGGAATCTGCGTTGCTGCCCACTTTAAGCGCTGGTATTGTACACTTTCTTGGTCGGGGCGAGTGGATTTGAACCACCGACCTCCGCGTCCCGAACGCGGCGCTCTACCAAGCTGAGCCACGCCCCGCAAATATATCCTACCCTCAGTATTCCCCATTGGTGCCGAAGGCGGGAGTTGAACCCGCACGAGGTTGCCCTCAACGGTTTTTGAGACCGTCGCGTCTGCCATTCCGCCACTTCGGCACATCTCCGGCTATTATAGCAAATCCTCTCGCTTGCGTCAATGTGTCAGTACCGTACCAGGTTACATTTTACATTGGGAAAACCCACCGATGTAGAACAGGTTTCTCGCGTACCCTACAGGACAGATGCTCTGCTTGTCCTAGCATCATTGTTGGTTAAATAAGAGGATAGCATCTCTTTCACACTGACCAATAGCTCAGTGTGCTTTTCTCAACCAAGAATACTACGAATGGTAATGGTCATTTTAGGTTCATAACACCTGCCTGCACATTGCAGGGTGCTGAAGCTACGCAACGTATAAATGTTGGTCGCTGGCATATTTTTAGGCCGACAGACACACTTCCCCAAACACCCTCATGGATATTGAGGACCTCTCCTAACCTCCCGCCTCTCGAGATCCAGACCTTTTCCTTAGTGGATAACAGACTGCATCTCGATAAGGCGGTAGGAACATGCCCTGGCAAGCCTATGGTTGCCCATGTGTGGGACTACCTACATGCCAGCTTCAACTTGACCGCTGCAGCAACGGCTGGCCTGTGAATCCTCAGATTCTCGGAAGCTGGAGGTATACCAGTTACGTATTGTCCAGATAGGCAAAAAGCCGTTACAAACCCTCAGCTTCTAGCCATGCCTGTACAGCAGCATCGTCCGGAGACGGGTTGCCACCAGGGATATAGCGAAACCGCGCACCATAGCCTTCCATCACCTTGTTGCGTATTTCCTCGGTGGCTGGACTGTCATCAGTATCGTTCAACCGGATGACTTCGCCAGACTCCATGTCAAGGTAATTGCTGTAGCTTGGGTTGGTCTCGGCAAGTGCGACACTAATCTGCTCTCGGTTGTAAGCAGCCACTGTTCCCTCCCAATAATGCCCGGAGCACACGCAGTGTTTGTATAGAGCACCACCGGCTCCGGCATACGACGGAAACCATTCACGATAAATTTCACATGGGGATAGTACACCATACTGCAATGTTGTGCAAGTGTCAGAGTATGGTAGAATATCTTCTATGCACCCATTTGTATGAAAGGAATGCGAACGAAGTGGTTGATTATGTACATCTTGGTATACGAGGAATAGTGCTTGACAATGAGGTATATAGGCAACAACGCACATCACCAGAAGGACTAAAAAAGGGATTTATCTTGGTTTTGTTGATTGGCCTTGTTGTCGGAGCAGCGACAATGATTGGTCAACTCATTGAAACATCTGCTAGTCCCAACAGACAAGACGTACTCGACACTATCTATACAAACTTACGCGCAATGCCGTGGTATGACAATGTAGCCCGTTCGACGCCAGGATTTGAAACCACCTTCAAAGAAACATTCGATACGGTTGCGCCAATATTTGCTTCAATTGCCGATAGTGGCAGCACCACTGTGTTTATTGCCAGCCTTGTGCTCAGCAGTGTTGGGTTGTTCAACGGTGTCACGGTTGGCATTGTCAGTTTTCTCCTTACCCCTGTTTTCTTCCTAGCCGGTTGGTGCCTCTCTAGTCTTGTGGCGCATAGCATGGCCCGTATCGTTGGTGGAGAGGGAACATTGTGCCAAACCTTTGGTTGTATGGCGGTGGCTACCAGCGCGACCTTGCTTGGTTTGGTTCAAATTGTGCCCTTTGCCAGAGTGAGCGGTGTCACCATTCTCTTGTTATTGACGAGCTATCTTGCCATTCGTGAAGCCCATACATTACCACCTTGGCGTGCTTTTTGGACAACGATTGTGAGTTTCTTGGTTATACTGTTTGTGACAATAGTCCTATGGTATATTCTTCTCCTAATAGCATGAGAGTAGAGGTAATGATAGATACACTCAATGGAGCACTGATGCTAAATCAGAAATTGCTCCAGAGCATGCGCGAATCGCCGGATGTGGTCCGCCGAGGAGTGATGATAGTAGTGCTCGTCGGGGTGCTTGTTGGTATGGTAGATGGTGTGCGTCAAGCTATGGCTACCCTGCAACCAGAGCAAGCGCTTGCACAGCAACAAGATTTTATGGAGGAGTTTGTTGACCAGATGGCGCTCAATTCAACGACGCCAGAGATGCGTGTGATGCTTGGTTTTTTCAATGACAATATGGAATCTGGTTTTACCCTCTTGAAGGAAGTCAATGCTTTGCCCGTACCGCTCCCAACGCCACTCGTTGCGCTTGTGCGTGGGCTGGGTGTGTTGGTATCGTGGCCGCTCGTTTACCTAGAGCGTGTCCTCATCATTGTGGCGTTCACGCATATTGTTGCACGTTGGTTTGGAGGGAAGGGTACTATCCAACAAATGGTTGGGTTAGGGGCGCTCTCTGTCGCTCCTCACGCGCTTGATGCGCTTTCCATTATTCCCATTCTGGGGCAATTAGGGTCTATGCTTTCTATGATTGCTTGGTCGTGGGGTGTCGTTATCCTCATTTTTGCTACCAGTGTCGCGCATGACATGAAGCCCGGACGCGCTACGTTGGCGATTTTTTTCTTTCCTATCCTTGGTATTATGCTCTTTGGCTTAGGTTGCTGTCTCCTCTCTCTTCTCTCTATCGCAGGGGCCGGATTAGCCTAAAGCACATGTGGCTTGCCAACACGGGGATTGATGGGAACACCTTGTTTGCACAGTGGGCATTCGTTTGCATCCCACGATTCGAGGTCCATAGTGACAAGCGCAACAAAGCGTGGCACTCCGAGCCAACTCGCTGTCACGTGCCCACGATTGCAGAGTGCTCCGACGCCAACAGGTGTTCCACACGCTTTTTCGACTGCTGCGACTACTTGTCGTGCGGACCCGCCGGTTGTGAGCACATCTTCTACTATCAGCACATGCTTGCCCTGCACAAGTTCATCATAGCCACGACGGAAGACACGTTGCCGTACACCATGATTATCTTGCTGTTCTTCGGCGTAGACAGCAAGCACCTCTTTGCCTGTGCGTTCGCATAGATGATGCGCTACCCACTGCGCCATAATCACACCACCAATGGTAGGTCCGGCTACAATATCAACACTGGCATTGGCAAACTGCGCTGCAATGTGGGCGCAGAGGGTGCTTGTTTCAGCAATATGCGGATAGAGCGCATCCTTGTTGATATAGCTGCTCCCATGCCGCCCAGAGGTATAGACAATGTGGCTATTGGTGATGATAGCTCCAACGCGCTCAAGGATAGTCTGTATTTCAGTATTATTCATAGGTACAGCATACTATACCATTTGTGCTCCTGTCAAGCACAAGACAACTCGCAGCATTGCAGCGTACCAGCAAAGCATTGCATGTCCCTTTTTTTTATAGCTTTGCGTTCTTTGCGTCTTTGCGCGAGGTCTTAATTAAAAAAGAGTAAGATTCGGCCTTGTCTAGTTCATCTGCAATGCGTTGTGCTGCGCTTACAGGTCCGCCAATGTCGGCTGGTTCTGCGAGGATAGGACGCCCAATGACGAGGTAATCGGCACCAGCTTGGCGTGCATCTGCTGGGGTCATCACACGGCGCTGATCGCCAGTGGCAAACCATGTTGGGCGCACGCCGGGCGTGACGATGAGGAAATTGTCGCCACATGCGTGCCGTATAGCGGCTACTTCATGGGGGGAAGCAACGACACCATGCAACCCGGCTCGCTGGGCCAGCAATGCAAGGCGTACAACATGCGCTTCAACTGAACTGGCTACGCCAAGCTCATGGGTGAGAGTATGCGCATCTATGCTTGTAAGCACACTGACACCGAGCAGCAATGGTACTGGTGCCGGTATAGATGCATAGATATGTTCACAGGCATGCAACGCTTCTACAGCAGCTTCTACCATAGCGCTTCCACCATCACAATGCAGGGTGAGCATGCGCACACCCGTGGGACAGGTTTGCGCAATGGCTCGCACTGCTCCGGCCACTGTGTTGGGGATGTCTTTGAACTTGAGGTCTAGGAAGACGCTCCCACCGGCTGAGCTGATAGCTGCGACAACCTGCGGCACGCCTACACTCGTGCAAAGCTCTAGCCCGACTTTGAATCCACCTACATGGGGGTGCAATGTGTGTACATGTGCTAGAGCCTCTGGCAATGTGGGTACGTCGAGTGCAACGAAAATCCGCGATTTGGCGTCAGTTGGCATGTGGTGCATGTGTTAGCTTTCCTTTCTCATTTCTCAATGCTCAATTTATACCTACCCTATGACAATAGAATGTGGGGAACAGTATACACGATGTCGTATTATCCACCTTACTTTATGTAACTCGCTCCAGCAAAGCTACGCATTCAATATGTGGTGTCTGTGGGAAGAGGTCAACTGGCTGTATCTGTACAAGGTGGTAGTGACCAGTGTTAAGCAGTACACGCATATCGCGTGCCAGAATGCCGGGATGACAGGAGATGTAGGCTATGCGCCGAGGAGCAAGTTTTGTCAATGCAGCGAGAGCAGCGGGATGACACCCGCGCCGAGGCGGGTCGAGCACTGCGGCTGCAATGGGTGGCTGCACGGTGGGAAGCAGATGCTCTACCGCGCCAGTGACAAACAATACTCCCTGTACACCATTCATATGAGCGCTACGTTCAGCATCGGCAACTGCGGCAGCATGCTCCTCAATGGCAACCACCTCGTGCAATGCCTGTGCTATAGGCAAAGCAAACGCACCCGCACCACTATAGGCATCGAGCAAACGCTCACCTGCCTCAAGCGAGAGCATATTTTGCACTACACGCAACAATACGGCTGCTTGCGCGGTATGCACTTGGAAAAAACTGTGCGGCGAGAGTGAGAAGATGATACCCCCTATCTCTTCGTGGAGCAACACAGGCGCTTTAGGACTAGTGCGTACTCGCGGTCCCTTATCCGTGTTTGGTGGCTTGTCGGGGCTGATGACACAACCTGCCAACACAGGCGTACATTGCTGCCAACGTTTTGCCAACGTATGCAACTGCCCCGACCCACGCACAACAGCAACCGCATACCCATAGGTTGCACTGCCGCGCAACGTCACCATGTGTGCTTGCCATTGACGCCCCGGTATCACTGTACGCAACCCTGCTAGGGCCTCATTCAACACTGGCAACAACAGCGGGTCCTCTGGCATATCCACCACCGTGCGCGTGCCAGCAGCATAATATCCCACCTTTTGATTGTGCCCCTGCACATGCAAGTGTGCCGTATTGCGATAATGCCATGGGTGCGCGGCAGCCAACACAGGCGCTATTGGCACATCGTGCAAGCCGGCCAGTTTATCGAGTTGCTCGCGCAAAATCGTATGCTTGAAGCGCAACTGTGCATCATAGGCAATGTGTTGCCATGGCATATGGTGCGCATCTGCACAGCGTGGTGCTATGCGTTCAGAGGCCGGCACCATAATCTCTATCACATGCCCGCGCATATAATTTGCTTTGCGCTCATGGAGTTTCACGCGCACATGCTCGCCCGGCAAGCCGCCAGCAGCAAAGACAACTTGGCCCGCATAGCGTCCCACTCCTTCGCCTCCCTGGGCCATGCCTTCTACATGCAACTCAATTGTCGCCACACCTGTCATACTATCATACTTTTCGTAATATGCCTTATCTGTGCTACAATATACGCTAGGAAGAGTATACCTGCAAGTATACAAGACAACTCGCCTTGTTTTGGCGCAACGCCAAGCATTGCATGTTCCCTTCTGTATAGCTGTGCATGCTTTGCGTCTTTGCGCGAGGTCTTTATGAAAAAAGAGAAGAGGAGGAGTATAGTATGACGAGACACTATGGGCCCATATGTTGGCTATTGTTGGCTCTCTTGCTGATGACGAGCATACCCCCACGCCAACTGCAAGCCCAAACAACACGACGCTGTTTTAGCGAAACCGGTTTTTGCATCGAGGGACGCATCCGGGAGTTTTGGGAGCAAAACGGGGGATTACCTGTGTTTGGCTACCCCATATCTCTCCAGCAAGCAGAAACCATAGAAGGAAAACCATTGCAAACCCAATGGTTTGAACGCAACCGCTTAGAATTGCACCCAGAGAATGATCCCCCCTACGACGTATTGCTAGGGCGTCTATCGGAAGCCATGCTAGAGGAACAAGGGCGCGATTGGAAAAGCTTTGAGCAAACAAGCCCCAAACAGGATTGCCGCTACTTTGAAGAGACCGGACACAATGTATGTAATGACATCTTGGCCACGTGGCAAGCCAGTGGGCTACAACTAGATGGGCATAGCAGCGTGAGCGAAGAGGAGAGCCTAGCTCTCTTTGGGCTACCCTTGAGTGAAGCCCAAACAGAAACACTCGACGATGGCCAAGAATATACCGTACAATGGTTTGAGCGTGCGCGTTTCGAGTTGCACACAGAAAATGAACCACCCTATCATGTGCTCCTTGGCTTGCTTGGAGTGACAATGCACGATAGGGCTACTTCGGGAGGGAGTACACCAGTGACACAAGAACCTGTTGCAACAGGCGAAGCAATAGATACCACACCATTCGCATTTGACCTATTGCAAGCCGTGCTAAAAGAAGATAGCAATGCCAATGTCTTTATATCGCCTACAAGTATTGCATTTGCCCTAGCAATGACCTACAACGGCGCAGATGGAGCTACCATGCAAGCAATGGCCGACGTGTTGGATGTGCAAAATATGAGCTTAGATGACGTCAACCAAGGGTATGCAGCGCTCATGCAGGCTATACAAGCGGCCGACCCAGAAGTCAAGCTCACCATTGCCAACTCGTTGTGGGCCCGCCAAGGCTTTGACTTTGAGCACGATTTTCTCCAGCGCAATCGCACATTCTACAGCGCCGAGGTGAGCAGTTTAGACTTTGCAGACCCTGCCGCCACAGATACTATCAACGCATGGGTTAGCGACAACACCAATGGCAAAATTGAGCAGATTGTCGGGCAACTCGACCCACTCACCGTCATGGTGCTTATCAATGCCATTTACTTCAAAGGCAGTTGGACTACTTCATTTGATGAGGAGATGACCAGCGACCGCCCATTCACCCTAGCCGATGGCACAGAAAAAGACGTGCCTATGATGGAGCAATCGGGCGAAACCTACCCCTACTATGAGGATGAAGATGTTCAGGCTGTGAGTTTGCCCTATGGCGATGGGCGCATCAGCATGTACATTTTCCTACCCAGTGAAGATTCAAGCTTGCGTGCTTTCCAGCGCCGCTTGAACGCCAAACAATGGGAAGAATGGATGCAAAACTTCAGCGACGAGGAAGGTGATATTGTGCTACCCCGCTTCAAGTTGGAGTATGAGAAAGAGCTAAACGATGTGTTAGCCGCTCTCGGCATGGATGTGGCTTTCGATTGCAACCAAGCTGATTTTAGCCGCATGTATAGCAAGGAACCGCTCTGCATTTCCAAAGTGAAGCACAAATCGTTTGTCGAGGTGAACGAAGAGGGCACAGAAGCGGCCGCCGCAACATCGGTAGAGATGACGCTTTCGGCTATGCCTATGCAGGGGTTTTCAATGATTGTAGACCGCCCGTTTTTCTTTGCCATTCGGGATAATGAGACGGGGGCTGTGCTCTTTATGGGGTCTGTTGTTGAGCCATAGGTTTGAAAAGCGCATATCAAAACAGAGTGTATTTTTGGAGCGTACCAGCAAAGAATAGCCTGTTCCCTGAGTTTATCGAAGGGAACGACTCAATGAAAATAAGGAGGGAGCCGTATGGCACCTATGTTATTTGACTATCCCATGCCATTGCCCACCCGACAGGTGGGGCATGAACGCGATGGGCGCGATGGACGCGATGACCATGATGCTGATGATGATACCTTTTATCCAGAAGATGATGACGAGCCGATGGCCGAGTCCGACTTCCAGCGCGACTCGCTCATCTATGCTGTCGAAGCCCTTGACTATTTCTACGCCGATGACCCCAACGTCTATGTTTCTGGCAACCTGTTCATCTATCTCGAAAAGGGCAACCCACGGGCTGTCGTTTCGCCCGATGCCTTTACGGTGCATGGCGTCGAAAAATACCAACGCAAAACCTATAAACTATGGCTTGAAAAGATACCGCCATCATTCATCATTGAAGTGACATCCGACTCCACCCGCGACCGGGACGAGATAGAAAAACCGCTGCTCTACGAAGAGCTAGGGGTGAAGGAGTATATCCAATTTGACCCGACCGAGGATTATCTCAAGCCGGCGTTGAAAGGACGGCGCTTAAACCAGTGGGGCAAATATATGCTCATCCCCACGCACACAATGGCCGGGGGCATCCTATGCATAGAGAGCCACGTCACCGGGCTAGAGCTACACCTTGACGCAGGCAAGTTGCGCCTCTACAACCCTGTCAATCGAGACTACTTGCTGACCTACCGGGAAGAGGCAACCCGGCGCAGGCTAGAAGAGATTGAACGTCGTAAGGCTGAAGACCGCTTCAAACAAGCCGATGAAGAACGTCGTAAAGCCGAAGACCGTATCAAACACCTTGAAGCCGAGCTAGCACGCCTGCAACAGCAACAACACTAGCCCATTGCGAAAAGCGTAGCACCGGCTGCTAGCCAGAGATTTGGCTTACTGGCCGGTGCTACAGCGATTATTACCGTGTTACGAGCGGCAGGTAGACCATTGTTGTGTTTGGTACTGCTTGAACGGTAAAGGCGTTGGTCAATGGTAAGGTGGTGATAATTGATATGGCCTGTGTTTTCAATGGCATAAACGCTTGCTGTGCCATTTGTTTTTCTTCAGGCGTAGAAGCAGTTTTGACTGCCGTGCGCTTTTCAAAGAACCCTTCTGGAAAAAGGCGTTCTGTTGCTTGCACCTTCCAGATAGTGTTATCTTCAGGATAAGCAAAATAGTATACCGCGTCTTCACCCGTGAGATGCGCTTCGTCAGTCAAGTTGGCTGGATAGATAACATGCTCCTCGTCCCACCCAAGCGCATGAATAAACAGTTCTTCTGCACCATGCGTGTTCCAGCGGGTAGTAACAGTGAGCGTGTCGCTGTTAATAACCGTTGCTTCGGTCGCGGCAAGAAAAGCTTGTGCAGACCGAAATGCAAGCCGTTGGCAAAAGCATTTTCCACCTTCAAAGTCCATATCCTCATAGTGATAGGTTGTTGTACCCGAAGAAGACTCAACTGCTAGATCGTTGGTAGTGATGGGTACCGTTGTGGCTTGTATATATGTATGTTGCTTTCCAAGCAATGGCTCTTGGCTTCCGATTAGCCATATACTGGTTACAACGAGCGCACTCGTCAATATGGTTTTGATGATTACTGCGTAGTTGGTCATTTCCTACTTCCTTTCCACTCTAATCTTCTTGTTTTCATTGTTCCACGTTCCTAAAAAAGGGTTCTCGTGGACGTTCAGCCAACTGGTAGGTTGTGATGGGCATGTCCGATGCACGTCGGGGGCATGTTTCGCACCCACACTCGCATGGTCCTGCATGCTCTTGGTGTGTTTCAATAAGATAGCCACGTCGTACCAAGGTTGTCACCATTGCTTCTAATACCGTCTGGTCTACCTGCAATCGCTTGCTTAAATCGGTAAGCGATAGGGCCTGCTGGTTCCGTTTTAGTTCCGACATAATGATGTGAATCATCCGTCTCCTCCTTCGTTTTCATGCGCAACCCGCTCAGATACATAAGCAATGCGGGCTACGTACCATTGTGTTTCCTTCTTATACATGGGGTCCTGATGCCGCATACATATTCAGGTCCATCTTTGCGTATCACTTGGAGCGCATAGGGGCAGGGTTGCCCATCGTAAGGGCAAAGTACCTCTACATTATCTATATCGGGCGGCAGGAGCGTAACGACTACTGAGTCATCGCCACCGTAGGCGTTGGGTACATAGCAATCGGCATGCCAATCGTTGAGCCATCGGCTTTCATTCATTAGGTAGCGATAGCGATAGGCGCACCCGATTGGCAGATCCATTTCGACACACCATCCTTGTTCGCATAGACGTAGTGGCGTTGCTCTAGGCATCCAAGCATTGAAATCACCCACTACATGGATTGATGCAGCGCAAAAACATGGAAGTGAGAAGATAACTCGCACAATACCTGTCTGCCCCGGTTCTTTGGTTAGCATCATTGCGCCCCTGCGTTTCCATGGTTCGATCACCCAGATACCCCGTGACGGTACAATAATGTGAGACAACGCTTACGATGCGTGTTCTTTGGTATCCATAGCACAAACTAATACCTTATAGGCAATATCACGATTCAATGCGACCCGATGGTCATAGACCAATACAATCATTCGTCCCCAGTCGTTGCGCAACACATGCAACCTCATCCCATGCACAATGTTTGAACGTGCCAGGGTGTGTATCATGCGCGTTCCACCAACAATTTTACATACCCGTACCCATGTTCCGGCTGGTATGGTTGATAGATGCTGATGTCCATTTGAGTCAGGTGAAGCTTTCTTTTTGAACATCATTCGTCCTGTACATCTTCGTTCTTGTCATGCAACTCCAGATACGCTGCTATCCGTTGCTCCAACATATCGGAGATGACATGTTCCAATACATCCGCATCTCCTTGAACGTCATTCAGTGCGAAACCAAGCACCTGTATCAGAAAAAGAGATACAAGGTGGTTACGTCGTAGCACAACGGTTGCCAATTGTTGCCCTTTTTCCGTGAGTGTCACGCCGTAATAGGGCGTATACATTATCAATCCAAGCTGCTGAAGCCGCCGAAAGACTTTTGTGACTGAAGCAGCACTGACATCCATGTGGATAGATACAAGATTCGTTGTCACCTTTTGCTGCGCTTGTTGTATCAGGGCTATTGTCTTAACATAGTCTTCAATCGTGGGTGTGATAGGTTGTTTTATTGGAGCAGTGCCATCTTGGTAGCGCTCCGATGGGGCAATGCGTTGATACCAGCGATTGTGTCCATTGCAAATGTTTTTTTTGTCTCTGTTCTCCGTCATCAAGCAATACCCCTATGTTGGCGCTGATGTGTGTGGATGATGAGAAAGAGAAAGAATGGACCACCAGCCAATGCGGTAATGAGACCAACCGGCACTTCGGCGGGCATGGCTACTGTGCGGGCTACAAGGTCTGCCAAAATGAGCAGCGTAGCTCCCCCAAGCGCACAAGCCGGCAGTAGGCGAAGATGGTCGGGACCAGACAGCAGACGCACAATGTGCGGCACTATCAACCCGATAAAGCTGATAGGTCCGGCAACTGCCACTGCTGCACCAGTTGCGAGAGTTGCCAGCACAACTGCTTGCCGCTTGACGCGCTCGGTTTCCACACCCAAATGGTGGGATTCGGCTTCACCAAGGGCAAAAACGTTGAGTGCGCGAGACAATCTAGGTGCCAGCAGCAACACAATAGCTATGCCAGGTACAACACCTGCTACTGTGTTCCAGATAGCTCCCGACAGTCCACCCATAGTCCAAAATACAATTGAACGTACTTCTGCATCTTCGGCTATATACGTCAATAACCCGGTGAATGCCCCTGCTATGGCATTTATAGCTAATCCTACCAACAGCATAGTGGCAATATCGGTATGTCCCCCGCGTTGCGAAAACTGATAGACTAGTGCCGTGGTACATGTACCGCTGATGAAAGCCACAACAGGCAGGGTGAGTATACCGAGAGGCATGATGCCGGTGACTATCACGGCAATTGCACCCATGGCTGCGCCACCGCTTACCCCAATGAGACCCGGATCGGCCAGCGGGTTGCGGAAAATGGCTTGTAGCAGTGCTCCCGCTACAGATAACCCGGACCCAACCAGTGCTGCTAGGATGACTCGTGGCAGGCGAATGATCCACAACACCACCTCCTGTTGTTGCGTGACTGGTGTTGGTATATCCAACCCGGCTTTATTGAGTATGATTGCCAGCACAACATTGGGCGGAATGGCGACTGGACCGATGCCAACGCCAAGGAGCAATACGACTACGAGCAACAACACGAGGATGGGTAACAAGAGCAGGGGCGTCCATTTGATATGGTACCCGCGAACATGGCGGGTTATGTTGCTTCTGATAGACGGTACACCGGGTGATGTGCTCATCAATAGGTCTCCTCTTGTGGTGGTGTGTGCAATAGGGTGACTAATTCATGCAACGCCTGTCCAGTGCGTGGACCCATTCCAAGCAAATAGAGGTCATCCATGGCAACAACCCAGCGCTCTTGTGCAGCGGGAGTGTTTGCTATACCCTGCATTGATAGCAGACCGTCGAGACCACCGGCCGATTGCAACCCGTTTTCAGGCAACAGCAATACATCGGGCTGTGCGGCAACGACGATTTCGGGACTAAGTGGCTGAAAATCGGTTAGCCCAGCCTCGGCCCCAACATTGATGCCCCCCGCAGCGGTAATCATCGTATCGGCTGGTGTGTCGCTACCGGCAATCAACTGCACATCGCTGCCACGCAGGTAGATGAAGAGTACACGCGGTGGTGCTCCACTTGCTTGGTCCAATGCGGTTTGTGCATCTGCAATGTCGGTTTCTAGCTGTGCTATGAGAGACGCGCCACGTTCTGGCACACCAAGTGCTTGGGCAACAAACGTCATTTTGTGTACCGGAGAATCTAAGGTAGGTGTGTTGGCAACGATAGCTACCGGTACACCAGCAGACCGAATCTGCGCAAGCACATCGGGGGGTCCGGCATGTTCATTGCCAATGACAAGTGTTGGATTGAGCGCTAGAATACCTTCGGCGTTAAGCCGTCGCTGATAGCCGATATTGGCAATGTCGCGCACACGGTCGGGTGGGTAGGTAGCACTGCTATCAACACCAACGAGGTGGTCCCCCAATTCGAGGGCAAAGATGATTTCGGTGATGTCTCCATTGAGACTTACAATGCGTTCAATAGACTCTACTGTAATAGTTTGCCCATCATGGGCTACCACGGTTGCGGGCAGGTTTGGCGTTTCTTCTGGCATAGTGGCTTCAGATGCGGGAGTCGTTGTTGCAGCAGCATACGCGAGATTGTCCACAACCTCAGTGGGCTGCGAGCGGGCGTCGCCAGTGCTAGCACCAGACTCGCGTTCTTCTCCTTTTGATGTGCCGCAAGAAACGAGCAACACCAGTGCTACCAATCCTATCAAGCGATAGAGCAGCATCGAGCAAGAATACAGGTGTTTCATAGCGATTTCTCCTCTTCAGGCATTGCTAGAACAAGTGGGATTGCCAAGAGCGGGTGCGGATGGATGACGATTGGCAGTCCGTACACCGATTCGAGCAATGGTGTCGTCAATACTTCCCAAGGCGTCCCAAGAGCAACGAGGTTCCCGTGCGACATGATGCCGATAGTGTTTGCATAGGTAGCAGCAAGATTGAGGTCGTGCAGCACAACCAACACTGCCCCGCCGTCATCGGCAAGCGCACGCGCAAAACGGAGTGTGTCGTGCTGGTATCGCAGGTCAAGTGCCGCTGTGGGTTCATCCAAGAGCAAAATGGGCGCTTCCTGGGCCAGCACACGCGCCAACGTGACACGCGCTTGTTCTCCTCCTGATAGGGTGGGGCATGCACGATGCTCAAATTGGAGTGTCTCAGTCTGTTCCAACGCATGCCGGGCAATGACGACATCGTGATGTGTTTCGCCGTGTCGTTCGACATGTGGGTAGCGCCCCATCAGAGCAACTTCTAGCGCTGTGAATGAGAATGCCATGCCATGCTGCTGACGCATAACCGCTCGTTGCTTGGCCTGCTGCCGTGCATTGAATTGTTGGTAGGGTATACCATTCAAGCGTATTTGCCCATCACTTGGCTTCAATTCGCCGCTCAACAAGCGGAGCAGAGTCGTTTTTCCTGCGCCATTGGGCCCGACGAGTGCGAGCACTTCGCCGGTATGCAAAGCAAGCGATACGTGGGCGACGAGCGTTGTGCATCCAATGGCATAACTGACTCTGCATGCTTCCAATACAGTTGGAGCTTCCTCTTCGTGTATATGAGTAGACTGCTCGCAAAGATTATGCTGTATAGGTATATTGTATGTCTGCACAAAATCCTCTCATGCTCTCAAGAAACAATTTTTTAACCTCACATAAATAATAGAAGGTTATTTTATGGCTAACCTTATAAATTGCATTGGATTATACCACGCTTTTTCTTGTTGTCAAACAACACCACTATTTTGTATGTAAAAACTTGTGAAACATTCTTTATAAACCATACAGCTTTCTAATCGTTCTTGCAGAAGAAAACATGGTTTTTATAGTACTCTTGAGAGTAATTAAGGAAAACCATAATAAAATGAGGGTATTTTTAGACAAGGGTAAATTTTGTCGAGATAGGGCAACACATGTGGTATACTATCAAAACAGAGTGCATTTTTGGAGCGTACCAGCAAAGAATAGCCTGTTCCTTTCTGTATAGCTTTGCGTTCTTTGCGGCTTTGCGCGAGGCCTTCATGAAAAGCGCATGATAAGGAGGGAGCCGTATGACACCTATGCTATTTGACTGTCCCACGCCATTGCCCACCCAACACGTGGGGCAGAAAGGCCGAAGACCGTATCAAACACCTTGAGGCTGAGCTAGCACGCCTGCAACAGCAACAACACTAATACCGAAGGGAACAGGCACGAATAATCACAACGTGCTTACCATGTGCCAAAATATGCCATTGGTGCCAGACACTGGTGCCACGCACGCCCAAACATGCGTGGCTCCCTTAATGGCTTTGTAAAGGGACAGGCTAGAAGCCCATCCTACGCCCCCTCACCCCTTGCCCCTCGCCCCTCGCACCTTGCACCTTTGGTTTGGGCATGGTCGCCATATTGCCACAGCAACGAGGCGGCCATTTGGGTGTAGAACGGTAGCCCGGCCGCAATCTCATCTATTAATGCAAGGTCGGCGTCGCTAAGAGCCCTGCTTGTTGCCGCAAAGCCATAATGCATCCAAACCATCTTCCACTCACAACTCAATTAGGACTGCTATAGCTTTCACGGGTCGTCTTGGGACTGCAATATCTGCCCTTGCTTGATGGGGTGGTAGGTGTAAGGTTGTACTATAATGGCTGTATGGATAATATGCCGCGCCAGATATTGATTGACGTACTACGTACCTACGGTCACGAATTGTGTGATGACCCTAGGCGTTGTCGGGCCTTGCTCAATGACCTGTGCCCCGGCTACAAACGTGAAGTGAATGTATTGATAGACGCATTGGAGGAGCGCGTTGCGCAAGAGTTGCTGCATTCTAAGCAACCGCTCCCCGACACCATGGTGCTAGAGCAACTCACCCGGCGCTTGATGGACCACCGTGCGTTGGTGTATACGGCTGCTCGTTGGTCCGTCGAAAGTTGGGCATTGGCGCTTGGGGTATTCGACCGGGGACAGGGGACAGAGCATAGGGAAACAAAGATGTGTGGGAAACGAGAATACGTGCAGGAGTATGATGTGCATAACCATATCCCCGGTCCCCGGTCCCCGGTCCCCGGTCCCCGGTCCCCGGTCCCCCGTCCCCGGTCCCCCATCCAAAGTGTTGCCTTTAGCCCCGATGGGCATAGTCTCGCTGTATCTACTGAAGATGGGGCTGTGTTGCTATGGCGTATACAACCTGGGCATACGATAGAGTTATTGCAGCAATTGCGGGGACATAGAGGCAACGTATACCACATCGTGTTTAGCCCCAATGGGCACACCATAGCCTCGTCCGGTGCCGATACAACCGTGCGCGTGTGGGATAGTGCAAGCGGGCGTGAATTGCGGCGTTTGGTGCAGCATCAAGACCATGTATACAGCGTGGCGTTTAGCCCCGATGGGCAACTCCTTGCTTCTGGCGGGGTAGATAAGGCGCTATGCCTGTGGGATGCTACACGTGGATATTATCCTATGCTGCATAGGTGGAAGGCACCGCACTATGTATGGAGCCTTGCGTTCAGCGCCGACGGGCAAACACTTGCATCGGCAGGCGCAGACAAGCATGTGTATGTGTGGACAAGGCAGGGGCATACCTATGCAACCATAGCCCAGCATTTGCAGGGGCATACGGCTGCGGTATGGTGTGTAGCGTTTCAGCACACTGCCTATAGGTTGGCCTCTGTCAGTGCCGATGGCACAGTGCGGCTCTGGAACCTTGCACAGCCCAACGACAGACACGCCAACTATTGCTCACGAGTGGTGCTACACGGGCATACGGCTGCTGTGCGGTGTGTGGCGTTTAGCCCCGATGGGCAGCATTTCGCTTCGGGCAGCATAGATGGAACGCTATGCCTATGGCATATGGGCAGCACCACGATAGGTGAAAACGAACGGTGCATTGCTTGCATACCGGCGCATGTGGGGGGCGTGTATAGTGTGGCGTTCAGCCCAGATGCAAGTCTGCTGGCGTCCGGCGGCGCAGATGGACACATACGCCTGTGGGTAGTGGGAGAGCGATTGAGCGATTGAGCGATTGAGCGATTGAGCGATTGAGCGATTGAGCGAT
>CAZVEN010000003.1:107483-216519 GCA_964626155.1 uncultured Chloroflexaceae bacterium | reverse complement strand
TCGTCGGGCTCATAACCCGAAGGTCAGAGGTTCGAATCCTCTCGCCGCTACCACATAAATAATATATTTGAAAGGTTTTACCGGACTAGCGCACATGCTAGTCCGGATTTTTGTTTTGGCCCTTATCTTGTCTCTAGTATATAGGGATAATACGGGGGCATGAGGAACGATGTTGCCATAGAGTCTTGCCCGCCACGAATAGTACACGAATTATCTCGCGTCCACAAACATTGTATCGCGTAGGTACGTTTCAGCGCATCAGCGATTCAACCCCCGTAGTACGCTAGCCGGAGTCCGGCAGGATGCCGGGGCTACGGTGGACAGGCTAGAAGCCCAACCTACGCGGAGGTCCCCAAAACCTCTCACGAGAACACAACAAGGGGTCGTCTCCTAGGAGACAACCCCTTGCCTCTAGCGCCATGGTTTTCTCTTAATTTGCAGGCTGTGGTGTGGTGGGATAAGTATTCGTAAAGGGTGGCTTAACTGGACCAGCATCAAGAATGACTCTTGCGTTGGCCACACGTCCACTGTTTTGTCCTGTTGCTGTGAATGAATACTCTCCAACGGGAAGAGCTTCGTTTAAGGTTATTTTGTCAAAAAAGGTACCCATTGCATCAGCCTTGCGAACTGCATGTGGTACAGGCGGATATATGGAGCCATCAGGAAGCGTTATTTGAATGTTTATGTCTTCACCAGGCTGAAAACGCTGTCCCTGTACTTCAAACACAGTACGTTGTATATCGCGTCCGTCCGTCGGTACAATAACACGCAAGATGCTCCAACTAGGTGCGTTGGCTCCCCTTGGTGCAAGCTCAAACGCTGTTGTTGCTTCAAAATCAGTTGCTTGACCTGTTGCGGTAAACTCATAGCGACCTTTTGGATGCTGATCATCAAAAGCAAACTGAAAATAAAATTCCCCTGCATTGTTAGTTTGTAGCATAGGAAAAGGCGAAGGTATTGATGGTGCTATACCACTTCCATCAGGTTCAGTTACTTCTATTTCTATATTTTCATGTGCTCCGAACCCTCGTCCAAATATCTCCACTGCTTGACCAGCTTCAGCAACTGCTTCACCTGTCGCTTGTCGAACGATGTCAAGTTGCGGGTGTGTCCACCTAGGATGTGATTGAACATTTTCTTGCGCTGATACCTTCGCGTCTACAGCTATTGTTGTAGTAGCAATTCGTGCGCCTCCTGTTACATCTATAGCCTGCAAGGTGTAGCACCCGTTGGGCCATTGAGTTCGATCTGTTAATGCATAATCAAAGTAAGCACTACCAACGTTATTAACTTGAAAAGCACCGACTCGTGGTGGTGGTGCTACAGCTCCTGCTACCACTGTACCTATGGCTTGTATATTACGTGTGACACCACTCATATGGGTAGCATTCACTTCTACATCAACATGTGCCGAAAAGCCTTTCAGTTCAATGCCTATTGTGTCGCCCGGTGCTACGATAGGCGATAGCCTGCCATCACAATACGTATTACCCCGATTGTTGAAAACCGTCATGGTCGTCGGGTACTGTGCAAACGAATGTTAAGCAACCAGCCCGATGACCAATGCCAAGCCAAGAGCGCACACCCCGACGATGAAACGTTTGAGTACGTTCATTGCCTTCGTCGTTGCCATTGTGTTTGTTTTTTGCGTAACCATAATTGTGTTAATCCTGACCTTTCTTTGTTATAATCCTCGCGCCATTGCATCTTGTCTTGGCGCGAGGATTAACCAAGTTGTTGTAAACATAGCACCACTCCGTTACCGTCGTGGCTCCGATTCCTGCCTCTACAACGTTATTTGCCACCCTTCGGTATGGTTGCCGTTGGTGTAGCAGTTATCTCTACCGTAGCTGTTTCAGTTGCATCTGTTGTAGCCGTTGCATCTGTTCCTGTGCCGCCGGTTGGCGTTGCTGATACAATGGGTGTATCGGACGGTGTTGTTGGCGTAGTTGATACATGTAGCATTTGCCTGACGGTCCCTGGTCCGGGAGTGCCACTCTTTGTATCATGGAAGAATGTATTGGGGCTACCATCCAGCACAATATCAGCACTTGCAGAGCGTTTGCTCGTGCCACCTGTGGCGACAAAAATGTACTTGCCAGCGGGCAGTTGCTCATTCAGCACCATGTTGACCGAAAAATGCCCCGTGCTGTCGGCTGTTACCTGGTCCTTAATGTCGCGCTTGGAACCATCCGGCAGCGTGAGTTGAATAGCAATGCGCTCACTCGGCACAAACCGTTGCCCTTGCACTTGGAACACTGTCCGTTGCACACCCCGGCCATCGGGCGGGATAACCACACGCACCATGCTCCACGTGTGCGCGGGGGCCGATTCGTCGGTTAGCTCAAATGGAACGCTGGAACGAAAACCACTGTTCTTGCCCGTTGCTGCAAAAACATACCGTCCTGTTGGGCGCATCTCATTGAACTTGAATGCAAAATAAAACTCGCCAGCGTTGTTGGTGCGTTGGTTTGGTATGCTTTCGTTCCCCGTCAAAACGCTGCCATCCGGTTGGGTAATAGTGATGGCTATATCTTCGTTTGCGCCGAACCCTTCGCCAAAAAGCTCGACCTGCTCGCCCGCCTTGGCAACCGCCGCGCCTGTCTCTTGGTTTACGACCATGAGAGCCGGTTGTTTCCACTCACTATCAATGTCATGCTCACTTTGAGCTCCAGCAATGGGCTGTGCTTCTGGGCTGCCTAGTGCGGCTACAGCAATGGCCGCAGTTGCTAGGCGGCGTTTCTCCGTGTCCATACTCTCAAAGGTATAGCACCCCAAGGGCCACTCGTTCGTTGTGACGTAATCGAAGTATGCGCTGCCACCATTCCCTATAGAGACGGTCCCCTCTGGATTCTCTGCTATACCGACAACATGCCCGACGCTTTGTACATTGAATATTCTTTCATCGGGGTAGACAGCATTCACCACAACATTGGCATTGGCCGGAAAGCCGCGTAGTTGTATGCCAATGGTATCGCCCTGAAAGACAATGGGAGCGACGCGCCCATCGCAATAGGTGTTGCCACGATTGTTGAAAATAGCCAAACTTGTTGGATGTTGCGCCAATGAACGATGGGCTATCAAGCCTGCAACAAGTGCCAACACCAACGTAAAGGTAAAGATAACGAACATTCCGATCTTTGTTTTGGTAAACATAGGAAAACCTCCTTGCCTTCCTGTTGTGATACAACGTGCGTTGCATCGTGAATAATACATACTTGACGACAGTACAAAATCCTACTTGGGTGAAATGTAGAAGTTGAAAATGTTGCGTGCAACGTCTCTACAGTGCGATATGCCGTTGGCACCGGATGTGCCTTTTACACGCTTCAAGTACTTTACCAACAGACTTACGGTCGTGGCGCAGATACCTTCCTTCACGTGTATCTGATGCGTTCATCACCCCCCTTCGTGTGCGCTACCCATTGATATGTATTAGAAGCGCTAGGCTGTGGTGCGATATTGGCATAACACAGCCCAGCGAGTATTGTTGTATAGCGTGTGAATGATACAGAGCAACGGTTTTCTTTCGACCTTCTTACAAACCTTTGCATCTCTCTGCGTCTTTGCTACTCTGCGCCTCTGCGTTAAAATCCTTACAAATCATGTAATTGCTCTATTACCACACAAAAAGCACCTTTGGCTTTTGCGTAGCCCCAGAAGCCGTAGTGTCAGCATCATCGTCCGATGTAGCCCCTGTTGTATCCATGTCAGTCGGTGTAGGTGTGGTAGCGAGAATGAGTGGCTTGAGCGTTGGTGTAATGACACGACTCGTGTTTGTAGGTGCAACTGTTGCCATGACCGTCGTCGAGATTGTTGGTGTTGCCGTGACGGTGGTCGTGACTTTTGGTGTTGCCATGACGGTGGTCGTGGGCGTAGTTGTTATTGGTGATGTTGGTGTCATTGTGGGCTTGGTGGGTGTTGTAGGCTCAACAGTGGGCATTTGCTCACTGTCACTGGCTTCAATGGTTGCTTCAGCACTGCTGCCACTCTCGCTGCCCTGTGCCGTGACGGTGTATGCTTGCAATGCCCGCGTTACTGCGAAGGTGACAGCAAAGTTGCCCGACGTATCAGCCTCAGCAAACTGGGTTGCTGTGAAAGGTTGCGCAGCGTTGGTTTGCGTCATAGCGCTGGTTTGCGTCATAGCGTTGGTTTGCGTCATAGCGCTGGTTTGCGTCATGGTGACGACAACAACTTCACCCGGTCGGAAGCGTCGCCCTTGCACCTGCACCGTCTTTGTAAGAGCGTCAGCTTGCATTGGGAACTCAATGACACGCACCGCACTCCAGCTTGTTTTACCTTGCGTCGGTTGCATAATGGCAAATGTGCTCGTTGTGCTATAGTCGCTTGTTTTGCCCACGGCGGTAAAGGTGTAAATACCTGCTGGCAAGGGGTCAGTGAACGTCAATGCTGTTGTGTATTGAAATTCTCCAATGATGCTGGTTTGTTGCGATGGCAAATTCTGTGTCGTGCCATCTGGCATCGTCACTTCTAGCGAAACAGTTTCGTTTGATGCAAAGCCAATTCCGAACATGTCTACTTTGTCTGTCTGTGCCGCTTGCGATTGCCCTGTTTCGTGGTCTACAACGTGTAGCAAGGCCCCAGACAAGGTGGCGGTTTTCGTGTATTCCGCTGTTGCAATTGCATCTTCACTGTTGAGCACTGCCATAGCAGCTTTGGCTACGGTTTTGCTCTCTTTGCCTTGGGCAACAAGGGTGTAGCACCCAAGCGGCCAGTCCACTTCCGCTTCCGCTTCCGTTCCCGATGTGGTTGCATACTCCATGTAGAAGCTGCCACCATCATCGGTGCGCATTTCCGTTGTTGTCAATGTGCGTGTGCCGTTCATTTCGTCTAGTTTGAAGATACGACCATCTGGTAAGATGACGTTTACCGTGACAGGGTCTTGTTTGTGAAACCCGCGCATGTCAAAGCCAATAGTATCGCCTGGAACGACGATGGGAGCCGTCTGTTCTCCACAAGATGTGTTGCCGCGATGGTTGAGAATTGTCAAACTCGTTTGATAACGAGCCGCCGATGACCGAACAATGATGAGTAGTGTGCCTGCAAGTCCTACGAAAAAGACGATTGCAAACAAAAGAAGCATTTTTCGATTGAACATGAATGAAACCCTCCTATATACTTACTTGAAAAATGTAACTATTGCTATTATTGTCTTTATGTATGACAAAAGCAAGCAATAAAAGTTACAGAAAGATGACACAGAATAGAGATAACGTTACAGAAAGATGACACAGAATGATAAAACAATGGTGAAATATATATATATACTGCATAATACTACTGAAAACAGAGAAAATAAACCTATTTATATTAAAAACCTAAGCTACTATCCAGACTTCCGAAGTCTCTAAGACTTCGGAAGTCTCATGGGTGCGCCTTTGCGTTAAAACCTTTACAACTCATGGTGTAGGGTTGCTCTCTATTTCACCACACAAAGAGCACAGTTGGTGTTGGCTCAGGATTAGCAGCATGAGTAGGCGCAGCACTGGTTGGCGACGCAACGGGCTGTGTTAGCTTCTCCGCAGGCAGCACGATAGTTGTGGTTGTGACTGGATGTGTAGGCTGTATCGTGGACACACTAGGTGTCATAGCCGTCGGCTGTTGTGTCGTTTGCATTGAAGTTGTGGGCGTCATAGTCACGTTCATGGTCGTCGTGGGCACGGCTGATGGAACTGCTTGGTTGTCTTGGGCATGCGTCTGGTCCGTCACGGTAGCCAACAGGTCGCCTGTGGCAGTCAACGTGATGGGAGTGCCCGGCAAAAACACTTGGGTGATAGGCTCTTGCCCTTCCCGTTCGGCCTTCAACAGTACCTTATTGGTAAGTGTGAAGGTGATGAGATGCGTACCTTGCAGTGTTGTTTGAAAGGGAAAGCTGCCAGTATAGGACTTGCAAGCCGGGGTGTTTGGTGCGCATTGGGCCGTCATGACTGCATCGCCTGATAGGGTGATGGTGATAGGTTCGCCATGCACAAGGGCCAATTGAAACAGTTTTTGCCCCATAACCGCCGCACTCATTGTGCCTTGACCTGCGAGTGTGAAGAGTGGAGAAACCTGTTTCAGCAGTATAGAAACGGTATCGTAGGCATGCTCTTGACTGGCAGTGACAGTTGCCTGTGCAAGCCGGCTACTTTCGACACCCCGCGCCAAAATAGTGCAGGTTCCGGGGCAAGATGATTGGTCTATTGGCAGTTCTAGGGCAAAATTACCCCATTGGTCAGCTTGCAAGCGGTCGGTCGTGTCAGGGTTGATAATCTTTATATCTATTTCTTCATTGGGCTTAAAACGCTGTCCTTGGAGTTGAAGGGTTCCATTGGGTGCGTCTTGCTGTCCTAGCATTGTCACTAGGCGCAAGGCACTCCTATCTTGACCCAAGAAAAAACTGGCTGTTGCACTATAGCCACTGGTATCTCCCACCGCTTTGAATAGATATTCACCTGCTTGGACAGCATTTGTGAAGGTGAACAGCGTTGTCGCGTGAAACTCGCCAATGGCATTTGTTGGTTGTGCTGGCACATAGTCTGCCATCGTGCCATCTGGAGCGGTGATGGAGATTCGTACCGTTTCTCGGCCAACAAACCCGCGTCCAACAATCTCTATGGGTGTAGCGTGGGGTCCTTCTGGCTTGCCAGTATGATGATTGGCGACATGTAAGAATGGTTTGTTCCATCCGGTTGTCTCATGCAAATTGGTTTTTGAAATAGGAACATTCTCGGTGTTGCTATCTAACAAAGCCATAAACCCGCTTGCTACATGGTTGTGTTCAACACTTTGGGCCACGATGGTGTAGCACCCTTGTTGCCACGTAGCTGTGGGCTGATAGTCAAAATAGATGCTGCCGTCTGTGTCAGTACGCATAGAGCCATCGCTCGCAGTATCCAGCGTCGTGTGGCTATCCATTGCATTCAAATTGAAAATACGACCATCTGGCACGATAACGTGTATCTCTACGTGGTCTTGTTTTTGAAACCCGCGCATGTCAATGCCAATAGTATCGCTTGGAAAGACAATGGGGGCAGTGTATGCATCACAAAATGTACTTCCACGATGATTGAGAACCGTGAGACTAGTTGGGTGCTGTGCTATTGATGAACGAACAATGCTAACTACTATCGTTGCAAGTCCAATAATAATGAGGATACTTGCAAGTAAAATAAGCCTTTGTTTAGTTATCATGGAACGACTCCCTGTGTATCTCTGATTTGAATTATGACATTACATTGAATTGATGCAATTATCTACCTTTTTTTACCAGAACGGCAAGGCAAAAAATTATAGAAAGATGACAGGGACATTATAGAGAAATCATAGAGAAATCAGGAAAACGATATGACAGCAAACGATAGCATGTGCATAGAAGAATTTGCACAAAATCATTACACACATATGAAGAAAACATTACACTGTGATGACACGTACTTTTTTGTGCTCCATGTGGTTTTCGTTACGAAGCTGTAATCGTTTTTGCTTGATTTGCAATGGGGTTGGGGGTATGCTAGGCGTAGAGTCTTGCCATCCACGATATGCTATAATACAAACAAATACAACCACTACTTTGATTGCATAATGAAAAGGAGTACTTGTTTTTCTAATGAGAATAGCTGTTGACACATCAACCATCATCGCTGTCATTGCTGGTGAAGCTGAAAAGCCAAAGCTGATTGAACTAACCCAAGATGCCACCATCGTTGCTCCGCCTTCAATTGACTGGGAGGTTGGTAATGCCTTTTCAGCAATGCTTAAACGTTCGCGGATTACGCTTGAACAAGCAATTGAAGCTATAGCGGTGTATCAACAAATTCCCTTGGAGATAGTTGAGATAAGCCTACAAGAAGCTGTGCGTCTAGCTGGCAAGTTCAATATATACGCCTATGATGCATATATTCTCCAGTGCGCTATTGAACAAGACTTGCCACTGATTTCGCTTGACCACAATCTGATTCGTATTGCAAAACACGCCGGCATTCGCACAATTGAGGTAAACATATAATGGTATACTCGTATGCTGAAGTGCGTGAGCGTCTCCCATCATTTTTGGAGATGGCTTTAACGCAAGGGCAGGTGAAATTTCGTGGTCGTGATGGGCGAGTCTTTGTTATTCGTCCAGAGCCACAGACCAGGACATCCCCTTTTGATGTGCCAAGTATTTCGCTCTCTATCACAAAAAGCGATATTCTCGAATCTATTCAAGAAAGTCGAGAGAGGTTTTCAGATTAAAGAACGTTTTTACACCTATCACTAGGCGTAGGATAGGCTCCTAGCCTGTCCAACGATTTCTTAGGTTCATCCGGTTTACCAGCCGGTGCTACAGGGAAAGCTATGAAACAAGTTGGTAGAGATATGCCTACACAAGAAGAAATAGCACTGCAAAAGGAACTATTGCAGATACAGCGCCAAAAGCTGTCTATTTACCTTACGCAACGCGATGCAGTAACAAAGACGGGGTATGCAGTGCCGGTAGATATGCACACGGGAATAGTGGAGACACGCAAGAATATCCGTAGTATCAAAGAGGTACTGGTGCAATGGGGTGTGCATGTTGAAGATTTCCCTGAAGATGAAGATAGGGCAACCACCGGGGCTTGGCATGGCATTTGGCATTCTGTCACCCAAGCATTCGCTGCTGGGTGGGTGCGGGCAGCGATTCTTGTGGGAAGCATACTCGTGGCTACCGTGGTAGTTTTGTTTCTCCTTGGGTATAGTCCAGATGCATTACTATCATTTCCCCGTCGTGTTTCCCACACAGCACCTACACACCCACGCATTATTGTTGCCGACTTTGCGTATCAGGGCAGGGAAAGCGATGCATCCCAGAGCGTAGCACATCAAGATACCCCTGCTGACACGCTGTATACGCATCTCCATACAAAGATAGATGCAGATAATTTAGCCATTCCTATGGAACGTATGTATGCGCCTGTGTACAGCACGACGGTGCGTAGCCATGCACGTGCATATAGTATGACGTTCTTGGTGTGGGGGTGGCACGATGATGACAATACTACTGCCAAGGTAGACATATTGCCCCACGCGCATACCGTTGAGGCATATGCTGGCTTGGTTGAACCAGAGCGCGTTGATGTGTATACAGGTGCAAGCGAGGCATTGCAAGCCGAGTATGCCACACTATGTATTGTGGGTATAGAGCGCTATGTTACCGGTGAGTATACTGCTGCTCTCGGCTATCTCACACAAGCTATTGAGACTGTCCCAGAACCGAGCTTGAACAATACAGATACCCCTGCCTACCTCTCTACAGCCCATATGTATAGTGGCAATGCATCCTTTCACAACGGCGATATGCAGCGTGCCATTGTGCAATATGATGCGGCTATTGCGTACAACCCCCAAAATGCCTATGCTTACCATAACCGTGGCTTAGCCTATGCAGAGCTAGGCGAATATAACCTTGCCATGCTGAACTATGGATGGGCTATTGAGCTTATGCCAGATTTGGCGCATGCCTACAATAACCGGGGAATACTCCATACTGCTCAAGAGGCATATGACGCGGCTATAGCTGATTTCAACACAGCTATAACGCTACACCTCGATGATGCATTTGCCTATGGGCATCGGTCTATCGTTTATGCCAAACAAGGGGAGTATAACCGGGCTATTGCAGGGTTCAACTATGCGCTGAAACTTGACCCAAACAATATGACCATGGTGTATTTTCGTGGTATTGCCTATGCACTCAGGGGAAACTATGATGAGGCTATGGCAGATTTTAGCTATGCGATAGACCATACGATAGACCATGCACCAGAGCATGCGCGGTTTTATATTGGGCGTGGCAATGTGTCGTTTTGGCAAGGCCGTGTTGATTTAGCTATTGCTGATTACGATAGAGCTATTGAACGCGACCCGAACAATAGCATAGCTTATTACAACCGTGGTATTGCGTTTGCACTTGGGGGGAACCAATCGCAGGCCATTGTGGATTTTCAGTATGCGTTGGAACTAGGCAATGATGAATTGGTGCAACAGTTGGCTGAGCAGGAATTGCAGCGGCTACAGTAGTGGCATGGCTGCATCAATGTCGCCCATAATCCGTTGCGTTTCACGTAGGGCAATGACCATGCGCATGTAGTGCAATACCTCATCAAACGACAACGTGCGCCCAATGCGGTCTTTCAACCACTTGTGCAAGGGGTGGTAGCCGCCTATTTGCATCTCCCAGACAGTCGGTTCTATGCCCGAAAAATACCTATCGTTGCCAAGCACAACCCGGTGTTGCTTGGCATCATAGCTCACACTATCAACAGGTGCCGTTGTTGCTTGGTGCTGTGCAATACCCTGCTCGCCGGGGTTGAGCAAGATAGGTGCTCCACCAGCGCCACACACAACGGTGCTCGCACCCCCACCGGGTATGCGCAACAAGTGCAAATCTACCAGTGTTGCGCCATAGGCTACCACGGTTTTGAACCGTGTTTTGTCATTGTCATTGGGGAGCGGCACACGCGGGAAGTCTACTTTGAGAAACTCGGCGTAGCGTGTGCGATAGGTGGGGCTATGGAGCACAGCATAGAGGTAGTGAAATATATCTTCTGGTCCAAAGGTCGTATCAAGGTTGCCCATGCCATCGGGAATGAAGGTAAGCTTTAGGCGCTGCTCCATATCGCGCACGAAGGCAGCGGAAAGGTTGGGGCGACGCCCATTGTGAAAATCGAACAGGTCAGGATGCTCATTGCCATTGGGGTAGAGGTAGAGCGGATAACATTGGTTGCCACCACTATAAAAGAGGTTGGTATCTATAAGCGTATCGCCAACAGCAACGAGGTTCCACATTTTGCTACTAATTACCTGTCCTTGTCTGCCTACAATAAGACACACATTTGATGATAGCATATGACGCATAACATTCCAAGCAGGACGACTAGTTAATCCTTGATGATAGTAGAACCACCGAACATCGAGCGGACGATAAAGACTCCTCTTGATGCTCTCTTGGTCAAATGACGTTTTTAGCCTGCGTGATAGCAAGTCATAACTTGAAGATTCTGTAATGCTATACTGTGTTTTGAATGGTTCACTTGTACCTTCATCAGAATAGAAAAATTTCATCCGCTCAAGTAACACGTTGTGCTCAATAGCATAAAATAACTTATCCCTATCAGATTTGACTCCATTTTGCTGAATTGGCATCACACGCTCAATGTGCCAATAACCATTGTATTCATCCACAATGCTAAAATCTTTTGGTACAAAGAAAAAGTACTCGCCCTTTGGGTCAACATCCGACCAAGTTGTGGTTTGCAAAGAAAAATCTGCTAACCAAGAACGTTTGCTCTTTTGGGTACCCCATAGTTCGGCATGATGTACTCTAGCTGGACCTGTTTTCCCACGTTCTTTGACAAAAATGCCAATGGCTACCCCTTGTCGTATATCAAAAACGTTTTCATCAGGGGTTCCATCAGGGCAAACTTCTTTTCGTATACTGCTCCCATGCAAGTCAAGAATGTAGATGTCGGTAAAGGTTTCCATGAGAGACTCACGCATACGGCGGCGGGTTATTCCGTCAATGTAGGTATTGTTGGTAATGAAAGCCAGAATACCTTGCCCGGTTTGTTCAATACGCCACTGCCCAAACCGGATAAACTTGATAAAGTCATCATCTAAATTGAGTTTTTTCTCCTGCAATCCACGCTTGTAGTCTTGCAGTTGTGCTTGTATCCATTCGCCTTTGTTCAGCATACCATAGTTGGAATAGGGCGGGTTGCCGATGATAACCATAACGGGCTTCTGTTGTTTCACATCGCGGGCTTGTTGCCCTTCTTCAACAATGAAATTGGCAAAAGGTAAGGCTGTTTGTGCTTCTGGTAGTTCTATCAGAGTGTTGGTCAAGTAAATACCTAAGCGTTCATTGCTGCTAAAGTCATAGCCCAATTGCTGTAATACCATGCTGAGTTTGAGGTGGGCTACCGTGTAGGGAGCCATGAGCAACTCAAACCCAAAGAGCCTCGGTAAAAGTTTTTCGGGTACATAGTGGTTCCACGTATCTGCTAAACCCATGCTTTGGAGCGTTGCATAGATGTGTTGAACAATGGCATGCAGGAAGGTGGCAGTGCCGGTGGCCGGGTCAAGGATGATAGTATCTCCATCGGCTAAGCCCATGGGTTTGCTGAAGTGTGTCCGCAGGAGATGGTCTACCGAACGCACGATGTAGGATACAACCGGCTCCGGGGTATAGTAGACGCCGCGCATGTCGCGGGTTTTGGGGTCGTAGGCTGCCAAAAAGGTTTCATAGAAGTGTACCACTGGGTCTTGTTGCATGGTCGCCTTCCCAAAGTTGTGCAGCACTTTTGACATGTCAGTATGCTCTAGGAAACGGGCGCAATCATCTACCAACCATGCAATGCGGGTATCGAGTCGTGGGCCGGCTATTTGATGGAACATTTCCTGCAAGAAGGGGTTGGTTTGGGGAATAGTTTGCGCGGCATCGTGACGGGTGAAGGTGGATTTATCGGGGGAAGCAATGCGGGCAGCAAACAGCCCATACGCAAGGGTTTGGGCGTACATGTCGGCAAATTCGGCCGGGGTGAGGTTGGGCAATAGGGTATGCCGAAAAACAGTCAGTTGTTGGTGCAGTGAACCCTGCTCGCTTTCTGTTGTCAAGATGGTGTTGATGACTTCATTGAGCCAGCGAGCAATGCGAGCAAGCCGTTGTGCTAGGTCATTGGGCGTGCCAACCAACATGGTTTTGTGCGCAGCAAACTGCTCTAGGAGCGTGACCAGATCGGCTGCAGCAGTAGGGCTAGGGGTCAGCTTTTGCTTATTCTTATTCCATGTGGCAATACAGAGCGGTTCATCAAGACGTGGTTTGCCATCTACAAACCAATGCCACATGAGACCATCGGTGTAAAGCAAGTTGGGCAAAGCAGCACGGTAGCGTTGCAGTTGCTTGCCATTAGCAGTTTTAGGCAGGTCACGCTCGCTGTCGGTGATGCTTTTGTTCAGGTCAACACCAATATCTTTTGCTTCCACATGCCCAATGGCTATAGTTCCTTGCTGTAGGAGAAAATCGGGTGCGCCATAGGTGGCATGTTTTGGCTCATTGATGGCATGTACTCCGGGGATAACCTGCTCAAAGAGGGTTTTGAGCAATGGGCGATAGGTATGTTCTGTTGCGACTCCTTGTTTGAGTAAAGACTCAACATCAGTGAGAAAGGGTGCTATAGGCATGTGATATTCCTCTTAAACTATTGCTAATACGCTATGGGGAACAGTATAACATAGGTTTGCGCGATGTACCATTCATCACCTATCACCTATCACCCCGTCTATTTCATCCATTATCCGTTGCGTTTCACGTAGGGCGATAACCATACGCATGTAGTGCAACACCTCATCAAACGACAGCGTGCGCCCAATACGGTCTTTCAACCATTTGTGCAGGGGTTGGTAGCCACCTATTTGTATTTCCCATATTGTCGGTTCTATGCCCGAAAAGTACCTATCGTTGCCGAGCACAACCCGGTGTTGGTGGTCATCGTAGGACACACTGTCAACAGGTGCCGTTGTTGCTTGGTGCTGTGCAATACCCTGCTCGCCGGGGTTGAGCAAGATAGGTGCTCCACCAGCGCCACACACAACGGTGCTCGCACCCCCACCGGGTATGCGCAACAAGTGCAAATCTACCAGTGTTGCGCCATAGGCTACCACGGTTTTGAACCGTGTTTTGTCATTGTCATTGGGGAGCGGCACACGCGGGAAGTCTACTTTGAGAAACTCGGCGTAGCGTGTGCGATAGGTGGGGCTATGGAGCACAGCATAGAGGTAGTGGAATATATCTTCTGGCCCGATGGTTGTATCGAGGTTGCCCATGCCATCGGGAATGAAGGTGAGCTTTAGGCGCTGTTCCATATCGCGCACGAAGGCAGCGGAAAGGTTGGGGCGACGCCCATTGTGGAAATCGAACAGGTCTGGATGCTCATTGCCATTGGGGTAGAGGTACAGCGGGAACACTTGATTAGCTTCACGGGTTGCTAAAGATAATGCATCGCGTGTCGCCAACGTCTCAGAAACAAACACATGGCGAAAAACCTGTGTTGAAAGCTGTCGTGTAACTAGTAGTCCAATGTTTTCTTCCAACATATGTTTGAGTATTGGAAAGCTAGGTGTACCAATAAAACCACGTGATTGACCACTATACCACGTATGCCGTATATCAAATGGGCGGTTCAGGACAGGACGATACCATTCTTGATCACTATGCTTCAAAACATCACTTTTTGCCTTGGCAACTTGCCAATCACGACTATCTTCCGGGAGTTTGTACTTGGAGCGAATATCCTGTACATCCATTGTTTTGAAGTCGTGTATTACGTGCTCTATATCGGATTGTGTCCATTGTATTGCTACCTTGTCACGTTGAGTTTGCATACCTGGAGCCGGTAGGGGGAATATATCTTTCAAGTGCATATACGCAGTATATTCCTGTTGTAAACGAAACGCTCTTGGAACAAAAAAAGAGTGTGTTGCTGTTGGTTCTATTTCCTGCCAGTTTGTTGTGACAATGTCCATTGTTGCTAATGTGGCATATTTGCTCTTCTTCGTGCCCCACAGTTCGGCGTGATGTACTCTAGCCGGTCGTGTTTTCCCGCGTTCTTTGACAAAAATACCTATCGCTACGCCTTGTCGTATGTCAAAAACGTTCTCATCGGGCGACCCATCAGGGCAAACTTCTTTTCGCATACTGCTCCCATGCAAGTCAAGGATGTAGATGTCGGTAAAGGTCTCCATGAGAGACTCACGCATACGGCGACGAGTAATCCCATCAATATAGGTATTGTTGGTAATGAAAGCGAGAATACCTTGCCCGGTTTGTTCAATACGCCATTGCCCAAACCGGATAAACTTGATGAAGTCATCATCTAGGTTGAGTTTTTTCTCCTGCAACCCATGCTTGTAGTCTTGCAGTTGCGCTTGTATCCATTCGCCTTTGTTGAGCATACCATAGTTGGAATAGGGCGGATTGCCGATGATAACCATAACGGGCTTCTTTTGTTTGACATCGCGGGCTTGTTGCCCTTCTTCAACAATGAAATTGGCAAAAGGTAAGGCTGTTTGTGCTTCTGGTAGTTCTATCAGAGTGTTGGTCAAGTAAATACCTAAGCGTTCATTGCTGCTAAAGTCATAGCCCAATTGCTGTAATACCATGCTGAGTTTGAGGTGGGCTACCGTGTAGGGAGCCATGAGCAACTCAAACCCAAAGAGCCTCGGTAAAAGTTTTTCGGGTACATAGTGGTTCCACGTATCTGCTAAACCCATGCTTTGGAGCGTTGCATAGATGTGTTGAACAATGGCATGCAGGAAGGTGGCAGTGCCGGTGGCCGGGTCAAGGATGATAGTATCTCCGTCGGCCAACCCCATGGGTTTGCTAAAGTGTGTCTGCAAAAGATGGTCTACCGAACGCACGATGTAGGATACAACCGGCTCCGGGGTGTAGTAGACACCGCGCATGTCACGGGTTTTGGGGTCGTAGGCTGCCAAAAAGGTTTCGTAGAAGTGGACCACTGGGTCTTGTTGCATGGTTGCCTTCCCAAAGTTGTGCAGCACTTTTGACATATCGGTATGCTCTAGGAAACGGGCGCAATCATCTACCAACCATGCAATGCGGGTGTCGAGTCGTGGGCCGGCTATTTGATGGAACATTTCCTGCAAGAAGGGGTTGGTTTGGGGAATAGTTTGCGCGGCATCGTGACGGGTGAAGGTGGATTTATCGGGGGAAGCAATGCGGGCAGCAAACAGCCCATACGCAAGGGTTTGGGCGTACATGTCGGCAAATTCGGCCGGGGTGAGATTGGGCAATAGGGTATGCCGAAAAACGGTCAGTTGTTGGTGCAGTGAACCCTGCTCACTTTCGGTCGTCAAGATGGTGTTGATGACTTCGTTGAGCCAGCGAGCGATGCGAGCAAGCCGTTGCGCTAGGTCGTTGGGGGTGCCAACCAATACCCCTGTGTGCGCGGCAAACTGCTCTAGGAGCGTGACCAAATCGGTTGCAGCAGTAGGGCTAGGGGTTAGTGTTTGCTTATTCTTATTCCATGTTGCAATACAGAGCGGTTCATTGAGACGTGGTTTGCCATCTACAAACCAGTGCCACACAAGACCATCGGTATAGAGCAAGTTGGGCAAAGCGGCACGATAGCGTTGCAGTTGCTTGCCATTGGCAGTTTTGGGCAGGTCACGCTCGCTGTCGGTGATGCTTTTATTGAGGTCAACGCCAATGTCTTTTGCTTCCACATGCCCAATGGTTATAGCTCCTTGCTGTAGCAGAAAATCGGGTGCGCCATAGGTGGCATGTTTTGGTTCATTGATGGCATGTGCGCCGGGGATAATCTGCTCAAAGAGGGTTTTGAGCAATGGGCGATAGGTATGTTCAGTGGCAACCCCTTGTTTGAGCAAGGACTCAACATCGGTGAGAAAGGGTGCTATAGGCATATGATACTCCTCTTAAACTATTGCTAACATGCTATAGCGAACAGTATAGCATAGGTTTGCGGGATGTACCATTGCTTGCACTGCGCTGTTTAGCGTGCTACAATCACAACATGGTTTTTTATACCGCACCTTTTTCGTAGTGAAACAGTGTGGAGAGCAAATCATGTCTAAGACAGCAAAGGAGTTGTTGTATATGTCTAGGCGACAGTCATTTTTGTGTACGATACTGGTTATGTTCGCTCTTTTGGTTGCAGGTAGTCCGTCGGCTCCTGTCTATGGTCAATCTACGACTACATCCCAAGAACCGACCTATTCACGCACACAACGCTGGATCGTTCGTCTTGAGGAGCCTTCTCTGGCACAGTCAGCCTATACATCATCGTATGCCGTGATGACCCAAGAAGCACAAGCGCGGGGTAAGCTGCGCCTTGATGGCCCTGCTGCGCAGGAATATCGGGCATTTTTGGCACAACGGCAGGAAACAGTCTTTCAAGCTATTCGCCAAATCTTCTCTGCGGCACAGCTTGAAGAGACGTACTACATAGTCTTTAATGGCATGTCGGTAACATTACCAACAGCAGATGAGGCTCTTGTTGCACAAATACGCACCCTACCGGGTGTTGCCGATGTATACCCGGAGCAGGGGCGTGAGTTGGCGATGTTCTCAAGTTTGCCGCTCTTGAATACGGAAGTGTTGTGGAATAATCCCGCTATTGGTGGGCAGGCAAATGCAGGCGAGGGTATTAAGATTGCCGTTATTGATTCGGGTATTAAGATAGACAATCCCTTTTTTGACCCATCGGGGTATGCCTACCCGCCGGGCTATCCCAAAGGCGAAGTTGCGCATACTACACCCAAGGTTATTGCGGCACGGGCATATGTTCGCCCCGACTTGACACCAAAGCCGGGTAGTGAAACACCACAACCAGGACCGGAAGATTCGAGTCATGGGACACATGTAGCAGGCACGGCCGCCGGCAATGCCAATACGCAAGCACACCTGCTTGACCTGAGCTATACGCTTTCTGGTGTAGCACCACGCGCTTACCTCATGAATTATAAAACGTTTTATGCTAGTGATTCGGTCTTTTCGGGGCTTGCGTTTGAAACCGAGCTTATCGCCGCAGTAGAAGATGCCGTAGCTGATGGTGCCGATGTAATTAACTGTAGTTGGGGCGGGCGCGATAGTGTAGACCCCCATTTTGACCCGATTGCGTTGGCACTCAATGGCGCAGCAGAAGCGGGACTATCGGTGGTAGTATCAGTTGGCAATGGCGGCCCGAGTAAGAGTACGGCCGATGGGCGCGATTACTCGGATAAGCTCATCATGGTGGGCGCTTCTACCACATCGCAAACCATAGCAGCCGGTTTTGTTGATGTAACCGCTCCAAATGGTGTGCCTGACGATTTGGTCAAACTTCCCTACGGCAGCGCCGATTTTGGGGAACCAATTGGGGATACCATGTTTGGTCCAGCGCTGTATGTGCCTGTCAATACACTAGGTGCATCAAGCCTAGCATGCGACCCACTCCCCGAAGGCGCACTCAATGGTGCAATTGCACTAATAGAACGTGGCACATGTCACTTTAGCATCAAAGCGTTTCATGCACAGCAGGCCGGCGCTATCGCGGCTATCATCTACAACAACGAAGACGGTGGCGAAAGCATTATTACGATGAGTGGGGGAGACAATGCAGAGGATGTCACTATCCCTGCTCTTTTTGTGCAACACTCAACGGGTGTGGGGATGCTCGATTGGTATGCGCAGCATGGCAATGCAGCTCAGGCACAAATTGACCCTGGGCTGCGCCCAATGGATATTACGCCCGATGTGTTGGCTTCTTTTAGTTCGCGTGGGCCAACATTCCAAAGTAGCCTCAAACCAGATGTTGTGGCTCCCGGCGTGAATATTCTATCGGCCGGTTTCGACCCAATGTCGCAAGGCATAGAAGAGCATCTACATTTTGGCATGAGTTCTGGGAGTAGTATGGCTGCGCCGCATGTGAGTGGTGCCGCTGCCTTGCTCAAACAAGTTCATCCCAACTGGTCGCCGCTAGAAATAAAATCAGCTCTCATGTCCACTGCCAATACCAATGTGTGGTTGGACGATGAGGGTATGGAACCCGCCGGCGTGCTTGCGCGTGGTGCAGGGCGCATTGACCTTGCAAAAGCTGTAAACCCTAGTCTAGCATTCGACCCACCAGCCGTTTCTTTCGGCATGGTCTCCCGTGTGGCTGGGAAACCCACCGAGTCGCACATGACAATAACAGCCCGCAACATTTCCACTACGCCGCTCAACTACAGCTTGCATGGTCAACAAACGGGCAAACAGGATTTCTCCATTGCTGTGTCACCGGCTGAGTTGATGATCGGACCAGGCGAAATGGGAACGTTCACGGTAAAGATAACGCTACCGCCCGACGCGGCAGCCGGCGATTATGAAGGACTTGTGCATGTGCAAGGTGGTCCACACGATTTGCACTTGCCTCTCTGGGTACGGGCATTGCCAACAGAACAAAGCACCAAAGTGTTGCTGATAGATAACGATGCAAGTAGTACGCTCGATTTGCCAAATTATTCGCACTATTATACGAGTACGCTGCAGGAGTTGGGCATACCCTTCACCTACCTCGATGTTGATGCGCAAGCACCGCAAGAACAAACATTGCCGGATATTTTTGCATTACAGCAGCATGAAATAATCATATGGTTTACGGGCAACAACTTTGTGCCAAGTGGTACGCTTTCTGTATCTCTCCCGCTAACCGAAAAAGACCAGAATGTGTTGATTGCCTACCTGCAAAGTGGTGGCTCACTTATTGCTATGGGGCAAGATTTGACGGAGGCTTCAGATATTGAAAGCTCGCCCCCCGGCCCACACTATGGGCGCTCGGACCTGTATCACTACTACCTCGGCGCACGTTTTGTGCGTGATGATGTGTTTGAGTCGCATCATGAGGGTACACACCTTGTTGTGGGCATGAGCGGGAAATCGTGGCTTGAACGTATCAAACTTGATTTGTCGCCACTGCCCGAAGGTGTAGGAGAAGGGCTGGAATATAGCGCTGGCAATCTCGAGTCGGTTGATGAAGTCAAGGTGATAGATGAGGACCCGCGCACTCCAGACTTGTATACAAAACCTATTTTTCACGTTCTCAATCCTATCAATGGCGATGAAGGTATTGTTGGGTTGTACCGCTTTTCAGCCCCAACACTAGAGCAACCTACACCTGCCTTCACCTATCGCACGATCTATACATCATTTGGGCTTGAGGGGGTGCGCAATGATACCGGTATGACGACACGGCAGCAATTGCTACAAGCATTCCTCCATTGGGTTATTGACCGCCCAGTGGTGCAGGTGAGTGGCCCGACGAACGCTGAGGTAAACCAGCCGGTGCATTTTGCGGCACATGCAGAGACGAATACACCAGCCAGCTTTGTGCAATACCGATGGGATTTTGGCGATGGTTCGCCAATCGTCGAGACGAATGTTCCCAATGTCAATCATCACTATACACAACCTGGTATCTACCATGTGCGCGTCGAGGCAAGAGACAATTGGGGACATAGCACGGTAGCTGACAGCTTGCGCGTGGAAGTGACCGGGGCCGCAGTAGTGATAGACGACCATGTGCAACCGCAACCGGCGAATCCTGACCGTGGGGGCGGCTTCTTTTCACCAAATTCAGACACACACACTGGTCATTCTGCTGTATCGCCATCTGCTTCTGCTTCGTCGCGCCAGCTTGAAAACGCTGTGACATTCCCTGAAACAGGCTACACCTTGCAGGGACGCTTTTTGGAATATTGGCAGAAGCAAGGGGGGATACCTGTGTTTGGCTACCCAATTACCCCACAACGTGATGATATGCTCACTGACCAGGTGTTTGAACGTACACGTTTTGAGTATCACCCTGAGCACACCCCGCCATATGATGTATTGCTCAGTCACCTAGGTGTTGAGGCAATTGAGGCACAAGGGCGCGATTGGCATACATTCCCGACAGTAGACGGTGCTCCATCGGATGATTGTTTGTATTTTGCTGAAACGCGGCATAGTGTGTGTGGAGCTTTCAAGGATTACTGGCAACGCCATGGTTTGGAGTTTGACGGGCAACCGGGCTATAGTTTTACAGAGAGTCTTGCACTTTTTGGTATGCCGCTCAGTGAAGCCCAAGAAGAAATTGTTGTGGATGGTGATGCACCGCTAAAGGTGCAGTGGTTTGAGCGCACCCGCTTTGAGTATCACACAGACGATGATGCTCACAATGGGGGACGAGTGTTGCTTGGACGCTTGGGCAGTATGCTGTACACGGAGTAGCCCATCTGGAGAACTTGGGTAGAGATGTTGCACGCAACGTCTCTACCTTGCACCCTGAAACCTATCCCCTATGCCCTGCATCCTCACACCTCACACCTCAACGGGGGACATGGATTCTTTCCGTCTTCCCTCTTGCACCCCCATCTGCTGCGTCTGAAACCCCGACTCTGCCAATCACCAAACTAGGTTTTTTATGCTTTCGTCCTATCATACCAGATTTCTCACCGCACTTTTCAGAGACCTACCCTTGAAAGGTTGAGGGATGTCTTGCTACCGTGCAAGCACCAATGGTGCCGAAAGTGTCCCTTGGGCATCACGAAAGCGCACATAGAGTACAAGTTCCTTTTCATCTCGCTTCTTCACCATATCCCAATCCCATATCCAACGTGGATTGTTGCGCAACGGCTCCCACACAGCACCAACAAAATCCTTCGACTGGCTCAATTGCATTTCAATGGGCATATGCGTATCGGTTGCCGAAACAACTAACGTGGCTCCCATCGCATCGCGTGTACGTATTTGCGCATGCCCACGCGGAGGCAAATCTAGCGTCACCGTTTGCGACACCACACGCCTGTTACTGGCACGGTCGAAATAGCGCACTGCCAGCGTGTGTTGTCCCTCTTCTGGTTCCATTGTCCAGCGCAACGTATCGTAATAGGGGAGCGGGTCCTCAAAGTCGCCATCAATGCTAGGCTGCATCGCAACTATCAACCCCTCTGCATCGGCCGCATTTGTATCAAGCCACACATCTGTCGTCTGCAACACGCTCCTACTTGATTGTAACGGCTCAGCAGATTGGGCTATAGCCGCAATTCGCTCATCGGGCAAAGCGCTGTCGAACACAGCTAACTCATCGAGCACTACCCCACTTTGCAACCCACCATAGGTAAAGCGCCCCAACTGGAGCACCTCGCCCACATCGCCCGGCAATAGCACTCCATCGGCATCTACCACCCGCTTGCCATCTACAAACAACGCCTTGCTACCCGTTGTGCTATCCCACGTTGTAGCTATGTGATGCCAGCCAGCCTGTAGCGTATCACTGACAACAAAGCTATGTGCTTGCCCATCTTGCGCAACCGTCCAAAAATTCCACTGTGGCAGCCCGTCATAATCCGAAAACTCACGCCGCAGGGCCATAGTGTTTGGGTAGCCACGTTCCCCATCTTCCGGGTTTGCCGACGCAGCAAAGAGATAGTGCCGGGAGACTTGTACCTCTGGGTAGGTTTCTGGAATATGAGCCCACACACTCAGCGTGCCAGACTCAAGCGAAAGATTGCCACTGATAGGGTAGGTCAAGCCACTATCAAGCGGGAGATGTACTCCACGGTCGTAGCGCCCAGCCTGAAAATTGACTATACCTTCCACGGCAGCCTGTCCACGCCCAACCTCTTGCACGGTATGACCATCGAAGCGCACCAACAGGAGCAAGCCGTCCGGCGGATTGATACTCAATGTCCCTATGGGTGGCGTCATATCGAGAGCCGGCGCTACAAACATATCCCCGTTGCTAGGGGTATAGTCTGGCGGTGTAAAGTCATACAGTCCGTACAAGTCACTGTGCCACAGCCACCCGTTATCTTCACACGCAGCATAGGATGTGCATGGGTCCTCACCCGGTCCATACCAACTATACGGGTCTACCTGCTTTCCATGGCGGCGCACCTCAAAATGCAGATGCGGGGAACCATAGGAAAACCCACTCGTGCCACTCGTACCAAGCACATCGCCTGTTTCAACCCATATCGCCTGCCCCGTATCTACAATAGACCGAAAGCGCGGCGCAAAATGATTGAGATGCCAGTACACCGTTTCATACCCACCAGCATGGAGAATAACGACGCCATTACCGCGCACCTCAGTGTGCGCATAGGCCAAGCCAGGAGCCGCAGCCAAAATAGGTGTACCAATTGGTAAACTGGGGAAATAATAATCATGCCCATCGTGGGTATTATATTGCACATCGGCTGCGCCTACATACGTCACAACAACATTATTGCCGTCGCCGCCAATATCTACCGTTGGGTAGGCATGGTCAAAATAAGCCAAATGCACCATATGCATGCCCATGGGCCAAGGGCATTGCAGAAACCCAGACGTTGGCGGTGGTAGCACTTCGCCCGAAGGCGAAACGAGTTCTACCTCTGGCAACGTGCCGTCGAAATAGTCTTGGAATATCTGCACAAAACGGTCATTCAATGTTTGCCATTCTGTCGAACTGCGTTCATTTGCAAGGAAACGCTGTACGGCTATGCCCTCCATAGATTGGTTCAGGTTGAGCGTTATCTCCACCTCATCGGTGAAATGCAATGTAGGCGGGTCGTCGTAGGGACCAAGCCCGGCCCGTAGTTCACGGCTCGCCCATTCAATTTGTGCAGCAAAGCCTTCCGGTCCGCCTGGCCCATAAGGGCGACGCAACACGTCCGGTGGTGGGTTTGGGTCACTCAGTAGGCTATTCGTCGTTTCCAGCAGCGCAAGATGGAGGTAGGGGTTGATACCATAGTAGAGGCTATTGCTCTCAATAATGGTTGATGCGAGTTGCCCATCTTCTTGGTAGGTTTTGAGCACACCCGGTTGTTGCTCTAGGAAATCTTGCACGCCGAGCATATTCCCCGGTGCTGTTTGGGCGAAGGCTAATGGCACAACCACGTTCTGTAGCAACATTCCCATGCAGACGAGGAGTATGAGGGTTGCAAGAGACCATTTTTGCGCCTTTGCACCCTTGTGCGAGGCTCTCTTTGAAGACGTTGCACGCAACGTCTTTACAATGCTACTTGGTATCATAACATCACACTGGCATGGCATTTGGGCACAGAAATTCAACCCGGACACCATGCGCCGCAAGTGGTTGACGGTAGTTCCACCAGTCGCTATCTACGGCGTTGAGCACAGGCGGCTTGTCTGCATGCGCAAGCGCAACCGCGACAAACTTGCGGTCCGAAAGGTCGAAATGGGCAAGGTCCGCATCGTCTGGAAATTCGCAAAAGTCACCCGCATGCTGCGCAGCAGATTTTAGTGTAATAGTAACCCATTCAACGCACACAGGATTTTTTAAGTTCTTCTGCAACCAGAGCCAAAACCGGTGTCCTGTCCCAAGCTTTTGCCCTTTGGGGTGCAAATTGTTCTCATATTCACGCATGATTTCCCATCCATTATCCAACACCAATGTGTGGTTTTCTTGAATTTCAAGCAGTTTGTCAACACAAGCATCAAAACAATCAAGAGAGGCTTGCTCTGATTCTCCATTGGCAACAACGCCTACATTCGTATCCATGACAAGTTTCATGCAGTAACCTTTTCTGCTTTGCGGCGTTGTATTTCAGCTTTGGTCATTGCGGCTGCTTCACCAAAGTTATCGCCAAAAAAGTCTTTGGGCCAGTTAGCAATATTGCCATATACGTCAAGTTCAAGTGTCGTAAGGTGTGACACGCCCTCGTCATCTATGTCGCAAAAGGAGAATGCTGCATCGGTGCTCGGAAGTGCATCCTCAGCAATGCGACGTTGAAAGCGATTCATCAAATACTCGCTGTGGCTCTCTACGATGACCTGTACATTGCGCGTCTTGACAACGTCAATCAACACATCGGCCAGCCCCATTTGCACTGCCGGGTGTAGATGCATTTCGGGGTGTTCGAGCACAATGATTGACCCCTCCGGTACATAATAGCACAGCGCAAGCACGGGCAGTATTTGCGATACCCCAAAGCCCACATCAGTAATGAGTACTTCCGGTGAGTTCTTGGAAAGTCGCACGCGCACTTCATAGTCTTGGCGATGCGCTGCTATTTGCTGTAGCCTAAAACTATGGACCAATCCAAGTTCGCGTAGCCAATGGGCAACATATTCCTCAATGGGGGGTTGTTGTCCATTGCCTTGGCTACCCCTCAAACCGTGCTTTTGGGCCGCCAACAGTGCGGGTATAGCCCATTCGCCCCGACGCCCCACATCTTGTGGCCGCTCGCCAGTCCAGCGATAGCTACGGTGTGGGTACACGCGCAACGGTCCAAGGTAGAAGATGCGGTGCATCAGGTGCTCAAAATGAGTAACAAACTCCTGTGAAACGTTGCCATTGGCTTCCAAAGGAAATCCATAACTTTTGAAGGGACTGCCTACTCTTTCAACTTGTGCGGGCCCGTTATCTGCTGTGTTTAGTCCCCTCAACAGAGATACTGCATATTCTGAACTTGTCCCTATGCGGCGCATTTCAATAGCGGGAGTGTCTTGTTGATCAGGAAAACGATACCCCAATTGTTGCACCGCCACCGTATCTTGGTCAATTGCAATGGAAGCATTAAAACGAAGTTTGGAACCAGAAGAATCATCATAGCCGGCCGGTATTTCTATCTTCTGTGGCACTTGCCAACTGAGCGCATACTCAATCACAGCCGGCAAGCTATACCCATGCACCACCTCTTGCGGCGTGCCAAGGTCAACATAGGTATACTCGTTGCCCGTGTGGAAGACACGCATACGGTCGGATGACTCTACTGTTTGCTTGAGTACGAGCAGCAGGTGCAAAATGGCGCTCTTGCCAGAGCTGTTGGGGCCGAAAAACCCCGTGAGAGGAGCCAAGCGTATCGGGCCGGTGTCGCGCCACGACTTGAAGTTTTGGAACCGTAGGTCGGTGAGCATGTGTTTTCCCTCCTGATACGTATATCACAATGGCATGGCATCTGGGCAGAGAAATTCAACCCGGACACCATGCGCCGCAAGCGGTTGACGGTAGTGCCACCAGTCGCTATCTACGGCATTGAACACGGGTGGCTTGTCTGTATGCGTAAGTGCAACCGCAACAAACTTGCGGTCCGAACGGTCGAAATGGGCTAGGTCCGCATCGTTTGGAAATTCGCAAAAGTCATCCGCATGCTGCGCGTTGGATTTTAGCGTAATAGGGACTTGTTCACAACGTTGAGGATTATCTTTATTGATAAGAACCCACTTTAAGAACTTATTGCCTACTCCAGGTGCGCCCGAAGACAAATTGGATTTAGTGTACTCTCGCAGAATGCGCCAATCCTTGTCTATAACCAGTATGCTCTCACCATGTACAATCTGGTCTAATTGCAAACGACATGTGTGGATACATAAAGGCGAAGCCTGTTCTGATGTTCCATTAGCAACCACTGGTACATTCGTGTCAACAATTATGTGCATGTCTACAACTCCAACCTAAAGCAAGTTTTTCCGCCTCATTTCAGCTTCCCCGGCTGCTATCAAGTCGCCCATCTCATTTCCAAAGAAATTGTGTGGCCAGTTGGATATGCTACCAAACTCGTTTACCATAAGTGGTGTCAACTGTGAAACTCCTTTTTTACCCATTTCGCAAAAATAGAATGCAGTATCGGTATTGAGAATTTCCTCCTCGGCAATGCGACGTTGAAAGCGATTCAGCAAATGCTCGCTGTGGCTTTCTACGACAACCTGCACATTGCGTGTCTTGATAGCGTCAATCAACACATCCGCCAGCCCCGTTTGCACTGCCGGGTGCAAGTGCAATTCGGGTTGTTCGAGTAGAATGATTGACCCCTCCGGCACATAATAGCATAGCACAAGCACGGGTAGTATTTGCGATACCCCAAAACCTACATCAGTAATGAGTACTTCCGGTGCATCCTCGGCCAGTCGCACGCGCACTTCATAGTCTTGGCGATGCGCTGCTATTTGCTGTAGCCTAAAACTATGGACCAATCCAAGTTCGCGTAGCCAATGGGCAACATATTCCTCAATGGGGGGTTGTTGTCCATTGCCTTGGCTACCCCTCAAACCGTGCTTTTGGGCCGCCAACAGTGCGGGTATAGCCCATTCGCCCCGACGCCCCACATCTTGTGGCCGCTCGCCAGTCCAGCGATAGCTACGGTGTGGGTACACGCGCAACGGTCCAAGGTAGAAGATGCGGTGCATCAGGTGCTCAAAATGAGTAACAAACTCCTGTGAAACGTTGCCATTGGCTTCCAAAGGAAATCCATAACTTTTGAAGGGACTGCCTACTCTTTCAACTTGTGCGGGCCCGTTATCTGCTGTGTTTAGTCCCCTCAACAGAGATACTGCATATTCTGAACTTGTCCCTATGCGGCGCATTTCAATAGCGGGAGTGTCTTGTTGATCAGGAAAACGATACCCCAATTGTTGCACCGCCACCGTATCTTGGTCAATTGCAATGGAAGCATTAAAACGAAGTTTGGAACCAGAAGAATCATCATAGCCGGCCGGTATTTCTATCTTCTGTGGCACTTGCCAACTGAGCGCATACTCAATCACAGCCGGCAAGCTATACCCATGCACCACCTCTTGCGGCGTGCCAAGGTCAACATAGGTATACTCGTTGCCCGTGTGGAAGACACGCATACGGTCGGATGACTCTACTGTTTGCTTGAGTACGAGCAGCAGGTGCAAAATGGCGCTCTTGCCAGAGCTGTTGGGGCCGAAAAACCCCGTGAGAGGAGCCAAGCGTATCGGGCCGGTGTCGCGCCACGACTTGAAGTTTTGGAACCGTAGGTCGGTGAGCATGTGTTTTCTCCTTCTATGTATCTAGCAATCCGAAATCATGTGTAAAGTTTTTAACGCAGAGGCGCAGAGATGCAGAGACGTAACCCGATGCAAAGGTTCGTGGTTGTTGGTTGCTCGGTATCATTGATAACTCAATTAGGACTGCTCTATTACAAGTGCCAGTTTGGTGTCGCACACTTTTGGGAGTGCGTAGCACCCACGGCTACTACTGATGAGGTATTGTAGCACTCATGTTAATACCGTTGCAAGCATATGGTGTCAATAGATTTTGATACTTTAACTGACATAGCAACCCTACATGATTTGTACCATTTTTAACGCAGAGGCGCAGAGAAGCAAAGATGCAGTGCTGTACGAAAACGTGTTATAATAGTGAAAACATGTTGTGCAGGAGTATCAGACACATGGAAATCAAACCAACTCATAAGGCTATTAAAGACTATTATCAAGCTTTGAAGGATTACGAAAAACAGGGGTTTAGCCACGAAATGGCTGTGCGCCAAGCATTTGCTAATCTGCTTGAGGCGGTGGTTAAGCCGATGCAATGGACACTTATCCTTGAGTATACATTGCCCAACAGCAAACGACGCATAGATGGCGCATTGTTTGATAGTTTTCGTATCCCGCGTGGCTATTGGGAAGCAAAAGACACGAGCGACGACCTAGAGAGCGAAATCAAAAAGAAAATTGCTATCGGCTACCCTCTCGTCAATACTATCTTTGAAGATACGTGCCATGGCGTGCTCTACCAGAATAACCAATACGTTACCAAGGCAAACCTATCCAAACCCACCGACCTAGCTGACTTGCTCAACCGCTTGTTGAGTCACACGCAGCCGCAAATAGACGAGTTCCATACCGCTGTCACCACATTTCAAGAACGCATACCCGAACTAGCAAAAGCATTGATTGAGCGTATTGAAGAGGAAGAACAAAAGAAAAACAAAGGCTTTGTGGCCGCCTTTGAAAAATTTTATAACCTGTGCCAAGAGACACTCAACCCCAACCTGAGTAGGGATGCAGTGAAGGAAATGCTCGTGCAGCACCTTTTGACTGAGCGCCTCTTTCGCACCATCTTTGACAACCCCGACTTTACCCGGCGCAACGTCATCGCACGTGAAATTGAGTATGTTATAGATGCTCTAACAGGAAATGTTAGCAGCCGGCAAGAGTTTTTGCGGAAATTGGATTACTTCTACCGCACGATTGAAGCTACCGCCGCCACTATTACTGACTTTGGAGAGAAACAAGGGTTTTTGAACACAGTGTATGAGCGGTTCTTCCAGGGCTTCTCGCAAAAGCAAGCCGATACCCATGGCATTGTCTACACCCCCCAAGAAATTGTAGACTTCATGTGTGCCAGCGTAGACGTAGTATTGCAACGCGAGTTTGGGGTATCGCTATCCAGCAAAGATGTCAGTATTCTGGACCCATGCGTTGGTACGGGCAACTTCATGGTGAATATCTTACGGCGCATCAACCGGATGACGTTGCGCTATAAGTATGAACAAGAGTTGTTTTGCAACGAGGTGATGCTCCTGCCCTATTACATTGCCTCGCTCAATATAGAACACGCCTATTATGAACGAGCCGGGGAATATCGTGCGTTTGACGGGATGTGTTTTGTTGATACGCTTGACTTGGCAGATGCACAGCAAACGGATTTTTTTACCGATAAGAACACAGAGCGTATTGAACGGCAAAAGGAAGCCAACATTATGGTGATTATTGGCAACCCGCCCTACAATGTTGGGCAACTCAACGAAAACGACAACAACAAGAACCGTGAATATCAGGCTGTTGACAAGAGTATTAGAGATACTTATGTTAAAGACTCCAAGGCAACATTGAACACCAAACTGTACGATATGTATGTGCGGTTCTTTCGATGGGCTGTTGATAGGCTTGAAGATCGAGACGGGGTCATCTGCTTTGTAACGAACAACTCCTTTGTTTCTCAACTAGCGTTTGATGGTATGCGTAAGCACTTGCTCCAAGACTTCACGCATATCTACCATCTCGACTTGCATGGCAATGTGCGCCAAAACCCCCAGCTCTCAGGCACAACGCATAATGTGTTTGGCATTCAGGTCGGGGTCGGTATCACCCTGCTTGTGCGCAAAGGTGATATTGCTGAGCGACAACTCTTCTATCACCGCGTACCAGAAGATTGGCGCAAAGAGCAAAAACTCCTCTTTTTGGCTGACAAGGGTGATGTACAACATGTGCTATGGGAAACCTTACAATCCGATGCCAAACAGACATGGCTCACGAAGGGGTTGCATGCTGAATTTGATGCCTTCTTACCAATGGGTACGAAAGAAGCTAGAGCAAAACAGAAAAGCACTGTACAAACGATTTTTAAAACATTTTCGCATGGTGTAAATACTGGACGTGATAGCATTGCCTATACCTTTGACCATGAGGCATTAGCTGAACATGTTGAAGCATTTATTGAAGAGTACAATGCCGAGGTATCGCGGTGGATACGTGCTGGACAACCAAAGGATGATATAGATAATTTCCTTCGCTATGAAAAAATCAAGTGGAGTCGCAATCTAAAAAGAGATTTACGACATGAGCGTTTTGCAACATACGACCAAAAAAATATACGCTCTTCTCTCTATAGGCCTTTTACTAAAAAATGGCTTTATTATGCTGATATTGGGGTTGACGAACGTGGACAAACAGGACGGTCTTTCTTGCCTACCCTACAAAGTGAGACTGAAAATGTTCTCATTTGGTTAAAGACTGGTAGCGAGTGGCCTATGTTTGCACTGGTATCAAATAGTATTCCCGACTTGTTACCACAAGGAGGGTCTCAATGCTTCCCCTTCTACACCTATGACGAAGATGGCAGCAATCGCACAGAAAACATCACTGATTGGGCATTGGGGCAGTTTCAAACACGCTATGGTACAAGTGTAAGCAAGTGGGATATTTTCTCCTACACCTATGCTGTGCTGCATCACCCGGAGTATCGTGAGCGCTATGCCAAAAACCTCTACCGTGAATTGCCGCGCATCCCTATGCTCGGCGATAGTGATACCTTTCAGAACTTGGTAGACATAGGCAAGCGCTTGACGGAGTTGCATCTGCACTATGAAGCGGCGGAGGAGTACCCGCTACAAACAATGGAAAACCGCGATGTGGCATGGACCTGGCGCGTGGAGAAGATGAAGCTCACACGCGATAAGACGGCACTTGTTGTCAACGACGCGCTGACGCTTTCTGGTATACCGGCGGAGTGTTTTGCCTATCGCCTAGGCAACCGTTCGGCGCTAGAGTGGGTGGTTGACCAATATCAGGTGAAGATTGACAAGCGTAGTGGCATTGTGAGCGACCCGAACCGCGAGGACGAGCCGGAGTATATTGTGCGCCTGGTTGGGCGGGTCATTACCGTGAGTGTGGAGACAGTCAAGCTCGTGGAGCGGCTCGCCGAGGTATCGTTGAGTGATTGAGCGATTGAGCGACTGGGCGATTGGGCGATAGGGCGATAGGGCGATATAACGTGCTGTCAACTGCGATGGAGGGTATACCCATGCACTACTTCTTTTTTCATTAAGACCTCGCGCAAAGATGCAAAGAACGCAAAGCTATGAAAGAAGGATGCAATTCTTTGCTGGTACGCTACAGGGGGGCGAGCTGTCTTGCGGGGTGCCAAGGTCAACATGGGTGCGTTCGTCATACACTGATAGATAAAAGTTGCCGTTTTTTCCCAAGACGTATATACTGCATAGTAATATGAAAAGCATACCTATCCAAAAACAACTTGAACGCATGTCGCGCCAACGGTGGTCTCGGCGTGGCATACGCACATTGCTACGCGCAATTTGGCTGGGCTTATCGCTCTGCTGCCTAGCCATAGGCGCACACATGCTCATTGGCTGGCCGATTGACTATACCCGGCTGCAAATACTCGCACTCGCATCTATTGCCCTCGGTGCGCTTTTTCTCTTGCGTCCACGCATACCGCCACACGAAGTAGCCCGACGTATTGACCAACGCTACAACTTGCAAGAGCAAATGAGCACAGCGCTAGAAATAAGTGCGCAAGGACAAACTGAAGGCGTAGCGGGCTATCTCTTACAGCAGGCTAGTCATACAGCACATGAGGTGCAGCAACATGCCAAGCGCAAACAGCGGCTCCCATGGGCCGAAATGGCAACCCTGTTTGCACTCTTATTGCTTGCCATTGGCATGCTCTTGCTTGCCAATATTGGCGGCATGAACATTGCGCATAGCACTGCACAACCGCTCCCCCCACTGGCAGGTCCGCGAGACCCACAGCAAGAATTTCCCATGGAACCGTTCAACAACCCCCAAGGCAACCAATCTGAACAAAACCAACCCGCGCCGAGCGAAAACGAGCCACCCGTTTCAGGCAATGAACAACAGGCTCTCGGCATTCTTGCAGATGCATTGCGTGACTTGAGCGTGACACGCCCGGCCGCCGAAGCCCTAGACCGCAACGATACCGATAGTGCAGCCCAACATTTGCGTGAAGTGGCCGACCAAGCCGACCAACTTTCTGATGAAACCCGTCGTGACCTAGCCGACTCATTGCAAAATGCTGCTAATGAGATAGGGGCCACCGAACCTGAGCTAACCCAACAACTGCGCGATAGTTCGTATGGGTTGCAACAGGGACAACAAGATGCTGCCCAAGCGCTTGATGACTTGGCACGTGCTGTTGAGCAACTTGGCAATACCGAAGAAGAGGCTCCGCCGCAAGAAGAGCAAAGCCAACAAGAACAGAATCAATCACAGCAAGGGCAGCAAAATTGGCAAGATCAAGACCAAGGGCAAGAAGAATCGCAAGAACCCCCACCCAGTGAACAACGCGAACGCCCACGCAACCCCTTTGAGCGTCTCAATGTCGAAGGAGTGCCCTTGGAACTTGAGAGTGGCGATACTGGAGATACGCCCACGGGTAGTGATTCACAAGAAACCCCTTCCAATGAAGAGGGCAACCAGTTTGAGCAGCAAACCCAACAGGATGACACCCGTATACAGATAGGAGATGACCCGCTCCGTATACCAGCGGATGCACGTGATGTGGTTCAAGAATATTTTTCACCGCAACAATAAGAAAGAAGATGCGAACGAAGAGCCATTGTTTGATGGCGATTTTCTGCGCCGCTTAGAACGCCTAAGCCTGCAAGCACAGCGCACACTGCGCGGGCACCCATCCAAAGGCGCACATATCAGTCAATATCACCTACCGTCGAGTATCTTTAGCGACCATCGCCCCTACACCAGTGGCGATGACCTGCGCTACGTGGATTGGAACGCCTATGCCCGCCATGACCAGATTATTCTCAAGCTAGGCGAAGCCGAGCAAGATATAGACGTTCACTTGCTGATTGATGCGTCGCGCAGTATGGCATGGGGCAACCCCTCGAAGTTGCGCACAGCGCAGCAACTTGCCGGGGCACTGGGCTACCTATCGCTGGCGCACGGCGACCGTGTCTGTGTTGCGCCATTTGGGGCTACTGCACTGCGCACGTTTGGACCTACCCAAGGCAAGGGCCGCCTGATAGAGATGTTGCAACACATCAAAGATATACCCGTACAACAACACACAAGCATTCAAACCGTTATCCAACAGCATGCACAGCGCTATCGGCGTGGCGGTCTTTTCATGCTGATCTCAGACTTGTTGACCAACGAAGGGCTAGATGCAGGGTTACGAGCCTTGCCCCCCCCCCGCTGGCAGGTTGTCATATTGCACTTAATAGACCCGCGTGAGATGCAGCCGGACTTGCAGGGTGCTATGGAATTGCACGATAGCGAAACGGGCGAGCGCCTAGCTCTTTCGCTAGATGAAGCCATGTTGACAGCATATCGTCGTAAGGTGCAGTCTTGGCAAGAGCAAATTGCTGCAACCTGTGCGCGTCGTGGGGCTACCTATGCCCGCATCTTGACAAGCTGGCCCTTGGAAAAGAACATTATCCCTTACCTACGTACACGACAACTGCTCGTGTAGCAAGACAGCTCGCGCCGTTTGGAGCGTACCAGCAAAGCATTGCATGTTCCTTTTTTTATAGCTTTGTGTTCTTTGCGTCTTTGCGCGAGGTCTTAATGAAAAAAGAACGTGTGCTATGAAAAAAGAGATGTTGCAAAAAGAACTTACAGCCCTGCATGAGCGTATTGCAGAATTGGAGCATGCGCTTGCCGAGTGCCAAGATGAGCTTGTGCATGCCAAGGCCATGCTGCCTCCTAGCACTGCACAACACCAAGCTACAGAAAAGAAACAACACGTTCAAATGAGTGAAAGTGAAGAACTCTATCGTACCTTGGTACAAACGTCGCCTGATGCCATCTTCCTCACCGACCTAGATGGCTTCATACGCTTCTGCAATCACCGCGCCGCACAACTTTTTGCCTATGCATCACCAGATAGCTTGCTTGGTATGCACAGTTCAGCATTGGTTTGCAGCAATGAGACATTACTCAACCCCTTGAAACATGCAGACCAATTATCCAACGCGCAAAATTATCGCAATATCGAGTATACGATGTGTAAACAGGATGGAAACCATTTTCCGTCGGAGGTGAGTAGCTCGGTTGTTGTTGACCAAGAGCAAAACCCAATAGCGTTGATCATCGTTGTGCATGATATTAGCAATCGCAAAGAGGCAGAAATGTCTATGCAAATGGCCTATGTAAGCATGAAAGAATTGAACCAAGATTTGCGTCAAAGCCGCAATGTGTTACGGGCTATTTTCGATGGTTTATACGATGGTTTGTTGCTCTTAGATAGGGACAACCAGATACAAGCTATCAACCGCGCTATGGCTCTGCTCCTTGGCGACAGTATAGATGACTTGATAGGGACAGTGTTTGAGGGTACAGAATTTGGCGACTCTATTGCCGACTTGCTGGCAATGAATACTACTGCGCCAACGCTAAGCCGCAAACGTATTCGCTACCATAGCCCAGATGAAGTCACCCGCATTCTTGATGTTCAGACTATCACACTTAGCCCACCTGAGCATGCTGTTCCACAAACCATCATGCATGTAGCCGATGTCACGGAACATGTGCAACTCCAAGCCCGTCTCATTGAAAATGAGCGTTTTGCTGCCAGTGGGCGTCTTTCAGCTAGTGTAGCACACGAAATCAACACCCCACTTCAAGCATTGTACAACTCGCTTGATCTGCTCCAGATAGCCAATGACCAAGACCGTGAAACCTTTCTCGCCTATGCACTCAAAGAAATTAAGCGCATAGGCCATATTGTGCGCCAATTGTTGGATATGTACCGCCCAGGTGCCAAAGTTCCTGGTGCAGTTGATATAGCGGGCATTATCGAGCGGGTGTTGCTGCTTACGGGGAAGCGCTTGCGTGAGCAACGTATCGTCGTCGAAAACAACATCCAAAGTGAATTGCCACAACCGGAAGGGCGCGAAGATGAACTGACACAGGTCATATTGAATCTCATCATGAACGCGCTAGATTCTATGCCACACGGCGGCATACTGCGTTTCAATGGGGTTGCCGATCAGCATACATTGACGATTACCGTCAGCGACACTGGTTATGGCATCACTTCGGACCTTTTGCTACGTATTTTTGAGCCGTTTGTTACGACAAAGGAAAAGGGAACAGGACTAGGGCTTGCCATTAGTAGCCAGATAGTCAAGCAACATGGCGGCACAATGCATGTAGAGAGCCAACCCAAACAAGGAAGCACGTTCACTGTTTTATTGCCCTTGGAAAGAGCATATGAAAAAACACGTTCTTCTGGTTGAAGATGATCCAGATACACGCATCACATTGGCGTATCGGTTGCAATATGCAGGCTATCAGGTGACACAAGCACCTGATGGTGAAATGGCTATTGCACTGCTCAATAGTGATACATTTGATGTGGTGCTCACCGATATTGTCATGGGCGAGATTGATGGCATGGATGTATTGCATGCTGCACGACAACAACCCTACCTTCCTTCTGTCATCATTCTCACGGGGCATGGCTCGCTTGAAACGGCCATTGCTGCTATTCGTGAAGGAGCTTATGACTACCTGCTCAAACCGTGTGACCCCAACGACTTGATTATATGCATAGAAGGGGCAGTACAACGCCACACTGCCGAACATCACTTGAGTCAGGCAACCTCGGCCCTCTTCCAATCGCGTTCTCGGTCTACAACAACCGAGGAACCCAAAACTATACCAAAGCCCCCACCATATGTTGCATCGCAACCATCCCAGAAACCGTTTACGATTGGTGAACTCTATGTTGGTACAACGCGCCAAGAAGTGACTTTGCGTGGGCAAACGCTCCATATAACGCCCATAGAGCATGCGGTGCTGCGCTGTCTGTCCGAAAACCCAACATTAGCCATGCCCTACAGCGACATTGTGCGCCACACACACCGCTTGGAAGTGAATGATGAAGAGGAAGCGCTCATTATGCTAAAAACGCATATTCGCAATTTGCGTAAAAAGCTTGGCTCAGGGTACATCATTACTGAGCGTGGCATAGGATATAAACTCATCCAGCCCGACGATGCATGATGCTTACTACATGTAGGAACCGTAGAGACGTAGCATGCTACGTCTCTACGGACCCATTGCGTCCTTATCTACCGGATGACTTCCATGACCTTACCCGTTTTCACATCCACACGATAGGTAATATTGCGCCAACGCATCGTAAGAATCTTATTTTTCACCCGGAACCATGTTTTCATCAATGCGAGTGTTCCCCACACAAAGGCCATTGGCGTAGTAAGCACCCACAGCAATGGGTTATAATGTAGATCATCCTGTGACACATTGGACGGGTTAATGGGCGTATCAATGTAGAGCAATGCCCCAAAAATGAGGAGTAACACCCAGAAGAGCAATGAAACTCCCACTGCAACACCATTGTACGCAACAATTCCATAGAGCAATAGAAAGGGTGTGAGCAACACATAGAATGCAAACGGTACGGCAACGACAAAGAAGAAAGCGTAGAGCGCTTTGAAGTAAATCTGTATAAATTGCACCTGTCGCAAAAACCACTCTATACTCTCTTTTACCGTCATATCGCAGTAGCTTTTGAGGGTGCAACTTTGCACATAGCGCCGTTCAATATTGTGCTGATGCAAAGCATGCATAATAGCAATATCATCTACAATTTCAGTGGCAAGTTGGTTGTAAAGGTTATGTTTATCCATGATAGCTTTGCGTACCGCTAGACTTCCTCCCCACAGTGTTTTGAGCCTATCTATTGAGACGCCGATAATCATAAATGAGCTAAGCTGTCCGGCCAAATAGTCGCCCAAGCGAAATGTGTGCGTCATAGGAATGCGACGGAAGAAGCCCGTTGCTGCGCCTACCTTGGGGTCTTGGAATGGGGCGACCAGTTCTTGCAGCCATGTGGTATGGGGCTGAATATCGGCATCGGCAATGACGAAAACCTCTGTATCTGGTTTGGCAAGTTCCATGGCTTTGAGAACATTAAATGTTTTTTGTGCGCATTGTTTTGAAAACCCGGCAATACATACTTGTACCCGCTCAAAGCGCTGTTCAAGGCTACGTAAGACGGTTACAGCGGTATCCTCTTCACTTTCAGCAGCAAAGATAAATTGAACCTGCCCATCGTAATCTTGTTGTACGATATTAAGCAGGTTATTTTCAAAATCTGGGTCGTCATTCCCCTTGCAGGGAACAATGACGGCGACCGAAAACGCTGTTGTAGGAGGAAATCGTTTCGCCAAATGGAGCCGTATCAAGTGCAACAATGGCGCTGAAACGACTATTACAGCCGAAACCATAGCCCCCCAGAGAAGAATAGTCATGGCATCCTCATCTCTACCGGATACCCCGCATGCGAGATTCCAATACACTCAACAATGCATCCATCATGCGTGAACGATACTCAATAGCCATCTGCACATTGTTCGTATGGATGTCAAACAACAACTCATCTACCTCAAGCTCACCGTCTGTTTTCGACTTGCGCATGGGGATGATAGTCTCACTATCACCATCTACCAGCATCTTAATCGTTGTACGCGCCACCGGGTTGGCCGCATCGAACCCTGTCGTGTCTTCGTCTCCAATCTCCACATACTTCGTGACGACCGTCAACGTTGCCACATCATCAACATATTGGGCAATGGTTGTAGCAGCGTTTTTAATAGCCGTCTCTAGATCATACGCCATTTGCTTCTCTCCTTCTCCTGAGTATTTGATTGACAAATTTCCAAGCAGCCGGTAGTGCCAATACTGCCCCTACAGGGGTAGACATAGAAGACAAGAGCACTGATAGTTTGACAGCTCCCTGCATAGAAAGCACCACGGTCTGCACCAACATATCGCGTGATTGTATTGCAAGGGTGATAGAGCGTTGATGGAGTGTCATGTGTTTTCTCGTAACACCGTGTTTCCACAACGTGGTAAAATCACTTGTCCAACTCACTGATGTGCGGGCACACAATCGCTCTGCTATCTCTGTTTCAACCCATGCATAGTATGTGATGGAGCTGAGCAAGCGGGTCAAAAAATCCTGCACATCATCTGCAAACTGACTCTTCGTTTCCTCCCCTTGGTTGAACAACCCAAAGCTCAAGCCGGCACTTGGGTCGCGCTCACTGTTCATCTTGCTGAGAGCGTTGAGCAACTCAACCTCGGCTTCATCATAGACGAAAGCAGCATCGAAAGCAACCCCGCGCTGGTCCAATTGCCCTGATTGTTGTGCAACAAGGGCATCTAGCTTTTGCTTGGCCATGGGCAAGCTCTCGCGGCGCGAAACATCCAGCGATGCTTCCATTCGGCGCATATGGGCATGTGCCTCGGCGTGGTTTGCTGGTAGCTTGACGCGCCAAATGGCCGTATCAGGTTCGGTTGTTTCTTCAGGCATGCCAAATGAAACCCCCTGCTGTGGCGCAAGAGTATTTGGTGCGAGCGACCACCACCCAAGCACGCCATCAGCGTCTTGGGGTTCCTCATCGTTGTGTTCAAACGTCAGTTCAAAGATAGACATGTTAGGTTATTTTGAGTACATTGAGCAATTCGCCGGCTGCTTTCACCAGTGAGTTGACAAGCTCAGCGCGGTGCTCCTGCGCCTGCTTGACCATATCCAAATGCACACCCCACAATTCAGCATCAATGTCGCCTTCGCGTCGCGGCACACATACTTGCATATCGCCATCTATCTCAATACGTGTGATAGCCCGCAGACTAGCTTGTGTCTTGAAATCGCGGGTTATCTCATCGCTGACATAGGTCTCTACATGCAAGGTAGCCGCATCTTCCAAGGCGTGGCCAATTTTTTCGGCCAGTGTACGCATGGCGTCGGTGAGGTTTTGTTGTATCTGGGCAAACTGCGATTCTTCGGGTGTCGTTTCTGGCTCCGGCGCACCGTCAGGCTCCATATCGCTTGTTCGTGTTGTTCGCTCAGTTCGCCCCGGTCGTTCTGTGCGCCCTGAATCAAACCAACCATACGACTGCCCCCCAGAAGATGCTGGCTGTGTAGGTGATGGTTCAGTCGCTGAAACGCTTTGTTCTGTTCCTGTTCCTTCTCTATCTTCTGGCACACTCTCGGATGCAAAAACCGTATCGCCATCTGAAAAACCAAAGTCATTCAATGTTGGCCATGCATGAGTGCTCTTATAGGCTGGTGGCATGTGTTTTTCTCCTCTCTCTTCCACTTCTATAGCGTAGGACAGGCATCATCATCTTCTACCCACGCTGTGAGCAGTTCGTTGACTAATTCGTGCAATTGTTTTGTAGCCTCTTCAAGTGCAACAGGTGAATAATAGCCATGAACAAGGCAATTGCGAACTTTTAGCAAAGCCTCTGCTGCATCAAATTCTCCCATAGAAAAATCGCCTACCGAATACATATGCTGTATGAGTGAATCAGTTGGAAGATGCTGTATAGGGATGAGGAGCTCTTTTGCTGCGCGGCGCATTGCTGCCTCTAGCGTCACCCACAAAAAAAGGAATGCCGCTTCGGTTTGCCCTTGCGACAGTAATTGTTCGGCTTGGGTGCGCCGTTTAAGCATATCGTCCCATGTCAGGAAACCATCGTCATTTCTTTCGTGGACGTTAAGAGCTACATCTTCGCCGGTAGCCAACAAAAAGACCCACCCAGGGTGCTCCGCCACTGTGTCAGCAATGTCCATATACCGTTCAACCGGTGTGTACATCATAGATGGTTTGACTTCAATAATATACCCTTCATTCGATGACGTTCTGACAAGAATGTCAGGGCGATACCCTCCGAGTCCAAACGGGAGGTCAGTTTGTTGGGGGTCCAGAACAACATCAAATCCCTGCGCTCTATAGTTTTTTGCTATGTTAGATTGCAGGGCATTATGGGCAGCACGGTCCCAATCAGTTGTGTTTTTCATAGATAATCCTCCAATGGTTTTGATGAACAAACGCGAACATAAACACATTCTATACCTAATTCTATGCCCCGAGTAAGAGCATCAGGACATTTTTCGGTTATAGAGACCTCACCTATTGTGCGTCGGTGTGATTCTACATCAATAACAAGTTTATCGTTTACATATACAAGCCCCTCAAGAGCATCTTGAATAGGTTTGATAATGTTGTCTGTATCAATAAAGTTTCTACCACAAAGATACACCAACATGAGTTGAACATTCTCTTTGCAAAGCGCTCCTGTCCAAGTCTTTGCAGCCTCTTCCCGCACAAATTGTTTCCATTCTTCTAGTGGTTTGGTCGTGTTTCTCTTTCTTCCTCTCGCTCTTTTCTGAGACGACTCAGGGCGTCTTGGAATGAGAAAATCAAAATACATTGGAATACCTCTACCTATCCTACGCATCAACGGGTAGCTTGACGGCCGGGTCGCCTAGGATGACATAGTTGCGTGCATCGTTATTGGTCGTCCACAGTTCAGCAACTACCGTCTTGCTCTGGGTCTCAATTCTCTGCATCATACCTGCTAAACTAACACTAATTTCAGCATGCCGTACATTGAAATATTCAAATGCATAGCCAAGCCGTTTTCCGTCGAACAAAGCTTTGAGTGTGCTTTGAAAGGTTTGGAGCTGTTGTTGCTTATCACCGAGGAGGAATGAATAGCCCCACGCTCGCTCGACATGCCCTACCACCGCAAGTGCTCCCCCATTGGGGTGGCTGAGCATGCGCATAGGCAAGCTACTGAGAAACGATTTGGGAGCTATGGCGTCGGGGCGATCTTTGAAGGCCTGTTTTGCAAAGTCATCGAGTTCTGGTGTGCCGGCCCCAAAACAGGCAAAGAAGAAGGCAATCATGCCCATGAGCTTGGCGTCATCGTCTATATCTTCGGCGGCAAAGTAGTGGTCACGCGCTACCCGATTTCCGGGTCCAGGCCAGTCTTGGCAAAGTAATGCTCCTTGGTGCGGGAATTGCTTGCTATGGTTGTTGGGGAAGCACATGCCATGGCTGGCTGTGAAGACGAACGCAGATGTTTTTTCGCCGCCTAGCACATGTTTCAGGTTGGCTTTGGTAGCGTCTTGATCTACAATAGTTTGTATATCCCAATCGGGTTGGTCGGCCGAAAGCTTTTCGGCAAGGGGCTTGATGAGGTGTTCAGCGCTTAGCTCGGTGGCCGCGTCGCCTTTGGTACGCACGCCAAAGAAGGTGGCAGAACGTGGTATGGGCAGTTTGCCGGGTAGTTTTTCTTGCTCAGAATACACCACACTATGGGCATAGCGCTTGTAGGCTTCTAGGTCTGGTTTGCCTTGTGCATCTGCAAACCAGATGCGCCCAACAGCAAATTGCACATCTAGCTCAGTCTGAAACTCGTAGGGGATGGTTTCTGGCGAGGCGACGATGAGCAAGTAGTAGGGCACACCTTTGCGCGGGTCTACGGGACCAAAGCCGATGCTGTGGCGGTCGAGAAATGTGCGTTTATCATCACGGGGAAAGTAGGCATCGCTGCCAGTAAATTCACGGTATAAGCCACCGCCTTCATAGGTGCCACCTGCTTGCGTTCTACGGAAATCTAACAAGGGCTTGAGGGCTTGTTTGATACGCTCTACGCTCTCTTTATCGCTATCGGCAAAGATGATACCCCAACCCGCCTCTGCCATATTGTTAGAATCAACCCCTTCAACCGTGGCATAGTGAACACCAGAGCCTTCTTTGAGCCTAAGTTCCTCAAGCGAACGGTTGATGACATTGGCAACAAAGGTACTGGCTTCTTCTTTGGCAAATTGATAGGCTTTCTCGCCCGGTTCACTCTTGGCTAGGGCTAGGGCTAGGGCAGCCTGATACACGTCGGCTTGCTCTAGGGAAAGCATAACGGCTTTGGTAGCAATACGAGCGCTATCGCTGGCACGTATTGCTGAGACAGATTGCTGCATCGCTAGGGTGCGGGCTTGGTCAAACAATACATGCTCTGCTCGCACGCGGCCAGCCTTGGTCTTCCACAACAATGTAATATTTTCCTCTTCCAAAGCTTTTGTCTTGGCGGCTATATCGGCAATGGAGTTGATAGTATCCGTGGTTTCACCCATTTCGTGGGCTATTTGCAATGCTATATCGGCCACATCCACCAATGCGCGTGCTTCAGTTGCCAAAAGCGCCCTATTTTGGGCATCGTCTTTGGATAGCCCGGCCGTTTTGGCTTTGGCGAGGGCTAGTTCTAATGCTTTATCAAAAAAATTTGCCGTGACGAGGTAGGCTGCCTTGGCTGCAATGCGCGAAATATCGTCGGCGCTATCGGCATATTTCCCTTCTAGGGCAATTTCGTGCGCTAGGTCCGCAACTGTGCCAACCCCTCCCTGAAAGCGTGCCAGTTGAGCATCTTCGATAATGGAGAAGATTGCTTGGGCATCTTCTTGGGCATAGCCCTGTGCTAATGCCAGTGTTTTAGCCCACTCGTTGGCGGCGGCAACATGTTCCATTGCCATCGTTTCAACTGCAAGGTCGGCTACTTGTTGCGCTTCCGTTTCTGTTTTGCCTTTCACTCGCTGTACGAGAAAAACGGCAAAGGTGCGGATGTCGCGTTGTTTCTCTTCCAGTGTTCTTTCTGGTTGTTTGCGCACGACGACCGTTTCATCATCGAGCTTTTGCCCCTGCACCACTTTTTTGATGTCTTCGGCAGTCAGTTGTGCAAGACTGCCAGGAAAGAAATAACTACTGTTTCCTTCATCATCAACAAGCATGCCGTTGATGGGGATGATATGTTCAGATTGTTCGGGTTGCTCAGGTTGTTCACTCATAGTATAGAGACTCCTCTTGGTACAAACCTCTACGAATAAGAACGTGCCTATTATACCAGAAGAATAGAAAACACTTTGTACTGTTTGCACACCTACCCAATCTGTTGCTTCAACACCTCATACAACAAACGGGACGCATCAGCAGAAAAGGTGATGTGGTGTCCTTGGATAAAATCCTCTATCGTGAGGGTATGGCCATCGGATGAGGCAAACTTTGGGTTTTCAATAGTAATGCTTGTGGTTGTCCCTGCATCAACATCCTGGTCCCCTTGTGCCTGTTGCAAATAGTGTTGCTCATCCTCGCATGCCTGTTTATATTTGTTCTGTAGCTTGGCTAATGTGCGTTTTTCGTCGTCCAAATCGTGCTCCATTTTCTCCAATGCTTGCACGTTGTGTGCCAATGCGTGTAATCGTTGGTAGGAGGGGTTGTTTTCGGCGAGCGATGCAACAAGTGATTGCAATGCATGCTCAAGCGTGCGTGGGTTCCACGGTGCATCTTCCTCATGTGATTCGACAACAGAAGGACGATTGCTCGGATGCAGCGAATCGAATGACGGCAGGTTGATGGTTGCTGGCGTGGGGTAAACCCGTTCATGGGATGGTGACGTACTGGAAACAGACAGACGCACAGCCGGGTCTCCAATGGTGACATAGTCGCGCAGGTTGCGGCTCATAGCCCACCATACAGCGACTTGGCGTTCTTTCTGTTCACGGTTTGTGCTAGCTTGCAGGTCAAGGGGAAACTGGTTACTCAATGCAATCATAGCTTCGCGGTAGCCAACACGCAACGGCTCAAGGGACAATCCGAGCCTGTCGCCACGCATCAACTGGTTGAGCGCGTCACGGAAAGCTTGGGGTTCGCTGATAGGCAGTGCTTGGTGCGACTGTGCATGCAGTTCTTGTTGCGCACAGCCCCACACATGAGCACGATGCCCTACCACAGCTAATGCGCCACCCTTACGATGCCCAAGCATACGCCGTGGCAAGTCGGCTATAAAGGCACGGGGCATGGCTTTCTCTGCCTGTTGCAAGCTGTCGGGCGTGTGCGCGTGGGATGTGCCCGCACTGTAACTGGTACAGAGAAAGGCTATTGTGCCTGTGAGACATGCGTGGGCACCTATATGTGTTCCAGCAACATAGTAGTCTTCGGGTATGGGGTGTTGCCCCCATTGCACAGGTCCCGGCCAATCTTGACAGACAAGTGCGCCTTGATGATACAGACGCTTGAGTGTCCCGTGTGGATAGGCTACTCCATGGCCAGCCGCAACAAGCAAGGCCGGCGTTGCATCGCCGCCGATGTGTTCGTGGAGATGTTGCCTGGTAGCTTGCTCACCCACCATTGTTTGGATATGCCAATCGGGTTGGTCCTCAGCCAACATAGCAGCGAGGGGATGGAGAAGCGTATCTGCATGCATCTGTGTCGCCGGGTCATCGGTGTTGCGTACACCAAAGAAGGTGGCAGTGCGTGGGAGTGAGTAGGAGTCTTGTTCAGCCGCAACAACACTATGGGCATAGTGTGCATATTCATCGAGTGTTTCAAAGGCAATGCGCCCAACGGCATGATAGCATGCAAGGTGATACTGAAATTCCCATGGGATGACGTCTGGCTCACCAACAATGAGAAGGTAGTAGGGTACCCTGTCTGGGTCTACACTAGCTGGGCGTCCACGCAGGAAGGTCGTGCGCGTTTCAGCACGGTATGCGTCTGCCCCGATGAAGACGTTGTAGCGATTGCCAGCTTGCCTAGCACGATGCTGTAGCAATGCACTAAGGGCTTCTTGTATGGCATATGCCCGTTCATCACGTTCGGCAAATAGGACACCCCAACCGGCTTCAGCGAGGTTGCGCGGCTCAAATGCAAAGGGGCTAGTCTGTGCGCTGGCACGTTGGCTCTGTGCTTTGAGTTCATTGAGATGTGCAATTGATACCGGGATGATGTGGTAGGTTTGCAGTTCGCGCAGTTCGTCTTGGTGCAGGGCATCATCATGTGGCAGGGTATGTTCAGCAATCGTGGCTATGTGTTGTTTGCTCATTGGGTTGAGCCAATACGTACCATTGTTTCCATGTACGCCATTAATGGGATATGTTTCTTCAAGCATAGCGTATATTCCTTAATTCATTTTTTGTGTTTTCTCTGTGTCCTCTGTGTTCTCTGTGGTAAAAACCTACCCGTGTTGGAGTGTGCCAGCAAAGAATTGCATGTTCCCTTCTTTAGTACCTTTGCGTTCTTTGCGTCTTTGCGCGAGGTCCTAATAAAAAAAGAAACAGGACCCGTAGGAGCGTCGTACATTCCTCACGGGTCTATGCGCTAGGATACCAAAGATGAACCATTCACGCGGGCGAAGCAGAAACAACGCCATTGGATTGCTGCTGCACCAACCTGGTAATACGGTCAAATTCATCATCAAGCGATTTATGAGCATCGTTTGTCACCTCTGCTGCTGCAAGACGGGCTACTTCAGCAACGGAGGCCCCCCAACTGGTGTTTGCTGTGTCTTGCTCGGCCAATTCCAATAAATATGATGCCGACTCAGCTACGTGCAGGTCGGATAGTGCGCGACATGCTTCAAAACGCACATCTGGGTCTGGGTGTCGGAGTGTGGTGAGAAGCGCATGATATGCACGCGGGTCGCCAACTCTCCCAATTGCACGAGCGGCTCGTGCGGCTACATGCGGGTCGGGGTCTGTCAAACCCGCAAGCAATTGTTTGAGCGCACGAGCTTCACCCACAACACCCAAAATACGGATAGCCTCAATCCGTAGCCGTGGGTTGGAAGTCTCAGACAACTCCAACAAGGCAGGTAGCGCCGTTGGTCCCATAATGCCTAATGCCCATGCAGCACGCATGCGTACTTCGGCACTCGAATGGTCTAACAATTTTATCAATGGTTTGACAGCAGGATCGCCCATCATACCCAAAGCAAAAGCCGCTTGTGAATGCGCAAATTCTTCATCTCCCTGTAAATCTTCTATGAGCCTAGAAACAGACTCTGGTATGCTTTTCATCGAAACAACTCCTTTTGTATCGCTTTATGCGTTACCCACATACGAATATGGATAGTAGGGGTTTAGCGTTCACAAATCCTGTACATCTACCATGCATAAACGTACATTTTACCCAGAATCTGCAAGCGACATAGATGATCTTTGATTTTCTTGACCTACGCTTTGAAACCATGGATAGTCTTGCCCCGGCCGACCTAGCACGCGATACACAGGCCCTCGTAGAGACTTTGGAGACCCAGCGGGAAGAAATTGAAGCCCCACCATTGAGCAGCAACGCGAACTGCTTTGAAGTTGGTTTTGAATACGCTATGAAAAACAGGGAAAGGACTACTAGTCCGTGGCAAATGTGTGCGAAGAGAGCAAAAAACACCCTACCCCACCGCAGCAGTGGTGGGGGACACTTTTGTCCCTAGAAGCCTTTGTTCATACCAAATGTGGCATGTACTCTCAAACCAACTTTGACATGACCCTGATTAATACGCAAAAAAAACACCTAAAAATTATTTGGTTATAAGCGCATCACATCTCATCCTCAGAACCATTGTAGTATTCATCGTCATCATCATCATCTAAGTAATCGTCTTCGCGTTCCCATGTGAGGGTTATGTTGATAGATGCATCATTACCTGTTTGGGCTATCAATGCACCTGCTTGTGCATCGAGCTTCAATCCAAACTCAACTTCTATCATTGTTGGTTGCTCTAGTACAGACAACTGGTCCTTCATAGATACAACACGCCGCGCCATATGATGAATAGCATTCATAGCCATATCAAGTGCTTGCGAAGACTTTGCCGCTAGTTCTTCTGGCGAAAGTGTCTCTTGTTGAAATGCTGGTGAAAGAGCAAAATCAACCAGAACGGGGGACCCCTCATCAATATAAAACTCAGACATGGTATTATAGCTCCTTGAAAATATGCACACTCAGATGTACAGCTTACCGCATGGTGCTATAGTAGCGCAAAATGGAGTAGGATGCAAGACACAGAGCACACCTGCCACCAATGCACCTTTGTTTTGATGCTATAATAGCGGTGAGCAGATGAAGGAGAGCCACCATGGTGAAGAGAAAGCAAACAATACAACAAATTGGCAATTACCTAGTAGATCATGAACTTGGGCGTGGTGCTACGAGTGAAGTATGGTTGGCCCACCATGCCTACCTTGAACATCGTTTTGTTGCTGTTAAACTACTCCTTTCGCAAGATATTGAGACCATACAGCGCTTCAGTAGCGAAGCCAACTTGCTTGGACGCCTCCAGCACCCAAATATTGTGCAAATCTACGACCATGGCTTGTATGATCCCTACTACTACTCTATACTTGAGTATATTCAAGGTAACTCATTGCAAGCTCTTATGGACCGCATGGGAAAATTGCATTTTGCAGATGCGCTTGGTATTTTCAAACAAATAGCTGCTGCATTAGACTATGCGCATATGCAATCTATCATACACCGCGATGTGTCACCGGGCAATGTATTAGTAGAGGAAATGACCGGTCGCGCTCTGCTAAGCGATTTTGGTATTGCGCATGACCCGCAGCAAAACTTAACAGTTAATCAGCGTGTCATGGGCACCCCCGGTTTTTGGTCTCCTGAACATGCACGCTCCGCCAAAGAAGTGACCAACCTATCCGACATCTACAGCCTAGGGGTTATCCTCTACGTCATGCTCAGTGGTAGCTTACCATGGGATACGATCCCCGGCCCACACAACCGCGTTTTTGAACCACCCTTGCCACTCAAACAACGTGGCGTTCACACTATTCCCGACGAGGTAGACCGGGTTATACGTACAATGCTTGCTACAGACCCTACCAAACGATTTCCTAGTGCCCAAGCATCCGTTGATGAGCTAGAACGTATTATGCAACATCACCATGCCACTACCCAAGTCTATGATATGAACCAAACTGCATCAAGCCAGCCAGCATCACCCCTATCTCAACAAAGTGGTGCTACGCTGCAATCTGGTCTTCCCATTACAGGCGGGTTTTATGCTCGTGGTGTTTCCCCTAATGCCGTTGAAATGGTCTTGGGCGAACATCTCATCCGCACCCCCATAGCCCAAGCCCATGAGCGTGCGCAAGCGCTATGTCAACCTGATACGATTGCTGCTCTGCTCAATACATGGTCAAAGCAAGGGTTCCGCAATGGTTTCTTTCGTCGCCCTATGCTAGGCCGTCTTGCCAGACTGCACCGCATTTCTAGCCACAATATCTATTTCTACAAACTCCATGTGCTCTATGAGCAACGTGGGCAACCCCAAACCATTGAAGAGCCAGATTATTCAGCACGGTCTTTTCCGCTCGAGTTAGAAGTCAATCACTGGCAAGTACCCCTTGCCCCAGTACAAAGCTTTGAAGACGATGCCGGCGATCAGGTTATTTTGCCCGGATCGTCGCGGGTGGTTAGCTGCGAACAGTGTGATGGAAAAGGAAAAACGGTATGCCCGCGTTGTAATGGTCGCCAGCGCATCACCGTGACACGCACGCTACCAGCACAGCCCCTAGATAAACCCGAAGATAATCCTGATAGCACGTCACCTTTGCAGATGCGCTCGGCGTCTAGGCGAAAACAGCCAGCAAACGCCGATTTGCCTATGCCTACACCTTCTGATACCACTACCAAAGCTTCAGCACGCCCACGTACTGAGCAAGTCGTTGTGCCATGCCCAGAATGCGAAGGACGCGGTGGGCTTCCATGCAAACGTTGCGATGCTATGGGACGCCTAATCCAGCGCAAAGCCTTCCGGTGGCAACGTGCTGCACGAATGCTTGAGACGCACGATGATCTCTCGTTTACAGATGCAACATGGCTCTTGCGTACCTGCGCCATCAAAGAAGTCTATTGTGAGCGATGCATTGGCGATGTGCGTGGAACAGAACAAGCACTCTACCCCGAATGGTCCGACATACCTGGCGTACAATCGTTGCTTGAGCAAGCAGTAGAAGCAACCGGCGATGAAACGCGCATCTTGATGAGTGAATTGACTATCGGTATGTTGCCTGTTACTGAGGTGACGTTTGATTTGGGCGATGCGCCTAAACCAAACCTGAAGGACAAAGACCAGCAAACAACCGCAGAGCAGCACAAGCAAGACCACCTCTATACCATTTCCATATGTGGTTTTGAAAATGTCTTACCAATTGATTGGCGGTTTTTGAACTGGGAACGGGTCATTTTCTTCTGGGGTAGTGTTTTTCTCCTGATACTCGTTGCAGTATTGGGCTATTTTGCGTTCTTATAAAAGAGTGTGCCCGTTTTTTGCCCATACCCCGTTCATCTGCTATAATATGCATTGCTTTGAACATGAAATTATGTTTAGATTGATAGTGAAAAGTAAACCCCATTCGTAGGAAGATTCTCCAGCATTATGAGCGTTGCAAGAGATATTTGTAGAGAAATGGATAAAACAGACGTACAATGCCATAAGAGGTTCTGTGGTGGTTTCAGTCCATAGCGGTTTTTTGTATCTGTTTGTTATGTTGTGTGGGGTTTCATGAGGAGATGATGCATGGAAACGGGTCAGCGTGTCGTTATTACCGGCATGGGAGCAGTAAGTCCATTGGGGTTGGATGTGCCAACACTCTGGAAGAATATCACCGAGTCGCGCTGTGGTATCGCCCCAATAACACGTTTTGATACAGAAGGTTTTGAAACACATATTGCAGGCGAGGTGAAAAACTTTGATGCAGCACAGTATATGGACCGCAAAGAGGTGCGCCGCACAGACCGCTTTGTGCATTTTGCATTTGCGGCTACGCAGGAAGCGATACGTACCTCGGAGTTGACAATCACCCCTGAAAATAGTATTGAGGTAGGGGTTGTTCTTGGGAGTGGTATTGGTGGTATTGAAACCATAACGACACAACTAGAGACATTGCGCACACGTGGTCCTGGGCGTGTCAGCCCCTTTACCATACCGGCTATGATAACCAATATGGCAGCCGGGCAAATAGCTATTTTGACAGGCGCACGCGGACCAAATCTTTGTACCACCTCGGCTTGTGCAAGTGGTGCCCATGCGCTTGGTGAAGCATTTCAAGTCATTAAACGTGGGTGGGCCAGCGTGATGATAGCCGGTGGAACCGAAGCTGCTATTACCCCACTTGGTATAGCTGGCTTCAATAGCGCACGGGCTATCTCTACACGCAATGATGAGCCTGAAACCGCTTCACGCCCCTTTGATGCTACGCGAGATGGCTTCATTTTGAGCGAAGGTGGTGCTGTGCTTATTCTTGAAGCATTGGAGCATGCTATCAATCGTGGCGCTCCTATTCTTGCCGAAATGGTGGGGTATGGTAACTCAGCCGATGCCTACCACATTACCCAGCCGCCTGAAAACGGCGAAGGTGCTGCACGTGCTATGGATATGGTACTCAAACAAAGCCATATTGCCCCTGACGAAGTGAGCTATATCAATGCACACGGAACGAGTACCCCCGCAGGGGACCCAGCCGAAACAGCCGCTATCAAAGCAGTGTTTGGCCCACATGCCTACCACATACCGGTTAGCTCCAACAAATCACAATTGGGGCACCTTGTAGGAGCAGCAGGCGCTATCGAATCTATTATCAGTATCCTTGCCATCAAGCACAATATCTTGCCTCCTACTATCAACCTTCATCACCCCGACCCAGCTTGCGACCTTGACTATGTACCCCATACCACACGCCCATGTCAGGTAGATATTGTGCTCAAAAATTCATTTGGTTTTGGTGGGCATAATGTTTCATTGGCATTTCGGAGATTTAGTGCGTAATATACAGGGATTTGAAACAGTTAAACATGTGTAATACCGTATGGAAACTGAACTGAGTAAAATTCTGGGCATTACATTCACAGAACCACACCTACTCCAAGTGGCATTGACGCATCGTTCTTATGTTAGGGAATTTCACAAAGATACACCGAAACATTTATCGAATGAGCGCTTGGAGTTTCTAGGCGATGCTATCTTAACATTTTTAACAGCCTCGTGGTTATATAAACAATTTCCTGAGCATAGCGAAGGTGAACTGAGTACCTTGAGGGCAGACCTGGTCCGCATGACAACCTTGGCACGGTTTGCCCGTGATGTGAAACTAGGCAACTATGTGCGTATTAGCCGCAGCGAAGAAGCGCGTGCTGCACGTACACGCGATGCGCTCTTGGCCGATGTGTTTGAAGCCGTTGTCGGAGCCATCTATCTCGACCAAGGGATTGATGTTGCTCAACTGTTTGTAGAACCTTTTTTAGAACGTGAAACTCAACGTGTTCTGGCCGGTGATGCGGAGATAGACTACAGAACCCAAATACAAAAGTTCATGCAATCCAAATATAGCATCACACCAACCTATCGTACTGTAGATATGACAGGACCGGCCCATTGTCGCCAATTTACTGTCGAAGTGCTCAAAGGCGAAGAGTGCCTAGGTGTAGGACATGGCTCTAGCAAGCAAGCAGCAGCTCAAGATGCCGCACGCGCAGCGCTTGAAAAATTGCAACCGTTCTGTAAAACATGACCAACATGTAAACCTGTCGAAGGACGAAGAAGCGCCGGTACCGGAGTCTATAAAAGGTACGAGACAGCATGGTGTCTGCGCCTATCGAAGGCACGTAGCCAAGTCTTTTCTTATGCAACGTCTTCTCATAACCGGTGGCACAGGATATTTGGGCAATGCATTGGTAAAAAAAAGCCATACACAAGGCTTTCTCATTGCTGCTAGTTACTATAGCAAACCACTGCCAGTGGATAGCCCACCCGATGTCAATTGGCTCCCGCTTGATGTATGTGACCAAGCATCTGTTGAAGATAGTTTTGATTTGATTCGTCCCGATGTTGTCATTCATACCGCCTTTCAGCAGCAAGAGCCTGCTATGTGGCCCGTCACCGCAGCGGGAACGCGCAACGTTGCTCGCGCTGCCGGTGCTATGGGCGTGCGCATGATACATCTATCAAGCGATGTTATCTTCGATGGTGAACGCGCTGGTGCCTATAACGAAGAAGACCAAGCCAACCCCATAACTTCGTATGGAGTAGCCAAAACCGACGCTGAGCAGTTTGTGTTAGAACATTGTACTAACATGGTCATCGTTCGTACATCACTCATCTATGGCTTTCACCCTATAGACAGGCATACGCAGTTTGTCTTAGATATAGCCCATGGGTTGAGCGATGCGAAATTGTTCAAAGACGAGTATCGCTGCCCTGTTTTTGTAGGCGACCTTGCGGCTGCTCTGTTGGAACTTACCCAGCATCCCTATCGTGGTGTCTTACATATTGCCGGAGCAGATTGTTTGAGCCGGTATGACTTTGGTGTATTGCTTGCTCAGTTCTATGGGCATGCCCCGTCCCTTCTTGGATGGGCATTGAGTAGCGAACAGGCAGTACGACGCCCACGCAATTGCATGCTCGACATTCAACGTGCTTCACGTATCTTACAGACTCCTCTGCGTGGGGTGCGTGACGTACTAGAGCTGTATCGTGTCATGTTAACTGAAGAGAAAAGAAAGAGCTAGAGCACAACCAAGCGGTAGAGATTGCCGTTCCACAAATCTGTGATATAGAGTTCTCCAGCGTCATCCTCGCCAAATGAACTGATGCTCATACCAGTCTTTAGCAGTAGTGTGCTCTGCCATGTGCCAACATCTTGGTGCAATGACCAGAGCCGCCCACTGCAATAATCCGCAAAGAAATAGATGCCGTTGAGTTGAGGATATGCTTGCCCACGATACACATAGCCACCAGTGATAGAACAATCACCCTGCGCATGTTCATAGACAGCTATGGGCATGGTTAGTCCGCTGCTATCGCAGGCGCTACCTTCGGGGTAGCATACTGTTCCTTCCATAACATTCCACCCATAGTTTTCGCCACCACTACTGTTTGCAGGTTGATAATGCACCTCTTCGTAGGTATTTTGCCCAACATCACCAATGTACAAGTCGCCCGTGCCACGGTCGAACGAAAAGCGCCAAGGGTTGCGCATGCCCCATGCCCATATCTCTGGGCGCATGTTGGGTTGGTTTATAAATGGGTTGTCTAGTGGGAGCGTATAGGGTTTTGTACTGTCAGCATCACTATCTACATCAATGCGCAATAACTTGCCAAGCAGCACCGTGCGGTTTTGTGCATTGTCCCATGGGTCACCGGCTGCACCACCGTCGCCCATGCCAATGTAGAGGTAGCCATCGAGACCAAACTTGACAAGCCCGCCGTTATGATTGGATGCGGGTTGTTCAATCGTGAGGATGATTTCCTCGCTGTCCGGGTCAGCCAAATCGGGGTTGGATGGTGATACCCGGTATTGCGCTATCACGGTATGTCCTTGCAGGTTGGTGTAGTTGACAAAAAACTGCCCATTGGTGGTATAGTCGGGGTGAAAGGCTATACTCAATAGACCACGTTCACTCGCTTTTGATGCAACCTTGCTACGTATATCTAGGTAGCGTTGTGGCTCTCGTTTGCCATTGCGCACGATGGAGACGTAGCCGGGTTTTTCCACGACAAACAGACGCCCGCTACCATCTCCTGCACCTGTCGCATAGAGTGGTTGGTCGAAGCCTTTGGCAACAAGCGCTAGGTCAATGTTCAGTTGGGAAGGGTCTACTGTTGATGTCGGGTTTGTAGGGGGGGCAGAAGGTTGTGCAGTCGGGGGGGGGCTTGCTGATTCTGTTGGCGTGGGCGAATCGTCTGGGGTGGCTGTATGTGGCACAAGGGTGGCTTGTGGTGTGGCAACAACCACAACAGTATCTTCCCCTTTGTTGAAAGCGGAACAGCAGGTAAGCAACACGCTTAGCGATATAAGAATGAGCAAAACATACATGCGTTGCATGGTGGTCGCCTTTCGGTTCTTTTTCAGCGGAGAATTATACTTAAGTTCAATTCTTTCCTGTTAAATTATACTTTTGGGACAAAAAATATAATTTGGTTATCAATAATACATAATGATACGAATACTGTCCTTGGCTCGGAGAATTATACTGAAGTATAATTCTCCCCTGATAAAGTATACTTTTGTCCAAAAAAATATACTTTGGATCTCAATAGTCCATGACAATACGAATAATATCCTCGGCAATGAAAATTTTGTTGTAGGTAGATTCATCCATTGATTTGAGTATACCTGCATCCACAAGTTTCTGCACATTTTTTTGGGCACTGGGGTAGGTTACACCCAAAAGGTTCTTGGCACGGGATATGGTCAAGACAGGATACTCAAACAAACTATCTACGAGTGCTATCATGTGTGATGAACTACGTGTCTGTGTCATCTGTGTATGCCACGTTCCCCGGAGGTCCTGAAATTGTTTTGCACGTTCAACGGCATCACGCGCCTGTTCAGCAACACCATGCAGGAAGAAGGTGAGCCATTCGCTCCATGCTCCGTGCTGGCTTACGTCGAGAAGCAAATCGTAGTACTGTCGTTTGTTTTTTTCAAAGAACACGCTTAGATACAGCAATGGTGCTGGCAGCATCTTCCAAGCTATCAGTAAGAGCGGTATGAGCAAGCGTCCTACACGGCCATTGCCATCAAGAAAGGGGTGTATAACTTCAAACTGATAGTGTATAAGGGCAATACGTATAAGTGGCGGGAGGTGGCAATCGCTATTGATGTAGTGCTCTAACTCGTTGAGTGCGTGTTGCATGTGCTCCACAGGTGGTGGCACAAAGGTAGCTTCACGCAGGGGAGTCCCAACAGAACCGATCCAATTTTGCCGTGTGCGAAATTGTCCGGGCGTTTTGTCTTGTCCGCGCACCCCTTGTATCAGGCATGCATGCAACTCACGTATCAGGCGCAAGCAAATTGGCAATTGCTCAATACGTGCGATACCATAGCGCAATGCTTCAATATAGTTGATAATCTCTTGGGTATCTTCTTTTGGCGGTGGGTCTGGAAAACCCGGTAATGATGTTTGGCCTGCTTCGTAGGCATACAGGTCTAGCATGCCGGTTTCGGTCCCTTCAATGCGTGATGAGAGAACCGCTTCACGCCGCATGAATGGGCCAATAAGCAGTTGTGGATTGACAATAGTGCGCCCTAGCCCTGCCAATTCACCTAAAGCACGGTCGGCTTCTGAGAGAACATGAACAAACATGGTGTCAAAAGCAAGGGATGGTGGCAAGGGGTTTGGGGCAAAGGCTAAATATGTGACACCTTCATGCCAAGATTGAACTATCTTTCCAGGGGCATTTTTTGTGACCTGCCCATTATCCATAACCGTTTTATTGTTCTATTGCTCTATTGTTTTACCCGCTTCACCTTGGCATGTATTGTCTCTTGTATGGTATTGCGTACCTGTTCGGCTAGTTCAAACACTACCAAGGGATTGTCGGCATCTTTGGGTCCGTAGCCATCGGTAGCAACGGGTGGGCAAAAGGTGATACTCCATTTTACTGGCAGTGGAATAGCACCAAGCGGCCCAAGCCATGGGAAGAGTGGTGTGATGGGAAAGTAGGGCAGTTGGAAGGCTTGGGCTATGGGTTTGGCATTGGCAATCATGGGGTAGATGTCTTCGGCACCAACAATGGCAACAGGTATGAGCGGTGAACGTGTGCGTAATGCTGTTTGCACAAAGCCACCGCGTCCAAAGCGTGCGAGGTGGTAGCGGTCTTTGTGAAGTTTGCCAACCCCTTTGATGCCTTCGGGGAAAGTGCAGACAAGTTCATTATCTTCGAGCAGGCGCACGGCGTTTTCGGGCAAGCCGGGCACGCCACCAAAAGCAGTTATGGTTGTACCAACAAAGGGCAAGGTGCTAAACCAGTGGAGGTAGAGGTTGCGCACGATGCGCGAGGCTGGGTGTACTTCATGCAGCGCTGTGGCAACCATGGCTCCATCCCATGGAAGGACGCCGCTGTGGTTGGCGACGAGCAGTGCGCGGCCAGTGTTGGGGATATGCTCTAGCCCCTCTGCGGATATGCGCCACCATGTGTGATACATGAAGGAAAGAAATGGGCGCATGCGCTCTATCATGTCTTCGTCCATGCCGTAGGGGTCTGTCTGATAGGTGCCTTGCATACGTCGTTGTAAAAAGGCGATTTCTTTGCGAAACTGTTGAAAGACAGCCGGGGCGCTGGTGCTTGGTTTGGGGATGATGCTTTTTTCGCCTAGGGCCGGCTTGTTGCGTATGATGATTTCTATTTCGTTATCCATGTGTGCCTCCTGTTAGCGCACGCAGTATCTCTACGGCGCTATGCGCTGGCTTCCAGCCTAACTCTGCATGCGCACGGCGTGTATCGGCAACACAACTGTAGCGCAGGAACCCTTGGTCATAGGCCCACATCTTCTTGAGATGTGCCGATAACCCCGGCATTTGCTCTGGCACAAGGGCTGGTAAACGTCCCGTCAATCGAATAGCGCGGTTGAGTGGTAGTGGGTCGTTGGCAGCTAGGTTGAACACACCTGCCACGCTCCCTTTGGCAGCAAGGGCGAATGCTATAGCCGCATCATCGGGGTGCAGCACTTGGATACGTGGCTCGAAACCAATGAGCGTCATCGGGTTTGGCTGAGCAAGGTAACGTGCGAGTGGCGAACGAATGCCATTGCCAAGCAACCCTGCACATCGTAGCACCGTCACTTTGATGTTGGAGTGCTTGCGAGCAAAGGCAGTTGCAAAGGTATCAAGTTCCACATAATCACGCAACAACCCAGAGTGGGATGGCTTATCTATGGTCCAGTCTTCGGATACAAATACAGGGACGGTTGGACTAGCTCCATACACAAAGGTGCTGCTGCGCACGATAACATGCTGCACTCCCGCACTTGCACAGGCTCCAAGTAATGCCATACTCCCAAGTACGTTGTGTTGCAATGCTGCCTCACGATTGGGGGCAGGTTGCTCCTCGCCAGCCATATCCACATGTATCAAAGTGGCAACGTTATTGCGCTGTAGCACCTCAACGAGTTCAGGACCTTTGCATGTTCCCACAAGCACATCATCAAGTGCATTGAGCGCAATTGAGGCTGGTTGTTGTTGTGCTAATCCTATCAATTGCGCATCGGTTTGTTTTTTTATCGCTTGCGCAACTCGCGCACCCAGCACACTATCAACTCCATTGATAAGCACAGTTGTCATACACTAACCTACTCTCTGCTCCGTAGATGTGGAAATAGAATAACTTCACGGATGGTAGCTTGGTTTGTTAAAATCATCACCAAGCGGTCAACACCAATGCCAAGCCCCCCTGTAGGTGGCATGCCATACATTAAGGCGTTGATAAAATCAATATCCATTTGGTGTGCCTCGTCATCGCCGGCATGATATGCACGTCCCTGTTCTAAGAAGCGTTGTTCTTGGTCTAGGGGGTCATTGAGTTCAGTGAAGGCATTGGCCAATTCCATACCACCAACAAACCCTTCAAAACGCTCTGTAAAATCTGGCATATCTGGTTTGCGTTTGGCAAGCGGCGATAGCTCAACCGGATAATCTATGATGAAGGTAGGCTGTATCAAGTTTGGCTCAACATAGGTGCTGAACAGTTCATCTACTTGTTTGCCCCATGTGGCTTTGCGTTCAATATCGCGCAAACCAGCAGCTAAGGTGGCATCCCACAAGGCTTCAAACGTAGTAGCTTGGGTAATATCAATGCCGGTATGGGTTTTGATAGCCTCTACCAACGGTATACGTGGCCAGACTGGACCAAAGTCTATCTGATGCTCTTGGTAGGTGACAACAGTACCACCAATTACCTCAAGCGCAATGGTGCGTAAGAGGTTTTCTACCAAAGACATCATGGTGTTATAGTCGGCATAGGCTTGGTAGCACTCCATAACGGTAAATTCCGTGTTGTGGCTACGGTCTACACCCTCATTGCGGAAATTCTTGCCAATTTCATAGACACCACGAAAACCACCAACGATGAGCCGCTTGAGATAGAGTTCGGTAGCTATACGCATGTACAAATCTTGATTGAGTTGGTTGTGGTGTGTGGTAAATGGGCGGGCAGCAGCACCACCATAGATGGGTTGCAACACTGGTGTTTCAACTTCAACAAAACCTTGGTCATCAAGGAAACGCCGCATCGTTGCAATAGCTCTGGCACGCGCATGAAAGACTGTACGCCGATCTTCGTTCACAATGAGGTCAAGGTAGCGCTGGCGTAGGCGCTCTTCTACATCTTTCAAGCCCTCCCATTTTTCGGGTGGGTGGTTGAGAGCTTTCGCTAGCACGTGGATGTCTTGCACAAAGAGCGATGGCTCACCCTTTTGCGTATAGCGCAATACGCCACTTGCCTCAATAATATCGAATGTATCCAAATCATCACGAAAGAGCGCAAAAAGCTCTTCGCCCATGTCGCGCTTGCTTAACCACAATTGCAAGCTACCGCTCCCGTCGTTGATGTGTGCAAATGCCAATTTCCCCATAACCCGGCGTGCCCCAACAATGCGCCCGGCCACGTTCACAACACTATTGGAATCGGAAAGGGTATCGAAAGCATCTAACACAACCGCCACAGTATGGGTAGGTAAGCAACGCGGGGGGAATGGGTCTATCCCTTGTGCGCGTAAACGCTGCAGTTTTTGTAGCCGTTGTTTCTGAAGTTCGTTAAGTTCCATTCTTCCTAGCTTACATCAATAATAGACAACCTGACAATGCCATTGGGTGCTTGTACCGTTATTTTATCACCGGGTTTTTTACCAAGCAATGCAGACCCAATGGGTGACTCATTGGACATTTTACCATCTTGTGGCAATGCCTCGGCACTTCCGACAATAGACCATGTTTCTTCGTCATCGTCTCCATCAAAGCGTACTTTGACGACAGACCCGAGTTGTACTTCTCGGCCACCCGTATGAGGGGTATCTTCAATTATTTCGGCACGAGAAAGAATATCCTTTAACTCGCGGATGCGACCCTCAAGGAGAGCCTGCGATTTCTTGGCATCTTCATATTCGCCACTTTCAGAAATATCACCAAGTTCTTTTGCCGCATGGATACGTTCTGCAACCTCCTTTCGTCCTTTTGTAGTCAACTCTTCGAGTTCAATGTCTAATTTTTTCTGACCTTCACGTGTCAGGTACGTTGGCTTCTCGCTCATTCGTCCTCAACCTTTTGTATATCGTGCAAAACCTCCTCTGAGATATTCTTTATGCCCAATGCATGAGGAAAACACGCTATGCTTCATATGCATGCAAGGAAAAAATCCTTGGATAGAGCAACCTCGCTTTTCCTTTGGTGTATCGTATTCCCAGAGTAACTTTTGCAACCTTACCGAAATATAAAGATACTTTTTTCCTAAGAAAAAGCGCTTTGGAAAGCCAAAACATTCTTCTCAGGAGTTAAGATATATACATAACAAAGAACTGAGAGTCATCCCCTCAGTTTAGCAGTCAATGATTACTGCACTTCCCTGTGCAATGTGTAACCGTTGGCAATGAGCATTATACGCAATGTTCTGCTTTTTGTAAAGCACCTTGACGAAAATCATTCTTTACGCTACGATCCCATTATCTTACTATCTGGAGAGTACAATGTCTGAACCCATCAATCCGACAATTTTTCGCGCCTATGATATACGTGGTTTAGTAGGCATTGATCTAACCGAGGAAGCACTAGCTCTATTAGGGCAAGCAACAGGCACATGGTGGCAAAGAAACCAAGGTGGACAAACCCTTGTTGTGGGGCGCGATGCACGGTGCAGTTCGCTGCAATTTCAGACCGCGTTTATAGATGGCTTACGCAGGAGTGGCATAGATGTCATAGATATTGGTGAAGTGCCAACGCCATTAATGTATTTTGCGGTCGAATATTTTGGTACCGACGGTGGAGCAGTTATTTCGGCTAGCCACAATCCACCGGAGTATAACGGGGTGAAGCTGCGTTGTTCGCACCCAATCTATGGGAGTGAGCCAATTTCGCAAGCAGCTATCCAACAAATAGAACAAATAGCAAACCATGGTCCATTTGCTCAAGGAAAAGGGACGCTCAAACAAGCTGACGTTTCCGATACCTATGTGCAAAGTGTCGTGTCGTTGCTCCAATTACCACATACCTATACAGCTTCTGGTAAGCGCCCACGCATTGTGCTCGACGGTGGCAACGGTGTAGCGGGGCCAATTGGCATGCGTACACTTGAAGCGATTGGCGCAGAGGTTATACCCCTCTATATAGAACCTGATGGTAGGTTTCCCAATCATCACCCGGACCCACTCAAGGTGCAAAACTTGCGAGACTTGAGTGCCACCGTACTGCAATATGGGGCTGATATGGGGTTGGCCCTTGATGGAGACGGCGACCGACTCGGTGTAGTTGATAGCACGGGTACTGTTGTATGGGCCGACCGCTACCTTATTGTTCTCGCACGCTATTTGCTTGCACAACGGCCAGCACCCGTTGTTTTTGATGTGAAGTGTAGTACGGTTCTGGCTGACGCAGTCCGTTCGTTTGGGGGAACACCTGTTCTATGGAAAACAGGGTACGCTAGTATTTCATCTAAGATGCGTGAGACAAACGCTATTCTTGGTGGCGAACTTAGTGGGCATACCTTTGCTACCTATCCGCATCATTACTATGATGATGGTACATTTGCAGGGGCCCACCTCATCTATGCACTCCATCATCTCAACCATGAGTATGCGCATGCCCCACACCAACCACGTTTCGTCCCACTCCATGTTGTGCTGGAGCCATACCCTGTCTTGCCTTCGTTGAAGGATGACCGCATACGTTTTACAGATACAACCAAGTTTCAGGTGATAGAGTATGTACGTGAGCATTTTCGAGGACGTTACCCCATTATTGAAGTGGATGGTGTGCGGGTAGACTTTGGCGATGGATGGGGCGTTGTGCGAGCTTCCAACACCGAGCCAGTTATCACTACTGGTTTTGAAGCTGCAACGAAAGAGCGCGTTTATGCCATCCGTGATATGATGCTTGAGGTAGTAGAAGCATTTCGCCAGAACGTAGTGGGAGCAGAACCGGTGTGAGCTATGGTTTGTCATTGACCCTATGCACAAATCATGTCATGCGTAGGGACAGGGTATAAAACAAATCTCTTGATATAATTATGGAAACACATCTTCAATTTATGAATACATGGAAAGGTGTCTTCGCAGCCGAATTTACCTTAGAGCAGGTACATCAACGTTGCTCTAGTTTGTGCAACCTCCTACAAGAACGCAATGCCAGTTGTTTGGTTGCCTACGATACGCGGTTTATGTCGGACCTGTTCGCGCACCACATCTACCGTTACCTAGAGCAACAGGGGGTAGGTGTGCATATTGCTTCTATGCCTGTTCCGTTGCCGTCACTTTACCATGCACTCCAGCGAGAGCAAGCCAACTATGCCTTGGTCGTGTCTGCTCGCAATAAACCCTATTGGTACAATGGTTTGGTATTGCTCAAACCAGACTTTACCGACCGTCTCCACTTGCCAGAAGACCACACGACGCAGGCAGATATGCAAAGCATTGCAGCCGATTTTCCCTACCCTTCGGGCATTACTGTCCAAGAAACAAGTTTAATTTCAACGTCGTCGCTAGATCTGCGCAAGCCCTACCTAGACATGCTGCGTAGCCATGTGGATATGAATATTATTCGTCGTGTCACGATGACTATCTTTGCAGACCCAATGCATGGTACGACAGCCGGCTATTTGCCGGCTATCATAGGTGATGAAACCCAAACAATGGCCATTGAAATCAACCGCGAAACAGACCCGTTGTTCAGCAAATGTATCCCGCTTCCTTGTGGTGCTCCTCTTACCCGGTTACGCAAGCTCGTGCGGGAAAGTGACTCGCATATAGGGTTTGCATTTTCGGCCGATGGCACAGCACTCGGGGTGGTAGAAAAAAATGGCGAACAACTCAACCACCTTGAAATTACATTGATGCTAGCCAGTTATCTGTCTGTTCAATATCGCCAAAAAGGGCTTGTGGTGGCTCCACTGTCTGCTGCACACGAATCTGTCACCGCCAACGGTTTGGAAGATTGGCAACACAGCACTGGGCTAAAGCTAGAGCTGAGCGCAAAACCAGATGAACGGCTTGCTGAAATCTTCACCCAAGCTCACTCCAACTTGCTCGTTGGGTGTACCGATGATGGCGAGATAGTGTTGGGGCAGTATAGCCTTTATCCCGATGCGTTGCTGGCCGGCTTGTTTATGATTGAACTTGTTGCTCGCAATGGCGGACGTCTTCGGGCGCTGCTCGATGAACTGCGAGCTAAACTCTATAGTCAATAACCCAAGTATATGCGAACAATCAAAAAACGCCTTGCATCACTCGCGTCGTTGGTACGCCCGTTGATGCTTACATTTGTCGGTATTGTGCTGTTGTCACTCAGTGTCACTAGCCTCTTTATATGGGCCTACCGTGGTATACGCATGCCCGACATTTTCTACTACCTGATGCTCCAGTTTATGCCCGGACCAACACGCGGTATTCTACTCCTCGTTTTTGGCATCAGTATCCTTATCTTCGGCATTTGGGATCTCAGCGGTATTGTTGTTATCCGGCTGCGCGAAGATGCAGAAGCAAATGATATGGTTGTGCTTGGGTATCGGCGAGCCAAGCGACCACACATTGTCGTCTTGTCGGGCGGGCCAGGTATGTTGATGCTTTCTTGTTTAGGCGAGCATGTTGAACGTTTGACGTGTATTCCCCCTGTTCAGGACCATGTAGAGTATTATTATCGCGCATCGAGCCTGTTTCATACAGAAAATGTCTACTATGTGGTGCCGACGCCAGTGCCGATAAAGGTGCATGCGCAACTTAACAATGGCATGCGTATGAATGTGATGCATGTTAATCCCAAGTTCAACCCCAACCCCAACATAGCCGAGTGTCATGTGCAACAGATATGGTTACAACCCGATGAGGAAAAAACGGCACAAAATGGTGGAGCAGTCAACAACGCATCTCTTTCTGCTGCACAAATGTCGTTTCCAGTAACTCGGCTGGCCCGCGAGTCTATACAAAACGCCGATGCCATTATCCTCGGTCCAGGGAGCTTGTTTGAAAGTGTCATCCCCAATTTGCTGCTTGATGACGTGCGTACTGCTATACAGCAGAGCAAGGCACGCAAAATATATATCTGCAACCTGATGACCGAGCCAGGGTTGACAACCGGGTTTAGTGTAGGCGACCACATACAGCAAATCAAGCACTATGGCGGATTTATTCCAGATTACGTCCTAGTCAACATTCAACGTATTGACTCGGAGGTGCTCCAAATGTATGAAGCTGGCTACCAAAGTCCTGTCTACCTTGCACCGGAAGAATATGATGAAACCAATATTGTAAATCAGCAAGGAATTTCGCAACGTCGCGTTATTGTAGAAGAGAGTGCTGTTATTGAGTCCGACTTAGCTAGTTCCGTCATTCAATATAGTGCTTCGCTTGACAACCCAAATGAGCGACGAGCCGTCCGAGTATTACGCCACGACCCGCAAAAACTCACGTCGGCAATCTTGGAACTGTTGCGGCAAGAATAAGTAGGCTATGCTATGACATTGATACTCTTTGAGGATGACCTTTGGCGCAATTTTGCCCCTATTGTCTATGCACGCCCTGTCTTTGAAGTACGGTGCGGTGCTTTTACTCTGCATGAGCGCATAAACGCTTTTTTCGATGGGGCATGGCGCAAAAACAATGGACAGTTGGGGCATTTCAAGCCATACAACAACCCCGACGATCCTGTACCACATGTCGTAGGCGTGTGCCGAAAGCATTTGGTAGGCTACTACGGACCAAAAGGAGGCTGCAACGCTGTCATGAGCACTAGCGATCCGCTTATCCTTATCAATGGGCGTGTGCTTACCTTAGACTGGCTCCCCAACTTGCTCAATGCACCAATAGATACCGTCTATGAGTCGCAAGGGGTGCTGCTGGGAGCATGCCTATCGCCAGCCTTAGCCAGTGCTGTGCTCTACTACATACGCGAGCAATGTGCATCCGATGCACTTGAAGAGTTGCGGCGGTTTGCCCACGTAGTCGAAGTGGATGCTCTTTTTGTCTCCTATCCATGGGATTTGATAACGCTGAATGGAGAACAAATTATACGGGATATGCCTTTATTGCAAGGTTCTATGCCACACTACACCCACAATGACCCACACATCACCATGCACAACAGAGAACATATCTATACTGCGCCCACGGCCCGACTCGATGGTCCCATCGTCCTCGATGCACGCGACGGGCCAATTTTTATTGACGATCATGCCCATATTGAACCATTCACCTTCATCCAAGGCCCAGCCTACATAGGTCCCAAAGCCCTCATTTCAAGTGCGCGTATACGTGGTGAAACAAGCATTGGCCCCGTTTGTCGTATTGGTGGCGAAGTCGAAGCCAGCATTGTGCAAGCCTATAGCAATAAGCACCACGACGGGTTTCTGGGGCATAGCTGGCTTGGCGAATGGGTCAATGTGGGGGCTATGACCACCAATAGCGACTTGAAGAATACCTACGGCACGATGCGTGTCGAAATTGATGGTCTAGGAAGTATTGATAGTGGCGTCTTGAAGCTTGGGGCCTTTCTCGCCGACCACGTCAAGCTTGGCATTGGGCTACACCTCACCGGCGGATCAGTTGTTGGCACGGCTAGTAACATCTACGGTATCCACATGGTGCCCAAGACTGTTCCACCATTTACGTGGGGCGACCGTGTCTTCCGTGAATATCGCATTGATAGTATGATACAGGTAGCACGCCGGGTAATGGAACGGCGTAAGGTGACAATGACAACGGAATATGAAACCATGTTGCGCTCTATTTTTGCCATAACCCGCATAACGCGAGGGCCATATCTCAACGCTTCACCACAACCACAAAGCATATCTGGCACTCCTGATGTAGCCGAAGTAGCTATGGCTACTACAGAAGCTGAACACCCACAATTGCAACGTGCAAAGTAAGTTGCTCACGAGGTATCGCTAGAGATTGAATGTTTCTGGGAGTAAACCGTATGGGAGTGAGAAAAAGACAATGCCTGATACACATGATACATGTAGTAAGCATAGGGCTTGTGCTCAGCGTGCTATTGGCAACCGTTCTGCCAAGCACAGTACAAGCACAAGATGACCAGCGATGCTTTGCAGAAACAGGGTTTTGCATCTCTGGCCCTATTCTGCATTTTTGGGAAAGCAACGGTGGAATAACTGTTTTTGGCATACCAAAAACAGTACAATATGCAGAAACGATAGAAGAAAACCAATTGCAAGTGCAATGGTTTGAACGCGCCCGGCTAGAAGTCCACCCCGAGCATGCCCCTCCTTTCGATGTGTTGATGGGGCACTTGGGGCGGATTGAGCTAGAAGATACTATGGCAACAACTGATTGGCAACCGCCGCCACATCCAGAGCAAACTGATGGCTGTCTCGCTTTTAGCGAAACCGGCTATGCTATCTGCGACCAAAATATACGTGGTGCCTACTTGGCCGGTGGCATAGAACTCGATGGGCAACCGGGGTATAGCTTGAACGAAAACATGGCGCTCTTTGGGTTGCCGCTCACTCCACTCATAACAGAAATGCTAGAAGGGCGCGAGCGGCAGGTGCAATACTTTGAGCGGGCACGGTTTGAATTGCACCCAGAAAACCCCCCTCCTCACAATGTGCAACTTGGGTTGCTCGGCAATATGCTCATTGAGCGCAAACAGCACTCGCTTCCTTTCGCAACCTATACAGATACATGCGTTGGTGCTATCTCCATTGGTGCTCCTTCAAACTGGCCCCGTGTCTGCCTTGTCGAGGGCAATGAGCTACGGGTTGGTATTATGCATCCCGATGACGTGGGCGGTATCTTTCTGACGGCTATCAACACCAGCACTATGTCTGAAGAAGAACAGGTGCAGTATATTCAGCAAGACCTTGATACAAGGTTTGTGGGCGTATCCAACATGTATGTAGAAGAGCCAAAAGAACAACCTGATGGCAGTTGGCAACTGGTTTTTTCTTACACCGACCCGGATACCGGCGTTGAGATGTCTGGCAATAGCTTTTACCAAAAAACAGAGCAGTCTATTAGCATTATTTCTATCTTTTCGCAGGCAAATCATTTTCAGGATTTCTTGCCAGTATTCAACGGGGTCATAAATAGTTATGGGGTTGACGACACTCGTTTGCCATAGTGTATAGTTGCACAAAACAAGCTTTCGTACTACACTAGCATCATGTCCCTTTTCCCCTCAAAATCAGGTAAGGAGCTAAAGAGCATGTTTTGGAAAAAAGACAGGACCAAAGAGCAGGAAGAAAAGGCCCAGCGTCTTCAAACCCAAACCGAGAAGGATAAGCAAATTCAGCAAACAGTCAAGACATTGCAGAACCAGATTGCTGAACGCCAAGCCGAAGTCAATGATCTGAAGAAAGAATTAGAAGAGTCACAGGCGCAGCAGAAGGATACTGAAGCGGCCCAAAAGCGTATGCAGTCCATGCGCAAGCAAATGAATGATCTGCGGCAGAAGTTGAAAGAAGCCGAGGAAAGCGCCAAGCAGCGCGAGGAAGAAGAAGACCTCGAAGAGCTATCAGCCGCACAGCAGTCCGAGGAAAAGCAAAAGGCCGAGCAGGAATTGCAGGCAGCAATGGCGAAGATACAGGAATTGGAGTCGAAAGTTCAAGAACTGGAGACGCCCCCCGCCAAGCCGGTTGGTATGGTAATGGGAGCCTCTACATGGGTGCGGAAAGCAGGTGGGCTGCCGCTCAATCGTCGTGATGCTCCGGGCTTGAATACCACGGTGATAGATACACTTGCCATTGGCACCGAAGTAGTGTTGTTGGAAGGGCCACACCCGGCCGATGGGTTTACGTGGTGGCGTGTGCGTGCCACCGATGGACGCGAAGGATGGGTGGCAGGCGAAGAGTTAGTCACTCAGCCTGAATAATAGACTATAAGTGTGCGTAGGATAGGCTTCTAGCCTGTCCTACCATGTTGCAACTACATGTAAACCGTTACTATGGAGGATACACCATGAATCGTTTCAAGCGTATACCTTCGATAGTGCTCCTACTCTTGCTAGGGTTTGTGTTAGGAGCATGTGTGAAACAGCAGCAACCAACGCGTTGGGATTCTGCCCAACAGCAAAGCGCCCAAAACCAGCCGGCGACCGTTGACGAATCACTTCCTGGGAGTGCCTTCAATACGTTTTTTCCCTCTGCTGAAGGGGAATTTGATATTACCTACACGCAAGAAAAACAAGGTTTTGCCCAAGCCAAGCTGAAAAAGGGCGGGCAGGAAATGGCTTTACTTTCCATTTCCGATACCCGCAATAACCCCGAAGCTACCGAAAAATTCAACAATAGTGCAGAGACACTCCAAGGCTACCCAGTGGTAGATGTTGGCAGCAAAGGCACTGCTATTCTCGTTGCCGACCGTTTCCAAGTACAAGTTCGTTCAAGTACCGATGCCTTTACCCAGTTTGATCGTGAAGACTGGCTGAAACAATTTGACCTCGATGGTCTCTCACAGCTAGAATAAATTTTGTTTTCATCAGGAGGTTGACCCATGAGTACAAAATCTATCTTTACACTCGTTGAAGAATTGCCAAAAGATAACTTGACAGTCAAGATGCTCCATGCGCTTGATTTTGTCGTTCCCGGTGAATGGCACAATCTTGTTGGCTTTGAGGAAACTATCCGTGTCGTCACAGGTGAATCTGACCAAGAGCTTATACAGCAGGTAGGCGACCGCGCAATCAAGCTTTTCAATGACCGTTCACAGGGTTATCAGCGTGCTTTGTGGCTCTATCAAACGATAGACAGGACGGACCAAGCGCTAGGTGCGGCAGTGATGGCTGACAAAGCGGGCAACAAGTTTGGTTTTCTCTCATTTCTCAAGTGGATTACGCCTAAAGCCGACCATGCCCAAATGATAGACCTGAGCTTGAAACTAACCGGCGAAGTAGTGGCTTTTTGCCTCATCAACGGCATACCCGGCGATAGTGTGGGTGATTTCGTCAAATCGCTGGCTGACTATAGCGGCGAGTCCATTATGCGTATGTCCGCTCTCGTCTGTGTAGATGGTCTCATCCCACTTGGGCCGGACTTTGCCCGCAGTGCCATAGATACGCTAGAAAAGATTAGCACCGCTGAACTGGAGCAGAATGAGACATTCCAAAAAATACGCACACTACTCCCTGGCGAAAATCCTGCTGAACAGTTGGGTTTCATGCGCCATAGTATGGCTTCAGTGCAAGATTGGATGCAGGGATTTATTGAAAAGCGCAACCTAGACCCCGATAAAGTGATTGCTAGACTCAAAGACTATATAGATATTGCTGACGACAAACTCGATTATCTGGGTGCATTTCTCGATATGACAACAAACTACTATGAGCATACCGGTACCCAAACGCTTGCGCGTCGCCTAATACAGCGTGCAGTAAACGAAATTTAGTATGTCTACACCATAGGAGAAACCAGCTTATGCATAGCTCACAGACACTCGTTATAAGATGAACCTGACAATACACCACCTCGTCTTCACGGTACATGTACAAACTCCGGTCCAATTGGAGCAGCAGAGCGGTTCCGCTATACGGGGGGCATTGTTTGGCATGCTGTGGGGACGTTTTTGTACCAATAAGGACGTTCCTGCTTGTGCCGATTGCCCATTGGTACGCGCATGCCCGGTCGCGGCATTGGTCGCTCCACTGCGCGAAGAGGGGCAGAAGGGCAGTAAACAGACGACGCGCCCATATGTTGTACGCCCTCCAGACGATAATGTACTGGTGTATGAGCGTGGCGACACGCTCTACTTTGGGCTAGGGCTTTTTGGTTCTGCTGCAGCGTTGTTTCCCTATGTTGTCATGGCTGCGCATGAGATGGAGCACTGTGGGCTAGGGAAAAAACTAGCTTCAAACGATTGGCGACGGGGGAAAATAAAGGTGACTGAATTGGCATCGGTCAACCCACTACGACACGAGCGGCACATGTTGTTTGCGGCCGGGCAACCGAGGATTGATTCACCCGGAAAGCCAATTACCGCATCTGATGTCGCTGCATTTGCTACGACCCTACCTACTGACCGCATCACGCTCCATTTCAAAACGCCAGTCCGTCTTGTTGACCAGCAACGCCTTGTGCGACAAATCGCCTTTCGTCCCCTCATCCAACGCCTCATGCGGCGGCTCGATGAGTTGTGTATGGCGTATAGCACAAGCAAGCTAGAAATAGATTTTCGCGGGTTGTTGGAGCAGGCTGAGGCTATCACGGTTGTAGATGATCAAACCCATTGGGTAGATGCGTCGAGTCACTCGTCGCGCAAGCAACGTGTTACTCCCATCGGGGGGTTGGTGGGGCAGGTGACGTTTGCCGGCGACTTGACGCACCTGCGCGAGTTGTTGGTGTGGGGGAGCCTCATTCATGTGGGGCGCAATGCGGTGAAGGGCGATGGGTGGTATGAGTTTGTGCCGTAGGTGTGTGTGGTTTGTGCATTGCAGTCACACTGCATTCCTATACCAGTGCTCTTATCCAGTGGGCTGTATTTCTGCTTCATCCAATAACTCGCCCATCATACGTTCAAAGCGGTTGTCGGTTTCTTGACGTGGTGCAAAATAAGGCGTCACCATCCGCCAGATACTTTCGCGTACCTAGGGATCTTGTTCAATGAGTGTGGGCAACTCTTGTAATACAATAGTTCTGATGTCTTGTTTAGTCATATTTTTCTATTCCTTAAACACAATCGTATACCAATCGTATACCATATCTAAAAATCAGGTAGACAGTTACACTACAGTTACACCACCTTTGTTGACAGGTTGTGCAAGCAACGCTATAATGCCTTGCAGGTATCGCACAAAATCTTAGGTTGAAACCAATTCAAAAATTATGGGAACAGGTTATCTTGCGGGCTATTTGCCCATACTCATACTTTTCCTTTTTGCTGTCTTCATCGCAGTGTTTGTCATTGGCGTATCATCTATACTGGGACCACGCAAATCTACAGCGCGGAAACTGGCCCCGTATGAGTCGGGGATGGAACCGATTGGCCAAGGCATGCGGCGTGTGCCTATCAAATTCTATGTCGTCGCCATGCTGTTCATTATTTTTGACATAGAAATTGTTTTCTTCTTTCCCTATGCCCTCGTCTTCCGTGAAATAGGAACAGCAGGCTTGGCAACCATGGGCGTATTTCTGGTCATCCTCATTGTTGGTTTCGTCTACGAATGGAAGAAAGGCGCACTCCGATGGGAATAGAACAAAAAGCTGCCGATATGGGCATCGTCACCACGACACTCGAAGCAGCAGTAAACTGGGGGCGCACACGGGCTATGTGGCCTATGACGTTTGGGCTGGCTTGCTGCGCTATTGAAATGATGTCTGCCCAAGCGAGCCATTTCGACTTGTCGCGTTTTGGTATGGAAGTGAACCGCCCATCGCCCCGCCAAGCGGACCTCCTCATCGTCTCTGGGCGACTGTCACGTAAAATGGCCCCCGTTGTCCGGCGTCTCTATGACCAAATGAGTGACCCCAAATGGGTTATCTCCATGGGTGACTGTGCTTCTTGTGGTGGCGTCTTCAACAACTATGCTATCGTGCGTGGGGTAGATGAAATTGTGCCCGTTGATGTGTATGTAGCCGGGTGCCCCCCGCGCCCAGAAGCATTAATTGACGGCATTATACAATTGCACAAAAAGGTTATGCAGGAAAAAATAGAAAAATCTCCGTCGTAGGGAATGAAGCAAGAGAGTTGGTAGGTTGTGTGACTATGGATAATGAAACGCTCACTACTCATGTATATGAGCAGTTCCCAGAGGCAATAACCTCTATTGGCGAACGAAATGGGGATATTGTGGTCAATGTCCAGCGCCAAGAAATAGCTCATGTAGCGCAGTTCTTGCGTGATGCCCCCACATGCCAATACGTCTTCCTTGAAAATCTTTGTGGGGTAGATTATCTCGGGCGCGAACCACGTTTTGAGATTGTGTACCATCTGCTTTCGTTTGTCAATCGGCACCGCATCTGCCTGAAAGTGGGTGTGCCAGAAGATGACCCCAATGTTCCTACGCTCACTGGCTTGTGGCCCACCGCCAATTGGCAGGAGCGCGAAGCGTATGACATGTTTGGCATTGTGTTCACTGGACACCCCTCACTCGAGCGCATTTTGCTGCCAGAAGATTGGGAAGGACACCCGCTTCGCAAAGATGTACCCCTCGGTGCAGAAGAAGTTGCCTTTACATTCAATCAAGAACGCATCTATGCCCACAAGGTATTTGCAAAAGAATAACCTAAAACATAATGCGAAAGAATGATATGACAAATCTAACAGTCCCTTCACCGCGAGAAATTACTGAACCCGCCAAGAATGGACAGAAAGAGACCATGGTGCTCAATGTCGGGCCGCATCACCCGAGTACCCATGGCGTGCTTCGTCTTGTCGTTGAGATGGACGGCGAAACGATTGTAAACGTTGCACCTGATGTAGGGTTTTTGCACACTGGCATCGAGAAGACGATGGAGAGCAAGACCTACACCCAAGCTATCGTCTTGACAGACCGCATGGATTACCTTGCCAACCTGTCGAACAATCTTGGCTATGTGCTGGCAGTTGAAAAGTTGCTGCAATGCGACGTACCAGAGCGTGCGCAGGTTACGCGGGTTTTGCTGACAGAGTTGACCCGCATTGCATCCCATTTGGTGTGGATGGGGACTCATGCGTTGGACTTGGCAGCAATGAGCGTCTTCCTCTACTCCTTTCGTGAGCGTGAGCAGATACTTGATATTTTTGAACTTATCAGCGGGGCCCGCATGATGACGAGCTACTTTCGTGTGGGTGGGTTGGCCTATGACCTAACGCCAGATTTTCTGCCCACGGTGAAGGAATTTCTCGACAGTATGCCAGCGCATATAGATGAGTATGAAGATTTGTTGACCAACAACCCGCTGTGGCTCGAACGTACCAAAGGGGTAGCTGTTATCAGTGCAGACGATGCGCTTGCTTTTGGCTTGAGTGGTGCCAATTTGCGTGGGTCTGGTGTAGATTATGATATGCGCAAGATAATGCCCTATAGTGGTTATGAGACGTATGACTTTGACGTACCCATTGGCAAAAATGGCGATATTTATGACCGCTATACCATCCGTATGCAGGAAATGCGCCAAAGTGTGCGTATTGCGCAGCAGGCTAGGGTGCGGCTAGAGTCTATGCCGCCTGGTCCCTATATAACGACTGACCGCAAGATAGCCCCCCCACCAAAGCGTGAAATTACCCATAGTATGGAATCGCTGATCCATCATTTCAAGCTTTGGACGGAGGGGTTTAAGGTGCCACGTGGAGATGCGTATGTGGCGATTGAATCACCGCGTGGTATTCTAGGTGTGTATGTTGTCAGCGATGGTGGTTCCAAGCCCTACCGGGTGCATGTTCGGGCACCTTCGTTTATCAACTTGCAAGCGTTGCCATATATGGCAAAGGGGTACCTCTTTGCCGACTTAGTAGCGCTCATTGCAAGCTTAGACCCTGTGATGGGAGAAGTAGACCGCTAATGATGTTACGAGAAAAATACGCAACTGAAATAGATGCTATTCTGTCACGCTACACCAGTCGCCGGAGTGCAACACTGCCGCTGCTCTACGTAGCCCAAGATGAGTATGGTTGTCTGAGCGAAGATACGATTGATGAGGTCGCAGATATTTTAGGTCTTCCCCCAAGTGATGTGTTTGAAGTAGTAGGGTTTTATACGCTCTACTATAGAAAGCCTGTTGGAACGTGGATGGTGCAAGTGTGTGATGACGTGCCATGTTGCTATTGTGGTGCCGAGGAGTTGATTGCTGCTCTGAAGGAGACCCTTGGCATCAATGAGGAGGAGACAACGCAAGATGGTATGTTTACCCTGCAACGGGTGAAATGCCTAGCAGCATGCCAGCATGCACCAGTCGTACAGGCAAACCTCGCCTATATCTACGATGTGACAGCGGATAAGGTTGACGGGTTGCTGCATGATTTGCGGGCGCGGGCCCAACGGGGTGAGGTGTTCAAGCTCTCCGGGAGCGATGCAGAAGACTTTGAATTGAACGCCGACGGGTCGCTTCGCCAGATAGAGCGCCGGATGGGTGATATGCCGGTAGAGCAGTAAAACGGTAGAACGGTAGAGGGGAAGTTTGAGGTATAGTATTCCTCAAATTCCCCTTGTAGCGCGGGTGACAAGGTGATGAGGCTGGTAAAAGAGGAAGCAGGGGAATGGAGGGGATTAAAAAGAGGGTTTCTCACACCGAGGACGGGTCACCTTGCCACCCAGGATAATATCTTCTTGTCATTTGGATAACATCGTGTGTGCATCCACTCGTTTTTCTTTTTTCTTTTCAATTACACAAGCTACACCGGTTCAAGACAATGCATAGGAGATGCATACATCCACCTTGGTGCTGCAAGCACTCCATCGGTCAGCAATCCTACGTTTGTACCATCGAGTTGTACCATCAATACCTCAGCATGCATGTGTGGCACATGTTTCCTACCGGACTCTGATGAACGTACATCAAGCACAACGACCATATGCTCACCACGCTGTACAACACCAAGAATGCATGGATGCGTAAACGGTAACGGTGTGTACGGACCTAATATCTCAATGGCATTGACACGACAAGATGGGATGCCATAGCGCATATGCGCATGCCAGAACATGACCATTGCTTCTTCTGACCCATCAGCATAGTAGCCATTGCAAAAACCTACTAGCACAATTCCACGCTCTATGAGTATGCGCCAAGTTTCCATCTCATCATCAAAACGGTTGCTCATGTTTGCGAAAACTCACCCTACCCATGAGAGTGTCAGCATTACCATTGCATAGGTTATTGACGTAGCGCATTGTCGGTATCCCTCAACCCTGTTTCTGTACTATTCCTAGTGTAAAGCATTTTCAATCAAAAGTGTAGGGGTTTGTGTGAAGATTTGTGTGCAGAAAGATGGGAGATTTCTGCACTCTTCCCCCTCTATCTTCCTATGCATCTCCCACCGGTGTTTCGTTTGGGTCAATCAGTTTATATCCTACGCCACGGTCATTGATTAAGTAAGAAGATGGTATCTTTTTGCGTAGGTTGCGGATATGGGAACGTAACATAGCTTGTGCTTCGCTATCTGGCGTTTCTAGCCCATGCGTATGGCGTATAATTTCACTGGAGCAACAGAAATTTCCTGAATGTTCGGCAAGGTACGATAACAGTTCATACTCTATAGGTGTAAGCAACACCTGTTGCCCGGCCAAAAACACTTCGTGGCGCGAATGCCCAATGAGTAACTCCCCAATCGTAAACACATCACCATCTCGTATGCGTGGTATACGTTTGGTCACTTCATACGACTGGAGTACCTTAGATGCATACTGCTGGTCATCTTGCGAATCGAGAGCGTTTATCATTGTCACAGCAGCTTCACGTATGCGCTGTTCACTTAGATGTCGTTTTACCGCACTTTCTACGCTCAACAGTAACTTTTCTGCGTCGCAAGGTTTGAGCAAATAATCAAATGCTCCAGAGCGGAGTGCCGCAACCGATGTATCAAGAGAGCCATGACCCGTCAATAAAATAACTTCTGGGCGATAGTCTTGCTGCCTAGCTGTTTGCAGTACCTCAATGCCATCTATATCCCCCAAGATAATATCGGTAAGAACAATATCAAACGTTTCTTTTTCAAGCAGGTCTATAGCGGTTTCCCCATCCGAAGCCTGCGTTACATGATACCCTGCATATTGCAAGCGGTATGCAAGCATAATGCGTGTATTATAGTCGTCCTCAACAAGTAAGATATGTGTTGTCATAGTGTTTTTCGCTGCTCCTTTTTTGTGGTGAGTGGTAAAATAACCGTGAAAGTGCTCCCCTTACCAAGCTGGCTCTCTACCGTAATAGAACCATGATGTTTCTGCACAATTTGTTTGCTGATAGAAAGCCCCAACCCAGTGCCTTCGGCTTTTGATGTGACAAATGGGTCAAAAATATGTTCTTGCAATTCGGGACTGATGCCACACCCCGTGTCCGTTATTGTCACCATGACAGATGCGGGCGAGGTGTGTGTCCTGCCTGTGGCATCCCCTACTTCTTGTTCGGCTGTAAGCATTTTTGTTTGTGCATAGAGATGTCCACCTTCTGGCATAGCATCCAGAGCATTCACCATGAGGTTCAGAAATATTTGCATCAGTTCATCGGCCCGCCCTTGCACGGCCGGCAGGTCTGGTGCAAGGTTTGGCTCAAATTGCACGTTCTGGTCACTGAGACGCTTGCCTATGAGCAAAAGGAGTCGCTCTATCAAGATATTTATGTCCACGGGGCCATGGGTAGAAGCATTGGAACGGTAGAGGTCTAGCAATTGCAGCACAATCCGCCCTACTCGTTGGATTTCTTCAAGCGCATAGGCCAAAAAGGTGTTGCGGTCTTCGTCGGATGCAATTTGGGCCAGCTCCAGCGAGGTTTGCAGCGATTGCAGGGGCGTATTGATTTCGTGGGCCACCCGCGCTACCATACGTCCACTGGCTGCGAAACGCTCATTTTCAATGACACGCGCTTGCAATTTGGTATGCTCGGTTACATCAGCCACATGCACAATGGTTTGCTCAATGTTGTTCCCCGAACCATACAGCGCAATGGTTTGCAAGTCGAGAATACATGTCGTACCATCTAGCTTATGATAACGCACACGCTGAGACTGTATGGGCTTTGAGGTATGCGCATGCGTATTGGATAGCAACACGGTTGATGTCGTTTCTTTGTTGGGTTCCTTTTCGCTATTCTCTCTACCGGCTAGATATGCGCACAGGTCAGACCACTTCTGCCCCACCAGTTCATCAGGGGTTTTGTTGAATAATGCAGCCAAAGCTTTGTTGGCCAATTGCACACATCCCGCGCCATCAAGCAGCAACAACCCATCGCCAAGACCATCAAAAATAGCTTGTAGCAAGTTGCGGCTACGGCTGACATGGTTGTTGAGTTCAGCAAGGTTGTCATAGGCGGTAATGAGTGATTGCTCGGCCAGCTTGCGTTCGCTCACATCTTGCACCACAAGAATAAGCGCTGTGGGGTAGCCATTGCTATCGGTGACAACGGAGCTACTCACTTCGGCCGGAAATTGCCCCCCATCACACCTGCGCATGGTATATTGAATGTTGCGGAGATTGCCTGATTTTATGATGCGTTGTACATATATCAGTGGGTCGGGCGTCATATGGTTGGTTGAGATGAGCACACTGCCATTTTTGCCTTGCAAATCATCCACTGAAGCATACCCAAACAGAGCTGCTGCCTGCCCATTGCAAAAACGAATTGTGCCATCTAAGTCAGTCAAGATAATGGCACTAGGCGAAGTTTCAACAAGGATGCGGTAGCGCTCTTCGTTGGCACGGAGACGCTCTTCACTTTTTCGCAATGCCTCTTCTAGCGATTGGTAGGCTCCCCATATCTGTACACGGTCTGTTACATCAAACTTGAAAACGGCTATGTGCTGTATCGTGTCATTGCTACCTACAATGGGAATAATGGTACTGGCAATATATCGTCCATCCCTTTTTTCTTCATGCCACACCGGGTGCTGCTGCTGGATGGCCTCTTCTAAAAGGCTTTTGCGCTCATTGATGGCATCAGGCGGTATAAGTGTATACACACACCTACCAAGCAAATCTTCAACACGTATGCCAAATCGGTTTGCAATCGCCGCATTGGCCTGTTGAATTATGCCTTCCCTATCAATCAAAAATACAGATGCTGGCAGAGCATCCAAGAGCGTGCGCAACGATTCGACACGCTTGTGCAGCGCTTTTTCATGTTGTTCCAATATAGCCACCCGTTGTTTAAGTGCCGCATTTTCAGCCTGCAAAGCACGCAGGTTTTCGGGGACATCTTTTTCTGCCATGGCATAGGTCCTCATCTGCCTTGACAATACAGAACACATTTTACCATCGGACATGTTTTTACAGATGGTACCATGCTACCACACTCGGATAAAATTTTTAATACGACTTCTGTACTATTTTGGTTATGGTGTGCATCACCGGCTTCTAGCCGGAGACGGTAGCACCGGCTTCTAGCCGGAATCCGACAAGATGTCGGTGCTACCATTCCTAGCGCCCGATAAATTGCACAACAGCCTCGCCTATGCGGATTTGGTCGCCGCTGTTCAAGATATGTGATTGCCCCGGTGTGAGTGCATCGTTCCCCACATGCGTTGTATCCTCAGCTTCGGGCAACACATTCAGCTCAAACCCCTTATCGGTGCGACGGACTATAGCATGTCGCCACGCTATACCGGGGTCTGGCAAGTAGAGGTCATTACCATCGTAGCGCCCAATGCTGGCCGTATCTGTCACCTCTCGCACCAAGCCCGTTTGCTCCCCAACTAGCACGCGCAGCTCGCCCTGCGAAAGGACATGCCGAGCAAGCGGAATGAGTGCGCCAATGAATGCGCCTACGATGACGAGCCCCAAGCCACCAATGACGATTTGAGCTCCTCCACTTTGTGCCAAAAAGATTTGGGTTAGCCCCTCATAGATAAGTCCACCGATAAGCCCACCTATCAACCCACCTATGGCAGCATAGGAAGCGCGTTGTATGCGTCGGCTCACCACAATGTCACCTATGCCTATGAGCAAACCAAGCAACATCCACGTCAGGGCGCGTGCTATAAACCCGCCACTGAGAACTGTCCAGACGACTTGGGCGAGCATCAGTCCGGTAAGCCCGGCCACGGCACCAGACACTGCGCCCAAGATACCTTCACGAATAGCCCGCTTGGGCACACGTTTGATCATAGCGCCATCGGTAGCAGCTATGAAGCCCCCCATACACACGCCTAGCCCTGTGCCAACAACCAGCGACGATACCCAGATATTCCATACTTGTGTGCCAAGACTGCCCATTATCCACCACCCCAACAGCCCACCAAGCGCACCGAAAACGGCGTGGTAGTAGATTTGTAAATTCCTGCTCATCCTGTAAGCTCCTTTTCTTTTTTCATAGCTCGTTTCCTTCGACAAGCTCAGGGAACGAGCAATTTTTTGCATGTACGCTGCCGCAAAGCTGCAAAGCACGCAAAGTCTTTTTTTTATTCGTTCCCTGCAACAAATGCAGGGAACGAGCAATTCTTTGCTGGTACATTCCAAGGGTGCAAGATTGCTTATTTATCTGGTTGCCTAGCGCCACATTTGCCACAGAAACGTGCATTGGGGCGAATGTTTGCACCACACCTTGCACAATGCGGTATCGAGGTGTTTGTTGCATTGGCATTGGCATTAGCATCGGCATTCGCATCGGACTGACCCCGCAGGTACTTTTCGGCATTCGTCACGATGTCGTCAGCCACTGGTTGGTTTTTCACAACACGTGTCGTTTCTTCAACTGTCACTTCACGCCCACTGTTTTCAGAAAGTTGTTTTTGTAATAGACGTATGCCCATCCGCTGCATCATACTTGGCAACGCCAGCAAGCCAAGCAATGGAACGAGCAGCAAAACACCTACCAAAAGGTTAGAATGCACATTGATGAGATGCTGTTCGGTGTAGGCGGCCGAGGAAGCGGCTTCGCCTACGTGTACTTCTATATTGCGGCGTGTGCCATCGTAGAAGGGGCGCGGGCTACGATAGGTGAGGGCATATTCTTGGTGAATATCGCCAGAGAGACCTTTGTAGAGCGCAACGAGTTGGTTGGCTTCTGGGGCATAGAAGTATTCACCATGGGTTTGGTCGGCTATCTGTTGCAGGACCTCTTCGTCAATGCCACTGGTACTGAAAACGCTGCGGCTCCCCAACCCAACGACATAGATGGGTTGCTCATGCTCATTGGCATAGCGTATGGCTTCTTCCAGCGTGTGTTTACTGCCAAGGCTGAAAATGTGTTCATCATCCGATTCGCGGCAGTCTTGCCCATCGGTGAGGAGCAGCAACACGCGGCGTCCTTGCACCGTGTTGAGAGCATCTACCCCTTGGATGACGCTATCATATATGGCGGTACAATCGCCCGTGTCTATATTGTCTATAGCCTCTTCAAGCATTGCCTGGTCGCTGGTAAATGCTTGCAAAGTTTCTGGTTCTTCAGCAAAGCCAATGATGGTCGTCTCGTCTGTGGAGCGCATTTGGTTGACGAAGGCTTGCGCGGCGTCTTGTGCGCCGTCGAGTTTTCCTTCATCTTCCATACTGCCAGAACGGTCTATGACAAGGGCTGTATTGATGGTCGTGTTGCCACCGCCAGTAAAGTTGATGATGTCTACCGCCTCGCCATCTTCAGTGATGGCAAAATCATCTTGGGTCAACCCAGAACGCGGGTTGCCCGACTCGTCGTTGACAGATACATACACTGTCACTTCAGGGTAGTTGGCATTGTCTACTTGTGTTAGTCGCACATCGGATGCTGGAGCTTGAGCATGGGCGCTCCAAGGCATGCACAAGAAGGCAATCAGCAAAGCCAGTGCGCATAGGCGTTTGGTTGTGTACATCATCGTGTGCATCATGATAGGTTTTTCCTTTCTTATTCAGAACATGCAATAGATTTTTCGGATAGGCGTAAAAGCCTCGTCTCTCTTTCTTTGGTATCTATGACGTTGAAAGAGATGATTTTGATGCAAAGCTTGACGATAAGATGGGATGACTGCGTCATGGTATGTAGGTATTAAAGCATGGTAGCCTTGGCCATGTCCACCCCTTGAAAGGCTCTGCCGTGTCACGTGAGTGCTTGACACCTATCAGGGTTGGTTCATGCGCATACACAAAGCTACGCATCCCCTGCACCCCTATCATTTACGATTCCATGGTTTCATGCCGCTATGAAACCGTTGGCGCACGCACCCTGAAACCCGCGCCACACTTGAAATGCCCATGGAGCACGAGCACACCATGACAAAACCTATAGATGAACACGCACAGCCCATACCACCCGGCTACACACACATTGGAAAGGGAGAAGAAATGGGAATGACTGTCAAACAGCAAATGATGCATGTATTGGAGAAACTACCTGACGAAGCATGTGAAGAAATGATGCTATTTGCCTCATACCTCAACTACAAATATGTCTTGAAAACACCAGTTACCTCTGCCTATTCTTATGCACAACATTTGGACTTGGCACAAAAAAAGGTTTCCATGCGTCTTGACGCTATCGAAAAATTGTACGGATCGCTTATGCATGTACTACCTAACAGCGATGATTTTGCTCGTCGGAAGCAAGAAGAAATAGATTTAGAGGAGCATCACCTTGCACATCGTCCTTGATGCCTGTGCGCTTATTGCGTTTCTGAATAGGGAACTAGGCGGGGAAATAGTAAAGGAATTGTTAGCGGATACACGTCTTGTGTGTAGGTCAACAAGTTTTTGCAAATCTGTGTAAAGGTTCATTGGTATTTGTAGCGTCATAAACGATTGGTCTTGTTGGTATGTACTGACATTCATCATATTTCCGTTTCTTTTTCAATTGAGCCATTCCCTGAGCAGGTCGAAGAGAACAAGCAATGTTTTGCTAGTACGCTATCAATGCTGCGATCTGTCTTGCTCCTATTGTACCAGAGTGGTAGAAGCGAAGGCAAGTTATCCACAGTGGTTTATTACATTGATTCAACGGGAAAAGTTTGATTATACCCAATGGAGAGAGCATCTTTTTGCAACGTTGAATGGGGAAGCAATCAGTCGCCAAGCAATGGAATTATACCGACGAAAACAGGTTGAGGCCGCGACGTGAGACTTCCGAAGTCTCATCGGCACACAAGAGCAATTGCTTTTTGCACACGCCCATCGTACAATATATTGATACGACGACCATACCCATAGTATAGTTCATCAATTCATTCGTTCAGCAAGCGGTTTGGCTTTATGCCTACCCTATATGCAACTACCAATAGTTGTTGATACCATTGAGGAAAGAGCAATGTTGATTTGTCTTGATCGTGTGACGGGTAATGGCTGTGGGCAGGAAAACCCAGACGGCGCAACACAATGCCAAAAGTGTGGTATGTCGTTGCGCTACGCATTGGAATTGCACAACCCGGGCGACGTTGTTGGGCAGCACTATCGCATCGTGCGCGTCATCGGCTTTGGTGGCTTTGGGGCCGTGTTTGCGGCCGAGGTGATAGCACGCCCCGACCTGCAAGTAGCGCTGAAAGAGACCTTCAACCCCGCCAGTGTGCGCGGCTTTCAGCGTGAATTTCAGGCATTGCATCGCATGCAGCACGACCACTTGCCCAAGTATCACCACATGTTTGAAGCCAATGGCAATGGCTACCTAGTGATGGAGTTGGTGCCGGGGCAGAGCTTGCTCGACGTGTTTAACAGCAAAAACGCCCCCCTGCTCGAATCGGTTGTTGTGGGCTATGCCATGCAGGTATGCGATGTGTTGACCTTTTTGCATAGCCAAAATCCCCCACTCATTCACCGTGATATTAAACCGGCCAATATACGCCTAACACCCGATGGACTGATAAAGCTAGTAGACTTTGGCTTGCTCAAGCAAGGCACGGATGCCACCGGCACCTCGCGCATGGGGCTATCGCCCGGCTATGCGCCACTGGAGCAATGGGGCGGCGCGGGAGCACATACAAGCCCAAGTAGCGACATCTATAGCCTTGGGGCTACGCTCTATCACCTGCTCACGGCACAAACGCCTCCAGCCGCAACCGACCGCGTGGCCGTGAAACCTGACCCGCTGGTATCGCCACGCCAACACAATGCGCGTGTGTCGGAGCATGTTGCGCATGCCATTATGCGTGCGCTGGCCATCGTGCCAGAAGAGCGTTTTCAGGATGCGGCGGCGTTTAAGCAGGCATTGGTAGAGACGCGAGCCGCCGATACCGGGGCGACGTTGCGCATAGAGCAACCCCCAACACCCACAGCGGCAACCAACCAGCCCGCACTGGGACCCACGCAACGGGTACAGACGGCGACAGAAACGGTGCAAGTAGCGCCGCCAAGCAACCCTATGTATACGCAAGCCCTAGATGAATCATCAGAAGAAGAACCCGAACCACGGCGCACGTCTACAACGAAGCGCAAGAAGAAAAAGACACCCGTTTTGCTCTGGGTTGGTGGGGGCGCATTGGTAGTGTTGGCGTTGGCGATAGTGATGGTGTTGGCGTTGGTGTGGGGTGGGCAACTAGGTGCAACTGTATATTACAAGAACGGGCGCACACTGTTTGATGAAAATAAATATGACGAGGCTATTGTAGCTTTTACCAAAGCCATTGAGTTGAACCAAACACATGCTGCTGCATATACAGAACGTGGCTATGCATACTATGTCACAAGAGAGTATGATCTAGCCGGCAATGACTTTGATGCAACAATAGCCATTGATCCAGAATATGCTGATGCATATGCCGGGCGTGGTATTGTTTATTACAGGAATGGTGATGGTGAAGAAAAAGCATATACTCAGTGTGACCAATCTCTTGCACTTGACCCAAAAAGTGCCAGAGGGTACTATTGCCGTGGACGGATACTTGATAGTATTGATGATCTCACTAGGGCTATTGAACTTGGATACAAACCACTATCCAGGGCCTACATGCTTCGTGGCTTTATCTATGACGAACAAGAGGAATATGACCGTGCTATTGCTGACTTCAATAAAGCCATTGAATTGGAGAATAATAAGAGCGATTTTTATGTCATTCGTGGGAATGCCTACTATGAGCAAGGTTTGTATGACCGTGCTATTGCTGACTTCAATAAAGCCATTGAATTGGATAATAATAATAGCGTTTTTTATGTCATTCGTGGGGATTTCTACAAGGAGCAAGGTGAATATGACCGTGCTATTGCTGACTATACCAAAGCCATTAAGCTAGATGCGGACAGTGCTTCTGCCTACTACCGTCGTGGGGTTGTCTACAAAGAAATGGAACAAGAAGATAAAGCTATTGCTGATTTCATAAGGTGCATAGAATTAGAAAAAGATTCGTTTTGGGCAATATTGGCCGAGTGGGAGTTAGAAGAATTGGGCATAGAGCCATAGCTGCTACTTGTGCAAACACTGTTCGTAAAGGTATGTAGGCACGTTCTGGTAAACCAGAATCCGGCAAGATGCCGGTGCCTACCCCCCAGCGATTCAGCACCCCCAGCGATTCAGCGGTTCAAACCCCCACACCTGCCGACCACGAATAGAACACGAATAAACGAATGCTCTTCCGCCCACCTACGTTGTACCGCGTAGGAACCTTGCCTCTATGATACGTCTGCTAGCGACGAGTACGGTTGTGGGGGGACCCCTATTCGTGTATTCGTGGTCCCCATTCGTGGTCGGCAGGGTAGGGAACAGGGACAGGCAGGATGCCCGTCCTACAATTTCTTAGCACAGCTTTTTGCAACCGCGTCTTGTGTGGTATACTGAGGATACATTGAGTGGGCCGGAGCGCCAATTGTAAGGAGGACAAAACTATGGGGGTAGCTAAACGCATAGCACCGCACCCCACCAACCTACGGACCTATCGCTGGCCCGACCATACCGAGTTGCCATGTGAAGATGGGAGTTTTGTGAAAAACTTTCAAGAACATCCGCAGAGCATTTTGCTGACTGATACTATCGAGCCAATACTCGAACAGCTTCATCCCGATGGGCAATACTGCATTGGGCAAGATAGCGGTATCTATTGGAACATTGATGCCGTACAAACCGATACACCAGAGCGTGGCGCAGAATCTCCCGATTGGTTTTATGTGCCCAACGTTCCGCCCTTGCTCAACGGGCAAGTACGCCGTTCGTATGTGCTATGGCACGAGCCAATGCCACCACGCATTGTCATTGAATTTGTATCGCGTGATGGGTCTGAAGAACGTGATACAACGCCCTACTATGGGAAGTTCTGGATTTATGAGCGCATCATCAAACCATTGTTTTATGCTATCTACTTTGTCAATCCGGGTATGGTAGAGGTCTACAAACTTGAGAATGGCAGATACCAACAGGTTGCTGCCAATGCCAATGGGCATTATCCCATTCCACCTATGGGGGTTGCCTTGGGTATCTGGCGTGGGGTCTACAAACGTATGGAGTTGCCGTGGTTGCGCTGGTATAACGAGCAGGGTCTTTTACTGCCCACCAGTCAAGAGGAGAAAGAACGTGCCATACAAGAAAAAGCGTTGCAGGCATATACCACTGCCCGCACTTTGCTGCCACTGCTCACCGATGAGCACATTAGCCATGCAACAGGTTTGCCGCTTGACGAGGTGCGACGTTTGCGTGAAACATCCTAGAGATATAGTTGCTTGAACGAAACATGAACCAAAGCGACCAAAGGATGAATGAGGAGCAAATCATATGCAATCACCATTTCCAGGTATGGACCCCTACGTAGAGGCTCCCAACCTGTGGCCCGATGTTCATAATCGCCTATCGTTTGCCATGTGTGATCAGATACAACCGAGCCTAGCCCCGCGCTATGTGGCAGTACTCACGCCCTATGTCGAACACGAGTCTATTGAAGTATCCACAAGCCGCACGATTATACCTGATGTGGGGGATCACTCACGTTGCTAAGGTTTATGGTATTTTATGGTAATGTATGGCTTTTTATGACACCCAATTACACCATAAATCCACTTGATAAACAACGCGCAACGTGCTACAATGTCATAGTCAAGGTGTCACGTTACACCTTTTTTAGATGATGGTTCGCATCATCAAAGTAGCTCCTGATGCATTCGTGCAAAGGAGTAGAGGGTGCGTAGTTCACCCAGTGCGGCTCGCCGCATAAACAGGTTTATCCCCTATGGCTTTGCTATAGATTTCTATAAACCTGAAACTATTGCGTTTGTTGGTAGGGGCGAGTGTTGCAGCAGCATCCGGTGCCACGCACGTTTGGGAGTGCGTGGCACCCAAGAGCAATGTTAAGAACATTTCCAAGCACGGTTTGCCTGTGCTATATAGTTTATTCCAAATACCCTTGCAATCGCTTGCCACAGCTTGGGTGACGTAGGCGGCGGAGGGCATCGGCCTCGATTTGTCGTGTTCGTTCACGGGTGATGCCAAAGGCAACGCCAACCTCTTCGAGTGTGCGACGTCGTCCATCGGTTAGTCCATAGCGTAGGAGTAGGACTTTGCGTTCGCGTTCGGGTAGCCCGCTCAAGACGGTGTCGAGTTCGTGTTTGAGCATGTGCTTGGCGGCAACTTCAATGGGTGTGTCGGCGTTGTCGTCGGCGAGTAGTTCACCAATGCGTCCATCACGTTCGTTGTTGGTCAAAGGTTGTTCGAGCGATATTGGTTGTGTGGCAGCACGCATTAGGCGTTTGACTTTGGCAAGGCTCATGTCGAGTGCTTGTGCAATTTCTTCGTAGGTCGGTTCACGCTCTAGCTTTTGTTCAAGCTTGTGCATTGCACGCCGCAGACGCACGATGGAATCGCTCAAATGTACTGGCAAGCGTATGAGACGGCTTTGCTCGGCAAGTGCGCGAGTGACAGCTTGACGGATCCACCATGTTGCATAGGTTGAAAAACGGTTTCCTCTGTGATAGTCAAACTTTTCAACTGCTCGCATAAGCCCAATATTTCCTTCTTGTACCAAGTCCATGAAAGACATTGACCGACCAATGTATTTTTTGGCGACGCTGACGACTAGGCGTAGGTTGGATTGGATGAGTTTGCGTCGGGCTTCTTCGCCCATGTCCATGGTGTTTTGCAATGTTTGGCGTTCGTCCCACGATTGATACAATTCATTTTCGAGGCTCTCACGAGCGCTCAATCCTTTTTCTATTTGTTGTGCCAGTGTACATTCTTCTTCGGCGGTGAGCAATGGCACCTGTCCTATTTCGTGCAGATAAAGCTGCACGGAGTCATCTAAAAAACTGCCTTCACCTACCTCAATCTCTTCTTCTTCCTCAATGAGATCGAGGTCATCAAGCGTTTCTGGACCATTTTCCCACAGGTCGTTTTCTTGCTGTGGTATAAACTGACCTTCTGGAACGTCTGTATTTATATGTACCTTACGGAAGGTGTTCAAGGTAATCCCTCCTGTTGCAGCATGGCAAATTTTTATAGAATGCTTTCTCTCCCTATCGTAAGACGATTCAAGCAACGATTTAGTTGCATTGAGTATCTTGAACGTTGAAGATACGAGAAACAAAAAAAAATTTTGCCCCAAGCTACACTACAATCGTATGGCAATTTTTGAACTTGGATGGGTACAACTATTGCTAATTAAAACGAGAGCTCTAGGCAAAAATTACGCATGGTTTTTGTATCTATGTACACATGGTGTGTTCTTTCGGGTGTAGCATGGGAGTATGGGTTTCTTTCTGTCTCTTTAGAAAGGGCTAAAAGCCTCTTGTTGTGTTTGTTGGCTATCCCGAAAAATCTTGCGTGGTATAGAGCAATTGTAGCAATGTGCTGTCGGCTATAGAGAATGTGATATGGTACAATAGAAAGTTATACTATAACTATATAGCAATATATGGGTATGTCAAGGAGAAAGATGGTTGAGAGATGGTCAAAAAAGCGTGTATGTTTGGGGCGTACTAGCAAAGAATGTTGTTATAGGGTAATGACAAGAGTAGGTATTGAATTGCCAAGACGCCAAGAGCGCCAAGGTTTACATGAGAGAATGGGCAACAACGTGTTTACAATATGCTGAAATGATGGGGACTTACCTTTGAAGTGATAGAGGGGTGTATAAGTATAGAATACTCATTACATAGCGTAGTATTTCGTATAGTGCGTATCTGTTATTTATTCTCATGTTATAATATACAATTATATCTGGTACTAACAGAAATCGTACCATAAAACGCTAGTAGGTTGGAAGTCGAGCAGCCTATTGTGCTGCGCCCGAAACCGGCTAGAAGCCGGTGCTACGGGATGAGTGAGCACAAGCTCTCTGGGGAGTACTTGACAAAGAAAGTAGCAGTTACTCATGCATGAACAGGATATTTTTGTCGGACGCGAAACAGTGTTGCAGATGATTGATGATATGGTGTTTGACGCCAGTGGGGAGCGCCATATCTTGCGTATATTGGGAGAAGCAGGTGTTGGAAAAACGTGTTTATTGCAAGAGATAAACCGTCGTTACCACCAGGAATCTGGCCGCATTCTTGTGGTGCGTATTGATTACGGCGAATCGCGCCCACAAAGCCTGCCAGGGTTTAGTCTTCATGTGATTGAGCAATTTGGCGATTATATGACAGAAGACCAGAAGAAAGCCTATTATAAACATATGTCAGATTGGGATGAGTTGATGGAGTCTGAGCTTGACCCTGATAGAATACGTGCAGAGCAAAATAAAATATATCATTTTGGGATTGACCTTATATGGCAGATGAGTCAAAAACGACGTACTGTCGTTTTGAGTGATGCATTGGATACGGAAAACTCAGTGGAAGATATACAGCGCACGAATTTACTTGCTGCGAATTTGCCGAATACGGTTATGATTATGGCGGGGCGTGCGACGAAGTTTACTAAAGACATCTACGCTGAGTTGTCGGAACTGTATAAGCGTTGGAATTTGCATGATGTCTATGAGTTGCACCCATTTTCCAACGATGAGGCAGAACGCTATATGCATATGGCTCTTGGTATGCATGAGACCCAAGGCATCCACAAAAATGTTATGTACCTCACCCAAGGGCAGCCGGTGCTTACTGCTATGAGTACACTATGGCTGCAACACCACGCCCAATTGCCAGAAGATAATGAGCTATCTTTCGATGAGTTGCAGGCGCTTGATACGTCGGAATTGGCAGCTATACGACGGCGCTTTGAGGCGGCTTTGGTTGAAGATATACGGGCTTTGGGTACGCTCACTGACCGTGCTCTGCTCTATCTTTCGTTCCTCAATCAGCGTTATGCACCAAAGATACTGCAATTGGTGCTTGATATTGAGGATACGAATACGTTGGATGCGCTGGTTGATGCATTAAGAACGCATGTCTTTATTCGGCATTCTCTGTTGGTTGAAGGTGGGTTGCTGCATGAAGAGTCGCAGCGTTTGCTACGTGAATATGTTTGGCCAGCGGTAGACCCAGATGGAAGTTTGCGGCAATCGTTGGCACAGAAGGTTATTGATACCTATTATCTCCCCGAAATAGAGCGCTTGAATATGATAGTGCAAGAGAAGCTGGCGCGTAGCCTGAAGCCTTCTCTTGCGACGGCCGATCACCGCGATAAGTTGCCGCTGCCGGATGAGTATTGGCCGAAGCGCGATTTGCAGATGGAATGTTTGTATTACCACTTTTGTATTTCAGAAAAGGCAGGGTGGGCATATCTGACGCAGTTGTTTGATGAGGCTTTGACGCATCACTATTCGCTTATTCAAATGGATGCGATTGTGCAAGCTGTGTATCGGTTGGCTCCACAACAGGTTGATTCGGCGCAGTTTCAGGTGCGGGTGGCGCAGATTCTGTTTGAGAAAGGAGAGGTGAAACGGGCGGCGCATATTGCTGAGCGGGCTGTTGATTCGCCGGATATTCAACCGTCTGATGCTGCGAAGGCGTTTATTGTGTTGGCTGATTCAACGATAGACCCGGCGGAGAAGGTGACGAATTTTAAGGTGGCGTTGGAGATGGCTGAGGCGGCTGAGGACCCGGTGTTGGAGTTGAAGATACAAAACCGGCTGGGGCTTGCTTTTCGTCGTCAAGGGCATTGGAGTGAAGCCGAGGAAGCCTATTTGCAGGTGCTGCATCTTTTGAGTGAAGAGGATGAGCCAAACCAGTATGCTGCAACGTTGAATAATTTGGCGTTTGTGTATATGCTGAATGGGAACCCTATCCGGGCTGATAATCTTGCTGAGAAGGCGTTGCGTATTCGTCGTGAGCAGGGCAATATCCATGGGCTTGGTTTTAGCTATTCTACGCGGGGGCGTATTGCAGAATCTATGGGCGACTATACGCTGGCGTTACGTTATCATCGCACGGCTGTTGATTTGTGCGAGCTGGTGGGTGATGATAACAATGCGGCTTTGATGCAGGTGAATGTTGCGGCGGCTGAATGCTATGCCCAGAAGTTTGAAACCGCACGCTTGTTGCTCTCGCGTGCATTGCGCAACGAGTTGCCACATATCCGTGCGCGTGCTCTACAACAGGGGGCTCGTATTGATATAGAGGAGGCTAATTCCTTGACAAGCCAAGGGGCCGCGCCAGGCGAAGTGGTCGAGAAATATCAAAGCGCCGAAAAAGCTTCTATTCAAGCTCTCGTTTTGGCGAAAGAAGTACTGGATGATCACCTTATCTCTGGCGTGTTGCTCGACTTAGCAACAATTGCCTACCTCAAAGATAACCACAAAGATGAAGAACGTTGGGCAGAATTGCAGAACATTCTCAAAGACCACAATTATAAGCTAGAGAAAGGGCGTTTGATAGAATTAGAGGGGCATTTGGCTTTTAGTGCTGGCGATATACCCAAGGCTTTTGACTATTACTTCAATGCCTGCGACATTCTAGCCGGCTTTAGTCCAGATGGCTTTCGTCGGGTGTTTGAGCAGACGCGAGACAAGTTCTTTGACGCTGAGAACGCTATGCAAAAGCATATCTGCCAGCTTATACAAACCCGATATGCCGATGTTCATCCCGCTTCACCGTTGGTTGCCTTAAAAGAGTTGTGTATTGATGTCATTGTACGTTAGACAGGAAGTGCAGGCATAATGAACATAGCACCAGGAATGGAAAATATGCAAGATACCCCACAACCATGGTCATTGCACCATGCTCTTGGCATTGCAGATGGGGGTATTGCTGATGCTGAATTGAATTTTGACTGTGATTGTGCTGTTATGGCGCACAATGCAGCCTATCTTGACGTTACATTGCCGGTTATCTATGCACTTGAGCTTACTCCGGCATGCAATAATCGTTGCTTTGGGTGTAGCAATGCGTTTAGTTCTATCCAACATGGCAGAGCAGAGGGATATGCGCCATTATCTGCTGAACGTTGGGGGCATGTGCTCGATACGATTGTTCCCTATGCGCAACGGGTTATGTTGACGGGGGGGGAGCCGACGTGTCACCCACAGTTTGATGCGATTGTTGAGGCTACAGCACGACGTGGAATGACGTTTACGCTCTTTACCAATGGGCGTTGGGGGAATCTCCATAATCCACAACGCATACGCATGCTTTTGCAGGAGAGTGGGGTGTGTGCAGGGTTGCTTGTGTCGTTGCATGGGGCCGATGCGCGGGCGCACGATGCGTTTACTGGTGTGGTTGGCTCATTTGCTGAGACGGTGGAGTCTATTGCGCAAGCTAGGCATGCGGGCCTCGCAGTCTATACCAACACCGTCTTGACGGGACATAATAAGCATCAATTGGCATCAATTGTGCAGCTTTCGCAGTCGCTTGGGTGTGGGTGTGCTGTGTTCAATCGCTACGTTGGTCCGCTAATAGATGATGCGTTTCGTCTGCCACTTTCCGATATTGCGCAGGCGGTGGCAGAGATTGAGCAGTTGCGGGCAACAGGGGCATGCATTCGGTTGGGCACATGTATTCCGGCTTGTTTTGTGCCATCGTCTTCTACGGGTTGTTTGGCGGGAACAGCGTCCTGTACGATTGACCCATGGGGGTATGTGCGTCCTTGCAACCATGCGCCACATGTGGCGGGGCATATTTTGCACGATTCGCTCCAGACGATTTGGCATTCGCCAACGATGCGGCATTGGCGTGGTATGATACCCGCTGCATGTCAATCGTGCTCTCTGTTTGCAAGCTGTGGTGGTGGTTGCCGTGCCGATGCGGTGCTGAAGGGGGTAGAGGAGGATCCGCTGATACAGAATATACAGGATGCAACGCATATTGTACAGTGAGTTTAGCCTAGCCGAATTGCAGAGCCGGTTTGCGATTGTGCTTACTGAGCACCAGAGCCTCTACCAAGATGTATCTGAAGTGGCACTCTCTGATGTGTTTGCGCAGTTGCTTGCTTCCTATGTGCCGTTGGCAACGGCTATTGATACGGAGAAGGCACGTTCGGAGTTTATCATAGCACCGCTCTTAGCTGAAGTGCGCCGCATGCTCGGTGAGCAAATGAGCATTTTCTCTGGTGTGGATTTCCATGTAGATGCAAGTATGGGTTTGAAGGGTGTGTGCGATTTTCTCATAAGTCGTTCGCCCGAACAGTTGTATATCAAAGCGCCTATTATAACCGTGGTAGAAGCCAAGAATGACCGTATAACACAGGAAATACCGCAATGCATAGCTGAGATGATAGCCGTCAACATGTTCAACACGCAACATAGCTATATTGCTACTCCGGTATATGGGGTGGTGACGACGGGGAGTATCTGGAAATTTTTGTTTCTGGAAGCGAATACGGTGGCTGTTGATAGGGATGAGTACCATATTAGTAGCGTGGCAAAAATAGTGGGCATCTTCTTGCATATGCTTGAAGAGGATAAGGAATGACAACTAGACGAAAAGGTAGTTATGAGTGGTTCGGTGCCATGCATTTTCAAAAGTGCGTTGTACTCAAGGCAATGTTGAGACCTCGTGAACCCCTGTGATACCCTGTATACCCTGTGGTAAAAATCGTTACAAAAGGCATCATCATCCTGCATATTGCCCTTGGCATGAGCTATGCGGCGCTGTGGGTGCGCATGGCTCTTGAGGGGCAGTTTTGGCGGGGCGATTTTACCGCGTATTATACGGGTTGGTCTATCATCCGTGATGGACATGGGGCGCATCTGTATGATTTGGACATGCAGACACGCTACCAGCAACATATTCTTGATGTGAGCACGCGGGGGCTTGCTTGGCGAGAAGATGCGCCGGCCCCTACGTTTGAAGATGGTGTTCTTCCCTTTGTCAATCCACCCTATACGGCTCTCCCGTTTGTTCCGCTGACATGGCTACCCCTTACGACTGCGTTTTTCGTGTGGTCTGTTGTGCAGGGGGGGCTACTGGTGTGGTTGTTTTCCCTATTGCAAAGCATTGGGCAGGCGTGGAAGCATACTGAGCGTTGGCTCATGTATAGTGCAGTGGTGGCATTCCCGCCGCTTCTCATCACATTGATGATAGGGAGCTACTCGCTCTTTATGCTGCTGTGTGTGCTGCAATTTTACCTGAGCTTGAAACGGGAACAGAGCAATCGCGCAGGGTTGTGGTTGGCGCTTGGGAGTGTGAAGCCGCAATTGATGCTTATGCCCGGCTTTTTAGCGCTTGGGGCGCGGCGTTGGCGTGTGCTTGGTAGTGGGGTTGCGATTATAGGGGTATGTGTGCTCATTGCTTGGCCGGTGTGTGGGTGGCAGTGTTGGCGGGAGTTTATGCATCTCCTCAACAGTATCAGCAATGCGTTTGACTATATGGGCATTGTGCCGACGGTGATGTACAATTTCAAGGGGACGCTTGCCGTGCTTTTGGGAAATGAGCATGGTCTGTTCATAAACCGGGTCAGTACAGTAGCGCTTGTTGGAGCTAGTGTGTGTACATTGTTGCTCTGGCGTGGTGCGTCTTCGTCTCCTACACATCCACAGTTTGAGTTGCGCATGGCGCTTACGCTGTTGTTAGGTCTCTTGTTTTGTCCGCATCTGCACCCGCACGATGGTTTGCTGTTTGTTGCACCGGCGGTGCTCTTCTATGCCTACCTGCGGCAGAATGATTTGCCACGGCGCGGGTATGCAGTGTTTGTGCTCAGTTGCCCGTTGCTCTTTCTCGTATCCGAGTTTACGGTCGGGGCAGATGTGGGCATACGTATACCAGTGGTCGCTATGGGTGTGTTGCTGGTTTGGATGTTGCGGCATCTCTTCAGGGATAGGTTTCATACTGGGACTTTACAATAATACATCACACCCCCACCTTGTGACGTACTGCGTCTACGAAAAATGACAGCGCCTCAACCCGTAGCACCATGCTCACAACGGTATATACTCCCACGCCTACTGCTCCCGCTACAGCCAAGTGGATTATACTGTTGCTTATCATAGCCCATTCCAATGATGCTACCCAGTAGACAGCTATTCCCATGACGCTACTAGCAATGGTTGCTTTGATGAGAGCTTCACCTAAACGCAAGCCCCCCAATGACATATCACGCCGTGTCAGCCACAACATAAGCGCGGCATGCCCAATCCACTGCGCCGAGTTTCCAATGACCAATGCAAAGAAGCCCAATTGTGTGGCGAGTAGCAGTGGTAGAGCGGTGGCGAGGTAGACGCCAATGGCGGCCCCTTGTACCAGGTTTGGTGCGAGGGTTTTTTTGCGGGCATAAAAGGCAAAGATGAGCACTTGGTCTATCGCTGCCGCCGGTAAACTGGGGAGGTAAAATAAGAGTGTTTTTGCCGTAATAGCTGTATCGCCCACATCAAACGCTCCACGTTCGAGGAGCAACCCGACAATCGGTTGGGTGAGGGCGGCTAACCCGGCCATGGCGGGCATGATGAGTAATAGGACGACTTTTAATCCCATGGCTAGGGTTTCCCGAAAGCCCTCCGTGTCGCCTACCACATCTTGCCGTGAAAGGGTGGGCAATACTGCTAACGATACAGCCGCCGCCACCAACCCAAGTGGGAATTGTATGAGTGTGGTGGCATAGTGCATCGTCACCAAAGCCGTTGCAAACCCAGATGCTAGCCAGCGGTCTACCAAGGTGCCGATGACGGAGAAGCTAATACCTAATGCGACTGGTGCATAGAGCCGTAGAATGCGCTGTATGACTGGGTCGCGGAAATCGAGCCGTGGCTTGTAGCGTAGTCCGCGCAATCCGGGCAATTGCAGGAGTACTTGCCCCAATGCGCCAATGCACATACCGACTGCCAAGCTTGCAATATTCAAGTGTTCATGGAGCAAGACTGCGCCAATGATGATGCCGGCGTTGAACGTAGCCCCCGCAAAAGCCGGCAGGAGAAATGTGCGTCGTGCATAGAGCACGGCTGTCATTAGCCCAGATAGCCCCATGAAGAGCACCGCCGGCAACATCATGCGCACGAGCAAAATCGTCTGTGGGTGCAATTCTGGGCGCGATGATTGCACGAGCAGGTGTACTGCTAGTGGTGCTTGCCACATCATCACCCCCACGACGATAAACAGTGCTACGAGCGCTATGTTCATGACACCAGAGACAATATCCCAGAATGTTCGTTGGTCGCCCTCGGCAAATTCGCTAAATATTGGCACGAGGGCGGCACTAATAGCGCCGTTGATGAGCAAGTCGTATATTGTTACTGGCACGGTGAGCGCAGCGGTGTATGCATCTACCACATTGCTGCGCCCAAAGAAGTAGGCTATGACAGAGCTGCGCCCTAGCCCGAGGATGCGGCTCGCAATATTGCCTATTGCAATAAGCAATGCCGCTAGGGCTATGCTACGGCGCATTCACGTCGCCGTTGGATATGATGTGTACCTTGCCGTCTTCGTCACGCACACGTAGCGCTCCCCATGGGTCTACATCTTCGGCTACACCTTTTACTTGCCCACGCCGTGTGTCTATGGTAACTTCGCGCCCGATGGTGTGCAGCAATGAGCGCCAGCGGCCGTAGATGGCTTCGTGTTCGCCTTCTTGCAACCGTACATACCAAGTGTCTAGGTGTTTGAAGAGGGCATGCAATACGTCGCCACGGTCTATTTCTTGCCCGGTGGCTTCCCACAAGCTCGTGGGTGGGTAGTTGACGAACCCTAGTGGGGGGCTGTTGCTGACGTTGATGCCTATGCCAAGGACTGCCCATTCTACAAACCGGCGTTTGCTGCCAGACTCAAGCAAAATGCCGGCAACTTTTTCTGGGGCCGCCGCATCGTGGCGCTCCAAATGGGCCGTCATACCACGACCCTGCAATGCCCCTTGCAATTGCTGCGCCAACAAACTCGCATTGTCATCACCTTCTATGACGGGTACATCGTCCTTATCCAGATCAACATCAAGCCCAAGCTCCTGCATATTGTCCCGTACACTATCCCGTATCGTATCTGAAGATGCATCCCCATCGCCCATCACTTTGATAATAACTCGCTCGCCGGGCACCGGGTTATCTTGCGGTATAACCACATCGTTGGGCCACTTAATGAGTGGGTTTAAATCTGTTATTTCTGCAATTGCTTCGCATACGGCAATGCTGCCAATCCATATGAGTGATGCTACCTGTGAGGCTTTGAGCCATGTTGGGCGCATTGCGATTGAGAGCAATACGGATGTTCCCGATGGAGCTAACCATTGCCGCCCCATACGCCCGCGCCCTTGGCGCTGCTCATCTACCAAGATAGCCACGGGTATTTTGCGGTCGCTGAGCCAGTCGAGCTGTTCGCGTGCTACATCCATGGTGGAGTCAACAGAGTCGCTACAGAGCATTCCTTTTGGTAGAGCTACTCGTGGTAGCCCTTCTAAGAAGTCGTGTGGGTTGGGTAGATTAACTTTCATGTTTCTTTATTCCCTCCTTGCTTTATGTTCTTTGGTGGGAGCGAATGTCCACTCGCCCCTATGTTTACGTTTCCCCTATGATAGCATAAAAAAAAAGAGACGTTGTTAAGCAACGCCTCTCCGAATCAAACAGATGACAAAAAGTGGTACAATGCCTTACAGTATACGAACTTCGTATTATCTGGAGTATCTACTCTGTGGAGCATGAGCGCATGCCTCCGTGAAAGAAAAGGCTATATGGCATTCAACACACATCTGTATAACCTAGTAAGTGATATTGTCATGTGTTGTACGAGCACAGGGCATATTCGCTATGCAAACCCAGTAGCGCAAAAGTGGCTAGGCGGGCCTGGCGAGGGGGATGCTTTCCTTGCGCTTATTTTGCCTGATGTGCGACAGAAGGGGCAACTCTTTTTTGAAGCAGCCCAGGTAGCCACTCCAGAGCACCCAACTCAGCCGTGGGAACTTATTGTTGGCACTGATGCCCGCTATGCTGTCGCTACCTTTTGTGGCTATGCGGATGGTGATGATGTGTTGGTGGTGGGGCAGCTCGAGTCAAAAGAAATGAGCACCATGCAACAATACATGACCGATATAACATCTGAGTTGGCAGAGGCGCAACGCGAAGTACGCCGCCAGAATCGTTCGCTGCATAAGGCCTTGCACAACCAGCGGCAGCTCGTGCGCACGATTATGCGATTGACTGCGCCGATGGTGCCTATTTGGGATATGTCGTTGTTGTTTTCGTTGATAGGTGATAGACGGAATGATGTGACGCGCCAAATGGTACGTGAAATATGGGACCGCACGGGGCAGAATAGTACGAGTTACCTTATCCTCGATATGAGTAGCATGTATGTGGTTGATGATACAACGTTGCATGTGTTGAAGGAAACCATTATTATTCTGCAAACACTTGGTGTGCAACCTATTGTTGCAGATAGTGGTTCGGGCTTTGCGCATAGGTTGCGGCAAGTGGATAGTGCTGTAGATATGCAGAATGTTGTTGTTTATGGCGATGTGGATGAGGCTATTACGTTTGTTGGTTCTCAGGTGGCTGAGCAGTTGGATTATGCTGTGACTGAGCCGCAAGGTAACTATATATGAAGGGAACGAACCCTATGCAGATAGATATCCGCGATGTATGCACACACGAAGAGTATGAAGCTGTGCAATATATTCAACATGATGCTTGGGGGCGCAGCGAATCTATTGTTGTGCCGAGTGGCGTCATGATAACGGCGCAGAAAAATGGCGGACTTGTTTTGGGGGCCTTTGTTGAACCTACCGATGCGCAACATCCTACGGCGTTGATAGGCTTTGTGTTTGGTTTTGTTGGTTTGACGGCAACTGGTGCTTTGAAACATTGTTCGCATATGACGGGTGTCTTGCCACGCTATTGGAATAGTAATGTTGCATTTCGTTTGAAGATAGCGCAGCGTGGGCGGGTGTTGGCGCAGGGGATAGGATTGATTACATGGACGTTTGACCCTTTGGAGAGCCGTAATGCTTATCTTAATGTAAGTAAACTTGGGGCACTATCTAACACGTACCTACCTAATGTGTATGGGGTTATTAATGATAGTCTCAATGCGGGTTTGCCGACGGACCGTTTGCAGGTGGATTGGTATGTTGCGAGTAGGCGTGTTGTTGATTGTATTGGTCGTGCTGAAGGGCAACGTCAGTCTAGCACGAAACCGACGCTGGCGGATATGCGTGCATGTGGTGTGCCTGTGATTGTGGGGCCGCGTGCAGATCAACCCCATTCCGAGTTTGGGTGCCACGCACTTTTGGGAGTGTGTGGCACCGAGGGGGGCATCGAAGCACGGCATATGCTTGTGGAGGTACCGGGTGATTTTCAGGCGGTGAAGGGGGATTCTATGGAGTTGGCGCATGCTTGGCGCATGCATATTCGCCAGGTATGCACGAGCGCTTTTGCGCGGGGGTATGCTGTGATTGATGTTCTTCGTGAGGGGGAGTGGTGTTATTATGTTTTTGAGAAGGATGCGGTATGAAGATTGAGCGGGTGGACCTGTATCATGTTGCTCTGCCTTTGGTACGGGCTTTTGAGACGAGTTTTGGGCGTGAAACTGTGCGTGATTGTATTCTCGTTGCTCTACACAGCCAAGGAATCACCGGCTGGGGGGAGTGTACGGCTGCTGCGATGCCGTGGTATTCGTGTGAGACGGTAGGGACGGCTTGGCATGTGTTGCAGGAGGTGCTTGTTCCGTTGGTGATAGGGGAGGATGTTGCTGAGCCGATTGATATGGTGCGATGGTTTGTGTCTGTTCGGGGGCATCATATGGCACGTGCAGCGCTTGAAAATGCGCTGTGGGATGTGTTGGCGCAGGCGCAAGGGGTGTCTCTTGCGCAGATGCTGGGTGGCAATCGTTCCAGTATACCGGTTGGTGTGAGTGTTGGGATTGAGCCGGACATTGATATGTTGTTGGGGCATGTGGCTGAATATGTAGCGCTTGGCTATGGGCGGGTGAAGCTCAAGATTAAGCCGGGGTGGGATGTGGCTGTTGTGCGTGCTGTGCGGGAACGCTGGCCAGATTTGCTGTTGCAGGTGGATGCGAATTGTGCGTATACGCTAGAAGATGGTGACGTATTCAAAGCTCTTGATGAGTTGGGGTTGCTGTTGATTGAGCAGCCGTTGCACTATGATGATATTGTGGACCATGCAACGTTGCAGCAGGAGATGCGCACGCCTATATGTTTGGATGAGAGTATTAAGTCGCCGCTGCATGCGCGGTGGGCGCTGGAGATGGGGTCGTGTAAGATTATTAATATGAAGGTGGGGCGTGTGGGGGGGTTGGTTGCTGCTCAAGAGATACATGCGATGTGCTATGCGCAGGATGTGCCGGTTTGGTGTGGGGGGATGCTTGAGACGAATGTGGGGCGAGCGGCTAATTTGGCTCTTGCGTCACTACCGGGCTTTACGCTGCCGGCGGATATTTCGGCTTCGTCGCGCTATTATGCTGTAGATGTTGCTATGCCAGATTTTGTGTTGAATGTGGATTCTACGATTACGGTGCCGAGTGGTTTGGGGTTGGGGGTTTCTGTAGAGCCAGAACGCTTAGGCTATTATTGCAAGCAACAGCTTGTTTTTACGTGACTGAATGGACTAGGTGTGCAGGGAGAGGGTTAGTACTTGACCGTGACATGAATACAGCGTACAATATTCAACACGAAAGACTGCGGATTGTTAGTGCCGCATAAACCAACCGTCCGGTAGTGGCTACGTCGGGACGTAAAATACACTTGTGGACTGCGTGTAAGACCTCCAAATATGGGGGCTGTGCAGGTTGAAGTAGGAATTTCTATGAAAGAAAGTAGCAGAAGGGTTATCGCTGTTACCAATATCAAAGGTGGTATTGGCAAAACAACAACGGTTGTCAACATAGGTGCTGGTATGGCACTGAAGGGGGCACGTGTGTTGCTGGTAGATGTGGATGCACAGGGCAACCTTGCTATGTGCCTTGGTATGCACCCGAAGTATACATTGTATGATGCACTCGTTGACGGTAAAGATGCTACCAAATGTATTGTGCATGCCCGCCCCAACCTAGACCTGCTTGCTGCCGATGATACGTTGCTCGGTGCGCAACCTATCCTCTCGCAGCGTGCAGATTGGGGGCGTGTGCTTCAGCATGTGCTCTCGCCCTTGAAGCGCCAGTATGATTTCATCTTTATTGATTCGCCGGGTTCGCTTACGCTTTTCAGCGTTAATGCGCTTATGGCTGCAAGCGACATTATTATACCTACGACGGTTGAGCATCTTTCGATTAAAGGTCTCTCGCTCTTGTTCAAGCAGATAGCCCGCACAACTGCACGCTCTGACAACGTGCGTATGATTATTCCAACGATGTTTGATTCGCGCATGCGCCAATCGCAGGAATTGCTTAGTTATCTGCACGCTACGTATGGCGGACTTGTTACTGCTCCCATTCGTGTCAATGTGCGCATCTCGGAAGCCTCTGCGCTAGGTAAGACCATCTATGAGCACGATGTCCGCTCGCGTGGTTCATTGGATTATGCGCATCTGGTAAACCGCTTGGGTGATATGTGCGGCTTTCAACCTGCTCCTAAAGCATCACCTGCTAACCAGCAACACCACAATGGACAAAACCATTGCCCCTATGAGCAGAATGGTAGTCCGTCAGCAGGCTTAGCAGAGCCTGTGACAGGGGCGACGATAGCAATGAAGAAGAAACCGCAACCACAAGCTACAGCGAATAAAAGTCTACCCTTTTCTTGCCCAAACTGTGGGCGTATTCTGCGCCGCACAACTGTAGCTGGCTATCGTGTTGTCTACTGTGATACCTGCAAATATAAACAACAAGAGCTTGCAGCCATGCTCCGCTCATAGCCCCTCTTGTCTTGGCTATTGTGGTTCATCTTTTTGCGTTCCCGATAGATGTAACAGATATAGATGCGCTGAGCATCTTTTTTGCTGTGCTCACCGTGCTTGCTGCGTGTTTGGCATGGTTCGATGGTGCGCAGTCCTACCCTACCCGTCAGGTGTCCCAATGGCTCATGTTTCTCCTCTATGTAGTGCAGACGGTATCGGTGACGGTGGCGTTGCTGCTTGCCTATGCCACACCACATTTGTTTGTGGTTGCGAGTCTGTACTCATTTGCTGCACTGATAGGAGCGTTTCAATGGTGGAGAAGGCATAGCTGGCAACACGTGTTGGTACGGCTCCTTTGGGCATTGATGCCTTGTGTGTCGCTGTGGGTAGCCTACGGTGCATTTTGGTATGAGACAGGTGTTTCGCGCTACGATATGCCAGCGGTGCATGTGGGGCTAACAAGCTTTGTCTTTTGGTTTGTCTTTCTCGCGGCACTGTTTGGTTCTGGTACACGCTTGTACTGTTGCAGTCAGTTTCCCATTCTGGTAGTTGGGGTTGCATGGCTCTATCCGCTGATGCGCCTCTATAGCATTGGGGCGTGGAATGCAGGATGGCATGAGGTTACTCTTTGGTCGGGGCTTGCCGTTGCATTGTGGTCGGCACTGTTCCCGGCACTGTTTCGCCAAGGGGATGTATGCACACAAGAAAGTCGCTGGTTTGTACACGTATTCATTGTTCTCGCACTTGCTATGGTCGGGCTTGGCTCAATGCTCAGTGTTGCGGTTGCTTGCAGTATGTTGTTGGTAGCGCTCTTTTTGTGGTTTGGGCTTACCATCAGCCCAAATAATCGCGCATTGTGGTTTGTGTCGGGTGCTGTGCCATGTTCGGCACCATGGATGGTTTTGTGGATGGCGATGAGCGCTGTCTTGGAGCAGGGCTATGTTGGTAGTGTCGCTTTGCTCTGGACGACAGGGTTGTTCTTTGCAGCAGGTGTGTTGCGGCGTTCTGTGGGCAAAACACCCCTACCATCGCTCGGCATAGCGCTAGGCAGTGTTGTGTTGGGCATGCTGTTGCCTATGTGCATAAGGTATAGTATACACGCTGTGTTTTTGCCGCTCGATGGTGCTCTAGCTTCGACGGTTTCTGTGCGACTGTGGCCGTGGAGTAGTTTGCATCTTTTTTCTTCTGCATCTGCACCATATGCGCATATTGATAGTGTACTGTCGGTTGCTCTTGCAGCATGTATGGTCCTACTCAGTATTGCAGTATGGGCACTGGTTGGTTTCATGCAGACGCTGAGTGCTGAATGACGTATCATGTGCGCATTCAGCACTCATCAAGCAGTATCTACAGAGCGATAGTTTCCATGTCCGGCGGATTCGGGGGTGAAGGTATTTCTGAGAGCATGGATAACTGCACTTGCTAGGTTGACTTCGTTTTGGAGTATGGTGCGTAATGCATGCGGGTCACGCTCTGTCCATTGGGTTGAAAGGTCGGTAACGTTTGGGCTGACAAGTTGTACATAGGCCATGATTGTGCCATGCTCATCGCTATGGTATGTTCGCCGTACTTCAACTGCTACTGGTGCTGTTTCGGTTACTTCGTTGGGAAAAAACGTTTGCAAGGCTGCATGGACTGCTCGTTGGAACATGCGCACCAATTCTTGGTCACTACGCTGGGCGAGTGGTCCGCTTACGATGACGTTATATATCCAGATGAGGTCTATGGGGTCGGTTGGTTTTAGGTCGCGCCCATCTGCTATGAGTTGATGTAGTGCTGTCCATGTGAAATTGACCTCGACCCAAGGGGGTATTTTGCCGGCTTCGATAGGGTCGGGGTGTTCTGGAAACAAGTCAGCCTTGTAGCTGCGTTGGTGCGAGTCGGGTTGTACACTCTCAATTATGCCATGGTCATGCAAGCCGGCCGACAACCATAAGCTTTCAAGGCCAGCGACAAGCTCATCGTAGTTCAACATTGATATACTTCTCCATGTGGAACCTTCTGTATGTATTTTCGGTTACGGGGATTGGGTGCAGATGTTGATAGTTGATGTACCCCTGATTATAGTATCTGTGTATTGTACTCCTTTTGGGCATTTGCGGCAACTGATAATTTGTATAGAGCGCATGCAACGTTCAATGAACGTTGCTCCCGGAGCGTAATTCAAGACAAGGTTTCGGGTAAGATAGTTTGTGCCATGAAAGGCTTCAAAGTGAAAGATGCAAGATGATTTGGTTTAGGCGTAGATGGTCTTGGGCGCGTTCAATGAACCACAAAGAGCACAAAGAAAACACAAAGAAATGTTCTATAAGCGGGTGGGTTGTGTTGTTAGGGTTTTATGAGAATGAACTAGACCTAATCATACACTATTCACGATTCATCATGCATGGTTTACCACACTAGGCGATATTCTAGCCGGGGCATATCTGGCTCAGTGAGTTGGCGCAGACCAAGTGGGTCGGCAGGCTGTTGTGCTTGTGTCATGCTGTAGAGTAGCAAGTCTTGGATAGAATTGTTGGGGCGGTAGCGCACTACGAGCGCGTCTTCTAGCCCGGCAAGGTCTTTGGCCCCTTCGATAGCATCTTCAATATTGCCCAGCTTGTCTACAAGGTCTAGGTCGAGGGCTTGTTTGCCGGTGTAGACGCGCCCATCGGCAATATCAAGGACTTTTTTGCGTGGCAGCTCGCGCCCTTCTACAATCACATCTACAAAGCCTTGGTATGCTTGGTCTACAATATCTTGCAGTATCTTTTCCTCTTTGTTCGTTGGCTCACGGGCGGGGGATAGAATATCCTTAAATTCGCCGCTTTTGTAGACCATTTGTTGTAAGCCAATTTTGTCATATGCATCTTCATAGTTTATAGATGAGATGATAACCCCTAAACTACCCGTGAGGGTATCTGGGTTGGCGTAGATTCTTTCTGCTGCGGCAGCAATATAATAACCACCACTAGCAGCAACCGTTCCCATAGAAACAACAAGAGGTTTTTTATTTTCAGCTAGTTCTTTCAATGCATGGTAAATTTCGTTGCTGCCCACAACACTTCCGCCGGGGCTGTTTATGCGTAGCACAACAGCTTTGATGAGCGGGTCTTCATTAGCCTGCTTGATCTGTGAAATCAATTCCCGCATAGCTCCATGGTCGGTTGTTCCAATGAAGCCATCGAGTTGGAGAATGAGTACACGGTTTGGGCCTTCGCCCGAAACAATACGTTCTTGCCATTCTATTGCCGGTGATGGTTTATGGTTGGCTTCTTTTGTTGCCATAAAGAGCGCCATTCCGCCGAGTGGTAACATGGCACATGAGAGTACAATGCCAACGACGATGGAGATTGCGATGAGCAAACCACGGTCCTTCTTTCCTTCCTTTTTCATGAAGCTACCTTTCTGTTTTTCTACAGATGTGTCTATTGGTTTTTTATATCTTTATAGTAGCATATGCTGTTGTGATGGTGCTGTCAAGGGTAGTATGACTCCCGATTTTCGGATGAGCATTTGTTGTGGCAATGTTAAGGGGCTAGTAAAGGTTTTGTCGCGGAGACGCAAAGATGCAGAGAGGGCGACAGTTGGTGAGAGGGTTGATATTGATTGTGGTATAATCAGTATACACTATGGTCGTAGTGAGCAAACACACTACAAAGAACACCAAGGAAACAAACGAAACAAAGGAAACACAAAGTAGTTGTTGGAGGTACACGCATGATTTTCATTAACCCCAAAATTGATATTGCCTTTAAGCGTATTTTTGGTTCCCCGAAGAGTAAACATATCCTCATCAGTTTTCTCAATGCGCTCATTTATAAAGGCGAGCCAGTCATTGAAGATTTGGAGATTGTAGACCCTTATCAATTGCCAAAAGTGATAGGGCGCAAGGAGACATACTTGGATGTGAAGGCACGGTTGAGTGACCAGACGTTTGTGCTGATTGAAATGCAAGTCCTATTCCTAGCTGGTTTTGGTAAGCGCATCCAGTACAATGCAGCCAAAAGCTATGTGATGCAACTAGGCGTGGGGCAAAGTTACGATTCGCTCTTTCCCGTCATAGCCTTAACTATCATGGATTTCATCTTGTTCCCTATGCTTGCAAACCCTGTCACCAAATTCCTGTTCAAAGAAGAAGAACAGAATGTTGCTTACCCCGATAATGACCTCACCCTTGTCTTTGCCGAATTGCCCAAGTTTGGACGCCAACCCGATGAGGTGGAGACGTTGACAGAACAATGGCTAGCATTCTTGAAATATGCACGACAGATGCAGGAGATACCACCGAAGATGGCCGAGGTAGAGGCATTGCGGCAGGCGTTTGAAATGGCGAACCAAGCAACATTGACCGCTGAGGAGTTAGATGTGCTGGAGAAGGGCGAAGCCTTCATACAAGACACGATTAACACCATGGAGCAGAAACGTGAAGAAGGTATAGAGCTTGGAAAACTCGAACAGGCACGTGCCACTGCGCGTTCGCTGCTGCCACTCCTGCCCGTTGAGGATATTTGCCGCGCTACTGGTTTGAGTGTGAAAGAAGTCAATGCCCTGCGAGATACGGAATAACCTGTGCTCGCTTGTGGTGTGTGGGTTTATGCACATTCTTGACACACTCGCACTTTGCTAGTATACTAGCTTGTTATTGAAATAATAGAATACACGTTCCATAGAGGTTCCTACTCTGTAGTAGTAGGTCTTCATCTGTGAGGAAGTCCGGTGTAAATCCGGCGCTGTCGCGCAACGGTAACGTTCAATGAACTGAACGAAGCCCGATACTCAGCCTCTATGCAAACCTGTGTCCTTATCTTCGCATGTAAAGAGGGGCAGGTAATAAGCATGTGCTTATCATCTGCCGCCGCGTGGCGGTTTTTTTGTGGCCTTTTGCGAAGAGCCACCTTTTTTATTTGAGCAACTGTTTACAGAGGGGATGTACGAGATGATGTACGAGATGACGAAACAAATGGGTATCTTCCGCAAGAGGAGCATCAGGTTGCTGACTCTGGTCCTGCTCTTTTCATGGATAATGTCAGTATCGCATACCAATGCCCAACAGCAACGTGGGCCTGTTGCGGCTTTTACCGTTAGTTCGGGCAACAATGTAGCTCTCCATGAAGATGGGGCCAATATTGTTGCCTACTCCAGCGTCTATGGGCCCGCAACAAGCTATCAACCAAAAAATGCAATTGATAGTAACCCCAATACATTCTGGTATACCGGCAACCGTCAGACAACTGACCAGTGGATTACCATTGAACTCACAGGCGATACCATGCCTGTTATCAACCGCGTTGTGATACAAGGAAGCTCTAGTACCACAGGCATACAAAATTTTGAAATTCGTGTCTCTACAACCGACACTGACAATGCTGCTTTCACCACCGTACTAACGGGAGTTGTTCCCCAAGAAAATGCCCCATACGAATGTACCTTTGAGCCAATACATGCTCGATATGTGCAACTTGTTGTGTTGAATAACTGGGGCAATAGCAGGTACACGCGAGTGGGACATGTTCAAGTGTTGACACGTGACCGACAAGGCGGCATTGTTTCCTTTCCCCCAAACCCATCCGACGCCATTGCGGGGTATTCAAGCCAACAGAGCAGTTTTTATGCACCAGAGCATGCACTTGATACCAGTACACAAACCATATGGCATACAGCTAGTGGTGCAACGACTGACCAATGGGTCAACGTGCGCCTCATAGACGGCTCACCATACCTCGTAGACCGCGTATTGCTCCAAGCCAGCAGCAAAACAACTGCTCCGAACCATTTCCAAATCCGCATCTCCAATGACTCAACAGACGACACCGACTTTGTAACCGTTCTCGAAGCTACCCTGCCACAAGATGGTTTAGCGCACTGGTACACCTTTCCTGCTATACCCGCACGCTATGTACAACTCCTCATCCAAGACAATCACGGTGCATCATCATTCATTGAAGTGCAAACCTTTCAAGTCTACTCACCCCAAGTAGGCGGCCCAACAGTAGCACTTGATGACCTTTCTACTTCGCCCGATGGCGAAGTGGTAGCTTGGAATTGGGATTTTGGCGATGGCACCCAATCAACTATGCAGCATCCCATGCATACATACAAGGAACCCGGCACATACTCCATTCGTCTCACCGTCACCGACAATGGAGGAAATACCCATACGGACACAATGAACTATACCGTTTTTATGCCGCCTATTGTTGAAATGACATGGACCCCCGAAGAAATCAGCGAAGGGCAGCAGGTGACATTCAACGCTTCCATAATCAATGCCCCAGGTAGCGCCTCCGTCTATGGTGAGTGGCAATTTAGTGGTACAAAAATCCCTTTTACCGAAGAAGAAATACAATACACCTTCTCCGACAATGGAACCTTTCCTGTAGCATTGCTTCTAACGAACAATCATTTGCTCACCACCGTTGTGCAGGAAACCATACCTGTTCACAACACACCACCGACCGTCCATAATGGAGCAGACCAAACAATAGTATGGGGCGAATATTGGTCTATGGGAGATGTTAGCGTATCCGATGCTGGCACCAACGACCATTATGCACTCACATGCACATGGGACTTTGGCGATGGCCAGACACAGCAAAGAGAAAACTGCACCACATCCAATGTGCGTATACCGCATAGCTACGACATCCCCGGCGTCTATACCCCGGTTATACCATCTCAAGTTCCCATCCTGCGCAGCTTTATGCTCGAAGCTTTCACTGCTACCGGCGAGCAAGTGCGGCAGTTCTCCAAACCATACACCATATCTGTTGGTTATAGCAGCACCGATATTGAGACTGCCGGCGTACAAGAGACAGCGCTAGAGCTTGCCTTCTTTGATGAGCAACTCCAAACATGGGTAGCTATTCCAGGAGAGGTTGATACCCAAACCAAGCGTGTCGTAGCATCGCTTGACCACTTTACCCAATTCGCATTGTCTGCTACAGAGACTGAAACAACTGAGATTGTTGAAGAGGATGCAACAACGCCAACACCTATACAATCGGTGGAAGAAGCCGAAACATCGTTACCAAAACTGCGAGAGGAGGAAAATCAGTCGAACCAGAGAATATATCTACCACTTGTACGCAAATAAAGATAGCGCAAAAGACGTAGGGATAGGCTTCTAGCCTGTCCTACGTCTCAACAGGCATCTTGCCTGTCCAAAAGACAACTCTATATATCAATGCACACACTATCGTTGTTTTGTGCGCTCGACGCCAAGGTTTATGAGGAGACCTACCGCCTGCTGCTTAGGATTGGCCGATCCAGCAGCAGGGTGATGCCGAACGCACGATAGTACTGTAGCACTGATACAGGTTCCTTGTCAATGCGACAAGCAACCCTAGTTTGTTGCGGCCTTTTTTTACTCACTATTCATGATAAGGAGGAATGTATAACATGAGAGGAATGTATAACATGAAACGTGCTCTTGCATGTATACACATACTGATAAGTTTTCTGGCAGCATCGTTGTTCTTGTACGCCCCACCTGTGTATGCAGACGATGGCCCATACCCGGACAATGAGGCAATGGCATACAACGACCCAAGCTTTATTGCTTGGCCAACTGGTATTGACGTGGTGCGTGGTTTCCAAAGGATCGATGACCCGTCTAAGGGACTAGCAACATTCGGCGACCCCAACAGTATACTACTAAACCCTATCGTAGGACTGGTATGTCTAGGCGATGGTGGGCAAGCCACCCTCACATTCGACAAACCCATCAAAAATGGAGCGGGACACGACTTTGCTGTCTTTGAAAATTCCTGGAATGAATTGGCATTTGTCGAGGTGAGTTCTGATGGTACCAACTTTTTCCGTTTTCCTGCTGTCACTCTTCTGCCAGAATCGCCACAGGATGTCTTTTCCACGCTTGACCCCACCAAGCTGCACAACTTTGCCGGAAAGTATGGTGGCGCATCGCCCGGCACTCCTTTTGACCTAGATGAACTAGCCGGGACGCCAGGATTGGATGTCAACCATGTTACCCACGTTCGCGTCATAGACGTGGTGGGGAATATTGATCCAACCTATGCCCGTTACGACTCCGTCGGTCACATTGTCAACGAACACTGGGGATTCATTACATGGGGAGCTACAGCAGGATTTGACCTGACCGCAGTTGGTGTTATCCATGAAAACAATCCCCCCACAGTATCAGACATCACTATCTACGACTATGAAGATGCCATTATAACCTTTGATACCGCAGACTTTGACCCTATTGGCTATGCAGACCCCGACGGTGACAGCCTGACGCATATCCAGATTACATCCCTCCCAGCCAAAGGTACACTGTTGTATAATGATGGCACCGCTGTAGCCGTGAATGACCAAATCACTGCGGCCGACTTGAGCGCCGGCAAACTTACCTATGAACCGCAACAAGACTACAATACCGTCATGGGCACAGATAGCTTTGGTTGGAATGCTTCCGATGGGGGCGGTTTTGCGGCCACACCTGCACAAGTGACTATTGAGCTAGACCCCGTCAACGATGCACCATCGTTCACTGGCGGAGCCGACCAAACCGTCAACGAAGACGCCGGCCCCCAAACCGTCAACGGATGGGCCAGCAATATGGAACCTAGCCCGGCTACAGCAACCGATGAGAGTGGGCAAACCCTTACCTTTGAGCTTGTGAGCAACACCAATGCTGCCCTGTTTGCTAGTGCGCCTGCCATTGCTGCAAGCACGGGCAATCTCATCTATACGCCCGCTGATGGCGCAACTGGCTTTGCCGACATAACCATACGCCTACGCGATAATGGAGGCATGGCAAATGGCGGAGTAGACCTTTCAAGTGCATACACCTTCAAGATAACCGTCAACCCTGTCAACGACCCGCCCACCAATACAACCCCGGCTGCCCAAACCGTACTTGAAGATCATCCACTGGTGTTTTCGACAGCCAATGGCAATGTATTAGCCATAAGCGACGATGCCGGCACCGCGCCTGTAGCCGTCACACTCACGGCCAGCAATGGCACGATAACATTGGCAAGCACCACAGGACTGACCTTTGACACGGGCGATGGCACCGATGATGCTGCAACAAGCTTCACTGGCACACTGGCCGACATCAACACCGCCTTGCAAGGGCTATCATTCATTCCCATAACCGACTACCATGGCGCAGCAACGCTAGAGCTAACCACCGACGACCAAGGCAATATCGGCACGGGCGGACCGCAAACTACAACGGATACGGTTGACATCACCGTTCTCCCCGTCAACGATGTGCCTTCCTTTACCGGCGGACCTGACCAGACGCTGGGTGAGGATGCTGGTGCGCAAACCGTTGCAGCGTGGGCAACCGCTATGAAACGAGGGCCGGCCAACGAATCAGCGCAAACGCTCACCTTCCAAGCTACGAATGACAACAACACCCTATTTACCACACAGCCAAGCATTGATGCGACCACAGGCGACTTGACCTACACCCCTGCCCCCAATGCCAATGGCACAGCCCTCGTCACCGTTGTGCTGAAAGATGACGGCGGCACTGCCAATGGCGGAGTAGATACATCCCCGGCCCAAACGTTTACGATTGAGATTACGCCACCCGTCAACGACCCGCCGGTGAATAATCTCCCGTCGTCATTCTCTGGAGCGCCCGAAACAACCTTCCCATTGCCCGGCGTCAGCGTAGCCGATGTAGATGTCAACGAAACGCCCGGTGGTACGCTCATAGTTAGCCTATCCGTCACCAACGGTACCCTGAGCATGGGCACAACCACTGGCTTAACCTTCAGTACGGGCGATGGCACAGACGATGAAAGCATGGCCATTGAGGGAAGCCTTGCAAACCTCAATGCAGCACTGGCAACCTTGCACTACACCGGCTACAGCGATGGCTTTGACACCCTGACCATGCACACAGATGACCAAGGCTACACAGGGGTTGGCGGACCGCTGAGCGACACCGACACCGCAACTATCAAGAGCGACAGCATCAATGATGCGCCAGAACACATCACACCAATTGCCCAAACCGTACTTGAAGACCATACACTGGTGTTTTCGACAGCCAATGGCAATGTATTAGCCATAAGCGACGATGCCGG
>CAZVEN010000003.1:107242-107383 GCA_964626155.1 uncultured Chloroflexaceae bacterium | reverse complement strand
CCAATGGCGGAGTAGATACATCCCCGGCCCAAACGTTTACGATTGAGATTACGCCTAGCGATGACCCTAGCGACGACCCTAGCGATGACCCTAGCGATGACCCTAGCGATGACCCTAGCGATGACCCTAGCGATGACCCTA
>CAZVEN010000003.1:0-107142 GCA_964626155.1 uncultured Chloroflexaceae bacterium | reverse complement strand
GACCCTAGCGATGACCCTAGCGATGACCCTAGCGATGACCCTAGCGATGACCCTAGCGACGACCCTAGCGACGACCCTAGCGATGACCCTAGCGACGACCCTAGCGACGACCCTAGCGACGACCCTAGCGATGACCCTAGCAACGACCCTAGCGACGACCCTAGCGACGACCCTAGCGATAAACCCGACGACCAATCCTACTATCTTGAAGATGATACCATCACAACCTACGAAGATACCACGATAACATTCGATGTCCTAGCAAATGATCGCTTGGTGCAAACCAGCAATTGGACGCTCGCAGTTGAAGCCAATACACCCACCAATGGTGATGTTGCTGTAGCACATGATGGCACAATTACCTACACGCCAAACCCCGATTTTTATGGGCAGGATAGCTTCTCATATACGTTACACGAAAAGAGCGACCATCGGACCCGCGCAATGCTGCAAGCAACCGCTACCGCTACTGTGCAAATAACCGTCATGCCCGTCAATGATGCCCCATCGTTTATAGGTGGGCAAGACCAAATTGTGATTGACGATGCTGTTACACAAACAGTAGCAGGATGGGCTACCAATCTCTTTGCAGGTGCTAACAATGAGAACGACCAAGAACTTACTTTTCACGTTACTGTTATCAGTACAACTGGTAATCTTGCTTTCGCAGAACTTCCAGCTATAGATACTGCTACCGGCGACCTAACCTATACACCAGCAGATGATACGAGTGGTGTGGCAACGGTTCAGGTGATTTTGCAAGATAATGGCGGCACTGAGAATGGCGGAATAGACACATCACCGCCAGAGATATGTACTATAACCTACAATCCTGCGCCGACAGCTATCACCTTACGTCAGTTTAATGTTGTACATAACACAACAGGAACCGAAGTACGTTGGACAACAGGTATCGAACACAATACGTGGGGCTTCCATATCCTGCGCAGTGCATCCGAAGCAGGTGCCGAGGCTGTGCGTATCACTGATGATATTATTCTGGCGCGTGGACAAGGTGGCAGTGGTGCTGCCTACCAACTTCACCTTGAGCGTGATACAGATGCGTCGCTTGCTACAACCTATACCTACTGGCTTGAAGAATATGAGCTAGACGGATCAGTAAGTCTGCATGGCCCGGCAACAACGATGGACCTGTCTGCCAATCCAATCAGCAGCACTTTCCTGCCGCTTGTGTTGAGATAAGCCATTATTGCCTTGCTGCGGCAAGAGAACGTTTGCAATGATAGAGTAGGTACGATACGTTTCTCGCTTGGCGAAGAGAGGCTGGCCATTGTCCAGCCTCTCTTCGTATATCATACTAACTTTTAGCTCATTGCAAAGCCATATCCACATAAAAGAAACCCCGTGAAGCCACATATATTCATCTATTCTTTGCACAAAAAACTGCATATCTGTGCGTTTTGCCAATATGGTATAATGTATGGCTATGCAGTTATCTGACTGCTTTCTGAAAGAGTGAACAGTATATTTGGTTTAATCGTACTTTTGTGCTATAATATGTCAATTATGCACAGGTGAAAGGTTTGTTTTTTGTTAGGGTAGATTTGTTTCTATGTCTCGAAAGAAAAAAAATCGTCATCAGACACCACAATCGAGTAAGAAGCGCGATGCCAGTTTTGATGTGCGTGTGCGTGGGTTGAGTGCTTTTAATGCTGGTCGTATGGATGCGGCTATTACCATTTGGTCTGAAATGCCAAACAAAACCCCAGGTGTCATCGAAGCTCTAGCAGAAGCGCATTTTCGGCGTGGTTTATCTCTCCCAAATATCCAAGACCAAGTTGCAGATATGCGACGTGCTATAGAATTGGCACCAGATGATATGCGGTATAGGTATCATCTCGGTTTAGCATTGCATCGCAACAATGAGTTGCCGGCTGCTATTGCGTGTTATCAAGCGGTTCTTCGTCAACACCCTGATTGGCATTGGTGTGGCAAAGTGCTTGCGCTTGCTGAGCTAGAACGCAAGCCAAAGACAGAAACAACACTGCCAGGTTCTACGCCCGAGGTGCAAGCAACGTTTGCTCCAGTGGTGGCATTGTTGCGTGGTGAGGATATGCCGGGACCTGTCGAAACGAACAATGCCCCCGATTTGATAGATGATAGTCAGCAATCGCAAGAGAACAACGCCGCGCAGCAAAAAGCGTTCCATGCACTTTGGTCAGGCTTGCAGTTGTTGCAAAGGGGCGATAAACAAGCGCATACAGTGTTGAGTGACAATGACGATCAACCATTACCCGGCAAAAAAGCCTCTGCAATCCGAGATTATTATCGAGGTGTTGCAGCAGCACATGCAGGCGATATGCAAACGGCCCGCATATTTTGGGGCTATGTCTATCATCGTCATAAGATAAAAAAACCTTGGATTGCCGATAACCTAACGGTGGCATGCATTGAGCAAATTACCCAAAAGCTTGAAGCAGATAACCTTGATGGTGCTACCAGTAGTGCGCGTGAGGCAGTTGCCTTGTGTTTGCAAAATACGGCATTAGATTATCTCTGTGTGCAAGTGCTAGACCGTGCTGCGCATGCTGCGGCCAAACGTGGAGAATGGGAAAAGGCAACCACCTATTGGAAAGAAGCCCGCGAAGTTGTGAGCAACAGCAATAGCCTTGGTTCGCCGCGCATGATTGTGCATAATCTTGCTATTGCATACGAAGCACAAGAGCTATGGCATGACGCAGCCGACATGTGGCGTACCTTGCTACGTACACGCCCCCGCCCACAGAGCAGCAAAAGCAAAACTGCGAGTAAGAAGGGAAGTACAAAGCAAGCCAAGAGTGCGTCGGGCGAAGACAACGACACGACGACCGCAACAGAAGAATCGCAACCGAGCACTGCTTCTACACCAATGCAAGAAGGTCTCAGCGAGGAGCAATGGGCATGGGTGCGCAAACGTATTATTGAGTGCTACCGTCTTGCGGGAGAAATAAACGAAGCTGTGAATGTCTTTCGGCAAGCTGTGAAGAAGGATGCCCAAGACCTCGATTTGCGCATACAGTTTGTAGATGCCTTGCTAGCCAATGACCAAACGCAGTCAGCCGTGAATGAAATACGACGTATCTTGGAAATTGACCCCAACCATGTTGAGGCGTATGTTCGGTTGGCTAAAGCATTTTCTATAGATGGACGATGGTACGAAGCTGAAAATGCATTACGTATTGTGCTCAAAATGAACCCGGAACGTCAAGATGTGCGCCGTGAAATAGCACAGCTCATGTTTCGACAAGGGCATACTCTCCATACGATGGGAATGTACGAGCAGGCGTTGAGCATGTTTGAAGAAGGCCAGACGTTTGACCCAGAGAATTATGAGTTTCCGCTCTGGATTGCACGGGTTTTGATAAATCAAGATAAAGTAGACAACGTTCCCGCTTTGTTAGAGCGTGTGCTCGAATTGTCCGATCATATAGAAGCCTATGTTGAGGTATTTCAGTGTTGGGCTTGCATGGATGAAAAAGAGAAAGCCCGTAGCATTATTGCACTCGCTGAATCACGTATGTCGCTTCCTGAAGGGTTTTATATTGGCATTGGCATAAGTTTGCTCTACTTTTCGATGGAAAAACAGCGAACGATATTTGGGACACGCTCAATACAGCCAAAGATTCAGAAAGATGACTGGCTCCCTGTGATCAAAGAGTCATTTGAAAAAGCTATTGCGCTCAATCCCGACAGTATTCAAGGTTTCTTGCATGTAGCCGGTGAGTTGATGAGAGTGAATGCAGAAATGTCCCTAGAGTATACGGAACGGGCCATAGCAAAGGCACCAGAAGACATACGAGTGCTTGCGCTGCACAGTATAGTCTTGAGTTTAAATGACCGGTTAGACGAAGCAAAGAAGTTGCTCAGTCAAGCATCGCGTATTGCACGGCAAAAGGGAGATAATGAAATGGTAAAATATATTGATGAGGTACGTCAAGAAATCACCAGTCCCTTCTTTAGACAGGTCTTTCAGATGTCTGATATGTTTGATGAGATGTATGATTTTGAGGATATGTTTTAGATAAGGATGAGGCAATAGGGTGGCAAAACCATATAGTGACCCATATGACGTATTGGGAGTGGTTCATACGGCTACTGCGGCTGAAATCAAGCGGGCATATTTTACGCTTGTACGCGAGCATCCACCAGAACGCGATGCGGCTAATTTTAAGCGCATTCGAGCAGCGTATGAGATGTTGCGTGATGCAGAAAAGCGGGCCGAGGCAGATATGCTCCGCTTGAATGTGTGGCCTGAACCTACCCGCAAACGCCGACAACCAAAGCTCAAATTGGATGTGCAAAAAGAGGACATCCTGCTGGCGGCACGTTCGTTGACCGATTTGGAACGTACAGATTGGCAGGAACATTACAAGAAGATTAAATTGTAACTTGGTGATATATGCAGCGTTTGTATCAGATAGTCAAATACCTTGTGTTTGACATGAGCAGTCGCTTGGAGCAAGCCGTGGTTTTTCTAAGGCAGAAGGGGCATGTTGCTGCGTCGCAGCATGAACGTGTACCTATGCACCATCAGGGAACAGATGAGCATGAACCCCAATGGTCATCGGTGGTCGAGCAGCTTCAGTCTGTAGACCAACGCTTGCATGAGTTAAACCGTCATTTTGGTACATTGTCGCAGTTTGAAGGTGATGTGCAGCACATGTCAGAAGGTATGGGGGATGTTCGTCAGTCTATTGAAGCCTTGCAAAAACAGATTAGTCGTGCAGGGCGTGAGCAGTTGAAAGCCAACTCGCTCACAGAGTCCCAGACGGAACGCCTTTCTCAGGCACTGGATGTGTTGCGTGATGCAGATGAACGCCGCGAGAAAGAGCTGCTGGCAATGTATGAACAGAAACGTGAGGCCGAGCAGCAGTCCCGTCTTGAGGTGATACAGTCTCTTTTGCCAGTTGTTGATGGGCTTGATGAGGCGATACGTTCTGGCAGACAGTTGTTAGAGCAATTTGAACAGGATGTGCAGTCGCTTGTGCAGGTAGAGGTGGAAGTGGAAGCGGTGCCGCACGAAGAGCCGCGTTCTACGGGGGGCTTTTTTGCGTGGTTTCGTGAGGGGCGTTCGCGTAGAGAAGTATCATCTCAACCTATATCTCCATCGGTAGAAGATGTGCAGCGCGTCATCTCACACTATAGGGACCTGTGCATGTCGCAGAGTAACGCTTTATCTTCATGGTTAGAAGGATTGACGTTTGTGGTAAAACGATTGATGCGTGTTTTTGCCGAATGTGGCGTCAGTCCAATTGAAGCTGTAGACCATACGTTTGACCCACAACAGCATGTTGCTATGGATGTGGTGCCCGCACACGACAATATGCCAGAAGGTGTTGTTGCTGCCGAGTTGCGGCGAGGGTATTTTGTTGGTAATCGCATTTTGCGCCATGCTGAGGTTGTGGTTGCGAGAGAGGTGCAGCAAGAGCCAGATGGTGACTATCGGGATGTGGGGTTTGAAGATACAGAACCGGATATGCAAAACTGGATAGGCAGTGAGCAATTGCAAGTAGGAAATAGGGGAGAGAAATGAGTTTAATAATAGGTATTGATCTTGGGACAACATTTTCTGCCGCTGGTATTACAGAGGATGGTGTGCCACACATCGTGGCGTATGAAGGTGAGCGTATTATGCCATCGGTGGTTGGCGTATCGCCCGAAGGCGCGTTGCTCGTTGGGACGCCGGCGCAAAACCAATATATGGTGTATCCGGAGAACACTATTCGCTCTGTAAAACGGAAGATGGGGCAGGATACACACGTGTCACTTGGCGACCGTACATACACGCCACAAGAAATTTCTGGCATGATCTTGCGTGAGATAAAGCAGCGGGTTGAGGCGCACTCAGCGCAGATGGTTGATCGTGCTGTCATTACTGTGCCAGCCTACTTTTCAGATGCAGCGCGTCAGGCAACGTATGAAGCCGGTCAGGTTGCTGGTCTTACAGTGGAACGTATTATCAATGAACCAACCGCCGCAGCACTTGCGTATGGGTTAGACCGTAGCGATGAGCACCAATGTATTGCAGTCTATGACTTGGGCGGTGGTACGTTTGATGTTTCTATTATTGAGATGGATGCCGGTGTTGTTGAAGTACGGTCCAGTCATGGTAACACGCAGCTCGGGGGGGATGATTTTGATGAACGTCTTGTAGAACACTTTGCTAAACAGTTTATAGAAGAATATGGTATAGACCCACGAGAAGACCGACGGGCGCTGGCACGATTAACACGTGCTGCTGAGGGTGCTAAGATTGCTCTTTCGAGCAAGCCCTTTGTGAAGGTGCATGAAGAGTACCTCATGACGCATGAAGGCCGCGCTATGCATCTCGATTTGGAGCTCTCGCGGCTTCAATTTGAGGAGATGATAACTGACCTTGTGGAAGGGACGCTTGAGTTATTAAATGCAGCTTTGAAGGATGCCGACATTGATGTGGATACGCTTGACCGTATCTTATTTGTGGGTGGCAGTACGCGCATTCCACTGGTGTGGCAGATGGTCCATAGTCATACCGGTATCAACCCTGATATGACCGTCAATCCCGATGAGGCTGTCGCTTTAGGGGCCGCGGTGCAGGCAGCTATTATCGCTGGTGAGCCGCTTGATGCTATCCTCGTGGATGTGACACCGCACTCGTTGGGTATTGAGATTGCAGAATGGCAATTTGGGCGGTTGGTTCCCGACAGGCATAGCATTATTATCCAACGTAATACCACTATTCCTACGTCACGGTCCGAGGTATATTCAGCTATTCACCCTAGTCAAACAAGTATTGAGATAAAAGTGTACCAAGGGGAGCATACAATTGCTTCGCGCAATACATTGCTTGGAACATTTATGTTTGACCAATTGAAACCTGAAGCCCTGGATTTGCCGCCGCGTATTATGGTGCAGTTTGACTTTGATGTGAACGGTATGTTGCATGTGTCTGCGACAGACCGTGGCAGCGGGAAAGAGGTACATCAAACGGTGAAGGCAGCACGGGTAAAACTTAGCCCGTCTGATATTGCAGATACACGCACAGTCTTGGATGAGTTTGAAGAATCCGCATTGAGTGCGCAAGATGCTGGTGATAAAGACACCGTTGTTATAGAGGCTGACTCTGAAGTTGAGGCATTTTTGGCACGCGCAAGGCGGGTGTTGGGGCGGTCTAAAAGCGATACAACGGCTCTTGCGAAGGCTATTGTTTCCCTCGAAGGGGCTATCAAGGTTGGCGATGAAGCGGCAATCCAAGAGTGTACCGAAGAGTTGCTTGATGCGTTGTATGATATAGATGATGAAGAGGAGTAGATACCTATGGATGCAAAGGTTGTGTTACAAGACCGTATGACCTTTACGGGCATGACAGATGCCGGTTTTACAGTTGGCTTGGGGGCCGAGCCAGAGGTAGGGGGCGATAATGATGGTTTTCGTCCTCTCGATTTGATGCTTGTGAGCCTTGCTGGGTGTACCGCTATGGATGTTATCTCTATTTTGCGCAAGAAGCGCCAAGATGTGACTGGCTTTGAGGTACAAGTGCATGCTGAACGTGCCGACGAACATCCGCGTGTCTTTACAAAAATAGATGTTGTTTATCGTGTGACAGGGCATAGCGTTGATGAGAAAGCTGTTGCACGAGCCATTGAGCTATCTGAAACAAAATATTGCCCTGCCCAAGGTATGCTTGGTAAAGTTGTGCCTATTGTTTCAACATATACAATACATGAGGCAGAGTAGTGAACAAGTAGCACCGACATCTAGTCGGAATCCGGCTAGAAGCCGGTGCAACTGGTTTTTGAGTGAAGGGGGAAGTTTTGTGGAAACGCTAGGAGATGTACTGGCTGTTGACCAGGTCCCATCTGAAAACGATTATACGGTATTACAACAAGAGGTTCATGATGTGCAGGCGCAAAATCGTGTTCTCCAGCGCCGTTTGAAAAAGGCAGAAGAGTCTGCTGCTGAGGCGCTACGTGCTCATGCAAAGATGGTTTCGACGCTCACGGAAACAATGCGCGAAAATAGTGCGCTTGTGATAGAGCGTGATATGTGGAAACTGCGTACGCAGCGAGCAGAAGGAGTGCAAGACCAGCAGGGGGCACTCGCATCGAGTGCCCTGTTCCTGCCGGGCATTGACCATATTACTGAGGCTGAGGCCAGGGTTATTCGGAAAGCTGTGGCGCGGTTGCATCACCCTGACTCGGGTGGTGATACTGAGCGAATGAAAGCATGGAATGCCATTTTGGACCGGATTGAGTATGGCCGCTGATGTTGACCGTACAAAGAAATGGGTAAAAGCCGGTGATAAACAAGGCATCGTTGTGTCGTTATCGGTTGGTCTACTTGATGGTCGTCTTGGCTTTGGTGCTTGTGGCAGTGGGTGCATGTAGCAGTCCGGTTGTTCCTCAGTCGGAAACGATAGATCCACATCTCGGCCCCGAAGAAGTGGTAGAGCGTTTTTTGTATGATCTGAACGGTGCGCTTCAGGACCCGAACATTACGCAAACCGACGTTCGAGAACAGTGGGCTTTGCAATTGGCAAACTATTTTGTTCCCAATGAGCGTCTTGACCAACGAGCTGAAATGAATATCATGCTGCACCGTTTTGCACGTGGCTTGACTCAGTTGGAAGATGATCAATACCTGACGGTGGCCATTGTGTACACTGATATTACGTTGCAAGAAATGACCGATGACCGTGCTACAGTGCAGATTGTAGAGGGCTGGCTGCGCCTTATGCAAGTGCGTGTGGCCGAAAATGGCCGACAGATGGTCGAAAAGGATCAAGGACGCCCCTTGTCGGAGATAATTGGGTATGGAAGTGACGCCCTTCCTTTATTGCAAGTTGGTGGGTATTGGTTCATAACTGAGTGGTAGCTAGAGAAGCGACTGGTAGAGAGAAAGCGTTTTTTGGGCAATGACATCCCAACTAAAATGGTCTTCCGCACGTTTCCGTCCGTTTTTTCCAAATGTTGTATACATGTCTGCGTTGCCTGCGATACGATTGATCGCAGCAGCAAGATCGTGTGCATATTGTTGCGGGTTTACCGGTTCAAACGATCCCCCCTCCAATTGTAAGTCCACCAATAGCCCTGTTTCTTCAGGCACAACGACTTCTGGTATGCCACCAATGGCAGATGCGATAACCGCAGTTTCGCATGCCATAGCTTCAAGGTTGATGATGCCAAATGGTTCATAGACAGATGGACAACAGAATGCTGCTGCATGGGAGTAAAATTGGATAACTTCATCACGCGGGAGCATCTTGTCAATCCATATAACAGCTTCGCGCTCATGTTTTACCCGTTCGACCCCCGCAGACATTTCTGCGCTGATTTCCTTGGTGTCTGGTGCTCCAGCACATAGAACGACTTGAATGCTTGGGTCAATCTCTGGTATGGCGTTGACGAGATGAATGATACCCTTTTGCCGCGTTACTCGCCCAACAAAAAGGACGAACGGACGCTGAGGGTCTACACCATATTTTTCTAAAGCATCGGTTGCGTCTGTTTTGTGATATTCCTCCAAATCTATGCCATTGTGAATGACATGTACCTTTTCGGGTGCAACAGAGAAAAGCCGCAGAACATCATTGCGTGTTTCGCGTGAAACAGCAATGACGGCGTTGGCACTTTCAAGCGCAGTTTTTTCCATCCAGCTACTCAGGTGGTAGCCGGCACCAAGTTGTTCCACTTTCCAAGGACGCAGTGGCTCAAGCGAGTGTGTTGTTAAAACAAACGGTTTTTGCCAGAGTGTGCTTGCAAGGAATGCGGCCATGTCGGTGTACCATGTGTGGCAATGGACAATGTCTGCATCGAGCATGTCTTTTGCCATTGCAAGGCTACGTGAAAACGCATCTAATGCCCCGACGAAGCGTGTATCGGTGTTGTGTCGCAGTTCTTGCCAGGGGTGGTATCCCTTCACACTTAGGTTGTCGTGCTGTATGTTTTGATCGCCGAAACATCGAACTTCAACAGAGATGTAGCGGGCAAGCGCTTGACTGAGGTATTCAACATGAACCCCTGCACCACCATAGACGTTCGGTGGATATTCATTGGTGAAAAGGGCGACTTTTTGCATAGCTATACACTACCCTTCCGTTAGTAGTTTCTACTCCAATGCCAGTATAACACATTTCTTCTTATGCTATAACAGGGGTGTATACCTGCTAGCACATCGCAACCCGTTCATCGTTTATCACCACAATTGGTATACAACACTGACACGCCAAACACACGATAGGGACAGGCAAAAAGCCTATCCCTAGCCACCAGGTAAACCATATTTCCACCTCAAGAAAGGGGCGAGCACCTACATAAGCTATTGCGTTATTTCGACTTTTTGGTGTGTATAGGCTCCATTGGTATGATGTACTTCTTCAAATGGCAGGCGCTTGTTTCGCATTCCAACTCCATTTGTCTCTTGGTTCTTGTTTACCAACAGCATGCGCTGTTCAATGTCTTCCATGAGCCGAGTGGTAGCCTCAATGAATCCCTTGAACAAAGGATGTGGTTGGTTGGGGCGCGATTGAAATTCAGGATGAAATTGGCTACCAACAAACCACGGATGGTCGCGTAACTCAATGATTTCTACTAACCGGTTATCGGGCGATGTTCCGCTAATGACAAGGCCTGCATCCTCCAGTACTTTGCGATAGGCGTTGTTGAATTCAAACCGGTGACGGTGTCGTTCGATGACAGCGCTTTTTTGGTAGGCTTCGGCTGCTAGGGTGCCAGGTTTGAGTGTGCAAGGATATTGCCCCAAGCGCATGGTACCTCCTTTTTCCGTCACATTGCGTTGGTCTGGCATGAGGTCTATGACTGGGTTATTGGTATCAGGGAAAAACTCTGTGCTGTGAACATCGTTATTGTTCAATGCCCAGCGTGCAAATCCAATCGTTGCACATTGCATACCTAAGCAAAGGCCAAGATATGGCACATTGTACATGCGGGCATAGTCGGCGGCTTTGATCTTGCCTTCGATCCCTCGGTCTCCAAACCCCCCAGGGACAACAATGCCGCAGACATCAGCAAGCATGTGCGTTGGGTCTTCATGTTCAAGCTGTTCGGCTGAAATCCACCGAATATCTATATCCAATTCCTGATCGAGTGCAGCATGACGTAGAGATTCCACAACACTAATATAAGCATCGCGTAGCTCGACATATTTACCGACAAGCGCAATTGGGAGCTTCTTTTTGGGGCGCTTGATAACGTCTACCAGTTTGTGCCAGTCATCCATTTCTGGCGGTTTTGCTTCTAGCCCCAGTTTTTCAATGATGTAATCACCGAGACCATACTTTTCAAGGAAAAGTGGTACTTCATAGATAGAGTCAACCGTCTCAACAGGTATCACTGCACGCATGTCCACATCCGTAAAGAACGCAATTTTTTCAAGTGTTTCCTCTGATATGGGCGAATCTGCGCGGCAAAGAATGACATGCGCATTGATACCAACCCCCCGAAGAGCCATGATAGAGTGTTGGGTTGGTTTTGTTTTGAGTTCATTGGTAGCCCCAATGTGAGGCAAGAGTGTGACATGAATATAAGCGACATTATCTTTCCCAACATCTTTACGCATTTGACGAATTGCCTCCAGAAAGGGCAACCCTTCAATATCTCCTACTGTTCCACCAACTTCGACTATCACCACATCGGCCTGTGAATAGTCAGCAACTGCAATAATACGAGCTTTAATTTCATTTGTGATATGGGGAATAACTTGGATTGTTCCCCCTAAGTAATCGCCACGACGTTCTTTTTGTATAACTGCAGAGTATATTTGCCCTGTAGTAATGCTACTGCGGTATGATAAATTTTCGTCAATAAATCGCTCGTAATGCCCTAGGTCCAGGTCCGTTTCTGCTCCATCGTTTGTTACAAATACTTCCCCATGTTGATACGGCGACATTGTGCCTGGATCTACGTTGAGATACGGGTCAAGTTTTTGGATTGACACACGTAATCCACGACTTTTTAGCAATCTCCCTATTGAAGCGACGCTGATGCCCTTTCCTACAGACGAAACAACGCCACCCGTTACAAAAATGTACTTAGCCATGCTCACACCTCTCTTTATAGGATAACAGAGTAGTACACTAACAGAAGCATGCTGTACGTGGCAGGAATGGCACACTGGAAGCGAAAAAAGCTTTGGGTGATTGCCCAAGTATATCGTAGCCTGGTTGACGTTTTTCCATGTGCTGTATGCTGGTCTAGTAATATATTTTGACTGGTTTTTTTACTGACACGTAGCGTGTTCATGCTTAGTTTGCTCACTGATAATACTAAGTTGAGTATAACCGAAATAGGTTGTTTTGCGAGTGTTTTTCATTACTGAATAGTTAAATTGTCTGCCATTCAGCGAAACGTTTAAAAATAGTTTGTAGATTAGTATATTGCACACGTGTGCTAACCCACTGTTAGTAGCGTGCATATACCGATAAAACGTATGTTGTAAATAGTGCATGTTACAAAGTTCTTGTTTCATTGGAAAAGGGAGTATGCTTATCGTTATCAGTGCGCTATTTCCTGTCGTATGTCTCGTGCCTTGTTGCACGTTGTGCCAATTGTGTAATGCACTATCACATATAAAAACGACAGTGTGAGGTTCTTTTGCAATAGTTTGGTTGGTAATTTGTAGGATTTATAGACTATTCACCACAGGGCGCATCAGCACAATGCGGGTCTCCTCTTCTTCGTTGGGCAAGTTGGATGCGGTAATAGAAAGCTTTTCTTGGTAAGTTACATCTTTCAAACCAAGCTCATGGGTAAACGGTTCGAGTGTTGCCAATTGGTATGTATCCGTATGCTGTGGCAGTGCATAGTGCATGGGGATAACGAGGCGAGGCTCTATTTGCCCAATGACCCCGGCCGCTTCTGTCGCATTGATAGTCTCACATCCCCCAACAGGCACAAAGAGTACATCTACATTGCCAATCCCTTCAAGTTGACGTTGACTGAGGTCATGCCCTAGGTCGCCTAGATGACAGCATACGACATCATCTATATGAATAGTGTACACGGTGTTATATCCGTGGACAGTTCCTTGGTTTTTGTCGTGGTATGTGCGCACACCAGTAATAAGAATACCACGTACTTCATACTCTCCAGGTCCATTGATGACAAAGACAGTCTCATGGGCCGGTCGTACCGCTTGTGTATTGTTGTGGTCTGCATGATTGTGGCTCACTGTGACAATGTGAGCAGTTGGGTGACCGAGGTCTAGTCCCGTTGTAGAATCGTAGGGATCACAGAGTACAATGCCATCACGTCCGCGTAGGCGAAAACATGCATGTCCAAGATATTGAATATCAGCCAAAGATTTCCTCCTTCTGTCATTGGGTATCAAAACATAGTAGAAATGTAAAGAACGCAGCGAGCAACGGCATAATCCGTGCCCTCTGCGTTAAAGGATAGCATATGTGTATGGTTTTTATTCTTCAAATAAGCCACTTTCCTCGGCTGGGTTCTCTTCTTCAGGGGGTACATCTGGAGATACAGTGGGTCCAGTGAGGGCTTGCGAACGCACGAGGCTATCAATTTCTTTTGCAAGGGCCGGGTTGTCGCGGAGGAATCCTTTGACATTTTCGCGTCCTTGCCCCAGCCGGTCCTCGCCAAGATAGAACCAAGACCCACTTTTACGCACAATTTCTTGTTTTACAGCAATATCGAGGAGGTCGCCTTCATAGGAAATGCCCTCATTGGCCATAATGTCAAACTCAACTTGATAGAAGGGGGGGGCAACTTTGTTTTTGACAATTTTCACGCGTGCGCGCATGCCAACGGTTTCATCACCTTGCTTGATAGTTTCAATACGGCGTATATCCATACGTACCGAGGAGTAGAATTTCAATGCTTGCCCACCGGTCGTTGTTTCTGGGGAACCAAACATAACCCCGATTTTCATACGCAGTTGGTTGAGGAAAATAAGTACCGTATGGCTTTTGTTGATGGGGCCAGAGAGTTTGCGCAACGCTTGGCTCATGAGGCGGGCTTGCATGCCGGGTAATGAGTCACCCATTTCGCCTTCTATTTCAGCTCTGGGAACAAGTGCCGCTACCGAGTCTACCACTATAACATCTAGTGCGTTGGAGCGAACCAACATATCGCAGATTTCAAGCCCTTGCTCACCGGTATCAGGTTGTGAAATGAGGAGATCATCTAGCACCACACCACACCGGCCCGCATAGGCCGGGTCAAAGGCATGTTCAGCATCTATGAATGCAGCGATGCCTCCTTTGGTTTGGGCTTGCGCGATGATGTGTTGCGCAAGGGTTGTTTTCCCACTACTTTCAGGCCCATATATCTCAACCACACGCCCACGTGGTACACCGCCTATCCCAAGGGCAATGTCGAGTCCAATAGAACCAGTAGATATAGCTTCGATGGCTAGGCGTGTACTGGCCTCGCCCATGCGCATAATTGAGCCTTTGCCATACTTGCGATCTATCTGGCTTATAGCCGCTGATAGGGCCTTATCTTTTTCTGGTGGCAAGTTTGCCATTTGTGTGCTCTCCTTTGTATTATGCCCGGTATAATGTACCTGTTTACTCTACTATAGGCCGGGTATGCTGTCAAAAAAGGGTTCTTTTTTCATGAAGACCTCGCGCAAAGACGCAAAGAACGCAAAGCTATAAAAAAAGGAACATGCAATTCTTTGCTGGTACGCTCCAAACGGTGCGAGCTGTCTTGTTTACAAAGATGACACCACAAAGAACACAGAAAGAGAACGTATCATAGTTCTGTTGTTCTGTGTAGTTCTATAGCAAGACGGGGACATGATGCATTGCATGGAAGTATAGCACCTTTGTTCTTTCCCGGCAAGAGACGTTGCACACCATTCTCTAACGATACTATAACATACATATGTTGCGCATGCCAGAGCATATGGTGTAGAATAACAGTGGTCGAGAATCCAGAGTAAGGAGGATGTAAAAAAAGATGCCAACGTATGTGTATACATGCGATGCTTGCCATATGCAATTTGAAAAGGTACAACGTTTTAGTGATGATCCCATCCAAGAATGCCCTTATTGTGAAGAAGAAGCTGTGCGACGGGTCTTTCAGCCTGTGGGTGTTGTCTTTAAAGGGAGTGGGTGGTATATTACTGATAGTCGTGCTACTAATGCATCCCACAATGGAGCGCATGAGCATACAAAGTCGCAGCAGAAGGATGGGGATGGGAATGCGAATGGAGATAGCAATACAAATGGGAATGACAGTAGTGAAAAGAAAAGTAAGCCTGAAACCAGTAGTAGTACTGAGGCAACAAATAGTTCAACATCAACACCAACACCCCCATCAACGTAACCATGTGACATAAGATATAATTTTCGCAGTGGTGCGTCCGGTAGGCGGAGCGTGCCACTTTTGTTTTTTTGTGTGCTTACGGGTTCTCATAGGCGTGAGGAACGAATGAATGACCTATATACATGACAAAAAGCGCTTTCGACATTTCATACCCCGTCTCAATGTGCCACGTGCTGCTATGCAACACAGCCGTGAAAGAAACCACAGGGGGGTGTTTGTATCCAAAATGCTTCAAACCATACGTGATGATGTGCGAGCTATTTTTGTGCATGACCCTGCAGCACGCAGCATGAGCGAAGTGTTGCTCTATCAAGGGTTGCATGCTATTTTGTTACACCGAGTTGCCCATGTTCTGTGGCAGCGCGGTATGCCCTTTGTGCCACGTCTCATCTCCCAAATCAATCGTTTTCTCACTGGTATAGAGATACATCCCGGAGCGCATATTGGCCGAGGTTTCTTCATTGACCATGGCATGGGAGTCGTCGTTGGTGAAACAACCATCATTGGCGATAGAGTAACACTATATCAAGGCGTCACCTTGGGAGGCACCGGCAAAGAGTGCGGCAAACGCCACCCCACTATTGAAGATGATGTCGTTATTGGCGTAGACGCCTCCGTATTGGGCGCTATCACCATTGGGCAGGGAGCTAAAATTGGTGGCGGAGCTGTTGTTGTCAAAGATGTGCCACCACACGCAACAGCCGTTGGTGTGCCTGCACGTGTTGTCGCTACGCTAGACCCATACACAGGCGAAAAGCGCCGCGTTGAGTATCTTCCAGACCCGGAAGGAGCCATGCTGCGCGATTTGCGCGGTAAAGTGCTTGAGCTAGAGGCGCGTCTTGCTGAACTTGAACTGTTCACAGACCATCATCAACAAGAACATGCGTGGATTTGGGAAGATAGTCTGTGGTCTATTCTTGGTGAAGATAGTTCCGAAGGGCTACGTTGCCCTGAAGAAGAGTATACGATGGGAGCTGGTATTTAATATGACCATACAGATATACAACACATTAACCCGCAAAACTGAACCATTGCAGACCATAGAGCCGGGCATTGTCTCTATGTACGTCTGTGGCGTTACCGTCTACGATGATGCCCATATTGGACATGCCATGTCAGCAGTTATTTTCGATACTATGCGCCGCTACCTTGAATGGCGCGGCTATCGTGTGCGACACATTGTCAATTTTACCGATGTAGATGATAAAATAATAGAACGTGCAAATGCAACAGGACAAGAACCGGTTGCTATGGCCGAGCATTACATCCAAGAGTTTTTGCACCAAATTGAAAAGTTGCATGTATTGCCTGCCACCTATTACCCACGCGCAACGCAAACTATCCCCGACATTGTACAGTTTATAGAGCGATTGATTGACCAAGGCTATGCCTATGCTGCCGAAGGCGATGTCTATTTTCGTGTCAATCGTTTTGCCGACTATGGCAAGCTTTCTGGCCGTAGCGTTGAAGATATGGTCAGTGGCACACGGTTTGAAGTTGACCTACGCAAAGAATCGCCCGCCGATTTTGTGCTCTGGAAAGCTGCTAAACTAGGAGAACCTGCTTGGAGCAGCCCATGGAGCGAAGGGCGACCAGGGTGGCATATTGAATGTAGCGCAATGAACTTGAAATACCTCGGCGAACAAATAGATATTCATGGCGGTGGCAGTGACCTTGTTTTTCCCCATCATGAAAATGAAATTGCCCAGAGTGAAGCATTGACAGGCAAACCGTTTGCGCGGTATTGGGTGCATAATGGTATGCTCCAGTTTGTCAATGCACAAACCGGACAGATTGAAAAAATGTCGAAATCGCTTGGCAATCTCGTCACGATAAAAGATTTCCTAGAGCACTACGATGCCGATGTGTTCCGTTTACTCGTGCTCAACAGCTACTACCGTAGCCCGCTCACCTATAACGATGAAATTGTCGCTGAAAACGTGCGCAAGTTGGATCGTCTGTGTGGAGCTTTGCTGCCACCCGTGGGCGATAAAACAACTGGCGAAGCTGTGAACCAGCTTGTACACATCACCCAATCAACGCGCAATGCGTTTGTTGAAGCTATGGATAACGATTTCAACTCTTCAAGTGCTCTCGCAGCGCTTTTTGAGCTTGTCCGTGCTATCAACACTGCCCGTGATGCACACGTTGGTGGTACCCCATTTGCAGCAGCACAAGATATGCTCCGTGAGTTGTGTGGGGTGCTTGGGTTACGTTTGCAACAAACACAAAACGGGCATCAGGAAGCAGCACCATTTGTAGACGTATTGCTTGAGATTCGTACTGAGCTACGCAAGGTGAAACAATTCCAGATAGCTGATACGATTCGTGATCGTCTTACTGAGTTGGGAGTTACCGTTGAAGATACTCCTCAAGGTCCGCGTTGGCATTGGTAAAAAGACAAAATGTGTAGCTTGTGCTCTATAGTGTTTGGGGGTGCTCTATGAACTGGCTTGAGTTGCGTGTTGCTGTTGACCACGAATCCGTGGAGGCAGTGTCTGAAGTGTTGTCTCAGTACGGTTACAATGGCGGAGTTGTTATTGATGTTCCTTGGAAAGCAACAAAAGAGAGTGATGGATGGATTGGTACACCACATGACCTAGATGGGGCAGATGCACCGCCACTCTACACCGTAGACCCAAATTTGCCCGTCACCCTGCGCACATATCTACACCAAGATAATCAAACAGAAGATGTGCGTCAGCGCATTGAGCAAGCCCTTTGGCATTTGGGGCAATTGCGACCAGTTGGACCACTCGAAGTGCGCGAATTGCAAGAAGAAGATTGGGCTAATGAGTGGAGGAAATACTACCAGATACAACGTATTGGTAAGCGCGTTGTCATCGTTCCATCGTGGCTAGAGCATGCCCCATCGCCAGAAGATATTGTCTTGCATTTAGACCCAGGCATGGCATTTGGGACAGGGTTGCATCCTACAACCCAGTTATGTTTGAAGCTTTTAGAACGGTTTGTTCCGTTTGCCGATGATGCCTCGGCGTCAGCTCCCCAAAATATACCGGGTGGGTTTGTTGCCGTGCGACGCCCATCGTTGCTCGATATTGGCACAGGTAGTGGCATACTTGCCATAGCAGCAGCAAAATTAGGTGCTGAGCGGGTCCTCGCACTCGACAACGACCCAGTTGCGGTTACTGTTGCATCAGAGAATGTGCAGCGCAATGGTGTGAGTGAGCGCGTGCAGGTAGAGCTTGGGAGCTTAGGAAAAGGCGAAAAGAGACAAGCAGGTGTGTTCGATATGGTTGTAGCCAATATTATTGCCGATGTTATCATTGCCTTAGCGCGTGACTTGGCCGATGCACTGACACCCGGAGGAGTGCTTATTTCAAGCGGCATCGTCCAAGAGCGCGAAGATGAAGTGGCATCGGCATTCGATGCAGCAGGTCTCAGCATGTGGGAGCGCCACAGTGAGGGAGATTGGGTTGCGTTTGTGCATGGGCGGGTTCTGTAGCAGGTAATCACTTATCCTCGCGCAAAGACGCAAAGATGCAACAACACAAAAACCGAACAAGTATGAACTATTCACCCATATGTCGTGTGAGGAGATATGTACAACTTCCATGAAGTGTAGACAATGGCCATGGTATCTTCCCCTTCAGCTATGCAGTATCTGTGTACTTCTCTTCATCCTAGGAGCGTGTGGACAGAGGAATGTAGCTGCCCCATCAGACGTGCATGCTCCACACATGCCCTCTTCCACTCCAACGATTGGACATACACCGATAGCGGCGGTTGAGCACCATACTGATACACCTACTTCAGTGACAGTTCCACCTGTCTATGCTGCTCCTGCGTCTTCCTCACTACCTATTTCGCAGTCTCTCGCATGCAGCAATAGCAGCAGGTATTCGGAAACATCTGTTTTGAGTGACGTGCTTGCCCTAGAGCGTGCCGAGCGAGAAGTTGCTATCGCCGTAGTAGGAGCGCAAGGCAATCCACCACAGGTTGCGCCACTGCAACCTATCACAGTAACACTCAGCATAGCCGACTATGCAGGAATAGTCACGCTCCATGTTTTCGATGCTGCTCTGCGCTCATCGGGCATTGTCACCGTAGCAATGCGCGATGGATTTGGGGCTGCTTCTCTCCTACCACGCGGCGTTTTAGGTCCGCAATCGCTCATCATTGTGCGCGATAGACATATCATTGCCTTTCATGACCATCTCTTCACACTCGACGCACAAACCACCATAGAAACTGGACAACCCGACCTTGACGCAATCTACCCCATGGTGCGCTATTTTATGCAACAGGATACCGTAGACTATGAACTAGACGGATTGCACGTACATGGGTATCGTTCGCCCGATAATCCCCTCCTCTGGTTGCGTGACCATGTCTATCAAGGGCGTGGGTTTCGCTATTTCGACCCCGATGTTGTCAGCTTGCTCGATGCTTTTAGGCGCACACAGCGCCCTGATGGGAGCTTCTGGGATGTGCTCCCCTACCCTTCGCGCTATGTCTCTGGTCATCGGCTTGAAACAGAGTCAGACCTAGAGTTTTTGTTTGTGCAAGGCGTGTACGAGGCATGGCAGGCAACCGGCGATGACGCGTGGCTACGCACAAACTTGGATGCTATGCGTCGTGGGTTATCCTACAGCATGAGCGACCCGCAACGGTGGAATGAAAAACATGGACTGCTTATGAGGCCATACACCATTGATACATGGGATTTTCAGTTTGGACCAACCACAACCAGTCCAGAGGGAATACCCGCTCCGCGCCATTGGATTGACGAGTCAACTATATGGGGCATTTTTCACGGCGACAATACCGGCTTAGCCTATGCGCTGAAGTTGATGGAGCGCATGGAGCAAGAGCTAGGCAATGCAGAAGAAGCTTTTGCTTGGCGTGTAAAGCGTGAGCCGTTGATGAAGCGTTTGAATGCGCTGAGTTGGAACGGTCCCTTTTTTACACATTTTGTATTGCTAGATGGGAGCGTGCCAGACGTACCCGGTGTAGATACGACGTCTCAGGTGAGTCTCTCAAATGCCTATGCACTCAATCGTGATGTCGTATCGTTTGAGCAGGGACGGGCTATTATAGAAACATATTACCAGCGCCGTGACTTTGAACGTGCATTTGCTGAGTGGTACAGTATTGACCCTCCATTTCCGTCGGGCAGTTTTGGCATGGCCGGCGGCACGGGCGAAGAGCCAGGCGAGTATGTAAACGGCGGTATCATGCCACTTGTTGGGGGCGAGTTGGCGCGTGGTGCATTCACGTTTGGCTCAGAAACGTTCGGCTTTGATATATTACAGCGCTATGCTGCACTTATCCGGCTCACTGGTGCATCCTATTTATGGTACTACCCCGATGGGCGACCGGGCATTTCAAGTGAACATACCCTATCTACTGATGGGTGGGGTTCTAGCGCCATGCTCGGTGCCTTGATTGAAGGTGCAGCCGGTGTTGAAGATAGGAGCAGCGTCTTTCAGCAAATAAACCTTAGCCCGCGTTGGGGTACCCTTGAAGACATGCGTTCAGCACGTGTCGTTGTGCGCTATGCAGCATCTGATGGCTATGTTGCCTACACATGGCATTATGAGCCACAGCAAAAGCGTCTTTGTGTGCGTCTCACCGGGTCTTGGCAAGATGCCGAGGTGCGTTTATTGCTCCCTGCCGATGGCCGCAATGTGCGGGAGAGAACGCTTCTTGTGAATGGGCGCGAAGTTCCTTTTGAAAAGAAGAAAATTGGCAGCGGACAATACATTGTTTTTGATGTAACAGGTGGCAATGCCGATATGGTGTTGGAATGGGTAAAATAGGCTATGACCCTTATGCTCCTACGTTATTTGAGCGAACCACCAGCACGGAAAAGCTTGCGGAATGTTTCTATACCTTGTTTTTGCAGCCGGGTAACTTGTGAAAGAAACAGTTGGGCAGTCGTGATAGCGTCTCCAAGGGCATCGTGCTCTGAGTAGACAGGCAAGTTTGCTTTCTGCGAAAGTCCCCGCAGAGTGACATCACGTGGCGCATCGTCGTAGCCGCCTATGAAGAGTTCATTGTAGTTCAGTGTTCCAGAGAGCCGCGCCGTGTCGAGAACAGGTCCACGCATTTTGATACCAAAGTAGGAACGCATAGCACGGTCGAGAAATTGCACATCTATTGAAGAGACATGGACAATGAGCACCCGACTATTAATACGGCGTATCAGTTCCAGTAACACCTCTTCGGTAGGAGGAGCTTGCGAAAGCTCTTCACGTAAAAGCCCATGGATGCTGATAGATTCTGCGCCCACTTCATTCACATCTGGCGGACGCATCATTGAATACCAGCGTTGCCCCATTTGGATACGTCCTTGTTCAATGTTGACGATACCTACAGAAAGGATTGCATCGTGCTTTGGGTGCAACCCACTTGTTTCTATGTCGAGTGCAGTGTAGGGTACTTCGCGCCAATGGGCATCTTCTTTTGGGCGCGGGGCATCGAGGTATTCTTGGACACATTGTGGTATGCTCTTGTTGCGCCTTGAGAAAAACATACCGTCCTCTTTAGCCTGTTACCCCAATAAATCTGTCTGGAAAGAAAGCTCTATATTGCGTTGAATACGGGCTATGGCCCAGAGCGATTCCTTGAGTTCACGCCGTTCGAGAGCACTCAACCAGTGAACTGGTATCTGGTTATCAGGTGGTTTTCCTTGCTTGATCTGGTTGTATTGATGCCGCAGACGGAGTTGGCTAATCAATTCAAAAGCTGCAATGAGTTCTGCTGCGCCTGCTTTGCTTAAGCTTGTCGAGTCAATGCAAGTACGGAGCCGCTGTAGCGTGTTGGTTTGGCGACACCCACCTTCAAGCGCATAGAGACGGGCGATGTTCACAACCAAGTCGGTCCCACGTACTTTAAGGTCTATCAAGTCACGTGATTCGCCGTTGTGTTCGAGTACCAGTTGACGGAAGAAGCTCAAGGGGGCGTGTTGCCGCGTAGCTATTTTGGCTAGATGTCCAAGAAAGATGCGGTTTTCTTTGCTTTTCCTGATAGTAGGTTCTAGGACAGAGTCAACGTCTAGCGCCCCATGAACTTTGCGGTAGTCAAAGAAGATGGATATACGCATGAGTGCTGTTTCCTTGGGCATAGTTATCCATGTTTCAAAATAATCTTGCCATATAGAGAGCGGTTGACACCATTGTGCATTGGTGGCCATCATGTTGCCAAGACAAGGTGGGAACCCACATTCAATGAGGTGGTTGATGACATGGTGGGCAAGTGTGGCAAAATAGGTTTCGGCTTCGGGTGGAGCATTATCAGCATAGATAAGAGCATTGTCTTGGTCGGTACGGAGGGTTTGTTCGTAGCGTCCTTCACTACCCATGACAAGCCAAGCATAGGGGCATGGAGGCGGTCCGAGCGATTGTTCAGCATCTTTGATGAGCCGTTTCACAAGTGAGTCGTGGGCAATAGCGACGACGCGCCCAATATCGCTCACACGGGCACCAGTATCGAGGAGTGCGCCAACAGTTGATGTAACAAGATGGGAGTATGCACGCAGGTCTTCTATGGTTTCTGCACGCTGCAACTGACGTGGTAGGAAGAGAGGACTTTTGCTCTGTTGGCGAAGAATATCCGTATCGGTCACGATCCCTATAACGGTGTTATTTTCTACTACTGGTAGGTGGTGAAAGCCATGTTCGAGCATAATGAGGAGGGCCTCAAATACGAAACTGTTGGAAGGGAGAGTGACGATTGGTGCAGTCATGACTTCAGATACTGGTGTTGAATCGCGTACACCGACTGAAAGGACTCGGTTGCGTAAGTCACGGTCTGTAAGAATACCCGGGGGATTGGCTTCAATGATGACAGATGATACGTTATGTTTACTCATAATGTGTGCTGCTTCACGTATAGAAATGTCTGACGGCACAATAATAGGGTTGCGCGGGATGAGGTCGCGCAGGTGTAAACGAAAAAGGTCTGGGGAAGCATTTGCTTCGCGTACTTGCAATCGATGATTTAACCGCTCTATCGTTGAGGAGGCAAAAAAGCGGGTGAAAGCAGGTACATCACGACGCAATTGGTGAAATGTGGATGCGGGCAGGAGGTAGATGAGCGCTTCTTCGCGTGTGCGCACAGTGACGATAGGTGGTTTTTTGCGAATGAGTGACGGGTAGCCAAACAGGTCTCCTTCACCAAGGGTATCGAAGATTTGCGTCCCATGTTTATTTTCGCGCAACAGGTCTACACTACCGCGCTGGATGATGTAGAGGTATTCAGTAGGCTTGCCTCCATACACCAAAATATCGTGGTGGGCGGGAAAATACTCTATTTGTATCACATCGGAGAGACGTTGTATTTGAGGTTGGGTCAGTTGGTTGAATGGAGGTATTTCTTGCAGAAAGCGTGTCATTTCTTGCATAGGCTCATACCACTGTGTATCGTTACGTTCATACCACGGTGTATCGTATAGAAAAAAGCGCAGCACGGTAATTTCCCGGCTGCGCTTTTCCAATGTCCGTTAGCGTCTTTCGATCAGAAGGCGAATAGCTGTGCGTTCTTGCTCATCAATAGCGATGTCAATGAATGATGGCACACAGGCAATATCAATGCCATCTTCACGCAAATAACTCCGTGCAATAGCAACAGCTTTGATGGCCTGATTGGTTGCACCAGCTCCGATAGATTGAACTTCCGCAACTCCATATTCACGGATCACGCCCGCAATAGCGCCAGCTACGGCACTTGGACGAGAGCGGGTTGAGACTTTGAGCATTTCAGCACTATTTTGCTCAATTCCTTCTTGTTCGACTGGTTTTTCGCCATTGCTTCCACCAATGGCACGTGTAAATGGAAGTGACTGGACAATATTCATTGCGTTCCTCCTAAACAATAAGGTTCATCGTGTTTGATTTTACATCCGATTGGGCGGTCAGTACAAAGCTTATAGGCTCTGTATGGTCATACGGTGCAAAGTGTGTCACCTTGCATAGTTGATAGCTCTTGTTTCTCGAATGATAGTTACTTTGATTTGTCCTGGATATTGTAAGCTTTCCTCAATCTTCTTTGCTATCGTGTGCGCAAGGTGAATGCTGGCAAGATCATCTATAGAATCTGGTTGCACGATAACACGTACTTCACGCCCTGCTTGTACAGCAAAGGCACGTTGTACGCCATTGAAGGATGTAGCGATGGTTTCAAGAGCTTCCAGACGTTTGATGTAGAGGTCGAGTGTTTCACGTCGAGCACCAGGACGAGCGCCCGAAATGGCATCTGAAGCTTGAACGAGGAGAGCTTCGATTGTTTGCGGCTCTTCGTCGTTGTGATGAGCAGCAATAGCATGGACAATAGCTGCAGAGCGCCCTAGCCGGCGTACAATATCGGCTCCTACGAGTGCATGTGGTCCTTGAACTTCGTGGTCCACTGCTTTGCCAATATCGTGGAGGAGTGCGGATGTTTTGGCTACATTGACATTTGCCCCCAATTCTGCGGCCATATGTGCTGCCAACAGTGAGCATTCTAAAGAGTGCTGCAGAACATTTTGCCCATAACTTGTACGATATTTGAGTCGACCCAATAGTTTAATCAGGTCGGGATGGAGTCCCTGCACATTGGCTTCATAAGCTACTCGTTCACCTTCCTCACGCATAATTTGGTCAATTTCTTGTTGTGAGCGAAGGACGATTTCTTCGATACGTGAGGGATGAATACGTCCATCTTTCAATAACTTAATAAGCGAGACACGTGCCACCTCTCGTCGTACCGGGTCGTGACACGAAAGTGTGACCGCTTCTGGTGTGTCATCAACGATTATATCTACACCTGTTGTTTGTTCAAAGGCCCGAATATTGCGGCCTTCGCGTCCGATAATGCGCCCTTTGAGCTCTTCGCTTGGCAGGTTCACGGTAGACACTGTGACTTCAGCAACATAATCGGATGCACAGCGCTGAATGGCCAACCCCATAATTTTGCGGGCTGTTTTGTCGGCTTCTTCGCGGGTTGCAAGCTCAATTTCTCGAATACGTCGTGCGGCGTCATCGCGTGTTTCGTTTTCAACTTTGGTGAGGATGAATTCGCGTGCTTCTTCGTGCGTAAGAGCAGACACTCGTTCTAACTCTTTGGCTTGTTGGCCTTTAATACGTTCAGCTTCTTGGTGTAGTTGTTCAATTTGTTTTTCTCGATTCTGCTGTTGGCGCTCACGCCGTTCAAGATTTTCCAATTTGCGGTCAAGATTCTCTTCTTTTCGTTGCAACCGTTCCTCTTGTTTTTGTATTCCTTGTCGCGCCTCTTTGAGTTCAGCTTCGGCTTCGTTGCGGATGCGCAATGCTTCGTCTTTGGCTTGCAACAGAATTTCTTTATGCTGAGAACGTGCCTCTTCCAACAGCAGGCGTGCCTGGGTTTCCTGACTTTGAACACGTGAGTTGGTATTGTTTCTAAACCATAGTATCCCTAATGCAGCTCCAATAGCAAGCCCAATGATAAGCAGAGGAACAACCCAGAGTAACTCTGATGACACGTATATCCTCCTATGCGGTTGTTAAAGTGCAACATGCCAAAGCGTACAGGCTACTCAAGACTTGCGTTGCCGTGTGCTGGCAAGTCTGTACTGTTTTGATAGTGGAAAGCAGATGGTATCGTAACGTAACCATGTGAAACTATCTATACTCTGCTTCCTGCCTTTGCATGATTACGATAATGATACTTCTGTTACGGGTTAGTGTCAAGTTGAGAAAGGGGTTTTTTGAGTAGAGATTTGGGATATGATGCAAGTGTAGTATTTGACAAACCATTCACTGAGTAGTATCATGCCTCAACAAGTGGATATGTGTTATGGTGGGTATGTGCCGAAGTGGCGGAATTGGCAGACGCGCTACGTTCAGGGCGTAGTGGGGGAAACCCCGTGTGGGTTCGAGTCCCACCTTCGGCACCAAATGGTGGGGAATAGTTTAATGGTAGAACGCCTGACTCTGGATCAGGTAGTTGGGGTTCGAATCCCTGTTCCCCAGCCATGGTGTATTGTTTTCCCTCGCCACTGGAGGGGTTTTGTGTTTACGTATACGTGGTTTTTTTGCTATACATATGATTTTATAGTTCTCCTAATTATCAAGAGGTTATGATATGAGTCAAGAATACACTATTAGTGAGGAGAACGGTCGTTTCGTTTATAAAGAGGGCGATCTGAGCATTACGCTCTACGAGGATGGGCTTGCTATTCATGGTGCAAGAGATCCGTTCGCTAATGAGACGTGGAATGTTCTCTTTGGTGCTGATGTTGCGTCTGGGTTGATACGCTTGTTTCGTGAACCAGATGTTATGCAAAGGTTTATGCCGTCTGAAACAGAGGAATAATTGTCTAGCTCAAACCCTTTGCCAAGTTCTTGCTGTCCTGAGAAATACAGTATACCCAAGGGTACTACACGGTAGTCCCAAGGGGGTACTGTGTCTTTAGTAGTATCAGGAGATGGCAAATCGCAATAGTGCAATTGCATGGCTTCGGCGTATTGTTCTGCAATACCCCTTCATAGCTGGCTGTAGTGTAACACTGCTATTTGCTGTACCACTGGCATGCATCTTCGTTTTTGCCCTTGGTTTCTTTGTAAAACCGAGCGGTAGCGAAGAAACGCCTGTACCAACACAACCCGCAGAGATGACATCCTCTCCAACTGTACCAATAACGCAATCTGTCGAGCCTTCATCCAAACCTATGCCCTATCCGGCGCCTCAAACTCCTACATTGACCGTGCAACCAGCGCCTACTGCAACACCAATGCCAACTGTTGCCACACCTTACCCCGAACCAGCAACAGCAACCAACACTGCACCGGTTTCATCGCCTTATCCTTACCCAGACCCCATGACCCCAACGGTAACGGACGAGGTGCAATTGACCTATCCCTACCCGGCTCCACCAACACCACATGCGTACCCAGGTCCGGCTGTCCCCATGAACACAGCAACAGAAACTCTGCCGTATCCATATCCGTAACGTCGTACATCTTTTCTGTTATTCTTTCATGAAGATTATTGTGTAAGACTGTACTATACTATGGCTTATTATGTGCGAGATACATTACCAAGTACTCCTATTCTAGGAACCCGTCGGCCTACTATCAACGAGTTTTTTCTTTCGTCATATACGTTGAGCATTTATGCGGGTTGCGAGTTTGGTTGCCCCTATTGTGATGGGTGGGCCTATGTTTCGCGCCCATTAAATGAGATTATACAGGTGCCACTTGATTTACCCCAACGCCTTGAAACAGAGCTTGCTACTATTGATCGTGGCGACATGGTAGCTATTGTCATGGGGGATTCGTATCAACCAGTTGAGAAGACATACCGTATTACGCGCCAAGTCTTGCAATTGTTTGCTGATGTGGGACAACCATGTATAGTGTTGACGAAGGGAGTAGGTATTGTTGAAGATATACCGCTCTTGCAACGTATTCATGAGCGCAGTCTTGCTATTGTAATGATAACTCTTTTGACGGTTGACCAGCACCTTTCGGCTCGTTTGGAGGGCAAAGCTCCACCACCTGCTGCCCGTCTTGATGCATTGACGAAGCTCAAGCGAGCCGGGTTGCCAGTAGGTGTTGCGCTCATACCTATATTGCCCTATGTAAATGACACAAACTACTCACTCTCTGGATTGCTTCGTGAATGCTGCGATAGGGGCGTAGATTTTATCGTTTGGGACTATTTGCGTATTCCCGACAAAAAGCATTACAACCGTATTAGCGAACTTTTGATGCGTGTTGGTTCTTACCCCCCTAGTTATTACCGCGATATTTACAAAGAGCGGGCTTTGCCAGATAGAGCGTATTGTGCAGAACGGGATACTATTTTGCTCAATCGTTGCGAGTTGATGATGCTTGAAACTCGTGTGCCCCATCGTATGTTTGCAGGGAAGTTGCGGCCTGAGAATGAGGCAGCGTTGCTGTTGAAGCATGCTGCATTTCACGATATGGTCAAAGGGAGGCATCATGTTGGCAATCTCAATCGTCAATTGGCTGATGTGGTGTATCAAGGGCATGCAACGCTAGACCAGCTTCAGTCTAGCCCATTGTGGACGACACTCCAAGAAGTATTGGGATATGTACGACATGATGAAGAAGCTGAACTTGCCACATACGAATGGGGACCACGAATACACGAATAGTGTGATGCCCACATGGAATATTTAAGGATAGATACCTTCACGTCTATCTGGAAGTGGCTTTTTGCCATTATCCCTACCCAGCATGCTGTTTTCGGCCTCTGTGCGTAGGCGTGTAAAGAGGTGCCACCGCAGTACTTGGAGCTTTTGCTGATAGTCGTTGGTATGGATAGGTTCGGTGGTCATAATCAGGGCATCTTCGCCATTATCTGTATAGTATCGCGGGCGATTGCCACAGAGGTGAAACCCATATTTTTGGTAGAGGTTTTGGGCTATGGTGTTGGAGATGCGTACTTCTAACGTTAAGACTGTGACATTCATTTCAAAAGCCAAATCTATTAATCCATTGAGCAGCAATTCTCCTATTCCTTGCCCACGATAGGCGTGGGCAACAGCAACAGTCATAATATGCCCTTCGTCATAATAGACTGATAACCCACCATAGCCCACAATCGGGTAATGTTGGTTATCAATCATAGGAGTATGTGTGCTTAATAACCGGGACAGGAGTGTACGAAGCGATGGTTTCCCATGACCGTTTGTTGTGTAATGTGTGCCGTTGCGTGGTGGCGGTGGAACGGTGCTCATGCGTGCTACCATATAGCGGTGTGTTGTAGGATTGCGCAATTCTTGGCGATAGGTTTCAGATGACCAGACCGTGGTAAAGCTAGTACGTTCGATTTGTTGTACATGTTCAATGTCGGTATCGTTCATTGGTTCAAGGAAATAGTACATGGTTGTGTCCTTTCTGCATAGTGTCTGGTCAGCACTACAAAGCTAGTTGTTGGGTTTCTTTTCCAAGCATTGCACAGAATCGGCGTTGATGATGCTTTGGTAGACGCCATCTTTCCCATGTCCACCACCGGTTTGGAAGGTACCCGTCACTTCAATGAAGCCCCACACGTAGTTGTTGTTTGGTCCTACGTTCAATTCTGAAGATTTGTCGGGGGGGAACCCTTCCATCCAAATAGGCGTACCCAAAGCTTGTGGGCTACTGCCATCCTCTTCAGTTGCAATACCCTCAGCTAATACCCATGTGATTTTGTTCCAGAAGTAGTAGCCCTGTGTTGTAATGGTCTGTCTATCGTAAGCTTCTGGATTCTCTTGGAGTTCAAAGAATGATACTTTGCCTTCTCCGAGCGATTTCTTTTGTATGGTGTGTTCGACACGTTTTACTTGTTCAATGGCTTTTGCTTCAGAAACACGAATGATATGTTTGTATTCACCATTTGCCCCGAAACTTCCACCAGTCTCAAAATTGCCTGTTACTCGGACAAAGCCATAGGTTGCGTCGCCGGGGCGGTGGAGTTCTGGCATTACCTCTTCCGGGAATCCTTCTACCCAAATGGGTTCCCCAAGTGGTTGGGCATCGAGTCCGCTATCGAGTGTGCTGACCCCTAATGCAAGAACTGATATATTTTGGTCGGCACGTGCGACGTATGCTCCGTCAATAGTTATCTCTTTGCCGGTATAGTCTTGGCTTTTGTCTACTACATCTGAGACGTATAGTACTCCATTAGATGGTCCGCCGCATGTTACGAGCAGAGCAGGGCCAGTAAGCAGCACTATGACAAGCAACATGGCTCGCCACTGAGCACGATTCATCGTGTATTCTCCTCTCAATTGTCTGCATAACAGATAAGCCGATTATACCAGATAGGGTAGTGCATGGCAATGTATTGTCGTAGGTATATTGATATATGCAAATATGGCATAGGCTACGTTCGTATACGTTTTATGTGCGTATTTTGCGCAACTCTTGAAACAATGTGCGTTCACGATCTGTGAGGTTGGTCGGTAAAACAGCGTCTATGGTAATGTAGAGATCGCCACGTTGGTTTGGGTTTTGCATCGTAGGCATGCCTTGCCCATTGAGCCGGAATACTTTACCGTTGGGTGTCCCTTCAGGGATATTGAGTGTAATCTTTTTGCCGTCAATAGTTGGTGTGCGTACTTCACCACCAAGTAGGAGGGTATAGATGTCGGCTTGGGCATGCGATTTGAGGTTATTGCCGTCGCGCTCGAAGTGAGCGTGCTGTATGATACGCACGACAAGGTAGAGGTCGGACGGTTTCCCCATAGTGCCCGATGTTGGTGCGCCTTCGCCAAGAACTCGTACCCGTGTGCCATTATCTACGCCCGGAGGTATCTTGACAGTAATAGTGCGCGACGTACCGCCAGGTACTGAAAGTTGTATCTTACGTTGTGTGCCGGTGAAAGCTTCTTCTAGGGTAACGTCAATAGGTTGCTCCATATTTTGTGGGTCTACGTTGACATTGAAGCCAAAACCACCTGTGCCGGGGTTGGCAGTAGAAAAGCGCACACCGCCACCTGATTTGCTGGCTGCCCCGAAGAGCGCCTCAAAAAATTCTGCAAAGTTTTGCGGGTCGCCACCTCCTTGGGTGAAAGGCCCCCAGTCGAAGCCACTGCTACTGCCAGTATGTTGGTGATGATGCCAAGCTTGACCAAACTGGTCATATTTTTGGCGCTTTGGTTGGTCTGATAGGACCTGGTAGGCTTCGTTAATTTCCTTAAATTTTGCTTCAGCTTGTTTATCACCTGGGTTCATATCGGGGTGATACGTGCGTGCTAGTCTGCGATAGGCTTGTTTGATTTCTTGCTCGCTTGCCCCCCGCTTAATGCCCAGTATCTTATAGTAGTCCTTATATTCCACTCTGTTGCCCCATGATGCTTTTGTATGTTGGTAAGTTATACCTTCTTTTTTAATGAAGACCTCGCGCAAAGACGCAAAGAACGCAAAGCTATAAAAAAAGGAACATGCAATTCTTTGCTGGTACGCTGCAATGCTGCGAGCTGTCTTGAATATGCATGTACTTCTTGTGCGAACAGCGTGGGAATGGTGCCCTGTTTTCATGTCACGCTGTTGCATTGTTGTATTGTGGGAATCTTATGACGGCTGTGCGCTACTGTCAAGCGGGATGTAAAAAATGCACCTATGCATAGTGGCATGAGGATATAGATATACTGTATTACATGGGACACAATGCCATCGTTATGACATTGTGCCCCCTAGATATGGTATCGTTTATTTCTTTAAGGACATACGATCTGAAGTGTTGCCTGAGACCAGAGTGCTTTCCGTGCAGATAGATGGCGTAGCGATGAAAATTCAGTTAGGTCTTGGATAGACCTGAAAATCGTTTCTCGTTGGAGTGGGTCGTCATAGCTACGGATGAGTTCTTGGATAGGTTCAACATAGTTTTGTTCTGGGCAGTAATGATAGCTTGTATTGCCACCAACGCTTTTGTCTGCTACGAGGATGCCATCTTCGGCCATTTCTTGTAGCGCTTGCTGCACACTCCATATGTCGCGGCAGCACCAATCTGCTAGAACCTTTGCGGTTACGTGCATATGTGCATTTTCATGGAACATGAGCAGTAATTGCAATTTTACCCGTGAGTCAATTGCTTGTTCAAGCAAGACATGTACTTTTAAGTCAACCATTGACTTATCTCCTTTCGAGATCAACTATGATCCCATTATTATTATTATTATACTGTATTGGTTATACTGTATTGGTTTTAAACGAAACGTACATGTTGGTATCTTACCATCGGCAATCCCAACATCATGGTTGGGTTGGTACGTTTCTTTCACCATGCATTATACACTGTTTTTTGTGTTTTGACTAGCCTTTTTGTTATATTAGGCAGAAAAATGTGTGAATACAGTGTATCTAATACTTTTATTGCTATATAACATACTTTTTTTGATATAAGAATGATAGAAGAATGGAATAATGAAATGACTGGGCAAGGAGATAGTGTTGTGCAAAAAAGGGGAAAGGTAGGGTACCAATTCTTTCTCGTATCTTGCTCAACGATGGTTTTGTGTGGTACCATAGTAGACATTCATGCGTTCTGGCGCTTAATTTTGCTCATTCTTTGTTATTTGTATAGCTGGAAGGGGGGGGTATGGCTCCTATAAAAGTAGCAGTGCTTGCTGCCACAGGCATGGTCGGGCAGCGTTTTGTTCAGTTGTTGCAGGGGCATCCTTGGTTTGAACTCACTGCTCTTGTTGCCAGTGAACGAAGTGCTGGCCGCCCATATGCTGAAGCATGCCACTGGGTTATTGAAGATGAGATGCCACAAGAATTAAAAGGTTGGGTTGTGCGTGGTCTTGATGACCCTATTGATGCGCAACTCGTTTTTTCTGCATTGCCAAGTAGTGTTGCCGGACCGGTGGAAGAGCGTCTAGCACGCGAAGGATATATTGTATGCTCAAATGCTTCTAGCCATCGTATGGCTCCCGATGTGCCATTGCTCATACCTGAAGTCAATCCCGATCATGTAGAACTGATTGATGTGCAACGAAAGCAACGCGGTTGGAGTGGTGCTATTATTACCAATCCAAACTGCACATCTACGCCCATAACCATGGCGTTTCGCCCATTGCTTGATGCTTTTGGCATTCGGAAGGCTTTTGTTGTGAGCATGCAGGCGCTTTCTGGGGCAGGCTATCCGGGGGTACCTTCATATGATGCGGTAAACAACGTCATTCCATTTATTGGTGGCGAAGAGCCAAAAGTAGAGACAGAGCCACAAAAAATGCTTGGTACATTGCGAGATGGTGCGGTAATCGCCGCTGGTTTCCCTATTTCAGCGCAGTGCAATCGGGTTGCAGTCTTAGAAGGACATACCGTTTGTATTTCCGTTGAATTGGAACGAAAAGCACCATTGGAAGATGTTGTTGAGGCGATGCAGCGTTTCCGGGGAGTTCCACAAGCGTTGCAACTCCCAACAGCACCGCAACAACCTGTCGTGGTGCTGCAAGCAGACGACCGCCCACAACCTCGTCGTGATGTTGACGTAGGTGGAGGGATGCCAACCATTGTTGGCCGCGTGCGCTCCTGTCCGATTTTTGACTATCGGTTCATTTCAATGTCACACAACACCATTCGTGGTGCAGCAGGTGGTAGTGTTCTCAATGCTGAGTTGATGGTGGCAAAAGAATATATCAAAGCGTGAGGAGGCTACGTATTGGATATTGATCCTGAAACACTAATTGATGACTTTGTTCAAGTTGCTGTGCTTTCTGGGATGTCTATTGAAAAGGAAGATATAGGAATTGAGATTTTTCCTGCTCCTCATAGGAGGCCACGGATATACCCACCACAAAAACAAGTGGCATTTGCCTTTGGCTTTGAGACCAAATGTTTGATTGTCGGTATGTCTAGCACAAAGAATAAAGATCAATTTCTCTATGAGCATTATTCATTGTGGAATAAAGGACACAGTCTTGCACGGTTGCTGATAGAGGAGCAGGATAAGCTTGATACAGCGCATGCATTGTGTTTACCAGGCAAAGGGGTCGGTTTTGTTGAGGTTGCCCTGGTCAATTGGATTGAGCAGAATACCAGTCGCTATCATTTTCTGATAGATAAAGATAAGCCAGAATTTCTTTTGTATTTGTTGATTGTTTTCCTGCATGGTAGGTTGAAACCAGTGTATGAGTTGTCGCCATGATGTAGGTAGTTTGTAACAATAACACGTGAATTTCTTTTCGCTTTTATTACTCGGTGTCACAGTACTGCTTGTGTTGAGTGTTCTCGCAGTGCTCGTGTGGCAGCGTTTGTATCATGACGATGCGCACAATACCATGCGGCGTGTGCTGAAGAATAGCGCCGTACCGTTTGTTGTGCGGCTCATCATTCGTGGGCTTGATTTTGGCTTCATTATCGTTTTGCTAAGTATCCTCGAAGCAGACCAGGTGGGACGATATGCACTTGCAGCGTTGCTCATTGGAAACTATTTCCAAACATTTAGTGAGTTTGGCTTGGGCGTGTTGCTGACTCGTGAGGTGGCAAAAGACCAATCAAATGCGCAACGGCTTTTCGGGGTTACACTCACTCTGCGGTGGTTGCTCGTGGCTCTCACCGTGCCAGTAGCAGCATTGGTGATAGGTGGCTATAGCTGGCTTGGGCGGTTGGGTATAGGCGAGCCTATCAACCCTGTTGGGCAAAACGTTATTTGGGTTCTTTTGCTCACGCTCGTGCCAAGTGCATATTCTGGTGCAGTCACTGCGCTGTATCATGCCGCTGAACGTATGGAAGTGCCGGCTATGGTTGAGCTTTTCACTGCAGTCATCAGTGTAGCGCTCCGGGTAGGGGTGTTGTGGCTTGGTTTTGGCATTGTAGGGTTGGCGTGGGCGGCTGTTGTCGTTTCTACATGCACGGCTAGTATCTACCTCGTGTTGCAATGGCGTAATTTTTTTCGCCCCACGCTTGTGTGGGATAAGGCTACCATGCGGCATCTTGTACCGTTGGCATTTCCACTGATGCTCAATAATGTGCTCAATGTCGTCTTCTTTCGGTTCGACATGTTTATTGTGAAAGCGTTTGGAGAGGGACGTGGCGACCAATTGGTACAGCAGTATAATGTAGCCTACCAACTGATTAACATTGCCATGGTATTGCCACCAGTCATTACCTTTGCTGTTTTTCCCCATTTGGCACGGCGAGCAACGGGTGAGCGAACATCGTTGGCACAAGCCCAAAACCGTACCTTGCAAGTGCTTTTGCTCCTAGCGTTTCCTGTTGCCATGGGGTTGTGTGTGCTCGCTCCAGATTTGGTGCGTTTTATGACGCGACGCCATGCTGCTGACTATTTACCCATTTCAGCTCATGTGCTTTCTCTCCTAGCATGGTTTCTGCCGCTTTCATTTGTCAATGGTCTGCTACAATATGTCCTGATTGCCATTAACCGGCAATGGGTTATAGCACGAGCTTTTTTGATAGGCGCACTGTTTAATCTTTCGGTCAATATCGTCACCATTCCATTGTTTGGCTTATATGCGGCGAGTGTTGTGACTATCCTTTCAGAGGTGGTGTTGCTGGTTGTGTTTTTGCCATTTATGCGCCAAGAAAGGTTAGTACCACCACTTTTTACCTTGACTTGGCGTCCATTGATTGGCGCGTTATCTATGGGCGCATGTATGATTTGGCTAAGGGATGTTCATTGGGTGGTTGCCGGGTTGTCTGCAGCACCTGTGTATGCAGTGACATTGTGGTTTCTTGGTGCTTTTGGGCCAGAAGAACGGGCTTTGTTTCGGCGTGTGTTTCGTGCAGGTCCCGACGTTGTGGGTTAGAGTTGGGAGATGAGAACCGAAACGCCGGGTAAATTGAGTTGACTTTGTGGTCCATTTTGGTATCTTTATAGCACGTATTGCATGTGCGTATGGTATAATGCGCATTCAGGTAGGTTTAAAGATAAGCGAGACAGGTTAGCAAAGGAATTGCTTGGGATGCGTTTGATTCTTTATCTTGGGAAAGGTGGCGTTGGGAAGACAACCGTTGCAGCAGCTACTTCTGTGCGTGCTACAGAGCTTGGGTACCGCACACTTGTGGTGAGTACCGATGTAGCACATAGTCTAGCCGACGCCCTTGATATGACGTTGGGTCCATTACCAACGCAGTTGTCGGATTTGCTGTGGGGACAGGAAATAAATGTGTTAGACGAAGTACGCCAACATTGGGGTGAGCTACGTACGTATTTAGCAACATTACTTCGTCGCCGTGGTATGGATGATGTAGCCGCTGAAGAACTGGCCATTATTCCAGGTATGGAAGAGGTGGTCAGTTTGTTACATATTCATCGGCAGGCGCGTGATGGGAATTTTGATGTTGTTGTGGTAGATGCTGCGCCGACTGGTGAGACTGTGCGTTTGTTGACAATGCCCGATTCGTTTCAGTGGTATGCTGCACGTATTATGGATTGGGAGCCGGGTACCTTGAAGGCTGCTCGCCCATTGGTGAAAGCGTTGGTGCCAGCAACAGATGTGTTCGCAACCTTGGAGCGTTTGACAAAAGGGGTTGAGGCTTTGCGGACAACGTTGATAGACCCAGAAGTGAGTTCGTATCGCCTCGTTGTCAATGCAGAGCGTATGGTAATAAAGGAAGCACAGCGGGCTTCTACCTATCTAGCTCTGTTTGGCTACCCAATAGATGGTGTTGTGCTTAATCGGTTGATTCCCGTCGAACTAGCTGAAGGGGCATTTATGCAAGAATTATCGCGTATTCAGCAGGGGTATCGTCAGCAAGTGTATGATATTTTTACACCATTGCCAATATGGGAAGCTCCCTATTATTCACGTGATTTGAATGGTTTGGAAGACTTGTCGGCAATTGGTAATGCAATCTTTCAAGATATTGACCCTGTCAAAGTACAGTTTCATGGAACAACGCAAGAAATAGTGCATGAGGGCAATGAGTATGTGATGCGTTTGCCTTTGCCCCATGTAGAGCTTGGCAAGGTGTCATTGACGAAACGTGGCGATGAATTGTTTGTAGAGATAGGCAACTTTCGACGTGATATGATTTTGCCTATTGCTCTCGCCGAGCGGCCAGCCAATCGTGCGGTTTTCCGAAATGGTGTGTTGGAGATACGTTTTGGTGAACCGCAACCAACAATGCCAACGGACACTGAGCAGACGCCGGTTATTAGTTGACCAGTAAGACAAGTGGTAGTGGGGTGAAGGGGGCGATGAGTTCTTGTTCGTCCCCCGTGTTGATGCACAACCCTGTTGATGAGCCACCATCGAGGTTGAGCGCAGTGTCAATGTTGAGGTCGCTCGAGAGGAGCCACGTAGCTAAGCTACTGAGGGTGAAGGTGCTACTAGAGAAGGCGAGGAGTAGAATACGGTTGTTTTGATCAAGGGCTATAACGCTGCGCCTAGCGCGGTGGTTGTCGTTTGGGTCTATGTAGGCTAGGCGTTTGCTTGGCTTGATGAGCATAGGCCAGCTTTGGAATGCTTCTACAAAGTGTTCGTCTGGGTTGTAGGGTTGTTCGCTGAGGCAACGGAGTGATACGTTTCCGTCGCCATCTATAGCGAACATGCCTCCTTGCCCTTCATAGCTATGCCCGCTGACCATCCCTTCACTGATGACCAGTGCGGTAGCGTGGTAGTTTGCATCAAAAAAGCCACCATTGATTGCTACGAGAGCATTCGTTTGCGTACACAGAGTTGATAGGTTGGTGGGCTTATCCGGTGTGTAGGCAACATCAAAGTGTACCTGCGATGGGTCTATGCGCACAATATGTACCGGTGCTAATTCATTATCGTGTACGATGCGCATATGCCGTATTTGTATGTTCTTTGCGGTCGTAACCCATCCTGAGTCCCAGGGTTGCGAGGGTGTGGGCATTGTTCGTGTTTGGTTTTCTGCTGTGTGGGCATTGTTGTCTGATTCATACAGGGGCATGGGTGTGGCAACACGCACGGAAACATGCCCACATCCTCCCAGTGTCAGTAGGAGAGAGCATACTATGATGTACACACAATGAGTTAGTTGAAAAGAGCGAAGAGGTTTGACTCTTAGCACAGGGTGGTTTTTACGTTTCCGCTTCATTAGGTTTCTAGGTTTGGGGTATGTAGCTCTACGTGTGTTTTTTGGCTACGTCGAGATACGATTGAATCGTGAATGCTTTTGCCGATGGCCCATTCTTGACGGGCAGCATCGTCCTCAATAGAAAGTTGGGTTTGTAGAGGAATGGTTTTACCTTCGGGCGTGATAGATACCATGCTAAAATAGCCCGTTGTGCAGAGCCGACGGTTTCCGCTCAGAGCATTTTCTCCATAGACATGTACACGTACAACAAGCGATGACCGCCCAACGTAGATGACTCGTGCGCGTGCTTCGATTATTTCACTTTCGTAGACAGGTTCACGAAAATCAATATGCTCACTAGATGCTGTGACAATAGGTTGCCGGCAGAAGCGCAATGCTGCAATAGCAGCCGTTTTGTCCATCATAGCCATAGCGTCGCCACCAAATATAGTGCGATAGTAGTTGGTCTGTCCGGGTAAAACAAGGTCGGTCGTATAGACTTCAGGGGCTACACGTGCCGGGAGTTCTTCTTGAGATTTTTCCACTTTTTTTCCTCATCCTACTTGCTATGTGGTGCTGTTTGATAGGACAGCATGTCTTGGTTGTTTGCTGCTCTTATTAGTATCATTCATGCTGTATTGTAGACTTTTCTTGTCCCTTATGCAACATGGTGCGTTGTCGTGTTGATATACACCATTGCATCACGAATCTGTTTTTGTACGAGGTTGTGGTACAATACGCACGTGAATGGCACAGCAAAATAGTTTCAGGTCACGGGATATGCCAGAATTACGCCAGAATATGGCCACAAAAGAGTGGGTCATTATTGCTAGTGAGCGGTCAAAGAGACCGAATGTTTTTGCAGAGACACAAAATCGTGTACGCACTGAAGACCGCGACGAACATGTCGGGCGGTGCCCCTTTTGCCCGGGGAATGAGGAACTCGACCTAGAAGTGGAACGATTCCCTACAGATGGCCCGTGGAAAACAAGAGTTGTACGAAATAAATTTCCCGCAGTTGCCGAAGAAGGCTTACCTACGCGTACCTTGTTTGGTGTGCATCGGTGTATTACCGCTGTGGGCTATCACGATGTCGTTGTTGAACATCCCAAGCATAACACCACATTGGCATTGATAACACCGGATGATGTGCGTGTGGTATTGGAAACATTTCAGCGTCGTGGCCGCGAAATTGCCCGTGACCCACGCGTTGAACACATTACATACTTCAAAAATCATGGTGAGCGAGCCGGAGCTTCACTTCAACACCCACATAGCCAAATCATTAGTTTGCCAGTTGTACCCAATGGTGTTCGTCGGCGCATTGAGGAATCGCGCCGTTTTTATGAGGATACCGGAGAGTGTGTCATTTGCACCATGCTGGCCGACGAGCTTTCTTGTCGTGAACGCTTGGTAGTCGAAAGTGAGCATTTTGCCGTCTTTGTATTGTATGCAGCCCTTTCTCCTTTTCATATGTGGATTGTGCCGCGTCAACACTGTGGCAATTTCTTGGATGTGTCACACCATGAGTTGGCCGACTTGGCAGGTGTATTGCGCAATGTGCTTCGCAGAGTGTATATCGGGTTGAATGACCCAGATTACAATATGATCATCCGCACGGGCCCAGTAAAAGAAGCCGGGAATATCCATTTGCATTGGTACATTTCGCTTGTATTACGGGTAAGCCGGCTGGCTGGCTTTGAAATGGGCAGTGGCATCCATATCAACCCGTGCCCGCCTGAACAATGCGCTGGATTTCTACGCGATATACCTCTCTAGTTGATACTGTGTTTTCACCACAGGATAAACAGAGTAGCACAAGGTGCTTGGTGTTTTCCTCTCCTGTGTGCAAAAACTCCATCTTACTTGACACTGCTATAACCGTCTCGTATCATTATCACTATGACACGAATGATATACTGAATACACAAATATTTGTTATGCTAAAACCTGTAACACGTCCATATGGACTTTGGGAAAGCCCGTTTTCTGCACGCAGCATGTCTAGTAGCATGCGTTTGTATGATGTACAATGGGATAGTGACGGTCGCACGCTTGTCTGGCTCGAAAGCAGATCGGGAAAAAATATCTTGGTAACTGCATTGCTCGACAGTGCCGATGCCCCACGTGATCTGACAGACGATGTATCGGTACGGGCCCAAGTGGGCTACGGTGGCGGTGATTTCACAGTTTCCAATGGGGCAGTTTTCTTTGTTGAACGAAAATTGGGGCAGATCTACCGGCAGGATATACACCAAGGTGAAACGGACCCTATTACGCCTGCATTTGGTCATGCTGCCGCACCTACCGTTTCACCAAACGGGCAATGGGTGCTCTATGTTCATTCCTACGAAGATGTAGATGTGCTTGCAGTGGTAGATGCCGAAGGACAACAATGGCCACAGCGTCTTGCGGTAGGGCACGATTTCTATATGCAACCACGCTGGCACCCCGATAACCGGCGCATTGCCTATATTTCGTGGAACTACCCACACATGCCGTGGGATGAAACCATGCTCTCCATTGCAACCCTACGCGAATGGGATGGTCCACCGACTGTTGTTGATTCACAGATAGTTGCCGGTGGTTCAGATATAGCCATCTTTCAACCTGAATTTTCCCCAGATGGCCGTTGGTTGGCGTATGTCTCCGACGAAAGCGGTTGGAGCCATATCTACATCTATCACCTAGAACAGGGAACCCATCGGATGCTCACCAATGGAGAAACCGAACATGGAAAACCGGCATGGGTGCAAGGCATGCGTACCTATGGTTGGAGCCACGATAGCCAACATATGTATTTTGTGCGCAATGATAAAGGCTTTGGCACTCTCTATCGCCAAGCTGTAGAAGGTGGCGGAGAGCCTGAACCGTTGCCCGGCTTAGATGCGTATACTTGGTTTGAGCAACCTGCCCTTTCACCAACAGGCAATATGCTGGCAGTTATTGCCTCTTCTAGTGCGCAATCTGTGCGCTTGATAGTGTGCGATGACACAGTGCGGATTATGCGCCGTACTACAACGGAAAAAGTTGCCCCTTCACATCTATCTGAAGCAAAGCCCATTTCTTGGAATATTGGCGATGGTGTGCAGGTGCATAGTCTGCTCTATTGCCCCAATTCGCGTCATGATCAAGATGCAAAAGGCTTCCCACCAGCTATCATTAGAATCCACGGCGGCCCAACGGCACAAGCAGTGGCAAGCTTTCTGCCCGAGGTGCAGTTTTTCACTACCCGTGGGTATGTCGTGTTGCTACTCAACTATCGCGGTAGCACCGGTTATGGGCGTGCCTATATGGAAGCATTACGTTACCATTGGGGCGTCCGTGATGTAGAGGATGCTATCAGTGCCGCACGCTATTTGACTGAGCAAGGGATTGCCGATGGCAGTAAAATCGTACTTATGGGAGGGAGTGCAGGTGGCTATACCGTTTTGGAAACGCTGTGCCGCATAAATGGTGTATTTAAGGCAGGCATCTGCTCCTATGGCGTTTCTGATATGTTGTCGCTTGCAGCAGATACGCACAAGTTTGAAGCCCGCTACTTAGATACGATGCTCGGACCACTGCCAGAGTCTAGCCCAGTCTATCGTGAACGGTCGCCTATTTTCCATGCCCACTTGCTCAAAGAGCCTCTTGCACTGTTTCAAGGTACTGAAGACCGCGTTGTGCCCCGCGAACAGTCCGATAAGATTGCCGACTCGTTGCGCAAACAAGGGATACCCTATGAATACCACCTGTTTGAATCTGAAGGACATGGTTGGCGCAAACCTGAAACGATAGAGAAATTTTACACTGCCATAGATGCATTTTTGCGGAAATATGTCTTATTTGCGTAAATACTAGCTCATGCACAAATTTTTCAAAGATTATTATGCTGTCTTAGGGGTCATGCCTGAAGCCGACGACCAGGTTATCAAGTATGTCTATCGTTCTCTTGCACGGCAATATCACCCCGACGTAAACCCTAGCGACACAGACGCTGAAGAGCGCTTCAAGGCTATCAGCGAAGCCTATGAGGTCTTGGGCAACCCAGAACGACGCAAGCGGTTTGATATGCTACGCCAGCAATATCAGCAGCAATTTTCTCCTGACTATAGTCTATCGTATGATTACAATTGGGAAAACCTGCAAAACAAAGCCGATATGTTTGGGCGTAGCCTCTTTTTCAATTTTGTAGATATGGTCTTCGGCTTGGAAGAGAAGCCTATTTATCACCAACTAGAGCCACAGCCGGGCGATGACTTGGAGTTGACGGTTGATGTGACGCTTGAAGAGTCATTGCAGGGAGTTGAGCGCAAATTACACATAGGCGACCGCTACATAAAAGTATTCGTGCCACCAGGTGTCCGCACCGGCACCGAATTAGTGTTCAAACGCGATGGCTACCCTGGGTTTATGGGGCTACCGTCCGGTGATCTCTACATCATCGTCAATGTTATGCCCCATATCCAGTTTGAACGCGAAGGCGATGACCTTATCACCGAAGTCCCAGTGGATATTTACACCGCATTGATTGGCGGGCAGGTGAGCGTGCCAGCTATAGATGGAGATGGTGAACTCTTGCTCGATATACCACCGCGAACACAAGCCGATGCTATCTTCTGTTTACATGGCAAAGGTATGCCACGTTTGAACAAAACAGACGAACGTGGGGATTTGTATGTACAGGTACGGCTCGTCTTTCCAGAGCCACTGAGCGATGCCGAACTAGGAATACTGCGCAAACTAGCCCACAAAAGGCAAGCCAAAGTGTAGGCACACGAGAGGACAAGCCAATGAACATGATACCATTTCCCTATGGATATGCCCTATGATGCACCAACAACAGCGTAAACAACAGATACGCCGATGGGTTCTATGGCTCATCCTTGTTGGCGCGATAGTCGTGAGTTGTATGGGCGGCACGACGATAGGGTGGGCATTTGCCAGCATCACCCATGGCGTATCGTTCAACAATACCCCGCAATTTTTACAACCTGCGACACCTTCGCCATTGCCAACGGCTACCTCATTGCCGGTCCGTTCGAGTGCCAATGAACTGGAGGCACAGGTCGAGGAAGTCTACCGGCGTGTTGGTCCGGGGGTGGTGAATATCACCAATCGCTCATTTGAACTTGATTTTTTCCTGCGCCCAGTGCCGCGTGAAGGCACAGGGTCAGGGTTTTTCTACGATAGCAACGGGCATATTGTAACCAACTATCATGTAATTGAGGATTCCGAAGAGTTACATGTCACGCTTGAAGATGGGCGCAACCTCGTAGCTACTATTGTCGGAACAGACCCATCGAATGACCTCGCCGTTATCAAGGTTGACCTGCCAGCAGCAGAGATACCAGTTGTGCCCATTGTCGAGTTGCCCGACTTGCAAGTGGGGCAGTTTGTCATTGCCATTGGCAACCCCTTTGGGCTAGAGCGCACATTGACGCTTGGCGTAGTTAGTTCGCTTGGGCGTGTGATTGAAAGCCCAAACCAGCGCTTCATTGGGGAGATTATCCAAACAGACGCCGCTGTCAATCCGGGCAATTCGGGAGGACCATTGCTCAACCTCGCCGGCGAAGTGGTGGGCGTAAACTCAGCTATTTTTAGCCCTAGCGGAGCATCGGCCGGTATTGGCTTCGCCATTCCAGCTCGCACAGTGCAACGTGTCGTGCCAGCGTTGATAGATATGGGACGCTATCCACACCCATCGTTGGGGGTGCAACTCTTTGAGCTCACTCCCGATGCCGTGCGGTTGCTACGACGTGTAGGCATGGACCTGCCGGTGGATGGTGGTCTACTGGTTGTAGAGACAAGCGCCGCTACACAGCAAGTATCTGATCTGAGGAGTGGCACAAAGCAAGCGCGAGTGGGCAACCTTATTGTCCCTATAGGTGGCGATGTCATTATTGCTATCAATGGGCAAGAAGTTTCATCTTTTCGTGATATGATCGTCTACCTAGAAACGCAAACGGAAGTGGGGCAAACGGTAGATGTGACAATTATTCGTGACGGAGAAGAACAAATTGTAAAAGCAACCCTATTGGAATTGGTGCAGTGAGGAGGCACGGATGGAAGATACACGGTTTCAGTTTATTTCGAGTAGCCATTATTGTGTGTTTGGGCATCGCGGCTTTAGCAGTGCAGCCGTGAATATTTACGAAACAGAGCATGCCTTATTGATGCTCATTGAATTAGCCGGCACCGACCCCAACACAGTACATGTCGAGATTAATGCGAATGCTGTACGCATTAAAGGTATTCGCAATATTGGTCCCCATACCGATTTAGTGCGCATCCATCGTATGGAGATAGCGGCTGGCCCATTTCAGATAGAAATACCCTTCAATATGTCCATTGATGCCGAGCGTGCAAGTTCACGCTATCGTCATGGTTTGTTGGAAGTTGTTTTGCCACTACCCAAGGAGCAATTGCAACGTATCACTGTCAACGTGAAGGAGGGCGAAGTACATGACCGATGATGAACAACAGATTGTACAGCCAGAAAGCGAAGAGGTTGTGCAGCCAGAAAGCGAAGAGACAATACCCACCAAGTTACCGTTGTTGCTGTTGGGCAATGTGGTCATTTTCCCAGGTATGATTTCTTCCTTAGTCATCACCAGCAAAGCGTGGATACAACTGATAGACGATGTGGCGCTTGCAGATAAGATGTTGGCAGTGTTTTGGAGCACCCAAACAGGCGAAACGTTTGACCGCGATGCGTTGGGGAAAATAGGGACAGCGGTGAGTATTGTGCGTATGGCACGCTTGCCGGATGGTAATGTGCAGGTGATGCTACAGGGGCAAGAGCGTGTTGAGATTGAGGAGATTGTGAGCGAAGACCCCTACCCTGTGGCCAATGTGAAAGTGGTCGAGGAACCGCCATCAGATTCATTGCAAGTGGAGGGGTTGGCACGGAGTGTACTCAACCTCTTTCAACAGATTGTGCAACTTAGCCCTGCGTTGACCGATGAGTTGCTTATTGCAGCATCCAATATTCCTACACAGGGCATGTTGGCAGATATGATAGCGGCTAACTTGGGGATAAAATCAGAGCAACAGCAGGCAGTGCGCGATACAGTTGATATTGAAGCGCGTTTGCGTTTGATATTGAGCTATGTAGAGCGCGAAAATGAGATTTTGCGGATTGGGCAAAAGGCGCAAGAGGAAGTCAACAAAGGGCAGCGCGAGTATATCTTGCGTCAGCAGATGGAGACGATTAAGCGTGAGCTAGGCGAAACTGATGACCATAGCGCTGAAGTGGCTGAGTTGCGTAGTCAGCTTGAAGAGGTGAATTTGCCTGAAGAGCCGCGCAAGGAAGTTGAACGCGAGTTGAAGCGTTTGGAGCGTCTGCCGCCGGGGTCTGCTGAGTATACCGTTGTGCGTACCTATCTCGATTGGATGTTGAGCTTGCCATGGAATACCAGCACACCCGATATTTTTGATATACCACAGGCACGCGATGTTCTCGATACCGACCATTACGATTTGGAGAAGGTCAAGGACCGTATTATTGAGTATCTAGCGGTGCGCAAGCTGCAACATGAGCAAGGTGAGGACCGCCTGCGTGGCCCCATTCTCTGTTTCTTTGGCCCCCCTGGCGTGGGCAAAACCAGCTTGGGGCAATCAATAGCCCGCTCACTTGGGCGCAATTTTATGCGGGTTGCGCTAGGTGGCGTGCGCGATGAATCCGAAATACGTGGCTTTCGACGCACCTATGTAGGCGCATTGCCGGGCCGTATTCTCCAAGGTATCAACCGTGCTGGCAGCAACAACCCGGTGCTAATGTTGGATGAGGTAGATAAGCTCTCTATGGGTATGCAAGGCGACCCGGCTTCAGCATTGCTTGAATTGCTCGACCCTGAACAAAACCAAGCATTTGTAGACCGCTACCTTGATGTGCCATTTGACATGAGCCGGGTGCTCTTTATCTGTACTGCCAATCGTATGGATACTATACCGCCAGCTTTGCTCGACCGTATGGAGGTGCTCGATCTGGCCGGCTATACAGAGACGGAGAAGTTGGCAATTAGTCAGCGCTATCTTGTACCGCGCCAGCGTGCTGAACAGGGTATGGCGGAACGTGGACCAACGATTACTGAGGCAGCTATACGTGGGTTGATACGTGATTATACTCGTGAGGCGGGAGTGCGCAACCTTGAGCGCCAAATTGGTGCTGTCTACCGTAAGATGGCTACGCGCTTGGCGCAGGGGGAATCGGTTCCGGAACAGGTTGATGCTGAGGACCTTGAAGAATTGCTTGGGGTGCCACGGTTTCGCAAGGATACCCTGCTCGGTGAGGATGAGATAGGCGTTGTTACGGGTCTTGCTTGGACACCTGTTGGTGGCGATGTGTTGTTTGTTGAAACGAGCGTGGTGCCGGGCAAGGGGCATGTGACGTTGACGGGGCAGTTGGGCGATGTGATGCGCGAATCGGCACAAGCTGCTGTGACGTATGCGCGTTCACGCGCTGGTGTGCTTGGCATTCCAGAAGATTTTGCGCAAAAGTATGATATTCACATCCATGTGCCGTCTGGCTCTGTGCCAAAAGATGGCCCCTCGGCGGGGATAACAATGGCTAGTTCGCTGATATCGGCGCTTACTGGCCGCCCTGCACGCAAGCAGGTGGCAATGACGGGTGAGATTACGTTGCGTGGGCGGGTGTTACCTATTGGTGGTATCAAGGAGAAGGTGTTGGCTGCCCATCGTATGGGTGTAACGACCGTCTTGGTGCCCCAAGAGAATAGCCCCGATATACGTGAAATACCCGACGAGGCGCGTGAGCATGTTGAGTTGCTATTGGTGCGTCATATGGATGAGGTGCTGCCGCGTGTGTTGTACCCGGACCTTACCAATGGGGAGGAGAACGATGTTCAAGAAGATACTACTGGCAACTGATGGGTCGCCGGCCATAGAGCGTGGCGTGTTGTACGCAGGGCATGTTGCTCGCGTTGAGGGGGCCGAGATTGTGGTGATTCACGTCTACGAGCCGCCTGAGCGCTACGCCAATTTTGCTGGCTACAACGAGTTACTTGAGAACTATCGCAAGGTAGCCCAATCTCTGGTAGATGAGATTGTGCAGCAATTGCGTGATGATGGCGCACAGGTGCGCGGCGAAACTGCAATGGGTGTGCCGGCGGAGGCTATTATTCAAGCCGCCAATGCGTATGATATAGATATTATCATTATGGGTACTCGTGGCAGTAGCAATCTGAAGGATATTCTTGGCAGCGTTAGTATGCAGGTGTTGCGGCGGGCGCGTTGTCCAGTGTTGCAAATTCCGTAAGGTGCGGTATTTTTGCGCTCTTTGCGGCTTTGCGCGAGGCGCTTGTTGTAGGATAGGCTTCTAGCCTGTCCCTTTGCAAAGCCATAGAGGGTGCCTATGTCCCTTTGCAAAGCCATAGAGGGTGCCACACACTTTTGGGAGTGCGTGGCACCGGGGCTACCTATCTTTATTCTCCGACAATTTGTAACAAGTGCTTGTAGAGTTTCTGATGAATCCGAAATCCTGCATGATATATCAAGTCATCCAACACTGGTTTCATCAGCGGAATAATGCCTTGCTTCTTTGCAGCGATGAGAGTACCAAGTACACCAGTAACGTAAGTTGAACTGTTGCCAACATGTCATCTGTTATCACAACACTCATGCGCTAACCTCACTGTCTTTTGCAAATGCCTCAATACGGGCTTCCAAGTCTAGCGCTTCGCGGTGCTTTAGGTTATCTTGGTAGAGCAGTATCATCCAGATAGGCAGGGGGGGCATAACCACAATAAACCCCAGTATCCACGCAATGACACTGCCGCCCTGCGCAATGGGCGAATCGGTTCCCAATGCCCAGAACAACGGCAATGAAAGCAACCCCCCTACAGCAACTGTTACCGATATTGCCGTGGCCGCAAAGACGAAGCTGGTGAGCATAAAGGCGAGAATATTTCTCCCGAAGCGGTAAAAGGTAAGATTTACACTGCGGTGTATTGTTTTGGAAAAAGAGCTTTCTTCTTGGATAAATGCTTGAAGACCATAGATTAGCCCACTGTAGATAGCTCCATTGATTAGGAGACTTAGCCCATAGAATAGGAGCATGGCTACAATTGTGACAAACCCTGTGATGAGTGCAAAAACACCACTGAGCAGACTAGCGCCACTACTTTCTACAAAAGTAGTGATACCGACCGAAAGGAATAAGATCGCCGCATAGATTGGGCAGAAACAAAATGTACTCAACATCCAAACGAATATGTTGGCAGCAATAAAGAAGACGATGCTGTAGCACCCCATGCCTATAGCGCGTAATGGGCGTATGGCAAGGACTTTACGTAGCACAATAGGCTCACCTTGTTGCACGGCTAGGGTGGCATGGCTCAAGCCGCCAACAAGGTAGATGGCGAGTGGTCCTAGCAGGAGAATCCAAGCCATGACGACAAGCAGTATGACGGTTTCACTCCAGAAGCGTGCGGCTGCTATGGTTGTGCCGACGCCAATAGCGAGTGGCACAAACCAGATGGATGAGACGAGCACAAAGCCGAGGAACCCATGGCGGTAGAGGCGCAGCCCCTCATCTATACTATCAAGTATTGGCTGAAGCTTTTTTTGCATGGTGTATATGTGTCAGCTACCATCTTCCTGCTCTTCTTGGAGTAATTGCAGTAGTATGTCTGCTGCTCCAAAAGAGTCATAAGGTGTTGGTAAATTGTATGTTGTATTTGGTTCAAAATATGCAATAATTGCGTGAAATACCCCCAAGATGGAGCCGACACTCCCTATATAGTAGCGGTCTAGGTCTATCGTAATCGTCTCTTGTTGCAACTTCATAAACTGCCAATCATCGCCTGTTGTCACACACCCAAAAACCGTTTTTGCCTCGCGGCCCTTCTTTTGATTAAACCGCTAAACTAAATGTTTCTAGTACGGTGTCAAGGGTAAACTCACTGTAGTTCATGAGGGTTTCCTTTCACGTTTGCACCTTGAACGCTTCGCTTTCGGCTACGATGCGCACCAATTCAGCATCTTGTATGTTTTTTTTGCGCATACGTGCGAGCAATGCTTTGAGATGGGCAACATCCACCTCGCACGAACGCGCTAACTCGGCTACAAACGCATCATCGTCTTGATTGGGGTTTATGCCATATGGCTTGGCTAGGCGTCGCTTGAAGGCTGTGTAGTAATGCTGTAGGATAAAACTTGCCTTTCCCCCACGCTGAAACAGTTCCGACATGCTTTCGACATACTCGGCACTGCTGCGCACTGCTATTTCCTCTTGATATGGCACTGGCTTACCAAAGCGACGCCCGGTGAGGATGAGATAGAGCGCCAAGATAGACATGGCATAGATAATGGCCTGTCCCCATGGGTTTTTGAGCATAATAGAACGCAACGACGGCGGCGTAAAGAAGCCATGGTGTATTTCGTCAAAGAGGATAAGCCCCCCTTCTGGCACACGGCGCAGGATGTTCAATAGCAATGCGCTATTTTCGGCATTGCGCAGTCCATCGTTGGTAAAGGGAAAGCTTGCAGAGCTTATGTAGATGTAGCCTTGCCCATGTTTGATGCCAGAGATGATGGCTTGTGTTTCCTTGTCGCCTGTTGTGCTTTCTGTGTCTTCAGTGCCCGAGTCGGTGCCTGAGCCTGTCGAAGACACCGCATGTGGCAACCCAATGAGATGCGCCACATCGTTGCGCTCAGTGGTGAGCACTTGGTTGGTACGCACAAGCACCTCGGTAACCGGTGGGGCATTGAGCACTGGGTGTATCACAGGCGCATGCTCAATATTGCCATGGGTTTCTGCACTGAACTGTATCCGCACTTCCAAATCGCGCAATAGGGTGTTGCTCTGGAATAATGAGCGGTCTTCAACTACAACAAGCACGCCACCATGCTCTACCCAATTCAAAACGATGTCTGCATGTGTACGGTTGACTGGCTCGGAGAGGTTGAGCATAAACAGGGCGTCTGTTGCATCGTCCAATGCAAAATCGGTATATTGCAAGCGTTGCGCGTCGAACCCAAGCGCCTGTGTCCAACGCAACAGGGCTAATGCGCCGCCTGGTGCGCTTGAGTGTGTGGTTGGTTTGCTGCTCAGATTGTCGTTGCGTGAGCGCCCCGGACCAAGAATGGTGAAGACGATGAGGATGATAAACAGGCTTATTAAGATGAGCAAATCGCGGCGTTGTTTCATTCTGTGCGTACCTTGCGTAATGCTTCTACGTGTTGTTGATAGGAAGCAAAACCGTCGCTGTCGAGCGGCATATGTCCATACCAGACACGGTCGAAGGTATCAACAATGGGGTGTAGATGGGTTTGCAATTCGGTGTGCTGTACTTGTTGCAGATATTCACGGTTGGTCAATGAGCGGTCGTAGCGCAATAGTCCACGTTCATCGAGCAAAAGCAGCGATGAGAGATAGAGGTATCGCACGGCGGTGCGATGATCGCCACTACGCGCCAATGTACTCGCTTGCTTCAAGGCAGTGGTAGAAGTCCATTTCAGCTCTGCATCTTCTTGGGTTGCTAGGTGTGCATCATGAGCAATTGAACGTTTCATACTGAGTAAGAGATAGATGACTACACCAACGACGAGGATAACGCCCAAGCCAGAGAATATCCACCCGGATGCATTTGCTGTTCCGGTATCAACCTGTCCTACTGGTTGAAATATACGCGCAATTTGGCGAATAATCCAATCGAGTATTTGCGAAATGAGGGTATCATTTTGTTCTTCTGCTACCTTGAATGGGGGGCGGTTGAGCATGTCTTGCAACTGTTGCTGCGCATCGTCGGGGTAGGTAGAGCGTGGTTGCGCCAGCGCATCGAGCATAGCACCTAGCCGTTGGGTTATGGTGGGCAAATCTGGATCTGGAGTATCGAGCGCTGCATCAAGCCAGTGGTTGTTGACAGGCACCTTCGTATCATCTAGCAAAATAACATAGTGTGCAGCAGTAAGGTTCTCGGCTGCCTGTTCTAAGCCCAAACGGTCGCCACGTTGTGCAGCAGCGAATGCCTCACGGAGCCAGTGCTCATAGGTCGCCATGTCGGGCGATGTTGTTTGGGCGCAGGCGATGATGGGAGAAAAAAGGGCATATGCTCCTATACCTATCAAGAGGACTGCATAAAAAAAAAGGTTTTGTGGTTTCATGTAGCTTATCCTAAAACGCTCCATGCTTACGCATAACCTCGCACATTGGTGTCTCACACTCATCAATGTGTCATGTGCTCTCTGCATTTTATCATAGGTAGGGATTTTTTGTGGAGGAAAAAAAGGTTGTGGTACCCCCAGCGGGATTCGAACCCGCGATCTTCACCTTGAAAGGGTGACGTCCTAGGCCACTAGACTATAGGGGCGCACGAGAAAGCATTGTAACAGAGGTATGAAATTTTTGCAAATGAGCGAATCGTAGGATAGGCTTCTAGCCTGTCCCACGTAGCACCGACATCCTGTCGGTCTCCGGCTTGTTGCTAAGAAGTACGCCCAAGGGCTACTGGCGGTGCTACGAGCGCATTCGTGGATGGCAGGTAGGGAACATTGACAGGCAGGATGCCGCTCGCACCCTTGGAGCGTACCAGCAAAGAATCGCCTGTTCCTTTCTTCAAACCTGACCCCTGACCACTGTTCCCTAACCCCTAACCCCTTTTAGCCTCTTGGCGGTCCACTATCTACCCTTGTGAGGTGGTCCCCCCTAGAGTGCTATAGGCGGTAGGCCGAAATAGCCTGTTGTAGCGACTGTGCAAGTTTGTGCAAATCGCGTGCGGCTGCCTCGGCCTGTTGGGTGCTACTCAGCGATTGTGTTGCAGCTTGGCGGATATGCAGCATGGCTTGCCCAATCTGCTCAACCCCGGTCGTCTGTTGACGCGCTGCCGCGGCCATTTGTGTATTGGATTGAGACCCCTGCTCTACTTCAGTTGCTATCTGATGAATGACCTCACCCGCTTGACTAGAGAGGCGCACGCCTTCTTCGACGCCCTTGGTGCCCTCTTCAGTCACCATCACGGCCGCATTGGTCGAACGCTGTATGTCGCTCAATATTTCTTGCACCTGCACCGTAGCTGCCTTGCTGCGCTCGGCCAAGTCGCGTACATTTTGGGCTACGACGGCGAAACTCTTGCCTTGTTCGCCGGCACGTGCCGCTTCAATAGCTGCATTGAGCGCCAGCATATTGCTCTGGTCTGCAATTTCACTCACCGTCGTGGTGATAGCTCCAATGGCTTGGGTTTGCTCCGAAAGTTCCAGAATCGTTTGGGCAATGCTTTCGACACGCTGACGTATGGTACTCATACCACCAACCGTGTCTTCTACTGCTTGTGCTCCTTGGCGGGCAACATGCAGCATAGCTTGGCTATCATGTACGACTTGCTCGGCTTGCCTAGCTGTTTGTTCAGCAATAGATTTGATTTCGCTCACCGTTGTTGTTGCTTGTGTCACGGCTGAGGACTGTTGAGAAACGCTACTGGCTTGTTGTGTGGTAGCTGCCAATATTTCTGCGGCGGCTGAGGCAATATTGGCACTGGCTTCTTGTACTTGTTTGGTGATGGAGTGCAAACTCCCAACCATGTGATTAAGATTATTACCAAGGGTTATCAACGAATCATCGTGTTTCGCCTTGCCATTGAACGAAAGCCGTGCTGTCAAGTCGCCATCGCTGACACGTTGCACAAATGCGAGATAGTCATGGACTACCGACTCAATATATTGTTTAGACTCTTGCATTGCTACTGCATTGCGGGTTGCATCTTCTTGTGCATCGCGTTCTTTGTCTACCATTTGGCGCAGGTTTGCGACCATGGTGTTGAATGCTCGGGCAAGAACGCCGGTCTCATCGCCTGTCTGTACGTTGGCTTCAACATTGAGGTTGCCACTGGCCACATCTTGTGCAACCGTGGTTATTTTCTTCACTGGCCTGGCAATTTGTGCGGCAATAAACCAGAGCACGACAAGAGCGGCTAGAGTCAACACCACGCTAATGCCTACAAGTTGCCATACCAGTTGGGTAGCCTCAGCCATAATCTGTGCGCCCGGCACTATTACATTCACACTCCACGGTGTATCGGATAAGCCAAAGTAAATGGGTATGAAAACTTCGAGGTTGCCCAATTCATTAAACAACACTATCTGCTCGCCCTGTTGCACTTGATGCAGAAGATCATCTGTATGCACATCTTCATGCAGCGCAGTCCATGGTTTGCCAACTAACTCTGCACGGTCTTTTACCGCGACTAGCGTTCCATCATAGGCAATCAATGCAAGAGTTGAGGTACCCTCGTAGAGGTCGAATGTGTTGGCCCAGTCTTGCAAGTAGTCGAGACGTATGTCTATAATGCTGACGCCATGAAAGGTACCTTCATGCATAATAGGTACTGCTTGTGAACTCATCAGCACATCTTCACCTTGTACGGGGTAGACGTAGGGACCTATGATGCTTTCTTGCTTGGTGTTCTTGGGGACTTGGTACCAATCTTCGCTCTCATACCCCATTGCGGCCTCAACAGCAATATTGTTGTCGGCATCACGGTTCCAATAGGGCACAAAGCGTCCTGTTGCATCGTGCTCAATAGTGTTCGCATATTCGTCATCTTTGCCGTCAAATGCATCTGGTTCCCAAAGTGTTGCGACACCAAGGAAATCTGGATTATCTGCAACCAGTTCACGTAACATAGCATTGGCTTCTGTGCGGGTCATATCGAATGCATATTCATCGTTTTTTACCGTCGAAAACACCTGTGCCAGTGTGCGTGCTGAATCGAGTGGTATTTCGATTTCGGCGTCAACAAACGCTGCTTTTGACTCAGCCGCAGCAACTGCACGCTCTTTTGCAGCTTCAATAGCTGTGTTGCGTAGTGACAACGCTGCATAGGTGATAATGATTCCTGCTGCTAGCACGAGACATAGGCCAGCCCAAAACGCTATTTTGACTTGAATAGAACGCAGTGGAATTGCTGATAAGAATGACATGATTTTGCCTCCTTTACATACAAAAAGAACGTGTTGCTCACGAGCAACACGTTTATTCAAGACAGTACGACACGGCGACGTATACAAAAAACAAAAACCTCTCCGCTGTACGCATACGTATGCATACCGACTGCTGCACATATCGTATTTTTGGTGGCGCAAGGTTTTGCACCATGTGCTACTCCTTAGCTATACTAAAACGCTTGTAGCACCGGCTTCTAGCCGGACTCCGGCAGGATGTCGGTGCTACGCCTGCGCTTGTAGCACCGGCTTCTAGCGGGACTCCGGCAGGATGCCGGTGCTACGCCTGCACTTGTAGCACGGGCTTCTAGCCGGACTCCGGCAGGATGTCGGTGCTACGCCTGCGCTTGTAGCACCGGCTTCTAGCGGGACTCCGGCAGGATGCCGGTGCTACGCCTGCACTTGTAGCACGGGCTTCTAGCGGGACTCCGGCAGGATGCCGGTGCTACGTGAGATAACTGTGCTACGCTGCTTCTTCGCATGCTTCAGGTATGACGAGTTGTTTCAAGGCTTCGACATCAAACACGATGATGTTGGTGTTGTCATGCGTTACGATGCCGCGCAATATACGTGAAACGGTATCTACTTGGAAGTGCGCCCAGTGGTTCATGGTAGTCACGAGCACTTCACACACCTCTGCCACGAGCAACCCAATTTGTGGCTTGTCGCGGCCAATAATGATAATTTGGCTTGTTAAGCTATAGTGTGGTGGTTCGTCAAGCAAGATATGCGAATCGATGATAGGCACATGGGTGCCGCGCAGGTAGAGCAAGCCACAGCAACATGCTGGTGCTCCGGCTAATGTGAGCAAAGCCGGCAGACGGACTACTTCGCGTACTTCCATTACTGGCAGACCATAATATTGCGAACCGATGCGGCATGTCAATAGGTCCATACGGCGAACTGTCCGACCATTGGTTGGTGCTGCCATTTCTGGATGCTCAGTGCGACCGTTGACCGTTGCGGGAATTTCAGTTAAGTGGGCCGATTTCCTTACCTGTACCGCTTGCTCCATCTGTGTAGATGGAGAGAGCATGGTTTGTGTTACTGCTGGTTGATACCTAATTGGTGTATTCATAGGTTAAGAATTCCTTTCTAAACGATAGGCAGCAATAGTTTGCTGCAAAGATTGTGCAAGAGTGTGTAAGTCTCTTGCGGCTGCTTCAGCTTGGCGCGTGCTGGCCAGCGATTGGGTAGCGGCTTGTTGAATATGCAGCATAGCTTGCCCAATCTGCTCAACGCCGGCTGTTTGTTGGTGCGCGGCGGCGGCCATTTGCGTATTGGCTTGCGATCCATGTTCTACTTCAGTGGCTATCTGATGAATGACTTGCCCCGCTTGCCCCGACAAGCGAACGCCATCCTCAACACCCTTGGTGCCTTCTTCTGTGACCATGACGGCGGCATTGGTAGAGCGTTGTATTTCGCTGAGTATTTCTTGTACCTGCACGGTTGCTGCTTTGCTGCGTTCAGCTAGGTCGCGTACATTTTGGGCTACGACGGCGAAACTTTTGCCTTGTTCGCCGGCGCGTGCGGCTTCTATAGCCGCATTGAGGGCGAGCATGTTGCTTTGGTCTGCTATTTCGCTGACGGTGGTGGTAATGGCTCCAATGGCTTGGGTTTGTTCAGAGAGTTCCAAAATTGTCTGGGCGATGCTCTCAACACGCTGGCGAATCTTGCCCATACCACCGACGGTGTCTTCTACTATTTGTGCTCCTTGACGGGCTACATTCAACATGTTTTGGCTATCGCCGGCTACTTGCTCGGCTTGTTTCGCTGTTTGTTGGGCTATGGTTTTTATTTCGTCTACGGTGGTGGTTGCTTGTGTTACGGCTGAAGATTGTTCAGAGACGCTACTGGCCTGCTGCGATGTAGAAGATAAGATTTCGGCAGCGGCGGATGCTATGTTGGTTGATGCTGTGCGTATTTGCGTCGTCATTTCGCCTAGGCTCTCTACCATGTGGTTGAGGTTGTCGCTCAGGGCATTCAGCTCATTGTGCCCATTGTGCGCGAGTCGGGCTGTGAGATCACCTTGGGCTACCTGTTCGGCAAAACGTGAGTATTCTTGAACGGCGCTTTGCAACGTCGCTTGGCTTGCGTTGAGGGCCTGCGAACGCTCTTCTAGCTCGGCAGTGCGTTCTTCTATCACTTGTTCGAGGTTTTCGCGGTGGGCATTGAGCTCTTGTTGCACTTTCTTTTGTTCTACAAAGAGCCTGACAAAGCGCTGCCCCAAGAACCATAGCCCTATCATACTCGCTATGAGCCGTATGAGCAGGTGCCACAACCACCAACCGGCATCCCAAAGCCGCGAAAAGAGGAAGTTGATTTCAGATAACCCAAACAGGAGGGCAAGACAAAAGATAAGGAAAAATTCTGCTTGGTCGGTGCGGTTGTAACTTATCATAAAGCGTGGGACAGAGACAAGAAATAGTATACCTGAGCCGATGATCATAGCTGTGTTGAATGATGAGTAGGTATTGTCGGCAAGCTTCATGGTTGGGATGAGTTCTGGGCGCAGCACTATTGCCGTACCTACCATAACGGAAATAACAGCTATCATAATTGGTATCCAGTATTGTTTGCCAAACATCTCTCGTGTGGCTGTATTGGGGAGCCACACCAGTGCAAAACAAATACCTCCAACGAAACTGGCTAGGTTGTGCAAAAAGGTAAACGTGTCGCCCGGATGCACTAGACCGTGAATGGTGTTGAATATGCCCATAGCAACAAGCCCGGCGGATACAAGCACTAGCTGACCGCCATACTCGTCTTCCGCACGCTGAAACAGGAACAGGGCGAGGAGTAGACATGCTAAGCCTGTGACAGCTTCAAAAGCTGCATGGATAAGCTCATTTTCCCATTTCCAATCTGGCAGAAAGGTTTTGACAAGAAACAAAGAGATTATCATAATCACCGGTGTCAACCATAAGATAATGTACATGTTGGTATGTTTGGTTTCATTTTTCATAGTTCTTTTCCTTCATACTCTTTTTCACCTCGTAGCACCGCCAGTAGCCCTTGGGCGTCATGCTTAGCCAGCCGGAGTCCGGCAGGATGCCGGTGCTACGTTGGGACAGGCTAGAAGCCTCATGCTACTAAGAAATCGTAGGACAGGCATCCTGCCTGTCATGCTGGACAGGCTAGAAGCCTATCCTACGCCTTGTGTTGGTGCTACGTTGGGACAGGCTAGAAGCCTATCCTACGCCTTGTGTTGGTGCTACGTTGGGACGGGCTAGAAGCCTATCCTACGCCTTTCGCATCATTTCCAATAAACGTTTCATTACTCTTTTTATACTAATTCTGCTATCGTTTCCAGCAATAATTGCTGATCAAATCCCCGTTTGACGATGTAGGCCGATGCGCCTGCCGACATACCACGTTCGCGGTCTTGTGGTGCGTCAAGTGATGTGACAAGAATGACTGGCACATGGCGCAGTTCAGGGTTGCCACATACTTGCTTGGTCAATTCAAAGCCATCGAGGTTGGGCATATCAATATCGCTTAGCAAGAGGTCGCACCCGCCGTTGCCCATGAGTGTATGTAAAACATTGAGTGCTTGCACACCATCGGTGGCCATATGCACTTGGTATCCTGCGGCTTCCAGGATATTCTTTTCGAGTGTGCGGGTGGTGATGGAGTCGTCTGCAACGACAATGGTAGGGGTGTGCTGATTGACGCTCGTTTGCTCATCAACCACGACGCCACTACTGCGCCGCCCAGTCGCTGCTCGCAATATATCCACCGCGTCGAGAATTGGCACGATGCTGCCATCTTCCAACAGGGTAGCGCCAGCAATGAAGCGCACGCGATGTAGCGGCGATGGTAGGCGATGTACAACCAGCTCCTGTTCGCCTAGTACATCATCTATCAAGCATGCTATTTGGCGCTCACCATTGCCAAGCAAGAGGGCCATAGATTGCCGCATGCCACTGCCCTTATACAGAGCCGCTGCGCTACCACGTCTACCAGCTTGGCCCTCGCTGATGATGTGGGCTGATTCGCCAAGCAATTCAGCAAGATAGAGCAACTTCACCGGGTGCCCATCTACCAAAAGCGTTTCATAGCCTTCTACATGGGCTATATCTTTGGGTGTGACGGCGACAATACGTTGCACGACTTCAAGTGGTAGCATGTAGGTGGTTTGCTCTATTTTGAGCAGTAGCCCATGGGAACTTGTGAGCGAGAGCGGCACACGAATGGTGAAAGTAGTGCTTTGCTTGGCGATGCTTTTGACAGATACGTGCCCTTGCATGCGCTCAACCCGCGAGCGTACAATATCTAAGCCCACGCCGCGCCCGGAGAGTGTGCTGACACGCTTGGAAGTGGAGAAGCCAGATGCAAAGATGAGGTCTACAATATCGGCATCACTCATCCGCTCTATATCGGTTTCTTTGAGAAAGCCGCCTGTGCATGCTTGCTGTTTGATGGCTTCTATATCTAGCCCTGCACCATCATCGGCGATGGTAAGTTCAAGATAATCACCATGCACAGCGGCATAGAGCGCAATGCGTCCTTCTTCTGGCTTGCCTTGCGCTACCCGTTTGTCAATGGACTCGATGCCATGGTCCACGGCGTTGCGCATGAGGTGCAAGAGCACTTCACGCACGTTTTCTAGCACTTCACGGTCTGCTACAGCTTGCCCATCATCAACATCAAGGTATATGTGCTTGCCAGATGAGCGAGCCATATCACGCACTTGCACACGTACCGGCTGGAGAATAGTCGTTAAGGGGAGCATGCGCGTTGAACGCACGTGGTCATGCAATTGGCTTGTAATTGCTGAAAGACGGGCCGCCTCCTCAGTTGTCTGCCGCACATAGGGTACTAGGCGTTGTTCCATATCTTTTATGATATTGTTGGCTTGCAGCAACGCTTCCACCAGAATCATCGTATCCCCATTGATAGATGATTCTGGTTTGTCCAGTGGGGCTTGCCCGTACTGGCCTGTTTGGGCTAATATGTTGCGAGCTTGCACACGGTCTTGGAGATGGTGAACGGTTGGCTCAAAATCGCCTTTCTGGTTACGGATGCGTTTTACGACGTGTTGCACATGTCGCCATATATGATTCCAGCGGGTCGAAAAGCCGAGTAGGACACGCGCTTCACGGGCATATTGTCGTTCACGGGCTGCACTGGTGATAAGCTCGCCGGCTTCGTTGAGCAATATATCTAAGGTTGCGGTGGAGAGTCGTACTGTTGTGTTGGTTGTTTCCAAAAACGGTTCATCTTTGCTACCTGTTTGGGTAGGCTGATCTTCGTGTGGTAGAGACGTTGCATGCAACGTCTCTACGGGTGCCGGTGTTTCTTCGGCACGGTCAGAAAGGTTATCTTTGACCGTGCCGGTGTCATTTGTAAGAGCAATCGTTTCTCCGCCACAGTTGGCATAGCTGGCATGAACCGTGTCGGTATCGTTTGTAAGAGCAGTCATTTCTCCGTCACAGTCATTATAATCAGTATGAACCGTGTCGGTATCGTTTGCACTATTAATCGTGTCTTGGGCACAGTCGGCACAATCGTCACAGACCGTGTCCACATCATTTTTGCCTTCAGCATGGTCAACATAGACTGCATCAGGCGCACATTTGTTTTCTAATACAGGCTCATCCCCACGAGCCCCCCCATATGGAGTAGGGAATGGGGGGGCTGCCTGCTGTGGCAGAGACGTGGAGGGAGACGCCTCTGCCACCCCTGCTTCTTCACCCATGGCGGCCGGGTCCTCGGTACCGGCTATGCCACGCAATTGGGTGAGCAATGATTCGTATTGTTCCATATGCATTGGTTCGCCCGCAGCTTGCTCTTGCATAAGATGACCAATGGCATCGAGCGATGCATAGAGCATGTCGCATACGTCGGGCTTCAACGATAGCTTCCCAGCACGCACAACCCCAAACAAGTCTTCCATCGAGTGTGCGATACGTTCAACTGATTCTAGCCCTGCGGCCCGTGCCCCTCCCTTGAGGCTATGGGCCTCTCGAAAGAGTTGTTGTACCAGTGTTTCATAGTTGGCATGGTCGGGGTAGCGTTCTAAATCGAGCAAGATGTCGCAAATGGCTTGGCGATGCTCAACCTGTTCGCCTTGGAAAACCTCAAGGACCTGGGCCATTATTTCTGCATCACTTATCATGGTTTCGCTCCTATGCAGCCTCATCTTCAACGATAACCCGTGGGTCTGCTAGCATTTGTGGCAAGTCAATGAGGACGTTCATGTGTGTATCTAAGCCACTGACCCAGCTTACTCCACGCCCACCGGTTGCAGACAGGGCGGGAAATATTTCCGAGTCGTTGCGTCGTACTTCTATCACATCGTCTGCCAGCAAGCAAACATCGGTTCCCTGAACATGAATGACTACGAGCAACGCCTCTGATTCGGGCGGCTGCCCCTCAATATCGAGTAGTGGGCGGATGTCGAGTGCGGTGAGTATCTTGCCGCGCACATTGACTAAGCCTACAACAAACGCTGGTGTGGTGGGCAGGCGTGTGAGATGCGTCAGCGGTTGCACTTCGCGGACGTAGTATGCCGGTATACCATAGCGTCCTTCGCCCAACTGAAAAGTAAGGACCTCCTCACTTTGTTCAGTACCTACCCTGTCTGTTGATTGTGCTGCTAGTTCACGCGCACGTTCAGCGAGTATGTCGTGAATGGCAGGGTCGTTTTGGAATTGTTGCATGTGTGTATTCATAGCATCATCTCCTGTTCAGGTTCATGCATATGGGGCTTGCGGTTGCAAGCCCCTACGTTTTACATGTGTTAAAGGTCGTAGACGGCTATGGCATTCTGGAGCGATTGTGCAAGTTCATGCAAGTCACGTGCGGCTATCTCAGCTTGGCGCGTGCTAGCGAGAGACTGCCGCGTCGCCTGCTGAATAGATTGCATCGCCTGACCGATTTGCTCCATGCCCGCTGTTTGTTGATGTGCTGCTGCGGCCATTTGGGTATTCGCCTGCGCCCCATTCTCCACTTCAGTAGCGATTTGATGGATCACTTGGCCAGCTTTACCAGAAAGTTGTACACCTTTCTCAACGCCTTTGGTTCCTTCTTCTGTCACCATCACGGCCGCATTGGTAGCACGTTGTATTTCGTTGAGAATGTCTTGCACTTGTTGCGTAGCGGCTTTGCTCCGCTCGGCAAGGTCACGCACGTTTTGGGCTACGACGGCGAAGCTCTTGCCCTGCTCGCCGGCACGGGCGGCTTCGATGGCGGCGTTGAGGGCCAGCATGTTGCTCTGGTCGGCTAATTCGCTGACGGTGGTGGTGATGGCACCAATCGCCTGTGTCTGCTCGGCCAGCCCCAGAATGGTTTGGGCTATGCTCTCGACTTGTTGGCGTATTGTGCCGATGCTACTCACGGTGTCTTCTACGACGTGTGAGCCTTGTTGCGCAACCTTGAGCATATCTTGGCTTTCTTGGGCTACATGCCCTGCTTGTTGGGCAACCTGCGATGCAATATTCTTCACCTCCTCAACGGTTGATGTTGCCTCGGTAATAGCCGATGATTGCTCAGTGGCACTAGAGGCCTGCTGCGTCGTTGCAGCAAGAATTTCAGCAGCAGCCGAGGCTATATTGGTGCTGGCTTCTTGCACTTGCCCGGTAATTGTGCGCAGGCTCTTGACCATGCCATTTAACCCACTGCCCAATTGCCCAAGCGCACCGTTCTGATACACGGTAATTTGTTGGTTGAGGTTGCCATCGGCAACAAGCTGTACAAAAGCGAGGTAGTCTTGTACCGTTTTCTCAAGGTTTTCACGGTTCTCTACCTCAACCTTTTGGAGGCGTATCGCTTCTTCTTGGGCTTCCTGTTCGGTAGAAATACGCCTCTCCAAGGTGTCAGCCATAGCATTGAAACTATTCGCTAGTTCACCAATTTCATCGTGGCGCTGGAGACTGAGGCGGCGGCTGAGGTCGCCGGCTGCAATGGCTTTGGATACTTCAACAAGGTGGTTGAGGGGGCGGCTCAAGGTTTGGCTTGAGAAAGCTATCATCAGCACCACAGCTAACAGCGCTGCGCCAAGGGTGACAAGTAAGGCATACGTTGTTTGCATATTGACAATAGCGGCAAAACTTGCCGATGGCACACGATGCATATAGTACCAATCTTTAGCTTCCAACTTCATAATGGCTGACGTTGTTTTTTCGCCGGTAATACCACTGATACCTGTGAACAGTACAAAATCATCTTGCCCACTCCGCAACAGATCTATTTGCTCGGCCACGTCAATATCATCAGTGGAGTTGTTGAGCACGGTACTGGTTTGGCTCCCAAACCGTCCCCGTTGTATCATCTCATTTTTTATATCGCTTGCAATGGGTACAATTGGTTGGTAGAGGTGTTCGGGGCTAAATGGTATAGAAATACGTATCAAGTGTTCATCAAGCAGTTCTGCAAAACTTCCCTCGCCAGTGCGGTCGGTGTCAAACGCCAACATTTCATTGAGTTTATCAAGTGGAATACGCAAATCCACCAAACCAATAATGTCGGTTTCGTCGCCATACACGGGGGCTGAAACATGGTAGAATACGCCCTCTTCGCCTTGCTTGGCTCCGAATTCAGAAATAGCCGATTCGCCACGCAACGCCGATTTTACTTCTGGGCGTTCGGCAAAGTTCTTTTCTAGGAGCATTTGTTCAGAACTCACTATCACATCACCCTTGTCATCCATAAGTGTGATGCCTGCATACCCATATGCATCGCGGATGAGTGGTAGAATAGCCGCTACCTCTTCAGTCACGTGTTGATCGTCTTGGTCTACGAGGGCATCACGCACCATGGGGAGGGCAGCAACAACTTGAGCATCTCCTTCGCGTTCATAGAGGTAATCGTCAATCCGGTCTACAGCAGCATGCACCCGTGTTTTGACCCGTTCTTCTGCTATCTCCAACATATTTCCACTAGCCACTTGATTGTTGATCAGGGTGAGGGCAAGCATAGGTCCGACCGAGCCAATAAGAAAGAAGACGATGAGTTTGGCACTCAGTGATTTTTTTGGTGACAAAGCACGTAACATTTTTGGTACCTCCATTGGTCTGTTTTTTGCATAGCATATACACAATACAACGACTGAACCCAGAAAAATGGGTGTGGTTGTTTATTTGAAACCTGTTCCTATGGTTATTATAGAAAAGCACATTGGCTTTGATAATAACTGTACATGATTGATACGTTCTTGTCTATCCGTATATCTACGTATTTTGTTACCATATTCTACGTATGCACGAGAGGAAATGCTGATGAGAGTAACAAGAGAAAGAAACACTGTGTATGCTGCAGACCAAAAACCAATGTAAAAATGATGCTTCGCTAAAACCTTCAGTATACATATTCAGCACATAAAAAATACCCCCATAACGGTGCCAAGTATACTACAGATAGTCGTAAAATAATGTACATACGTGGTGTGATGGTGGTATTTTTACTTTTTATAGCATGCAAACGTGCTTTGGAGAGATTATGCTGTATGCAAAACCTGTTCTATTGCATGTTGCAAACATAATGCTCCATCTTGTCGCATGTAATCTGCTTTGAACAAGTAGTCTTTGGCACCCAACTCAAGCGCTTGCTCAACTTGCAACGCATGATCGTGGTCGCTCAACATGACGACGGGTATGCTGGATGTTGTATGGTCGCGTTTCAGCCGCGATAACACTTGCAGTCCATTTAGAGAAGGTAGGTTAAAATCAAGTAAAATAAGGGTTGGGCGTGTGCTACATGCTTCACACCATCCCTCGCGTCCATCACTGGCTAGATGGACATTGTATCCCATGGCACTTAATAACATTTTGAAACGAATTGCTTGAGTTGGGCTATCTTCAATAAGTAAAATATCATTCTCATTATACATAACAGTATTTTCAGTAGACATGACAACCTCCTTGTCGCTCGTCCTTTCCATCAGGTTATCTATAGCATACACCCTAGCACGGGCCAGGTAAAGAGGTTTTTGTAGAGATTCAGGTTCAGAAAAAGTGGATTTCTTGACATTGGAGTATCGGGATGGGCAGAAGTCTCGTAAGGTTAAGAACTTCACCTTTTCTCTCCCTACATCTCCCCAAAAAATACTTGCTATCTCGTGTTAGAAGGTATATGATAGCTAGAAGCTGTTTTTGGTGAAAATCGCATGAGAGACGTACATATGATTACTCGTATATCGTAAGCAATTCACTATTCAGTACTATCTTTGGAGGGATTCCTATGATACGAGCCTTGGCACCAGCAACATCATTGAGCAATAAGCTTATTATCTTTTTTCTTGTCGGCGCATTGGGGGCTATGCTGGCCCTTACATTGACCAACCTCTACATTTCGAGCAACACGATGCTAGAGCAAGCACGTGCGCGTATCAAGGCGAGGGCCGAGGCTTCAGTTGACCATATTGAGTCGTATCTTGCTGAGCGCATGTCCGATGCGCGTGTGATAGCATCCTTAGAACTAACCCATAACGTATTGAATAATAGCGATGATACACGTATTCGACAAAATGCTACAGAAACCTATATTAATATGCAACATGCCTACAATTATTCGGCTATCTCCTTACTAGACGCTGAAGGCGTCATCTTTCTAAGCACCGATGAAAACCTGCTTGGGCAAGACCGCCACTACCGACCAGAAATACACAAGTCCTTGCAAGGGTTTCCTACGCTATCCGATATTGGCTCTGAGCCAAAGGGAAAGGGGATTTTCTTCCATGTCACCATGCCGGTTTACGATTCTTATGGTACAATACAAGGAGTTGTGGATGTACGCAATTCATTGGAACAATTAGATAGCATTGTCGAATCCGACAGTGGCATGTCGGGATTCGGTAGTTATAGTACCTTACTAGATGAATATTTGATACGAATTTCCATTCCCGCAAAAAGGGATTTGTTGTTTTATCCAACTGTGGCGCTTTCGGAAGAGACTATCAACCACTTGACAGAGATTGAGCGCTTTGGCAAACGTACAGCTACCCTGTTGCAGCAAAGCACGGCATTTGCTGAAACGGAAGTCTTGCAGCATGCCGATATGCTCAACAACAGTGAACAAACCGCGCTGTTTTTTCGGGGAGCAATGGGGGACACCGGCGAAAAGAGCGAAGCGATGATCCAACGGGTAGCTATGACGAATTGGTACTACGTGCATCGCGTGCCAGAGGACAGTTTTTATGCGCCGGTGTACAAGCAAGTGTACTATGCCGTGATTATCATGGCTATCGTTGTGGTTGTGTCTATTGTTATGGTCATTTGGTTTGCACGACGCATGCTCAGTTATCCACTCAAGAACTTGGTGACAGTGGCCAAGGCGATTGCTGCGGGTGATTTAAACCGTCGTCTTGAGCTGCACCACCGGCGAGATGAAATAGGCGAACTAGCAAGTACGTTTAATACGATGGCGGACACGCTCCAATCGCGTATTGTAACTGAGCAAGAGGCGCAAGAAACGGCTATACACTTGCAACATGCGGAGGCAGAGCAACGTCGGCACCTAGAGCAAACGGTAGACGAGTATCTTGCATTCGTGCAGAACATCACCCAAGGCAAGCTGCATCAGCGCCTATCGGTTGAACAGAATGGCACACTAGGCATGCTAGGCAATGGGCTGAACGACATGGCCAACAATCTGCAAACTATCATTACCCAATTGCAGCAGGCAAGTGCCAATATTACCTCTTGTGCGGCCGATATTCTCTCTGCTACTACACAACAAGCTTCGAGTGCAAGCCAGCAATCATCTGCTATCACCCAAACAAGAGTCACAATAGAGGCAGTGAAGCGTGTGGCAGGCGAGACAGCGCAGCAAGCTGTGATGCTGGCACAGGATAGTCAAAGTATGCTGCATATGGCGCAGCAAGGGAGCGAATCGGTTGAGCATACCATGACCGGCATGGTGCAGATACGCCAACGGGTTGATAGCATTGCGCAGACTATCTTGATACTGTCTGAACAAACGATAGCTATTGGGGCTATTACGCGAACCGTGAGTGAGCTTGCCGACCAGAGCAATATGCTGGCGCTGAATGCGGCTATTGAAGCTGCCCGTGCCGGCGAGCAAGGCAAAAGTTTTGCTGTTGTGGCCCAGCAAGTGCGTGACCTTGCCGAACGTTCAAAGGCAGCGACAGTGCAGGTGCAAGATATTCTGAACCAGATACAACAGGCTACGAATGCAGCCGTGATGGTGACTGAGGAAGGCACTAAGGGGGTAGAAGAAGGGTTGCGCTTATCGCAGACATCTGGGCAGGTGATACACCGCATGGCTACTGAAGTAGAACAAGGGGTAAAGTCCAATGAACAAATAGCGGTGTCAACACATGAGCAGATGTCGGGTATGGAGCAAATCATGCAGGCAATGCAGGCTATACAGCAGGCAGCCACGCAATCGCTCGATAGCACGCGCCAAGCAGAGCGAGTCGCACGTGATTTACACGACTTGGCGAAGTCGTTGCAGGAGACGATTGCGATATATCATCTTTCATGAGGACTCTGTTGGTAAAGGTATGTAGCACTGCCAGTAGCCCTTGGGCGTAATGCTTAGACAGCCGGATCCGGCAGGATGCCGGTGCTACGAAATACACAAAACGGCTTGTTGCTGGCAAGCCGAAATGGGAAAAAGGGGTGGGCTTGTGCCGGCAGCAAGCCTACACAAAGAAAGAATCTGACATGGTAGAGCACAGCTTGAGCTATGCCAATCAAACAGTACATAGGCATATGACGCTGTTGTGTCAGGTTTTTTCCCAAAGGAGGGAAAAAATGATAAAGGTAAAAACAGACGTACTTGCAACGATGGCTACGGCGCTCTTGTTGCTTATCGCTACGGGTTGTGGCGGGGTCTCTAGTGCTGCACCACCTAGCAGCAAAGCAGATATGCCAACCCAAGCGCCTAAGAGCAGTCAAGGAGAGCAAACACGTGTCACGGGCGACCCAGAAATTGGGCGGGCTATTTTCACGGGCGAAAAGAAGCTCGATGGGGTCCTTCCATGTAGCACATGCCACTATGTGGAGGCGCATCAGCGCATTTTGGTCGGGCCAAACATGGATGGTCTGGGTGAGCGTGCTGCCACACGCCGACCAGGTATGTCGGCAATGGAATACTTAGAGGAATCTATCAGAGACCCAGAAGCCTACACGGTCGAGGGGTTTCCTCAAGGTACGATGAATGAAACCTACGGCGACCGTCTATCAGATGAGTATATGCAGGATGTTATAGCGTATCTGTTGAGTCTGTAGGTTTAGGTGTTAGGTGTTAGGTATCAGGGATTAGGTGTTAGGTGGTAGGTGTTAGGGGCTGCAATGCTAGGGCATAGGTCGCCGGGACACAAATAAGAAGTCGTAACATGCTACAAAGGAGGTAGAACATGATACGCATAGTACGGAAAAGATGGTCATATGTGTTGTTTGCGGTACTCTTATTGATGATGAGTGCATGTACCAATGTAATGGTTTTGGGACAGATAGAAACGTCAACGCCGACGCCATTGCCATATGTTGTTTCTGGCAACCCAGAAGTAGGGCGGGCTATTTTTATGGGTGAGCTTAAGCGAGAGGGTATTCTTCCATGCAGTACGTGTCATTATGTTGAGGCGCATCAACGTATTCTCGTGGGGCCAAACATGGCGGGCATTTCCAAGCGGGCCCAAGTGCGCGTGCCAGACATATCGGCGGTAGACTATCTGGAGCAATCCATTCGAGAACCTGAAGCCTATATGGTTGATGGGTTCCCGATTGGTACGATGAATGAAAAATACGATTCGCGGCTTTCAGATGAGGATGTCGAGGATGTGATTGCGTATCTGATGACGTTGTAGACAAAAACTGATGAACACAGATTGTTGGTTTTATCTTGCTTGACCTGCGAAAAACCTTCATTTGTGTGCTAGTACGGGCTTGCCGTGGGCAAGCCCGTTTGTTTTGAGATAGACTCTCAGGAACTAGCCTCGATTCGCTATTTGATGCTCACTTCTCAGAGTGACACTACTTGTGGTATAATTTGAATGGCGATGAGTGATATTGTATACGGCATAATGACATAATTGTTTATTGGAAATAGGAAAGAATGCACACATGAAAAGCGTTATGTCCCTTATTAATTACAAGGGAGGAGTGGGTAAAACAACAATTGCAGCAAACATAGCAGCATATTTGGCTAATCGTGGTATGTCTGTTCTCCTAGTGGACCTGGACCCCCAAGCAAGTCTTACCTTCTCATTTATAAGCGTTGAAGAATGGAGAGACAAATATGAGCAGAACCAAACCATTAAAAATTGGTATGATGCTTTCCTTGATGAAGACACTGACCTAGGATTATCAGACCTCATTGTTCAATCTGAAACAATGAACAACATTTTGAACAATACATCTGGAAAACTAGGTTTAGTATGTTCTCATCTTGGACTTATCAATGTAGATTTGGAACTGGCTACTCGTTTGGCAGGTGCTTCTCCAAGACAAACTAGCAACAACTACATACGAGTTCATTCTCGTCTTAAACAAGGACTTGAAAGTTTAGATGACTACTCACTGGTGATAATTGATTGTCCACCCAATTTTAATATTGTAACTAAGAACGCCATTGTAGCTAGTGATTGGCTTTTAGTTCCTGCAAAACCAGACTACCTTTCTACACTTGGTATAGATCAATTACAGAGGCATGTAACAGAACTTGTTTCTGATTATAATGAATATATCACGAAAGCAACGCAAAATTATGCGCGTATACATCCTAAAATACTAGGGGTCATATTCACCATGGTCGGCTTTTATGGAGGGTCTCCGATTCGTGCTCAACAGGATTATATTGAGCAGATCAAGCGTATGGATATACGCACGTTTAATGCATATGTCCGTGAAAGTAAAACCGTCCATGCAGATGCTCCCGCAGCAGGAAAACCAGTTGTTTTATGTGACCCCTCTGGACAATCACAAGAACAAGCACAAGTAGAATTGCGTCAACTAGCGATTGAAATTTTGGAGGCAATCAACCAATGAAAAATAAACGTGATTTAATCTCAACAGGGCGTGAATGGGCTATTCTCTTCCAACTTGCGACGAAAGCTTTAGAAGATTTGACTGATAAAGAAATTGATCAACTTCTCAAGAATCAGGGAAGATTGAAGTTTGTTGAGCAAGAAGCAATAGAACAACAACCACCTGCTATTGATAGAATACCTGATGATGAACTACAAGCACTTGCGGACCAATTTCAGAAAAGTGACACTTCCGACAAAGCGTTGGAGATGTTGCAAACAGATCGCCGTGTGCAACGAAAGGACGATTTAATCAGATTCGCACGTCTATTTAGTGTGAATATCAACCCGCGTGACAAAAGAGATGCGATAGAAGAGAAGATAGTGAGAAATGTAATAGGTGCAAGGTTACGCTCAGAGGCTATTCAAAGCCTCAGTTTTCACAGTAGATAAAAAGTGTGTTATAATATTCCCACGGGTGTTTTTAAGACCCTCCTAGCCTGATAGAGCATGCATATGTAACGTATAGCTGTAGAAAACAAGAAGGCACCTATGACCGCTGGAGCACAAACACAAACACAACCAAGCCTTGCCATTCATGTAGCTGGGCTATCGTCGCAAGAAGTTTCTCTAGGACAATCTCGCTATACGCTTGGGCGTGATGCAACGAATGCTATTATATTGCCACAACCGGCCTCACGACATCATGCAAAGCTAGAACAACAAGGTGGTGTTTGGCGCTATACCGATCTGCAAAGTCGCAATGGGACCTTTATTAAAGGTCAGCGCGTGCAAGATGTCGAGCTAAAAGATGGCGACATCTTGCATATTGGCGATGCAGAAGGCAACCTTATTCGCCTTATTTTTCGTTCTCCGGTTATTGCACCAGACAACACCATTACCATACCTGCGTTGGCTACCCCGCACACTGTGCTTGCTAGCAAAACATCGCTTTTGCCCCAAACAAGCCTGAGTATCGGGCGCAACCCCCAATCTGATATTCCCCTTGCCTCCCCCATGGTTTCTTGGCAACATGCCCGTCTTGACACAACATCCTCTGGCAACATCCTTATTGATTTAGGAAGTACCAACGGTACCTTTATCAATGGGCAACGTATTACTGGAACCTATACCCTGAGAAAAGATGACATTATTCAAATAGGCCCCTTCCGTCTCGTATTCGATGGGCAAACCATTCAACAGTATGACCAACGGGGCGGACTACGTATTGATGTACGGAACATGACTCTCGAAGTCAAAGGCGGCCGCAAAATACTCAACAACATATCGCTCAGTATTGAGCCACGCGAGTTTATCGCCCTCGTTGGTGGTAGCGGAGCCGGCAAAAGCACCCTCATGAAAGCCATTAGCGGGTTTAGCCGCGCCACCGATGGACAAAAAAGCCCCGTGTTGGTGAATGGCGAAGACTACTATCGCAACTTCGACGCCTACCGTGCAGTACTCGGCTATGTGCCCCAAGATGACATTTTGCACCGTGAATTGCCCGTACATACCGCGCTACAATACTCAGCTAACCTGCGCCTACCAAGCGACACATCTCCAGATGAAATTACCAACCGCATTGAGCAATCGCTTGATGATGTTGAAATGGAAGACCACATCAACACCCAAGTACTCAACCTCTCTGGCGGGCAACGCAAGCGCGTCAGTATTGCCTCTGAACTCCTAGCAGAGCCAAGCCTCTTCTTTCTCGACGAACCAACAAGTGGCCTAGACCCCGGCCTTGAGAAGAAGATGATGTACACCCTCCGACGCTTGGCCGACAATGGCCGTACCATTGTCTTGGTGACACATGCAACTGAAAATATCAAGCAGTGCGACCATGTGGTCTTTATGTCACAGGGGCATGTGCTCTATTTCGGGCCGCCGGGCGAAGCACTCGCATTCTTTGGGGTAAAAACAGATAGCTTTTCAGATATTTACACCCGGCTAGATGCGAAACCGGGCGAAGCAATCTATACGCAACTCATCGAAAGTGTGCTTGCCAATGCCTTAGCAACGTGGAAACAACACAACCATACGAGCAATGAGATGCCTCCGCTCTATGAGCTATGGCAAATCAAGTATCAACAATCCGATCAGTATCGTATGTATGTACAGGAGCGTCAGCAGAAATCATCCATTGCGCAACCCGCAGAAGAAACGAGCACAAAGCAAAAACCGCCGCGCATATCGTGGTTGCGGCTCTTCAGTATTTTAACGCGCCGCTACTTCGACCTTATGGCACGCGACCGCGCAAACCTGTTCATTCTCTTACTGCAATCGCCCATCATTGCTTTCTTGCTCCTGCTGCTAGCACGGTCAGAGGCACTTATTGGCATCAACGACATAAAAGAAGTCATACCGCGCATCGAAGCCCAAAACCTGCTATTCGTTTTGGCGGCTGTGGCTGTGTGGTTTGGCATTATCAACTCGGCCCGCGAAATAACCAAGGAACGGGCCATCTATAGGCGCGAACGCATGTCCAATCTGCGTATTTGGCCCTATTTGTTCTCAAAACTCGTTGTGCTGTTACTGTTGGCCTTCATCCAGAATATGCTTTTATTGGCTATTATGGGCATCAAAATACGATTTCCTCTATCTGCGAATGCATTGCTCGCTCCGCCATGGCTTGAACTGTTTACTACTATGATGCTTGTGGCTCTTGCGGGAACTTCTATCGGCCTGCTTATCAGCACATTTTCCAAAACATCCGACCAAGCCATCAGCATTGTGCCGCTGGTGCTTATTCCGCAAATTCTATTTGCCGGGCTTATCTTTGAAATTCCACAACCCGAAGGTCTTTTTGATAAAGAGAGAGTTGTTGAAGTTCTTTCATGGCCTATGGTGAGTCGTTGGGGGCTTGATGCACTTGGTACAAGCTCCAATCTCAATGCCTTGTGCCAATTGCCAAATGTAGAGGTGGGAAAAACAGGCGAAAAAGCCGTTATTTCTCAATGCGAGGTGAAAGAAAAAGATAGCCCCGCCACCGATATGGAAAGGCAAGTGGCCAGAGGTCAAGGGTTTAAGGTGAAACCATCGGATGCCTTCCCGCAAGCATTCTGGCGTTGTGAAGACCCAGATGAAGATAATGAAATCTTGCTTAAAGAACAATGTCATGAACCCAGTCATCTCCTATTTACATGGGGAGTACTGCTTCTCTTTACCATTCTTAGTCTCAGCTTGGCGGCCTTGCAACTCAAACTCCAGGACCGTCAGCAATGAAAGGAGGTCTGGTCAAACCTATCGTATGAGTAGTGGTTTTTTTGGGCAGTATGTTTGTATTGGTCCGAATAGGCAGAGAGCCATAAACCCGTTTGGGATGAACACAAATGCTCCAGAAAATACGCATATTGTTTCGTATGGGCCTATTCCATTCATGAAGGAGGAATGTCAATGAAGCGCCATTTCTACACAGCCCCGGCTGTGTTCATAGCCATCTTGATGATGTTGTTGGGAATAACATCCATAAGTCCGCAATCGGCGGCTCAAGCTTCTGAGCATCAAGCGCCAAAGATAACCCATGCAATAGATGGGCAACCTGAAGTGCTGTTCTCGGCAGAGTCTGAACAAAATGTTTGTAGTGCCACCCCAAGCGATGGTACATTTTCATCTCTTTTGGAAGGTAAGGTAACAGGGCTACAAGAAAATACGAAAGCTCCACTTGCAGGTATTTGTTGTTTTCGATACCTGGTAGGGTGTGATTGTTGTTACTGTTACTATGATATAGTGTGTTTCTACTGTTGATGTAGAGCAACAATATAATATTGATATTAATGATACTGGTCAGGTATCGCGTTGCTGAGACCTGGCCAGTTGTTGCAAAGCCTGAACGTCATGCACACGTTGAAACGACGGGCATCTAGCCTTGTCATAGTGCAATAAGTTTAGACTATCTAGGAAGGAGTATTAAAATATGGTATACCAATTCCTCAAACTCAGATGGTTGTTGGTCGTATGTCTCATTCTTGTACTCGCAGCCTGTAATAGCGGCGGCGGCGGAGAGACTGCAACCGAACCTGAAGCCGCTCAACCTGCTGAACAAGCCGATGGTGGAGAAACCGATAGCACCGATAGTGGAGAAGCCGAAGACGAAGCCGACGATACAGCAGAAGAGAGTACCGGCGATTTGCCCACAGCCGATGTGGTTGTTGCCGATGTGCAAAATGCGTTTGATTCGCTCGAATACTACCAAGGCTCTGTGGATGTCAGCTATACGAAGCCTGTCGAAGCAAGCGCCAGTTTAGATGTCTTTATGAAAGGTTCACTGAGTGGGATTGCTATTGGAGACTTTCCACAAATAAAAGGCGAGGTCACAAGTTCTACCTTGTCGCAGGTGCCAGAAGGTTCTATAGCTGTCTTCGACTCGATAAGCTATTTCTACGACCCTGTCAAAAACCAAGTGATCAAAGCAGACCGCGATAGCGAAGCAGGTGGCAACTCTCAATTATTCCGTATTCCTATGATGTTTATTAGCATCATGACCCAATCTCTCGATAGGCTCACCTCATCCGACTATACCCAAGAAGTTGTTGGTGAGGAGCAAATAGGTGATTTCAATACCTATAAGATAGAATGTACGTCTAGCGAGGGAGATAAGGACACGGTGTGGGTAGACCAAGAGACGAGCCTGCCCGTGCAAGTAGATTTGCCCAACGATATTGGCGGGCTAAAGGCTACTGTCACGAGTATGGAAGTCAACACTGGGTTTGATGATTCGGAAATTGCTTTTGAGTCTCCTGAAGGTGCCGAGGAAGTTGAGTTGGGTGAAGCTGCCGGTGTTGCTAGCTTGGAAGAGGCAAGCAGCCAAGCTGGTTTCACTGCACCACAACCAGGCTATCTTCCCGAAGACCTGGACCCAGAACCATCGAAGATAAGTGTACAGGAAACTCCTGCCGGCAACGTCATTGCCCAAGTATATGGCACAACGCCAGAGGAAATGACTGGTGATGAAGCTGAAGATGCAATGATGCCCAAACAAATCACCATTGAAGTGCTCAAAGCTTCAGAAGAACTACCCGTAGGTGATATGCCAGCCAACGTAGGTGGTGGTACCGATGCCAATCAAATAGAAATTCATGGAGAAACAGGCACGCTTATGAAGGTAGGCGAAGATGATGAAGGGTTGATCATCATCTCTTGGGTTAAAGATAATACTTTCTACACGGTCAATGGAAGCGGCTACAGTCAGGAAGAAGTGACAAAAGTAGCCGAAGGCTTAGCGATAGAGTAAAAAGAAATTGTAGCTGCCCTATGAGGAATTAGGGCAGCACAATTTCAACATCGCAGCCAAACCATTGCCGAAAGAGATTAGCGCGGCGGTTGGCGGACCAAACCTCAACCGTCGCATCGTCTGTAGCTTGCACACGTATCTGCACGCTCCTACCTTCTACAACCACATCTATTCCCTCAACGACTTGGCTCTTGCTCCGTTCAAGATACTCGGCTATGCGTAGCATGCCCCCAAGCCGACCCACGCGCACTTCGTCGTCATCTTCCAGAACGGCGCAATAGGATGAGACATCCACTGAACCTTTCCGGTGCAAGCGCACTAGCATAGCCAACAATGCTATTTCGCGGTGGGTAAACCCGTGCAGGGCCGAATGCAATACCAGATAGGCTGAATGCTTGTGATGGTCATAATACCCAACTTGGGTGCCAATATCGTGCAGAAGAGCGGCATATATCAACAACTCGCGCTCCCATGCGCCATAGCTATGCAATGTACGCAATTGGTCAAAGAGGGATACGCTCAATGCGGCAACCTTTTCCGCATGGGTAACTTCATAGTTGTAGAAATAAGCCAAGTTTTGTACGCTAAATAGGCGTATATCGGTGAATAGGGGCGAATCTTGCCCAGCTAAAAAATGCTCATAGAACAACCCTTCCCGCAACCCCTGCCCACTCACCACGACTTCAGTAAAATTGCCACGTTGCATCAATTGACGCAAGATAACAGCACCGGCTAGAATAACATCGGCACGGTCGCGGTTGAGTCCGGGGATAGCCTCACGCTCTGATTGGTCGCATCGTCGCAACCACGTAACAATAGTATCCAAGGATTTGCTCTTCAGCACATAGCCATGCACACGGTCCAACGGGTGCCGGTTTCGCTTTTGGTCAATACGGGCTAAAGTACGTATCGTTCCACCAATGCCAACCAACACGCAGGTTGGAAACGAACGTAACCAATCTACCTCGGCAAACGTGTCATCGGCTACCTGTTGAAGCATACGAAAGTCTTGCTTACTAATGGGGTTCGATTGCACATATTGGTCTGTCAGACGCACTGCACCGATTTGTTTTGAGCTTGAACGGCTAAAAGAGCGTCCATACAGTTCAGTCACTTCTGTGCTACCGCCACCAATATCAATAACAAAGCCATTGTTGATAGAAATTGAATTGACCATACCAAGGTAGCCATAATAGGCTTCCTCTTCACCACTGAGCACACGCAACTCAAGCCGCGCCTCACGTGCCACTTCATCCAGAAATGCTTCTTGATTGGTGGCTTCACGGACGGCGCTTGTGGCAACAGAGACAATCCGCTTGATGTTGGATGCTTGGCAATAGGCACGGAACATTTTGAGCGATTCGACAGCACGGCGCATAGGGAGCGGTTTGAGGCACCCATCGGGCTCAACCCCTTCTGCCAAACGCACCATCTCGCGCACCTCATCAACCAACTTAAACGAGTGATGCGGATAATAGGCCATAACCACCATACGTGCCGTGTTTGACCCTAGGTCAATGATAGCAATGTGTTCCATTTACTTCAATACCTCGCCTATTTTTTCAACAACCACCGTGAGGTCATCATATGATATGGTAAGAGGAGGTAGGAGACGCAAAACGTTTGGTCCTGCGGGTAGTGCAAGCACACCTTGCTCTATGAGAGCCATGAGGTATGGTTGCACACGCTCCTTCAATTCGAGACCAACGAGCAAGCCTAGCCCACGTACATAGCGTACACGTGCTAGGTGCAATGCTTGCAGTTGCTCTTGCAGCCATGCCCCTTTTTCAGCAGCCTGTTGGGGGATGTTTTCTTCTTGCATCACCCGCAATACAGCATGGGCGGCTGCACACACAAGTGGGTTGCCGCCAAATGTTGTGCCATGCACACCGCTTTTGAAGGCTCCATGCCGTTCGTGAATAGCTACTGCGCCCATAGGCAACCCACCGGCTATGCTCTTGGCAAGCGCCAACATATCGGGAACAACACCGCTGTGCTGTATAGCAAAGAGTTTTCCTGTGCGCCCATAACCAGTTTGAATTTCATCAAGCACAAGGAGCGCCCCCTTTGCGTCGCAGATGCTACGCACACCTTCTAGGTAGCCGGGGTTGGCCGGATGCACGCCGCCTTCACCTTGCACAGGCTCTAGGAGCACAGCAGCCGTTTGTTCATCTACGGCTGCTTCAAGCGCTTCGAGGTTGTTGTATGCTACGTGGCTAATATTGGGCACGAGTGGCTCAAACGGTTGGCGATATTTTGGCTCCCATGTTGCGCTGAGTGCGCCCATAGTGCGCCCATGAAAGCTGCGCTTGGCGGCCACAATGCCTGTGCGCCCTGTGAGCAAGCGCGAAAACTTGATGCATGCTTCTATTGCCTCGGTACCGCTGTTGCACAGGAAGAATCGAGCGGGAAAAGGGAGCGCGTTAGCCAAGGCTTGCATATAGGTTGCTCGCTGGTCGTTGTGAAATATTTGTGGGCAACTGATGAGGCGGGTAGCTTGCTCTTGAATAGCCGCAACAATGGCGGGGTGGCTGTGCCCTAGGTTTGCTGTGCCTTGCCCGCCCACACAGTCAATAAATACGCGCCCTTCGGCATCCCACACTCGCGCCCCTTCGCCACGCACAATGGCTAGGGGGCGCTTGGGGAAAACGCCACTTTCGAGGTTTTGCTCAGTGGCGAGTATCGTTGTGTTATCCATACGGTTATCCTTATATTCAGTTAGGCTGCTATGCGGGACTGTTTGATAAAACGATCATGTGTGGTTTGTGAGTACATAATCCCCACGCTCTTAGTATCTTGATTGACAAAGTAATCATGGTTGAATGAGTGTATACACAGATGGTCTTCATAGACCACATGAAGTTGGTTTGTGTAATATGTTGACTTTGGAAAGACACACCAATTGACAGGTTCACCTTCAAGCCACAAAGTTTCTAGGTTACTTTTCATGACAAGCAACCCATTATCAGTTCAATGATCATGATGGAGCCATCAAGACACCAGAGGTATAGTCTGCCTTGGTATATTTGGCTATCATAGTATGACCCAGGAATGAGCATTTTCACAGCTTGATCTCGGTGGTGAATATAGTAAACCCCGTCTGTGATGTAGTGCTCCTCATTTTCCATGCAATGTTCCTTAAAAACCTACCTTACGCATGAACGGTATTATAGCATAACGTCTCCTAGTGTCTGGTACATCCTTCAGGATAGGTTTGCATCATTGTGACATATCGCACACAGATTTTTGCTCATTTTTACGGTTCATTCTTTGTGTCTTCTTTGTGTTCTTTGTGTCCTTTGTGGTAAAAACCTACCTTTGTAGAGCCTGATACACACTAGCCCACTCATCGAGCGTGAGCGTTTCGGCGCGGCGGTCTGGCGATATATGCGCAGCATCTAGCGCTGTCTTCACCGCTTCACGCTCAATGGGGATGCCAAGCGCGGCAAAGCCAACGGGCAGGGCATTCGAGAGCTTTTTGCGCGGTTGCAAGAAGCCAGCTTTGATGACACGAAAAAGTGCATTGATGTTGTCGCAGTCAACGGCTGGCGCAGGGCGTACATGCAAGGCGAGAATGGCGGTATCAACCGATGGGACTGGGAAAAAGCTATCTGCTGCTATATGTCCCTTTATTTCTGGCTCGGCATACATCTGTATGGCGTGGCCCAGCATGCTCAACTTGCCCGGTTTGGCTACAATGCGTTGCCCCACTTCCCATTGCACGAGCACAACCATGTGCTGTGGTTTGGGGGCTTGCTCAAGGAAGTGCCGCAACACAGGCGATGTGATGGCATAGGGCAGGTTGGCCACAACTTTATAGGGAATACGGTTAGCCGTCAACGACGCCGGTTCGGGTTCATCTACAACACCTGCTTGCTGCAAGATTGTGGCTGGCGTAAGGTTTAATACGTCGCCTTGGATGATGTGCAAGGGGGCAAGTGTTTGCCCATGCGCACGAAACTCGTCGTGCAGACGGGCTGCCAAGCGCTTATCCAATTCTACTGCAATAACGCTGTGGGCGCGGTGGACGAGTTCCCACGTCAACACGCCTAGACCGGGGCCAACTTCAAGCACGACATCATCTGTCGTGAGCGCTGCTGCCGCAACAATCTGCTCAAGCGCTTCAGCGCTGATGAGAAAGTTCTGCCCCATGCCACGAGTTGGGCGCAAGTTTAAAGCATGGATGGCAGCTTGGGTGACGGTACGCGAAAGGTAGGGATTCATATGTGCTACTGTTCTATGGGAACGACGACACTTACCTTGGAGCCTTCCCCAGGTTTGGAATCTATTTCAACCGAAGCATTGGCCATTTGGGCACGTTCACCAAAGTTGTGTAGCCCAAAAGAAGCACGTTTTGCAGCAGCAGCTTTTGCTTCGCCCACATCAAAGCCTTTGCCGTTGTCTTCAATGGTGACACGGAAGAGGTCATCTTTGCGTTCGAGCCGTATCCATATATTTTGCGCTTCGGCATGCTTCAGGGCATTGTTTACCGACTCTTGCACAATGTCAAACAGCACCCCGGCCGTATCATTATCAACAGCCGTATCTACCTGACCGCGTGTCTTCACAGCAATTTGGGTAGTGCCACTGCGCAATTTCAGCTTCTTGACATACTCTTCAAGCCCGGCCCGCAACCCTTCCGTTTCCAACGTCAACGGGCGCAACTCATACAATGTTTGGCGCATATCGGCATTGGCAAGTTCAGCACGTTCGCGGAGCTTGTCGAGTTCGTCGGCCAGCATAGAAGGGTCATTTTTGGCCACTTGCTTGACAAACTCAACTTGCATTTTGAATTGTGCGACCGTTTGTGTGGGGCCATCGTGTATCTTACTAGCGATTTGGTCACGTACCTGCTTTTCTTTAGCCCGCAGTTTCCCATTGGCCTGTTTCAAGTCGGTCTGCATCTGTGCATTATACAATGCTGCAATAACATAACTGGCTACCCCTTTGAGTATCACGAGATGATGCTCATTGTATACGCTAGGTTGTTCACTCGCTATCAATAGGAGACCAAACGTAGTAGCTTGGAGACGTAACGGCACGATACAACCAGCGTTACAGTTTTGCAACACTGGCAGAGATGTCAATTCGGGGTCTTGACCAACATTGGCAATGACGCACGCTTCAGACTCGGCACGGAGCATAGTACCAACCGTGCCATCGCCCACGTCGAGTGTGCGGCCAATGTAGGCCGGGTTGGAAGGCCACACCGCATCTACCTTCAATTCTTTGGGACGCCCAGTAGAGAATAGGGCAATGGCCACGTTGTAGGGGGCAAGTTTTTGCACCTCCTCTAGGGCTTTGTTGAGCAGTTTGCCATGGTCCATCGTCTTCGAGAGTTCATAGCCAACAAGCGCGAGTGCATTCATTTGGGCACGGTAGGCTTGGGTTTCCTGCAAGGCGAGGTTTTTTTGCTGTTCGGCTTCAGCGATCTGGCGGCCATTGTTCGCGCTCCATTGCCCAACGAGGCTACTGCTGAGCCAAGGGATAAATGCTATCAACAAAGCCTGTGCCATAATGAGCATAGCACTTAATTCTATTGCCCCACCATCGGTGAAAAACGTTCCCGCTCCATAGGCAATGGCAACAATGCCACCGGCAATAAGAGTCATCATTGGCTTTTGTTGCACCGACACACTGATAAGTGGCAGAATGTAGAAGGGCAGAAACAGGGCCGGTTGTGTACTGAGGATGGATAAGAGGACGATAAAGAGCACATCAACAATGTATGATTGCTTGATAACCTTGGCTGTAGATGGAATGAAAAGGGCAAAACTGAACAACAAGGTAAGTGCTACATAGCTCCAAAGCACAAGGACGAGAGGGTCGCCAGTGAGAGATATGGGCCATATGGGGCTTGTGGAAAGAGGTAAAACGATGGCAAAGATGAGCACCAACATCACCCAACGAGCGAGGGTATAGTAACGCTCACCACCAACATTTTGCCAATAGAGGCTATACCCTGTAGATTGTGTAGATTGCGTAGATTGCTGTTTTTTCTGTTTTTTCTGCTTGGCTTGCTTTTTGGTTGCAGTTGCGGTTGCCATCGTTCACCCCCTTTTTCAGTATATGGTGCATACAAGCACCTTTTCCTTCATTTTTATAAACGGTTACAGGAATGCATTTTGACCCATAGCGTATATAGCAACCCCACATGATTTGTAAAGGTTTTAACACAGAGGCGCAGAGCAACAAAGACGCAAAGAGATGCAAAGGTTCCTCGTTTATGGCATGAGTACTATGTTCATGTAGAGCACACACATAAAAAAAGGCACATAGGAATAATTTTTACATTGTATTGATAAACATAATGCATTGAGGCATAACACACAATGTCCTTGCTCTGTATAATACACAGCACAAACTGTTTCCTAGTCAATAAACATGTTCTAATCGCAAACGGAATAGCACTTTTATATAGTAGCAAACAATTACGTATTTTTCAAGTACAGAGACGTTTTTTCTTTTTTCATTGAGCCGTTCCCTGTGCTTGTCGAAGGGAACATGCAATTTTTTGCTGGTACACTGCAACGCTGCGGACTGTCTTGCATTGAAACGTGTTAAGAAAACGTTAAATTATCTTTGAAAGTTACATATGATGTAATCACAGGTACATCTTTGCTACCTTTTTATTGTTCATATCTATGACTGGAGGGATTATGGGTTGAAATACATATTTGTGGGGTTTTGGGGCGGTAAAAAAGGACGAATATAATGATGGGACAGGCATCATGTGTCCCACCTGTAGAGACGTTGCACGCAACGTCTCTATAAGTGACAGAATGATTTGTTACGAATGTCAACAGAATCGTTACGGACCGCTCTGCTGTTACATATCCGTATCGGTTAGCACGTCAGTCGCCGAATGCACCGATGTATTGCTGTCTGAAATCATGTTTGGGGTATGCTGCTGCTCTGTTTCAGGAGACATGCCATTTGTTTGCGCATCGTCATGTGAGTCTGTCTGCTGGGTTGGTGTGGGCACACCTTGCCCATCGGAGCCATGTATAGTACCAGAAGCTCCACCTTGTGTATCTTGCGGTTCAGATGGCTCTGGATCGAGGATATGCTCTTTTGTTGTTGTCACTTCGGGGGTTGCAATCAACACGGGAGTTGCATGTTCTTCGGGGGAAGTATTGGTATCAGGTGCATGTGTTGCTTCAGGAGTGACGACAAGACCAGGGGTATTGGTAATCTCAGGCGTATCGGTTATATCTGGGGATGGTTCTAGCTGTGGCGTTATGGTTGCTTCAGGCACACGAGAGGGTTCGGCAGAGGGAATAGTGTTGGCAGGTGTTGGCTCTATAGTGCCTGCCGTTGGTTCTATATCGTCTGCCGTTGGCTCAGCCGTTGGCTCTATAGTGCTTGCCGTTGGCTCAGCCGTTGGTTCTATATCGTCTGCCGTTGGCTCAGCCGTTGGCTCAGCCGTTGGCTCTATAGTGCTTGCCGTTGGCTCAGCCGTTGGCTCCATAGTGCTTGCCGTTGGCACAAGCGTAGGATTCATATCGGGGCCAGCAGTTATTGTGGGTTGTTTTGTTGTATCTATGCTGGGAGTTGCGCTGATAACAGTGGTATTGGTTAAAGCAGGGGTTGCTGTCAACGTAGGGGTTTGCGTCAGCACAGGGGTTCCTGAAACGGTAGGCGTATCTATCATGACTGGCGTACTGACCAATACAGTTGTTGTGGTTACTGGTAAACCAATCAACACCGGTGTTTTCAGAGACGTTGGCGTTTGTGTTGGATGTGGCATAGTGGTAGGTGTATGTGTGAGTGATGGTCGGCGTGTCGCTGTCGCACTACTCGTGGGCGATGGTCGGCGTGTTGCTGTTGCACTATTCGTGGGCGATGGTGTGGGCGTGGCTGTTGCACTATTCGTGGGCGATGGTCGGCGTGTCGCTGTTGCACTATTCGTGGGCGATGGTCGGCGTGTCGCTGTTGTATCAGATGGTGCAGATGGTATGACGGTACTTGTTGTGGTAGCTTTGGAAGTTTTGGATGGTGTACGTGTCTGTTTCGACAACGCTACAGCAGGTGTATCAGATTGCAGTGGTGTAGGTGATTGTTTACGTACAACACCATCGGTAGCTTGGAGCGTTATATCTGTTGGGTGGGGAGCTTGCGTAGCCACTTGACTTTTTGGCGTAGGCGATTGCTCTTCAGGCATAACCGTTGCTGTTGCGTTCTTGAAAGGTTCTGGTGAAGTCTTTTGCTGTATTTCTGGCACACTCTCTCCAACCGCAGAAATGATAAGCGGCAACGTCACAGTTGTATGCTGTGTTATCTCTGGGTTTGTAGTTGGAGCAACTGAAGGCGTGGTGGAATGATGAGATACAGCCGTTGGTGTTTCAGGCACACGATGCCTGGCCTTTTGCTGGGCCTCTTTATTCGAATCTTGCGCTTCTACAAGTGCATGTTGCGCAGATAGAGGCACCTGTTCAACGAGGCTGGTTATCATATTCGTTTGATTGTCCAGCGCATCCTCAGTTTTTTGGGCATGTTCAGGGTCTATGGTATCAATGGTTTCTTGAACAGATTTCTTATACTCTTCAATAGCAACCATAACTTGGGTTTCATTAGCTTTATGGGTGACTAAATGCTCTAGTTCATCCAGACGCCGTTCAGTGAGATGTAGCCGTAGCGATGACTGTTGGGCAGAAGGGGCAAGTGAAACCTGAACTTGCTCGACACTGCGTTTGAAGTAATACAGCTTTTGCCCAGGCAAGCTATGAGCAGTTGCATAGCTTGTGCCGAGGACTGTCACGGTAACGAGAATGACCATAATAAGTGCAGCAAAGCGCATGGTCATCCTAGGCAGGGGCAGGAACATTCTAAACGGGGACATGGGCTTATGCCCGTTGGTATATTCGACATGCTGCACATGTTGCATGCGCATTTGCAAACGAGCACGCAATTGATTGCGAAATTCGGCCGAAGGGGTTACATCACGAAGCGTTGCAAGGCGATACCCTAGTTCGCGTTCTTCTTGCGACAAATCGGGGTCTTCAAATGGTGACAACTCGTCATATTCAAATGGATGTGTTGCCACGAATGTTCTCCTCTACAGAAAGCAGTTCGCGCAATCGTGCGAGGGCACGATGCTGAATTACGCGACATGCGCCACTGCTTTTACCGACAATCACTGCAATATCCTCAAAAGGTACACTCTCAACAAATCGAAGCAGAATTACTTGTTGCCATTCCTCTGGTAGTTGTTTGACTGCTCGTAGTAAGGTTTGTTGGTCAGATTGTAATTCGGCAAACTGTTCTGGGTCTAGTTCAGACGAGCTGTGCGTATCAGTTTCTGGAAGCGACACCGTAGCCCGATGTGTACGATAGTGGTCAGTCACTTCGTTATGTGCTAGACGAAGCAACCATGTACTAAATGCATGCCCACGGTCCTCATACCGGTTTATCGCCTTCCAAGCATTGAGAAATACCTCAGACGTTAAGTCTTCTGCTAAAGACACATCGTTTATTTTATACACTATATAACGGTACACACGGTCAAGGTAGCGTTCGTAGAGCACCCCAAATGCGACGGAGTCGCGCTGCTGCGCACGACGTATCAAAGCTGAGTCATCGAGCAACTCTGGCGCTACAGTTTCGCTTGACCGTTGCTTCTGTTGCGAACGGAACAACCAGAACATTATTGTTCCCTTCCTACCAATGAAGGGACCCGGTCTGTTTTCCTACCGCGTTCTATCATGTATAACGAAGATCCTTCGTTTGTGTTACAAGCAATACATACAAATTATAGCTTAAAAAGCCGGAATATGCAGGTTGACATGTGTGTGTAACATTTGGTGTATTGTATCGTTACTATAGGTAACATATGCAAGTGGAAGCCATATGCTGAGTGTAAAGATTTATGCAAACAAATAGTTTTCCTGAGCGGAACCACAACAATGGACAAGAACGACACGAACAAACACAAGACCCAACAACATTGGCACAAAAGGCCATTGCAAACTTGGAGCAACTTAACGAAGCACTCGGCAATACATCTACGCATTGGCTTCATGGGATGCTAGATGTGTTGCGTATCTATGCAGAAAACGTAGAGGAAATACCAGACAAAATGCTTGCTACACACAGTAGCGAGGGTGTCATACTTAGGCGTGGGCTACAAAGTTTTGTCGTATCGGAGGAAGAGTTTGCTGAAGTACGCAATGCATTCAGAAGGTCGAAACATTACCGCAAAAAGTGCGATATGAGCGCATTACGGCAAAAACACACATAAAGCCCACCTCACCTACAGCGTGTTCGTCATATCACGTATTCCTAGGATGCTCTTGGTTTGCACACCTTGCATACCTTTCCCTTTCCTGTTATCATACCACAATGTGCAATGGCTCACGTAACCCTGAGAAAGACACTGTTCATGAGAGGAAGACGTAAGAGGTTGCTGCTAGTCGTCTATATATGCTTGTCATGCTTGGTTGCATGCGATCCGCCGGAGCCTCCACCAGCAAATTTGCCTACCTCGCCGGCTGTACTTGAGATAACACCAGCACCAACCCTTGATATTGATGCTACCGCAACAGCTTTTGCCAACCAACTGCGCCCATCACCTACGCCAGTTGGTCTCTATATCGTGCAAGATGGTGACACATTGAGCAGCCTCGCCGAGGAATTTAATACGACTGTCGAAGAAATTATGGCAACGAATGACATTCTGGAACCCGAATCACTCCAAATTGGCCAGGAATTGATCATCCCTTCTCTATTGCCAACACCCATATCTGATGAAGAAACGCAAGCTATAACCGATACAAAAGCCTTAACTGAGATAATACCATGATTCTTGACACAAACCCTTAGTTTGGTGTATAGTATGTACATCAGCCTCTTTACTCGCCAAGTAGGTGAGAGCTGAAATAATAAAAACTACCGTTCAGGTATAAAGGAGGTGATGCTAATGAGTAGTAGTCATAAACAAAACTCTGTGCATCACCTATGTGTCGCAGGCTAATACCTATATAGTTAGCCGGGCGTGTAGGTAATGAACAGAGTTTGCGTCCCATGACCCCCCGCTCCATATGGAGTGGGGGGCTTTTGTTGTCCGTTCCCAACCGGTCACGTTCCCAACCGGTCACGTTCCCAACCGGTCACGTTCCCAACCGGTCACGTACCTTAGACAACTCCCTATACAAACGCTTCAGCAAAGCTTGTGGCAACACTACCTCATATCCCTGCGCCACATCTTTTACATGCAACGAGCCATCGGCAGCAAAGGTATACTCTGGCTCCCGCACCTCAACACTGGCTGACTCCTGCTCTTGTGCAACGTCAACCGTCGTAGTGGCAGCACGCTCAGCCTGCTCGCGTGCCTGAGCAATGCGCCCATGCAAGTGTTGTAGCTCCACACCAAGCTTCTCACGCTGCTCGGCTATTTCCGCCAATGTCTCCTTCATATCTTGCAATCGCTCGTCGTTGTCGCGTAGCTTTTCAAGTTGTATATAGTCGGGATGCTTGCGGATAAACTCCGACAGCATAGCATGAAGTTTCTGCTCAAGCCATGCCAAACTATGCGTATCGTGCTTGTTTGCACGTTGCGTAGCACTCGTAGCGTGCCGAGCCGGGAACGACAAACTTCCCAAATCAATAGCCTCAAACGCTGGGCGTTCTCCGTGTATCGCCTCGCTGCTGAGCGGCAAACGCACTGCCGGGTCTCCAATGATGACATAACTACGCGCATCATTATTGACCGTCCACAAGGTAGCCAAGTTCACCCTGCTCACCTGCTTGCCTTGGTCAACCGCATCAAGCATTGCACTCAAATCAGATGCTATTTGGGCATAGCGGTCAGCAAAATATTCCATAGCAAACCCCACCGGGTAGCCTTGCATCAAGCGCTCAAGCGTATTTTGAAAGACACCATACTGCTGTCTATCGGCCACATCTTCAGCATCTTCTACGTAAAAAGAATGCCCCCATGCACGGTCTACGTGCCCCACCACCGCAAGAGCACCCCCACGCGACAAACTCAGCATGCGTTGTGGCAACGCGGCTAGAAAAGACTGCTGGGCTATATCGGCTGCCTGCTCCTTATGCTCCGCACGAAAAAAGCTATCTTTCTTGGGCGTGCCGGCCCCATAGCACGAAAAGAAAAAGGCTATCAAGCCTAAAAGAGAAGCACGGCTCGTATCTATATGGCTCCCTGCAAAATAAAAATCTTCCGGTATGCGTCCCTTCCCCTTCCACTGCTCTGGACCGGGCCAGTCTTCGCAGAGTAAAGCGCCTTGCAACATCGGTTGCTGAGAATACCCAAATGGAAAAGCCAAGCCATGACTGGCCGTGAAGAGCAACGTAGGCGTAGCAGCACCACCAAGCAACTGCTCCAAACTCACCCGACTAGCCTTATGTTCGCCATACATATGGATAGACCAATCGGGATGTTTCTCCTGCATAGCCGCAAACAACGGCTTTACCAATGCCTCAGTGCTCCGTTGCGTTGCCGGGTCATCAGCATTGCGCACACCGAAAAAGGCAGCTTCACGGGGCAGAAAAAAGCGGTTGCTCTCTGCCTCTACCACACTCCGCGCATATTGCGCATACTCCTCCACGTGCTTAAAGCATATGCGCCCTACCGCAAACTGGGTACCCAATTGATACTGCACATCATACGGTATCTGTTCTGGGGTGCCCACAATGAGCAGATAGTAGGGCACACCTCTGGCAGGACGTACCGGACCCGGACCCACACCATGCCGCGCCAGAAATGCCCCCTTGCTCTCACCCGGTTGCAACCCATCCACGCTACTAAATTCTCGGTAGAGTCCGCCTTCATCGTAGGTTCCTCGGGCCTGCCAATAGCGCAATTTCAGCAAATCGCTCAGAGCATCGCGTATCTTCTCTGTATCACTATCATTGGATGCAAAAAGAATCCCCCATCCCGTCTCATCCAATCGTGTCGCATCAAGACCCTCTTCAACACCAAGGTGCGCTTCTTGGCGATGCTTCCTATAGTGCAGTTCTTGAAAATGGGCATGCTGCGTATCGAGCCTATCTTGCAACGCAACGTTGAAAATTTCATCAACTGGCTGCGGCGGCAGAATATACTCGCCGGTGACACCATCAATACCATTGCTATACAACACAGTACGATCATTGTCCTTCATAGGTGTTGCTCCCTTTCTTCACGCCAATGGCGCAATGCAGCTTCCAACTCACGTATGCAAGCATCCGTTCGCGCACGGGCTTGGTCTTCTCCTGCTCGTGCCTTCTGCAAACGCTCTAGCAAGGTAGGTATGGCTACTTCGGGATTAGATGGTGAGCGGACACTATTTAGCGAGGAGAGAAAGCGCCCCATGCGCCCACTAAAGTGTGCTAATTCATTGAGCATAGCAGCAATATGGTGCATCGTGTTCGGCACCTCTTGTGTGGTTTGTTGTTCTCGCAAGCTTAAAGCTGTCTCATTGCTCATGGTTTGTGGTACAACTTCAGGTAGATCATAGGCTATACCGGTTTTGGGTGACGGTGCGCCGGTTGTCTCAAGTGTGGGTGCAGGTGTGGTTACGGCATCGGGTGTTGGCTTGGGCAGGCTAGAAGCCTGTTCTACATCGTCGCTAGGAGCCGAGGCTACGGCATCGGGTGTTGGCTTGGACAGGCTAGAAGCCTGTCCTACGTCTGAAGTTGGCGGGCTAGACATGGCTACATCTGTGGTTATGCTATCGCCGAGCGGCAAGCGCACAGCCGGGTCACCGAGGATGACATAGTTGCGGGCATCGTTATTCATTGTCCACAATCGTGCCAACTCCACAGAGCGTACTTTGCGCCCAAACTCTACCTCTTCTAGCTCATTGCTCAAGTCAACCGCAATTTCTGCATAGCGCTCATTGAAATATTCAATCGCTGCACCAATAGGATAGCCGCGCATAAGCCGCATCAACGTGCTCTCAAAAATTTCCACCTGTTCTTTCGCATGGCCCCACGTAAAGGAATAGCTCCATGCACGGTCTATATGCCCCACAACGGCCAGTGCTCCACCATTGGCATGAGCAAGCATGCGTTGGGGCAACTTAGCAATAAAGGGATGCTGCGCAATCGTTTCTGCACGGGCTTTGTAGGCTTCGCGGTAGAAATTATCTGCCTTTGGTGTACCCGCACCAAAGCAAGCAAAGAAAAAGGCAATTAATCCGTTGAGGCGGGTGTTTTGTTCTATATCGTGGGCTGCAAAATACAATTCGGGCGGAAAGGCCTTACGTCCCCACGCTTCTATGCCGGGCCAATCTTGACACAACAATGCCCCCTGCTGTGCCTCTTGTTTCGAGTGTCCCATCGGAAACCCAACACCATGACTAGCTGTAAACAACAATGCCGAAGGAGTTGTATCGCGCTCAAGCAAGCGTTTGAGGTGTGCCTTCGTCGCTTGCTCAGCAACAACCGATTGGATATTCCACGCATGTTCTTGGTGCTGTTGCTCTTGGATTAACCTTTTCACAAGTGGTTTGATAAGGTTTTCAGTACTGAGAGCAGTCGCCTCATCGCCAGGGTTGGCTACGCTGAAAAAGGTAGCTTGGCGTGGCAGAACAATATCCCCCTTTTCGGCCGCCACAACACTATGGGCATAGAATGCATATTCATCAAGCGTATCAAAATAGATACGTCCGACAGCATATTGCACATCGAGTTGGTATTGAAAGCGGTAGGGGATAATCTCCGGGGAGCCAACGATAAGCACATAGTAAGGCATGCCATTTTTTGGGTTGGCCGGCCCAGGCCCAATGCCATGACGTTCGAGAAAAGCCATCTTGCTCTCACCGGGCATGTACCCATTGGTACCACTATATGCACGGTAATACTGGCCAGCTTGGGCTTTACGCAATGCCAATAATGGGCTAAGTGCTTCTTGGATAGCAGGTGTTTGCGTATCACCCGCAGCAAAGATAACCCCCCAGCCCGTCTCATCCAGTTTGAGCGGGTCAATACCGTCGGCAACACCCAGAACACCAGCCTGCCGCTTCTGCACGTGGGCATGTTTGGATTGGAGGTCAACCAAGTGCTCCGGCTCCAATTGTTCGCCACGTGCCACCGCAACAACTTGGTCAAGCTCCAGCGGCGGTAGAAGATACCCACCTGTTTCCCCATTCACCCCATTGACATAGAGCCGGTTGTGACTTTTACCCATTTTCATGTTTTCACCATGTGCAATGACAAACCTATGCTATCATGCGAACGATACCTGTGCTAATTATACCAGAGGACACAACTCATGATTAGATATCTCGCCAGCATACTCACCACATCCCTCTATACAGCGAGTGAACACATATGGCAACGAGCGTGTGAAGCAAATTGGAATGCAGTAGACCATGCGCTCACAATACATTTCTTTGAAGGTGCAACAGCAGAGCAAGCCGATGCTCGTCGTGTAGCGTTTGAATCTGCAATGAAAACAGCTTTGGAGCTTGTGCTAGGCGCAGAATCGCCGTCTCAAGGAGATGAAGATGCACCTGCAACCCTATCCATTCCTGATGCATTGACGGATGAGCTCCTACGCCTATTACTCTTCTCCGCTTTTCCCGAAAGCACCCACATGAAGCAGCTATGCCAAGACCCAGCCGTGCTTGCACTGGGTACAGCTCATGATACCCCCCCAACGCCAAAAGATGTGGCGTGTCTGTTCTCTACCATCCTCGCACATCTACGTGCAGCCTTGCTTGAACAGGATGCATACCAGTACCTTATGCAACGTGACATGCGGCTTGCCCTGCAAGACATGCTGGGCATAGTACACCTACCATACACCATACTTGAACAACGCTATTGCACCCAGATGCGGGCATACTACCGTCAAATGGATAATATCTGCATTCCACAGGACAAAAAGGCCCAAGCGGTCACATTGCAGGAACTCTTTATCCCCTTGCATATACAGCGCGATACCGATACGCTTGCCGACTCAGAGGTGATGCTTTCATTGCAAGCGGGAAATGAGGCATTGCATCCAAGAGAATTGCGCAAATGGGGCCGGCAAGGACAAGAAGTAGATACTATTGAAGAAGCGCTGAACAAAGCAAAAAATCTCGTCATCCTCGGCAACCCGGGTATTGGCAAGACAACCGTACTTAAATATCTCACCATTGTGTGTGCCAATAGAGCCATAGGTGACACTCATCCAGAGGATAGCGCAGATGCAGCAGAACAAAAAGCACCACCACTGCCCCTCTTCATTGTATTGCACGAATATGCAGCCGAGGCAGCTACGCGTACACAAGAATACGGACTACTTGACTACGTATGTGCATGGGTACGTGAAAATCTATTGATACCCGTAGATGTAGCGTTCCTTGCACAAGCCCTTGAAGCTGGCCGCTGTGTTGTATGCCTCGATGGACTAGACGCGGTACCCACAACGGCACAGCGCAAACGTATCTGTGATGTTATTACCAAAGTAGCCACACAATTTCCGGCTAATTCCTATATCGTTACATCGCGTCGTGCCGGTTATGGGTCTGTGCCCCTAGAGCACACTCTATTTGAGCACTATACCTTGAGTGTCTTATCGGATGATGCAATACACACATTTGCACACACATGGTATCGTCTATGCAAGCAAATCCCAGAAGAGTACACACGCTATGCGACATCCTTCATTGCAGGCATTGAACGTGAACCTGCATGCAAAGCTATGGCCCGCAACCCGTTGCTGCTCAAGATGCTGGCCACTATCCATCAACCAGAGATGCCACTGCCAAAAAAACGTTTGGATTGCTATGAGCGCTATATCACATGGATATTGGAAACCTGTGCCAACCATGCCCCGCTTACCACAAAGGAGAAAAAACGCCCTTTTTTTCGCATGAAACGACGGTTGCTGGAGCGCCTAGCCTATGAACTACACACGCGTGCCGAACAGTCGGGGCAGCTCCAGAAAGTCAAGGCCGATGTACTGCAATTGCTCATCACCTACTTCATGATGGAAAACCCCAAACTTGGGCTTTCAGATAATCTTGACTATGCACGCGAAGAAGCACGCGCATTTGTACGCACAATACGTGGGCATACTGGGTTATTGATAGAGCATAGCCAAAACATATTTGGCTTTCCACACCGCACGATACAGGAATATCTAGTCGCATGCGATATACAGAACCGTCTTATGCACCTTGGTATACATGCTATATGGGATGAGGTGAAGGCACATCTGCACACTCCACATTGGCGCGAAGTTATCTTGCTCCTAGGCAGCAGCTTACATAGGTATGATGAAATGGCTACTGAATTGGTGCGATATATCCTCCATACTGGTGGACACGATATGTTTGAGCTAGTTTTGCATCGGCACTTGTACTTGGCAGCCAGCTTGCTCACTGAAGGTGTAGATGTGGCTGAAACGATACACCATAAGATTGTAGAAAAGTTGGCTATGATTGCCGGTGAGCTTTCGTGGCAGGAGCAGCAAGATGCATTTCAGGCACTGGCCCGTATGCAAGGCGATGAGTATGCAGTAGAATATCTACAAACACTTGCACAAAACCCCAACATAGATGCTATGACTCGCTGTGATGCGGCTGAGGCACTGAGCAAGCTAGGCTATACCGATAAGGCGGCCATCGTATTGTTGGCATTGGCGCACAACCGCCATGAAGTTGGCTCGGTGCGTCGGGTAGCGGCCGAAATGCTTGGGACACTTGGGCATACCTATAAAGCTGCACAGATGTTGCTATCGCTGGCCCGCGATTCCCACAGCGGCATCCGTGAGCGGCGCAACGCGGCTGAAGCACTTGGTATGTTTGGCTATGCCAAGGAAGCGGCAGATGTGTTGCTTCTGTTGGCTCGCAACCCAAAAGAAGATGCAAGTGTGCGGCGCAATGCAGCCGAAGCACTTGGCACACTTGGCTATACCAAGGAAGCGGCAGAGATATTGCATATGATGGCCTATGATGCGCAAGACCATGCCTGGCAGCGGCGGTATGCCGCTGAAGCACTCGGCAACTTGGGGTACAAGGAGAATGCTGCTGTTGTGCTGATGGCACTGGCCCTCGACCAGCACCTTGAGCCAGGCGTCCGTCGGTTTTCTGCCGAGGCGCTAGGGCGGCTTGGCTATGCCAGTAAGGATGTGGTTGATATTCTGGACGCTATGGCCCGTGATATGCAACGTGAAGGTGACGAACGCTATATTGCAGCAGTAGCACTTGGGCGACTTGGCCACATAGACAAGGCAACTGCTACACTGCTCACGTTAGCTACCGATACACAGGAGAAGGATGCTATTCGGCGTTCCGCAGCCATAGCACTTGGCAAATTTGGTCATACTGATGCGGCTATAGGTGTGTTGCTGACACTAGCAGGCGATGTACAGTGTGAGCCATGGGTACGTAGCACAGCAGCATTGGCACTCGAACGGTTTGGGCGCAGAGATGCAACTGTGCTACAAGGGTTGTTGGCCATAGCGAATGATACGCAACGTGAAAACGATGAGCGGTGCATTGCGGCCATCACGCTCGTGAAGCTTGGCAGCATCGAGGGTGTAGCCGACGTGTTGCTAACGCTTGCCCGCGACCACAATGTGACAGGTTGGGTGCGCCGCACAGCTTACGATAGCCTCAAACGGTTGATGCAGATGTAGGATGCTCCGCTGAAATCTTCTTACGCATGCCACCATTATGAATACATGCTACGTTTACGTCTACAGCATAAACGTAGCATGTATATTTCTCTGTCTCAACAGCCCCCCCTTGCGTTTCTTCCCCAAAAAGCATATCATGCAGTGTAGCGCAGAACATAGCGTACATATTCTGGACATGCTCTTGCATAGACTCCAACCAGAATCGTGTGTATCGTGATACGAGAGGACATATGCTACAACGAATGCACATCCAAAATTATAAATCGCTGGTGGATGTAGAAGTGCATCTCGATTCATTGGCGGTTATCTTTGGTCCCAATGCATCTGGAAAAAGCAATTTTCTGGATGCATTGCAATTGCTCTCGCGCTTGGCAACTAGTCGTACATTGAAAGATGCCTTTAACCCACCCTATCGTGGCACACCTCTTGAATCATTTACCTTTGGACCAAGAGGGATACAAGGGTTGCTTGAGCAGGAATCGGCCTCTTTTTCGATTGAAGTAGATGTAGAACTATCTGAAACGGTGCTACAGGCTGTTAATCAGCAAGTCCGTGAGATGAAACGCACCAAGCCATCCCAAGAAAATGGCTCTAACTCAAGTAAACTCTCTTTGGTGCGTGAAAAGAAGCTACGTTATCGTATTGAAATAGAAGTTTTGCCTCGTTCTGGCATTCTGCGCGTTGCTGATGAATACCTAACTGCGTTAAGTGCCAAGAATCAACCAACAAGTAAGCGCCGCCCTTTCCTAGAACGGGTTGATGACCGCTTGCATCTCCGTATGGAAGGGCAGGCACACCCAACATATTATGAGCGCTATCTCGACCGTTCAATCCTGTCTCTCCCACTCTATCCGCCGCACTACCCGCATCTTGTAGCTATGCAACAGGAACTGGCGAACTGGTTGCTGTTTTACTTCGAGCCACGCGAACGCATGCGTGCTACCAACCCCGTGAAGGAGGTGCGTCACATTGGGCTGATGGGCGAAGACCTGGCTGCCTTTCTCAACACCCTGAAAGCCTTGGATGAGCGCCAGTTTCGTGCTGTGGAACAGTCATTACATATGATTATTCCATCTATCACTGGCATCCATGTTGAGGTTAATAGTTTGGGAGAGGTTGAGTTGTATGTCCTTGAAGGCGATACACCCATACCAGCGCGGGTGCTCTCTGAAGGAACATTACGCATTCTTGGTCTGCTGGCAATGGGAGGAGCAAAGGAGACACCAACGCTGATTGGCTTTGAAGAACCTGAAAATGGCATTCACCCGCGCCGTCTTCGACTCATTGCAGACCTCCTTGATACGCGGGCATCTTCGCACGAAAGCCAACTTATTGTAACAACCCACTCGCCGCTTTTGCCGGATTTACTATCTGACAACTACTTGTATATATGTCGCAAACACGGAGGCAAAACTACCATTCAAGAGTTTTCCCAAGCAGACACGAAATGGATTTACAACGAGTGATGCATCTGGACCATTCACTAGGGCAGTTTCTCCAAGATATGATAGGGTTATTTAATCAATGGCAACGAGAGTGAACGTGACCCTATCGTGATAAGCTTGACAAGATTATTAGCCTTTGCTACAATTATCCTCTATCGGATTTAGAAACCGTGGAGTTGTGGAGTTATAGCACAATGAGTACCTCATGGAAACAAGATGAACTATCCCTAGCTTTGGGAACTGACATACCAAGTGGTGAAACCAAGCAAAAGCGTGTTGTTCAAAATGGCATTGCAACTTCACATGTCATCCAATCGGCGCACATGGGAGGCAATGAGGATGTTTTCCCTAGCATCTTAGAACTTCATGTACCAATCGGTTCTATTGTTGCCGATGTTACATGGGGAAAAGGGGTTTTCTGGAAAAAAGTTCCCAAGGACCGATACGATGTGCGTGCAAGTGACATCAAATCAGGTGTTGATTGTAGGAATCTTCCCTATGCTCATGGTGAAATAGATTGCGTTGTTCTTGATCCGCCATATATGGAAGGATTACTGAGAAAAAACATACACCATTTTGGTGGTTCTGGAACGTATGCGGCATTCCGAGAGTCCTATTCTCATGGACAACCTGTAGAAGGTACACCAAAATGGCATGATGCGGTTCTTGATTTATACTACAAAGCTGCTGATGAAGCGTATCGTGTTCTGCGCAAAAAAGGCATTTTCATTGTAAAGTGTCAAGACGAGGTTAGTGCAGGAAAGCAACGGCTTACGCACATTGAAATAGTCAATGAATATGCGCAAAAGGGGTTTGTGGTCAAAGATTTGTTTGTTGTGGTCCGCAGGAATAATGCTTCTGTCAGCCGAGTTGTTAAGCAACTTCATGCACGAAAAAACCATTCGTATTTCTTGGTATTTATTAAGTCATAGCATGCGTATCTTGCCTATATCAGGGTCATTGAGCAAACTGAGCAAGTCGTATGTCCAACCACTATCAGCCTCTATCGGGTAGATAATAACCTCTTGGGATGCAAGAATGTATTTTCGCTGTTCTTCTGTATAGCCTCTGAACGTACTCCTGCGAAGATCTTTGTTCTTTTTGAATATGAATTTCCACTCGCCAGTAAAAGGCTGTACTGTGGAAACAAGAATATCATACTCACCTGCCACATAGCATGTTGTTTCGATTACATCGCCATTGGGCAAGGTGACAGTTCTTCGATCACTAGCGTCATTTTGGGCAACGGCATAGAACCGGCCATTTTCAATAGGTCTTATCAATGTTGTTTGCAGACACTTGACTTGTACTGTATACAACTTTTTATTGTAGACAAAGTTCAAATCTGACTTTGTTTTCTTATGATCATCGTCTCTGGTATACTCTGTAATACCTAACACATTGGTAAGGTATTGCGTGAACTCATATTCGGCTACATAGCCATACACCATGCCACGCAAACTTGGTATTTTGATGATTTCAAGTAATGTATCTGGACGCGCCCAATTTCGGGGATTGACCACATTTTCTTGAATGACTTGCATGCGTTCAATTTGCTCATCGGTAGGTGTATATTTTGTGCGCCTAGCCTTCTTGTTCACTTCTATTCTCCTCAAAAGAACGAAAGAACTCTGCCAGAGAGATATTGAGCGCATTGACAATACGACAAATATTTCCTAGCGTAATATTTGTCTCACCTCTCTCTACGCGCCCTATAAATGTTCGATGTAACCCGGCGCGGTCTGCAAGGGCTTCTTGCGAATAGTGCGTTCTTTCTAGGCGAATCTGTCGTACTCGCTCACCAAAGCGATGTGCTCTGTCTAGGTCCGCTGAAATTTTCTTACGCATGCCACTATTATGGAGATATGCTACGTTTACGTCTACAGCATAAACGTAGCATGTATATTTCTCTGTCTCAACAGCCCCCCCTTGCGTTTCTTCCCCAAAAAGCATATCATGCAGTGTAGCGCAGAACATAGCGTACATATTCTGGACATGCTCTTGCATAGACTCCAACCAGAATCGTGTGTATCGTGATACGAGAGGACATATGCTACAACGAATGCACATCCAAAATTATACATCGATGGTGGATACCAAATGGAAAACACTACTCATCTATCCGAACTTTTGAACGATTATGACGATACTATAAACATCATTCAAACATCAGGATTGCCTATTGAACAGATTCAAGCACTAGATAGTCAACGTATGGTATTGCATGATATGATTATTGAAGAAGTGCAAAGATTTGGGTATACCATTAAATCAAGAGAGGATGCACTATGGATAGCGCGACAACTCGTTTGACGAGACAAAAAATCGCACAACTTATCTCTGATGGATTACTTTGTCCATGGCCACGTCCGCACTATGTGGCACACGACTACAATGCAGAAGTGGTAGATGCAGTCATGGCATTATCACCAGATGAACGTCGAGCGTGGTTGGCCGAGAAGCGTCGTGAGCGAGCTGCATTATTGGCAACAGGATGATAAGAGCCTGTTTGAAAACGTGGGGGCAAGTGGGCACTCGCCCCTAACAGCACACAAGTGAAGGTTTACTGGTGGGGCAAGCCTAGGATAAATGCACTATCTGTGTCCATCTGTGTGAATCTTTGTCCATATGTGGTTTGTTTTCAAACAGGCTCTTAGGGATAGCACATATGCCACAACCAGACTTAGACTTGCGTGCTATACTACTTAGTAGCACCGTTGCTTTGGGGCTAACCACCGTTGGCCTGGCAACCGGCTCCGGCCCAGCGCTTGCCTTGGCCGGGCAAACACTTGGCGGTGTTGGCGGCAATCTCCTTTCGGACCTGCTCAGCAAAACGCTTGGCAAGGCGCGTGACTCGTGGCACACCAGCAGTGGAGCGCTCAACCACGACATAGCGCAGGCATTGAGTGCATCCTTCAACAGCGCCGTGAAAGAGCTCGTGCGCGTATGGTGCAACAACACTACTGAAGATGCCATTGTTGCCTATTACGGCTTGCACACCCTTTCGCCAACGCACAGCCCCGACGCACAACACCAACAACAAGCCAAGAGCTTGCACACCTATCTTGCCGCGCTGCAAGTCAACAACCGCAAAGCAGCGCTATGCCAAAAGCTACACGACATGGAAAAGGCTGCCAAAAGCCTTGTCAAGCCAGAACGTTTTACAACCTTGCAAGACACCACCGTGCTCAAATTCGTGCAGGGTTCCATCCCCCAGATGAGATTCACGCGCACGCTGCAAGGCTACTTTGGCACAGATGATGCTATCCTCATAGGCTTGATTGACCAGCATTTTGTTGACGACTGGATTACGCGCTTCATTGAGCTACTCAAGAGCGACGACGAACATGGCACCGCCGCTTGGCGAGCATTTCTGATGCTCTTCCAGCAAAGCTTGCAGCAAGCAATGGATGAGGTGAAGCAAACCACCACGGCAACCCATGATGCTGTTGCGCAGTTGGAAGCGTTTGTGCAAACCTGGACCGCTGAGCATGATACCCGTATTGAGCAAACATTGCGGCAGGCACTCCAACCAATCGAAGCAAAGCTCGACATGATGGGCGCTGTCCTTCAACACATACACGACGCCATCTATCGCATTGAGAATAAGGTAGACCAACTTCTTGCCTATGCTCGCCAGCAGCCGGATGGTGTATCCCGTAGCGCCCACCTCGATGCGCGTAGCAAAGTTGCCGCTACCTTGGTTATAGGCATGCCCACGGTAGATACGCTTGTGCATACCCTGCTCCAAGCGCTTGGCGACACCACCTATACCGATGCCGATGTGCTCGATGTGCTGGCAAACCCCCCCAGTGCCGATGTGCTTGAAGACCTCGTGGAAACCATACGAGAAAGCAACCCAGACACGGTACATATGCAAGCCCTCGACACTGAACTTGCTCATATCCCCGGCTGTGCGCAACCCATAGCGCGGGCGCACGTGGCCACATTCTTGCGTATGGTGCGAACAGTCAGTAGAGCCATGCCTGCTACCAATGCCATTGACTGGCCATGGCTCTATGGGCGGGTTGCGCCGCGTGGCTTAGTGTGGGCGCCGCATGCCCCACCACATCGCCATGGCATAGATGCGTTGACCTACAATATGCGCATGCTTGCCAAGACGCCCATACAAGAGCAACACGGGAAACACACCCACGCACTTGTGGAGTTTGCCCGTTTGCTGTGTGTTGAGTATGCCACGCACCCGGCTGTGCAAGCCGTGCAAGCTGACCTAAAAGCTTGGATTGCTACCATAGTGCATGAACTGAATCTCTCTCTACCAGAGCAAGCGCCTACGTCACAAAATAAACATACGGACGAGCACAAGGGCGAACAGAAAGACAAGCATAATTCCCCCGCATCATCTGCTATCAACGCTTACCTACTGGTGATGATACGCTCCAAGCAAACGATTACCGATAGAACAGACCTACACACGGCACTCTTTCGCATGGACGCATGGCTTATTCCCGACGATAGCGTGCAAGGTGATAGTGCCTTTACACCGCTGAATAAGGAAACACGCGAGTGTACCTTGGCAACCATCCCCGATGAGTTCCAAACCGTGTTGCTTGCCGGTATGGAGTTGCTCCCAGAACAGCATTCTGCCAATCTCAACCTTACGGTTGAGTTTTTCTTGCCTGCCCAGTTGCTCTTGTATAGCGTTGACCATTGGGATATTGGTATCTTCACATCAGTACCAGTAGGTATACAACACCCGGTTGTTGTGCGCCCACTGGAACGGGTGATACCTTCAAAGTACCGCGAATATCTCGCACGTATCCTAAAGGAAAAGTGGCACACGTTTCAGCAATGCCAGAACATGCAACCCGACCATACCTATGTGGCGTGGCTACATACCATGCAAGAATGTCATCCCCCGCCCAGCTTGGCAGCCCGACTCAAACACAAGGATGTGGTGAGCGTTGCCCAAACCTTTGTGGCAACACCAAGCGTGCATGTGCTCCAAGTGCTGATTGAAACGGGCTTGCCGGTGGCGCTTTGCACACGCAACGATAAGGTGGGTGCTGAGCAGGTGCGCCAAGCGTTTGAGCTGTTGCTAGCAGCGTGTACGTTTTGTGCATTGCCTGCGACGATACGGGAGCAACGCCGGCAAGCTGTGGCCGCTGACGATGAGGAGCATCCCGGCCATCATCTTACGCTCATGTGGGATGACCCAACGCGGGTGCCGCCAAGTATAGCGTATATGGAAATCGTTTGAACCGCTGAGGCGCTGTGTGGTAGGGGACGGGGGACGGGGGACGGGGGACAGAGGTCGCTGAGGGGTTTGAACCGCTGAGGCGCTGTGTGTGCTGAGGCGCTGAGAAGGCATGCTATAATCAGAGTGAGTACATGCACTATACCGATAGACGAAAGGAAGGGACTATGATAACAACGACGGCTCTCATCAAGCAACATATTTTGACCACACTTGAACAATTACCAGAACAAACACTTCCAGAGGTGGTTTTGTTTCTGGATTATCTCCAATATAGAAACAAGAATCAGGAGCAACGACAGACACTCTATCACCCTGTTGCTATGGGCGGAATCTGGGCTGGTATCCACATCAGTGATGATGATATTGCCACGATACGCCGCGAAATGTGGCTAGGGTTTGGCGAAGAGGACAACCTATGAGTCGTTTTGTTACCGATACACATGCTCTCATACCAGACATGCCAGACCGTATTATTGCTGCCACAGCACGCTATTTGAATATACCTCTTGTTACGAAAGACGCTATGATTCAGAATGCAGGTGTTGTTTCAACTATCTGGTGATACTTACCTATGGGAGTTTGAACCGCTGAATCGCTGAGTGTGCTGAACCGCTGAAGGGTTTGAACCGCTGAACCGCTGAGTGTGCTGAACCGCTGAAGGGTTTGAACCGCTGAACCGCTGAGTGTGCTGAACCGCTGAGGGGTTTGAACCGCTGAACCGCTGTGTGGTGGGGGACGGGGAACAGGGGACGGGGGACAGAGGTCGCTGAGGGGTTTGAACCGCTGATGCGCTGAGTGTGCTGAACCGCTGCGAAGGCATGCTATAATCAAAGTGCGTACATGCTCTATACCGATAGATGAAAGGAAGGAACTATGATAACAACTCCGGCTCTACTCAAGCAACATATTTTGTTTGGGTAACTTTTATTTGTGGACGGCAGACATGGATGAAGGTAGCGTAGTTGAAAAAAAGGAGGAAAGCATGCAAACATATAACTTTCAAGAGATGGTCAATAGCGAAGGGAGCGTGACTCTTTCAGGGTTGCCGCCACTGACTGAGGTTGCCATTGTGGTGATACTTCCACAGGTATCTGACTGGCGAAAACGGATGCAGCAGTTGATGGATGATGTGCAACAACAACAACATCCCTTTGCCACAATGACCCGTGAAGAAATTTTGCAGAAATTACGTCAAACTCGTGAGGAGGTCGCTGAGGAATTGTATGGTGATTAGTTTGGATACAAATGTCTGGATGTTTGGTCTTTTTCAGACAAATCTGTATTGCCAGAAAATACTTTTCAATTTGTCAACCTTCTGGGTTGTTGTACCCAACCAAACACGGACAGAATTAGAGCGTAACCTTTCACATGCAACAATGAAAACATTCCATCAAGTGGCAATTGAAGCTGGAGTGCGATTAGATTTCGAAGCTGTTCCCAAATCCTACATTACTATGTTTGAAACAAAGGGACTCAAAAAGGGAGATGCTGTTATAGGTGCATATTGTGAATGGCGAAGGGTTGATGTGCTTGTTTCAGATAATCGAGATTTTCTACGTGGATTATCAGGCGCACATTCTTTTTCGGTCATGTCACCACAAGCATTTTGTGAAACGTATGGATTGTAGCATACACACTGTTTTGGGACACGAGCGCATAAGCACAGATGAACGCAGACGTAAGAGACGTGTACGCACCATCTCGCATAGGATAGGGACCTCTAGCCTACCCAGCAGCGACCGGCAAGATGCCGGTGCTACGGGTGCCACGTGGCATCAAACGTAGGCAATCGTCCGACGGTCACCGGTCACCGGTCAAAAGAAAGAAAGGAACAAACACCTTATGCCCGATTGGAAACTATACAAAGGCGACCACCAACCCTATACTGCCGAAAACGATTGGCTAGATAGGCTACCGCCTGCACCGGCTTGGCGGCGCTTTCAAGAGACGTATATCACACGCGGGGCTACCTTTCAGGCCAGCGACGAGGAGATAGAGCTTGTCAATGCCGCGCTGTACCTGCGGCGACCACTGCTCATCACCGGGCGACCCGGCGTGGGCAAATCGTCGCTGGCCTACGCCGTAGCCCAAGAACTCAACCTGGGGCGCGTGTTGCGCTGGTCTATCACCACGCGCTCTACCTTAGCCGAGGGTCTCTACCACTACGATGCGATAGGGCGCTTGCAAGAGGCCCAGTTGCTCTTGCAAAGGCTTCAGTTGCTCCAACTCCAGCAACAGAATGGGAATAGTTCCCAAAACAACATCACCCCGGACGAATCAACCATGCCCGACTTAGCACAAGGTCTACCACGCCTAGGCAATAGCAATGTGGAAGATGCCGAGTTGCCCGACATCGGGCGCTACATCCGGCTCGGTCCCTTGGGTACAGCGCTCCTCCCATGGAAGCGCCCACGGGTATTGCTCATTGACGAAATAGACAAGAGCGATATTGACTTGCCCAACGACTTACTGCATGTTTTTGAAGAGGGCGAGTTTGTCATCAATGAGTTGGCTCGCCTGCCCGAAGACTATCGCCGCGTTGAGGTGATGACGTGGGATGGTGGCGATAAACGACTCCCGATTGACTATGGGCGTGTGGCTTGTCGTGCATTTCCGTTTGTCGTATTCACTAGCAATGGCGAACGCGATTTTCCGCCGGCCTTCAAGCGGCGCTGTTTGCGGCTCACCATGCAACCCCCACAAAAAGACAAGCTGACGGAGATTGTGCGTTCGCATCTCCAGCGCCACTTTGATGAGGACCCGACGATCAACACCGAGGAGATGTGGGGCAAGATTGATGCGCTCATTGATACATTTCTTACTATGCGCGATGGCGATGTTACATCAACACAACCTACACAGTTGCGCGAGTTGGCAACCGACCAATTGCTCAACGCAGCCTACCTAGTGACACGCGGCATTGATGTAGCCGCCGCTGATAGGGAAACATTGCGCGAAGTGGTGCTCAAGTCACTGGCTGAGGAAGGGTAATAGGTGCGAGGTGTGAGGTGTGAGGTGCGAGGTGTGAGGTGTGAGGTGCGAGGTGTGAGGTGCGAGGTGCGAGGTGCTATAGGTGCGAGGTGTGAGGTGCGAGGTGCGAGGGAATAGGGTCTGGTGCCACGCACTCCCAAAAGTGCGTGGCACCCTAGGTGGCTTTGCAAAGACGTGTACGCATTGCATCTTGAGTGCTACAGGTGCCAGTGGCACCCGACTTAGTGTAGAAAGGTTTTTTTTGTTATGACAGTCACGTTTGAACAAATACTGGTAGAAGCTGAACAACTTTCGCCGGCTGAACAAATGCGCCTAGTTGTCCACTTGGTTTCGCATATGCAAACTTTGGCACTCCAAATACCGTATGATGTTGTTGTATCATCACATACACCAGCACGCAAGGCATTGATAGACGCAGTGTGTGGAAAATATGCACACTTGCCCAACAGTAGCGACGATTTTGCACGGCGCAAGCAAGAAGAAATTGCCATCGAGGAGCACCATAATGAGTTATAGGGATTTTACTTTGAATGACATAAAGACCAAGCTTGGATTGACGGTGCATGAATATGAAGACCTGTTTACTGAGATACCAGTGTTCCCGGTAGCTGATGCACTCCAAGCTACCCTGCAAGAGCATGTGCCACTGGCTCTGGCCATCAACACCGAAAAGGCACGTTCTGAGTTGATTATCACGCCGGTGCTTGTTGAAGTGCGCCGTTTGTTGAACCGCCAAGTAAGCCTCTTTTCGGGCGTAGATTTCTCCATAGACCCAGAAAAGGGCTTGAATGGCGTATGCGATTTTATTCTTTCGTGCTCGCCGGAGCAGTTGTCTATCACTGCGCCCGTGCTGCTGTTGGTAGAGGCAAAGAATGAAAACATCAAAGGGGGCATCTTTCAATGCATAGCGGCCATGGTAGCGGCGCATATCTTCAATGAGCGCGAGGGCAATGGTGTTGATGCGGTGTATGGCGTTGTCACGTCGGGCAATATCTGGAAGTTTCTCAAGCTATCGGGTGCTGATGTGTGGGTTGATAGGCCAGAGTATTACATCAATCAGGTGGGCGCTATTTTGGCTATTCTGGTACACATCGTTGGTGCCAAGGTAGGTGACAGGTGATAGGTGCTAGAGGTGCGAGGTGCGAGGTGTGAGGTGCGAGGGAATAGGGTCTGGTGCCACGCACTCCCAAAAGTGCGTGGCACCCTAGGTGGCTTTGCAAAGACGTGTACGCATTGCATCTTGAGTGCTACAGGTGCCAGTGGCACCCGACTTAGTGTAGAAAGGTTTTTTTTGTTATGACAGTCACGTTTGAACAAATACTGGTAGAAGCTGAACAACTTTCGCCGGCTGAACAAATGCGCCTAGTTGTCCACTTGGTTTCGCATATGCAAACTTTGGCACTCCAAATACCGTATGATGTTGTTGTATCATCACATACACCAGCACGCAAGGCATTGATAGACGCAGTGTGTGGAAAATATGCACACTTGCCCAACAGTAGCGACGATTTTGCACGGCGCAAGCAAGAAGAAATTGACATCGAGGAGCAACGTTATGAATCTGGTCTTTGATGCATGTGCAATCATTGCTTTTTTACGCAAGGAACAAACGCATGATACAAAAGACGTGTAATTTTTGTGGACAGACTGAATTTGAGAACAAAAAAGTTGAATATATCTACCGTTATCAACAACAGTACATGGTATTTCGAGATGTGCCGGCCGAAATTTGCATGCATTGTGGCATGCGCTACTATGCTGCTGAGGTAGTGCTTGAAATTGAACAGCGTTTTTTTGCTGTGCAACGGCAAGAAACAGTACCAATACATACCATCACTGTACCAGTAGAAGTGTTTGCCTAGGTTCTATTTTGCACCTCTGCGCGAGGCTTATATTGTAATGAAACATAAATAAATGGCACACCTAAACCGCTTTGTCAACAAACTGCATACCAGCATGCCCGACCTATCCGCCGAAGACATGGCCGATATGCTATGGCTATCGCTGCATATGGGTAGCCAGCCCGACACGCCCGATGCTGCATCAGATGACACGGTGGGCGACATGCTGGGCATGCCCGATATATCCGCATTGTTCAGGACCGAAAAGGGACTCCACGGTTCGGACCCTAAGCCTGTTGAAGGGGGCGAAGGGAACAAGCCCCCGGACCCTGAGCTTGTCGAAGGGGGCGAAGGGAACAAACAGGCAAGCCAACAAGCTGGACTCTATGCCAATGCCCCCCGCGACGCCGGCGATGATGCCTCCCTGCTGGCATTCAGCACGCCGGGCGCAGCAGCCCTGCCTGGCAAGCTTGAACTGGCCCGTAGCCTGCGCCCACTCAAGCGCCGTGTCGAATCGCACACGACAACCGCAGTGGATGAGGATGCCACCGTCCAGCGCATTGCAGATGAGGGGCTATGGGTGCCGGCCCTGCGCCCGGCCAAGGTGCGCTGGCTCGATGTTGCGCTGGTAGTTGATAGCGCTGCCTCGGTCCAAATCTGGCAGCAGGCTATTCTGGAGTTGCGACGCTTGCTCGCGCACCATGGCGCATTCCGCGATGTGCGCATCTGGGAACTGGTCACGGATGACGATGACGGCACACTCCACCTGTATGCCGGCTATGGCAGCAACAGCAGTGCTAGTGCCAATGCCAAGGGAGCATCCCCGCGACAACGCGAGCGCAACCCACGCGAATTGATAGACCCAAGCGGGCGACGTCTCGTGCTGCTCATCAGCGATTGCGTCTCGGCGGCATGGCGCAACGGGAGCATAGCTACCAACCTGTTGGCGCTGTGGGGGCGCTACAATCTCGTCACCGTTGTACACGTGTTGCCAGATAGCCTATGGTCGCGCACGGCACTTGGCATGGAAATGGATGTATTGTGCTATGCGCCTTCGCCCTGCCGCCCCAATCAGTATTTGCGCTATGATGAGCCGCAAGTGTTTTTTGGCGAGCGCGTGCAACATGGTATGTGCCTGCCCGTGGTGACACTCGAGCCAGATACACTGGCCGCATGGGTACACTTAGTGCTTGGCAATGAGGATGTGCGCATACCGGGGTTTGTGCTGCCAACTATGCCCGATGCTCCCCCCTCCAATTCCCCTTCCCCCCCCGGCCCCCCCGCACGCAGGGGGGAGATGCCCGATTCCCCCCCGTGTACGGGGGGGCTAGGGGGGGATCTTGTGTCTTCAGAAAGCGATTCTGAGAGACCTACCCTTGAAAGGGGGCTAGGGGGGGAAGCTTCAGAGCGAGTGACGCGCTTCTACGTAACGGCATCGGCAACGGCCTTTAAGCTGGCCGGGTTGCTATCGGCGGCTGCGCCGCTCAACCTACACATCATGCGCTTGGTGCAGCAGGCTATGCTGCCCGAATCGCGGCAGGTACACCTTGCCGAGGTGTTTTTGAGCGGCTTGCTCAGGCCGATACACCTGCAAACGCCCCATGAGGCCGCCCAAGCACAAGACCCTGACTATGTGCCGTATGATTTCTATGCAGGCGTGCGCGAGGAGTTGCAAGCTTCTGTTCTCGTGCCCGACTCCATGCAGGTGTTGGCGATTGTGTCGGACTACATTGGCCGGCATATGGGGCACCCAGTGGGGTTTTCGGCTCTGTTGGCAGAAGACCCAGAGGCGTTGGCGCGGCTTGCCGACGAGGAGTATCGCCCCTTTGCGCGTGTGGCGGCATCGTTGTTGCGCCGCATGGGTGGGCGCTATGCGGAGCTGGCGGGGCGCATAACCAGTAGAGACGTTGTATACAACGTCTCTACCAACGGGGAAGCGGTTTCTAGCCAACCGCAGGATGCAAGAGGGGGGGCTTTATTCCCCGTCACTATAGCCGAATGGCGCGAGGAACTTCAGCATCTTTCTACCACCTTCGGGCAGCCACAAGGCTACTGGTGCTATGTTCAGCCGGGTACCTATCGCATTGGCGGGTGGGAAAAAGGACGCGAGAGTGCCAATATTACCCTGCCGGCCTTCTGGATAGCCAAGCACCCTATCACGGTGGCACAATACTGGCAGTTCATGGATTCCGGGGGCTACAACGAAGAACGCTGGTGGACACCCAATGGGTGGGAGTGGAAAAATAGATGGAAACGCACACAGCCATACAGTTGGAAAAACGCACCATACAACAGTGCCGAAGACCAAACAGTAAATGGCTCCTCTTGGTATGAAGCTATTGCATTTGCCAACTGGCTGAACGAACAACTTACAGAAGAATTTCCCGATGACTATTGCTTATGCTTACCCACCGAGGCGGAATGGGAAGTTGCCGCAGCCTATGATGTAAACGCACAACGTCATACCTATACATGGGGCGAGGATGAGCCAACGACTGAACGGGCAGTGTATGAGGAAACGGGTGCAGAAGCGCCGGCCCAGGTGGGCAACCGACCGGACGGAGCTGCTGCATGTGGCGCACAAGATATGGTGGGCAATGTGTGGGAGTGGACAACCAGTAGCTACAAGGGCTATCCTGATAAAAGTGATACTATGATGAATGATTTTGAGGTTGGTAGTTGGGATGTGTCTATACGAGGTGCTTCATATTATGATAATAGAATACATATTCTCTGCGCGACGCGGGACGGTGTTTATCCTAACAAAGACTATTACCTCAACAGAGGCTTTCGTTTGATTTTGTCTCTTTGTTTGCGCAAAGGGTGAGGTGGCACATATGGAACCGCTGAAGCGCTGGGGGGATGAATCGCTGAGGGATGTTTGAACCGCTGAGGCGCTGATGGGGCTGAGGCGCTGGGGGTGCCGTCCACGAATAGAACACGAATAAACGAATGCGCTCGCGCCCACAAACCTGTGCCGCGTAGGTACGTTCCCGCGCTGATACGTCTGCTAGCGACGAGCATGGGTGCGGGGGAACCCCTATTCGTTTATTCGTTGCCCCCATTCGTGGACGGCAGGCGTGTGGGGTTTGAACCGCTGAGGCGCTGGGGGGGGTGCCGTCCACGAATAGAACACGAATAAACGAATGCGCTTGCGCCCACAAACCTGTGCCGCATAGGTACGTTCCCGCGCTGATACGTCTGCCAGCAACGTGTATGGGTGCGGGGGAA
>CAZVEN010000002.1:344149-371939 GCA_964626155.1 uncultured Chloroflexaceae bacterium | reverse complement strand
GTTGCTCCTTCCATGGGTCTATGCCTTTGGCTTTCAACCGCGCTAGGTAGTCTTTATAGCGCTGCAACAGGGCCGGCAGATTCAGCACAAGTGCGCCAAAGACATCATCAAGCGTATCCAAGGGATGCAAGGGCAGAACCGAGGGGTTACGTGTAACCAACTCATCACTCAACGCATCGTATAAGCATTGTTGAATAAACGGTGAGGTAAAGCGACACAGCGTGATAGGTTTGCCGTGTTCATCATGCACGATGTCTGGCTCTATGATGCCATGCATATACAGATAATTGTGCAGTGGCTTATGAAAGGCAAACGGAATGTTCGCTTTGCTGAACAACTCAGCAAGAAAAGGGAGATACTCCTCTTCGCGTGCCTTGGTAATGAGGTTCGTCAGGTTGTTGTTGGGAAGCACGAAACGGGCGGCATTCCATACATATTCCCATGTCGTATGCTCTATGGGTTGCCCCTGGCCAGGGTTATACTTCTGGGTGAGCAACTCGCCAAACCACGACACCAAGCCCGGCTGCCCTCGTGTCACCTCATACACCGTTTCGACGACCTCTGGGGCTATAGCTTGCCCGCTTTCATCTTGGTATTGCCGATACATCTCGCGCACCTCGTCGGCTGTCAAGTTGCCCACCTGCATTGACCGTTGCACATTGAACGGCGACCCGCGCATGCTCTCCATGCCAATGACTGCCCGCACACCTGTGAGTGCCAACCCGTGCAACCAGTTGGTGTTACGGTAAAGATACAATTCCCGAAATTGTGTCACCAACAAATCTAACAAGAGTGGCGGCAACGTATCTACCTCGTCTATCAACAGAATCAATGGTTTGTCAAAGAGACCATCTCTTGCAAACAACCGACGAAATGCTTCCCACGTCGTTACATACGGCTTGCCGGGGAAAAACGCTTCAATCACCACGCTCAATCGCGTAGGCATCATATCCTGCTCATCAACGCTAAACGACATACCCCGCAATCCCCCAACAGAAAAATCAAGTCATGTAAACGTATCGCCATAACGCTTGGGTATTTCGTGCATCGCTTGGCGCATCAGCCACGTCTTGCCTGTTTGTCGTGCGCCCCAAATGGTGAAGTAGTGCCCCCCCGCTTCGGGAATGCCTATCAAGTGATTGACACATTCCTCTACCATCGCTTTACGCTCAACACAAAAATGGTATCGCGCATCTACCGGTCCATACGAATTGAACGAACGCATACGTTGTGCTCCTTTCATTATGCATCAGCGCCCCAGCACTATCAGCGACTCAGCGCTTCAAACTCTGCTACCTACGGGTGCCACGCACTCCCAAACATGCGTGGCACCCGTCCGACAAACAGGATGAGACGTTGCGTGCAACGTCTCTACATCTTGGTACTCAACCGCTCACACTTTGCCCGCAAGCTCTTCCTGCACGTGTGCAAGATAGGCTGCATGTTCTTCATAGCGCGTGTGCCCAACATGCTGTTCATACTGCACACACATATTCATCAGCTCAATGATACGTGGGTCTACATCACCATTATGCTCTTTATGTTCTTCGTAGAGCACCAAAGCAAGGTCCCAGCTACTTAGTGCTTCCATGCGGCGGTTGCTAACTTCTTGTGCCATAGTTCGGGCTTGTTCGAGATATTCTATGCCTTTCTCTCTCGTGCCAGCAGCAACATGCGCTCGCCCCAAGTCACGAATAATGCGCACTTCAAGGTGACGGTCAGCCACCTTGCGAGCCGACTCAAGAGCCTCTTCCTGCAAGGGTATGGCTTGCTCACCTTGCCCCAGCATCATTTTTGCCACGCCTATAAAGTTGAGCGAATACCCAATATGGCGGTCATTGTCGAGTCTCCGCTTCATTTCGAGCGTGCGCTCGGCCAGTTCAATAGCCTTTTCGGGTTCCCCACACTCAAGGTATGCATAGGCCATATTACCATACGATGTACCCTCATCATCTTCGTTTCCAATTTCTAGCGCAATGGCAAGGGATTCCTCGCACAGAGCAAATGCCTCTTCAGGTCTACCCAAATCAACTTTAGCACGCGCAAAGCTATTGTACAGCGCCCCCTCAGAGCTACGGTTGCCTATTTCACGGTTCATTTCGAGTGCTTGCTCAAAGTAGGGTATAGCCCAGTCCGGGCGACCCATGCTGATGTGGGCCTGCCCAATGACACTGAGAGAGGAGGCTTCACTATCTCGAATACCAAGCTCACGGGCAATTTGCAACGATTCATCGAACAATTCCATTGCCTGCCGCATTTTGCCAAGGTCCATATACACACGGCCAAGGCCATCGAGGGCCACACTTTCGCCATGGCGGTCTTCAGCTTCACGGGTAATGCCTAGCACTTGCGTGTAGTATGAAATAGACTCAAGCATTTCGCCCTGTGTCGCATGGGTCAAAGCAAGCCCAACGAGAGCGGCCACTTCGCCACGCTTATCTTTGGCAATGCGAGCCACTTTGAGGGTGCGGGTATAGTTTTCGATAGCATGCTCTGTTTCACCTAGCCCTAACATATCGGCATTCTCCAGACTACTAAATATAGCATCCTCAAGGCTAGGGTCATTTGCCGTCATCACCATGTCGAGTGCGCGGCGATAATATTCAACCGCACGCGACGATTCGCCGACAGCATGTAAGGCGGTGCCTACCATCGTCAATGCGCGTGCCTCTTCTTTGCGCTTCTTCAGCCGGCGTGCTGCTGCCATAGATATTTCGGCCCATGGTATTTGCTCTTGGCGTGGGTAGTAGCGTATCATCAGCTTGGAAACGAACATGTGCCCATATTCGAGTATGAGGTTATCATTCTTTTGGTCCATAGCCCACTTGCGGCCGGCATCAATATTGGCGCGTTCACAATCGAGCCAGCTTAATGCCTCGGCTGCACTGCTATCATCACGGCGCGAAAAACCCTCCATTCGTGAAACAAGTTCACCAAAATACATAGCAAAGCGCCAATGCACCCCTTCTTCTTCTTCGCGCATCTGCGATTCTGCAAACTGGCGGACGTATTCGTGCATCTCATAGCGATAGAGGTCATCGTTATATTTGAAGATTTGCCGCTCATGTAACCGGTTCATTACGTCGAATATCTTGGGTACCAATGACCCACGCCCACGTTGTCGCTTTTGTTGCCCACCCTTTTGGCGGCCACGCTTAGATGTCTTGAGTCCACGGGGTGGCTTATGCTGTTGAATATTGACAATTGCTTGGGCAGCATTGATGTCGAAGGTGCCAATAAAGACACTGAGCTGCCGCAATGTAGCTTGTTCGTTGGCATCCATGGCATCATAGCTCAACCGTATTGCTGCCTCGACGGCCGGCGGGAGTGTCCCTAGCGAGTCGTTTTCAGAAATTTCACGTTGCATAGACGCATATTGGTCAAGGAACTCTTCTAGGTCGCGTTCCGTATCGTAGGCGAGCAGGCCAGCACATAGGCGCAAGGCAAGGGGGATGCACTGGCACAAGTCGGCTAGGCGCGAAACGAGTTCTTCATCTTCAATGCCATCGCACACTGTTTCTATCATAGTGCAGGCATCTTCATGGGTCATCTCTTGCACCTGTTCTATAATGGCTCCTGGTAAGTCAAGTGGGTGGCGACTAGCAAGAATCAAGACACATCCTGGGACAGACATCAACCCTTGCACCTGTTCGACGTCTAGCACATTGTCGAGAAAGATAAGCACACGCTTGTCGCGCAATACTTTGTGACAGTTGTTGCGCACCAAGTCGAGATTATTGGTAGAGACGATAAACCGTTCAAATGCATTGGTAATGTGTTGCATCACACGTTGGGGGGTGAGGGGGCTATCGGTATGCCCGCGCAGGTCTAAAACAATTTGGCCATCTGGGCAGTATTCTGCTATTTCAAGTGCTATTGCATAGGCCAGTTCTGTTTTTCCAAAACCATCTGGCCCATGCAGGCATACTGTCACTCCTTCGGCTGAACGGGCATACAATTCACGAGACAAGCGTTCAACCTGCTCATCGCGCCCCACAAAATCTTCTAATTGCATACGCAGTTGATTCAACCGCGAAGGGATAATAAAACGTTCTCGCTGTTGTTCTTCTCCAGACCCTGAAAGCATAGACAAACTCCTGATCTATTCTATTCCATTCCATACAAATTCTTTTTCTTGCAGTCAACAACCTATTGGTATACGCTCTATTCACCATAGACATCATGGAAACATGTGCCAAGAGCTACATCCAACTCTTGAAAAACCTCTTCCATAGATTGGTAGGCGTTGCGCCCTTCCCAGATAAGCCCCCCCCCATCTATAGCACGCACAAACGAGGTGCTATAGTCATCTTGACCAAGTTCAATCCATCCATAGGATTTGACCCAACGCACGATATTTGGGTAGGACTGCTCAAATGATTGCTTCTGTTGATCGCTCATATTAGTATACACCCAATGACAAAACAAGCCGTTTGCGCTTTTCAAAACCACTCATACCATCAGTGCGATACACAAAGGCACCTTTCGCCGAGGTGATAGCACAATAATGACCTGCTGCGTCAATAGCATTGATATTCAGGCTCAACTTTTCTGGCTCAAGGCCAAAGGCTGTCAAGTCATTGAGCGCTTCGGTGCAAGCAGCCTGCACACTAAACCCAAACTTCATGTAGAGCACCACACTTTTCGCTGTGCAAGCACGCATTGCAAGCTCTCCCCAGCCCGTGCATGCAGCCGCACCATAGCGATTATCGGCATAGAGACCTGCCCCGATGATAGGCGAATCGCCTACCCGCCCTGGAAATTTCCAAGCACTACCACTTGTGCTCACTGCTGCTGCCATTGCCCCGTGGCTATCGAGGGCAATAAAATTGACGGTGCCCGTCGAACGTGTTGGGTCGGGAACGAGATTATCGGAATGATGCACGAGGGTATCTGAAAGTTCAGTTGCTCGTGTGTTGCCAAACACTTCAGGCAAAGCCTTTTCGATGCCCTCACGCCAAAAGGTTGAGGCTTCACTGGTGAGCAAATACTCGCATTCAAAGCCCTTGTTTCTCGCAAAGCGTGCTGCTCCATCACCAACAAGCATGACATGAGGCAAATGCTCCATGACGGCACGTGCTACACTTATAGGGTGTCGGTAGCCTTGCAATGCACCAACCGAGCCGGCCCGCAGGGTTGTGCCATCCATAATAGCGGCATCGAGCTCAACCATCCCAATGAGATTGGGGTAGCCACCATACCCTACAGTATGGTCATCTGGGTTTGATTCGACGAGACGGGTAGCCGCCTCGACCGCATCTAGCGCTGAGCCACCCCGTTCGAGAATATCCCAAGCGACATTTATTCCTATACTTCCATTGTGACTACCAATGATAATCATATGGTTGCATCCCATCCTTTATGTAAACTATTCATCAACCTATGTAGCCGGCACATAGAGAGCCAACAACTGCACCATTGTAGCACAGGTTAGCACTGTGCTGATGTGATAACACCCACAACTCAACCACTATCAACGCTTGCGAGAAATGCAAAACCGGTGTATCTTCTCATGCAAGTACCACTAGGATACCATAAACCAGAAAATGAGGTAAAACTGTATGACCACAGTACAACTCCATACCCAAGAGCTTGATACTGGAACGTTTCAGGTAGATTTTCAAAGCTTGATAAAAGTGCTTGGCGAAAACCTCTACGCCAACCCAAAAGCATGTGTGCGTGAGCTCATTCAAAATGCGAATGACTCATGCGTGCGTCGCCAATCGGCCGGGCAAGCCTTCAAGCCGGCCATCACCGTGCGTGCATCTAAAGGTGAGCGTGTACTCATTTTTGAAGATAACGGTGCAGGCATGGTCCATGAAGATGTTGTGCGCTACCTGGCGAGCATTGGTGGTGGGCGCACTCGTGAAGAGCGCCAACGTCTTTCAACTGAAGACAAGGATGCAGCCAATATGCTCATTGGGCAATTTGGCATTGGCTTTCTTTCATCCTTTGTGGTGGCCGACCGCGTCATTGTAGATACACTCTCCACTGAAGGCGGCGAACCTGTGCGTTGGGTTTGTGAGGGAACAGCCGAGTATCAGATTGGGCTTGGCGAACGTGCTGAGCCGGGTACTCGCGTTATGCTCTACCTCAAACCAGCCCACTTTGACTTATTGGAAGAGGAAATAGTGTACAATACCATTGTGTACTATGCTGATTTCATTGGCTTCCCCATCTACCTCAATGAGCATACAACCAAGGTGAACCGCATGCATGCGCCGTGGCACACCAGCACTACCTATAATGAATATGCTGCCTATATAGACCATCGCTATGGGGTAATGCCGCTCGCCATGGAGCCAATAGCCATAGAGCGCGACGATCTAGCTGTGCAAGGCGTGTTGTTCATTCCGCCGCGCAGTGGCGACTGGAAGCGTCATTTGCGTTCGATTGACATTTTCCAGAAACGCATGTTCATTGGGGAAGATTTGCACATTTTGCCAGAATGGGCCGGCTTTATCAGCGGTGTGCTCGATTGTGCCACGCTTGAGTTGGTGGCGAGCCGCGAGTCGGCTATCAGCGAACGCGAATCGTACCGGGCGTTGCAAACCTACCTTGGACAAACGGTAGCCGCGTTCATCCAGAAACTGGCCAAGCAGGAACGCTCCACATTTCTGGAGGTGATAAAACAGCATGAATGGGCTGTGAAGTGGGGCGCTGTGCGCGATGATTTCTTCTTTGACCAAGTGAAAGACTTAATACCAATTGCGAGTGATATGGGTACACTCACCATTCCGAAGTATCTGCAACGAGCACCCAAGCGTTTGGGAGGCATGAAGACGATTTACTATGTGCCGAGCACGCAAACGGCTGGGCAGCAGCAAAGTTCTGTTTTTCGTGCGCGTGGTGTACCTATCTTCCGTACCGATGTGGTAGATGAGCAATTCCTGAAAAAGTATGTTGCCCAAAAAGACAATGTGAACCTGCGCCAGATGGTTTCTGGCGTGGTTGAGTTAATGGATTTTGTCGAGGGTGAGCAGTGGCGCACGCTTGAAAGACGCTATGAGGCTATGGGCATTACGGCGCGTGGTGTGCGTTTTCACCCGCCAGAGATGCCGGCTTTGGCTGTGCGCAATTCCGATTATGACCAAGACAGCATGGTTGAACAGGTGGTGGATGGCAGCCGGGCGCTGTTTGATTTGATAGGGCATGTGGGCAAGGAAACGTCGGATATTTACGGGCTATGTTTCAATATAGACAATCCCATTATCAAGCGTCTTTCGAGTTACCAAGGCGATGATGCTATCCTTGAGGCAGCATTGCGGGCTATCTATAGTAGTGCGCTTTTGGCAGCCGGGGTAGAGCTTACGGCGGAGTTGAGCCAGTCGGTGGCCCAGTCTGAAATGCGGGTGATTGAGTTGTTGCTCGAGCAAGACCAACGGTTGCAGGGCAAGGGGCAAACAACGGGCTATGCGCCTTCGTCGGTGGTGACTGCTGCTACAAGCAAGCCCAAACCAACTCAACCATGGGTAGCTACCTCTGCGCAGGAAACACGGGCGCAGAAGAAGTCGGTGACTACATCTGGTCCGTTTGATCGTCCATACCGCGATAGCCCAGAGCATCAATGGTCTGTATCGCGCACGCAGAGGAATATGGCCGATGTGTATGTACAATCGTGGAGTCAACCCACGTCTGAAAAGGCTGCTTTGGGTGAGGAGTGGGGCACGTCGCAGGCTTCCGTGGCTGCTGCGCCGCGATATGAACGCCCATTTCATAATGTAGCCCAAGAGGAGTGGGTGCTTCCACAACGTGAGCCAGCCCCGCAACCCGAGGAGGTTCCGGATACATCCTATGAACGCCCGTTCCGCGATACAGCGCTGGCACAGCCGCAACTACCAGCGGCGCAGTCGGCTCCATTGTTGGATACCGATGCGCAGGCACCATATGCTCGCCCATTCCGCGACCCTGAGCATGCCAGCGAGTCTCTTGGCGAAGAGCCGTTCTTGAGGCGGTTGATGCGCCGCTTCCGAAAGGAGCAGTAGCGCTGGAGCTTCAGCCGGGGGCGGGATGAATGACTGTAGAGACGTTGCAAGCAATGTCTCTATGACTGTACCACACCCAATGGCAGTGCGACGCACGCTACCGGTCTGTGCGTCGCACGCATCGTGCCAGCATTCCCCGGACCTACTGTATGTCTGCTTCCACATCCGACAATAGCCCAACATACCAATAGTATGCTGTGACAATGGCACTGCCCATGCCATTGGACAACGCCGAGTGACCACACCACTCCCAACGCCATTGCTCACCTTCGACATGCGACACACGCAAACCATAGGTACCTACGTCGTTGAGCAAACTTTCCATTGTTCGTATAGATAGTGCCATCAGGTGTGATGGACGCAGAGATGGTGCTTGTGATTCCTTCATTTTTGTTTCTCCTCTATTTTATGCTATCATGCGTTTGACCTATGGGATCGTCTTCAAAGTGAAACCATTAACTCATAGGTCAACTAAAAGGTATAGTAGCATGAATAGATTGTATTGTCAAAAGATATGAAACGTTTTGGTGAAAAACTGCGCATTCTCCGCGAAAGAAACAGCATAACCCAGAGGCAGCTTGCAGAGCAGCTTGGCTTCACCAATGCCTATGTGAGCTATCTTGAGAGTGGAAGAAAGAAGCCCAATGTTGAGCTTGTGCTGAAGATAGCCGATATATTTCAGGTGACGACAGATGAGCTTGTGCGCGATGAGCTTGAGGTGTGATAGCTATGCAGCACGAAGATCCGAAATCATGAAGGCATTGCTCCGTGTCATTGAACACGAGGATTGTATGACTGTGCTAGACAACCCGCCCCCCTGTAGCGTACCAGCAAAGAATTGCATGTTCCTTTTTTTATATCTTGGCGTCTTGGCGTCTTGGCGGTTCTTTTTTTTATTAAAAAAGAACCGTTACGTATGGTAGTGAGAGTTGATAGAATCTTTGTGTTCTTTGTGTCTTTGTGGTGAGTCTTTCTCTATCGCTTTATCACTTTATCGCTTTGCCGCATTGCCATTCTAGTTGACAGCCTTTCCAAATACTGCTATACTCAGCCCGTGATAGAAATGCTATACTCGAAAAAAAGCAAGCGCCTTGAGAAACCGGCCGGGAGGTCTGGTTAGCGGTGCTTGCACGCCATGCGGTGTCGAGGTCCGTCTCACCAGACTGAATGGTGTGGCGGTTTTTTTTTGTGTGAGACTATACTAGAGTGATGGAGTCTATCTCTTATGCAATTGTCTGAGCGATGTAGCCTTGTGGATACCACCCTGCGCGAGGGTGAGCAGTTTTATAGTGCCAATTTTACGAGTGAGCAGCGTATTGCCATAGCCCAAGCCCTAGACGCCTTCGGGGTTGAATATATTGAACTGACAACCCCGGCAGCATCGCCGCAAAGTGCGCGTGATTTGGCTACCATAGCTGGCATGGGTCTCAAAGCTCACATTGTAGCCCACACCCGTTGTCATATGAACGACGTGCGACTGGCCGTTGAGCATGGAGCACAGGGCGTTAGTGTTCTCTTTGCCACATCTGAACAACTGCGCTCAGTTGGGCATGGTCGTACCATTGACCAACTCATTGAAGAAGCCCAAACCGTTATTGGCTACCTCCAGCAATACAACGTGGACATTCGCTTTTCGTGCGAAGACGCTTTTCGCACCCCACTTGAAGACCTGTTGCGTGTGTATAAACCCATTGTAGAGCTTGGCGTGCATCGCATTGGCATAGCCGATACGGTCGGTATAGCCACACCAAGCCAAGTAACAGAAGTCGTGAGCACTATCCGGCAAGCCGTACCTTGCGATATAGAATTTCATGGCCACGATGACACCGGCTGCGCCATTGCGAATGCCTTTTGTGCTTACATGGCCGGCGCAACCCATATCAATGTCACTGTTCTGGGTATTGGTGAACGCAACGGCATAGCTCCCTTGGGGGGGTTTATCGCACGCCTAGCTTCTATTGACCCCAAGCGCGTTGCACAATATAACCTCGCACTTTTGCCAGAGCTAGACCAGATGATAGCTGATATTGTGGGTGTACAAATACCTTTCAACAACTATATCACCGGTACAACAGCTTTTACCCACAAAGCCGGCATGCATACCAAAGCGATACTTAAAGACCCACGCAGCTATGAAATATTGGACCCAACCATGTTTGGGCGCTCACGCACTGTGTCAGTGGTGCATCGTCTCACTGGTTGGCATGCCATCGCCGAACGTGCTCGTGAGCTTGGCATAACCCTGAGCGAAGCCCAAGCCCGCGCCGCAGCAGCACGTATCAAAGCCATGGCCGACGAGCGCCCACTTGATATGCAGGACCTTGACGAACTCTTATACGAATATACAGAATAAAGGAACTACCTGTTCCATTCGATACACTCAGGGAATAGGTATGAAAAATGTTAAGGAATACACAAAACATGCCTCAAACACTTTCAGAGCAAATACTGAGCCATGCGGCCGGTCATACTGTCCAAGCCGGCGATGTTGTCACTGTGCAGGTAGACCTTGCGATGATGCACGACAGCCTCTCACCCAGTATTATCAAAGTATTGCATGAAGAACTGGGAGCCGAGTATGTATGGAACCGCGACAAAGTCGCCGTCGTCATAGACCACGTTGCACCCGCATCCAGCGTGCAAACAGCTAGTCATCAACGCAATGTGCGACAATGGGTGCGTCAGCAAAACATTACCCACATGTTTGACGTGGGACGTGGCATATCCCACCAAGTGCTCGTTGAAGAGGGATTAGCGCAACCCGGCATGGTCATCGTTGGTAGCGATAGCCATAGCACAGCTTATGGCAGCGTGTGTGCCTTTGGTTCTGGTATGGGTACAACCGACATAGCCCTCGTGGTAGCCACTGGCAAAACATGGATGCGTGTGCCCGAAACCATCCTAGTGCGCATGAGTGGCACGTTGCAACTGGGCGTGAGCTCCAAAGATATTGCATTGCGGGTAGCCCGTGAGTTGCGAGCCGAAGGAGCAACCTATGCCACTGTCGAGTGGCATGGCGTGGAGAACTTAAGCATTGGCGACCGTATGACTCTCGCCACGCTCTCTATTGAGGTTGGCGGTAAAGCTGGACTGATACCACCAACTGGTGCGGCTGCACAGGGGTTGAACGTCCCATCGTGGCTGGCCGTGCAAGAGGGTGCCACGTACAAACAGATTTTGGATATAGACTTGCATACACTGCAACCACAGGTGAGCAAACCCCATGTTGTAGATAATGTGGTAAATGTAGCAGACCTAGAGCGTATAGCCGTAGATGTCGTTTACGTGGGTACGTGTACCAACGGACGCTACGAAGACATGTCCGCTGCCGCACGTATCCTCAAGGGGCAAAAACTAGCTCCCGGTGTGCGCATGATTGTTGTTCCCGCTAGTAGCGAAGGGTTGCGCCGTGCAACAGAGGAGGGAATCCTCAGCATCTTGCTTGACGCAGGCGCTACCATTGGTACGCCAGGCTGTGGCGCATGTATTGGGCGACATATGGGTGTGCTGGCCCCCGGCGAAGTATGCGTCTTCACGGGCAACCGCAATTTTCGTGGGCGTATGGGTAGCCCCGATGCCAATATTTACCTTGCCTCACCCGAAGTGGCCGCAGCTAGTGCAATTAAAGGGTACATCGCCCATCCAGGCGAATTTTTGATGTGAGGACCCCCTACGAGACTTGCGCAAAGATAAAAACGCAAAGAACACACTGAACATCGTTTAGAAGAGGAGTTTGTTTCAATGGCACGAGTTTGGATGTTTGGCAATGATGTAAACACAGACCAAATTATACCGGGGCGCTACGCTCCCTACATGTTGAAAGATGAGTCAGAACTGGTAAAATATCCATTTGTTGAAGCACGGCCAGACTTTGCACCCAATGTACAACCTGGTGATATTATCGTTGCGGGCAGCAACTTTGGGTGTGGCAGTTCACGCGAATATGCCCCGCTTGCACTCAACATGGTGCAACTAGGCGCAATCATTGCACCACTCTTTGCACGCATCTTCTTTCGCAATGCTCTCAACCTAGGCATACCGTGCTTCACCGCCGACCTGACACAAACGCTGCACGATGGGCAGGATGTTACATTGGATATGCACCATGCAACCGTTACGTTATCCGATGACATGCATATACAACTCCCGGCCCTCTCATCATTTCAACGTGAAGTATGGGAAGCCGGTGGCATTGTACCCTATTATCGTACATATGGGAGGTTTCCAGGCGAATCATGACAAGAACTATTGTGGCAGACCTACACAACCATAGCACTGCATCAGACGGTGAGTATACACCAACCGAGCTTGTGCATGCAGCCCATGCACTTGGCTTACAAGCAGTTGCCCTCACCGACCACGATACGCTCGACGGGCTAGATGAGGCGATAGAGGCTGGCAAACAGACGGGCATAATGGTCATTCCCGGCATAGAAGTGACTCTGCGCTTTCAGCGTAGCTTTTTCGTTGGCTCGCTGCATATGTTGCTCTACTTTGCCAATACGCTCCTGCATCATGCCTCATTTCGAGATGCTATGAAGCAGATGCTCAGCAAGGGACGCGGTGCAGAGTTGGTGCGTGCTAGAGTCGTCGCAATCAATAACGCATTTGGGCCCAATAGCCCTGAACCTATCTTGCAGCGCCCATTGACAGCCGAGGAAGTAGAGGCCTATAGCCCCAATGTGACACGACGCCATTTTGCTTTGGCTCTCAAGGAGCAACACGGCATAGAAGACCGCGACACTGTCAATATGCTCATTGGCAACGATAGCAAGGCGTATGTTCCATCTGGCGTTGAAATGAACCATATCAAGTTACTTATTGACCAATTTCCCTTTGTGCGGATCTTTGCACATCCTGCGGCAGGTTCCTTTCCTGGCGAAAGCCACTACAAAGAGGTACTCCCACCACTGGAGACAGTGCAGCGCCTGATGCCGGAATTTTTGGATACATCCACATTGGGCATTGATGGGCTAGAAGTCTACTACCCCGGCCACACACCTGAGCATCGTGACATTTTGTTGGCGTATGCACAGCAACATGGTTTGATAGTCACAGGAGGGTCCGATTGCCACGATAGCACGCAACGCCCGCTTGGGGTTGAAGGTGTCACACAAGAGGAACTCGATATACTGGTTGCACGTATGGAAGAGAGTTGAGAGTTAAGATAGTCTGTCCCCTTCGACACGCTCAGGGAACGGCTTAGTAAAATGGGATTGGTGCATATGAAACTATGTGTTATTCCAGGCGATGGCATAGGGGCCGAGGTGATCTATGCAGCCCAACAGATATTACAAGCCTTGCCATTGGATGTACCTATCACTGAAGCCCAAGCAGGGTGGGCAACCTTTCAGGAAACCGGGTCGGCCCTACCCGAAACGACGCTTGAAGCAGCACAAGCGGCAGATGCTATTTTCTTTGGTGCAGTGGCTTCACCGAGCCACCCAGTGCAAGGCTATCGCAGCCCTATTGTAGCACTACGCAAAGCCCTAGACCTCTATGCCAATATACGGCCTGTCTCCAATGCAGGATTGCTGGCCCATAGCGGTGCAACTACACAACAACCCGTTGACCTCGTCGTCGTGCGCGAAAATACTGAGGGGCTCTACGCAGGACGTGAGCGCCTAGAGAACAATGGTACAACGGCTATAGCAGAGCGTGTCATTACCAAGTATAGTAGCGAGCGTATCGTGCGTAAAGCATTTGAACTGGCCAACGAACGAGCTGCTGCGCAGCGAACCGCAAAAGTAACCATTGTTCACAAAGCCAATGTGCTCCGTGTTACGGATGGTCTGTTTCGTGAAGTTGGGCTAGCGGTGGCGCAGGAGTATCCGCATATATCTACAGAAGAAATGCTGGTAGATACCGCAGCTATGCGCGTTGCGCAAAACCCCGAACGTTTTGATGTCATTGTCACTACAAATATGTTTGGTGATATACTTTCGGATGTGGCCTGCATTCATGGTGGTGGGCTTGGGCTGGCGAGCAGCGCTAACTTGGGCAAAGACCGCGCTTTGTTTGAGCCTGTGCATGGGTCTGCGCCCGATATAGCCGGGCAGGGCAAGGCTAACCCATTGGCTATGTTTGGGTGCGTTGGTATGTGTCTTGAGTGGCTCGCGCAACGTGGGGCAGTTGATAGGGCATTGTCGCAACGCTTAGCGACGGCTATTCAACATATCTTGCGACATGGTCCGCATACGCCCGACTTGGGGGGAAGCGCGACAACCAATGATGTAACGGCTACGTGTATACAACGGCTACAAGGGTGAGAAAGAAACAGTGAAATGCGTAGGATAGGCTTCTAGCCTGTCCAGTGTAGCACCAGTGTAGCACCAGCATCCTGCCGGATTCCGGCCGGCTAAGAATTACGCCCAAGGACTACTGCCCTTGGGCTACGGGCGTATGGATTCCGGCTAGAAGCCGGGGCAACGCGGCCACGCACGCTACCGGACAATGCGTGGCACCAGATGTATCGTATGATTATAAACGTTTGTATGGGAGTATGATATAAAGGAGGTTTTTTGATGAATGTTTCATGTCCCGAATGTGGTGCCGAGTTTGATATTCCACATGACACGATGACGGGTGAAATTGTTGTGTGCCCTGAATGTAGTGTAGAACTAGAGGTTGTAAGTCTTGACCCGCCAACATTGGAATTGGCACCAGAGGTACAGGAAGACTGGGGGGAATAATGCGCATCGCTGTGCTCAGTTCGCGTGTTCGTGCCGAAGAAAAATTGCTCTTTGAAGAACTGGAGCGCCGTGGTCTGGAGTTTGTCCGTATTGACGACCGCGACCATATTTTCGACTTGCATAGCTACACCTACCCTTTTGATGTAGTCTTCGAGCGGTGCATTCAACATAGTCGTGCGCTCTGTATGCTGAAAATATTGAATGATGCCGGTATACCAACGGTGAACTCATACCATGTTGCGTCCACGTGTGGCGATAAATTTTTGACAACCCAAGCGCTCATCCATGGCAATGTACCCACGCCGCGTTGCAAGCTTGCGTTTACACCAGAGAGTGCCCTCATTGCCATAGAAGATATGGGCTACCCGGTTGTGCTCAAGCCGGCTATTGGTTCTTGGGGGCGCTTAGTCAGCAAAGTGAATGACCGCGAAGCCGCCGAAGCACTCATTGAGCATCGGAGCGTGCTCGGCAGTTATCAACATTCCATTTTCTACATCCAAGAATATATAGATAAGCCGGGGCGAGATATTCGCGCCTTTGTTGTAGGCAATGAGTGTATTGCGGCTATCTACCGCACAGGTGAGCATTGGATTACGAACACAGCCCGTGGCGGGTATGCCACCAATTGCCCTGTGACACCTGAAATGGCCGCGCTTAGTTTGCAAGCAGCCCAAGCTGTGGGTGGCGGTATGTTGGCCATAGATATTTTAGAAACCAAAGAAGGTCAATTGCTTGTGAACGAAGTCAACTACACTATGGAATTTCGCAATAGCATAGACACAACAGGTGTCAACATTCCCGCACATATGATTGATTATGTGTTGGCAGTTGGGCGAGGTGATGCATGACCTTGCGCGTAAGCATTGTTGGGGCGTCCGGCTATGTTGGTGGTGAATTGCTGCGCTTGCTGCTGGGGCATCCCTATGTGGAATTGTTCCAAGCCACTAGCAGAAGTGCTGTTGGACGCTATCTCTACCAAGTACACCCCAACTTGCGCGGGTGTACGAAGGTGCAATTTGTCCACCCCGACACCATAGAGCCATGCGATGTGCTTTTCCTTGCATTGCCGCATGGTGAAGCGGCAAAATCTATGGAACGCTACGCTGCCCTAGCTCCACGCATTATTGATTGTAGCGCCGATTTTCGCCTGCGCGATACGGCCGCCTATCATCAATGGTATGGCGAGGAGCACCCGGCCCCAGATTGGCTTGAGCGCTTTGTCTATGGGTTGCCCGAGGTGCATCGGGAGGCGTTGCGCGGTGCCAGCTATGCTAGTGGTGTGGGCTGTAATGCCACTGTCACCAACTTGGCCCTGTTGCCACTGGTGCAAGCTGGCTTGGTGGATACGAGGCGACCGGTGATAGTCGAGGTGAAAGTTGGCTCTTCTGAGGGGGGAGCGCAGGCGAGTGACAGTAGCCATCACCCGGAGCGAGCGGGGGCAGTGCGTTCCTTTGCACCTGTCGGCCATCGCCACACCGCCGAGGTGCAACAGGTCACGAGCATTGACAATGTATATATGTCTATCACTTCGGTGGAAATGGTCCGGGGGGCATTGGCGACGGCGCATGTCTTTGCAGCACGCACTATAGCCGAAAAGGACTTGTGGCAGGCCTACCGTGCGTTTGCGCATGAGCAACCCTTTGTGCGCATTGTGAAGGAGCGTACCGGTATCTACCGCTTCCCAGAGCCAAAGATACTCGCCGGTAGCAACTATGCCGATATTGGCTTTGCCCTAGAGCCAGAGAGTGGGCGCATTGTGAGCATTGGCGCTATTGACAACTTGATGAAAGGGGCATCTGGCAGTGCTGTGCAGTGTATGAACCTGATGTGTGGGTTTGAGGAAATAGCCGGGCTAACATTCCTTGGGCTACACCCAGTGTAAAACAGAGCGCCGTTCCCTGAGCCTGTCGAAGAGAATATGCAACCGTTCCCTGAGCCTGTCGAAGGGAATATGCAACATGTGTGATAAAAAAAAGCTCGCGCAAAGACGCAAAGAATACAAAGTTTGTCATATGAATGGGAAGCAATGACCTATGATAGTTATTAAAGTTGGCGGTAGTGCAGGTATAGATTACGATGCGCTAAGTGATAATCTTGCGACGTTGTGGCATGCTGAGAAGCGCCTTGTGCTTGTGCATGGCGGTTCAGATGAGACGAACCGTTTGGCAGAGGCGCTTGGGCATCCGCCGCGCTTTGTGACATCGCCAAGCGGTTACACGAGCCGCTATACCGACCGCCGCACACTCGAAATTTTTGAGATGGTCTATTGTGGCACTGCCAACAAGGGGCTAGTTGAACGCTTGCAAGGGCGCGGCGTCAATGCTCTAGGGTTGAGTGGTTTGGATGGAAAGTTGCTGCAAGGTAAGCGCAAGGCGGCCATTCGTATCATCGAAAATGGCCGCCAGAAGGTACTGCGCGATGACTGGACGGGTACGGTGGAAAGCGTCAACGTGTCTCTTTTGCAGATGCTGCTTGACGCTGGCTATATGCCGGTTATCGCTCCGCTTGCGAGTAGCGAAAAGGGGGAACCGCTCAATGTGGATGGCGACCGTGCGGCAGCCGCTATTGCAGTTGCGCTGCATGCTGAAACGCTGCTGTTGCTCTCCAACGTACCGGGGTTGTTGCGTGCTTTCCCCGATGAGTCGTCGCTGATACCGCACATTCCACGCGCCGATGTTGAGGCCTATTTGGAATATGCCGAGGGGCGCATGAAGAAGAAGGTGCTTGGGGCAGCCGAGGCTGTTGGCGAGGGTGTGGGGCGGGTTGTGCTTGGCGATGCGCGTAGTGCCGAGTGTGTATCACACGCCCTCGATGGGGCCGGCACGGTGGTGTCGTAGCTTTTCTGGTAGGCTCCAAGGGTGCGACCTATCTTGACATGCTTGGCGTCTTGGCGGTTCAATACCTTTCCGTATGCAGGAGTGGAGGGAGATACACCATGAAAAAACTCATTCTTTGGGATGTAGACGCAACTTTATTGCTTACAGACGGCATTTCTGGCCAAGCCATGCGGGCCGCCATGGCCGAAGTTTTCGGCCCCGTGCCACGAAAAGAACGCACCTTTTTTTCGGGCAAAACCGACTGGCAAATCATCCGTGACACCTTCCCACACATATCGCCAGAGCACATTGAAGAACAGTTGCCAACATTTAGCGCCACCTACATAGCCGGGTTTCAGCAACAGCATGCTGCATTGCAGCAACGCTCCCGCCTCATGCCCGGCGTGATGGATCTCATCCAACGGTTGCATCAGCACCAACAAACAGTTGTGCAGGCTCCACTCACGGGCAACATAGCCCCCATAGCACGCCTCAAACTCGAACTATTTGGCTTGCTACCCTACCTCAATACAAGCGCTGGCGCATATGGCGACGACCACTACGAACGCACCACCCTTGTACCCATTGCTGCCAACCGTGCCACGCAACACTACGGACACACATTTACCGGCAACGCTATCGTCGTCATTGGCGACACGCCCAATGATATACGGTGTGGCAAGCTCAATGGCGCACGCACTATTGCTGTTGCTACCGGGCCCTACAGCGTAGCCGACCTACAGGCACACCAACCCGATGCGATGTTTCAAGACCTGAGCGACATTGAAGCCGCTCTAGCTGCTATCCTTATGTTCTGAAGAAATATCGCGTATTATCACCGTGCGTGTGTGGGGGTTGTTGTGTGCATCGTAGGTGAAAAAGATTGAGACCTGGGCCGTGAACATATGCCCATCTGCACACCGATAGGTGAGTTTTCCTTCCCACGACCCATGCGCTATGGTTTGCATCACCACATTGGTCAAGTATTCATGGTCCTCAGCGGCGACAAAGTCAACCCCCATGCACCCAACAGCATTCTCAACGCCCATCATTTTATTGTAGGCTGGGTTGCTATACAGTATCAAGCTATCGGGCGTGCCAATCGCAATGCCATCCGATGAATGTTCGACAAGGTCCTTAAAGACGCGCAGCTCATCCTCGGCAACTCGTCGTGTGGTAATATCTTCAACGTAGCCAATAAGCTCGACAGCCGTGCCATAGGCGTCGCGCACAATCTTGAAATGGTCGTGGACGTAGCGATAGGTACCATCTGCATGCAAGAAGCGATATTCAATTGAGCACTCTTCCCGGTTGTCCAAATCTGAAAACGCGGTTTGAACATCGGACACATCTTCATGCTGTATACAATGTATCCACGTTTCTGGATTATCCCGAAAAACGTTTGCATGGTACCCAAAGTGGGTAGAGACATTGTCACTAATAAAGGTGAACACCCCGCTGCCCGGTTGACGAATATACGTCACTACGGGACTCCAGTTGAGCAATTCTTGCATGCGCATCATACCATTTGCGCTGTTCTGATGATGGTACCCATCATCTACGTGCCACTCTTGCAGTGTTTCGCTATTCTTGTTCATACACAATTTCCCCTGTGTGTTCTAGGTACGCAACCATATTGTAGTACCATTCACCTACGATAGCAAGTAGTAAAATGTCTGTTGTTGTTTTAGGGTGCCACGGTGCCACACACTTTTGGGAGTGGTGGCACCTCTCCTATGCACAACCATCTGGGGGACGATGGAGACGTTACGTGCAACGTCTCTACCATGCGATATACCAAACAGGTTGTATCACAACCAAAATGTACCTACTTTACACCTAAAACGTAACTCATTTGTAACTATGTTGTGGTATACTAATCTACTGTGTGCATGAAAAGTGGGGTATATTTCTGGCAAGATTAGCCATGATGTCACTTTTCATGGTACACAAATTTTTTTGTTCAAAAGCACTTGAAAAAACAAATAAGGAGGTGTATCTTATGGTACCGACTGTACTCGATACCGCATATGGGGTTGATACGCAGGAGTACGTGGCCCAAGGCCGCCACGTCATTCAAACACTCAAGGGGTGTCCGCCGGAGCTATTGAACGATGAAATCTTTTTGACTGAGGCATGTAGTCGTGCTGTTGAAGCAACTGGAGCACAAATACTCAATGTTATATCCCATCATTTCGAGCCACAAGGTGCCACCGTATTGCTCCTTCTCTCAGAGAGCCACGCAAGCATTCATACCTATCCGGAGGTTGGGGTAGCATTCTGGGATTGTTTCACCTGCGGGTGGGAATGCGACCCAGCGAAAAGTGTCGAAGTGCTCAACCAAGCCCTCAAACCAACAACAGTGGACTGGAGTTGTATTATACGAGGTGAAGGTTATGAAAATTGATCACGGTTGACTGACAACCTTACAAACAGATTCGTAGCAACCGCGAAGAATAAACTGAATAGAGTTCTTCGCGGTTGTTTTTATTTGTGACGTACCTGTTTGAGCACATCTTCTAGTTGCGCACAATGGTGCTGCCACGAATAGGCTGCCACAACCCGGCGACGCGCCCGTTGCCCCATTTCCCGCGCCCACTCAGGATTATCGAGCACTCGCGCCATCGCATGGGCCAAATCATCTCTATTGTCTTCCTGAAACAATACCCCTTCCAAGCCATCCCGAATAATCGTGTTTAGTGGGTGAATATTCGTTGTCACCACGGGCAAACCAGCCGCCATATATTCATAGACTTTCAGCGGCGACCAGAAAAAACCTGCTGCACGCAAAGCTGGATGTGGACATGTGGTGAAAGGCGCAACCCCAACGGTAGCGCTACGCACTTCGTCTGGCACATGCTCATAGGGAATAGCTCCTGTAAACCGAAACCTGCCCGGCCAAGCCTGCGCCAACTGTTCAGCATATCCCTGTTCTGGACCATCGCCCACCAGCACAAAACGATAGGGACACCTTCGTTTAAGCAACTGTATAGCCGCCTGCACAAAATCTACCGCTCCATGCCATGCCCGAAATGAGCCAACAAATACGGCCACTGGTACATGCTCTTCATCAACACCTTTGCTAGGAGCAAAACGCTCAACATCTGCCCCCCATGGTAGCTCCACAATCTTGCTACGCGGTATTTCCTCTGGTACGGTCGTGTGCAACGGTGTGACAAGCACATCTGCCCAGCAGCATTGCGTCACTGCCCAGCGACGCATGGGGCTGCCTATGGCATCGTCAAGGCGACGCTTGAACACGTCCGGCGGGTCAACTATCAGCGCATTTACCTCAAGCAGGCATGGAATGCCGAGACGATGCGCTGCCCATACCCCCGCTCCGCCAAAATTGTAGTAGCGCTCCATAACGACATCGGGACGCAATGCACGTATCAACCGCAACACAGGCCAAAAACCGGCTAATGCCACATGCTTGGGAATATCCTGATAATGCACATGAAACCCATGTAAGAGGCTAGACACTGGGCGCACAAAGGGAGCTACCCCCCCCCACCCTATGCGACGTGCAGCTATCAAGTGAACGGCATGCCCGCGCTGCGCCAAACCGCGTGCTACCTCAAACGCATGCGTAGAGCCGCCAAGTGTCCCCGGCACGGGTATGCCATGCGCTATGTATACAATACGCATTATCTCTCTATCTCTCCATCTCTCCTACGAAAAATGCATTCCTTTTCTACGTTTAAACTCTATACATACCTATTCTACATGTCACAGGTATAAACCATAATACCATAACGGAGGTTAGACCAAATATGAAACTCAAAGGATTATTTGCATGGAGTGTGAGCATCGTTTTTTGCATCCTTGCCCTGGTTGCCACAACAGGACATGCCCAAACGCCAGACACAACCCTAGCTTATGGCACCTACCTTGGCGCATCTGGAAGCGACAACGAAGCCATTGCCATAGCTATCAACCCGCAACGTGAACTTGTCGTTGCTATCAACATGGGAACTGACGGATGGATACACCGCTATACCAGAGATGGGCAAACCCTCATTTCTTCTACCGATGTAGGCGGTCGTATAGACGATATGGACATCAACCGCAACAATGGTGATATTGCCGTTGTTGGTGACTTTGGTCTCAAAGTATTCGATAGCACCGCATCCGCTGCTTATGCAGACCGTAGCCACACCCTTGGTACGGGCACCAAACGGGTAGGCATCAGCACTAAGGGGGTTGTCGTTACGTCGGCAGGCGATACTGTGTCCCTATGGTCGCAAGCTGGCACGCTCATGAGCAGCGCGACAACAGAGGATATGAGCGGCAAGACAGACCGCCACGTCCACGATGTAGCCATTAGCGCCGAGCACGGCAATGTCTATGTTGGTGGCTACCGCCAAGCGAGTTCAACCTATCAGTCGCCCTTTCTCTATGCCTTTGAAGATGACCTGAGCACTATCTCATGGAAAGCCTACGACTATTGGCAATCGCTTGTAGACGCTGCGAAACCCTACACACTCGGAGCCGATAGCCGCCTCTACAGCATAGCCATTGGGCGCGATAATGGTCTCTACATCCTTGGTGAAGCGCATGGTGGCACAACAGTCTTCAAAACCAATGGCGTCATCCCGGCATCGAACGATGGTGCAGACCTCACCTACATTCAACCCGTTGAAATTGATAACTGGAACAAGATGCATGATACCAATAGTGCTGTGAAAACATTTTTTGGCAAAGTGAACCCACAAACCGGCGTGGTTGAGCAGGGGCAATTTCTACTACCGCGCTGGAATGATGGCGATAAAGCGGGTGCGGGCAGCTCAACACGCAACTATAGAACAAACAATGGCTCTATTGCAGCGGATGAAGAGGGCAACGTGTATGTGGGGGGAGCCGCCGGCACCTATATCAAAGGGCGCTACGAGGGTACTCTCACGATAAATGGCACGCCCATTGGGTCTGAGATACCAGAGAGCGATAAGGAAATGGCTATTTATATCGTAGACCCAAGCTTTTCTACCCGAAAGACATGGACCGTTCTCACCAAAGACAAAGGCGATGGCTCTGTAACTGGGTTCGATGCAGCCTATGGCATATCGGCCTTTGTCGGCACATCGCCCTCTGGACAACTCGTCACCACGGCACAAGCCCAAGGCCCTACCGCCTACAATGCGACAAACGCGGATGTAGATGATGCCTATTTTGGCATATTGACGACGGGGAAGCAAGCTACCGGGCAGCCGCCAGTTGTCAGCGATATACCAGACCAGAGCACTATACCGGGGCGGACGTTCTCTACCATTGTGCTCGATGAGTATGTAAGCGACGCAGACTCGGCGCACACCAGCGACAAGATGACATGGAGCTACAGCGGCAACGCCGAACTTGAAGTACGCATTAGCGATGACCGTATAGCTATGATAACTATGCCCAACTCGTCGTGGGTAGGCGAAGAAATCATTATCTTTACTGCCACCGACCCAGAAGGGCTTTCGGGCAGCGACTCGGCCAGCTTCAAGGTGACAGCGGGGCAAGCGCCCGTTATAGGCGACATACCCGAACAGCATATCAAAGAAGGGGAATCATTTGCTCCTATCAACCTGCAAAGCTATGTGAGCGACTCCGACCATGCGCCGGAGCAGCTCACTTGGGCTGTCAACAGCAACCCCCACCTTGATGTGAGCATTGATGAGCAGCATGTAGCAACCATTAGCCCACTCCTAGCAGATTGGGTGGGCAAGCAAACCATCACGTTTACTGTGACTGACCCGCATGGGCTTACTGATAGTGCTACTGTGACATTTGCCGTTTCATCTGGTCGCCCAATCGTCAACGATATACCCAACCAAAGCATTGTTATCGGCACGACATTCGCAACGATAGAGCTTGATAGCTATGTTGAAGACCCCAACCATGCTCCTAGCCAGATGACGTGGAGTGCAAGCGACAACAGTGTACTGAATATTACCATTGACGAAAACCGCATAGCAACTATTACCATATCGCAGGCTGGCTGGGAGGGCGCTGAGACTGTTACATTCACGGCCAATGACCCAAGCGGTCTTTCGGCGAGTGATACTGCTACGTTCGAGGTTGCCACGAATCATCCACCCACTACACACAATGACAGCGCCATTACCGATATTCACACGCCCGTAACGGTTGACCTTATCGCCAATGACCAAGACGATGAGGATAGCATAGACCCGGCGTCTATCAGCATCATCACCTACAGCACAGATACGCCAAGCGCACCCTATGGCGAAGACATCTATGGGCCGGGCAACCCAGACAACCCACACAATGGCATTATTGAAATTAATACCAACGGCACTATTCTCTACATACCAACGGGGGCATATAGTGGCACAAAAACGTTCACCTATACTGTGCGCGACACGCGGGGGGCCACATCCAATGCTTCCACCGTGACGATGGTGATAAAGGCGCATGCAGATGACCCCAATTTCGTGGAAAGAACAACAACCTACTCTACGACGGTAGCAACAACAAGCATCATTACCCCAACATTTGATGGCATTGCAATAGATGAGAACTCGATAAAGGTGATTGGTGCGCCGCAGCATGGCACTGCAACGCCCTACATAGATTCTGACAACAATGATGCTATGTTTATCAGATACACACCAATAGCAACATTCACGGGAACAGACAGATTTATCTATAGCTTCACAGAGAGACAGATTACGCTTGCACGCGACACGATGCTGGCTGATAGTGGTGCGTGGTGGTGTACACGCTCCCAAGCTATGCGCTCTACACCCGATGCTTCAGCGGGCATGGCTGCAACTGTGAGAACATGGTACGTTACAGCAATGATGCATGTGGCAGACCCGCCACCCGACAATGGTGATACTGAGGAGCCGGAACCGGAGCCGGAGCCAGAACCCGTTGATGACTCACCCACCGTCTACTTGCCACTGATACAGCGGTAGGTAGGTGATTTACCGCTACGCAGGCTATTGCACGATGATGTAGCCATGCGCGAGTTGGCCGACACGCCGCTGATGTTGAGTATCATGATATTGGCGTATGCCGAAACGCCTAGCCTCAATGCTTCCCCCCCTAGCCCCCCCGTACACGGGGGGGAATCGGGTTTCACCCATGTTGCCCCCCCTAGTCCCCCTGTGTACGGCGGAGAATCAGGTTTCACCCATGTTGCCCCTTTGGTGGGATGGCGTTTGCGCAGCATTGGGCAGTGCGGGTGGTGTGTAAGCTGTGCGGGTTGGCTCCTTGGCGCTAAGCCCGCTTCCTCGACTATGCTGCAAACCGCATCTTTCTGCGCAAGGTGGGGGGCAGCTATGTCTTTGTGCATCGCACGCTGTTGGAGTACTTTGCAGACCGTGGACGGGGTGAGGGTAATCGGGCTAACAAAAAACCTGTGCTATAATACAGTCCATATACTGAACATACAAGGAGTTTCAGATGTGCCCAATGACAGGTGTACAAAAAGAACAAGATATTGAATATCCTGATAGTGATGGGCTTCCTATGGCTGATAATACCAAACAGTTTGAATGGATTACTGTGTTGGTCGGGAACCTGAATGTGCTGTATCGGCACAACCCGAATGTGTTTGTGGCCGGTGATTTGTTGTGGTATCCCGTGAAGGGCAATAATAAGATATGCCGTGCGCCTGACGCGATGACGGTGCATGGTCGCCCAAAGGGGCATCGGGGTTCATACAAGCAATGGGAAGAGGGCGACATTGCTCCCCAAGTGGTGTTTGAGGTGCTTTCGCCAAGCAACACCGATAAAGAAATGCAAGAGAAACGCGACTTCTATAACACGTATGGGGTTGAGGAGTTTTATTCGTATGCCCCAGAAACCAACCACTTGTGTGGCTGGCTACGTAGCCAGCGTACCGGGCAGTTGGAAGAAATCGTGGAGATGCATCGCTGGACTAGTACACGCTTGCAGATACGGTTTGACGTGTTGCCTGATGACTTGTACATCTACACGCCCCAAGGCGAGCCGTTTTTGACATTTACAGAAGTCGTGGAGCAACGAGAGCAAGCACAGCAACGGGAAAAACAAGCCTATCGCATCGCCAAACAATCTCGTAGGGAAGTTGACCAAGCCCGTAGGGAAGTTGACCAAGCCCGTAGGGAAGCTGACCAAGCCCGTAGAGAAAACGACAAACTGCGTGAAAAGTTGCGAACGTTGGGTATAGACCCAGATGCGTAGCAAAACAGTGTCATGCTGAATGTAATACTGAAGCCCAAACTTCCTCTTGGCATTCTTTGCGGCTTTGCGCGATGCTACGGACGAGGTTGAACGGGCACAGGCAGGATGCCTTTCCTACGATTTACCGCTTTGCAAAGACATAAAGGTGCCAAGCACTCCACTGGACAGTGCGTGGCACCAAGCGTACTTTTCAGCATCTTAGCTATTCTGTTTGCGTCAATTGGCAGGTGCCAATGACTCGGCGGGCAATCTTGGTATATCTTGCTGCTGACGCGGGAACTTACGCACCATGAACACTGCTCCCACAAGCGCCAGTATCATAAAGGTCAAGATGCCAAGCTCTAACATTGCCATCTGAAATTCAATTGCTTTTTCGGCGGTTGGGTGGGCTTGCTCTGCGGTTACTACGAGAATACGACGCACTGCTGCGATAATACCAATAATCATAAACGGTTCTATCGCAAGCACATTGCTACGTAAAGAAATGCCGACGGTATGCAGAATTTCTACCAACATGACGACGAGCAACAAGCTCTCTAACATTTTGAGTGCCGCGTGTCCAATGTTGCCCCCCATCGCCTCACCAACAAAACCGACCACTGACCACGCCAACAATGTAACCGCCACTAAACCAAGCACAACCCCTATCACAAAATAGATTATATCCTCTGCTTTATGTAGCCATTCACTCACTTTCATAGGCATTGTATTGCTCCTTTCATATGAACGTAGATATAGTTATGTTGTACATATGCTACCCTATCGTTCACTGCATATATTTCACGGTACGTAGCAAAGCGTACTTTAACGTAGTACGTTCTCATATCTTCAAGATATAAAAATCATAGCTGATAAATATAAAACTCTACGGAGTATATTGTACCAGCCATGAAGCGCATGTCAATATGCTATTGAGTGGAGAAATGGTGTAGAAATATCAGTGCCTCTTCACCGTCGTATCAGCGGCAGGTATACGCGCATGTTCTCTGCTGCTAGGCGCACGACACTCACCGTATGCTCATCGGAAACAGATCCGCCACTATTGGATGCTGTCACAGCGATGGTATATGCCCCCTCATCTGGCCATGTATACTGCACCGTTGCCAACCCCTGATACCCAGCATCTGGTTCTGGAATCCACGTATATGTGAATGGCATAGTCACATCGAGTGGGCTAACTGTTGCTGTAAACGTGTCAGTGCTATCAACTGCCCCTGTTGTTGGGCCGCTGATAGTCACTGTATCGGGGGCTATACTTGTTGTGCTCGTTGCCTCGCGGATGGTGACAATATGCCTTGTCGTCACACTCCCTTGACTGTTCGATGCAGTGACATAGATGACCTTGGTGCCCGGCGTATCCCATATAAAAGGGACCACATCGGTTTGTTGCCTTGTATGCGTCACTGGCTCTTGTCCATTCGTTTCCCACGCATACACAACCGGGTGGCTGCCATATGGCGGGTCATAGAACATGAATGACTCGGCGGCAGTTGGTGGGCTAATTGTTGCTGTAAATGGATACGACGTATGCACAACGCCGGCTGTGATTCCTTGCACATCAACGGCTGTTGGTGGGGTGCGGGCAGGCACAGCAGATACACGCATGGTATATGCGCGTGTGACTGTTTCAGCGCCAGCCTTTGCGGTTACGGTTATTGTTTTGGTGCTGGGTGTATTCCACACACAAGCAAAGTGCGATTGTGCATTGCTGGGGAAACTGATGGGCGGATGTTCACTCGTTTCCCACGTATATTCGACTGATGCTGTGGTATCGGCTGGGGTGAATGATGCGGTAAAGGTATACTCTGTATTGATAACGCCTGTTTCCTGGACATCAAGGGTTATTGGCGAATCAAGAGTTATGGTGTAGGTGTTGGATTGATACCCAAGACTATTACTAGCTACAACGAAAACGGTTTGTTCGCCTGCATCATTCCACTTGAAGGTTGCCGTTGCATTTGCCTGCCCTGCTATTGGCTCTGGATGCCATGTGTAGGCAATAGGCACACTGGCATTGGCAGGCGCTACTGCTGCTGTGAATGTGTAATTGGCACCAACGTCGCCGCTTGTGGGGCCGCTAATAGCAACACTATCTATGGAAACAGGTATTGCTGTTGGTGTG
>CAZVEN010000002.1:188656-344049 GCA_964626155.1 uncultured Chloroflexaceae bacterium | reverse complement strand
GGTGTTGCCGGGGCGGTTGTTGGTGTGGGTGTTGCCGGGGCGGTTGTTGGTGTGGGTGTTGCCGGGGCGGTTGTTGGTGTGGCAGTTTCTGGTACACTTGCTGCCTCAATATCCATATAATTGAGCATGGTATACTCGTCAAAGATGCCCATTTCCATTGTTAATTTGTTATCGGTAATCTGCACCTCTTTGGTGCATACAATGTACGGTTCTGTTGCCTCATCATCAACAAAAACAACTCCCTCAACGTCTATCTTGTTGTGCGCATAGGTTTTGCCCTGCCACCCAACCGATACTGTGACGTTGTATGTGCCGTTGGGTACGTCAAACTCAAACACTTTTTGGCGGCCCCAGTCGTCATAGATAATGCTCTTTTGTAGCTCATTCGGGCCGTCATTGAGGTATTGATATTCTATGTGTGCGAGGTCGCCAAACCAACCATAGCCTAGTTGCTGGTCGTAGGCATTCCAGCCAATCTTCATATAGGTTTTGCCATCCACAACGAGTGGGTCGGCTGTGGGGCTGTCGCTTGGGTCCTGAAAGTTGATGTAATAGGTGCTTGGCGGCCCTTCGGCACGCGGATGCTTTTTGGGAGCATCAATGTCGGGAATCGTTGCTATTTCGTTGCCGTTCTTTAGCCCAATCAGTCGCCGTAGGTTATACATGAATTCGCTATCTCGTGTATAGCTTGTAAGGCCGGAGATGATTTTGTCGGCCTGGGTATCGGCGGTATTCACGAGGTCTACTTGGGGTTGCGCACTACCATTGAGCACGTAGAGATATTCGTAGTCTTCCAAACTATCACGCATTAGTTCAAAGCGAATGGAGGGGACGAGGCGATGGTTATTGGAACCATAGGCAATGGCTTGGTTGCTTTCGGATGGTGGGTAGAGCATGAATGTATCGCCATTGTGTCCGTCGGTCATTGGGTCTGTCCATGGGTTTTTGCTCCAATTGTTGAGTGAGTAGTAGGCAATGCCGCGCACACGATATTTCCAGAGAAACCACCCTGTGAATTTGCTTTCAATGCCTGGGTGGTCTAGCGTAATGGGGTTGAAGAATGGCGGGCGTGTGCCGTGTAGGAAGTATATCCATGTTTCTTCACTATGGTTTTTCTGGCGGTCGTGGGCTATGTTGGGGTTGTAGTTGTTCAGTACGGGCAACCAGATGTCTATTTTGGCTCCGGTGTAGGTTGGGTGGTTGTAGATTTCGGGGCGAGCTTGTTCAGATACCATCAACTTGAAATCTGGCGCAACTTTCTTGAGTTCTTGTGCATACCATGCTACTGCATCATAATCCTCTTGATTCTGCGGTTCATTGGCGATGTAGTAGTAGCCTTTGTCGAGGTAGCCAAGCGTGCGTAGATACTCCTGCAAGGCGGTGATGTATGAAAACCATTGCTGGTTGTAGGGTGTGTTGGGGTTGTTGCTGGTGTACCAATCTGCTGCACTGCGGTTCACTTCACAAAACTTATCTGGGCGCTGGTCTTGTGATGCGTCGTTGTTGCGGAAGGTGGCAGCCATGAATGAGGGATAGCCGGTACCATTGTTAAAATCATTGCCGTTGAGGTACTTGTCGGCCAGCAACTCAAACCCCCAGATGCCATGTGGGTCTGAAAGGGTTTTCGTCGCGCAGTCATAGTCAATAAACGGGGCACCGCCACCACTCGTGACGCCACCCGGCCAAAGGGGCGATTTAGAGGTTAGGCGGTGGTCAATGAAAAACTGCTTCATCTTATCTACATACAACCAGTAGTCATCGCCTGTGCCAGAAACGCTATATTTGCTCAACACGTTCTGATGCGAAAAGTTCATCTGTGACTTGACGTGTAGCTCATCTGGAATGGCGAAATCAAACACATGCAGGGCAACCGGAATGCTCACTCCGCCAATCTGTACATTGGCAGTGTAATCGCCGGCCGGGGTGGTTTTCGGCACATGGATAGTGAACCAAAAGGCGGTATTCTGCCCGGACGCAACTGCTACCGAAGCCCCTTGTTCTATGGGCCAGAGCGGGTCGGGGTAGTCGCCGGTTGCTCCCAAGCTATCGGTTGCCTGCGCAATGGGGACATACTTCACCTGATAGATTTCACTGGTAATGCCCGTGCCAAAGTCGCCAATGTTGACGGTTACATTGCCTGCTGCTGTGGGATTGACAACAACTTGGAAAGGCTCAAACTCATTTTGGGCTGCATACACGTTTACTTCTGAAGCACTATCGGTGGGGATGGCATCATTCTTAAATACACGTTCCGATGGGGGGGTTGTCCAAAATTGATAGTCTGCGGTTGATTGTGTAAGTTTGTAGGTATAGTCTTCAAATTCTGTGTTGCCATAGGCTGTTTTGTGGGGTTTGTACACGAACATACTGAATAATAGAGTGAGTAGTACGACGATAGATAATAATTTCAATCTCATAATACTATCTCCTGCATACATGCATAAAGGTTTTTTAACAGTACGATTGGTATTTTACCACATGTATAGGAACTCTACATGATTTGTACAAGTTTTAACGGAAAGGCGCAAGGGCGCAACCCGATGCCGCACGATGCACATTGTATGCTGTCTCTGCCCAACAAAAAACCTGTGCTATAATACAGTCCATATACTGAACATACAAGGAGTTTCAGATGTACCCAACGACGGTTGTACAACAAGAGCAAGATATTGAATATCCTGATAGTGATGGGCTTCCTATGGCTGATAATACCAAGCAGTTTGAATGGATTCATATTCTCGTCTATAACTTGCGGGTGTTGTTTCGGCACAACCCGAATGTGTTTGTGGCCGGTGACTTGTTGTGGTATCCCGTGAAGGGTAACAACAAGATATGCTGCGCACCCGATGCGATGACGGTGCATGGTTGCCCGAAGGGGCACCGGGGGTCATACAAGCAGTGGGAAGAGGGGGGTATCGCGCCCCAAGTGGTGTTTGAGGTGCTTTCGCCTAGCAATACGAGGCTAGAAATGCAAGAGAAATGCGATTTCTATAACAGGTATGGGGTTGAGGAGTTTTACTCGTATGCCCCAGAAACCAACCACTTGTGTGGCTGGCTACGTAGCCAGCGTACCGGGCAGTTGGAAGAAATCGTGGAGATGCATCGCTGGACTAGTACACGCTTGCAGATACGGTTTGACGTGTTGCCTGATGACTTGTACATCTACACGCCCCAAGGCGAGCCGTTTTTGACATTTACAGAAGTGGTGGAGCAACGAGAGCAAGCACAGCAACGAGAAAAGCAAGCCTATCGCATTGCCAAACAAGCCGAACAACGGGAAGAGCAAGCCCGTAGCGAAGCAGACAAGCTACGCGAGCAGTTGCGCAAATTGGGCATAAAGCCAGACGTGTAGGTATCTCCATACCATGAAAGGTGCCAATGGATTGGCGTGACAAAATAAAAGATGAATATGAAGAAGTACGGGAACGTTTCAGGGGGATAAACTTCAAATCGTTCCAAAAAGGCGACTGGTTGGCAAGCTATGTTGCCCGTATCCTCTCTAGCTATGCTGAACATGCCGACGTTGACCGTATCTACAATAAATACCGGGGGGATAGCCCGCAACAGCAAGCCCAACACGCCATCAAGCTGGCCGCCAAGCGGTGCTCATTTGCTGGCGGGTTGACGGCGTCGCTGGCCAGTGCGGCTGAGGTTTCCCTGATACCCACTATGGGCTTTAGCTTGCCGGGGGTTGGTGCAGCAGTTGGCTTGGCTGTGATGACGGACATTGGTTTTTGTTTGCGCACACACATTCGCACAACCTACGATTTATCTATCCTCTATGGTGGGCCCCTTGCGGCAGACGATGTGGAGGATTGCTACCTTATCTTCATGCATGCTATGCAGATACGGGTAGAGGATATTGCGGGCAAGTTTGCAAAGTTCCTTACGACGCCTCAACCAGAGCTTGTGACCTACAATGCGCGTATGATTATGCGCACAGGGATACGGGCATTCTTCCAAGAGATAACCTACCGGGGTGGGGGAAATACGCTTATTCGCAAGTTGGTGGAGCGTGTGAATATGCGCCTATTGGTGCCGGGTGTGAACATTGCGATTGCGGGCAACTTCAATCAGCGCTTCACGCGGCATGTATTGGGCATAGCTGAACGCCGCATGCATTTGCGGGGTGCTATTGTACAGCCCTTGATTGATTTGTATGACCGCGAGCCGTATCTTGACCCGTCGTGGGTTATTGTGGCCATCATTATTGTTGTTGAGTCGGCGGCGGCGGCCGAATGGAGCCGCCACCAATTGGAGACGCTCCGGTGTTGCCAGAGCATTTTGCGCCTCTCAGATGATGACCTCGCCGAGCTTGATGCATGGTTCGACTGCGATGCAGAGGACTTTGCTTGTGAACTTCCCCCTATTCGGCACGATGCTGCTACCTACTATATTGATTTCCTTATCACGGTTGCTGCGCTCACGAACGATGTGCGCTTTGCGATACCCTATGCAAAGGCGATTGCACGTATTGCGCATGCGCTAGATATACCGTTGAGTGCGCGGAACATTGCTCAGCGTATCCAAACCCAGCATAGCGAATACTAGTTTATTCGTACTGTGAAAAGAGATGTGAGGAGCCAAACCCTTCAAAACCTACAGATGTTTCATACGCCTATTGCTATTGGCATTTGGGTGTGCTACGATGTGCGGTGTCTGGTATTTTGCGTTCAAGGAGATATGTTATGGCACCAGATCACTATGCCGGTGCAACGACAAGCCGAAACCCGAATATATGCGAATGAAAATCGGGGCGGTACCTCTCACGTACTCCGCAGCGCAAAAAAGTCCAATGATCCCACCATGAGCCACCACGGAGTGGCACATCCCATTTATTTGGGTTGACATCGCGGCGGCGCTTATGACTCTGCTCAGGATATTCGGCAAAGCTGCTCGTGGTCCATTCCCACACGTTGCCAGAAATATCTTGCGCACCGCACGATGCTGCACCCGATGGACAGATTCCAACTGATGCAGGGTGTTCAAGCTTGCTTTGGTCATAGACGACGCGTTCTGGGTTGGGGTCCTCGCTGCCCCATGGGTAGCGGCAGCGTCCTAGTTCTTTGTCAAATGTGCCGGCTACCTCCCATTCAGCTTCGGTAGGTAGGCGCACTGAGTAGCCTTTTGGCAATACATGCAAGAGATGCCAGTTGAGCCAATTGGAAAATGCGGCTGCCTCATACCAACTTACCCCAATAACCGGTTGGTCTGGTTGGTTAAAATCTGTATCATCCCAAAGCCAAGGTAGGATACGTTGGTTGCGTACCTTCCATTCCCATCCTTGGCGGGTCCACCACAAGCGTGCTCTGTCACTATAACCCACATTGATAAATTGCTCATATTGCTCCACGGTTACGGGAAAGCGAGCTATCCAATACGGTTGCAATGGAATTGGTATGCTCGTTTGGTCTCTTTCCCATCCACCAATGAGGTAGGTCCCTTCATGAACATAGCACCAATACCCTCTTTTGTCACCGAAGACTTCACTCAACCATTCTACTTCATCTTCCCATTCATCTAAGGTGACAGGAAAATGCGGTAGTGGAGGGGCCGGTTGAGGAGGAGGATCTGGCGGTGCTATGATAGGCATTGGGAGAGAAGATGGCACCTCTCCTACAAAAGACTTCTTAAATTCGGCAATGTCTTGATAGCGGTCTGTAGGGTAGAGTTGCATCGCTTTCATGATACTATTCGACACATGAAATGAAATGTTGGAGTTGAGATGTTTGGGAGGCACAAGGGGGTCTTGTGATGCATACTCACGCTCAGTAAAGCTTGGAGGTTTCTGACCAGTGAGCAAGTGGTAGAATGTTGCACCTAGGCTATAAATATCACTGCGTTGATCTGTGCCGGAGCCGACAACTTGCTCTGGCGGTTGATAGGCAGGTGTGCCGCGTCCACGAATAGCACTGCGCGTTTCCTGTATCCCACACTTAACTAGCCCAAAGTCTACCAGTTTGATTAATCCAGTCGGGGTGAGATGGATGTTTGATGGTTTGATGTCTCGGTGAAAAATAGGCGATTTTTGGGTATGGAGGTAGTGCAATACATCGCATAGTTGTAATGCATACCCGAGTACCTGTGTTTCAAGCAACGGTATGTCTTGCTTGCGCAATACGTGGTGCAGATTCATACCGGGAATGTGCTCCATAACGAGGTAGCCCTTGCCATTGACCTCAAACACTTCGTAGTAGTGAGGCAGGTTGGGATGCCGTTGCATTTGCAATACCTCAAACTCATGTTGAAAGTTATGTATGGTTTCAGAAACGGCCGTTTCTTTGAGAGCTACTTCTCCAAATGTACCCATGGTGTCATTGGCTACATACACAACCCCAAACCCGCCACGTCCTATCAAACGCACCACGCGGTAGCGCCCTATGAGCGTATTGGTTGGGTGCCACAGGGGTTGTCCACATTGGCGACAGTATTTTGCAGCATTGCGGTTTTGAACGTTACAGAGCTTACCTCCAAGCATGTTTCTACAGGTAATCATGGTGTATTCCTTAGGATCATTGCAACAGGCAGTGTGCAAGATATATCTTTATCAACGTGCTTTTTTTGCACAATGACATGTCTTGCATACATGGTATCGTACACGCTCTATGGTGCGTATACAGCGACATGAAATGGTGGCATACTACGGGAACGGTATAGCATTATAGCATGGTGCTGAAGCACTATGCCCTGCGACTATGCGGAGTAGGGTATACAGAAATGTGGAGCAGAGCATATCTATATACATTATGCTGGTTCAACCACTATCCGGAAGCCAAAAACGGGCACATGGAAGTTTGGTCGGTATCTATCGCGTACTCCACTAGGTTGGTAGGGGCCTGCCGGCGGCAAGCCCCTACGTTTTGGTAGTCTGGTGTCACGCATTCCCAAACGTGTAAAGTACATGCACTATCTGTGTCTATCTGTGTCTATCTGTGGTTCCTCTTCGCACAGACTCTTTGGTGGCAATGCTATTCTCGGTGCGTCAACGTTGCATCCAAGACCTCTTTGGTCACTTCTGTTAGCCCCCGTGTACGGGCCAGACGTTCAGCATCTTGGCGCATGTTACGTCCGGCGCTGACGCGCCCGAGGAAGGGTACTTTTTCAATGGCTGCGTTTAACTCTGCGGTTGCTTCGTCTGTCCAACCCATAGTTCGCTGCTCTTCGCCTGCGCTTGCCGGCGTTGCAGGGGTGCGCACAGGTATGGGGGTCACTTCACGTTTGATAATTTCAACAGGCAAGAAGTTTATCACCATTTCATAAAGACGGTTGACGATCTCTTGGATAAGGTACACGGTGCCAGAATAGCCCATAAATGGTGTACCTAATGAGCAACGCACAATAGGGCCAGGAAACGCCGAAGGAATGAAATGGCTTCTCGCATTGGTTTCAGCCAAGTAAATACGTTCATTGATGCTCCCAAAGACAAAGGCCGGTGTGTGTTGGTGAAGCCGTTTGCGGATTTCGCTATTCTCCGGGTCGTTTTCTAGTCGCGGTTGACTGGATGACCAAGTAATTTTCATACCGAGTTCGTTGCCCAAAAATGCACGTAACCCTTTGACATAGCTACGCCCCCCCACAATGCAACAATCTACCGTAGAGAACCAATCGCTCTGCGGTCCAAGCCACAAATCCCAAATAGGTTTGAGTGTGTGTTGCTTCTCTTGCGCTATAAATGCTTCAACCTGTTCGGTTGGGATTTCCATCAATTCGCCGAGTTTGCGCAGGAATGTTGTTGTACCGCGTATGCCAAAAGGTGCAAAGAGGTAGGGGCGACCAAGTTCTTTGGCAAGCGCTTCGCCAAACTCTTCATACATGACGATATTGACGGCTGCATCTGTGAGGCGTGGAACGTTGGCAATGCTGGACTCGTATGGAAAGACCATGTTGATTGTGCCGCCAATGCCAGTAATTAGGCGTTTCAGTTCGTGCAGGTCTGATGGGGCATTAAAACAGCCTAGTGTTGGGCCGATGATGTTGACGCGATTGGGAATGGGCGTGCTTGTGGGCGGAGACTCTGGACCGTATTCCTTCCATGCATAGAGCAATGCGCGGTCGCGCCCATACCACTCATTGTGTTCGAGCGACTGGCTCCAGAAAAATTTGGCTTCTGGGTCTAGTGTTTTCAGCAAGTTGGTATGGTCTGCGCCAATCATTTCACTCTCGGCACTGCTCAAGACAATCAGCTTTTTGCCTTGAAGGTAGCCAAGCGTGCGTAGGTTTTCAAAGGTTCGTTTGAGTGATTCGCTGGTGCCATTGATGACATCTTCTTCACGAATAACAGCGGGTGTCATATTGGGCAGACGTGGTATGGCATCGGTATAGTCGGTGACACCGAGACCCAACATGGCAAAGCAACCGATTGGGGCATCGCAGATGATGTGCATATCGGGAAAGCACCCAAACACCCAAGCAGCTCCCCAAAATGAGCTGCTATCGGATATATCACGTATCAATTGCATGAGTGATCCTTACGTTCGTTTCAATGGCTAAAGAAATCAAGCATCTGGCTATAGATTGTGCCACGGCTGAGTAGTTCACGCGCAGTGGTGATATTGGCAATCATACCTCCAGTGAGAAAGATAGGGCGCACACTGAGGAGGTTGGTAAAGTAGACCGATGGGATGCCACGTTCTTTTGCATACGCTGCCAGCATGGTTGTACCTATCACTAGGTCAAAATTCCAGCGATCAAGGGCTAGTTGGTCGTCTTCAAACGATTTGCGATAGACTACGGTTTCCATCCCACGCGCACGAAGCCATGCCTCGTCGCCTTCAGTGAGGGGGCTTTTGGCGATACTCGTGCTGACATAGGGGACATGAGCGCCTCCTTCTACGAGTAGGCGTGCAAAGGGTGTTTCATTGCCATCGTAGCCCGAAACAAGAATGGTAGTACCTTTGAGAGGTTGCGATGCGAGAAAACCGCGTGCCTGTTGTTCTTCTTCATTGGCTACTTTTTCTACCACGTCCTCATCCAAGTCGAGGGCCATGCCAACGGCGCGTAGCCAGTCTGCTGTACCATCGGCTCCACTTGGAGCTCCCCCTACGACAGCTACGCCACGTTCGCGCAATACGGCTAGTGTTTCACGATAGAATGGGTGTAGCGCAGCCACTGCTGCACCACGTCCAGCTAAGCGGACTTCGTCTATTTGGCGACCAGGGAGGGTGACAAGGACACGAGCACCCATTTTGCGTAGGACGCCATCTATCATCAATTGGTCTGCTGCGAATACGTCACCAATGAGGACAAGGGTTTTTTCTTCGGTTGGTGATTCGACATCGGTAAACCGTCGTAGGAGGGTTGCCAATGCCAAGTCTTTGGCGTCGGGGTGGGCTGGCATGGCATAGGCAGGCATGCGTATGAGCAGGACCGGTTTGCCATTGACTTCGCGTGGCAAGAGTTCTTCAACGAGGCCGGCTGTTTCGGCCACGCAGAGAGAGAGTACTGGTATGCAAGAGACGGTTTGTTCTTGGGCGGCTTCTTCAATGGCAGCAATGGCGGCTTCTTGAATTTTGCCACTCGATAGTTCGGCTGTCCCCAACAGGGCCGTGATGATACTTTTGCGAGCACCGTAGAAATGGTTGATGAAGGTTAGACCATATGAACAGCCAGTGTCGGTGACAAGCACAGGCTGAGCACCTTCGATGCGAGAGAGCAACCGTAGTGCTACAAACGCAGGGCATGTTGTTTGGGGGTGCAGCCTGCATGTAGCAACCTCAAAAGGTTTTTCAGCTACCATTTGGGTTGCTTCGGCAGGGAGCACTGAAATAGCATCAGTCATGAAGTTTGTTCCTTTGTTCATAACTTCAGTCAGAGCATGTTTCCAATGATTCGGTTACATGGTGATCATTAGGTTTATAGGTACCTGTTCATGTGTGGGATAATATCAGAGCGGCACACGTATGTCAGTGGTATTTGTACGACTTCTGCATGGTTCGTAGGGCATATGCTCTACCCCTGTAATCTGAACAGGTACGCTTGTACTTTCAGTTTGTGCTATTATACGACACAGTACAACAAAGTCAAACAACATAGAGCGGTAACGAAAACAGTGTCTGCTTTCTAGTGCCAGAGTCGCTCACATTGCAAGTTGCATTTCACTTGACGCAGCAGCGTCTCTATGGTAGCATGATGCATTAGGTTTTGCGTATGCCGGGGTAGCTCAGTGGTTAGAGCGAACGACTCATAATCGTTAGGTCGAGGGTTCAACTCCCTCCCTCGGCACCAAAAAAAGTCTACGAATACACGAGTAGGGGCGTGCCAGTGGCACGCCCCTACATTATCGCTAGTCTTCTACCACTTCTATAGGTAGGTTTTTACCACCTTGGCACAACATTTCCCTCTGAAATGCGGCCTCTCTGGAAGATTACCACACTGCCCGGCGGACCTGCGTAGGGTGTGACTATCATCAATAGTCACACCCTTTCCTCATCGCACGCTATTGTACCATGAAGAAGCAAAACGTGAACGTGAATACTATGGTACCATGGTACCCACTAGAGGCAATCGTTTATTGTATGCATAAGGAGCTTATTTCTATGTCACGTATTCCAACAACCCCTTTGGGGCCATTACCTTTCTATCTATGCGAAAACCGTTCGTTGTTGCTCAATTTCGATGGCCCACGTGCCGCTATCACGGTATTGACGCCACACATCTTCCGTGTGCGTCTAGCACCAGATGGTGTGTTTGCACCGCGTCGCTCATGGGCTGTTGCTTGCCACGATGAAGATTTTCCATGTACACCCTTTGAAATAGAAGAGTCGGGCACTACCATTACTATACACCCGCAAGCGCCAGAACGTGAAGATAGAGCGCCGGTGAACGTCCACATCCAACGTTCGCCATGTCGCATCTCGTTTTCAGATATACATGGGCACGTTTTTTGTCGAGATGAAACTGGTATACAATGGCGTGAACGCGACCCTAAGCGTCCCCACCAAACATGGACGGTGGCTTGCACCAAGCACAAAGAAGAAGGTGAACACTTCTTTGGCTTTGGGCAACGCACGGGACCACTCAACAGGACCGGGTATCGTATGACAAACTGGACTACGGACCCTGGTTCGCGGCAAGGACCAACCACCGACCCGCTCTACATCAGCATTCCCGTTTTCTTGTCTGTGCGTCCTGGGTTAGCCTACGGTATTTTCTTCAATAATACCTGGCATAGTACATTTGATATGGAGCAGGAGCGAACTGGGGCTTGGCGCATGGAAGCTGCCGGCGGAGAAATGGATTATTATGTGGTGTATGGACCAACACCAGCACACGTGCTTGAAAGGTTAGGGGCTTTGCTTGGCACAATGCCACTTGCTCCACGATGGGCCCTTGGCTACCATCAATCGCGTTGGAGCTATGCCCCCGACATCCGCGTGCGTCAGATAGCCGCAGAATTTCGCAATCGTGGCATTCCCTGTGATGTAATGCATTTTGATATTGCGTATATGGATGGCTACCGTGTATTTACATGGGACCACAACCGTTTTCCCAACCCACAGCAGTTGATAGCAGACCTACGGCATCAAGGGTTTCGTGTCGTTACTATCATTGACCCTGGGGTAAAAGTTGACCTCAATTACGACGTATACCAACAAGGAATAGAACGGGGATATTTCATTTGTCGGGCCGATGGACAGGTCTTTCAAGGTTATGTATGGCCCGACGATTCGGTGTTTAGTGATTACACTCGCCCTGATGTACGAGAGTGGTGGGGCGATTGGCAACGCGGGCTTGTGGAGCAGGGTGTACGTGGTATTTGGAATGATATGAATGAGCCGCCAGTGTTTGACCAACCGTTTAGCCAAGAGGTTGGCAAGCGCACATGGGGCACCATTCCATTTGATGCTCGCCAAGGAGCCGAGGATGAGGCAACAACGCATGCTGAGGTACACAACTTGTTTGCCTATGGCATGGCGCGTGCATCCTATGAAGGACTGCGGCGACATTTGCACAACGAACGCCCTTTCGTGCTCACGCGATCTGGTTTTGCCGGTATACAACGTTGGAGTGCTTGTTGGATGGGCGACAATAGCTCAGTGTGGGAACACCTTGAAATGGCTATACCCCAATTGCTGAATATGGGGCTATCGGGCATTCCTTTTGTGGGGGTTGATATTGGGGGGTTTGCAGGCAATGCGAGTGGCGAACTCTTCGCTCGCTGGATGCAATTTGGCGTCCTTATGCCCTTTTGCCGTGGACACACCACCCACTTTAGCAAAGACCATGAACCATGGGCATTTGGACCACATGTCGAATCTATCTGCAAAACCTATTTACAATTGCGCTATCGCTTGCTCCCATATCTCTACAGCCTTTTTTGGGAAGCATCAATGCATGGAACACCCATCTTGCGCCCATTGCTCTTTCACTTCCCAGACGACACGTACACCTACACCTTGCACGACCAAGTGATGCTTGGGCCTTTTTTCATGGCTGCCCCCATCTATCAACCGGGGCGTGCATACCGCTCTGTTTACCTACCGGAAGGCGAATGGTATGATTGGTGGACAGACGAAGTCATCCTTGGACCAACCACCATCCTGGCCCATGCACCGCTTGAAAAGATGCCTTTGTATGTGCGAGCGGGTGCTATTCTACCCAGTGGTCCAGATATGTGCTATACTGACGAAAAGGCGCTTGACCCACTGACGCTTGATCTCTACCCAGGGAATGGAGCATTTACCCTCTATGAGGACGATGGTCACACATGTGCGTATGAACAAGGGCAATACTGTACAACCGACTATACGTTGCAACAAAAGACGGATTGTGCTAGTCATACTCCCATGCTACGCTTCGACATTCGCAAGCGCTCCGGCGATTATATACCGCCAAACCGTCGCATCATCGTGCGCATTCATGCTATGGATGAATGCGCGGCAACAACTTACCCGGATACCGAATATGACCCAGAACAACGTGTATTGCAACTGGAAATGCGCGATGAGGGCAAGCCATGTGCGTTAGAATTTGGATGCGAGCAGTATGCGTGATGCTATGTCGCTCACAATTCTAATCTATTTTTAACACCAAATACTGTCAAAACTCGGCATTCTCAGGTACAATAGAAGGTATTCTTTTTAGGGGTATCGTGTGTGCGCCCCTTTCTTTACTCATAAATGATAAGGAGAACAAAGATGTTTCAGCGAAACAATACGCATAATCAAGACAATAAAGACCAGGAACAAGGCAAAAAACCACGTTGGCAACCTGGAGGACATTTTTTTGTAACGCTTATACTCATCATCATGGTGTTGCAACTATTTGCCTTCTACTCTGGTACACCTTCCATGAGCCTGCCCTATAGCAACTTTCTTGAACATGTACGCGAGGGCAACATTGCGCATCTTGAAATGGAAGGGCAACAGATTAGCGGCACATTCAAAGAACCTGTTACACCACCAGAGGATGCTCAAATACGCGGTCAAACACCTTTTGGCAAAACAGAGCACGTGAGCAATTTTACAGCTACTATTCCTCCGGTAGACGATGATCGCCTGTTGCCATTGCTCGAAGAGCACGGGGTGGTTGTCAACGCTGTCGAAAAAGAACGCCCCTTGCTCCTCAGCTTGCTTATTTCGTTTGGTCCTACGTTGTTGATCATCGGCGTTTTAATCTACTTTCTCCAGCAGCAATTGGGCAAACAGCAATCTGGTGGCATTTTCAGTTTTGGACGCTCAAGAGCCAAAAACCATACTATGGATAAGCCTACTGTGCTGTTTCACGATGTGGCTGGTGCCGATGAATCGAAGCGTGAATTGGTGGAAGTGGTGGATTTCCTCAAAAACCCAGATCGCTACAAGCAACTTGGCGCCAAGATACCACGTGGTGTGCTCTTAGTGGGCGCTCCGGGTACAGGCAAAACGTTGCTGGCAAAGGCGGTGGCTGGCGAAGCTGGTGTACCATTCTTCAGCACCAGCGCCAGCGAGTTTGTCGAAATGTTTGTTGGTGTAGGTGCAAGCCGTGTGCGTGACTTGTTCGACCAAGCACGACGCAATGCGCCAGCTATTGTCTTCATAGACGAGTTAGATGCTATTGGGCGACAACGTGGCGCAGGTATGGGCGGTGGACATGACGAGCGCGAGCAAACGCTCAACCAAATTCTCGTAGAAATGGATGGTTTTGAAGAAAGCGCCAACGTCATCATCATAGCAGCAACCAACCGCCCCGATGTGTTAGACCCGGCCTTGCTACGCCCAGGACGGTTCGACCGCCAAATAACGGTAGGCTTGCCAGATATTCGTGGACGCGAGTCTATTCTCAACATTCACCTCAAAGGTAAGCCCCTTTCGCCCGATGTAGATGCAGGGGTGTTAGCACGCCAAACGCCCGGCTTTGCAGGTGCCAACATTGCCAACCTCGTCAACGAGGCAGCTTTGCATGCTGCACGCCAAGGAGAGAAATATATCCGCATGAACCACTTTGCAGAGGCACTTGATAAAATCATGCTTGGCACCGAGCGCCCATTGCTTATGAGCGAACATGACCGGAAAGTGATAGCCTACCACGAAGCCGGGCATGCACTGGTGGCGATATTGTTGCCCGAAAGTGACCCAGTGAACAAAATAACCATCATTCCGCGTGGGCGTGCGCTTGGGGTAACAGAATATTTGCCAGAAGCAGACCGCTTCAACTATTCGCGCCAATATCTCATGACGCAATTGGCAAGCCTACTGGGTGGGCGAGCAGCCGAAGATGTAGCCATTGGCGAAGTGACAACAGGCGCGGAGAATGATTTTCAGCGAGCGACACAGATAGCACGACGCATGGTTGGGCGTTGGGGTATGAGTCAGGAGATAGGGTTGCTCTTCACCAATGATGGCGGAAATGAAAACCCATTCTTGGGGCGCGAAATGGCTGGACCGCGTGACCATAGCGAGGCAACGGCGGCCCTGCTCGACCAAACAGTACGCACATTGCTAGAAGAACGTATGGCAACAGCAATTGATTTACTCACTGATCACCGGGATGTTTTGGATAGGCTGGCCCAAGCCTTGCTGAAACATGAAACATTAGATAAGCATGGTATTCAAGCAGTCATACGAGGCGAAAAAGTAGTTCCGCCGCCGGCCCCACCAGACATACCTGCCTCGCCGGGTACATCAGCGTCACGCGATGATCAACCCGTGGTGATTCCGCCTAGGCCAGGGGTATTGCCCGTATAGCGTGTGTTGGTAACGTACTTGAAGCATGTAAAGGGTAGCCTCGGTGCCACACACGTTTGGGCGTGCGTGGCACCCTTGTGTGTTTTTGCAAAGAGGTGAATGGTAGTGTAGGACAGGCAAGATGCCTGTCACCATTTCAGCCGTAGCACTGGCATCCTGCCGGATCCGGCTAGAAGCCGGTGCTACGTGGGACAGGTATTTCTTTCAAGGATAGGTCTCTGAAAAGTGAGGTAAGAAGTCTGGTATGATAGGACGAAGAAAACTATACGGACCTAGTGGTCATTCAAAAAAAGAGGGATTCTCATGGCTCACTATGAATCATTATCGCAGTGGAAACGCACGGTATCAACTCATCTGGAAGTGGTCGGATCGTCCTATACAACGGCCTTGGCAGAATCTTTCATGGGTAGGTATTGGTCATTGTTCGTACACCGTGAGCATGGTTTTGCCCATTCTCTCGTTTACATCTTGGCGCTCTTGGCGTCTTGGCGATTCAATGCCTACCTTTGTGAGAGCATACCGGTGCGTGCTATTTCCTGCGTGAGCTTTTGTTTCGCATCGTCCGGCAGAAACGACGCATAGACTGCATTCTGCGCAAGGTGCTTTATGTCCCCTTTGCCTAACCCAAAGGCATGCGCAATCTTCAGGTACTCATCGGTAAGCGTCGTATTGAAGAGGGCTGGATCATCGGAGTTGATAGTAACATACAATCCAGCATCGAGTAAGTGCGGCAGAGGATGCTCGGCTATGCTTGCCACAACTCCCAAACATACATTGCTGGTGGGGCATACTTCGAGAGGTATCTGCCGTTCGTACAATTCTTGCACAAGAGTGGCATCTTCCAAACAGCGCACACCATGCCCAATACGTGCTGCATGCAACAGGCGTAAGCTGCCCCACATGCTCTCTGCACCGCCCATTTCACCCGCATGCGGCACAGCCGGCACTCCGGCTGCGTAGGCACGTGCAAATATGGCACGAAACATTGCAGATGGGTACTCGGCCTCAAAACCAGAGAGGCCAAGCGCAACCACTCCATTGCGCTTGGCCGCAATAGCCCAATCGGCCACCATTGCACCGTTTTCGGGACCAATGCTGCGTGGAATATCAAGCACAATGCCCATAGTTGTTCCTAGTTCGGCTTCGGCCCACACACGGGCACGGTTCAATGCAGCTAGTTGGTCTTCAAACGGCAACCCTTTGAAGTGGTAGTGGGTATAGGCGGTATACGTTACCTCGCTGTAGCGGATATGTTGTCGTGCTTGGTCTGCAAGAAAGGCTCGTGCCACCACCTCAATGTCATCGGGAGTCTGGATGCATTCCGATACCTTCAAGTAGAGTTGTACAAAGTGGGCAAAATGCTTGAACGTAAACCACTCTTGTATCTCTTCGGGTGTAGTTACCGGCAGTTCAACACCATTGCGCTGCGCCAAATCCCACAGCACCGATGGTTTGATAGCGCCCTCTAGGTGAACATGCAGCTCCACCTTGGGCATTGTGTGTATAAACGATTCAAGCGACATAGGCTATAACACAAGCTTACGCTCATGAATAAGGCGCTGCTTCATTTTTTTAAACAATTCATCATAGTTTGCCCGCTCCATGGTAATTTCGTACTTATGCGCTTGGAGCATCTTGTGAATCTCAGCATCGAGCAACTCTTCTATCATTAACTCATCGGTAATAATTTCTTGCATTGCGAGATGTAACTGCGCATCATTACCCTGAAAAAGCACCCCGTCTATTTCAGACAACATATCAAGCAATTGGTCTACCAAGTATTCAATTTTTGGTTGCGAAAGTTTCACTAATAGAACCCCCTTTTATTTCATTTGGAGATTTTCGCCGCAGAAGGAGGGCAATAGCTAAGCCCCACCCCACCCAAGCTACTATGACACGACCAAAGCGAGCGATGAGCAGGAGCACCAATAATGCTAGGCGCATGCATGCTACTGTCATACCATGTTTCTGCCTACGCTGTGGTTGGCTACTCCAATCTATTGCTGCAATACGTGGCAACAACCCATGCTCTATGCACCATTCAAGCGAAAAGATGTAGAGTGTATCGGTATAGTGTGCTGCCAATACGATAGTGTGTTCAAACGCTTTGCCAGAAAATCGTACCTCATTGTTTTCAATGTTGGCTCCATCATATACAGGTATGGTACTATCGGTGACAACGATGCCGATACTATCTGCGCTTGCCCCATAACTAGCAATGAGGACTCCAGCCACGTTATTGCGTAAGCCCACTACAGGAACACTATTGTAGCACATCAACACTTCGAGGTCGGCGGGCAAGTCAACAATATCAAGTGCTCGCTGAATGAGCGTTGTACCAGCAATGCGGTCATCAACAATTAACGGCAACTGATAGGTATGCACTTCATAGCCATCTCGGTGAATATCGGCAATAAGCTCTGTATAGGCAGCACGCGCTGCCGGGTAGAGCACATTTTCGTGTGCCAACCAATAGCGTCGCACAATATCGCGCAGTCCCCGCTGCTGAATATGCAACATTTCGCTAATTGGTGGCTCAATATCCAACCCAATAGCATCAAAGTGCAAATGATGTTGCAATGCCCACGATTGAAACGTGCGATAGCGTTCTACTGCTTGGGGATAGTTTTGCAGATTGAACCAATATCCTTCATCGGGGGAAAGCAAAAGCCACGCAACCGTGTAGATACCACTCGCATTCAGTCGGCGCACAACATCGGCTTGTTCATGACTCAGGTCAGACATAGCCAACGCAACCCCATACCCGTGTGTACCTAATTCTTCCAACACGTTATTGTGCAACAGTAGCCGCTGGAGTGACGCGCCTTCTAGCTCAGTCGAGAAAATAAATCGTGGCGCACGCACACATGGCATCCCTTTGCTGCTACCCGTGAAAGCATTGTCATTTGTATCAACTGTATGCTGCATATGCTAACGACTATACCAGATCAATGAGGGTACATGCAAACAATACACTTGCAATGTAGCTGTTGATGGTGAAAAATGCTACATGAATCTGCGTCATATCGTGGGGTGAAATAATCGTATGTTCATAGACCAACAGACCGGCAACTAGCATAACACCGAGATAGTAGACCCATCCTAGACCGAGCGATACCCCAAGCCCCAGTAATGCGAGCACCATCAAAACGTGGCACACTTCAGAGACCCGTAGCGCTACCCCTACACCAAACCTAGCCGGCACGGAATGCAACCCATAGCGTCGGTCAAAAGCCACATCTTGACAGGCGTAGATAATATCAAAACCCGCAATCCAAATAGCTACTGCACATGCCAGCAAAAGCATGGGACCGCTGAAGTGGGGTTGCACAGCCAGCCACCCCCCGGCCGGAGCCATAGCATCGGTTATGCCAAGCACACCATGCGATAGCCATGTGAAGCGTTTGGTATAACTATAGCCGGTGAGTGCAATCAATGCAATTGGTGATAGGGCAAAACAGAGTGGGTTGAGTTGCCATGCTGCGAGCAACAAGAGTGCAAGCCCCCCCACGGCAACCACAAGCACGGAGCGACGGCTCACCAAACCAGAAGGGATTGGGCGTGCCGCAGTACGTGGGTTGGCAGCATCAATGCGGGCATCAATGAGCCGATTGAAGCTCATCGCAGCGGTGCGAGCACCAACCATAGCAAGCGTTACCCATAGAAATGGTCCCCAACCCGGCCAGCCGCCGGCGGCGAGAAAAGACCCGCTATAGGCAAATGGCAGAGCAAAAATTGTGTGCTCAAGTTTGATATTTTCGCGGTGCTTATCAACCGCACCCCAGATACGGTTGAGCAAACGATTGTGTATTATCCTAACCATTGTGTCCGCAGAGATTGGTAGGTTCCCTCACGAATATGCTGTTGTATCAATTCGCCAAGCCGCACAATAAACCGCACGTTGTGGAGTGATGCCAGACGATAGGCCAGCGCATCCTTGGTTTTGAACAAGTAATGGATGTACGCACGGCTAAATCCGGCTTTGCATGTTGGGCAATCGCACCCTTCATCTATTGGCTTTGTATCCTCACGATAGGCAGCATTGGTAATATCTATGCGAAAACGATTTTCTTTTGCGCCCCCACATGCAGGCGACAAAAATACAAGACCAGTCCGTGCCATGCGTGTCACCGAGGTATTATCAAACATATCTACGCCATAGTCTACGGCAACAAAAAACCCTTCTGGTAGCCCCCCAAGCCCCATCGTGTAATAGGGTTTATTGCGCGGGATGCACGCTTGAATGGTGGACAGGGTCATAGCGGTTGCTTCGGGGTCGGTGCCTATTGTTTCGCCACCAACAGCAATGCCCGGCACGTCAAGCTCTACCATTGCTTGGGCTGACTCAAGCCGCAAATCTTCATGTCGCCCTCCTTGAATAATGCCAAACAGCATTTGATGATAGGGATGCGCACGTTCTGCTTCCTGTTGAAGCCATTTTTGCTTTGAACGGTGGGCCCAAGCCATGGAACGTTGTACAGAAACTGCGGCATCTTCGCGGCTTGCATGGTCAAAGGTGGGTTGGTCAAACGCCATAATAATATCTGCCCCGATCAAATGTTGGATTTCGATGGAGCGTTCGGGGGTAAATGTGTGCTGTTTGCCGTCTTTGTGCGAGATAAAGGTGACTCCATCGTCGTCTATATTCACTACACCGGCTCGGCTCTCTGCGCCTTGCTCAGTGGTTTGGTTCTCTGTGGCACGGCTACGTTTATTCCACATGTATGATACTTGATACCCGCCACTATCTGTGAGCGTAGCCCCACGCCAACGCATAAACGAGGCAAGCCCACCAAGCTCATGCACCAAGGTTGCACCGGGTGCTTGATAGAGATGGTAGGCATTCGAGACAATAATTTGCGCGTTGATGTGGTGCATCTCTTCTGGGTCGAGTGCTTTGATGCACGCATATGTGCCAACTGGCATGAATGTGGGGGTTGTAATATCTCCATGTGCTGTGCGTAAAAGCGCCACACGCGCTTGCGATTGCGTATCTTGTGCTAGAACTTGAAAATAATCATTTGGAAGCATAGCTGTCATCCTACTTGGGTGCTATATTAAACGTCTCACGAACGTAGCAGTAGCTCGTACCTATTCTGCCAATAGGCTGCATGGTCTGTACATCAATGGATCGCTCATCATCAATAACATCGTCGCGCACATAGAGGTGCTTGATAGTACCGACAACTAGGGTGCTGCTGCCTTTTCCCTCGCCTATTTGCATGGTATCGTGTAACACACATTCAAAACAGACAGGCGACTCGGCTACACGCGGCGGACGCACAGCAATGCTAGGAATAGGTGTTACCCCGGCGATGGTAAATTCGTCTACATCGGGCGCATGGTCGCCAGCAGTTATAGCCATGGCCTCGGCTGTGGCTTCCGTCACAATGCACACGACAAATTCGCGCATCTCCATAATGTTGTGTAACGTATCTTTATGCCCTTGTTCACGTTGCGCGTTGTAGGCAATTGCTAGAGATAGGGTTGGTGGGGAAGATGAGACGCCATTAAAAAAGCTGAATGGGGCAAGGTTGTTGATGCCGCTGCTATCTTGCGTAGAAACCCATGCAATGGGGCGCGGTATCAGGCACCCACTGATAAGTTTGTAGGTTTCCCGATACGTCATAGCGGTAAAATCAAATTCCATCAGTTGCTCCTGTTCCACTATAAAGCCGTTCCCTGAGTTTGTTGCAGAGAACCCTCAACTCTTTTTACCTAGTGCAAAAAGTTGCTCAGCAGTGCTTTGCCGGATTCAGTCATAAGAGACTCAGGGTGAAATTGCACCCCTTGCACTGGGTGTGATTGGTGACGTAAACCCATAATAAGGCCATCGTCTGTCCAAGCTGTCACGTCAAGCTCCGTAGGCATATCGTCGCGTCGCACGATGAGCGAGTGGTAGCGTGTAGCGGTAAAGGGCGAGGGCACTCCGGCAAACACACCGGTGTTGTTGTGCTGTATCTGCGAAAGTTTGCCATGCATAATGGTGGGAGCACGCACGACTGTGCCACCATATGCTGCCCCAATAGATTGATGCCCTAGGCATACGCCGAGTATTGGGATATGCGCCCCTAGCTTTTGCACGACATCCACGCTAATGCCAGCTTCGGCAGGCGTGCAGGGTCCGGGGCTGATGACGATGCGGTCGGGTTTTTTTGCCGCTATCTCATCTACCGTTATCGTATCGTTGCGATAAACCTCTACTGTTGCTCCTAGTTCGCTCATGTATTGGTAGAGATTATAGACGAACGAGTCATAGTTATCAAGAAGTAAGACATGAATCATTTTGCTATTCCATTCTCCTCTATGGGGTATAACATCGAGATAATAAGATTTGTCGTGTCCCTCAGATTGCTTGCACTTAGATTCTCACCCCTTCATCATAACAGTATGGGTATGATACGGGAAAGTACCGCACCATGCAAATGCCAAGGCACCCTATTTTGCATTGCCGCGCAAACGTTCCTTGACTCGCTCTGGCGACATACCCAACACAGAAGCAATCGTTGTGGGCACACTCTCATCGCCGCTTTCTTTCCATACCCATGCCAAGTCGCCGAGCACAATACCTGCGCTATACGTATCGTCGTCGGCTACATACATCTCTAGGGCATGGACAAAGTAATCTCGTGCGCGTTCCCATTGATACTGCGAGCGTGCCAAAATACCGAGTTGCCCGTAGAGATTGGCTTGGCGGTCGTGGTCTTTTAGCTCTCTATAGAGGTTGAGTGCTTTTTGCGCATAGTCTTCGGCTTTAGCCCATGTATGCTGGGCCTGTGAAACAATAGCCAGATTGTGGTAGGTATTGGCTTGTTCATGTCGCTCTTGCATCTGTACATAGAGTTCTAATGCCTTGTTATAGTAGTGTTCAGCTTGCACCCACTGATGCTGCACGCGGAAGAGCAAACCCAACTGCGTAAACATATGAGCTTGTTCGCAACCTTCACCAAGCGTCAAGAATAGTTTAAGCGCCTGCTGATAGTAGGATTCGGCTTGCGTCCACAAACGCTGCGCTTGCGCAACCATGCCAAGGTGATGGTACGTCTTTGCCTGATTGTGGCTATCGTCAAGCTTCGTATAAATCTGCAATACCTGCTGGTAACAATCCTTTGCTTGGGACCATTGGCGTTGCGCTTGCGCTACCATACCCATTTGGGCATAGGTCTTTGCCTGCTCATGCCGTTCATCAAACGCAACAAATAGTTTCAAGGCTTGGCGATAGTAGGCTTCCGCCCCTGACCACCGACGCTGTTCTTGCGCTACCATACCCAATTGATAGTATGTTCTCGCTTGACTGAGACGGTCGCCAAATGCCTCAAATGTCTGTAAAGCATGTTGATAGAAGGCTTGTGCTTGCTCCCACTGTTGCTGTTCTTGTACGACAACGCCCATTTGATATTGCACACTCGCTTGCTTTTGGTGCTCTTGTATATCGGTAAATAATTTGAGTGCTTTTTGGTACTGTGCTTGGGCGTGCTGCCACTGCCGTTGTTCTTGCGTAATAAGCCCAAGTTGATAGTAGGTATTGGCCTGGCCGTGGGGGTCTTCAAACTCAACATATATTTGCAACGCTTGCTGATAGTATGCCTCAGCCTGTGCCCATTTGTGTTGTTCTTGTGCTATCGTGCCCAAGTTGAAGTAAAATGTAGCACTGAGAATAACTTTTTTCTCTTCATACACGAGCAAATCTTGGTGCTGGGACAACGCTTTCTTGTAGGATGATTCAGACTTGGCATACTCTTTGAGAGCAAGCTGCCGCATTGCAATAGTGTTGAGCACCTCGATATATTCCGTTGCAAGCTGCCCTTTTATCTCTTCTTCAGCATATACCTCAAGACGCCCAACAACATATTCTCCCAGTTCAAGCCCCCGGCGATACTCTTGAGAAAGTTCCAAGTAAGCCGACAATGCTTTATATGGTTTGATGAATGAGACACGCGCATCTAAAGCAAGCAACAAGGCATTGTGCAGGTTGTCATATTCAAGCTGCGCCATTTCTTGGCCTTGCCGCCGCGCATGCGCTTCCCGCGATTCAAGTAATACGGTTATGTCGTTTGCAATAGCATCATACAAATGGCAAAAGGCTATTTCTATAGCCTGTTTCACAGCATTGGGATGGCATGGCGCTGTCGAATTGGGGGTAGCCATCTCTGCGCCAGAGGTTGGTGATGCTTCATCAGGCATATGTTGACATGTGTGCCGTAGCCGACTGCGCAAGATATACAGAAATGTTGGGGACAGATGCATATAGTCGGGATGCGTCGGGTCGGAACTGAGTAATTGGCAATGTGAAATTTCGCCCATTATCTTGGGCCAGCGCGAAAATGGCAAATAGGAAAGAATCGGCTGCGTTTGTAAGTAGGTTGTATAGCGTTCAAGCACATGATGATTGACGAGAGGGGCAAACGGGGTAAGGCACAGCAGCAAATCTTGTATGTCTGGGTCCATCGTGCTATGGGAATAGGCTACACAATACAGGATGATTTTGGTATCTTCATTCTCTTCTTCAGTTTGCAACCGTTGCGTTTCTATAGCTTCAAGGCGGAGTGTCTCTATGGTTTCTAGGCGTCGGGTTTCCACTGCTTCTAGGCGTCGGGTTTCCACTGCGCCAAGTTTGCGCGTTTCAAGCGAACGGTTGCTGATAATTGTTGGTTGTTGCCCAAGCTGTGTGAGCACATCCGAGAGCGTTTGATAGGCTAAATTGGAAAGGACGACCTCCATGGCAAGAGGGTACCCACCCGACAACCGAATCAATGTTTGCAGGTTGTAGCGAAATGTCTCATCGTCATAGTCAGGGACGATGTCATATTGTTCAAGGATGCGATCTGCGAGAATAGTTGCCGCTTCTGGGTCTAGCCCATGCAGTTCATATATATCGTCTTTGCGTAAGGGTGGCGTAGGCGAAGAATATCGCGCCCATAAAGCCCCAATAGCACCCTGCTCTTCCATCAACCACTCTTCTTCTCCGCGTGACCCAAGCAACACAAGGGTCTTGCCACCAATCAATGTAGCCAGAAAATGGCGTAATGCGGCCTTTTCTTCCATAGGCAGCGTATTTTGAACCGATAGGTGTGTGCCATGGACGGATTCGAGGTTATCGAGTATCAGCAAATAGGGATGTGTCCGTAAGCGCCGGGTGAGCATAGAAAACTGTGCATGCTCATTGAGGGTTTGAAAGACATCTTGATAATAGCCGGTTTTGGTAAACACATCTTGAGCAACTGCATGGATTATCTTTTGGCTTGTCCACACATCTTCAGCGAAGCTAAAGTAGAAGACTTGCTCGACAAACCCAGTTGCCTGCCACCATGCCGCAAGATGATGCAACAACATTGTTTTACCGGCTCCACCAATGCCACGGATGAGCAAAAGCGTATAGTCGGCTAGGCGCTTCTCTATCTGCAAAATATCAATTTCACGCCCAACAAAACCGGAATGAGATTGTGGGAAGGGATACGTTGTTGCTTGCTGCTCATAGAACATGTCTTGTTCATCGGGCGTAAACTCACGCACTTTCAATTGTTGTATTTGCCCATGAAACCCTTCAGGCGATAGTATTTGGTTTTGGTAGACAACAGGCAAGAGCCAATCTTCAAGTTCAACTATCTGATTGTACATTGCTCGCCGTTCTTTGTGCATATGCAATGTTTGGCGAGTGTAGCACATAGCAGTTGTGAGATCGCGTTCGGTTAAGAAGCGATCATAGAGCATTTGAAATAGGCGTTCGGCTCCGCTAAAGCTCATGGAATAATCCACAGCAATGACAGTTTGAATGCCGGACTGCATCATGCGGCACCCAAGTGCTGTTTCACGCCCACCTACTTGTTTACCCGATTGCGTAGCGTTCAATATGGCAATAGGTATTTGGTGGAGACTTAATAGGTCGGATAGTTCTTCGGCCGAAAACGGGTCAGCTTGTCCATCCTGTTCACCTTCGAGAAAAAGGTATGCCCGGTAGCCATCGTAATGGTCAACATTGTCGCGCCCATAGGATGATTGGTAGTAGTTGGCATCGTAGCCAGCGAGCAGTTTATCGTAGGTGAGCAACGCTCCATGCAGGTCGAAATGCATAATGTGATAGTAGCCATCGCCATGATGGTCGCTGACCCATTCCAAATGTTCAACGAGTGCTTCATACGAGCCGGGGCGCAAAATGTCAACTTGCACCGGCAACTTTGCTTTGCGCAGCCCTTCGATGAGTGGGCGCGAAATCGTGCGATACCCAACGCCATATTTGCCAAGTGGACGTGCCACTATCAAGAGCACGTTGATCGTCGGTGAGGGACGCATGCCGGTATATGCGACTTGGGGCTTCATGTTTTTGCGCACAATAGGTGTTTCAATGGCGAAATGGTTGGGCAAATCCGGGTCTTTCAATGCTTCCCAGTGCAGCCGATGAAAATCTGGTGAGCCGGCAATTTCAAAGACAATGGTATTTACGCCGGCTTGTTTGGCCTCGCTATAGCGTGCATATACTTGGCTACCATTAAAAATTTGGGCAAAGAGCACTTCACCATAGTGTGTGATACTTTCCGCTACAGCTTGTGCCTCAACGTGCTTCATAAAAGGCGACCGTGGGTATTCTTCAAAATACCATTCAAGCTGCCGCTCCTCCTCTTCCGAGAAGGGGTCGCTAATAGTGAGCGGGTATTCTTCACTATGGTTAAATGCTATTGTTGCGTTGGTACCGTCTATACCACCGATATGTTCACGGATAGTGATGCGGGTCATACGTGACTCAACAGCCTCAATATAAGGTTACACCATCTATTATAATTGATCTTGCCACATGCTGGTACATGCAATGGCATATTATCTCCAAAAATGTGTCCTATTTCCCTATCAAAGATACGTATTTGCTTCGTACTACCTATTGTGTATAAACGCATGGTGGGCTATATTTTACACTATAGCAACCCTCCATGATTTGTACCATTTTTAACGCAGAGGCGCAGAGAAGCAAAGACGCAGAGAGATACAAAGGTTTTTCGTTTGATGAGCTAGATGAGATGATTAAAGATGAGGAAGACCTTAGTAGGGTGCTTGTAACAAAGGTAGTGTAGAAAAAGGGAGCTGCGACTATAGCAACTCCCTTTTTCATTGTTTGACCATCTGGAGGTATACAAACACGCTATGCGTGCTCATGTTCCTTTTTGGTTGCATTTTTGAGGTCTTCCACCAGATGTGATGGAACATCTTCGTAGTGGTCAAAGTCCATGGTAAATATACCGCGCCCTTGTGTCATACCGCGCAAGTCTGTCGAGTAGCGTTGACATTCGGCGAGGGGAATGTGCGCCGTAATCGTTGTTTTGCCCTTGCCAGCCGGCATCATACCCAGCACCCGCCCACGGCGCGTGTTGAGGTCGCTCATAATATCGCCTGCGTATTGTTCTGGTACCGTAATTTCAAGACTATAAATGGGTTCCATAATAACAGGGTCTGCTTTTTCTGCTGCTAGCTTGAATGCATGGGAACCAGCAGTTTTGAAGGCAATTTCTTTTGAGTCGACTGGGTGTTCTTTGCCGTCAAACAGTGCTACACGCACATCTACCACCGGATTACCGGCTAGGATACCCTCACTCATCGCTTCACGTACTCCCTTTTCGACTGCTGGCCAGAAGCCACGACTAATGACACCCCCAACAATCTCGCTGACAAATTCGAGGTTGTCCTCACGTTCGGGGTCTGGAGTGAGCGGCTCTACACGTATGGATACATCGGCAAACTGCCCGGCTCCACCTGTCTGTTTCTTGTGACGATATTGGGCGTCGGCTGTTTTGCGTATTGTCTCGCGGTAGGGAATGCGCGGCAGGTCAATATCCACATGGGTATCATACTTGCGTTTCATCCGTTCAGCGATAATTTGGAGATGGCTTTCGCCTAGCCCCGATAGCAATGCTTCGCCGGTTAGTGCATCGCGTGCGGTTTGCAAGGTTGGGTCTTCTTCCAACACACGTGCTAGTGCAGTACTCAACTTGTCGAGGTCTGATCGGCCATGGGGTTTGACAACGGCGGTAAACACAGGTACAGGAAATTGAATGCCGGGTAGCTCAATTGGCCGGTCTGGTGTGCAAAGGGTATTACCTGTTATGGTGTCATTCAATTTGGTTGTCACACCAATATCGCCTGGACCAACCATCGCTACTGCGTTTTGCTCTTTGCCACGCACACTATACAATTGTGCAATACGTTCTTCTTTACGGGCTTGCGCATTGTAGGCTGTTGAATTGCCATGAAACTCGCCACTGTAGACACGAAAATAGCTCACTTTGCCGTAATGGTCAACTAGGGTTTTGAACACGAGGGCAGTGAGTGGCTCATTCGCCGCAGTCTTGAGTTCAATACTCGTTTCGCTTACCATATCGGTGGCAGTCACTTTTTTGCGTGCTGCCGAGGGGATACTATCAATAATGCCATCGAGCAGATGACCAATGCCGGAAACTTGAAGCCCGGAGCCACAAAAGACGGGGACGATACTGCCATTGGCAATGCCAGCTCGTAAGCCACGTAGCAGTTCTTCTGGTGTAAGCGCATCTTCGCCACTTTCCAAATACTTCTCTATGAGATCATCGTTTGTGGCGGCAATTTTGTCAATCAATTGTGTGCGCCAATCATGCATTTGTTCTTGGAGTTCATCAGGTACAGCAGCTTTTTGTGATTTTCCATCTTGTTTCCCTGAACAGAGCCAAGCAACTTGCTCGCGCAAAGAAATAATACCCCCGAAATCTTGGGCCATGCCCATAGGTATTTGCATAGGGGTAACGGCATCATCAAGCAGCTCCCGTGCTTGCTCAACACAGCGAAAGAAGTTGGCATTGTCGCGGTCGAGCTTGTTGATAAACAAGATACGCGGTACCTTTTGCTGTACTGCCATATCCCATACCATTTCTGTGCCCACTTCTACGCCCGCTGAGGCATCGAGCACAATAATAGCGCCATCAATGACGCGCATAGCTGCTGCCATGTCACCAGCAAAATCGGGATACCCGGGGGCATCAAGTACATTTATCTTGTTGTCATCCCACTCAAGCGGCAAGACTCCAAGATTGATAGACATCCCACGCTTATGCTCATCTGGGTCAAAATCGCTTGCGGTATTGCCATCTTCGACACGCCCCAAGCGATTCGTTGCACCCGATTTGAGCAACATAGCCTCAACCAGAGTTGTTTTGCCACAACCAAGATGGCCAAACAGGCCAACGTTGTGTATTTTTTCTGGACCATAGAGTCGCATTAAGTGTCCTCCTTGACAGTAGATTGGATTTATACTTAAGGGTAGATTATACCATGGTGCAACAAGATAGTGATCACGTTGGGATGAAAGAGAACCTTGTATGTGTGACACGTTGCACTTTGCAATGATACTATCTTATGGTACAATGGAATGTTAAGAGTGGTAAAGTCTGTGTCAGGTGCTTGATAAAAGCACTACGCATGGCTGTTGTATAGAGTAGCTTGATGTGCAATCTTATCTCTGCAATGGTCAGGCTCGTTGTTGATAGGTGCGTATGTCATACGTCTCAAGTGAATAGCTGGCGGAAACAGTATAGCCAGATTGCAAGGCTCATTTGGATGGCAAGAATACGTCTTTGTTTTCGCGTAAGTTTGTGTGTGTGCATGGTATTCATGCTTGTTGGGTGTATGCAGGCATTGCAAACCAACTCTGGAGCAGATGCACAGCCATTACCATCCCCGCCAGCACTTACGCTGACTCCAGAAGGTCAAATGGTTTCTCTGGATGGAACACCAACCATGATGGTCGTAGTAAGCACAACAACTCATCCTGAAGTACAAACATCTGCTGCAACTCCATTGGGTGCAACGTTGTATCCAACAGAAGCATCGCCGATAGTAGCGACGGAGAGTATCGGAGTGCCCTCTACCGATACACCGATAGCAACTGCATCGGTGCAAGTGAGCGAAACACCTTCTTTTATCCCATTTGCCACGCCAACCCAAACAACAACACCGTTGCCTACCCCAACCGTATCACCGGGTAGCACCTCGCCTGTGGCACCATTCGTTTCGACGGGTATGCCCGATGCAACTGCGACCCTATCGCAACCACAGCAATCCCAGACGCCAACGATACGTGTTGAACCTCCAACACTCGTGCGACTCACACCCGAAGAGCGTTGGCGTACACAACAACTAAACCGCACACCGTTTGAATCGCCGCGCCTCTACACAACTACCGGGAGTGAATTGTGGTGGTATGACCCTATCAATCAGCAACATGTCATTTTAGGGAGCTTTTCTGGCACCTTTACTGCCCAAGCACGGTTTACTTTGCGTGGTCAAGGGATGCCTGCACTCGAGGTGCCCTATGAGGTGAATGTGAGCTATGGGCTTACCGCTATCTCATCGGCACTGGAGCAGCGTATCAAGGCAGCCGGCTATGATGAATGGATTGAAACCTATGTTTTTGTGACATCCGATGTACAGTCAGAGTAAGAATGTAGCGTGTCAACGTTTATTTTGAGTATATCTGCATGCTCTCATGCAAGTGTGAAAGGTGGTATAGCGTGGGTAGTCGTTATTTAAATATGGTACGAGGTCAACGACCTGCTGGTGGTGGGGTTGCTTTTACCGCAAAATCGGTGCTGTCGTTGCTTGCTGTCGTTGCTATGATTGGTTCAGCTATCTATTGGTGGGGCGTGCAAAGCCAACTCACGACCAATATGATGATGGCAGTGGCGTTTACCGCTATTTTAGTGCTTGCTCCGCCCGTGCTTACTTCATTCCTCATTCCTTGGTCTCCAGGAGGGATGTTGTTGCAGAAAATTAATGCCAAAACGTGGGGCTATTCCGTCGTTATCATTGCTGCGCTCTACCTCATCTACTACTCATTTGAAATTCAGTATAGTTGGTGGGCGTCGCAGCAAGTTGTTGCCGATACCGGCCTGGTGCTCCAACAGGTGCTTGTTGGTATCATCGGCTTTATCATTATACCGGCATTGCTCTGGACTCCGGTGACTTCAGAAGAACTTGTTGAGCAGGTCCGTCAGGCGCACCTAGTCAAGCGCTATGAGATAGAAGCACAAGCCGACATTGCTATTTTACGCAACACCTTGCTGCGTGCGCAGGAAAAGGCGCTTATTGGGTTTGCGAACCTCACGGTAGATGAACGCCAAGAACTCGCAGGCGTGATGCGTAGTCTTGTAAAAAACATAGACAAGACGCTCAACGAAGTGGGACAAAGTGTCAAGACACTCAGTGGTGCAGCCGTTCCATTTAGTAGCCTTGAAGATAACGAAGAAATTCGTGGGTATCTTGACTACATTTCCGATAGCCTGACCCAAAACGCCCTGCCAAAGGTTGAAGATGATGAGTATGATGACATGGTGCAACAACAAGATTTGGTTATGCCTGCCACCAATCAACAAGCTTTGGCATTGGAGCGTGAGCGTATACGTACACATGCACAGCGAGCACATTCGTGAATGTGTTGCCTGTTGATGCGTGTAACGAAAGCCTATGCATAATATGGCATACCCAAGCGCGAGTGAGCGGCTTCCCGAACACGATTTGTATGAACTAGCCGATGTCTTAGCCATTCAATTGCATGGCTGGATGGGGCGACGTGTCTATAGATTGCAGCGTAGCGATATAGCCGAACTGATTGTGCCCTATGTGCAAGACTTGGTGCCACAAGACCAACACGATATGTCTTGGCTTGTTTGGCATCTCTTTCAAGATGCGCGTGATATGTTTGAATCGGCATGAGTAGCACATATGCAGCATATTGGCATTCTTGGTGGCACGTTTGACCCCATTCATTATGGGCATTTGGCTATAGCCGAAGAGGTGCATTGGTTCCTACGTCTCGCGTTTGTATACATTATACCGGCTGCACAGCAACCTTTGAAACCGGGTAGCCACATGGCTACTCCACAACAACGGTTGGATATGGTGCGCTTGGCTTGCGAAGGGAATGCTGCGCTGGTTCCTTCGGCTATTGAGGTACAGCGCTCTCCGCCATCTTTTACGATTGATACTCTGCGCGAACTACACCAACAGCACCATGAGGCAGCAGAGTTGTGGTTTATTATAGGCAGCGATTCACTGGCAAGCCTATCTCGTTGGCATGCCATCCACGATATTATTTCGCTTGCAAAGCTGGCAGTGTTGGCACGCCCCGGATACGCCACCGATATTGCTACACTAGAAGAAGCTATCCCCGGTATTACAAGCCGTGCTAGGAGCATAGCTGGTCCGCACCTTGGTGTAGCGAGTAGTACGTTGCGCCAGCGTATAGCTGCGGGGCAACCAGTGCGCTATCAATTGCCCGACAAGGTGCTAGCGTATATTACAACCCACGGCTTGTATCAATGATACACGATGATTTGCTTACAAAAACTGCCTCTACATGGGGTATAGCGCTCTCACACACCCAAGTGCAGCAATTTGCTACCTATGCTGCTGAATTGCGAGCATGGAATACACGGTTTAACCTGACGTCGTCCAATACGCTTGCTGATATAACAACGCGGCATTTCCTTGATTCTCTGCGTTGTGTGCCTTCGTGGGGAGCTATGCCCCACTCTTTAGCAGATGTGGGGAGTGGGGCGGGTTTTCCCGGTTTGCCACTCAAAATAGCCTTTCCTACGCTGCATCTTACGCTCATAGAGGCAACCCAAAAAAAGGGTGGCTTTTTGGAGCATATGGTTGGCGTGCTTGCCCTAGACCATGTCACCGTCATCCATGCGCGTGTGGAAACGATAGGGCATGCACCCCATCAGCGCGAGTGCTACGATGTTGTGACGGCACGTGCAGTTGCGTCTCTGGCTACCCTAGCCGAATATTGCCTGCCACTCACGCGGGTGGGCGGCAGGTTCTTGGCACCCAAGGGGAGCAATGCGACAGACGAAATAGCACAAGCACACTATGCAGTGTCTTTGCTTGGTGGCAAGGTGTCTACGGTTGAGTCGGTTACGTTGCCGGGTCTGGAGCCGCGCACGCTGGTGGTAGTCGAAAAGGTGGCTATAACACCAGATGCTTACCCGCGTGCTGTGGGGGTGCCGGTACGTCGCCCGCTCATGTGTGCCGCCCACGAATGAGAACCACGAATACACGAATGCGTTCGCACTCACGAACAGGTTTGGTGCCACGCACTTTTGGGAATGCGTGGCACCCTCAATGGCAGAGTTTGACCGGCAATGGCAAGGTAGATGTGCATATTCGCTATGGCGATAAGCGGGGTTTGATAGAGGTGAAAAGCTTTGTAGACGATTATCTTTTGGATAGAAACAAGGACAAGGCGGCGAGCTATGCCAAATAGGTGGGGCTAGACCGTGTGACGATGGCGGTGTTTATTCTGGTGTTCGATGAGGAGATGCTGGAGCAACTTTCGACGACGGAGACGCACGACGGGGTAGAAGTCACCGTGGTAATGATTGGGTGGTTTTGAGGACAATGGTACAATTGCAGCATTGGAACCATGCAATTTGTCATTTTATGCTACAATAGAAGAGCGAAGCCTAGTCATTGTCATGCTCATGTAAGGAGGAGCCTTATATGTCTATCTTTCGACGAATAAAGGACATTTTTAGTGCTACAGCACATGATACATTGGACAAAGCGGAGGACCCTGAAAAAATGGCCAACGAGTATCTGCGTCAACTCAATGACCAATACTACGAGGCCAAAACCCATGTTGCTGCAGCGATGGCCGATGAAACGCGGCTCCAACAAAAAATGTTGGAAGCACAGAAGGAAGTAGAAAAGTATCAGAACATGGCCGAAAACGCGCTCCGTGCCGGGAAAGAGGACCTTGCGAAACAGGCCTTGCAACGCAAGGGCAATGCCCAGAAGGTAGCCACACAGTATGAAGAGCAATTTCGCGCTCAAGAAGAGCAGGTAGACCAGCTTCAGAATGCTCTGGCAACCCTTGAGACGAAAATAGGCGAAACCAAAGCCAAACGCGATTTGATTATTGCTAAGAAGAACCGCGCCAAAACGCAAGAGTCTATCCAAACGGCTGCGGGTGGCATCAGCAAGGCGGCTGCGATGGATAAGCTTGACCGGCTTGAAGATAAGGTGGATGACCGCTTGGCTAAAGCTGAGGCTATGGCGCAACTCGAAACAAGTTCCCTTGATGCCCAGTTTCAGCAAATTGAGCTTGAGTCGGGTGTTGATTCAGAAATGGAAGAGTTGAAGCGCAAATTGGGAATGTAAAGGAGGAATACACGATGTCTTTCTGGGAACGTATTTCAGACCTCATCAATGCCAATATCGCTGATGGGAAGACCCTGAGAAAATGGCCAACGAGTATTTGCGCCAACTCAATGACCAGTACTACGAAGCTAAAATGCAAGTTGCCGCTGCTATGGCTGATGAAACGCGGTTGCAGCAGAAGATGATAGAAGCGCAGAGTGATGTGGAGCGCTATCGAAATATGGCTGAGGCTGCTCTGACGCAAGGCAAGGAAGACTTGGCGAAGAAGGCGTTGCAGCACAAGCTCCAGGCGCAAAACCTAGCTAAGCAATATGAGGAGCAATTTCGTACTCAAGATGAGCAAGTAGATGAACTTGAGGATGCTCTTGCGGCGCTTGAAGCACGTATTTCGCAGACGCAGGCGAAGCGTGACCTTATTATTGCTAAAAAGAACCGTACTCAGACGCAGCACATATTGCAATCTACGGCGCGTAGTATTGGTAAAATAAGTGCATTAGATAAAATGGACGAGCTGGAGGAGAAGGTGGAGGACCAATTAGCGCAAGCCGATGCTATGGCTAAGCTAGACAGTGGTTCGGTAGATGCCCAGTTTAGTGAACTCGAAACCCAATCGCAAGTAGATTCTGAATTGGCCGAATTGAAGCAAAAGCTCGGTATGTAATTAATACAATAAACGTAGGACAGGCTTCTAGCCTGTCCTGCTTCATCTCTATATGGTAGGACAGGCATCCTGCCTCATGCTCCTAAGAAATCGTATAGTCCGAAACGAAAGCCTCATGATGTCTCTCAATAGTCTGAGGATGATGGTATAAAACCCGTTCATCATCAAATACACTGACCAGTAATAAACCGTCCTCTTGCGTAATAGCCGTAATATTCTGGTATCGTTCCGAACGGGGAAATGTCCTTATCTCCATAGCTTCTGTATTATCGAGCGGAAACCATCGTCCGTCAAAATCAAAATAAAAAACGCGATCATCTGTCTCAATAGCCAAGCCAGAAGCAAGCGCATGGGCACTTACGATACGGCTTTTATTTCCTTTATATGCCTTCGTGAAGCGCATTTTTGGCTCACTCTCCATAGGAAATGACATGTGCAACGAGTATAACTGCCCATCGTGCGTATGAACAAAAAAGGTGTTTTTGGTATTATAGGAATATTGTATTTGAGATTGATGAACAGCATCATATTCGTATATGCGGTCGAAAAACGCCCCAAGTGGAAATGTTTTTTCTCCTACAGATGTGAGCACACGTCGCTCACGTTCCATTCCAAGACTTTTTTCGAGCCTATGGTAATGATTATGCAGGAAGAGAGGGTTCTCATAGGATGAGTAATTGATAAGGTGGTAATCAGTCCACGTTGTTCGTAAAGAACGCGCATCATCTTGTTTGGTGAATGCAGGCATAGTATACGTATCTCTACGCATCCATCCAAATTCATCCAGAGCTGCAAAGAAGCCTTCATGTCCACAAGAGGCATGGATAGAACCAAACCCTGCCGACGTGCTTATGCAACGAGCATCAAGCCTTTTTATAGGCTTTCCTTTGATGAAAGTAGTCCCATTTCCATGGGTTCTGCCACCATCCCATGCAATATCTAGGTGGTAGAAACCTGCTGTAGCTCCCACGTACAATCTGCCGTTGTACACTAGGAAATCGAGTAGTGTTGTATCGGTAATAGGTATTTCTTCCTCTGTTTGCATGGCATCTGCAACATGCACTTCCAAATAGGGTTGTGGGAATGTCTCAAATGCTCTGCGGATGATGTCAACAATATACTGGTTTTTCAAGAAAGATTTGAACAACCTATCCTGCTTCCAATTGTTATTTGCAAACATCATTGCTATAACTGGTGCAAAGTCAGGAAACCGACTCTCTAGGGTATCGAGTAGGTGCTTGAGATGGTAGACAAGAAGTGTTCGCTTTTCCGTAAGTATCAGTAACTTTTCGTTGTAGATGTAGGCATCTTCAAAATGCCCAGGGAAGAACAATTTGAGTGTTTTCATAATTTCCCCTTTTGTATCTTCTTTCCTTTGGTTCTGGAAATGACACCCTGATTAATCCACCACTCTACAAAATCATCCGGAGGTGCATCATCCTTTGAAAATACCGGATAACCATGCCAAGCATCGCTTTCATTTGAAGGACAGGGAAACTTACACAAACGCTCTCCGTCTTGCCCCAAAATGGTTTCACCACCATGATGAACACCCCAATAATGCCCATTTGAGCATCGCCAGTTATGCTTATCTGCATCATAGAAAATACAACACTCCATTGAACGTGTGATGGCGTTAGACCAGATACTCTTTTGCGGCCTGGTTCCACGGTGATGATGCGTCGAAAGATAGTGCTTTCCATGGTAGTGTATACCATATAAGATACCTCCAGCAACTGCCTGTGCTTCATTCTCATCACAGGGATTTTGGTTTTCGCTCATTGCATCTGGTTCTCAGAGCCTATTTGAAAAGGGGGCTTGTGGACACAAGCCCATCCTTTTTAAACCAAGTCTGTCTAAATACGCTCAATGTCTGCCATCAAGTGTGCGGCTTGTAGACATGTACTCCCAACACAGACAAAATCACGTGCAAATGGTTGTCTCCCTTCTATTGGGTAGAAAGTGACATGGAGCCGACATTATTCCTCTATCTTGGTTATCAATTTATACCCAAACCCGCGTTGTGTCACAAGGTAGCGTGGGTTGTTGGAACTTGGTTCAATGCGTTGCCGCACACGGTAGATCAACGCATCAATGGCATTGTAATCAAACACCTCATAGTCCCACACTTTACGTGCAATTTCATCTTTACTCACAACTTGGCCTTTACGATGATAGAGCAACTCAAGCAATTGAAACTCTTTCACCGTAAGCGATGGTTTGAGCATTTCCCCATGAATATAAACGGCTTTTGCTTCACTATCTACACGTACATCTTCTTGAACTGCACGCAAGATATGCAGAGGTATCTCCCCCTTGGCCGTTGCATCTGAATCATGGAACATGATAATGGTGTCGGCCACAATAATTTTATCTTGATGTTTCAACTGATAGGCGTCTTCAATCATTGCCTCGTTGACGTATGTCCCATTGGTACTGTTGAGGTCACGGACATAGAACCCCGACTCAGTGCGTTCAAGGCGTGCATGACGGCGGGATGCCAGAGAATGATCTATAACCAGATCGTTTAAACTATCACGACCGATTGTCAGAATCTCCTTGTCCCACTCAATTTCGCGGTAATTGCTACCATCCTGACGCTTGATCGTTAGTTTTGGAGCGGAGACAGGCTGCTGCATACAAATAACCCCCCGACCCATTGCTATGCGTGGGTACTTATATACAAGGAGTAAAGCACACTACTTCACTACTTTCTTCAAAACACACGATGTGGTACAATCACTGTATTCTATCTTGATTATACCATCAGATGTGGATAGGCGCTACTCTATGGTGTGTAGAATGTAGCACGACGGAAAATACAGACGTGAATCAGCTTGTTGGGAAACAACTTGGGCGGTATACCATTCAGCAAGAACTAGGGCATGGGGGCATGGCTTGGGTCTATCTTGCCATTGATACTGTTTTACATCGTCCCGTTGCATTGAAAATACTGTCCCCACAGCTTGGGGTAGATGATGTGTTTGTCAAACGCTTTCAGCGTGAAGCAACCCTTGCTGCCAACCTGCGACACCCCGGTATTGTGACGGTCTACGATGTGGGCGTAGAAGACCATATGCGCTACATTGCTATGGAGTATGTCGAAGGGCGCACATTGAATGATGTACTCAAGGAACGTGGCGGGTTGGATTTGTCGTATGTGGTGAGCATTCTTGAGCCGCTCTGTCAAGCCCTCGACTATGCCCATAGTCAAGGAGCTATACACCGCGACATTAAGCCGCACAATATTATGATAGGCACAGATGGGCGCGTTTTGCTCACTGATTTTGGCATTGCAAGACAAACCAGTGCCGATGCTGCCGAGAAGCTCACTCGCACTGGTACCTTTATGGGCACTCCTGAATATCTCTCGCCAGAACAAATTGAAACCTACCATATAGATGGGAAAAGTGATCTGTATTCGCTCGGCATCGTGACATATGAGATTATCACGGGGCGGGTGCCGTTTTCAGGCACGACACCACGTCTTATCCTTGCGCATACGCAGGAACCACCGCCACGCCCAAGCCTGTTTATGTCGGGACTATCGCCAGACGTAGATAGTTTGCTGGCGCGAGTGCTTGCTAAGAAGCCGCAAGACCGTTTTGCTACCTGTGTTGCGTTTTGGGAGGCGTTGCAGTTGGTGGTGCGACGGCAGGGGATAGCGCCAGCATCCAATGCCCACATTGCGGCGCTTGCTGTGGCGAAACAACCGGGCGAAGCCCATCTTGGCATGGGTTCAATGGGTACTATAGACCCAGAGGCGGCTACCCCTATTGCGCCGGCACGACCAGCACCCGCAGCACGTATGCCTACCCAATCTACAGCTACACCCGCGCACACGCCAGTACAACCGCCTGCTGCTCCACTGGCCACAGCGCAACCTGTTACCGGCACGCAACAATCGCAATCTCAACCGACACCGCAATCGGATGCACGGGTAGACCAACCAGAACAACCTGTGCAGCATAGTGTGGAGAAACCGTCAATGCCTACATGGGTGCCTGTTGGTGTGGTAGCGGCTATTCTATTGTTGCTGTTGTTGCTCTGTCGTAGTTGCGATATGACAACTCTGTTACCTCCTGCGCGCCCAACAGCCCAACCTACGCAAGCTCCGCCACAACCTCAACCGACAGATGTGGTGCCTTCGCTACAACCTCAACCGACAGATGTGGTGCCTTCGCTACAACCTCAACCAACAGATGTGGTACCTTCGCCACAACCTCAACCGACAGAAACGCCAATGCCGCCGCCGCCAACTGAGGTGCCACCAACTGAGCTACCAACTGTGCCGCTGCCCACGGCCGCACCACCCACGGTTGCTCCACCAACCGAGGTACCGCCAACAAGTATACCCCCGCCAACAGCCGTGCCGCCCACACCATATCCCTGAGCCTGCCTGTATACGTTCTGTCTACCCTTACATGCATTATATCAACAACAAGGTATTGTATGCATTCACTTATTGTATGGGAAAACGATACGTTCGAGACTGACTTGCCCTTATCAGCCATTAGCGATGTGATAGCAAACCAGGAATCCATCGTATGGCTCGATATTACGAACCCGACTGAACAAGATATTGCCCTCTTGCTCGAGGAGTTTGGGTTTCACCCGTTGGCGGTAGAAGATGCTGTACGCTTGCAAGACCGCCCTAAGATAGATGTCTATGCGACGTATTACTATATCCTCTTCTATGCTGCCTACTACAATGAGTTGAAGGATGAAATAGACCTTCAGCCCCTGTCACTCTTCATTGGGCACAACTACCTTGTGACGGTGCATCCGGGTGATATGCCGCATATTGCGGATGTGCGCATTCGGTGGCAGGCTCCTGGTATTCCACTGAAAAACAAGGTTGGCTCACTTGCGCATGAGTTACTCGACGGTATTGTAGATGGCTACTTTCCGGTGATAGATAAGATAGCTGAACGTATTGAGGATGTGGAAGGGTGGATTTTTGAGTCGTTTGAGCATGTGAAGATTGAAACTATTTTTGATTTGCGCAAAGACTTGCTTACTCTGCGGCTTGTGTTGGCACCCGAGCGGGATGTGCTCAATACGCTGCTGCGACGCGAGTTGCAAATTTTCAAGCCGAAGGATATTGCTTACCTGCGCGATGTGTATGACCATATTGCGCGTGTGCTTGATAGCACTGATATTTACCGTGATATGCTTTCAACTGCACTGGATAGTTACCTCTCTATACAATCTAACACGCTGAACCAGAGCGTGCGCATATTGACGATTGCATCTATTATTCTCATGGTGGATGCACTTATCGCGGGTATATACGGCATGAACTTTGCACTGATGCCGGAGTTGCATTGGACGTTTGGGTACCCTATGGCGCTGTTGCTGATGGTTGTTGTTAGTGCGACACTGTTGTGGTTTTTTCGCTACAAAAAGTGGTTGTAGGTGTTTCTGGTAAGGAGTTGGGGGGGGGGAATGTACTATGCACGTTTTTCTGTGACTGTGGCAGAGAATTCTTTGATTGGCTCATGTCGAACCAACGTGCAATCGTGCTAGAATAGCATGACGCATGTCAGGTATTGATTGTACACTAGGAGGAACCGATAATCGATTTTCCGATAGTGGATTTGATGGACGATACCGCCAGCATCCAGTGGCTGGAACAGCATCTGCATCCCAATGGTCTGCATTGCCCGCACTGTGGGAGTGCCAATGGGCGACTATTCCGCCCACAGACGCATTTCGATGCCTATCGCTGCCGTGACTGTGACGGCTAGTATACGATCTTGACCGGCACCGCCTTTGCCAAGACTCAGCAGTCTCCGTCCACACTGGTTCTGCTGGTACGCGGCATTGCCACGGGCGAACCCACTGCTCGGCTGGCGCGGGAACTGGGACTCTCCCGTCAGACGGTGCATACGGTGCGCCAGCGTGTGCAAGATAACGTAAACGAGACCGCTCCGCAGGAACTTCTCGCGGGCACGGCGTTTGAAGTGGATGAACGCTACCAGAATGCGGGGGGAAAAAAGTGACCGCCATGCTGACCCGGCCGACCCACCACGACGGCGGGCCAACAAACAGCGCGGGCATGGGACATTTGCCAATGACCGCCCCCCATCTTTAGTGTGGTCAGCCGCGACACCGGCGAGATACGCTACATCGTCTGCGACTAGGCGACCAAAGAGACATGCCGCGCTATCGTGGCAACCTATGTGTTGTTCGACTTACAACTCATTCTAGGACTGCTATAGTCAAAAATGGTTCAAAAAAAGACTTCTAACTACAATGAGACGGACATCCATCACTATACTCCCCTATGGCAGTATAGATGGAAATCTATCCATCTACCAGACATCTTATATCGTAGCACACCATAATGCCAATTGCAATAGGCGGGCATGTTACCCCTCCAGACTTCGGAAGTCTCACATCGGACACTGCAACACGCTTGACATAGAGCCATTATCAGGGTACACTCAATAATACAGGGTATGCTAGATGTGTTTTGACTGGTACAGGTGATAGGCTTTGCAATTCTTTCCTGGGCGTCGCATGCGTGACTATTCAACACAACCACCTCCCGTATTTCCATACGAAGGAGATATGCTGCTTCCCGAGGAGCCACGCAAGCGCAAACGAACAAAACGACGTACACCACTTGGAATTATCAAACTTGTATTGATGCACCTCATAGGCTGGCCCATTGTGCTCCTCACACTGGTGGCATTGCTGGCGGAAGTTGGCATGCTGATGCTGCTGGCTGCTGAGCATGGCTACAGCGACCGACTGTACCCCAATATCACCATACGCGGTATTAATATTGGCAACCTTACCAATGACTCGGCTCACGCCACGCTTGAAAACCGCTATGCTGAGTTTCTCTTCAACCCGGTAGAGTTACGCTACCTCAATCAGTCTTGGTACCCTACAGCGGAAGATTTGGGCATAACATTACAATTTGAGGCGGCTATTGAAGAAGCTGCCACGATTGGTCGCACACTATCGCGCATGGAAAATGCCAAGATTGTCGCTGCTGTGTGGGAGCATGGTGTTGAAGTACCGTTGTACATAGAAATTGACCAGAGGGTTATGCAAGACTATTTGCTGCATGTCGCCCGTTCGGTTGAAAAACCACCCCAAAATGCAGATATGGATTTGCAGGGAGCAGAAATTGTTGTCACTCATGAGCACATGGGTGTGCAAGTATTGATAGATGAGACGATTGAAGATATTACTGCTGCCGTGCAACATATGGGGTCGCAGCGTGTGACATTGCGAACACGCAAAATAACCCCTGTGGTGCGCGACACCGATATAGCACCTGTGATTGCAGAGGTGCGCGGGTTGCTCGAAGCGCCCATATCGCTTGCGAGTACCGATGGTAGTTGTGCGCAAGGGTGCCGTTGGGAATGGGGGGTGGAAGATTTGGCACGGTGGATACGCCTGATACGTGGCGTGGCCCCCGATGGCCGCCCAACGATTAGTGTGCAAACGGACCAAACGGCTATCCGCAATGCGTTGGTTCCTATTGCGGAAGCGGTACGCAAAGAAGGTACTCTCCCACGCCTCAACTGGAACGATGGCACCTTGAGCATCATCCAGCCAGGTTTGCCTGGCCGTGGGCTTGATGTGGCGCTGACGCAATCATACATCAATGTGGCCCTTTCTGGTGGGCCACGTAGCCTTGTTTTGCCACTTGTTGATATTCTCCCCCCTATCAATGAAACGAATTTGGGCACGGTTGGTATTGTTAAGGCGATTGGGACAGGGGTGAGTTCTTTCAGCGGTTCACAGAATTATCGCATTACGAATATTAAAGCTGGTTCTCGGCGCATACACGGCATGCTGATATCGCCCGGCGAGGAGTTTTCTTTCAATGATAGCTTGGGTCCGGTGGATGCGAGTGGTGGCTTTGTGATGGGGTCGGCTATTGTGAACAACCGCACACAGCAAGAATGGGGCGGAGGTTTATGTCAAGTATCAACAACGATGTTCCGTGCTGCGTTTTGGGCTGGCTTGCCTATAACTGAGCGCCATGAGCACAAGTTTCGCATTACATGGTATGAGGAGCTAGGGGAGCCGCCCGGCTTCGATGCGGCTATTTTCACCGGTGCCGACAATGTGCGCTTTGTCAATGATACGGGTGGTCTTATTCTCATACAAACATGGGTAGATACAGCCCGGCAACGGCTCTATATCACGCTCTACGGGACGGAAACGAACCGGCAGGTGGAGATGAACCATACTATTCTCAAGCATATACCAAAGCCAACAAAGCCGGTGACGGTGAAAGACCCCAAGCTGCCCGCTGGGACACGCAAGCAAACCGACTGGGCGCAGCCCGGCTTGAGTGTTGAAGTCTACCGCTATGTGAGCGAACATGGGCAACTTATACGGCGTGATACGTTCCCGACGACGTTTGAGGCTTGGCCAGATGTGTTTGTGGAGGGGACGGGGCGGTAGGGTTGCTCCATAGTGCTCTGTATGAAGTATGATGACCTCAAATTCAAGGTACCCGAACAATGCGAAGATTACGACGAGTGTTCGGTGTTTGTCACAACGTCTATCGAAAGCGTCATCCAAAAAGCTCTTGATACTGGTCGGAACAAAATTATTATCAATACAAACTTGAAACTTGGGCTTCCGATGGAAAATATCAACAAGATCGCTGGTCCATTTGTCGAAGCTTGGGCCGTTGAAATCTTTCACGATGTTCTTGAGGATACGCATAACACTTATTCCCTGATCAATGTTGAGGCAAAAGAGCGCCTCTACATGGCTGATGTTATTCTCCAATTCAAGAAAAAACGCAAATGGGAAAGTGGCATTACTGCTGAAGTTGATGTTAAAGCTACATCAGAGGATATTCCGTCGAGTGGTAAATCACCAAACAGTACTTCTTTCAAGCGTATCCGAACCGCCTATGTTGAAGATCCCGATTATATTTTCATTGTACTGTCACTGAAACATCGTGTATACTCGACTAGAAATTCGGCAACGGGTCTCATGGATGGGATAATGGAAGTTGTTGACTATAACGCCTATGACCTTAAATACTTGTCTGCATCTGACATAAGCTATAACCCCGCATTGGGAAGTGGACAATTGCAAGTGCGCGATATTCACTATGTGACACTTACAAAGCGAACCTCGTGGGAGTTTTGTCAACTACTTGACCGCAAATTCATACATTCACGAAAAGGCTTTAATGAATGGCTCCAACTAGCCAAAGCAAACGAATGGGTAAAGATAGATGCATAGCATTGACATCATTCTTGGCGATGCTCTTGTCGAATTAGGTACCATGCCATCCAACTCGGTGGATGTACTTGTTGCTGACCCACCCTACAATTTAGGGAAGGATTATGGTAACAACCACGATATTCAGTGCTTTGATGCCTATCTCGCGTTCTCAAGAAGGTGGTTGCGCCAAGCTCACCGCATGCTCAAACCATCTGGAACATTGTATGTGTTTATGGGATTTCGGTTTATATCGTATCTTTACACTATCCTCGACCGTGAACTTGACATGTTTTTTAACAGTTGGATTGTATGGCACTATACACAGGGGGTGGGAAAGACAAGAGGATTTTCTCCCCGGCATGAAGACATTTTGATGTTTACAAAATCCAAAGAGTTCACTTTCAACTTGGATAACATCCGTATTCCGCAGAAATTTTATCGAGATCGTAACAACATGCGTGGAGCCAATCCGGGTGATGTATGGGAGTTTTCCCATGTACACTATTGCAATGGCAACAGACAACAACATCCGACCCAAAAACCAGAAGGGTTAATTGAGCGTATGATATTGGCTTCTTCCAACGAAGGTGATAGAGTAGTAGACCCTTTTTCTGGCAGTGGCACAACTCTGCGCGTCTGCCAGCAACTCAATAGAAGCGCTATTGGCATTGAAATCAATCCGAATTATGTAGCAATGACAAAAGAGCGCTTGTCTGCGCCATTTACAGGATTTGACAGTGTTGACCCGCGCATGGAACGTGTACCACTAGATTTGAAATGTCCTCATATTCGTGCTGAATATCTTGAGAACCACAAACAATGGTTTTTGTGTCGCCATGAGGATGCTCTAAAAAAGTTCGAGGAATCAGTTGCATTGCTCTATGGCCAATCAAATACAGAATCGTCAGAGCAAGTAACTTTTTTGGATGAACATGAGAAATTGGTATGATGTTGCATGCAATATCATACATAACGAACCCTCACGCCACACGCTCTAGCAAGTATGTCTCAACAAGATGGGCGACCTCTTCGAGCAACTGTTGACGATTATACTCTGCCTTTTGCAAGACCTGGGCAACAGAACCTGCAAGAAACTGGCGGTCTTGCCACGTCAGTTCCATTGCTGTCATTACAATCACAGGTATGGCTTGCCACACTGGGTTAGCACGCAATGCACGTATGACATGAAAACCATCCACTTCTGGCATCATCAGGTCTAGGAGTATCACATCTGGTTGGTTTTTAGCGATATGTTCAAGGGCAATACGCCCATTTTCAACATTCACGACATTCCACCCTTCCTGCTCTAGCGTGCGGTGGACTATATCACGAGTCATATCATCATCCTCAACTAGGAGAATATGCCCATCGGGTGGAAGTTGGTCGTCAGAGGGCACACAGCGTTGCTTACTACGCACCACATCAATCAGACGGTTTGCGTCTACCGGTTTGATGAGATAATCGGCCGCCCCAAGCGCAAACCCAACTTCTCGCTCATCCACAATTGTCAGCATAATAACCGGTATATTGGCAATGGCAGGGTCAGACTTTAGAGCGGTAAGGACTGCCCACCCATCCATATCTGGCATCATGACATCGAGCGTTATTACATCTGGGTGCAGTTCTTTGGCACGGCGCAGCCCTTCTGGTCCACTTCGCGTTGTTTCAATATGCAACCCATCGCGTACCAATGAACGTGCGACGAGGTCGCATACCACTGGGTCATCATCTATGACAAGCACGGTACCAGAAACCAATGATGTATCTATGGTGGCATAAACCGTGGACCTATCGGCATTGGTTTCATCTTGTGCCTGTGCTGGTTGTTCTTGTTGTTGCTGTTCCTTGCGAAGTTTTGCTGCCTGCACATCAAGGGGCAGAATGACGGTGAATGTGGTTCCTTGTCTTGGTATGCTGGTAACGTTGATGTCGCCACCCATCATGTGGCAGAAGCGTTGGCTAATGGCTAAACCCAACCCTGTGCCGCCGTATTTGCGTGTTGTCGAAGCGTCAGCTTGGGTAAATGCTTGGAAGAGATGCTGCATTTGTTCTGGTGACATCCCGATACCGGTATCTACGACGCGGAACATGATGTACTGGTCGTCTACATCGCACACTTCTAACTGAACTGTGCCATTGTGGGTAAATTTGGCTGCGTTGCTGAGCAAGTTGAATAACACTTGGCGCACTTTCGTATAGTCAGCATGTATAGTAGGAGTGCTGGTATCACGATGTACCACAAACGTATTGGTATTTTTTTCAATCGTGGGCTGGATAGTCGCAATAATATTGTGGAGCATCTCATCGAGGGATATATTCTCTAGGTAGAGGTCCATGCGGCCGGCTTCAATTTTGGAAAGGTCTAAAATGTCGTTGATGAGTGCTAAGAGGTGTTTACCGGCAATATGAATTTTCTGCAAGTCTGGGATAATATCGGTATACTCTAGGTCTATAGCATCTTCTTGCAGCATTTCGCTGTAGCCAATGATGGCATTGAGGGGAGTACGTAGCTCATGGCTCATGTTGGCGAGAAATTGGCTTTTGGCACGGTTGGCTTCTTCGGCTGCAAGGCGGGCTTCTTGGGCTTCTGTGGTAGCATACGACAATTCGGCTGTGCGCTGTACAACTTTGTGTTCAAGGTTCAGGCTATATTCTTCTAACTGTTGGTGTGAGAGACGCAATTCGTGTTGGGCTTGTTGTTCGGCTGTAATGCGTGCTTGCAACGATTCACCCATAGTATTAAATGCTGTTGCAAGCACGCCAAGCTCATCAGTACTACGCACATGGACTTTATAGTCAAGCTTTCCTTGCGTGATATGCTCTGCTCCAAGCACTAGGTCTTCTATAGGAGCAGTATAGTAGCGTACTAACCCAAAACCCAAGACTAACACCAGTGGTAGGGTGATGACAAACGTGGCGATAGCACTATTTCGCGCCCGTGCTTCGCTTGCGATGACTTCAGAAGCATCAAGCTCTATCACTAAGACACCATCTAAGCGCCCCAATTGATCATAGATAGGACCATAGCCATACAGCACCGTTTCATCGGTTGAAAGTCGCACTAGTTCATGTTCAACCACTGGCTCTTTGATAGTGCTCAATCCCGATTGGAGGATAGGCGTCAATTGGACATATTTCTGCCCTACAGCAACGCTGGCATCTGTGCCTTGGTTTGCATCTACCACAAAAACAATGCTCCCATCAGATTGCTGGCGAAGGGTATACATGTTTTTGATGGCACTGCTTGTCGCTTGAACTTGGCGCATACGCTCTGCAATGATGCGATAGTAGGATGTTTGCATATCACCCGGAGCAGAGATGAGCGTGTGAAAGTCGCCATCTATTTGGGGTGTGGCTAGGCTGACGATGTTGTGGAGACGTTCACGGATGGCAGCCCGTTGTGCATTGCGCAGTTGTACATATAAGCTTATGGCCAATACACCGGCGACGAGCAGCAAAAAGAGCGTGTAGGCTATGGTGAGTTTCGTACTCAAGCGAGCGCCATGTGGCTTGAGCTGCATATAGTCCTCCCGGCTACTGTATCCCAAGGCTGGCACGATAGGCATGTTGTTGCGCATCACGTCCTACTTCTTCGGTGATCTCTTCCCACCCATCATAGATGCGTTGCATCGCTTCATCTCTGGTTATGGTGCCGGCGAGAAAGTCGGCCAGGGTTTGATCGAGCACAACTTCTTGGTAGCGTTGGTTTTGGGGAATACGCAGATCGAGTACGACATTGGGGCTACTCAGGCTAATGCCAATTGCGCCTAGGTACTTACTCGCGGCTTCTTCACTCATGCCAGCGTCTATCCATGCTTCACGGTTGGTAAACTGTGATATACGGTAGGGGTTGAAGCCAGTGATGCCAATAGTCACATCGGTGTTGGATTGGGACGGCTGGCTCATGTAGGAGAGAAATGCGTAGGCTGCATCTTTTTTGTCGGAGTCTATTGCTGCATTGATGGACCCAGACCAACCACCAAAAGCAGCATAGGGGGCATGGTTGCGCCCTTCGATAGCATAGGGGCAAAGCGCTTTATCGCATGTGACCAACTTACCGGTTGCACGGTCCAGTACTTCCGTTGAGCCAGGTAAAATGACAGCGCCCACCTTATCTACAACCTGCGATTGTTCCGAGTCTACAGCAAGGGTGCCAATATCGCCCCAGTCAAGAGAAAGTGCGCAACGGCCCGAAATAAACATAGTGCGCGTTTCTGGCAAGCCAAGGTCTAGCTCATTGGGGGGGCCATAGGTGGTTGTTTCTTTGAAAATGTTGAGCATGGTGGCAAAAGCGTCGTTATCTACAAGCGGTTCCATGGTGTCAACATCAAAAAAAGCTCCCTGTTGCGTTCCTTGGGTTTGAATAAAAGCACTGGCCACAGACCAAACCATATGGTAGGCTTGGTCATTGGGCTTCTTTGAGATACATGAACCATAGTCGGCTTCGCCATCGCCATTCAAGTCTTTCCCATGGAAGTGCTGTGCAATGGCTATGTAGTCATCCCAGGTAGACGGTGGGCCCAAGCCTTCTTCCTCAAGCAAATCCGAGCGGTAGTATACCATTTGAAAGTCGCCGTCGAGGGGAATGGTGTAGATGCGCCCATTGTACATGGCGCTAAAATCACGGAAGAAGGGGGCAATATCGTCCCATTCAATAGCGGTATCAGCATCAACACGCTCGGTGAGGTCCTCAATATACCCCGGCGCAGCATAATCTACCATCCATTGGGGTGCAAAGACAACTACATCATACTGCTTTGTGCCATTGGTAAAGTCATCCATGATGGTTTGGTAGAGATCACCAAAAGGTACGGTAGAAACCTGCATCTTTGCGCCTGTGCGTTCCTCAAACTCAGGCGCTCGCCGCTTCAACGGTTCTGAAATCTGGGGTCCATCGTGTGTCAATACATGAAGCGACACACCAGCAAAGCGCGTATCATCTTCTTCTGCTTCATTTTGTGCGGGTGGGTTTATTGCTGCTGTATCACCACCTGATACTGTTGCGTTGACACTACCCTGCTGCGCATCTTGCGGGTTGGTGGCTGGTGACTGCTGCGCACATGCAGCTACCACAAACAACAAACACAGTGCGGATACGAGCAATCTCAGTGATGATTTCCTATACATCACATCCTCCTCTTTATCTTTATCCAATACATTGTGAGTCATGTCTATTATTGTGCAAAATGGGGTTTTAGGCAATGGGGACTTTCCCTACTTTGCGGGCACATTGTTCCCTATAGTAAGACATCAGGGGAAAAGGGGCTTGGGGGAGCTGAGATTAATCAATGGGCTAGTATTGCATACAACGGGCTTCTGCTGCATGCTTTAATTCCTGTTGAATATCCATAGTATCGTCAAATACAGACACATGGTATGTTCCCAATAAATCAAGAAATTGACGGCGAGAAATGCCCAATATCTCGGCAGCTTTTCCTGATGAGATACAACCTCAAACATGCTTTGGCATGACAATCTAAAAACTAGACACCAAATCCGGTGTAATGGCGCAGATGTTGGGGGCGAAATCCCAAAACAATATGCTCTTTGGGAATACCTTTTTCTACGAGTTCAAGAGCAACCCCATGCTCCGTATTATCGCACTGGATCCAAACTTTCTCGCTAATAACATCTATGTGGATGAATGCGGCATGAAGGTACCGTTTCCCTCGCCAACCAAAACACAAGAGAGCATATGACCCATGCGTATCGTCAAAGAGTAGGCGTAAACTATCGTCATCGCCCGATTGTTGCATAAATTCAATATATTCTTGGAGCACAGTTTTTACAATGGTTTGATACTTTAGTCGGGTATCCATTGCGTAATAACCTCCTGGTTTTCATCAAAGACTAAGACACGAACGGTTTGGTCTTCTAGGAGCAGTTGACCTAGTTCGTCACTAAAGATATTTTGAAAGGTTCGTTCACCTACTGCAAGATACAAGAGGCGTTGTGGTTCATACTTTTGGAGAAATTTTTCATAGACAATATATTGCCCTAATGCATGTTCTAGGTCAGTTACATCCGAGGTACCAAGAAAGCTTTTCACTTCTATTGCAATTTTGCACAATTCTTTTTCTGCAGCTAGAAGTTGTTCAGCACCAAGATTAATGTACATCCTACGATACCCTACCTTTAAGTACAATGGGTCATGTGTGATGGACCAACCATCTTTGATCAATGCTTGCTTAACAAGATTATGGTACACATCTAATCTAGGCATACTGATTTTCGTTCCTCCTGTGTCATAGAAACAAACACACATAAGAAATTATTGTACATTGACTTGCTCAATTATAACACAATGTGTGGTATAATAGCATCCTAACAGAGTAAAAACCCCAGCGCGACACATATCCACCGTTTGGAAGATGGCAGTGCCGCCTCACACAGATTGACTTCTGTGTGTATGTGTTCAGCAATATCCTACCCTGATAGCATGGTGTTTTCCATGCTACATAGTGGTGTGTGTCTTTATAACCATTCGTTTTCTTCATACTCCACTATCCAAAGCAAGGTTAGGTGGTATCTCAAACATTTGGACACATACGCTGTGTGGGGTTAGTGCATTTTTCGTATTTCTTTTTTTATGAAGACCTCGCGCAAAGACGCAAAGAACGCAAAGCTATAAAAAAAGGAACATGCAATGCTTTGCTGGTACGCTGCAATGCTGCGAGTTGTCTTGGTACAAAGGGGTAACTGCCAATGACACAAACAGAAACTCTCCGAGAGCACACGTTTGTCCGACCATTTGCACAGTATCAAATGGATCATGCCTATGATGAGATGTTTGATATGGAAGGCAACCAACGATTGCATCATAGGACCTTATATCAACGGTTATTAGAACTGCCCGCTTCCGAATTGCTGCGGCGACAGCAGGCAGCAGACGTTGCATTTCTCAACCAAGGGATTACCTTTACCATCTATGGTACAGATGAGGGAACAGAACGTATTTTTCCCTATGACATCCTACCACGCATTATCACAAGCGACGAATGGGAAACGATTGAACGTGGTTTGACTCAACGCATCACTGCATTGAATATGTTTTTGAAAGACATCTACCACGAAGGGCATATCATCAATGATGGGGTTGTGCCACGCCGTATGGTCTATAGTTGCAGACATTTTCGACGCGAAATGCGTGGTGTGCGTGTGCCACGCGATGTCTACATTGCTGTGGTAGGCACGGATCTCATCCGCACATCGAATGGACGCTTTGTGGTGCTTGAAGACAATTTGCGTGTGCCAAGTGGTGTTTCCTACATGCTGGCCAACCGCCAAGTGATGAAACATATCTTTCCACGGATATTCCGTAGCTACAATGTGCGACCTATTGAACATTACGGGCAAGAACTTTTGGCAACCCTGCGTGCGCTTGCGCCAAAGCATCGTTCAGACCCGACTATTGTTTTGCTGACACCAGGGGTTTTCAATTCGGCTTACTTTGAGCACACCTTTCTTGCACGCCAAATGGGGATAGAACTCGTCGAAGGACGCGACTTGCTCGTGCATAACAATATTCTCTACATGCGCACAACGGCCGGCTTACAGCGTGTTGATGTCATCTACCGTCGCATTGATGATGACTTCATAGACCCGCTTGCTTTTAATCCGGACACTATTCTTGGGGTACCCGGCTTGCTCAATGCCTACCGTGCTGGCAATGTGGGTTTAGCTAATGCCATTGGCACTGGCATAGCCGACGACAAAGCTATCTATGCCTATGCGCCTGCCATTATTCGCTACTACCTCAACGAAGACCCTATCTTAGACAATGTTGAAACCTACCTGCTCAGTGACCCTATCCAACGGAAATATGTTTTGGAACACTTGCAAAACATGGTGGTGAAAGCTGTTGGTGAATCGGGGGGCTATGGTATGTTGATAGGACCACATAGCACGAGCGAGGAGCGCGAGGAATTTCGGCGGCGTATCAATGCAGACCCGCGCAATTATATTGCGCAACCAACCCTGCTGTTTTCGCGTGCGCCTTGTTTTGTAGATGGGCAGGTAGAGGCACGTCATGTTGACTTGCGGCCATACATTCTCTATGGCGACAAAATCACTATTGTACCTGGTGGTTTGACGCGGGTGGCGCTCCGTCGTGGCTCACTGGTTGTCAATTCGTCGCAGGGTGGTGGCAGTAAAGATACGTGGGTGCTCTATGACGAAAACGAAAGGTAGGGAAACACGATGCTTTCACGAGTAGCCGATAGTCTTTACTGGATGAGTCGTTATTTAGAACGTGCTGAACACACTGCACGTGTGCTTGATGTGAACTTGCATCAGATGCTCGACCAAACACCTGAATCAGCTACACGCCGTTGGGAACTATTGCAAGCTGGGTTGCGTATATCTTCTCTGCCCGCTCATGCAACGCGAGATGCCTATGGGATTACGAATGCATTGACATTCGACCGCACAAACCGCACATCCATTGTTGCATACATATCTCTAGCCCGTGAAAATGCCCGCCAAGTGCGTGAGCAAATTAGCTCTGAAATGTGGGAGCATATCAATCGGCTCTATCTGTATGTACGCCATACCCGTATGGATGAGATTTGGCAAATTGAGCCGCATGAGTTTTTCCAATCGGTTAAAGCTGGTTCACATTTGTTTCAAGGCATCACCGACTCGACGATGAGTCATGGTGAGGGGTGGCAGTTTATTCAAATTGGGCGTTTTATGGAGCGCTCTATGGCCACTGCATCGCTGCTCGATACCCATTTTAGCGCATTGCTTGAATACTCCAATGGGCTGGCCATTCCACTCGACTACCTCTCATGGGTAGATTTGCTGAAATCTTGTACTGCCTTTGAAGCCTACTGCAAGGTGTGTACGGCCAATGTAGATGCTAGGTGTATCTTAGATTTCCTTGTGCTCAATGCCGAATTTCCGCACTCCGTTCGCTTTTCGGTAGATATGGTGCAAATGGCGCTCCAAGCAGTTTCAACCATTACATCCGCCCGCAATGCTGGACCAGCGGAACGCCTATCTGGACGCCTGCGGGCAACGTTGGATTATATCCACGTTGATGAAATTATGGCCGGCAATGTGCATAGTTACCTGGAAAATGTTTGCCACCAATGTGCAGAAATTCACACTGCGATACAAGATATTTATATAGCGTATCCAATAGAGGTGGCCCTTGGACAATAACCTCTATTATGCGATTCGGCATCTCACCAGATTTCGCTACAGTGCGCCTATAACCGAAAGTGTTATGGAAGTGCGCATGCAACCACGTTCAGATGGAGCCCAACGTTCCCTAGAATTTCATCTACACACCGACCCACGCTCGCACGTCTTGCACTACCGCGATTATCATGGCAACATGGCCCATCATTTCAACATACCAGAACGCCACGTACAGCTTACCATTACAGCCGAAGCCGTTGTGCAAGTATCACCAGTGCCAGCTTTGCCAGAAACACTTGGCACAGATGTTTGGGATGCGTTGGATGCTTCGGCAGCACAAGATGAACATTGGGATATGCTTGCGCCAAGCCATTTTGCCCACACAAGCGCATTGCTGCACGATTTTATGCATGAGTTGAACCTAAACCGTGATGCAGACCCGCTATCTACTGTGCGCCATATCAACACAGCCATATACAACAGCTTTGAGTATGTGCCGCACAGCACAACGGTAGATTCACCCATTGATGATGCACTCCGTACTCGACGTGGAGTTTGCCAAGATTTTGCACACATTATGATAGCCACGGTGCGTGAAATAGGCATTCCTTGCTGCTATGTAAGTGGCTACCTCTACCATCGCTACGAAGACCACGACCGTTCGTCGGAGGACGCAACGCATGCATGGGTTGAAGTATTTCTGCCCGACCTTGGGTGGGTTGGGTTTGACCCAACCAATGACCTTGTGTGTATGGAGCGCCATATCCGGGCTGCGATAGGGCGCGACTATGCGGATGTGCCACCAACGCTCGGTGTATTTAAAGGTGTGGCCGATACGGAGCTAGATGTTGGGGTGCGCGTGGCTCCAACAGAAGCCCCTATGCCAGATGATGATGAGTTGTTACCGGCGGTCTACTGGTCGCCTGCTGGAGATGAAGATGAGGATGAGCAACAACAACAACAACAGCAACAATAATGACGACATAGCACCGACACGTGTTAGAATCTGTTGGTAAATACTTGAAGCGTGTAAAGGAACCCTCGGTGCCACGCACTCTAACGAACAGTGCGTGGCATCCGTAGCACCGGCATCCTGCCGGACTCCGGCTAGTATTCTTTTACGCTGCACTGATGCAAGTGCGGCTACTGGCGGTGCTACCTACCTTTACCAACAGAGTCTTGTTAGAATCTGCACCGCTACGGTGAAAGACTTACTGAAAGAAGAAAGTACCCTATGACATCTGGGAGTCAGATAGCAACATTACCCCAAGGAACGATAGAATATGCCACCACTGGCAACCCTCGTGGTCCGGACATTCTTATGTCGCATGCTGCCGGTGGTGGCTACGACCAAGGGATGCTCTTCTCACGATTGATACGCGACACGTCCTTCTTTTTCATCGCTCCATCGCGCTTCGGCTACTTGCGCACTCCTATGCCACGCAATGCTACACCTGTTGCCCAAGCCGATGCATATGCGGCATTGCTCGATACGCTATCGGTGGAGAAGGTGGCTGTTGTAGCAGTTTCGGCCGGCGGTCCACCAGCGCTTCAGTTTGCTTTGCGATACCCCCAACGGTGCTGTGCGTTGGTACTCATCTCAGCACTCTGTTTGCGTGTTCCCAAACATCCCGAAATCTTTCAGGTTATCTTCAATGCTGCGTTGTCGGTTGACTTTATTGTGCCTCTTTTAACATGGAGCATGCCCGAGTCGTTCTTCTCTCTGTATGGCATAAACGCTGAACGCTTTGCGCACATAAAGCAAAATATGGAAAAAATGCGTTTTCTGGAAGACTTTATGCGGACAACCCAACCACTAACGCGACGAAGGGCTGGTATCAATAATGATATGCACCAGGCACATGCCCTTGATACGTCGTTGATACACACGATAACAGCACCAACGCTTGTTGTGCATGGCGATAGCGACCCAGTCGTGCCCATAAGCCATGGGCAGTTTGTTGCGCAAACCATAGCAGGAGCTACCATGCTGTCTATTGTAGGCGGGGACCATTTTTGTTTTGCTACGGCTATGGAGCAGGTTGAGCCAGCCGTGACGGAGTTTTTACTCAAGACAGCCTATACTACATATGGCTAGGGTATAAAAACGGTTTATGGATACGGATAAAGGTACTGATATTTTGATAAGGAGCTAAGCATGATTATCTTGTTTATTATCAACGATGCCCCCTATGGAACAGAGAAAGCATATAATGCTTTACGTATGGCTATGTCGTTACAAAAGGACCAAGCAGATGTTGAAATACGTTTGTTTCTGATGGCAGACGCCGTCACATGCGCATTGCCAAGACAATCAACACCGCAAGGATATTACAACATAGAGCGTATGCTCAAGTCTCTTCTCCAAAAAGGCGGACAGGTGAGTCTTTGTGGTACGTGTGCTGAAGCGCGTGGCATGAAGGAGCTAGTTTTGCTTGAGGGTGTGCAAATCGGCACGATGAGCCAGTTGACACAGTGGACGATTGAAGCAGATAACGTATTGACGTTTTGATGAGCAGCATACTATGCTCAACCGGGTCCGTACTTTTCTTGCCCACCACAACCTCTTGCGCGAGGATGCTTGCATCGTTGTCGCTGTCTCCGGCGGTCCAGACTCGCTGTGTATGCTGCATCTACTCTGGCGTGTGTGTGCGCAAGCCGGGACTGCATTGCATGTGGCACATTTAGACCATTGCTTCCGGGGGGCAGAGTCGGCCGATGAAGCGCGTTTTGTTGCAGACATAGCCTGTGAGTGGCATATACCCGCCACTGTTGAGCAACACGATGTGGCAGCTCTTGTGCGCGAAACAGGCAAGAATAAGCAAGCAACGGCGAGGGAGATACGCTATGCCTTCCTTGCACGGGTAGCCCAAGCGCAAGCGGCCGATGCGGTGGCAGTAGCCCACAATGCTGATGACCAAGCTGAAACGGTGCTACTGCACCTGCTCCACGGAGCGGGACCGGCCGGGTTGCGCGGCATGCGGGCAACCGTTCCATGGGACATATGGAATCCTTCGATGGTAGGTTCCTCGGAATCGCTTCCTGAAGGCACTAAAGCCCGCCCCGTCATCCCCGCACGCAGGGGGGAGACACCCGATTCACCCCTGTGTACGGGGGGGATAGGGGGGGAAAAGACAGAGACTATGGCAAACGCCAAACAAGCACTGCTCATACGCCCACTGCTCACCACGAACCGCGCTGAGATTGAGCAGTATTGCACAACGCATGCACTCATCCCTCGCCAAGACTCTTCTAACACCTCGCTATACTATACCCGCAACCGCATTCGTGCCGAGCTTCTGCCCCATATGACTGCCTACAATCCGCACATTGTAGCTGCCCTTGGGCGCACTGCACAAATATGTGCCGATGACTATGCCTATATCCAAGCACACTTAGACGCTGTATGGAACAATGGTCTAGCCACCAAACACGATGACGCACTACAATTCAATGGTGCTATGTGGAGGACATTGCCCACTACTCTGCAACGGTATGCTTTGCGACGTGCTGTTATGCTACTCGTGGGGAATGAGGCTATGAGCTATGAACTTGTCGAGGCAGGGTGTGCAGCGACAAGCCAACCCACCGGGTATCAACAACCGCTTGGGCAGGGGCTCCTCCTCCGCGTTGACTACGATGGGTTTGTTGTTGGGCATGCGGACAAGCTGCAAGAACAGGCTGCGCCTGCAAACCTACATGTGCCACAACTTGCGACAGATACACTACCGCTACCGGACACGGTGACGGAGCTAGGTACACTCTCTATTGCTGCTGGGTGGTATGCTACATGGGGCTTGAGCAAGCCGGGGAGTTTGCCAGAGGGGGGGCGCTGGCGCTGGTGGGTGATGCTTGATGCGAATGCAATACTGGAGCCGCTATGCTTCCGGCGGCGTCAGTCGGGGGACCGGTTTCGGCCAGCCGGCGGGCGCGGCAGCCGTTCGTTGCAAGATTTCTTTGTGGACCACAAAGTGCCACGTGCTTTGCGCGATGCATGGCCGCTACTAGCAACGCCTACGCAGGTCGTATGGGTGGCAGGCTTGCGGGCCGATGTGTGTTTTCAGGCTACGGATAGCACACAACGGGTGCTGTGGGTGGTGCTGTGGCACAATGGTCAGAAAAAATCGAATTAGAAGGCATTTCGGTTGGATCCGTTGCAAAACGGTTGTGGTATCTCACAAGTCACTCGCCTGCCATATGTCGAACCGTTTCACAGAGGTGCGGCGATAGATACACACCAACAGATTGTAGCTTGTGCAAAAATGGTGTTACTTCCTTAATATATCCTTCCCGCTTGGCTGCCAATAGAACCCCTACTGTTCCTGTATGAACTATATTGAGTGCAAAAGCAATAGACCGTCCACGTTGCTCATCAATCAATAAGGGTAAAATCTTGGTTTGCGCCAACACGATAGCTTCACTTTCACCAACATCCAACCAATAGCGCAACCGTTGAACTTCGGTTGTATTTACTATTTGCTCTATTTTTACCCAAGACGCTTGGAGTATTTCTAAAGCGCTTGGCAATGTAGTATTGCGTGTAACCTCTTGATAGACCCCTGGCGGAACTATTATATCCTGATATAACAAGGGCAACAGATTTAGCTCTCCGACACGTCCAAGTGCTATCAATGGTCCAGCATTGGCAACAATAGACAAAATTACTCCTTTGTTGTGGTTATAGCTGCTACAGCCACATCTACTTCACGTGCCAATTCATCATCACTCCAATTAAGATACGGAATATTTCGCTGGTGCAAAAAATCAATAAAGTATCCCTTGGTCATGCCCAACAATTCAGCCGCTTTGCCAGACGAAATAACCCCTTCTCGATAGAGTTCTAAGACAATCCATTCTATTGTTTTCTGCCCCACTTGGTCAACAGGAATATTCAAAGCTACCAACAACTCTTGTGGAAATGCCACCTCAACCGTAATACTATCCATAAATAATACTCCTTGTTTCATTTATCCTCAGTGCCATTGTACCACACAAACCCTACAGGTCGGACCGTATGCTTTGTATAAAATAACCAGAACAGCTACCCCCTATTTCGTACAAAAAAACCCGCACTATCCCCCTTTTCTTGTGTTATAATATGTCTTCTTACCATGACAGCCCTTTTTAACCTACTTTTCTCTCTCTATTGTGCAACATGCCTAAACAATTCTTCAAATGCTTGTAGAAAAAAGCCCTAGTCTCAATACGTTCTTTGTGATACCATTATTTCAGATGCGTGATAGGTGACTCAATGATGTGTCATACACGTAGACAGAACGAGTAAACTGAATGTTCTTATAACAAGCAACACATTCATTCTCTCTTGAATTGAATGTAGCGAATAGGTACCGACACCGAAGTCGCCTTAAAAGGCTGAAGGTGTCGTTATTTGTGTGCATGTATTTTATCGTATCTATGAAAATCTCTCTATGAAAGGAGGTATAACGGCTTACAAAAACAACCGTTTGCTTATTCTCCATCCAAGTTTGATGGCTTGGCAATGGTGCTGATAGATGAGTGTATTAGTGTATATTAGCTTCTCTCGCTTAATATTTTAGGATAAGGAAAGGAATGTGTTCTCATGGAAATGCAGGAAATTGTTTATACGCTAGACAACTTGTGGGTATTTATCGCAGGGCTTCTCGTCTTCTTTATGCAGGCAGGCTTTGCCCTTGTTGAAAGTGGTTTTACGCGGTCGAAAAATACAACCAACATTCTTATGAAGAATGTTATAGACTTCTGTATTGGCACATTGTCATTTTGGGCTGTCGGTTGGGCATTCATGTATGGTGATGGTACGCCGTTTATTGGCTTGAGTCAGTTTTTCTTGATTGGTGCAAGTGAAGTAGACCCTACATCTGCTGCGGCAATTGCGGCGCTTGAGGGTGGCGAACTCAGTATCTATGTAGATTGGTTCTTCCAGTTGGTATTTGCGGCAACAGCGGCGACCATCGTCTCTGGGGCCATGTCTGAACGTACACGCTTTTCGGCATACTTCTTCTACTCTGTTGTCATTACGGCCTTCATCTACCCCATCTTTGGGCATTGGACATGGGGCGGTGGCTGGCTCAACGACATCGGCCCTGGCTTCAGCGACTTTGCAGGATCGACCATTGTGCATAGTGTTGGCGGTTGGGCAGCCCTTGTAGGTGCCATAATGCTCGGTCCACGCCGTGGACGCTACGACAAAGACGGCAAGCCGGTGGCCATCCCCGGTCACAGCATTGCCCTTGGCACGCTCGGTGTGCTTATTCTTTGGCTCGGTTGGTTTGGGTTCAACCCTGGTAGCCAATTGGCAGCCGCAGGCCTTTCTAACATTCAAGCTATTGCGTTGGTAGCAGCAAACACGAACTTGGCCGCTGCTGCTGGTGCTGTTTCAGCCATGGTCGTTGCTTGGGTGATGTTTGGCAAACCAGACCTCTCTTACACATTGAATGGTGCGCTTGGTGGCCTCGTCGCTATCACTGCTCCCTGTGCTGTTGTGGTGCCATGGTCCGCAGTTGTCATTGGGCTTGTAGCTGGCAGTATCATCGTCTTTGGTATGGTTTTGCTTGAAAAGGTTAAGGTTGATGACCCAGTTGGTGCCGTACCTGTTCACTTGATGAATGGTGCTTGGGGGACACTTGCCCTCGGTATCTTCTCCACTGGCAATGGCTTGCTCTATGGCGGTGGCGCTGGCCAACTGATGGCACAAGCAGTTGGTATCATTGCTTGTGGTGTGTGGACAACCGGTACAGCGTTCATTCTGTTCACAGCTCTCAAGCATACTATTGGGTTGCGTATTACGCCTGAAGAAGAAGAACTTGGTCTCGACTTCCACGAGCACGGCTCCGAGGCATACCCCGACCTGCGTGCATTGCGAGCTGTCTCATCCAAGTAAAGTAAACCTCATTTGTGTTTGTGTACATACCCCAAAAAGAAAGGGCTTGCGACTGGCAAGCCCTTTTTTACGTTTAAACAAGAGCAACAGCTTCTAGCCAGAATCCGGCAGGATGCCGGTGCTACGGATGCCGGTGCTATGGATGCCGGTGCTATGGATGCCGGTGCTACGGATGCCGGTGCTATGGATGCCGGTGCTACGTGCTACGGATGCCGGTGCTACAGGCGACAGGCGAGAAGCCCAATGCTACACTGTAGAAACCGTACTATTCCATATGGGCAACGAGAGATGCACGAACACGTTGATACTCTTCTTTCACCTGTTTGGCAAATTCCAATGTGCCACTCATTTTGTCTTCAGACCCCAATATCTCCAATGCCAAACTCATATTCGATAACTTCAATGCACCCACCTGAGCGCTTAGTCCTTTGAGCGAATGGGCAGCTTTTTTGAGTTGGGATGCATCTTTGGCTGTCACGGCTTCTTGTATTGTTTCCAGGCGATTATCCATATCATTGACGAATGTACCGAGAAGCTCACGCAAAATGGTGGGGCCACCTTTTGAAATCATGCTCAAAAACTTTGCTTGTGCTTTTTCATCAAAGGTATCATCGTCTGTGGCATCATCAAATGCTACCTTCCCGGCTTGCTGATGTTCAGCTTCTGATGCCGATTGCGTGGTTTGAACATCTAGCGTGGCACTTTGTTGCGCTGGTTGTTGTGTCTGTGTTGCTTCATCAGGTTGCATAGGTTGCTCTTGATTGACATTGAGCGGGTTGCGCTGTGTATTGCGTAGGGCGCTGGTCAACTGTTCAATACGCACAGGCTTCATCACATAATCATCCATGCCGGCTTCCAAAAAGCGTTCTTTGTCGCCTGTCATCGCATGGGCAGTCATGGCAACAATGCGTGGTTGCTGTTCTGTGGGTATATTGGCACGGATGTGGCGCGTTGTTTCGATACCATTCATTTCTGGCATTTCTACATCCATCAAGACGACATCATAGACTCGATGTTCGAGTGCCGCGAGCACTTCTAACCCATTCGATGCGACATCGGCATCATAGTGCATATACTGCAATTGATACAGTGCCACTTTCTGGTTGCCGCGGTCATCTTCTGCAAGCAGAATATTGAGTGGATGTTCACGCCCCGAAATTGTTTCACTATCGGTATCTTTTACTCTATGGGAAGGTTTTTTGCCAGCTTTCGCGTCTGCAAAAATATCAATCAATGAATCGTGCAACTGGGCCGGCTTGATAGGGCGGGTTAAAAATGCGGCTACTTCGTCGGGGTCAAGATATGTACGTGCTTTGTTGGCGGCTTCTAGCGACATTCCTTTGTTGATATAGACAATGAGCGGTAGATTGGCTTTATGCCCACGTATAGCAGAAGCCAAGCGCACACCATCCATCTCGTGTGCATGCAAATTGAGAATAACTCCATCGAACGGTTCTTTTTGCTTGAGCATTTCTAGGGCTTCTTGGTCGGAGGCTGTTGCGTGGGGGAGCATGTTCCACATCAGCGCATAGCGGCAGAGGAACCCCCGGTTGGTATCATTGTCATCTATAATGAGGATACGTTTGTTGCGGAGCCGGGTGGTGTGTAAGATGTCTTTGACGGTTGTGCCGTCTTCAAACGGAACATCGAGCGATTGGGTTGTATCTTTGGGCAATGGCGTTTCGACAACAATGGTAAATTGAAAGGTAGACCCTTTGCCAATTTCACTCTCAACCCACATGGTGCCGCCCATCATTTCCGAAAGCCGTTTGCTAATGGTCAACCCAAGCCCTGTGCCACCATACTTGCGTGTGGTAGATGCATCAACTTGGTTGAATGACTGGAAGAGACGATGGACGGTTTGTTGGGCAATACCAATGCCTGTATCATGCACACGCACATGAAGTTTGTAGCGAGCATGAGATTGCGAAGTCGCAGTGTCGTTTGGCTCTTGATGGTGTGAACCAGATACTTCAACAACCACTTCGCCCTCTTGCGTAAACTTAATAGCGTTGCTAATCAGGTTGATCAACACTTGGCGCACGCGTGTTACATCACCTATGACAATTGCGGGAACATTCTCATCAATAAAATAGGCCAGCACAAGATGTTTTTCGGCTGCTTTGGCGGCCAGCAAGTCTAGCGACTCTTCGATACATTTGCGCAATTCAAACGGGTGGTGTTCCAGCTCAAACTTGCCAGCTTCAATTTTAGAAAAATCGAGAATGTCATTGATAAGGGCCAACAAGGCTTCACTGCTTGCACGAGCAGTTTCCACAAAGTCATGTTGTTGGGGTGAAAGCTCGGTGTTCAAAAACAGGTTGGTTGTGCCAATGATAGCGTTCAGCGGGGTGCGAATTTCATGGCTCATATGCGCCAGAAACTCCGATTTTGCACGAGTGGCTGACTCGGCGGACTTCCAAGCTTGTTGCAACGACTCTTCGGACTGCTTACGCTCAGTAATATCGTGGATGACTGTCCCCATCATAAACCCGTTCTTGGTTTTGATGGGAAAGCGCACTTGTTGCACATGGCGTTGTGTACCATTGGGTTGTTGCAATGCTATTTCGGCAAACGTATTGGCCCACGACGCCTGACCTGTCTGAACAAATGTCTGCACGTCATCCTTGAATTGCTCATATATCTTGGGGGTTTTTTTGTCATCTGGGAGCACTTGAAAGAGCACATCCCACACGGGTTTTTCCAACACTATCGAACGTTTCAAGCCGGTTATTTGCTCAGCGCCACGGTTCCACTCAATCAACACTCCCTCTTCATTCGTAAGGGTAATACCATCGGTAGATTGCTCCACGATACTACGGAATTTTTGTTCACTTTCACGCAGGGCCGCTTCGACATTTTTGCGGTCTGTTATATCTTCTTTGACAATCAGGAAATGAGTCGTTACGTCGTGGGCATTGGTAATAGGGGAAAGAGAGACAGATTCCCAGTAGCCTGCCCCACTTTTTGTATGGCTATAGAGTTCACCGCGCCACTCTTTGCCATAAATCATGGCATCTTGAATATCGGCATAGATTTCTTCGGGGGCATGCTCTGCTTGCAATGTATAATAGGCATGCCCGACAGCATCTACAAAAGCATAGCCTGTCGTTTGCGTAAAACAGGGGTTTACATATTCAATAATGCCATGCGTATCGGTGATGGCAATAGCATTTGGGCTTTGCTCAACAGCCCGGTAGAGTTTGCGCAGTTCGGTTTCATTCTGGTTTAGCGCGGCTTCTATCTGATAGCGCTGTATGGTTGCGCCAATAATACTCGCGGCAGCCCGGATAGCGTCTATCTCTGCTTGCGACCACGTGCGCTCCACATGCACCTCATTAAACCCAACGAAACCCCACCACTGGTTACTCACAAAAATAGGCACCACCACGATAGATTTGATGTCTTGTGGCACTAATATCGCTTGCTCACTGGTTGGAAATGTGCGCACGATGCCATGAATAGGATTCCCGCGCTGCATAGCTTCTTCCCAACGGGCAAAACCACCAGACTGATAGGGAAGACCTTGCAGTGTGATGTTATCTATTTGGGGTTGTATATCAGCGGCTACCCATTCATAACGCTGATACATCAGCAGTTCGCCATGTTCGCCCAGTTGGTTCTCAAAGATATATACTCGGCCCACATCGGCCGCTGTTCCCAACCGTTCGAGGAGTGTGTAGATATTGTTTTTCAAGTCTGGCAAGCGTAAGAATTGTTCTGCAGCAAAGCCAACCGCTTCAAGGATACCGTCACGATGCTGAAGCTCGCATTCTATCTTCTTGTGGTCTGTAATATCGCGCCCTACTGCTTGAAACTCGATAGGATTATCCTGTAGGTCAAACAAGGTACGGATATTCCATTGCTGCCAACGGGGACCGTCCTCCGTGTCTACCGTTTGATACTCAACCATTTTGGTAGGGGTTTCGGGACTGAACGACACAAAGAGTTGTCTACACCATGCTTGTTCTTCTGCGGGCAGCTCATCCATAAAGCTTTTACCAACCACATCTTCGCGTTGTTTGCGAAAATAACGACAAAATGCATGGTTGACGAAGGTACATGTGCCATCGGGCAAGAAGCGGCAGATCATTTCCGATTGGTCTTCAATAACTGTGCGATAATGGGTGATGGTCTTCTCAAGTGTGGTTTCTGTCTGCTTGAGTTTTGCCGAGAAGGTGCGAAACTGCTGTTCTTGCACGGCTTGGGTTGCTACGTGGGTAGCTTGTGCAAGGACATTGAGGGCAATATCCAACAGTTCCAAGCCGCTTTCGAGGTCTTGCTTCAGCAATGGCTTCAATGCATGTTGCACACTACGACGTATCAGCGTGCTATAGTGCAACATATCGCCTGTTGTGTTTGGCGATAGGGTATGGGATGGGAGAGATGCTCCGTGTTCACTATCTGCATCTGTTAGGCGCACACTAGCCAACAAATGAGTAGCATCTTGTTCTGCTATCGCATTGCGCAAAGCAGCAACAATATGGTGGGTTGTTGCTTGTTGCTGCTCTATTGTGCGCTGTGCGTAGCACGAATCGTGCTGCTCAAGCTGTATATGAAGTGCCTCACGAAGTGCGTGAGATTGCTGGTCGAGGCACTGTAGAAGCCAGTTTTCGCGCTCTGTACCATTGTACATAGTGTACACATTCTACCATAGTGCTAGTACAATAACGACAACACATAGCAATGGAGCGCTTGGGTGCAGTGGTCACATATGCGACTTTACACCGCATGTGATCTTTTTGCAAGTGCGTCCTTTATGCTCATTGCAAAGAAAAGCACAAATGTAATTGAAACAACAACTGTCATACCGTTTACAAACAATGGAGCTGCATATCCTTTGACATCCAAAACAAGGTAGACTGTGTAGGCAATATAATACGTGACAAAGAGTCCACCTTCCCATCGTTTGACACAATAGCTGGTGTAGAGCACAGGCAGAGAGAGGAGAGCCACTGCTATCATCACCGGTATGTCAAAATGCAACGCCTGCGACGATACGTCAATGGGAGAGATAATACTGGTTAGCCCAAGCACCATGAGAATGTTGAAAATGTTGCTTCCTATAACATTCCCTACCACAAGATCGCCTTCACCACGCATACCAGCTACCACTGAGGTGGCTATTTCGGGGAGCGATGTGCCAACAGCCACCACCGTCAACCCGATAATCAATTCGCTTACCCCAAGCCATGTAGCAAACGTAACGGCTCCATCTACCAACCAGCGTGCGCCTACGATGAGCATCACAAGCCCTGCGACAATAAATGCGACATCTTTTGCCCATTTCAAACTCGGTGGCTCAGGTTTTGGTTCATCGTCATCCTTACCTTCTTCGCCATTATCTGCATCATTCTGCTTTTGACTCTGGCGAATGGACCAAATGGTGTATGCTACAATACCACCAAACAGCAAGCCACCATCAATGCGTCCTATCACTTGGTCGAGTGCAACCGCAAGGAGCAGAAAAGATGCCCCTATCATGATAGGAACATCAAACCGTACCACCTGCCGCGAAACTACCAATGGCGCAATCAACGATGCAAGCCCTAGCACGAGGAGAAAATTGCATATGTTGCTCCCGACAACATTCCCAATGGCAATATCCGATTGCCCTTCAACACTCGCTTGCACGAGCACCGCCAACTCAGGCGAGCTTGTGCCAAACGCCACTACGGTCAACCCAACAACCAACGGCGATATACCAACAGCGATGGCCAATGCCGATGCACCGCGTACTAACACATCGGCCCCTACTATGAGCAACACGACGCCAATAATGAACAAGACCAGTGTAATAATCATAGCGTATTCCAAGGTGTGACTGTAGGATAGAACAAAAATACGATGTAAGCTCTTTTCGTCATATACTAACAGTCATCAAATATAGCATAATGCATATAGAGCAAAATGTGAAGAGAGTTTGTGTGGAGATTTAGGAGAGATTCATGCAAGATTTATGCAAGATTTTGCTCCCTCTCCAAGTTGTGCTTCCTTTGCGTTCTTTGCGTTCTTTGTGGTGAGTTTGTTGCTATTGCGTTAGAAAGAGTTTGCACGACTACCCACACTATGTCAAACTATCACTGACGTGCAGTTTGCTGTTGACCTAGCCCAAACAGGCGAAAAAATGGGTTTGCATGCGATTGCTGATGGTCAATGATGCACACGACGAGAAAGCCAATGAGACATAACAGCAATGCTACGATAAATTCTCCCGATGCAAATGGAGGTAGTATGTTGTGTTCAACTATCGGTACCATCTCCCCATGTTTCTCTACTTCACGCACGACATGTTTCCATGGCCAAATCTTCCAGAGTGAGCCAATGATAAACCCTACCAATGCTGCGATAGTTGCGGTGTGATACCGCTTGAGCAACCAACTCAGCACCCGCGAAAACCCTGCCAACCCAACGACGGCTCCCACACCGACGGGGATGATAGCGAGAATATTCAACTCTTTGACTGCCTCTAGCACAAAATCATACTGCCCTAGTATCAACAACAGAAATGAGCCTGAAATACCCGGCAGTATCATCGCCACGATGGCCACCATGCCGCTCAGAAAGAGCGTCAATGGGTCGTGCGGCATATCGAGTGGCACAAGATGCACCACGGACAACCCTACAGCGGTGCCCACCGCTAACATAGCCCATGCCCTTGGCGACCACTCTATCGTTGACCCAATAGCCAAGATGGAAGCGAGTATGAGGCCAAAAAAGAACGAAAACAGATACACCGGTTGGTTGTCGAGCATCCAGCTTATGGCATGCGCAAGCGTGAGCACGGCCACCCCAATGCCTATAAAGAGGCTCAGCAAAAATTGCCATGGCACATGGTCCATTGCTTCTTTCAACTTGAACGTGCTAAGCAACTTGAGCAATGTTATATCAAATGATTTAATACCGTCTAGCAAATCTTCATAAATGCCTAGAATAAAGGCCATGGTTCCGCCAGATACCCCAGGGATAACATCAACAGAACCCATAGCAAAGCCATTTGAAAAGAGACGCACATAGTCTTTCGGTTGTGTAGGGTGATTTTTTACTTTCATAATGCGTAAAACAATACTTTCTATCTAATTTCCTAGAATGACCACGAGTAATGCAACTAGATGAGTCATGAGTATCAATGTATGCAATGATGGTCCTGAAAGGTCTGTCAATAGTTCGCGTTCCGTTTTTTGGCGGTCTGTTGCTTTGGATGTTGCCGTTTTCGCAGCAGCAGTATCTGTTTTTTCGCCTTGCATAGTGTTTAGCATCCGACGTTTTATTTGTTCGGGGTTGGTGGTAAATACAACGATGAGCTGACTGAACACGATGCTGCCTACCAAGTAGCCAATGAGCGCATGATGACCTATCACGAAGCCAATAGCCACTGGTGCTAACAGCGCAATGACTGCTATGCCAAAAAGCATCATGTGCAAGGATGGGGTAACAACAGATGCACTATCGGTCCCTGAGCTTGTCCCTGAGCTTGTCGAAGGGGTCGAGTCCTCAGACGCAGCAGATGAATGAACTATCTTTGTACATGTACTGAACGCTGCTTGCCCCATCAAAACCAAAAAGAGCACTGGCACAACACCGCCAAGCACCAACCCCACGATACCCATTGGCATAAGGTCAGCTACTTGTGGTATGCCATCATAGGCAGCAACAACAACTGCCCCGGCTAGGGCTATTGACCCAAGCACCGATGCCCCAATTGTAACCCCACGAGTCGTAGCACTGGTCATACTACCTGCAAAATCAAGGTCTTCCAGCGTATTGCGGGCATTTTTATCCAACGCCGACATGGTGCCAAGTGCAGAAGCCGTGCGTGCAATTGGTCTGAAGCTATCAATGGAAACGGTGTTCCCGGTGAGTGTGAGCAAACCCAAACCTATCAACGCAACACCGTAGCATAGTGCTATTGGCTCACTCGCATACAAGAGAAAGGAGACCATCAGCGCAACAATAATCGTAACTATGCCCCATGCACTTGCTTCGCGTCCCATCACCAAGTTTGCAAGCAGTGATGAGCGATTTACCTGTTTATAGGGGTTAAAATAGACTTTGGAAAGCGTTGTCCCGATGCGTTCTAGCACAACTGCAAGAAGGCTACCTGTCAACACGGCAAAGAATGGTCGCCAGTCAATCGCTCCACTCTCAGGATGCATTAATACAAACGGTGTGGCAGCAGCAAAGCCTACAATGCAGAGCGCAACCGTCACATGAAACCCTCGGTTGATAGCGGCCATGGCATTGCGGCGTTCGTCTGTTGTGCGCACGACGGTGTTGCCAATGAGTGCGGCAAGCACACCAATGCCACACACGACAAGGGGGTAGAGTGCATAGCCTATCATAGAGCTGCCATAGGGTGTAGCATCTATAGCCCAATGAGCGAGTATCAAGCCCCAAAACAATGCTGCCACAAGCACCCCGGCAAAGCTCTGAAGCACATCGGTTAGTGTGCCGGCGCAATGGCTTATATGTGTGCTCACGACATGACTCATCGTCGTCACATCGTGTATACGTTGCTCTTGCGTGCCTTTGCTTTTGCCTATGCTCTTGGTAGAGGTATGAGCAAGAAGCGAACTCATAGTGGCAGCCTTGGTATAGACACTTCCGCCCATACGGTTCCACAAAGCGACTAGTGCCGCACCTAGCGCAAAACAGAGTAGCATTTCTGGTGCTAGTGGCACAAAAAGAAGAAAAAGCAATGCACTACCAAGTACCCCGGCCCCTATCGTGAGCAAACCACTCACCATACCAGAGCGGTAGGCAGTTTGCAAGGCGCGTGCATAACCCTTTTGCGCCGCCACAGCTAAACCTATTGTGCCTACTGCTGCTGCCTGTAAGCCTAGTGTACTTGCAGCATAGGCTATGAGTGCGCCCGCCAAACATGCCCCGGCACGGCCAGCCGCAAGCCACATTGTGGCCGCATCCCCAAAACGTTGGGTTGCCTCATCCGAGAGCGGCATCGCAAATGCACTGCCCCCTAGTAGCGCAGCAACCAAAACAATCACGATGCCCATAGGAACCAGATGACGTTGCCTATAGGCATGGACGCCCTGCGTTATCACACGACCTTGTTCTTGGAGTGTCTCTGTCTCCGTCCCCGTATTCTTCGCACCTATCTGATAGCGTAGTAGCACGGCATACCCAATGCTGATAACCGTCGCAGCAAGAATAGCCTGAATGGTACTTATTTCTATAAAAGTAAGCGCTTCCATTTCCTTTTTTCAAGTGTAAAACGTGAAATGTGGAGCATATGCTATGCCACATTTCACGTTTCACGTTTTACGTTTCACATTTCACATCAATGCATTATACCATGTATGGTTCAAGACATATCGTTGGTTTTATATGCCCAATATACCACCGAGCAAGCCATGCATCGGCAACAATGGGGCAATAACGAGACTAACCACACTCATCAGCTTAATAAGAATGTTGAGCGATGGACCAGCGGTGTCTTTGAATGGGTCGCCAACGGTATCACCCACAACGGCCGCTTTGTGTACTTCGCTGCCCTTGCCGCCATATGCGCCAGCTTCAATATGCTTTTTCGCATTATCCCATGCGCCACCAGCATTTGACATGAAGATTGCCATAAGCACACCAGTAACGGTAGCCCCTGCCAGTAGCCCACCAAGCACTTCGGTACCCAACAGAAAGCCAACAACGACTGGCGTGAACACTGCCAACAAGCCCGGTACAACCATTTCCTTGATAGCCGCAGCCGTTGCAATACTCACACAAGTGGCATAATCAGCTTTTGCCGTGCCTTCCATCAGTCCCGGTATATCGCGGAACTGGCGGCGTACCTCATCAATCATTTGCCCGGCGGCACGCCCTACAGCGGCCATAGCAAACGATGAGAAGACAAAGGGCAACATGCCCCCAACAAATAAGCCGGACATCACCGCTGGCCGCGTCAAGTCAATGCTAGGCAACTCTACCACGGCTGTGAAGGCAGCAAACAAGGCCAACGCCGTCAATGCTGCTGAACCAATCGCAAACCCCTTGCCAATCGCTGCTGTTGTATTGCCCACTGCGTCGAGCTTGTCTGTACGCGCACGCACATCTTTCCCTAGATCGGCCATTTCGGCAATACCGCCTGCATTATCGGCAATGGGTCCATAGGCGTCAACGGCCAGTTGGATACCGGTTGTTGAAAGCATACCCAAAGCCGCAATAGCAATGCCATACAAGTTGGCCTGATTGTAGGAGACAATGATGGCAGCCGCAAGCACCAGCACCGGCCAAGCTGTTGAACGCATCCCTATACCCAAACCAGCAATGATATTGGTAGCGACACCCGTTTGGGACTCTTTGGCAATATCATGCACAGGCTTTTGGTTTTCGGCTGTGTAATATTCGGTTATCAACCCAATAGCCGTGCCAGCTATCAAGCCTGTGATGGTTGCCATGAAGATACCCATGCCGCTATAGACCTTGTCGCCAATTTGAAATTGCCCTGGCATAAGTATTTGAATAATGATAAATGACACCACTACCATCAAGCCGGCTGCGCCGAATGTGCCAATATTCAATGCTTGCTGTGGGTTGCCACCTTCCTTGGTGCGCACAAAGAGTGACCCGATAATTGATACGATAATCCCTGCGCCGGCGAGGATGAGCGGAAGGACAACGGAATTAAAGTTTCCTGTTATGGGAACTATCAATGATGCGCCGAGCACCATAGCACTTACGATAGCGCCAACATAGGACTCGAACAGGTCGGCACCCATACCGGCCACATCACCCACATTGTCGCCAACGTTATCGGCAATCACAGCCGGGTTGCGGGGGTCATCTTCTGGTATGCCGGCTTCAACCTTGCCCACAAGGTCGGCACCTACGTCGGCGGCTTTGGTGTAGATGCCGCCACCCACACGTGCAAAGAGTGCAATGGAGCTGGCACCAAGGGAGAAACCTGTCAAGACACTGAGCACTCTGTTGACATCGCCTAGCTCACTGATGTTGCTCAAGTTGGTCCCAAACACGGCCATGTAGATGAGAAACAAGACTGATAGCCCAAGTGTGCCGAGACCAACCACTGACATACCCATCACCGAGCCGCCCGAAAACGCTACTTGAAGCGCCTTGGTCAAGCCATCACGCGCACCATTGGCTGTGCGTATGTTGGAAGCGGTAGCGACGCGCATGCCCAAAAAACCTGCCAAGCCAGAACACAATGCTCCGACAATAAAGGAGATTCCAACCAATCCTTGGAGTCTATCACTCGACATTGCGTTGGCACTGCCAAGCAAAATCGCCACGACTACGACAAAAACCGCCAGCGTCCGGTATTCACGCCCCAGAAAGGCCATTGCACCTTCTCGGATAAACCCGCCAATCTCGACCATGCGTTCATTGCCTGGGTCTTGTTTGTTAATCCAACCCGACTTGTACCATGCATAGGCAAGGGCCATGATGCCGAATATGGGCATAATCATTGTTAAGGTATCACTCATTGTCTACCATCTCCTCCATACAAAAATCTTCTCTTCCATACCTGCTTCACCAATTTGTTTCCTGTCACCTTTCTGCCGAAAAACGTATCAACACATCACCAGTATTTACTTTTTGCCCTTGTTGCACACATATGTCTGTGACAATGCCATCTTGTGGTGCCTGAAGCGCATTTTTCATTTTCATAGCTTCCAATATGAGCACCACTTGCCCACACGCCACAGCATCTCCGGGCGCTACTGCTATGGAGAGAATTGTGCCGGGCATTGGCGCTGTGAGGTCAGACTGTGCATCATCTGCACAAGGCATGGGGTAATGTGACGCTTTCTGCGTCACCGCTTCCTTTTGTGGCAAAGCCGATGGTGCAATCTCCACATGCCTTGTTGTTTCTGGATCATCGGGTTTTGCAACCAGACGCGCCTCAAACACTTGCCCCGCGACCAACACCCGAAAATGGTCTATTCCAAGTTCTTGTACATGAATGATGTACTCGTTGCCACCAATGTCTATCGTATATTGTTGCATACGCTACCTTCAACACAGACGCCAGTTTGCATACCTAGCTTGCATATCCGGCTTCAGTGCCGCATCGCTTCCCACACGTACCGTTCCTCTTTTCACAATGAGAGGGTGCTTAGCGTGACAGAGCATGTGTATGCCTAGTCATATAAAATACGTGTGCAATGAACAGGGGTGATGTGTGTTCCATGATACAAATACTGTCTCATAAGCTGTTCTATTGTACTCATTATGGGGTGAAATGGCAAGTTGTGCAAGATGTGTGCTCTCACCATTACTCACACATACCACAATCTGTTATACTTTAGGTGAGGGGCAGTAACATATCTTGTAAAGGACCGTTTATGGATTGGCGAAACCATATTTCCTCAGATTTCAATATCATGCTGGGAAAGCCGGTCATTACCGGCACACGTATATCGGTTGAACTTCTTTTGGAGAAGATTGCGGCTGGCGAAACCTTTGAACAAATCCTAGAAGCTCACCCGCGCATGACGCATGAGTCGATTCGTGCGGCTATTGCTTTTGCAGCCGAGGTATTACGATCAGATGTCATTTACCCCCACTATCCAGACTTCCGAAGTCTTTGAGACTTCGGAAGTCTCGTGCATGTATAGTTACATACAACACGGCAGAGCTACACATGCCCCGCATCCCATCGTGCCACAAACGTTGCAACATCCAGCACTGTGAATGCAGCTATCTATACAAATGATCATACAGATGAGCATACTCCTCTTCGTAGATTTCTTGGCGTATCTTGCGCATGTGTTCAATCAGTTCATCCTCATCGTCTGGCACATCCAAGCCCCCCTGTTCCTGAATTGATGTAATAAGCCGCTCCAAAGCCTCTTTTCTGGCACGCATGTGGTAGACACGCTCTGCTACCAAGCGCACCACAACATCGAGCGGTGTACATTGCATCGGGTGTGTCAACGCTTGCAGTTCTGTGTAGAGGCTGGTTGGTATCTCAAGTGTCACATACGCCGAGTCATCGTGGAGTTGTTCTGCAATGGCATCTATTGCCTGTTCCTGCGCACGCATGTCGGGGGTAGGCACGGCTACATCGTTGGTGGTAGCCATGGTCACATCGTTCGTAGGTGTCATTGTATGCATACTGGCATACCTCACTTTCTTTGTTTTCTATTGGGGGTATTATACCATACGGGGTTAGTTGCTTGGAGACAAAACCGTAGGGGCGAATGGCCAGACCACTCGCCCAAACAACCCCCACGGGCTAGAACTTGCAAGGGTAGGTAGTGAACCGCCAAGACGCCAAGAGCGTCAAGGTTTAAACGTAAGAATGAGCAAAAACTTGTTTACGATGTGCCGAAATGATACAGACCTACCCTTGAAAGACCGGCTAGAAGCCGGTGCTACGCAGAACGGTCAGCATGCCTGTTCTACGTGCTAGGTGCCTACTCCAAATCAAGCTCATCCCAAACAAGTTGGTCTAGTGACACATTGAAAAATTGGGCAATCTTCATAGCCAATTCAAGCGATGGCTTGCGCTTGCCAATTTCCACATCACCTATATGACTATGGGCAGCATAACCGAGCGCCTGTGCTAGTTCCCGAACAGTCATCCCTTGTTTTGTGCGCAGCATGCGCACCTTATCACCAAATCGTTGCATCATAAAAACAGCGTTTGACATGCTCATGTGAGCATGGTATACTGCCGTTGTCCACAATTTGTGGACAAGACAAGATGTAACCTTCTGCATTGACATGCGTGGAGCAATGCAGAAGGCCCAAGTACGTACTGTTCTGCATATGTACGTTACTTCCCATGATACACCATGTTGCAGGTGATGATTGCAAGAAGGCAAGAAAGAAAGAAAGGATGATATGCTATGGGGTTGTACCCGTTGGAGGAGCTTGTGTCGGGATGGAAGCATGAACGCTTGACGGTTGAGCAGACCATTGGGCAATTAGTGTTGCACGTAGAGGCAGTTTACGAACGGCTACGCACAATAGAACAACGTATCAAGGGCATAGAAACACCCGTGGATAGCCCCAAAAAGGATAGTAGACGCGGGCAACGGTAGGTAGTGGATAGATAATGGGTAGGACAGGCATCCTGCCCAATGCTACTAAGAAATAGTGCGAAAGGCGTAGGATAGGCTGTGGAGTCTTGCCGACCACGAATAGAACACGAATACACGAATGCTCTCGCACCCACCTACGTTGTGCCGCGTAGGAACCTTGCCTCTATGATACGTCTGCTAGCGACGAGCATGGTTGTGGGGGAACCCCTATTCGTGTATTCGTGGCCCCCATTCGTGGTCGGCAGGGTAGGGAATGGGAGCAGAACGGATGTATTCTACGATTTCTTAGGAGCATTCGGCTCTTAGCTTGCGCACGAATGGCGGGGGGGGGTGAACCGCTAAGGCGCTGGAGTTACTGGTATCGCTGAGGCACTGGGGGGTTGAATCACTGAGGTGCTGAGGGGTTGAACCGCTGAGAGGGGTTGAAAGTCTAACGCTAACGCTCACCATACAGGATCTGTCTCTGAGAAAAATCACACTGTCTTTTTTTTTGTGCTGCCTTGTCAACCAGGTATCAACATCCTGCCCTCATTTGTTGTAATATTATGTTCTGATATTCCCGGATTTGTGCCCAATCGGTTGAGATGACATCTATCTTATGTAATGCAATACCAAACTCTATTGCTAGTGTGTAATTATTGATTTGCTGTAAATCGCGCAGGACAAGATCAGCGTCAATTGTTTTTGGAATGACCGTTTCTGCTAGCACAACCTCGTCATTAAGCCACTGAAAATCATCTGTCCGAGAGAACTGGTCAGGATAGGCGCATGCCAAAAGGGAAGGATAATCAAGCCCATGTTGTTCGGCAAGTCTGTTGGCAAGGGCATGAATGTTGAGATCAGTCGTCCCATCACATCCATACCCCTGAATATAAGGACGCAAAGATGTGCTGAAATGCCGTCTTATTGCCCCAGTTGTCGTATGTGTATGTTCAAACGTAATCAGTTTGATCCATGGATTCTGGAGCTCCCCTACATGCTCAATTTGTAGTTCAATCCATTCTGTGTCATCTATGAATCTGCGTGCGTCATCAAAACTCAGATAATACCACGTCTCAATGACCGTTTCTTGTGTGATGGGTAGAAAATATTCGCTGATTTTCAATCTCTTTCCAAAAGCATCCTCATCAACGCCTTGAAAGGTATTTTGTTTCATGAGATTTCCCCCATATCAATAGACTACGAGCAAGCCGCTTTTATTCTAGCATACAGCAAAGCCGCTTGCAAAAGCCGTGGAAAAGCTACCATACCTAAGCATAGCTTCATTATATATTCCTTTGGCAGAGAGTCAAGGAGCAGGAGCATGCGCCAGCCCATCAATAATCTGCTTCGTATTGTGCAGCACACCAAAAATGGTACGTACATCGTCCTCGTCCGTCGCATTCAAGCCCATATGCACACTATATGACGCACCATGCAACAGCGTAAAATGCCAGTAGCGCCCCATCACATATGCCCCATACACGGGGTTGCTATCGTCGTTGATAGTCTGCGCCGCCACCATCGCAATCATCAACTGACCGAGCGGGTCATTCGACGCATCGTGCTCGCGCTTGTATTCGTGAATGAAAAAGTAGTGACGTTTGGGCGAACGTCTCCCTGCCGCAACAACGAAATCAACCTGTCCCCATAGTTTCTCATGCTGATAGGTGACAGCTATCTCGCGTGAAAAAAACGGCTTATAAGCAACCTGCTCAAAGTCTATCAGATGCAGCAACGGCGCAATGAAGCATACTTTCAACTCATCCTCGTTCCAATCCCAGGCACGCTGCTGCAACTTGGCACAGAGCATTGTCAAGATGCGTTGCTCCTCTTCGTTCGGGGTTCTTTGACACGTCATCCATTGCTGGAGCAACGTGCTTTCACTCTGCATAACAATGTGAAAGACATCTTCAACTTCTTCTATCGTCCACTGTGAAAAAGGTTTCATGGTGCCGCCTTCCAGTTTTCTTTTGAATAAGAGTTTTCACCACAGAGAACACAGAGAACACAGAGGTATACAAGTCATTTATACGCTCTTTTGGTTGCACATATCCTGTGCCTCGACTGCATACACCCGTTCTGGCTCTTGCTTGCCTTTGAGCAGCAACGATGCTGGCGCAGCCGTCAACGTACATTCTGCTTCCTCATACGTCGCCGCATCCATCAACAGACCGCCCACTGGCGCAGCAGATTGTAGCCGTGCCGCCACATTCACGCGGTCGCCAATGAGCGTATACTCCTTGCGCTCATCCGAACCAATGCGAGCCAATAGCACCCTGCCAGTTGCCAGCCCAATGCGCGTAGGCATAGGTGTGCGATGATTTGCCTGCTGCTGCCCATTAAAGCGCTCTAGCTCTTGCTGCATTGCAATAGCCGCATGGAGTGCCTGCCGTGGACTGGTGAAAAACGCCAGCATCCCATCACCCAAAAACTTATCTACATCACCTTCGTGCGCATAGACGATAGAAGAGAGTGTTTGCATATAGAGACTCAAGTCGGCCAACAATACGTTGGGGTCGAGCTGTTCCGACATAGTTGTAAACCCCTGCACATCGCTCATGCAAATAGTCAACGTTTCGTGGCGATGGGTAACGTTGCTGCCAGTCGTATCTTGCGCAATAATCGTCTCCCATGCCGGTCCGGAGATATACTGCCGCAGCACGCCTTGCAAATGCCGTATCTGTACATATCGTTCGCGCAGCTCCAAGTTTTGCCGGTAGATAGTCAATTGATGATTGATGCGTACCAACACTTCCTCTATCTGAAATGGTTTTGTAACATAGTCCACGGCTCCTTTCGAGAACGCTTGCACCTTATCCAACGGCTCATCTGAAGCACTAACAAAGATTACTGGTATTTCGCAGACAGAACGTTTGCCACCATCTTGCATATCACACACTTGCTCCGACATCTTCAACCGTTCGCATACCTCATAGCCATCCATTTCTGGCATATTAATGTCGAGCAAAATCAGGTCGGGCGGCGAAAGCTCCACCGCCATCAGAGCCATCTGTCCATTGATAGCTGCGCGTACCTCATAACCGTGGTCTATGAGCAAGTTTGAAAGCACATCGAGGTTGGCCGGGTTGTCATCAACAATCAAAATATCTGCTTTGGGATTATCCATAATGTTTCGCCTTTTTCCTTCTCTGTGATACCCTGTGTCCTCTGTGGTTTATAAAAGAAAGAGAACTTGTGTCTTTCCAATAAAACGTAAAACACACACATTTTTATGCTAGGGTGCTTGTTCAATCAATGACAATATGCGGTCAAAGCGATAGCTCTTGGCCATCTGCGCCAGTTCATCTGCAAGGGCCGGGTGCTCTGATTGAATACGCCCTACTATATCGTTGATCTTACGTGTGTTGAGCGTTTTAGCCGCCTGTGCAAGCTCGGTGCGTATATCCTCACTCAACGCCGCTATTGCCTCGGCAGCAGTTGGGCCTTGCTCAGCTTCTGTATCGGCTTTTGGTGATGTAGATGAGCTTTTTGGTTCATCATACACAAAACGCACATGAAGATACCGTATCAGCGCATCAAAAATAGCTTCTTCCTGAAAAGGTTTAATGATAATGTCATCGCAGCCGGCCGCCAAGATAGTCTCGCGCTCATGATCAAACGCACTCGCCGTGAGTGCAATCACGGGAATATTCCGCCCATGGGATGTGGCTTTGATATATTGTGTCGCTTTGTAGCCATCCATAATTGGCATATGCATATCCATCCAGATAAGGTGCGGCTGCCACGCGGCACACAGTTCCACCGCCTCTTCGCCATTGTTTGCTTCACGTGTCGCAAACCCTACCATTTGCAGGATGTTGACGAGAGGGATACGGTTTTCCCACTTGTCATCAACAATGAGCATACGATACTGCGGCTGCCCCGCTTCTAAGGCAATGATACGGCGATAGTCTCCTTTCTCCTGTATACTACTCGCATCGGCAATCGTTGCCCGAATATCGAATGTAAACGTAGACCCCACACCGAGGGTGCTCTCAAGATGCATTTCGCCACCAAGCAACTGCACAAAGGCTTGACTAATGGGCAACCCAAGCCCGGTGCCCTCTTGCGCTTTACGCCCACTTTGCGATTGCGCAAACGCCTCAAACACAAGCACCTTTTCGTCTTCTGCAATGCCATGCCCTGTATCTGTTACGGCGAAGCTAATCCGTTGGGTATTGTTTGATGGTTCTAGTTGCTCAGCAGAAATAGTGACAGTTACCCCGCCGCTTTCGGTAAACTTGATGGCATTACTAATCAAGTTCATAAGCACTTGGCGCAGCTTGTTTTCATCAGTGGTGATATACATTGGTACAGTATCATCACGCTTGAATGAGAGTGTGAGGCTACGCTGCTGGGCCCGCACTTGGAACAGCTCATCAATCCCCATCAAAAAGTAGTGCAAGTTGAAACTCTTTTCGTTGAGCGTTTCGCGCCCGGCTTCTATCTTAGAGATTTCAAGCACATCATTGATGAGACTGAGCAAATGTGTGCCACTACGCTTGATAATGGCGAGGTTTTCAAGGTGCTTGGGCCCAAGGGTTGCATCACGTTCCATCACTTGCACAAAGCCCAAGATAGCGTTGAGGGGGGTACGCAATTCGTGGCTCATCCGCGAAAGAAAGGCACTTTTGGCAACATTGGCCGCTTCCGCCTGCTCCTGTGCTGCACGTAGGTCTTTCTCTACTCGTTTGCGCTCCTCAATTTCCTGTTGCGACTGCGTATAGAGTCGCGCATTATCGAGTGCCAACGATGCAAGCGCCGCAAACCGCTCAAGCACATCTTGCTCATAGGTTCTAAACTGACGCTCTGGCTCAGTATAGGCTAACCCAATCACTCCAACCACCTCATTATCAGATGTGAGTGGCACGCCAATGACGGCATAGAGACGCGAATCAAAAAATGCTGTGGGGCGCTCTTCCCATTCCCGATAGTTGGGGATATTCACCGTTTTCCCTGTTGCCCATACCTTACCCGTCACACCTTCACCCTTGCTGGCACGGTGCTCTACAGAATCGCTATGATAGCCAATGCCAACCGCCAAGCGCATCGTTGTGTCGCCCGGGTCTAGCAGGTAGACGTAGCCATGGGTTGTGCCTATCAACTCGCCGGCTTGTGTCACAATAGCCCTGAGCACATCGCTAATGGTGAGCCGTTTGAGCAAGCCAAACGTCACCTCATGGAGGGCATACAGGTAGGCATTTTGGCGTTGGAGAGAATCCTCGGCTTGTTTGCGCCGCGTGATGTTGGTGACAAAGGTGGCTTTTTGGGTGCGACCATCTGTGCCAGTAATGCGGGCAGCATCGGCTAAAATGGTGATGGTGTTGCCCTGTTTATCTACAACACTCCACTCGCCTTGCAGTTCCGTTTCCCCCTGAATATATTTATCGTGCAAATCTTTCATAAATGCGTGGTTGTTTTCTGGCACAACAAGCGTGAACGATTTTCCAATCAGTTCTTCGGCACGATAGCCATACAGTTCACAATAGGAAGGGTTGACGTACTCATAGAGATAGTCCTCATTGGTAATGCAGATGCCAGAGGGCGTGCTTTCAACAATGCGACGATAGCGCTCTTCGCTATTGCGCAGTGTTTCCTCGGCTTTGATACGTGCAGTTGTTTCACGGACAACTGCTTCTTCTAGCTCCGCTATACGTTGACAGAGTTTCTCTGGGTCACTTTCTTGCATCATTCACCACATCTTTCTGGTTGTGTCGCTTTTATCCTTTATTGTACCATACCATGAGCAAGGATAGTGAAACGTAGCATGGAAAAACAAACGCATGCTATAATTGACAGTACAAAAACCTCTTTGTGCTCTTTGTATCTTAGTGGTAAGATTCTTGTGAACCATAAACACACCAAGACAGCTCACAGCATTGCAGCGTACCAGCAAAGAATTGCATGTTCCTTTTTTTATATCTTTGCGTTCTTTGCGGCTTGGCGCGAGGTCTTAATTAAAAAAGAAGATACTATGAAACCCATAAATACGGAAAGCATACAATGTAACAGACAAAAGAGCGAAAGAGATTAATCACTATGACCAGTGAACCATCGCAAAGTGAAAACGCCGCTCTCAAACAGCGGATTGCCGAGCTAGAGCAACAACTAGCCAACGCCAAACAGCAGCAGCACCAATGCCAGCAAAACCTACAACTCCTGCTATCTGTCGTAGACCAACTGCCAAACGGTTTCTTTGTCAAAGACCTAGCGGGCACCATGCTCATCGCCAACCATGGCCTTGCCAAAACGTTTGACATAGACCCACAGTGCATCATAGGCGCAAACCAACACGACATATTCTCCCCAAAACAGGTTGCAACATGGCAAGCAGAAGACCAACACATCATCGCCACGGGCGATACCATGGTTGTCGAAGAGACTATCGGCGACACGAATCAACAGCAAACATACCTTATTACCAAATTTCCCATTTACGATGCCAATAATGCCATCTATGCCATTGGTGGCTATACCACCAACATTACTGAACGCAAGCATATGGAACACACGTTACGTTCAACCCATCGGCAACTCGAAACCCTCTTCTCAACCCTCTATATCGCCCTTGCCTATATGGACCGCGATTTCACGTTCCTGCGCGTCAACCAAGCATTTGCTGCCAGCGCCAACCACGACCCCGACTTCTTTATTGGCAAAAACCATTTTGAACTCTACCCCAACGCCGAGAATGAGTCCCTCTTTCGCCATGTTGTTGAAACAGGTAAACCCTACACCGCCTATGCCAAACCGTTCATCTTTCCACTCAACCCAAAACGTGGCGTTTCCTATTGGGATTGGACTCTCCAGCCCATCACCGACGCCAACGGGCAAGTCGAGGGACTCATCCTCAGTTTTATGGATGTAACCGAACGGGTCAACTTTGAAACAATCTATCGCACCGTCGTTGAGCATTCCTTACAGGGGTTGGCCCTCTTTCAAGATGGGTATGTACACTTCGTCAATCCCGCATTAGCAGAAATAACAGGCTACCACATAGATGAACTACTCGCTATGAGTCAAACTGAAATTATGATGCTCATTCATCCCAATGACCGGGGAATGGTTGCCCAACGGAATATTGACAGGCTTGACGGAAAAGATGTCCCCGCCCGATACGAATATCGCTTCACGCATAGAAATGGCGTCGTGCGCTGGTTGGAAGCATACAATGTCATCATCACCTATCGCGGAAGACCGGCCGTACAAATGAGTTGCATAGACATCACCGAGCGTAAACATGCTGAGGAAGCGCTCACTCAAGAACTAAGCGTCAACCTCGCGCTGTCGCAGCTATCGCGCACACTTCTGGTAGCCAACACCTTTGAGGATATATCCACTACTATCCTCGATTATGCCCGCTTCTTTACCGATAGCCCAGAAGGGTTTGCAGGCTACATAGACCCGCACACTGGCTTTCTTGCCGTGCCCACCCTCACCCTAGATTTTCGAGAACAATTGGGCATAGGAGATAAGGAGATGGTGTTTGAAACATTTACCGGGCTATGGGGATGGGTGCTCAAAGAACGCACAACACTTCTTACCAACCATGCCCCAAAAGACCCGCGTGCAAAAGGGCTCCCTTCGTGGCATCTCCCTATCAAGCGTTTCCTCTCATCCCCTGCACTCCGTGGCGATACGCTGATAGGGCAAATTGCAGTAGCCAATGCCAAACGTGACTACACCGAGCAAGACCAATACATCATTGAACGTCTCGCCGACCTCTATGCCCTTGCCGTGCAACGCAAATATGCAGAAGAGGAACTCAAAGAGGCACGCGCAATAGCCGAAGCTGCAACCCGAGCCAAATCCGAATTTCTCGCCAATATGAGCCACGAAATTCGCACGCCGATGAATGCCGTCATCGGTATGACCAACCTGCTGCTCGACACGGCCCTCACCCCAGAACAACAAGACTATACCCAAACCATTCGCATTAGCGGCGATGCCCTGCTCACGCTCATCAACGATATACTCGACTTCTCGAAAATAGAAGCCGGACGGTTAGAGCTTGAACATGCTTCCTTCAATCTGCGCACATGCATTGAAGAAACACTCGAATTACTAGCACCCAAAGCAACCGAAAAAGGACTAGAATTAGCCTACTGGATAGAGCTAGACACGCCTGAAAACCTTATTGGTGATGTGACACGTATACGCCAAATCCTTATTAACTTGGTGGGTAATGCTGTGAAGTTTACTGAGGTAGGCGAAATTGTTATCAGGGCACAGAGCACAGGGGGTAGGGATCAGGGATCAGGGATCAGGGATCAGGGGACGGGGCACAGGGATCAGGGGACGGGGCACAGGGATCAGGAGACGGGGCACAAGGCACAGGGGTCAGGGGACGGAGCACAGGAACCTGACCCCTGTCACCTATCCCCTGACACCTCACCCCTACCCCCTCACCCCTCGTCCCTCATTCACATACAAGTCAAGGATACGGGTATTGGCATAGCCCCCGACCATCTCAACCGGCTTTTCCAATCATTTAGCCAAGCCGATAGCTCCACCACCCGCAAGTATGGCGGCACCGGCCTAGGGCTTGCCATCAGCAAACGGTTGGCAGAAATAATGGGCGGCACCATATGGGTTGAGAGCGAAGTGGGTACCGGCTCTACTTTCCACGTTACATTTACGGTAGAAGCATCAGATATGGCGCAGCCGGACTACCTATCCACCAACCAACCCGTTTTGCGCGGCAAACATCTTCTCATTGTAGATGATAACAAGACCAACAGCACTATTCTCAACAACTATGCTACACAATGGGGTATGCAAACCTATCTTGCCAACACACCCAACCATGCCTCGACGTGGATAGAACAAGGGGAAACATGCGATGTCGTCTTGCTCAATATACGCACACTCACCACGGAAGAAATAGCGCAAGCTGCCCGCATCCAAATGGACTGCCCACTCCAAAACATACCAATCGTAGCGCTTGTGCCATACCCTATGCGCCACAAACTCAACCATAGTGCCACACTAAACAACCACAACATCACCGCTTTCTTGGGCAAACCCATACGCCCGGCATTGTTGCATGCTGCCCTTGCAAGCATCGTGCGCGGTGAACCTGTCGAAAGTCACCATTTTCTTGACCCCTCCACCCTCGACCATCAACTTGGGCAGGATCACCCACTCCATATCCTGCTGGCCGAGGACAATATCGTCAACCAAAAGGTAGCTCTACACATGCTTCAAAAGATGGGCTATCGGGCCGATGTGGCTGCTACCGGGCACGAAGTGTTAGAAGCCATAAACCAGCGCCAGTACGATGTCATCCTTATGGATGTGCAAATGCCAGAGATGGATGGCATTACCGCCACAAAACACATTCGGGAACAGTTGCCCCCTGAGCAACAACCTTGTATCATTGCTATGACGGCGCATGCAATGCAAGGAGACCGCCAGTGGTGCATAGATTCCGGCATGGATGACTACCTCGGCAAGCCGGTGCAAGTGGAAGCCCTAGCCAACAGGCTCAAACATGTACACGTTGAAACCAAGCCAGCAAAAGCAAAAGCCGTTTCTGCACCTTCCCATCCCGCTCCTTCTGCGTCAATGCCCACGTCTACTTCGGCACCAATGCCTACTACGTCCACTACCTATGCGCCACTCGATGCAGCAACATTTCAGCTTTTCTGCGAAACGATGGGGTATGAAGATGCCGAACTTGATACCGAACTGATTACCATTTTCCTTGAAGACACGGACAGTCTCCTAGCGACGTTGCGGCATGCGCTTGCCAACAATGATGCTGTCACTATCTTTCAAGCTTGCCATACACTCAAGTCGAGCAGCGCCCAGTTGGGGGCACTCTACCTTTCGCGGTTGTGCCAGTCGCTTGAGATGGTCGGGCGTTCGGAAGTGCTCACCGAGGCAGCCGATATGCTCGATGAGATCGAGGCAGAGTTTGAGCGCGTGCGGGTGGCGTTGGGCTTTCAGGGGTAATTTTTACCACAGGGTACGCGCAGGGTATGTGTGCATTCCTCTGTGTTCCTCTGTGCGCTCTGTTGAAGCTCCATCAATGCTAATGTTACAATTGATTGCATGACCCTCCATAAAAACCCGCACATTGGTTATTATTTCCTGTTTCAGGTTGCCAACCTTTTGTTTGTAGGATATTACAATTGCTTTTATATGGCTTGAAACCAAAAGAGTTGACTTGTCTCTTTCTGTTTTCTCTTCGACTGTGATGCTCTTTCGGGTACGCAAATCTGTAAGGCTAACATCTTCACGAACTACAATATCAATACATGTGGGTGCAAGCGCACAGGGAATGAGGCGAAGCGGGTGGCAACAGCAGCGTCGGGGTACATCCACCCGCCCCGACAGTTTCCCATTGGGGGCGCAACCGTGTGGTGGAGCGTGGGGGGTTGCTACCTGCTTGCTTGTTGTACCAATGCGATTATTTCGCTGATAAGAAACGGTAAATTACCCGTGCAAGAGTCATACCAATGCGAACAAACGTTACCGTTGAACACATCACATCAGAATACTGGTCTGGAATAGTGTAAAGAAACAATTCATAATCTTCAGGAGTGCGAAACGGGTTGCTCATGGTAAAGCCACCTGCACCAATCCCTTGAGACTTGGCGCATGATGCTGGTAACGTTGAATCTCATTTCGATATTCCGATTGCCGCAACAGCCATGTGCAATAGATACTTGCCCATTCTCCAAAATCGAGGACCCACGCATCATCTTCTGGTTCTTCGCCACTCATATACGCAGCATAAAATGTTTCAGAACGAATGCCATAGGTGTGTTCAAAGGTCAAGAGTTCATGTTCAAGCGCGTGAATATCTGTCAGAATTGCTTTGATGTTCATACGGATTCCATTCCTGTTGTCATATGCCATATCCTAAATCTGCACGTGCAGACTTAGCTCTTGTGGTTGCTTTTGTTTCCCTTACTGTTGTTCCAGCTACCATACTTTTGCCTCCCACTCACATCAGAATCTTCCTTTGTCCAACAATCAAACTTGCAAATTTGCACCGTAGATTGAAACCATCTAAGCCACAAGTATAGCATACCTGTAAACTGTGCGTATGCACCCAACTTTGTGGTATACTTTTCGCAGTTCATAGCATAGCCACAAAGCACAACAGAAACACCATGCCTTCTCTGTGTCCCGCTGTATCTTCTGTGGTGAAAGTTGTTACGGAAACAAAGAATCAAAAAAGTGAGAGGAAAGAGTGAAGCATGACCATTTTAGCCATTGCCATGCAAAAAGGCGGCGTTGGCAAAACAACTACAACGCTCGCCATAGGTGTCGAACTCGCCCGTGCTGGTGCGCGTGTATTGCTCATAGACTTAGACCCACAGAGCAACCTAACCCTTGCTCTAGGGCACGACCCAACCCAAATAACCCATTCCGTCTACGAAGTGCTGCAAAGCCCGGCCAGCGGACCTGGCTCTGCCATCCTACAAACCGAGTACGATGTTGACCTCATCCCTGCCAAACTCGCCCTCGCCCGTGCCGAGCTTGCCCTCGCCGGCACCTTCGGGCGCGAGCTCCTTTTGCGTACCGCACTCGTAGAGGCACAACAAACCTATGATTTCATTCTCATTGACACACCGCCAAGCTTAGGATTATTCACCATGAACGCCCTCACCGCTGCCCATGCTGTCATCGTCCCCTTGCAAGCCCATGTGTTTGCCCTCAAAGCCATGCCCTACCTTGAAGAAACCATAGAAATTGTACAACGGCTCAACCCATCGCTTCACATGGGCGGCATCGCCGTGACCATGGTAGACCGCCGCACTAACGTCAACCTGTTGATAGAAGAAAACATCCGCGAAATGTATGGACCCCTCGTCTTCCAAACCATCATCCCCTTCAACGTCAAGCTCGTCGAAGCTCCCGCCATGGGGCAACCCATCAGCACCTATGCACCCGACAGTGTAAGCGCAAAAGCCTACCATCAACTAGCAAAGGAAGTGGCAACACGCTATGGCAAGTAGTAAAAAACGATTACAAGATGCCCTTCGTCCTTCTCCGGTGGAAACGGTGCAAGAACCTGAGCAACGCGAAGAATCCTATGAACTCTCTGTCCATCGCCCTTCAGATGAAATGCTGCTCTCGCCCGAAGCTAGCACACTCAACGCACAACTCCAAGAAATAGCCCGCCTCTACGTTGGCGCACGTCGCCGTAGCGGTGAAGCATTGCTAGAAGCAGCCCGCTGGCTCAGCGAAGCCCGCCGCATTGCAGACCACGGCGAATGGAAAGTGTTTATAGAAGCCACCGGCACCAGTGAAGCCACCGCTCTACGGTTGCTCAACACCCACAACCTCGTTATGCGCAACCCACAGGTGCGCGAGCTCGTTGCCCGCGACTGGATAAGCCCATCCGTAGCCGCTTTGCTGGCACGCCCATCAACACCAGAAGAAGTTATTGAGGAGGTTATCGAAAGCGACATTCCCCCTCGTGTGACCGATGTACAAAACGCTATTCGCAAAATACGCCAGCAAATTGACGAACCATATGGCAAGCGCACAAAGAAAAACCACACAGAGGAACAGACAGAAGCACCCAATACAGAGCATGCTGAAGCGTCGCAGCCCGAAGAATACACCGAAACACCATATGTGGAAAGTGTGGAAAAGTTGCAATTTGCAGGACCTGCATACCATTCCGAAGGACCTACTCCCTACATCGTCAACGTTGAACCAACCAGTAGCAGCAACGTTGTGCAACAAGACCCACCACCACTGCTCAGCACCGAAGAACGTATCGTCATAAACTCACTGACCAGCAAAACGCGCTATCTCCTAGCCAACACCGCGCAAATCAATCAAGAGGACTGGAACGCGTTAGCGCCACTAGCCGAATGCCTAAGTAGTCTGCGCCAGCGGGTGAGCGGGTGAGCACCCGCGACAACCTGCACCTTGTCTGCTGGACCATGGTGCGATAAAACCACCAAGCATGACATAAACAGTAATCACGATGCTTGTATCATCCATTCAGTGAGTCGCTTGACAAAAACACTTCTACAGTATATAATTATCTTACCCCCCCCCAAGGGGGGGGGTAGTAAGGAAACAAACCATGCATGAACACAAACCACATGTACAACAACGGCTCAAAACGATTGAAGGGCATATCCGTGGCGTACAGCGCATGGTAGACGAAGGCACCTACTGCATTGACCTCATCAACCAAATACGCGCCATACGACAAGCACTACACAAAGTGGAAAGCATGATACTCGAAAATCACCTAAATACCTGCGTCACCACAGCCATACGCAGCGAGCAACCCGACGAACGCGAGCGTGTATTGCGCGAGCTGCTCCAGGTATTCGACACAACCAACAAAGCCTAGAGCAAGGTAGCCCACCCTGTTTTAGCATAACCGCAAAGAACAAAAGAGACATTGTGTATTCTCTGTGTTCCTCTGTGTTCTCTGTGGTTCATACATGTCAAAAAAGAAAGGACGAGGACTAAGTAATGATAACTGAACGGTTCCATGTACCAGAAGTCTCATGCCAACACTGCGTGCATTCAGTCACACAAGAAATAACCACCCTTGCCGGTGTACACAACGTTACCGTTGACCTCAGCGCCAAATCCGTTGTTGTTGAACACACTGGCACAGTGAACACCGACGCCATCATCGCCGCTATCAACGAAGCCGGCTTCGACGACGTAACCAAACTCGCCTAACCAAAGCTCACTGTCATATCGCATTGTAGAGACGTAGCATGCTACGTCTCTACGGTGCATGTACAAAAACCTTGTTCCGTCTCTATACCTTTGCGTCCTTTGCGTCTTTGCGCGAGGTATGTGTTTGCCCGAATGAAATAGGTAGATGGCGCAAAAGGCGTAGGATAGGCTTCTAGCCTGTCCACCTTTGCACCCTTTGCGCGAAGTATGTTTACCCATATTGATTAGAAGGAGCGACCGATACCATGAAAGAACTACACGTCTCAATAACCGGCATGACCTGCGCCACCTGCTCCAAGCGCGTCGAAAAAGCCCTTGGCAAAGTTGATGGCGTAGCCGAAGCATGCGTCAACCTTGCCAGTGAGCAAGCCACAATCACCTTTGACCAAACCAAAATAGCACCCGACCAATTAGTAACCACCATAGAAAAAGCTGGCTACGGTGTCATCACCGAACGCATCGAGTTCCCCGTCACTGGCATGACCTGTGCCACCTGCTCCAAGCGCGTCGAAAAAGCACTCAAAAAAATACCCGGTGTATTGGATGCCACCGTCAACCTTGCCAGCGAACAAGCAACCGTCACCTACGCACCGGCCGAAACCGGCTGGAGCGACATGAAAGTAGCCATTGAACGCGCCGGGTTTGGCGTAGTTGAGCCAACCGACAGCAGCGGAACCACAGCAGAAGACAAAGAAGAAGCTGCACGCACACGCGAAGTAGCCGGCAAACGCAACAAACTCATTGTCGGCGTCGCCCTAGGGCTACCACTCTTCATCATCTCCATGTCCCGCGACTTCAGGCTTATATCCCCATGGCTCATGGGCGCAGCCGCCCACGGAACACAAGCCACAGGACCTATGACCCACCCCGCCAACGCCGATCTGCTCAACTGGCTCTTCTTGCTCCTCGCAACACCCGTGCAATTCTACAGTGGATTAGACTACTACCGCCATGCTTGGAAAGCCCTGCAAAACAAAACCGCCAACATGGATACCCTCGTCGCACTCGGATCATCCGCCGCCTACTTCTACAGCATCTTCATCCTCCTAACCGGCATGTTCGGCCACGTCTACTTTGAAACCTCCGCACTCATCATTACCCTCATTCTGGTGGGCAAATTTCTTGAAGCACGCGCCAAAAGCCAAACCAGTGTTGCCATCAAAGCCCTCATCGGGCTACAACCCAAAACAGCGCGTATTTTGCGTAGCGGAGAAGAGCAAGACATACCCATAGCAGAAGTACGCAAAGGCGACATCGTCATCGTCCGCCCCGGCGAACGTGTGCCCGTAGACGGCATCATCACCACCGGGCGCTCGAGCCTCGACGAAAGCATGGTAACGGGTGAAAGCATGCCTATCGAAAAAGCCGTTGGCGATGAAGTGCTAGGAGCCACCATCAACACCACTAGCAGTTTTCAATTTCGAGCTACGCGAGTGGGCAAAGAAACCGCCCTCGCCCAAATAATCCGCCTCGTGCAAGAAGCCCAAGGCAGCCGTGCCCCCGTCCAACGTCTCGTAGACAAAGTAGCCGCCGTATTCGTACCCATCATCATCGTCATAGCCCTATCTACCTTCCTTGCGTGGTATATCATTGGCGGGGTAGGCTTCACCTCGGCTATGATTTTTGCCGTCGCCGTCCTCGTCATCGCATGCCCCTGCGCCCTTGGTCTCGCCACACCAACTGCCATTATGGTAGGTATCGGCACAGGAGCCAAACATGGCATCCTCATCAAAAATGCTGAAAGCCTCGAACGTGCCAACGCCATCAAAACCGTCGTGCTTGACAAAACCGGCACCATCACCGAAGGTAAACCGGTGCTCACCGACATCATCGCCCACACCACCCAACCCGACCCCTTGTGGCTCGCCGCCAGCGCCGAACGTGGCAGCGAACACCCCATCGGTAAAGCCATCGTGCAAACCGCCCAAGAGCGTGGAATCACCCTCGCACAGCCACACGACTTTGAAGCCATAGCCGGGCATGGCATAATGGCCCGCGTTGACGAGTACAGCGTGCTGCTTGGCAACCTCAAGCTGATGTATGAGCACTACGTCATTTTGCATGGCATGGAACAAGAGGTAGAGCGCCTACAGCATGAAGGCAAAACAGCCATGGTCATTGCTGCCAACGGGCAAGCGGTAGGGGTTATAGCCGTAGCCGACACAGTGAAACCCACATCACAAGAAGCAGTGGACTCCCTACATCGTCAAGGCATTGATGTCGTCATGCTCACTGGCGACAACAAGCACACAGCCGAAGCCATAGCCCGCGAAGTGGGCATAGCCCGTGTGCTCTCCGACGTGTTGCCCCAAGACAAAGTAACCGAAGTGCGTACCCTCCAATCCCAAGGCAATGTAGTAGCCATGGTCGGCGACGGCATCAACGATGCGCCTGCCCTCGCCCAAGCAGATGTAGGCATAGCCATTGGCACCGGCACCGATGTTGCCATGGAAGCCGCCGACATCACCCTCATGCGTGGCGACTTGCGCAGCGTGCCGCAGGCCATTCGTCTGAGCAAAAGCACCCTCAAAACCATCCGCTGGAACCTGTTCTGGGCCTTCATCTACAATGTCATCGGCATACCTATTGCAGCCGGCGCACTCTACCCCTTCACCGGGCTACAACTCAGCCCCATCATCGCAGCGGGAGCCATGGCCTTTAGCTCTGTCTTCGTCGTGACAAACTCATTGCGGCTACGGCGATTCTCGGCCAGCACCACTTAACTCGCTGTCAAACAAATATACAATGAAGCCATAGCAATCATAAGCACGGGCAAAGGTAGGAGCAAAAGAGCAAAAGAGCGACGCTGGACAGAACGTCGCTCCTTATCTCATCAGCAAAGGAGTTTTCTCTCGCATATCACCAACTGTTCTCATCTACGCACTCATCTGCACCCCATAGCGCTGGTAAAACCCTTTCGCACTCGCAACACTCTTAATAACAAGATCGCGTTGGGTCTGGGCCCTTGCCCAAACAAACAACATATCCCCGACACCCTGGCGCTGCTCTTGGGGCAACACCTCAAGCCACAATAACGCATCCTGGTCATCATCGCTCAGGTCAACAACACACACAATGCCCACGACCTTGCCCCTGTCATTGGTTGCTACCGCCCAGCGCCCAACACAATTTTGCCAACTCAGCAACCGAACATCAGCATCTATATCGCCATAGTCCAGTTTACTTTGCACCACCATCGAAAGTACAATATCAGTATGGTGCCTATTTGTTTGATGTAATGGTATCACTTTCATCTGATCCGCCCTTATCATGTTCATATATCTCATTTGTATATTCGTGTCATAGTCGTTCCCCACATATATGGAAGGGAACCAACGATTTCTTCTATAATCATGCTTCATACAAGCACATACATTTTGTAAATACACCATATAAAACAAAAAGACGAAAGAAACGACCTACAATACCAAGAACTACCCTTTTTTCTCTATCCACTATAAGCATAACGTATGCGAGCCACCATTGCAATAGTTCGTTTATCCTATATTTCTATTACATTACATCGTTTTCTTTGGGCATTTACTACCTATTCACGTAATGCGATACTTTTCGATGCGATACAAAAACGTTTGCCGGCTCAACCCAAGCAACTCAGCGGCCCGCGTCTTATTGCCCCCCGCTGCCTCAAGCGCCTGCCGCAAAAGTGAAGCCTCCACCTCTTCCAAATGCATCCCCTCGGGCGGCAGCACAAACGGTTGCGCATTCGTTGGGGTATGCTGTAGCGACACCGGCAAATGCTCCACTGCAATAGGAGCATCCTTTGCCAAAGCCGCAGCATGCTCAACCACCCCACGCAACTCTGCCACATTGCCGGGCCAAGCATACCTATACAATAGGACCTGCGCATCGGTCGTCATTGAATGTGTGCCTACCCACTCGGCAACCAACAAGGGTATATCATCGCTATGGTCACGTAGTGGTGGTACTGCTATAGTAGCCGCAAACGCATCAGATGTAGCACCCGAACAAATTGTCATCATAAGAAGGGGGCCGACTCCCGATTGTGTGCGTTGCTCACACAACCGCGCAATAGCCGCATGCCCCCCTTCAGATAATGCCTCGATATGCCGCAATAGCAATACTCCCTGCCCTGCCATCGCCCAAAATCCCCCCTGTTCTGCTGTGCCTTCAAGCACATGTGGTTGTTGAGCGGCCGGCAATGTAGACACATCTATAGCTACCAACGGTGCTGCACGACGTGGACTGACAGTATGGGCATACCGCGCAATCGTTGCCTTACCACACCCCATTTCTCCCTTCAATAGCACATCAAGCCCATTTACAAGCGCATTGCAAGTCGCATCAACAGCCCTGCGCCACGCCACATGGCTCCCTGGCACATGCTGTACTGCCGGTTTTTCGCGCAACTGCGCCACCTCTTGTTGGAGAGCCTGGCGCTCCAGCGAACGGGTAATCTTAAATACCAACTCCTCAACATCAAATGGCTTGCGAAGATAATCTGCTGCCCCATTCTGCAGCGCCTCTACCGCCGTTGCAACCGTCCCATAGGCTGTAAGAATAATCACTACTACATTGGGCCAGCGTGTATGCACTTCACGCAACACAGACAAACCATCCATGCCTTTCAACTTCAAATCGAGCACAAGCAAATCTATTGGCGTGCGTGCTAAGAGAGATAACGCTTCAGCACCAGAAGCAACACTATGCGATGTGTGTCCCGCTCGGTTCATCGCTTCCTGCAATACCCACCGCATATTTTGCTCATCATCAACAATCAACACTCGCGCCATAGTCCTCCCCTCCTTTCTGGCGGCGGAAACAACATAGAAACGTGTGTCCCCTGCCCCACCACGCTGTCAAAGTGTAATCTTCCCTTATGTTGTTGCACCATAGCCATCACTATAGCCAACCCTAAACCTGTACCATTATCACGAGTAGTAAAGAATGGGTCACAAGCTCGCTCTTGCACATCGGGCGACATGCCACACCCATTGTCTGCAACATCAACCTGTACCCACCCATCATGGGCATACGCACCACTCAACTGTACAATACCTCCGGACGAGCTAGCCTGTATCGCATTCATCAACAAGTTAATCAACAATTGATGTATCTGTTGCGAATCAGCGTGTAGGCTAATGCCACTCTCCACGACCACTTCAACGTGTACTTCGTATTGTCGTGCATACGGGCGCACCCCATCACGCGCCCCACGGAGCACCTCAGCCAAATCGAGCAACTCCTTGGCCGGCGGGCGCGGACGCGCATAATCTTGCAACTCGCTGATGAGCCTATCTATGCGGTCCGATTCACTCACCAACACCGAGAGATACGAAGCCAATGACTCATCTGCACGCAACCGCTCGGCAAGAAGCTGACTCGTCGCCCGCAAAATAGCCAATGGATTACGTATTTCATGCGCAATACCACTGGCAAATTGCCCTACTGAGGCTAAACGGTCCATGCGGCGCACCTGTGTTTCAAGTGCGCGTTGCTCCGTCAAATCTTCCAACACATAAACACGCCCAATCATCTGCCCTTGCCCATCTTGCAATGCAGAACTATATACCCCAAGCAATACATCCGATAAATCAATCAATTGGTAGTCACTGCGCATATGATGCAACGATTCAAGCAACTGCTCTGGTTTAGGTGTCGTTTGTAGCAAGTGGACTGCAATAGGGTTGCGTGGCACTGGTTGGTAGGTATTGCCATCCATCGTCATCACCCCAACTGGCAAGCTTTGCATCACACTATCTACATAGGCCCGTAGCGCATCGGCACGCTGACGTTGTTGCCGCTCACGGTCTGTGAGCCACCCAACCATAACTCCAACCAACACAAATACCGGCATTTCCAACACATTATCGAAAAACTCACCGGGGTGGGCCTCATAAAACAGCGTGCGTGGCAAAAACAACACACACACCACCAGCGCAGTCACCATCCCCCCCTTTTGCCCATATTGCACAGCCGCAACCGCAATAGGGAGATAGTAGAGGCTCCGATAAATGGCATGATATGACAACCGCGACAAACCGGTAAGATAGTGTATAAACGTGATACTCAGGATAGTAGCTACAATAAATACCACTATAGCCCACTGATGCCACTTTTTCATCACCTGCACCGGTGTATCTACCATAACACCCTCATTTTTCCATGAAAACCTCGCGCAAAAACGCAAAGACGCAAAGGTACAAAGACACAAAGGTACAAAATAGCCTAATGCTACTATGAAATGGTGCGAAAGGCGTAGGATAGGCTTCTAGCCTGTCCCTTTGCAAAGTCATCCAGGGTGCCACGCACTCCCAAAAGTGCGTGGCACCGGGCACTGTCCTACCTCGCCCCTGCCCCCTGACCCCTATCCCCTGTGTGAGTATAGCACGTCACATACCACACACAGAACTATATCGCAGAAAACAAAGTAAAACGATACCTTTTTTGGTGCATTGCAAAAACCTCACATGCATCTTCAATCCCAAAAAATACATTGTGGTATATGTAGCCGGTTGTTGCTGTGTGTGTGGTATATGCCACACGCATGTGGCATATGCTCCATACTACAACCCCATACCAAAACCCGACACAATCCGCATTATACCCCTTACCTATGGTATCTTCATTGTAATGTATCCAAAAATCTAGCCATAGTTCCTTGAAACTCTTACGTTCCGGTCGTATGCTCCTCGTCATAGTGAAAAGGTTGCAACACAGGATACTCTACTTGTGTTGTTGTAAGGATATAGTCTATTCCCTTTAACGAGGGAGAAATGGTATGAAACAAAATAAACCTTTAGGAACTAGACAGGAGTTTCTCTTTATGCCACAATCATCAATCACCCGCGAAATTATCTTATCTACTGCGTGGTACCTACTCTTGATTGTCGCAATGGTCGTGGTAGACGCGGTTTTACACTGGATGAACGCAGCATGGGTAGGGCGCTTCCTAGGGATACCTGGCACGCTCCTTATTATGCTCTCATTCCTTCACTCGGCACGCAAACGCAAATACATCAAACAAGGATCACCAAAGACTTATTTGCAACTGCATGAAATACTTGGTTGGGTAGGAGCTATGCTCATACTCGTCCATGCAGGCTTTCATGTGCATGCGTGGCTTCCTTGGGCCGCCACCATTGCTATGCTCATCGTCATAGCCAGCGGCTTTACCGGTAGTTACCTCCTCAAAAACGCTTTCAACAAACTCAAAGCACAGCAAGCTACCCTGCACCAACAAGAGATGAGCGACGAGGAGATACAAACCCAACTACACTTAGAATCGTATGCCGTGGATGTGATGAAAAAGTGGCGTGCAATTCACATGCCACTGACGGGAATCTTTGCAACGTTAGCTATCATGCATATCTTGCTATTTGTTCTTTTTTGGAGGTGGTAACGATGATACGCACAACAGGCATTATCATGTTCGCTTTCGTCATCACGGTGGGGTTAGTTACGCTAAAACCAAGCCTGGCTATTAGCCCAGGACCATTAACGCAAGGGCACCAAGACATTGCAAACGATTGTTTTACGTGCCATATAATAATGCAAGGGGCCGAGCAAGCGAAATGTGTTGCATGCCATGATATAGCAACCATAGGCATAGCTGCGCCCAACAATAGAACAACACCGGCCCAATCTGAAATGGGCGAACCTGATGCAGTGGCTTTTCATCAACACCTCACAACCGACCGATGCGCCGATTGCCACACTGACCATGCAGGCAAAAATGCCCCAGAAGCACTTATGCCTTTCATACACGACATGCTCCAAACGGCTGCGCAAGAAGATTGTCAATCGTGCCACACATCCCAAGTACCCGACGATAGTCTACACACAGAAATAGCAGAGCAAGCATGCGACACTTGCCACACACAGACCGATTGGCAAGAAGCGCTCTTTGAACATGCCATACTCCATGAAACAACCCTCAACACCTGCCAATCGTGCCACACGGAAGAGCAGCCTGATGACAACCTGCATCAGCAAGTGACTGCGCTCTCGTGTGTAGCATGTCACACCACCGAAACTTGGGAAAGCGCAACATTTGCACACGACATCTTAACCGCTGATGTGCAGCAAAACTGCCAATCGTGCCACACCGAAGAGCAACCCGATGACAACCTGCATCAACAAGTGACTGCGCTCTCGTGTGTAGCATGTCACACCACCAATACTTGGGAAGGCGTCACGTTTGCACACGACTCTTTATCGGCCGACGTGCAGCAAAACTGCCAATCGTGCCACACGGAAGAGCAACCCGACAATGCACTGCATCAACAAGTGCAAGCGCAATCCTGTGCCGACTGCCACACCACCGAAACTTGGGAAGGTGTCACGTTTGCACACAACATCTTAACCGCTGATGTGCAGCAAAACTGCCAATCGTGCCACACGGAAGAGCAACCCGACAATGCACTGCACCAACAGGTGCCAGCGCAATCATGTGCCGACTGTCACAGTACGAATACTTGGGAAGGTGTCACATTTGCACACGATACCTTAACAAACGATGTACAACAAAACTGCCAATCGTGCCATACCGAGCAACAACCCAATGACGATTTGCATCAACAGGGAGCATCGCAGTCGTGTGCGCTGTGTCACAAGACGAGTGCATGGAAACCGTCAACGTTTGAGCACCAAGCACTTAGCACCAGCACTACATGTGTATCGTGTCACCCCAAACCAGAAGATAACCTACACGACAATGTAGCCAACACATGCGCAGAATGCCACACGACCCAAGAGTGGAAACCGGCAACCTTTGTACATAAAGCACTCGCAAACCAAGATACCTGTGTATTGTGTCATCAGCAAGACAAACCAAAGGACGAAACCCATGCGGCAATCACATGGGACTGTGCGTTGTGTCATAACACCCAAACATGGGAAGACGCAACATTTGCCCACGACCAACTCGAAGCAACAACCCTGAGAAATTGCGTTTCTTGCCATGAAGAACAAAAACCAAGCGACGATTTGCATCGCCAAGTGAGCGAACAATGTGCCGATTGTCATACAACCCAATCGTGGGAGGATGCAACGTTTAACCACACGCAGATAGCATCATCGCTGCACAATACATGCGTTTCCTGCCACAGAGCCGACAAGCCCAACGATACACTCCACCGCGATGCCGGCGATACATGCGATACGTGCCACTCAACAAACGCATGGGAGCCTGCTACCTTTGACCACAACGACTATTTCCGTTTCGACGCCAACCACCCATCCGACTGTGCTACATGCCATACTGATAACAACGGCTATCAAACCTACACATGCTACAACTGTCATGCACACTCGCAAGCATCTATAGCAGGCGAGCATCGAGAAGAAGGTATCAGAGACTTTGCAGACTGTGCTGAATGTCATGTAAGCGGCAACGAGCACGACATACGGGGGCGTGGAGGCGAAGGCAGCGAGCGTGAAGATGGCGAACGGGAGCACGATGACGATGACGATGAAGAACGCGAACACGACGATGACGACGATTGATTTGTGCATCCAGACTTCCAAAGTCTTGGAGACTTCGGAAGTCTCACCTTTGCGCCTTTGCGCGAGGCAATGGTAGAATAGAAGCAACTTCAAGACAGCTCGCAGCATTGCAGCGTACCAGCAAAGCATTGCATGTTCCTTTTTTTATAGCTTTGCGTTCTTTGAGTCTTTGCGCGAGGTCTTAATGAAAAAAGAACACTCAAAGGCAGTATGATAGGTGAGGCTAATAGCTATGTCGGCAAAAGACAGGTACCATAATCATGTCAAGAATGCTCTTATCAAGGATGGTTGGACAATAACCCATACCTTTGACCCAATTGAGGAGGTTGTAACGAGATGGATACCATAGCATTGTTTGGTCCAATCGTGCAGCAGGTGCTTGAACCATTTGCCAATCTGAAATATGCCCATGGCGATTTCCATAATGAACTGGTCTTTGATAATGAGCGGGGACGGTATGTGGTTATGTCTGTCGGTTGGGATAAGACGAAACGAGTACATGGGAGCATCGTCCACATTGACATCATTGGTGACAAGGTATGGGTGCAACGCGATGGCACTGATTATGGCATTGTCAACACGTTAGAGGAAGCCGGCATTCCGAAAGACCGCATTGTGCTAGGGTTTCACCCCGAAGACGTGCGCCCTCTTACGGGCTATGCCGTGAAGTGACGATTCCAGACTTCCGAAGTCTTGGAGTAAAACGTAGGGGCGTGCAGCCGCATGCCCCTACCAGCGCACACATGAGCGTTTACTGGCGGAGACAGCACGGGTAAATGCACTATCTGTGTCTATCTGTGTCTATCTGTGGTTCGTTTTAAACCAAGCTCTTACAGGCTATGGCACATTGAATGCGTCTACGCTCTCTACAGTGACAACCAGTTGCAACAGGCGGTCCAATACGTCCATTCGAGATAGTATTTTTGGCAATATGTTTGAGGAGCCAATAGGTAAGCTCTTTTTTAATTGAGCCGGTCCCTGAGCGTGTCGAAGGGCGTGAACGACAGGGTGGTAAAAATGCACCCATGGAACTCTTGTGTTACAATTCCAATATCAGTATAGGTATGCGTTCAGAAGGTGGTAGGAGAAGGAATGTAATTCGTAGCAACCAGCTTCTCATACTACCTACTGATGTTGTTTTGAATATACCTCTGTACGGAGTACATATGGGAAGAACCAATAATAACAAACGAACCCTTTTTGATACAAAAGAGCGTGAAAATATATCAGAAACCTATACCCTCAACCGTGCTATACTTCTGGAACGGCTACACCGTTGCAAAGAGGCAAATACCACACAAGCTGCACGTCAAGTCATACAAGACATATGCGACATGCTAAATGCCCCCAATAGCACGTTGCTGCATCACAATGGCGATATGACTAACAGTGTGCAATTCTGCACCACATTCTTGCATAATGCACTTGATCAGATACGCGAGGCACGCACGCTTGAACGGGCCAGCTACTATGTTGAACGCCTCATCAAGGGCATCACAGAAACAAAAACGAGCGCCATCAACGACATTAACCTCAACCGTTGGCAGGAATATGAGCACATCTACACCGATAGCTTGTGGATTGAGCCGCGCCGCGACAACTCTGGTGTGCATGCGGCTGGCTATTGGGGCAACTTTATTCCCCAAATTCCCCATCAGATGATGCTGCGCTATACCAAGCAGGGCGAGTGGGTATTAGATACGTTTGCCGGTTCTGGCACGACTATCATTGAAGGGCAACGCCTAGGGCGACACACCATTGGTGTTGAACTGCAACCAAACATCATCGTGCAGGCCAAGCAGCATATTGATGCTGAACCAAACCCCTATGACGTTGTATGCGATATAGCACATGGCGATAGTACCACGCTCGACTATGCGGCATTGTTGCAGCACTATGGTTGTCAACAGGTGCAACTGGTGATGATGCACCCGCCCTATTTCGACATTATCAAGTTTAGTGACGATGCGCGTGACCTATCGAATGCTGCCACATTGGATGACTTTGTTGCGAAGATGAGTAAGCTGGTTGAACATGTTACACCAGTGCTTGAGCGTGGGCGCTACTTGGCGCTGGTGATTGGCGATACATATGCCAATGGCGAATGGATACCACTCGGCTTTTACACCATGCAAATGGTGCTACAACATGGGTTTACCCTCAAAAGCATCATTGTGAAGAACTTTGAGGAAACCACCGGCAAGCGCAATCAGAAAGAGCTTTGGCGCTATCGGGCACTGGTTGGCGGGTTTTATATTTTCAAGCACGAGTATGTGTTTGTTTTCCAAAAGGGGCGCAGGTGAACTATGAACAGTCCTTTCAACGAAGGTACTAGGTTTGATCAAATACTTCAAATACTTGCTGATTGTGAATGGCATTGCGGTAAACATGAATTACCTGGTACCCAACCTGCAAAAGCTATTCAGGTAATATGTCAGCCATGTCCTCTGTGTTCTGTGTGGTGAGTGTGCTACCATCGCCTGAGAAAGAACGAACCCTAACGCGCAACGACACCACGTACAATTTGACGATGCCCCTTACATCTGCTACGATACACGACGTACTTGAAGAGAGAAGACAAGATAAGAACAGGTAAGCTAGAGGAAAACCCAATCATAATGCGTCCAACTCCTGCATCATACCTCTATAGTAGCCATACATTTTCATAGGTACCATATATCCACATATGTCCAAAGACAAAATAATTATCAAGGGAGCACGTGAGCATAACCTCAAAGCCATAGATGTAGAAATACCCCGCGACCAACTTGTTGTCATGACTGGCGTATCAGGCTCTGGTAAAAGTTCACTTGCTTTTGAAACACTGTATGCCGAAGGGCAACGGCGTTACGTCGAAAGCCTCTCATCGTATGCACGGCAATTTCTTGGGCAAATGGAAAAGCCCCAAGTTGATTTCATCGAAGGCTTATCGCCATCCATTGCCATCGAACAAAAAAGCGCCAGCAAAAACCCGCGCAGCACCGTTGGCACCATCACCGAAATCTACGACTACATGCGGTTACTCTTTTCACGCATCGGCACAATCCATTGCCCACAATGTGGCAACGAAGTTGGAGCGCAGACCATAGAACACATGGTAGACCATGTCCTCGAGCTAGAGCCAACAACACGCTTCATGGTGCTCGCACCACTCATATCACAACGCAAAGGCGAATACAAAGAAATCTTTACCGAAGCCCGCACAGAAGGCTTTGTCCGTGTGCGCGTAGATGGCGAAATCTACGACCTAAGCGACAACATCAAACTCAACAAAAAAGTGAAACACACCATTGAAGTTGTCGTAGACCGCCTTGTCATACCCGACCCCCAATCAACATCCGACAAAGACCGCCAAGCCTTTATGACCCGTCTCACCGACAGCATTGAAACAGCACTACGCTTCGGAGAAGGTAACGTGCTTATTAGCGTCGTTTCGCGCCCTACACCCGCAAACAACCAAGAAGCCGAAAGCACCACCGACCCAGATGCCACGAAAAACCACCAAGCTAAACCCAAAAAAACAACCCCTGCATCAAAGCGAAAACAAGCCCAAGAACCACCACAGCCTGATGTAGAACAACAAGCAAACGAATGGCTTATGAGCGAAACCAATACATGCACCCAGTGTAACATATCATTCCCCGAACTAACCCCCCAAATGTTTTCTTTCAACTCCCCACAAGGAGCCTGCCCCACCTGTAGCGGGCTAGGGACACACCTCGAAGTTGATTCCGCGTTGCTCGTGCCAGACCCAACACTCACCCTTCACAACGGTGCCATATCCTACTGGGGCGAGTTGCACAAAAAGCGCGAATCATGGACCTATCAAGCCATTGCCAACATAGCCCAACACTACGGCTTCGACCTCGATACCCCATGGGAAACCTTAACCCAACACCAAAAAGACATCATCATCCATGGGAGTGGCACAGAAAAATTACGCTTCAGTTGGGCCCACGAACAAGGCAACCATGGCGTATTCTATCGCGTCTGGGAAGGGCTAGACAGTGAAATCAGACGGCGCTATAGCCAAACCGAAAGCAACAACACCCGCGATTTCTACACCCAATTCATGAGTGAACAACCCTGCCCAACCTGTAAAGGCGCACGGCTACGCCCAGAAAGCCTTGCCGTCACGGTTGATCAACGCACAATCCACCAAGTATGTTGCCTCAACATCAACGAATCCTACACGTGGACCACCTCCCTGCTCAACAACCAAAACATAGTACCTACCAACACGCCCCCTGAAACAACTGAGCCTATCAAAGAAAAGACTTTAACGTCCATGCAACACGAAATAGCCAGTGAAGTGCTCAAAGAAATCTGCAAACGTCTGCGCTTCTTGCTTGATGTAGGGCTACACTACCTCACCTTAGAACGAGCAGCACCCACACTTAGTGGTGGCGAAGCACAACGCATACGCCTAGCTTCCCAAATCGGCAGCGGGCTGGTTGGCGTCACCTACATCCTCGACGAGCCAAGCATCGGCTTGCATCAACGCGACAACCGCAAACTCCTCAACTCATTGCTACGCCTACGTGAATTGGGCAACACCGTCGTTGTCGTCGAACACGACCTAGACACCATACAAAGTGCCGACTGGGTTATAGACTTCGGACCCGGCGCCGGCATCAAAGGCGGGCACATTGTAGCCAAAGGCACACCTGCTACCATAGCAACTAGCAACACCCTCACCGGCGACTATCTCAGCGGACGCTTGCAAATACCCATACCAGAAACGCGCCGCATGAACAACATGCTTGAGATACGTTGGCTTGAGGTACAAGGCGCATCTATGAACAACCTGCGCACCATCAACGTCCGTTTCCCACTCGGATGCTTTGTTGCCGTCACCGGCGTCAGCGGAAGTGGCAAATCATCTCTCGTGAGTGAAACCCTTTACCCAGCCCTTGCTGCCCGTCTGCATCGGGCCCAAATACGCCCCGGACCACACGACGGCATAGATGGGCTTGAGTACCTCGACAAAGTGATAAATATAGACCAACAACCAATAGGGCGCACACCACGTAGCAACCCTGCCACCTATGTCAAGCTCTTTGACCTCCTACGCGAACTCTTTGCCAGCACTCCCGAAGCCAAACTGCGCGGCTATTCAGCCGGGCGCTTTTCGTTCAACGTAAAAGGTGGGCGCTGCGAAGCATGCGAAGGCAACGGAGAAATACGCATTGATATGCAATTTCTGCCCGATGTCTGGGTACGGTGCGATGTCTGCAAAGGAAGACGCTACAACCGCGAAACGCTCCAAGTCAAATACAAAAACAAAACCATTGCCGATGTACTCGACATGGACGTGCAGACAGCCCTCGATTTCTTTGAACATGTCCCCCGCGTGCGTCGCATACTCCAGACATTACACGATGTAGGATTGGATTATATTAAACTAGGGCAACCCGCCACAACACTCAGTGGTGGCGAAGCACAACGTGTCAAGTTAGCGAAAGAACTTGCCCGCGTCGCCACTGGGCGTACACTCTATATCTTAGATGAACCAACCACCGGGTTGCACTTTGCCGACATCCAAAACCTGCTCCATGTACTCCACCGCTTGGTAGAGGTAGGGAACACCGTCATCGTCATAGAACACAACCTCGATGTTATCAAAACAGCCGACTGGATCATAGACCTTGGTCCAGAAGGGGGAGATGGTGGCGGATCCATTGTGGCTGAAGGCCCCCCCGAACATGTTGCCCAGCAGGAAGCCTCTTTTACTGGGGCATTCCTGCGCGACATCCTACATCAACAGACCAACAACCATACCACCTAACCATGCACTACAACATCATCCATACATGCCTACCGTTATTATGGCGACTTTCGCATGCGTGGGCGGACACGACGCTGCACAACATTGCGGGCTACGCTGCGAGTAACCGATTCTGCCTGCATCAACAGCGGGAAATCCGCTACATTTTCCAAGAGAACAATTTGGCCCTCGCCCGTCGTCGCATCACGAACGCATACATTTACCAATGGCATATCATCTTCTGATACCCCATCCAACAACGCACCATTACGTGCCGTAACCAATAAATGCACCCCACGACGCTGTGCTACATCCCGCAACAACTGCATCAGTGGTTGTATCTGCGAAGGATGTAGGTCATGGTCAACATCTTCAACTGCCAATAAACTACCTGCTGGCCGCATTAACAAAGCCGTAAACAACGCAATGAAACGAAGAGTCCCATCAGTCATCGTACACGCATCGGAAAGAATGATAGGACCACGCGAACGCGACTGCTTTTCACAATAGAGCATAGCATCTTTGCTCAAATACCCATCTGGCTTTGACCATATACGCCGAATATTACATGCAGGCAACTGCGAGAGATAGTGCGACAGCAACGACTCAATGTGCTGCTTTTGTTCCGAGGGCAACTTGGCCAACAAGCCAGCAATATTTGAAGCATCGTTGTAGAGTGTCTCCGATAGGGGCGAATACGTCCGCATCGTTGCCGGTATCGGGTCTAGCACAAAAATATTTTGCAACACCTGCGAGACCGGCATAGCCTGCTCAGGCAACCGTTCCTCCAACCGCCCAAGCGACGTAAACAACCCCGAAAACCCTATCATCCTATCAATACGGCCCACTATCCCCTTGGAATCAAGCACATTGAGCGTGTTCATAGATGCATCACTATCAATATTGGTATCTATGAGCACAACATCTAGGTTTTCTTCAGAACTACCCTGCTGTGTACAAACCAGTTTTTCAGCAACCACAAGGTAAGATTCTGGTTCAACTGTCATACTATAGGTATAGTAATCCTGTTCTCCATCAGGTTGTATGACAGCTCGCAAGGTAAACTGGTCGGCCGGTTTCCATGTAGCTCCCTGCGCCCCCCCCCGAATAGCATTATGAATAAAGTCCCCTTCAAATGACTCCTGAATATTCTTTTTTTGTGCTGTGCGACCAAGAAACGTCAGCAGTTCCAACACATTCGACTTGCCACTTTCAGCTCGACCAATAAGCACCGTGAATGGACCAAGATGCAAGGTCGCCTTGCGAAAACTTTTCCAATTTTCAAGTATCACTCTTTTAAGCATAGCTGCCTCCCAACACCGCCTAGCCCACACCATCATCCTACTATACCACAGAGTACCTGTTTCTTAAACAAGCTCCCGAAAACCACTGAAAACCATTGACAACACCTAATCAGCATGCTATAGTCATGATAGTGGTTCTGTAAACGACAAAGCATAGTCATAAGTATAGCATATACTCAAAGGAGTAAAGACCTATAGTTCAGTCAGAAGATAGCATCAAATCAGGTGGTAAGCATAGCCATGCAACAGAAGAGCCTCGCAAGCGTGCTTTCCTTGTAGGTGCCGAAATAGCTAGCGCCGACCATCCATGGCGTGCGCAAGATTCATTGCAAGAGCTGGCGCTTCTAGCTGAAACAGCCGGACTCGAAGTCGTTGGTAGCGTCTTTCAAAACATAACCACCCCCTTCCCCAAATTCTTTATCGGACCCGGTAAAGTGCGCCAGATAGGTGATTTGCGTCTTGAACTTGGCTTCGACCTCATCATCTTTGATAACGAACTCACCGCTGCCCAAACCCGTAATCTTGAACGTGAACTTGATGTTGGCGTCCTAGACCGCACTGCCATCATCCTCGACATCTTTGCCCAACATGCCCATACCCACGCCGGGAGCATCCAAGTTGAGTTAGCCCAATACGAATACCTCTTACCACGCCTACGCCGCCAATGGACGCACCTCGAACGGCAGGCCGGGCAAGGAGGCACCTCTGCCGGTGGCATCGTCGGCTTGCGTGGACCTGGTGAAACACAACTCGAAGTAGACCGCCGTACCATCAACCGTCGCATCACATGGCTCAAACAACAACTCTCCGACGTCCATCGGCAACGCGAAATGTATCGCCAACGACGACGCAAAAATGGCATCCCCATCGTTGCCCTCGTGGGCTATACCAACGCCGGCAAATCAACCCTCATCAATGCCCTTACCAAAGCAGATGTCCTCGTGCAAGACCAACTTTTTGCAACCCTAGACCCAACCACACGCCAAATGGAATTGCCAAGTGGTAATCAGGTGCTACTCACCGATACCGTTGGGTTTATTCAAAAATTGCCAACCCAACTCATAGCAGCCTTCCGGGCCACACTTGAAGAGATAAGCGAAGCTGACCTCTTGCTCCATGTGCTCGATATAACCCACCCCAATGCACAAGAGCAAGAACAAACCGTCAAAGCCACCCTCGCCGAGCTAGAGGTAGCTCACAAGCCTACCCTCAATGTACTCAACAAAGTTGACCGGATCGAAGGCATGGATGAAACGGAAGCAGAATATATAGCCGTCGAAATGGGCTTGCCCACTACCTACGTTTCCATCTCCGCCCAACGCGGTTGGGGACTTGACGAACTACGCCAACGCATCGAAGAAATGCTCTGCCTCAACATGACCGCCTTCGATGCCTTTATTCCCTACTATCGCAACGACCTCGTCTCTCTCTGGCATACACGTGGCATTGTTGATATACAAGACCACAAACCAGAAGGCACACATATCAAAGGGCGCATACCGGCAACCCTTGTGCCACAATTTGCCAGTTTCGCCAACTAAACTGTGCCTCTCCCTGAAATGTAGAATATACTTCGCTTTTTTAGATTCCACGATGCCTTCCAATGAAGTATAATAGAAGTGGTGCAATGTCAGTATCTTAGTTTTCTGCACCTTCTGTCATACTACCAAGTTCAAAGTCTTTGCGGCTCTGTGCCTCTGTGTTAAAACCTCTACCTATCATGGTTTGATGTAGAACGCTGGCAAGATACTGACGTGACAGTATGTCGTGAAGTAAGATTTTTAGAAAGGAAAAGCAGGTATGAAGACACGAAGTTATGCTTATAGGCAAAGAAAGACCGGTAACACCCAACCACAGGTGGCACCAAACAACCATGTTCGCCCGTTCTGGCAAGCACTATTGCACCTTATGCTTATCATCACATTATGCATTCCTATGATATCCCTCGCAGCGCCTGTTGTCCATGCAGAAACCCCAACATTCAACACGCGACAGGCTTTTGGACGTACAAACCCCGCAGCAACATCGGTTGCCGTGGGCGACATGGACGGTGACGGCGACCTCGACCTCGTCACCGGCAACAATGGACAAAATGTTGTGTATCTCAATGATGGTGCTGGCAACTTTGGTAGTGATGCAACGGAAGCAGCATGCCAAGATACCGCAGAGGTACGTTGCTTTGGCAGTTCTACCGATTCAACATTGAGTGTCGCAGTAGGTGATGTAGACAATGACGGTGATCTTGATATTATCACCGGCAATGGAACCTCTTGGCAAGACAATGAAGAAATCAACACCACAAATAAAATCTATCTCAATGATGGCGCAGGCTATTTCACCGAATCACGTTCTTTTGGTGATAAGCAAAGCATAACAACAAGTGTAGCCATTGGCGATGTAGATAATGATGGCGACTTGGATATTGTTGCAGGTAAAGCGCTCAAGTGGAGATGGGATCTGAATGAACACCTAGGATATGACGAAGAACCCATTGATGACGAAGAACCCATTGATGACGAAGAACCCATTGATGACGAAGAACCCATTGATGACGAGAATTTCACACCCCAAAACATTGTCTACTACAACGATGGCGCAGGAAACTTCAACAACTCAAGTCCATTTGGGACAGGAAAAGATGATACCCGTAGCACCGCAGTAGGCGATATGAATAATGACGGGTATCTTGACATTGTAGTAGGCAATGCACCAGTGTGGGATAGAAGTGGTAACACCACAGCCAACAACATAGTATACCTCAATGACCAGAGCGGTCGCTTTGCCACTGACCCTATCTACGGACCATCGCAGGGGTCATACGTGCGTTTTGGTGATGGGCAAGATGAAACACATGCCATTGCCCTAGGCGACCTCAACAATGACGGCAACCTCGACATTATTACTGGCAATCAAAACCAAAAGAATGCCGTATATTTCAATGACGGAAAGGAACATTTTAGCAAACTGCTCCACTTTGGTGAAGAAGACCAACGTACAACCAGCATAGCACTTGGAGACCTCAATGGCGACGGCAACCTTGATATTGTCGTTGGGAAAAACCGGCAACAAGATATAGTGTACTTTATTGATGAAGCCGGTCGTGTGGATGAGACCCAAACCATTGGTGCCTCATCGGGAACAACCCAAAGTGTTGCCGTGGCCGACCTAGACCAAGATAGCGCACTCGACCTCATCATTGCTTCTGAGGAAGCCAACAATGCAATCTACACAAACAATGGCGCTGGTCAAATGTCTAGCCCAAGCGAATTCTTCAGTGAGTTTGGTCAAGAATGGGACGGCACAACAAGTATATTCGTAGAAGACATGGATAACGATAACGACCTCGATATTGTTGCCGGCAATTACAACAACCAGAATATGCTCTACCTCAACGATGGAGATGGTACCTTTAGCACACAGCGCCCAATTGGTATGGACTATGACCCAACCCAAAGTCTCGTTGTGGGTGACATAAACGGCGACACCTACCCCGATGTCGTTGTGGGCAATGAGTATGCACCCAATATGGTCTATCTGAATGACGGCAAAGGCACCTTCAAAGATGGGATGACGATAGATGAAAACGAAGATCCAACCCTAAGCATCGTAGCAGGAGACCTAGACAACGACGACGACCTTGATATTGTAGTGGGCAATGCTGCCGAATGGGACTACGAAGAAGACACCGCTATCCTCAACATGATCTACTACACCGAAGTGGAAAACGACGGCACCGTTACCTTTACCAAAGCTCCATTCGGCGAAGACACCGCATCAACCCAGAGCATAGCATTGGGCGATGTGAATAATGATGGTTCCCTTGATATTGTCGTAGGCAACTCCCCCCAATGGGTTGAAGATGAAACAGCTATGGCCCAGAACAAAGTCTATGTCAACGATGGCACTGGCACCTTCTCCAACGACAATGTGCGCCCCTTTGGGACAGGCTCCGATGCAACCCAAATCGTTTCCCTCGCATTTATGAACACTGATGAGTACATTGATATTATCGTTGGCAATGAATATGAACAAAACACCGTGTATGTGAATGATGGCACAGGCACTTTTACTGAAGCCGAGGAATTGCGCTTTGGTACTGGGTATGACTCAACGAGTAGTATCGTCGCATCGTGGGTTTCAACAGAAGCCACCAAACCGCAAGAACCCGGAGAAAACACCAAACCCAAACAAGCTTTCAATGAAAGCACCATACATACCCTACCAGAGAGGAGAGAAAGCGTTATGGGAGTTGGTGTGGTTGCCAACATGTATGAACAAAGCTACATCTACTTTCAAAACAGTTCTGGCATTTTTTCGAAGCAGCGAGCATTTGGTTGGGGTGGCTTATCAACCTCCAGTGTTGCCTTGGGCGATATAAACAACGACGGTTTGCTTGACATCATCGTTGGAAATATGTGGGAGCCAAACCAAATACATATCAGCAGCAAAGAAAACTTCTTGCCTGGGCGCAGCCCCTCCGTGAGTACACTTGGTAGCGAATATGAATATATTCAAGCCGTCACCCTTGCCGACATCAACAACGATGATGCCCTCGACATTATCACCAGTGGCTCTTCGAGCATGGTCTATCCCAACGATGGCTCTGGCAATTTTCACTTAGAACATAGCTATGTGTGGAACAGTGAGGGAGCAGGTCCTACCAAAACCATGACAACCGGTGATGTAGACGCTGATGGTGATAGTGACCTCATTGCGAGTGTCCCCTCGTATGAATCATCTGCACCAGACGAACAAACGGCAGTTGACGAATATGCCCAAACCGGCTCCAACATCGTCTACCTCAACAATGGTGATGGCACCTTTGACCTTACGAACCAACGTCCTTTTGGTGTTGAAGAGAATGAACTCATATTCGCAATGGCCACAGGCGACATAGATAACGATGGCGACCTTGACATTATCGGCTCCTCACAAGAGGTTGCAGCACACAACGCTATTTACCTCAACGACGGCACAGGACACTTCGATGACTATCGCTTGTTTGATGAAGAGGGTGATGTCATTGAAAACCTTGCTATAGGTGATATGGATGGTGACAGCGACCTTGATATTGTTGTCGGTCGTTTGTATGACGACAATGCTATTTACCTCAACGATGGTACTGGGCAATTTCCTGCCGAATATGCCCAAACGTTTGGCACTGGCTATGACCGAACCACCGAAGTCGCAGTAGCCGATGTAGATAGTGATGGTGACTTGGACATTATTACCGGCAACCTAGCTGAGCAAAATGTTGTCTACATCAATGATGGCGCAGCCAATGTTAGCTCAGGCACTGTCCGGTGTACAAATACTGCCCAAGTCCGTTGCTTTGGTCCCGGCACGGATGAGACATCTAGTGTAACTGTCGCAGACGTAGATAATGATGGCAATATTGACATCGTTGTATCCAACCGGGCTGAGCAAAACGTTGTCTACATTAATGATGGTGCTGGCTTCTTCTCTGCCAGCCGTATTCTCAATGAGGATGAAGATTTCACCGAACACATAGCCACCGGCGATATAGACAAGGATGGTGACATAGACTTTATTGTCAGCAATAATTGGCAGCAAAGTGTCATCTATACCAACGGACTGCACGGACGCAGACGCCTAACCAATGTGCCACCCGAAATAACCATTGCCCGCCCCGGCACAACCAACGAAGCTGGACCGTTTTCCTCGTCCGAAATCCTGCGCGAGCAAATCATACCCATAGAGTATACATTGAACGATGTAGAAGGCGATGAGGTTGCATTCATCCGTGCCTACTATTCCATCAATGGGGGAGGAGCTTGGAAGCCTGCCATTGCAGCCAGCGACACCATCACTACCAACTTAGAAACGAATACGACCCACACGTTCAAGTGGGACACCTTTGCGAGTGGTTTCTTTGGGCAATCGGATAATGTCGTCTTCCGCATTGAAGCCTACCCAAGCCAACAATCTGGCAAGGGTAGCGTTGCTGGACCATTTCAGCGGGCATACTCAGCGGCTCAGTCGGCACCTTTCCGTGTACTTGGTACACAGGTGCGTGTCATTGACACATCGGGAATGCCTGTGAGTAATGCCATAGTCTACCGCTTGCAATCTGGCAAACAAGTTGGAGGAACGCCCATAGCCAACGACGCTGGCACACCATTCGTAACCGACGCACAAGGCTACGTGCAGGGCAATGGTGAAATAGCCGTGGGGGATAAACTATTCGCTACGGTGGCCATCTCTTCCACCTCAACATACACCATGTATCACACCAGCGCCATGCCTACTGCCACCGGCTTAGATACGTTTGAAGTACAGGAACCCGGCATCCAGAGTCTCGTCGTTTCTGCCAACAACCCATTGCTGCTGTTTGACCTTACCATCTCAGTCGAATGGGATGCCAGCAAAGATACAAGCTACCTCGAACAACTCAAGTTCAACCTGCAACGTGCCTCAGAATACCTCTATGATTTTACCAACGGGCAAGTTGCGCTTGGCAACCTTGAGGTCTACCAAAACTATGAGGAGTGGGATATTGCCGATGTCGCAATCTACGCTACCAATCGCCTGCGCCCATATGCCAACCAAGGTGGCGTTGTAGATGAAGATACGGTAGACCCTGATAACCCCAATACAACCTACTCCATAGGGCAGGTTGCCATAGGTTCCACATGGAATCGCTATGGCACGCCCGGCGAAAATCTTGGCGAAGACTGGCCCATCATCCTTGCCCACGAACTAAGCCACTATATGCTCTTCCAAGACGATGTGTACTTGGGCATAAACGAGCAGGATTTCCTTATCACTGTAAATACCTGTACTGGTAGCGCCATGGGCGATTTGTATACGAACCCTGACAATACCGAGTTTATCGCCGACGATGAGCACTGGAATGCAAACTGTATCCAAACCCTACCCAATGTCATGACAGGCCGCAATGAATGGGAAACCATTACCACATTCTACCCTAACCTGAAAGCACCAACTGATATTAACCATGGACCAGATATAATGCCCTATGCATTTACCAACGTCAGCATCACCAACCCATACACCCCAACCGACGCATTGGAAGACCCAACATTCTACCTTGATTATGCGGGAGACGAAGTCAGTTCAAGCGAAGCACGAGTCTATCTCATGCGTGATGACTACATCGTAGACATCGGCAATGCAACCGGTGGGCAAAACAAAGTAGATGCACGCGGCGCACAACCCGGCGACCGGTTCTGTGTCTTTGACCAAGCCAAAAATCAGTTTGGGTGTGAAACGATAGAAATGGGCGACGAACGGGTAGCCCTCGAAAAAGATACAACATGGACTCCCGTTGTGCAGATAAGTCCGGTCACATCCACAACGCTCAACATCAAAGTAGAGAACTTGCCAACCGATCTGCCGATCAAAGCTCGCATCTATCCTGCAGATGGTTTTGGAGAACCTGCGATTACCTTAGAGCAGGCGGGCAATAGCTACACAGGTATCCTCACGCTCAGTGACGTATCGTATGAGGGGCATATTCAGCTTTGGGTTGACGAAACAGCAACCGAAACTGACCCCCGCCGCGAAACAATGGTGCTCTACGCTATTGGTGGTAATCTTGGCACATCGCGCAGAAGCGGCACATCACGCAGAAGCGGCACATCGCGCAGAAGCGGCACATCGCGCAGAAGCGGCACATCGCGCAGAAGCGGCACATCGCGCAGAAGCGGCAACACCCGCCACAGCAATGCCCCATTAGTCTCACCCGATGGGCAAATGATTCTCTTTACACCCGATGAAGTGACGTTTGAAGAAGGAGAATTTTATACTATCCAAGGCATGTCTGGTTTGCCCTCACTACCAAACAACAAGACCGTTATTGGGCAAGGCTACAATGTGGTTGCCACTGAAGGCACACCAGTGATCACTGGTTCGGTTAGCTTCCAATATCTTACCAACGATGTGTTAGTGGAAGGCGTTGATGAGGAAAAGCTAACCATTCACTTTTGGGAAGAAACAGGTTGGAAGGCACTCGATACATTCCGCGAATCAAAGTACAATGTTGCATCCGCTGTGAGCCAAGGCACGGGTATCTATGCACTTATGGCTGGGACTACCATTCCATCAGTGTCCGAGATGACGCCAAACATAGGTATCAGTGGGCAACAGCAAGAGTTGACTATTAACGGTAGCAACTTCCTGCAAACAGTGAAAGTGAAACTCATTGGTGCTACCACAACCTACCTTCTCGCAGTCACATCGTCTGATGCCACTACCATTGTAGCAACCATCCCATCCGACGTAGAACCCGGCGAATATCATGTTTTGGTTATCAATGGCGATGGTGGCGAAGCAGAAACAACCCACTCCTTTGGGCTATACCGAGCATATGACAATGCCCGTTTCTACGATTTCTTTGAAAGTGGAAGTGGCCAATGGCAACGCAACGGCGAATGGGACATCGTGCAATTGCCAGATGGCGAATATGCTATGACCGATAGCCCAAGCGGGAGCTACAGCAATGCGCTCAACACTGCGACTAAGCGTACAACAACCATCACAACGACGCCTTTTAGCTTGGATGATATGATAACGCCAACATTGCGTTTTCGACACGATTATGTCTTTGCCAAGGTTGGCGATAGTATAGATACTGGGCGAGTGGACATTTCAACCGATGATGGAGCATCTTGGCACGAGCTGGCAACCTACCGTGGCGGTGGTGCTTACGACACAACGACACACCTCCAAGATACAGCAACGGAATGGACAACCGTTGACTGGGAATCTGTCACACTTGACCTGAGCGAATACACTGGCAAAGCAATGGTGCGCTTCAGTATGGAAGTAGACGATATAGCATCAGATAAGGGTTGGATTATTGACGACGTGGTAGTAGGCGATAGTACATTGCCAGTAACATCTTCGCCATCCAATAGCGTCTACCTGCCGCTGATAACGCGCTAGGAAGCGCAAGAAGCGTTTCGTAAGGGCGTGCGGCCGCACGCCCTTACGTTTCAATTATGAGGAAAACCAATGATTAAAATCGAACATGTAGCCCGTCAAGCCATACAGCATAGCTACTGCCCCTACAGCAAGTTCCGCGTAGGTGCAGCCGTGCTTACTAGGAGCGGGCATATCTTTTCCGGTTGCAATATTGAAAACGTCGCCTTTGGTCCGACGGTTTGCGCGGAACGTACTGCCATATTCAAGGCAGTGTCGGAGGGCCACCGCGATATTGTAGCCGTTGTGGTTTATACGCCAACAGCACACCCAACAACGCCATGCGGGGTATGTCGCCAAGTCATCAACGAGTTTGCGCCCACAGCAAGGGTGCTATGCATATGCGATAGTGATGAGCGCATCGAGACAACGCTGGATAAGTTGCTGCCGGAGGCGTTTGTACCGCGCCACCTTGGGGAATCGTAACGCTTTTCACGCCTGATTCTGGGCTACCTTCTTCCAAGCTTCAGCAATGCGTTTTTTCTGCTGCCAAACGTTCGGCAACCCATAAATTAACGAGCGTTTCCGGTAACAAGCCGCGCAAGCGAGCTTGTACTTCGACCTGTGCATACACATCAGGATCAAGCGTAATACGCCTTCTTCGTTTTGCTCGTACCGCAAACTCGACTTCTTGCGTTTCATCCCAGTAGTCCGCTAAACTATGGGTATCCCAAAATGTAGCAATCTCTTCTAGGGTTTGTGCTTGTGAGATACTGGTCTGTTGTGTATCATTACTTTCGTTCATAACGCCTCCGTTCTTGCTTATCCATGTCTCTGGCACTCAAAATAAGAGCCGTATTATCCTTCTTGTGAATGAAAAAGACAATCAGGTAGCGTCCTCCAAGAGTATGCCCACTGACTGCGTAAACATCTTCATTTGGTCTGTGTCCCGATTCAACAAAGCGATACTTCGGACGGTCAAAAAACACGTCCTCTACATCATATTGGGTCACATAGTGCTTAACAATGAGCTTTTCAATAATGTCGGGCAACCAAATAAGGTCATCAATGTACATAAACAGTCTGCTCCATATTACGTCTTTTCTTACAATGCCTTTCGCAGTGAAAAAAGCATGTCCTATGAATAGTGGTCTTGCTCATTCTAATGAGACTGTTGGTATCATTTATTATCAAGAGAAAGCAAAGCGTACAGATCAGGCTGTTATGCAGATACATCTTAAATGATACCGTGTTTAGGTTTATGCAGTTGCTGGCTAAAAAGAAATCTATCTATAGAAACATATTGGCTTTTTAGAGCCATGAAAACCATGTAGATTTAGGTGCAATTGCCCTGGGGTTACTATATCTCTATGTTTTCCTTTCCAACTTATGCTTATCCACTATATCCCTGACAACGCGAATAAAATACATATTGAATGCTGATGCTACCAATGCTTCAGTACCAACTATCTTGTTATTTTTGTACACAGTAACACATATCCTACCAGTATGATGAGTGCCCACGTACTCTGGTTCTACCATCACATCATAAGACAAAAAGGGCAGCCCTACGTATAGCTTTACGTATCTTCTCAACACGCTTGTTAATATACTTAGCATCCATTATTATTCGGTTCATTACACAAGCCTCGCTGTCTAGCTATTCAGTAAACAACATCCTTCATTATACCCTAGCCGTGATAATCCTCTGGTTTGTATAATGGTTACACTCGTCATCCACCTATTGTGTAGCGTTCTATAAACCACGAATCTTTGCCTCTCTCTGCGTCTCTGCATCTCTGCGCCTCTGCGTTAAAAATGCTCATTTCATTTAAGGTTGCTATAGCACTATGGTATAACGGTTTCCCTATCCACCAGTAACAATGTGAATCAATATACCCAAAATTTTGCCAGCCTGGTCAATATAATACTCTGATGGATCAACGAAGATAGTTGTTTCCTCAAGTTTGAGAAATTTCCATGTGCTCCCTGTTGTCACACACCCATACACCGTCACCTGATTTTCTTCGCGCACATTGAACAGATGAGCTGCAACCATTTCAGCAATACATTGCGCCAACCCACCTTTCACATTATCATTTTTGGCTTCTACCAGCATAATCACAGGCACGCTCACAAAAAGCTGTTTGGGAGAACGCGAAATGATGAAATCACAGACTCCATTCAAACCACGTTCAGCATCAACCGAAAAATCCACACCAGAAAACAGGCTAATTTGACGGTTCATCAACTCTCGTAGTTCAATCAAAATGGGAGCAACAATGAACTCTGAACGTGCCTTTTCTGTATGAACAGCAAGGGCAAGCGGTATATTTCTGCTCAACGTCGTTTGCAAATAGCTACTCAACGGAGCATCTGCTATTGTCGAGAAAAGATCGGTTTGGTCATCAAGAACCAAACCAGATACGGTGACAATTTCCGTAAGGGTAAAATTGCTGTATGACATAGCACACATCCTCCATACAATCAACGTGTTTTCGTCTTTCTGACACTATGATACCACAAACTATGGGAGCATGGTTTCAAAGGAACCACAGATAGCATTATTTCCCTCATGCCCCTGCTTCGTTGTATAATACTCCCTAAATAAGACAAATAACAGGAGCCTTATGTGGTTCAACAAAAAAAGCTCATCCTCGTAGATGGGCATTCGCTTGCATTCCGTGCATTCTATGCACTCTCCAATGCAGACCTACGCACAACAGATGGAGAACCAACCTATGCCGTGTATGGGTTCGCCAACATCCTACTCAACATGATACAGGAACATACCCCCGATTATGTCGTGCTCTCTTTTGATATTGGGCGCACATTTCGTGACGATGCCTACCCCGAATATAAAGCCGGACGTGCCAAAACGCCCGAAGAATTTCATCCCCAACTCGAGCGCATCAAACAACTCGTCGCCATGCTCAACATTCCCATCTACACCTATGAAGGCTACGAAGCCGATGATGTCATAGGCACACTATCGCGCCAAGCAACTGAGCACGATGTACATACCCTCATTCTCTCCGGCGACTCTGATGTGCTCCAGCTTGTAGATGACCACGTCAACGTCTTACTAGCCCAACCCTATAGCAGAAAGATGGATAGCGTGCTGTATGACGCGCACAAAGTATGCACCCGCTACAAGGGGTTGCAGCCAAACCAACTCGCAGACCTACGTGGCTTAAAAGGCGATGCATCCGACAACATCCCCGGTGTCAAAGGCATAGGCGAGGCGAGTGCCATCACGCTCCTCAACCAGTATAGCACCATCGAAAACCTCTACGATAACTTGCATGATGTCAATAAGCGGTATCGCAAACATCTCGAAGGGCAAAAAGAACAGGCCCTCTTTAGCAAATACCTCGCCACTATCGTGTGCGACATTCCGCTTTCCCTCAACCTCCAAGATGCCCGTTTGGGCGGCTATGAACAAGCAGACGTTATCGCCCTCTTCCACGAGCTTGAATTTACGAGACTCGTACAAAAGCTACCACAAACGCATCATGACGAGGAAGTGATTCACGGCATACAAGTCGCAGAAGTCCCTTGGGTTGAATCTGAAGAGGTCATTCTCAATATCTCTGCTAGTGCTATGTCAAGCACCCAAGAAGAGCAACAAATACCAAGCAGTGCTATACCTCTACACGTAGACCCCGACTTTGCCACACAACTGAGCATGTTTGCCCCTTCTGCACCACCACATACATCTGCCGCATCGGGCACTGTTGCCGATAGGCCATACCACGCCATCGTCAATGATAAAGCGCTACAGGAAATGCTGACCATACTCGATGCTGCACCCGGCTTTGCATTCGACCTAGAAAGCACTGGCTTACAACCTATGCGTAGCGACATTGTTGGTATGGCCCTAGCAGTTGAGCCGGGTAAGGCATGGTATATTCCCGTTGCACACCGCCAAGGGCAACAATTGCCCCATCAACAGGTTTTAGACGCATTGCACCCATTCTTCACAGACCCACACAAACCAAAATATGCCCACAACGCCAAGTTTGATATGGAATTGCTACGACGGGCCGGGGTAGTGGTAGAGGGACTCGCGTTTGATACGATGATAGCTGCCGGTCTGCTCGGTAAGAAAATGAAACTCAAAGAACTAGCTTTCAATGAGTTTAAGCTTTCAGATCCATTGGCCGGCATTGAAGACTTGATTGGGCGTGGGGCAAAACAAATGACCTTCGACCGGGTGCTTATTGAACATGCTACCCCATATGCAGCCGCAGACGCGGATATGACGCTACGCTTGGTAGAAGCATTGCGCCCACAAATTGCAGCACGACCCCATATTGAACACATTTTCACACACATAGAAATGCCCCTTATCGCCGTATTGGTAGATATGGAGTATACCGGCATTGCATTGGATGTAGACTATATGCGCGACCTGAGCAAACGCATCACCACCCTTATGGATACGCTTGAACAGCAGATTTATAGCATGGCTGGTAGTGCATTCAACATCAACTCGAGCATTCAGTTAAACGAGGTGCTTTTTGAGCGGCTTAAGCTCTCGCCAATTGGCTTGAAAAAAACATCTTCTGGGCGCTATTCGCTGCGAGCCGATGAACTCGAAAAACTCAGAGACAGCCACGAAATTGTAGGGCTAATAATCGAATACCGCCACCTTACCAAGCTCAGGTCTACCTATGCGAATGCACTACCCACCATGGTACACCCTGAAACAAAACGTATTCATACATCGTTCAATCAAATGGGCACTGCAACCGGGCGCTTGTCTAGTAATTCGCCAAACCTGCAAAATATACCCATACGTACCGACATAGGGAGCGAAATACGACAAGGCTTCGTTGCTGCACCAGGATGTACTTTTATTGGTGCAGATTATTCACAAGTGGAGTTGCGCGTGTTGGCACATATCACGCAAGACCCCAACCTTGTGCAGGCTTTTATGCAGGGGCAAGACATTCATGCCGCTATGGCCGCGCACCTCTTTCATGTGCCTGTTGACGCTGTCGAAAAGAATCAGCGCCGCATGGCAAAAATGACTGTTTTTGGTATCATCTATGGCATTAGTAGTTTTGGGCTTGCCAATCGTACCGACCTACCACGTCAAGATGCCCAAGCATTGATAGATGCCTTTTTTGAACGGTTCCCAGGTGTGCGTCGTTATATTGATGACACCCTCGAACAGGGACGGCGCACCGGGTATGTCGAATCGCTTTTTGGCCGCAGGCGGGCAATGCCAGACCTGATGGGCAAAGGCTCGCGGCGACAGGCAGCCGAACGTGAAGCTATCAACACACCCATACAGGGCACAGCAGCAGATATTATGAAACTGGCCATGATCAACGTTGCACACACATTGAAGCGTCATCACTATCGGACACACATAGTGCTCCAAGTGCATGATGAGCTTATTCTTGAGTCGCCACTTGATGAGGTGGACGAAGTTCAGCACATAGTACGTGAAGCTATGGAAGGTGCTTACACATTGTGTGTACCGCTTACTGTAGATATGGAGGTAGGGAGCAATTGGGAACACATGGGAAAAAGAGCGCAACGGTAACGCGACCGATGTATTCTGTGGTTGCACCAGTTTTCAACGAGGAAGCACTCGTAGAAGAATTTTACAAACGCACCGCAGCAGCAATGGAGACGTTGGGCGAACCGTTTGAAATCGTGCTCATTAATGATGGGTGCCGCGACCGCTCACCAGAGATTATGCGCGAAATCCACGAGCAGGACCCGCGTGTGAACGTGATCAACTTCTCGCGCAATTTCGGTCATCAACTGGCTATCACCGCAGGCATAGACTATGCCCAAGGGCAAGCGGTCATCGTTATTGATTCAGACTTACAAGACCCACCGGAAGTTATCCCTGAGCTTATCCAAAGTTGGAAAGATGGCTACGAGGTGGTCTATGCTGTACGCTCGGAGCGTGAAGGTGAAACATGGTTCAAAAAGTTTACGGCGTCGTTCTTCTACCGCTTGATTGCCAATATCACCAGCATTAATATGCCAGTAGATGCGGGCGATTTTCGGCTTATGGACCGCAAAGTTGTAGATGCGCTCTCATCCATGCGCGAGTATCACCGGTTTATGCGTGGCATGTCGGTATGGGTTGGGTTTAAGCAAACGGGGGTAGCCTATAAACGCGCTGCACGCAAGGCTGGCGAAACAAAGTACCCTCTGCGTAAGATGATACGCTTTGCATTCGATGGTATCACCAGTTTTTCGTATGCGCCTTTGCAACTCGCTACCTACTTGGGGTTTGTCACTGCCGGTCTCAGTGTACTCTTTATTGTCATCGCAATGGTCCTACGTTTGAGTGGAGCAGAAGAGTTGAAAGGGCAGGCAACAACGCTTATCAGTGTGCTCTTTATGGGGGGGGTGCAACTTATCTTCCTTGGCATCATAGGCGAATATCTAGGGCGCATCTACAACGAAGTCAAGCATCGCCCATTGTACATTGTCTCAGAAGCATTGGGGTATGAGACGGAGGAAACATAGGTTTTATTGAAGAGGTGCTATGATACACACGACACAACCGAATATACAAAAACTCACTTTGCTAACGACTGCTCAAAAGGAACTACGCCCATTCATGAAAGCTGCCATTGACAATGAACTGCGCGTAATGCAAGCAGGCATTCGTCGCACCCAACAACGTATTGCCAACTTTGAAGCACAATATGGCATGAAAACCGATGAATTCTTACACCGTTATCGCAATGACGACATTACAGAAACCCTAGAAACAATTGAGTGGTTTGGTGAATGGAAATTGCTTGAACGTTTACGCGAAGACGAAGCTGTATTACAGGGAGTAGACTTTGCTGATTGAAGACTATTTCGAGTATGTACGGATGTGTATTGAGCAATGCCCAATCGTTCAAAGAGCATGTCAAATACAACCATGTGGCTCGAAAACTCCCCTCCCCCAAGTGTAATCTCCATGTAACCAACGCCCTTTGGTAGTACAAACCATACCATGCCATAATACCTACATATGCTATGCGATATATGAGCATCACGTATTTTTGAATGGTGCTCTCTCTGAAAAGGTATTGTTTGTATGAAGAAAGGGTAGATTTTCCTATGAGCAGAACACGTATAAAACTCACCTTTTTGCTCGTATTTGGTGCGTTGCTTTTGGCTCTCATTGCTATACCGGCCGGTATGTCCGGGTCGCTTGCGATGATACCGGATCCTATTGAGCCAGTAATTGGCGACGACGAGGGAGGCGGAGGCGGAGGCGGAGGCGGAGGAAGTGTATCGGGCGACCCACTGCTTGTGAAGTATGCGTACCCTGAGCGTGCGCGTGTGGGTGACCATTTGGAATTTATTATAGACGTGTATAACTACTATGGTCGTTCAGATGATGTCATGGTTTTTGATACCGTGAACCCATGTTATGAAATCGTGCGTGCCACGACATCGTGGGGGAACGTCTACATCAATGGCAACCAAGTGACGGTAGATATTGGCAAGCTGTTCCGTGATGATTTTGTTGAAATCCACATCTTAACAACCGTTGCCTGCGACCCAGGTGTAGAGAATTGGTATAACACAGCCACACTCACCGCAGACAGCAGCCGGGATGAGTTGTACAACAATATGAGCACCGCTTGGTTTGAAATTGATTCGGGGCAACCACAACCGGCTCCTGAACCTGAGCCTATGCCTGAACCACAACCAGACCCCAACCAAGGAGAAACTGGGGACACAGCACCAACCTACACCGAACAGTCATATGAACCCATTGAACCTGAACAAACAAACGTGCCAAACATTATGACCTACGAAGGGGGCTTGATCACAAGCCAGTAGCCCAATGCTACTAAAAACGGCGCGAAAGGCGTAGGATAGGCTTCTAGCCTGTCCACCGTAGCACCGACATCCTGTCGGACTTGGCAGAGGGTGCTACAGGCGCATTCGTGAATGGCAACTAGGGAACAATGACAGGCAGGATGCCTATCCTACCGTTTGAACAAGAAAAAATCTCACACCATACCTACACCGGGGATTTCACACTCCTTGAAATCCCCGGTCGCTCTTTTTCTGCACACATGATGCAGTAGCAATGTATGGTACAATGCGGGGCAGATGGCTTCAAGTAATGCGCTACAGGCACCATGCCTGTCAGCAACAGGGAGGAACAAGAAATGTATACCCAAAACCCACGCGATATGCGGGATATACTGCTCGATTTTGTCAATGCCCGAACATGGGCGAAGAGCAAACGTATCCTTGAAGAGCACCAAGATGTTTTGCTCACTGATACAGCCGAAAAACTCTTTCTTGAACTTGTTGAAGAGCAACATGACGAAGGCCCCATTCATACCCTCAAAGAACATCAAACCATTATCCGTCAAGCCCGTGCCGAGGGTATAGATGCTGCATTCATGCGGTTTCTTCGCCCATCATCTGAGACATCAGCAAGGTGTGGGGGGCCACCACCAGATGTCGAATTGCCACCTATACCGCTCAAACTGCGTGAACAATTGGAATCGGTTCGCAATCCAGAAGATCTACACCATCTCATGGACGAAGAACCCGACGTGGTGCCCATGATGGCGCAAATGATGGAAATGGCTGCCCAGTATCACCCCGGCATAGCACTTGGCATGTGCCTACAAACATGGATGCAAATCCCTACATTGCTAGAACAAAAAACCTATCTGCAAGAACACCCAGAAATGCTCACAGATGAGGCTGAGCGCATATTTTCCGGGCTTATTCAATCAGCAGACTTGCAGGATGATGATGAGGTAGTAGATATGCTCATGGACCACCGCAACCTTCTGCGTCAAGCCCGTGCCAAGGGTATTGATGCTGCATTTTCCGAGCGTGGGCTATGATGTAAGCAACCCTGCATGATTTGGAATGTTTTTAACGCAGAGGCACAGAGATGCAGAGGCGCAGAGAGACGCAAAACTGGTAAGGGCGTGCGGCCGCACGCCCTTACGGTTTCAAACAAGCTCTTAGGAAAATTTTTACATCATCATGCCTCTACCGATGCCACAGGATCATTTTTCTTCAGCAAAAAGGCCAAGATGGGTGGTGGCAACAAGGTGCTAATGATAACCATAATGACAATGATGGAGAAAATTTCATCATTCACCACGCCTAGCCCCTTACCAACGGTGGCAAAAATAAGCCCCACTTCGCCACGCGGAACCATGCCCCAACCCACAATAGCTTTGTTCACCTTGCCTGCTGCAAGACCCGAAACAATTTTGCCAATAACAGCAGCAACCGTGATAGCCAGAGCAACACCTAGGATAGACATATCAAACATGGTCTCAAGCCGCACCGCCATACCCGTAAACACAAAAAAGATGGGCACCAGAAACAGACTCAACGGCTCTATTATCTCTTCCACATGGGCATGCGAATGATGGTCCATGACATCATCCACTTGCTTTTTGGTTTGTTCATCACTTGACTTGGCAACAGCATGTTTGACTGTGCGTACAATCTTTGGCTCATCAAAGGCATGAAAATGGATCGGGTCTAACACTAAGCCAGCAGCAAAGGCCCCAACGATGGGAGCTAAGCCGATAAATTCGGCTAGATAGGCAAACACAAGGCAGAAGCTGACGGCTAGAGTAAACTTCATACCCACACCTGTATTGATTTTGGCAAGTATTGTTCCAAACCATTGAGCAAGCAACTGACCAAGAAAAACAGCCGCCCCAAGAAAAGCAACTGACTTGAAAATAATCCAACCGACATCAAGTGGACTGACTTGGCCGACCGTGACAATCGCCGATACCACTGCTAAGATGATCAACCCAAGCACATCATCAATGACGGCTGCCCCCAGAATAATGCGTGCTTCTGGGTCTTGCAGGCGGCCCAAATCTTGAAATACGCGGGCCGTAATGCCCACTGATGTAGCCGTGAGCGTGGCCCCCAAAAACATGTAGACGTTGAAATCTTGCCCTGGCAACAACCATGGACCAACGAGATAGGTGCCTATGACAAAGGGAGCAACAACGCCAATAATTGCAACGAGGAGCGCACTCACCCCTACCTTTTGCATATCTTTGACATTGGTTTCAAGCCCAACCTGAAAGAGCAAAATGATAACCCCAAGTTGCGATAGAAACTCTATAAAATGGTCACTTTTAATAGGCTCAAAAATGGGAATATGCAGCAGGACTAAGTTGCCAAGAATGACGCCCATGACAAGCTCGCCCAACACCGTTGGTTGCCCGAATCGTTCAACAATGCCTGAAATTTTGGCTGCCAGAAGGATGACAGCAATCCACAGTATCGTAATACCTGGGCCATGATGCCCTCCCCCACCCTCTTCAGCAGCGGCCGCAAAAAATGTCTGAACGGTGTCAATAACCTCTAATGGAAGATGTGAGAACATAGCAATACCATTTCTCCTAACCTTATACGACGGGTTTGCCCCGGACAATCGTTACCAAAAAACCATACGCCATATAATAATAGGAAGAGGCGAATAGTGCAACAGAACACTATTCGCCTCTGTAAACAGGATAAGATACCTGCTTTTCTTATCTATAGATGTACGAGAGCATTAATGCGCACTTGCAGAGCCAACACCACTTGGTATACGCACCGACTCGACCAAGTCTTGGATTTCTTTTGGTGGTGGGGGAGTCATACGTGAAATGACCAGCGTCACAATAAAGTTCAAGAGTGCGCCAACAGCACCGATACCCTCGGAGCTAATGCCCATAAACCATGTGGGCATGCCTAAGAACTTGTTACCGATAATATAGGCACCGGTAAAGATAACACCTACCAACATACCGGCAATGGCTCCTGCACTGTTGGTGCGCTTATCGAAAACACCCAAAATGATAATGGGGAAGAAGCTCGACGCCGCAAGACCAAATGCAAATGCCACCACCTGCGCCACAAATGCTGGTGGAAAGATACCAAGCAAACCAGCAATCACCACCGCAATGAAGATAACCACACGACCAACGAGGAGGCGTTGCTTCTCATCAGCATTGGGGTTAATCAAGCGATAGTAAATATCGTGCGAGAAGGAGCTAGAAATCACGAGCAACAAGCCTGAAGCGGTTGAAAGTGCCGCTGCTAGACCACCGGCAGCAACCAGCGCAATGATGAATGGTGGCAGGCCGGCAACTTCTGGCGTTGAGAGCACAATAATGTCACGGTCAATGTAGACTTCGTTTGTATTGGAAGTATCACCAGCGGGCATATCTGCTGCGACATCATCAGTACTTGGTTTGCCACCCGTAAAGGCATCGCCCGATGCAAACGTCACTAAGCCATCGCCATCTTTGTCCGCAGTCAACTTGAGCAAGCCGGGTTTTTCCCATTTACCAATCCACTCAAGGTTTTCGCCACCTTTCGAGGTGACATCCAGCAAACCAGTCTCTGCACTGCGCGAAATATTATCGCGTGGAAGTTCATTGAGCGTGTCAATCAAGTTGTACTTGGCGATAACAGCAATGGCCGGAGCAGTGGTATAGAGCAAACCAATGAAGATGAGCGCCCAAAAAGCCGAGTAGCGTGCCGCACGCACACTTGGAACAGTGTAGAAGCGCACAATCACATGGGGCAAACCAGCAGTACCTATCATCAAAGCCACGGTAATACAGAATACATCTAATTGCGTCTTACCCACAAACGGTGTGATGTATTCCTTCATCCCGAGATCTATTTGAAGGTCATGGAGACGTGGAGCTAAGTCTGCAAAGGAAAAAGCTACTTGTGGAATGGGAATGCCCGTTATTTGACCAGAAAGGGCAATGGCAGGAATGAGGTAGGCAAAAATGAGCACTGAATATTGGGCAACCTGGGTCCAGGTGATACCTTTCATACCACCAATAACCGCAAAAAAGGTTACGATAGCCATACCAATGATAACACCCACCGGAATGCTCACACTGAGATAGCGGCTAAACACAATACCAACACCACGCATCTGCCCTGCCACATAGGTGAATGAGACGAAGATAGCACAAACAGCAGCAACCACACGTGCTGTTGATGAGTAGTAGCGGTCACCCACAAAGTCGGGAACGGTATACTTGCCAAACTTGCGTAGGTAGGGTGCTAAGAGCATAGCCAAAAGCACGTAGCCGCCTGTCCAACCCATCAAGTAGATGGAGCCATCGTAGCCCAAAAAGGCAATCAAGCCTGCCATAGAAATGAATGAAGCGGCAGACATCCAGTCCGCTGCGGTAGCAGCACCATTAGCAATAGCGGGTACACCTTGACCAGCAACATAAAAACCCTTCGTATCACGCACCCGGTTCATGTACCCAATATAGATGTAGCCCCCGAATGAAAGAATCACGAGGACATAGGTCCAAATTTCTGCTGGAGACAGATCCATTGTGTATTACCTCCTCACTCGTATACACCAAATTCTTTATCCAGTTTATCCAACAACTTTGCATAGGTGAAGATTAACACCACGAATACATAGATAGCTCCTTGCTGTGCAAACCAAAACCCAAGCGGTAGACCACTCCCCGGCATCTTTATGCTGTTCATTTGTTCCACAAACAAAATCCCAAATCCATATGACACCAATGCCCAAACAACCATGAGGGAACCAATGATAGTGATATTCTTCTTCCAGTACTGCTGCATTCTTTCTTGCGATAGCATAGCATGTACCTCCTTACTTATCTATACTTTCTGCTAATAGCCTTACAATCCGTTCGATATGACATGTAGCCGTAGCGTGTGTAAACAACCCTTCTCGCTGTTCAGAAAAAGGGGAAGGCAAAAAACAGGCTGGTTGACGCTGCTACGACGTTTTCGTCAACCGATAGGGTCATACCTGTCTGCCATACTGAACAGCAAACCTCATAATCGTACTCTCTGTGGTTTCTAACCTCCTTTCTCAGTCGTTCATATACAAAAAATACCCCTCTTCTCCGGGAAAACCCACCACCTCCGGAGAGGAGCAGAAACGATAGTAGGGAAAGCTAGGAAACAACGCCTAGCTAACCTCGCATCGCTCACATTAGGTACGGTAAGGTTATTGTACAAAAGAACTTTCATGAAAAGTTAAGGAAAATGTAAGATTTTTGTAAGGACATACAATATGCTTTACCCCCCATACCCCCCCCTTGTATAGTGACTACCACCAAAATCTTCTCTCCCTTTTTTGGAAACATTCGCCCAATTGCCTCTTTTATACATTCTTGATTGGAAAGCCTTAAATACCTCTTCGTGGATAACATGTGGAGAACCAACACGCCATGCCTGTGCTATAATACCTACAGGAGCAAGGCACTGTATTGCACAGGGTATCATACATAATGAAAGATTTTGTCCACTTACATGTCCACTCAGAGTATAGTCTACTTGATGGATACGCAGCGACTAGCGCAATAGCAAAACGCGCAGCAGACCTCGGCATGGATAGCATAGCCCTCACTGACCATGGCGTTATGTACGGCGCAGTCGAATTTTATGATGCGGCCAAAAAGGCCGGCATCAAACCAATCGTAGGTGTCGAAGCCTATATGGCCGTAGGCGACCGTACCGACCGTTCACCAAACAAACGTTCGCCAAGCGGCAAACACCACTATCATATAGTATTGTTGGCAAAGGATTTTCAAGGCTACCGTAATCTGGTCAAAATGACCTCTCGCGCTCACATAGATGGCTTCTACTACAAACCACGTATAGATTACGGATTACTTGAACAACATAAAGAAGGAATCGTCGTTACCTCGGCATGCATCGCAGGCGAACTCAACGACTACCTGCGACAAGGACTCAAAAAAGAAGCCCGCGAAATTGCTGCCAAATACCGCGACATGCTTGGGCCCGATAACTACTATATAGAACTCCAATTGCATCAGGGGGTCCCTGAATTAGAAGCATTGAATGAGGAACTCGTCCGCATCAGTCAAGAACTCAGCATTCCGCTCGTCGCTACCAACGATGCCCACTTCGTCCACCGTGAAGATGCAGACCCACACCGCTTTATACGCGCAATAGGCTTCAACACAACCCTGCGCGAGTTGTGCGAAAAAGAACCCGACCTAGACGATAGCTACTACCTCAAGAGCGGCGAGGAGATGTGGGAGCTTTTTGAGCGCTATGGTACTGAGCCACTCGAAAATACGCGGCGTATTGCCGATATGTGCAACCTTGATCTTGACTTTGGGCGCGTCAAGCTACCGCCGTTTGAAATTCCAGAGGGGCACGATGCATCATCATACCTGCGCTTGGTATGCGAGCAAGGCTTGATGAAACACTTCAATGGCAACCCACCTGAGCACTATATGCAGCGTCTTGACGATGAGCTTGATGTTATCAATGCTACGGGCTTCCCAGACTATATGCTCATCGTATGGGATTACGTCAAGTTTGCACGTGCCCAAGGTATCCCCTGCGTGCCTCGTGGCTCTGCCGGTGCATCACTCATCCTCTATTGCTTGGGCATAACCGATGTTGACCCTGTGGCCAACAAGCTACTCTTTGAGCGCTTCCTGAGCCGTGAACGCTTAGAAATGCCCGATATTGATATAGACTTTGCCGATAGCCGCCGCCACGAAATTCTTGACTATATCGCCAACAAATATGGACGTGACAATACCGCCCAAATCATTACCTATGGCACGATGGGAGCCAAAGCGGCCCTGCGTGATGCTGGTCGCGCACTCGACATTCCCCTTAGCGAAGTAGACCGTATTGCCAAGCTTATTCCCGGACTGCCGGTTGGCATTAATATTGCCAAAGCCCTTGAGCGTGTGCCTGAGCTACAAGAAATCTACAACAATGACACTGCTATGCGTCAGCTCATTGACTATGCCCAAAAAATCGAAGGACGTATGCGCAATGTTGGCACACATGCATGTGGTCTTGTTGTTAGCCATGAACCACTCGACAACATCGTGCCGCTCCAACCAACCAAAGATGAGACCATTATGGCTGCCTACGAAGGCCCAACATTGGCAAAAGTTGGGTTGCTCAAAATGGACATTTTGGGTCTCACCAACTTGTCTGTCGTTGCCGAAGCACTCAACTATATTGAAAAGGCCACAGGCAAACGCCTTGAACTAGGCGATATTCCCCATAACGACGAGAGAACGTTCCAGAGTTTGAGCAATGGCGAAACAACCAACGTATTTCAGTTTGAATCTGCTGGCATGACTCGCTACCTCAAAGAACTCAAACCGACCCGTGTGGAAGACCTCTATGCTATGGTAGCACTCTATCGCCCCGGTCCACTCGAACAAATACCTGTTTACATTCGCAACAAAAACAACCCTCAACACATCAAATACATCCATCCCATTCTCAAGCCAATCTTAGAAGATACCTATGGTGTTATCGTCTACCAAGAACAGATTATGCAGATTCTCCAAGCGATAGCAGACTATACACTTGGGCGTGCCTATGTGGTGCTTAAAGCAATTGGGAAGAAGAAGCGCGACCTTATGGCACAAGAAGAGCCACGCTTCAAAGAGGGATGTATCAACAATGGCCTCACACAGCAACAAGCAGATGAACTGTGGGATCTCATTCAACCTTTCGCTGGCTACTCATTTAATCGCCCACACTCAACACTTTATGGGTTGCTCAGTTATCAAACGGCTTACCTGAAAGTCAACTACCCGACGGAATATATGGCCGCTGTGCTTTCGGCGGCGGGCGATGTGAAAGAAGTAGCGAAGAGTGTAGCCGACTGTGTTTTACTTGGGGTAGCGGTTCTGCCAGTTGACATTAATCACAGTAGCGAAAGTTTCACTATTGAAGAAGTGGCAACCGACAAATCCGGCAACCTGCCAGTGGGCGTGCGCTACAATCGGGGGATTCGCTTTGGTCTTTCGGCTATCAAAAATGTTGGTTCCGGTCCCGTCCAAAGCATTATCGCAACCCGCGACGAAAGTGGTCCGTTTAGTAGCCTTGAAGATTTTTGTGCCCGCGTTGACCGCCAAGCCATCAACAAGCGCGTTTTTGAAAGTCTTATCAAGTCGGGTGCAATGGATAATCTCCCCGGCACACGTCGCCAAAAACTCGCTATCCTTGATCAAGCTATTGCGGCTGGCATAGAAACACAAAAAGCACGTGATGTTGGGCAAATGGGTTTGTTTGATGCCATGTTTGCAAGCACCACAGATACACAAACCGAAGTACGCGCTGTTCCTATGCCACACATTGATGAAACCCCAGACCAGAAAAAAGAACAACTAGCATGGGAAAAAGAATTACTGGGCATGTATGTCTATGGTCATCCAGTGGCACAAGCACTACAAGGTATTGATACCACAGGCACAACCCACCTGAGCGACATCAACGAAGAGCGTGTTGGGCAACTTGTCACCATCATTGGGCTTATCACCGGAGTTAGGCGCATATCAACGAAAAAGGGCGACCCTATGCTGGTAGCTGTGCTCGAAGATATAGATAGTAGTATAGAAGTTGTTGCTTTCCCCAAAACACTGTCAACCTATGGGGACTTGCTCGCAGAAGATGCTGTTGTGCGAATCACAGCTAAGGTAGACAACCGCCGCGACAATCTCCAGCTTATCATTGAACAGTGTGCGCCTGTTGAGCCTGCTACACCCAATGCCGATGACATGCTTGCTGTAGAACCCGAAATGGATGGTGAAGATATAACCGATATTGAGGCCGGTGACGAGGATGAAACCAATATGACGGTATATCCTACTCCCACATCGCATGCACCCATCCGCGAAGAAAAAGCAACCTATGAAGCCACACCACCTGACGATGTTGTGAAGCAACCTGCTCCTGCTCCGGAGCCAGTGCCAGATAGTGAACAACATATGAAGCAGGAACCATCACCGGAACCATCACCAGAGCCAGTGCCAGAGCAACCAGCAGTACAAACCGCCCCCACCCCACAAGTCTACATCCGTGGGCGCACCAAGGTGAGCCTTGGTGGGAATGGTGGTAATGGCAGCAATGGCAATAACGGCAGCAATGGCAATAACGGCAGCAATGGCAGTAACGGCAGCAATGCAAAAGATGCCTCAAATGGCAAAAACGGCGATTATCAGGCACATGGCATCACCCATGAACCTACGACACCCGGACAACAACTACGCATTTATTTGCCGCGCACACATGACCATGATGCCGACGTCACCCATATGCAAAACATAGAGCGCGTGCTCAACAAAAGTGATGGTAACGATCAGGTTATGCTCTACTTGCTCAGAGAAAAAGATACTATTGTCCTCAAAGTGGGGCACAAAGTAGATGCATCCACGGACCTTGTCACGAGTCTCAGAGAGATTCTTGGACCGGACCATGTAGAAGTAGCATAGAAATTTTTGATACGAAGGGGCGGCTATGCATCACAAACACCATATTATATTCATTGCTCTCTTTGCTGTTGCCTGTATTATTGGCATCAGTACAACAAGCGCACAATCAACAACGCTTGAAAGGTTTCGTTTTCCGTTGCCTACAAGTACGCCGCCCCCAACGTACACATACCCGGCATGGCAATGGTACAATACACCTACACCCACGCCATACGTTGCACCTACTCCCACGCCAACACCCATGCCGGAGTCATTGTATGCCCATACATACGCTATGCGCCCTCTGTTTGCCAATGACATAACAACATACCACAACCTGCCTACCTATGACCTGCACATGTGGATTTCGCCAGAACAAGGGAACCTTGTTGGTTCAGAACAAATTGTATTTCCCAACACAACGGGAGTACCATTATATACCATTGTGCTCCGCCTCTACCCCAACTTTCCGAAAGATGTGTTTGGGCGTGGCGGTAATGTACATATGGAAATAACGAGCACACAGGTAGAAGGCAAAACAGTAGTGTCAACCTATGCAGCACAACAAACTGCACTTCAAATCCCACTCCCACAGGCATTGCTACCGGGGCAATCAACAACCTTGGATATAACGTTTAGTGCCACAGTAAAAGCTTGGGATGATGGTAACTGGCCCTTGATTGGCTATTACCCAATGCTTGCCGTGTATGATGAAAGCGGTTGGCGCATGGATGTCACCAGTTTTGCAGATAAAATCTACGCTGAAAGCGCATTGTATGCCGCTGAAATTACCGTGCCTACACACCTGAGCGTTGCCGCAACAGGCAGTACAGTTGATACGTATGTCCATGGGAATGGTACAACAACCTATACTATATACAGCGGTCCAAGCAGAGATTTTGCCCTCACGGTGGGTCTTTTTGATGTTGTTAGCCGCAAAGCAAGTATGCGGTATGGGCTAGATAATAGCGTTGACATCAATGTGTATACAGACCGTGGGAGTTCTCTGTATGCTCACCAAATTGCGCATATGGCGGTAGAGACACTTGAATTCTATGAAGAACGCTTTGGAGCATACCCCTACCGCGAGTTAGACATTCACCTTATGCCTTGGCGCTACGATGGTGGAGACGAACACCCCGGGCTCATCCTGCTCTTTAGCGATGCACAAGTAGATGATGGCACACGCTACGTTGCAGCCCATGAAATAGCTCATCAATGGTGGTATAGTGTGGTTGGTAACGATGTATACTATATGCCTTGGCTTGACGAAGCACTTGCACAATATAGTAGTATCATCTATACTAAAGACATTGAGAACAGTAGGGTTGCTCAGTCGAACTGGGAACGCGAGGTGTTACAACGCTATTATCAATCGCAAGCGTATGGAGATATGCCTATCGGTCTCTCGGTATATGCATACCCCAATTTCAATACCTATTACCAAACAGTCTATGGCAAAGGGGCATTCTTTCTTGATACGCTAAGAACGAGGATCGGCGACCGCGCTTTCTTTGCAGGTCTCCAAACATACTATCAGCGCCATCGCTATGGTGTAGCTACTACATATGACTTACAGCAAGCGTTTGAAGAGGCAAGCGGGCAAAGCTTAGATGACCTGTTTCGCCTATGGGTTACGGGGTGAATTATGTATATCGAAAAATGTATCATTCGCAATATCAAGTGTTTCCAAGATAGTACGCTAGATTTCTGCAATGCCGACAATAGCATTCGCCTTTGGAATGTTATCATTGGTGAACATGGCACGGGAAAAACAACTCTTCTCCAAGCCATTGCTATGGCACTGCTTGGCGAAAAAGCTACTTCTGCGCTCCTTGCATACCCAGAAGCTTGGATACACAGCACCGAAGAAAAGGGGGCAATCCATGCAACTATTCGCCAAAACCAGACAGCCATAGAAACAGCATCATCATACAGCAAAAGTCAACAATCTGTAGACACACCCTACACAATGAGCTATGAGATAGCTCAATCATATCAAAACACATACCCAAATACAAAACCACTTCTGCGAGAAGCAAGGGCAGTATACAACGTATCTGAGGCATATCGCTACCCTTTTAGCGATACAGAAGCAACATTCCGAGAAACAACAACCAAGAAAATGCTCCAACAAAGGGCAAATCTGCATTCTCGTGCCACACCATGGTTTGCTGCGGGGTATGGTCCATTTCGGCGGTTTAGCCATGGCTCAGAACGAGAAAACGCTATTGCGCAATCCAAAAACCGAGAATCATGTTTCGTTTCTCTCTTTCGGGAAGATGCAGCTCTGGTAAGTTGTGTTGACTGGCTTATGCAACTAGACTACATCAGCCGTGATAAAACCAACCCAGAACATCAAAAAAGTATCCTTTTGTTGGAAACGCTATACACAACCCTAGATGTATTTTTACCAGAAGACATACGCCTACTGCGCATCAACTCACAAGGGGTCTTTTTCCAAACATCCTATGCAGAAAAGGTACCACTCTCTTTCTTGAGTAGCAGCTACCGTGCAATGCTCACATTAATCATTGACCTGATACGAAACATGAGCAGGTTTTATAACCCACTCAAGCTCAAACAAAACTGGCTAGAGCACGTTTCTGGTGTTGTGCTTATTGACGAACTCGATGCTCATATGCACCCAACATGGCAACGTACAATTCCCGATAAACTCAAGCAATGTTTTCCCAAGGTACAATTCATTGTCACCACACATAGCCCCTTTATCGCCCAAGCAGCAAATGACAATGGTCTCTTTACATTACGCAATAAAAATGGCGTTGTACACATAACCAGAGAAGAAAAATCAGTGCGTGGTTGGCGAGCCGACCAAATTCTCTCTATTCTCTTTCAAACAGCTAGTATGTATGATTCTGAAACCGAAGAACAACTCCGTGAACATGCTCAACTACAAACCCTTGCCGACATAGAAAAACTTTCTGAAGAGCAGGAAATACGTTTTGCAGAATTAGATACATGGGTACGAGACACGATTGTTCCACTAGGCGATACACGCACCGAGATGCATGCTTTCCGTGCCTTAGACCGTCGCGTAGAAGAATTGAGTATGCTGTTTCAAAACCAGGAAGATGATACAAGTAGATTGTCCTGAACCATCGGTTCGCGTCTCTACCATGCTACAACGACGCAAGCAAAAAGGAACGAAATGGAATAGCCGCAATCCGAGTAGGATAGTGTCCGATGATGAAATAAACACCGTATTACAACAAGCATTTTCAGGCAAGTGTGGCTACTGCGAAAGCATTGAGGCACGAACAATAGACCACTTCTGGCCACAAAGTCGTTATGAAGAACATATTTGGGACTGGGATAACTTCATTCTCGCCTGTCACGTCTGTCAGACACATAAAGCTGATCACTCACCGCTCAACGAAAACGGTTTCCAGATGATCAATCCGCGTGAAGAAGAACCACTACGCTACCTTCGTATCAACACCATCAGCGGGAAGATGTCTGTATTATGTGACTGTGAAGAAAAGGAACAGCGTGGCAGGTATACTCTTTCCATCCTAGGACTTGACCAACGTCCTGAACTTGACAGAGAACGAGTCTTGTTCTACAACATGGTTTTGTACTTAATTGTGCAAATAGTAGAGCCAAATGCCACACCTATGGCAAAAAGAGACGCTTGGAATACCCTCAGAAAGATTCTTGATAAGCGTCGGCCATATGTTGCCATTATTCAGCAAATTTTTACCTTACCCCAAAAGAACATCCAAACCATCATCGAAAAACTGTATGAAGTTATACCAGAATCATATGCCTTTTTTGCTCGCTTTCGCCGCATAGTGTAAGAAATGATAAGAGGTACCCCTATGAGTGTAAACCATACACCAGAACATGCTCTTTTCCTAGCTGGGGAATGGAGTACAGGTATTGACACCTATCAGACACACAACCCATACAACAATGAGATCATCGGCACCATCCAACGTGCCGGACCAGGACAGCTTGAGCAAGCTATCCAAGCTGCTGTGCATGCGTGTGAACCTATGCGCCAAATGCCTGCACACCAACGGTCTAGCATACTGCGCGAAACATCCAACAATATCGCCAACCAAGCAGAGGACCTAGCACAAACCATAGTCCAAGAGACGGCCAAGCCCATCAAGCAAGCACGTGCTGAAGTACAACGCAGTGTTTTTACCTTTGCACAAGCCGCCGAAGAAGCAAATCGTATGCAAGGCGAGGTGCTGACACTTGACGCTCATGCAGCCGGCATGGGACGGCAAGGTATGGTGCGCCGTTTTCCTATTGGCCCTGTTTCTGCTATCACTCCCTTCAACTTCCCGCTCAATCTAGTGGCGCACAAAGTTGCACCGGCGATTGCAGCCGGCTGCCCTATGGTGCTGAAGCCAGCCCCGCAAACGCCTATCACAGCGCTAAAGCTTGCTACCATATTGGAACAATGTGGTTGCCCTAAAGGTGTATTGAGTGTTCTGCCTATGCAGATAGCGCATGCGACACCATTGATAGAAGATGACCGTTTCAAGCTTCTGACCTTCACTGGCAGTGCTGTGGCTGGGTGGGGTATGAAGAGCCGCGCCGGACACAAGCGCGTTACCCTTGAGCTAGGTGGCAACGCCGGTGTTATCGTTCACGAAGATGCAGACTTGAATCTGGCCGCTTCGCGCATTGCCGCTGGTGGATTTTCGCACGCCGGGCAGTCGTGCATTAGTGTGCAGCGCGTGCTTATCCATAGTCAAATCTATAAGAAATGTATGGCTCTTCTCGTGCCATTGGTCAAAGCACTCAAGCTTGGTGACCCGATGGATGAGGCAACGGACCTTTCGGTCGTGATTGATGCTGCTGCAGGCACACGGGTAGCTCAATGGATTGAGGAGGCAAAAGAGTCAGGCGCGGAAATAGTCACCGGGGGCAAGGTGCAAGGGAGTAGCGTTGAGCCAACTATTATTGCCAAAGCACGTTCTGACTTGCGCGTCAACTGTGAGGAAATGTTTGCCCCGGTTATCACGGTGCAGCCATACGACAACTTTGATGATGCATTGGCAATACTGAACAGCAGCGACTTCGGTTTGCAAGCTGGTGTATTTACACATGACATACGGCGTGTATGGCAAGCATTTGAAACGCTCCAGGTTGGTGGGGTCATCATCAACGATGTTCCGACATGGCGCGTGGACCATATGCCCTATGGTGGCATCAAGAACAGTGGTATTGGGCGTGAGGGGCTACGATACGCTATCGAGGAGATGACAGAGCCACGGCTGCTGGTGCTCAATACGGCAATGTAAGGATACACATAGCTCTTTTTTAATTGAGCCGTTCCCTTCGACAAGCTCAGGGAACGGGCTATTCTTTGCTGTTACGCTCCAAGGATGCGAGCTGTCTTGTACTATCATTGTAAGGTGATGATATGGAATTACATGATGCTAGGTTGATGAAGGAACAGGATTGGGACGCACTGTGTGAAACTACCTTGAATGGTGAGCACACAACAGATGGTACAAAATATTTTCTCCATGACGATGTCGTCATGCTCCTGTTTGCTACACCACCACATTCACAAGCTTGCCCGGTACCACAATCACCTTGCGCACCAGTTTACCATTCAAAAAACCTTGCAGGCGCTCACTGTTGAGTGCCATCTCACGCAGAGCCTGCTCATCGGTATCTACCGCTGTGACAATCTTATCGCGCACCTTGCCATTCACTTGGAGCACAATTTCTACCACATCCTCGGCGGCAAGCTCTGGGTTGGCAACGGGCCACGCCTGTTGATGGATGCTGTAGGGCTTGCCAAGCCGCTGCCATAGCTCCTCCGTCAGATGTGGTGCTACCGGGGCGGTCAGCAACAAAAGCGTGGTAATGGCTTCATCCCACGCTGCTGAGCCTGCCAACCCTGCATCACGCGCACGGTAGAGCGCATTGGTGAATTCCATCAGTGCCGCAACAAGGGTGTTGAACTTGCGGTCGAGAATATCGCTTTCAACACGCTGTATACTTTGATGCGTGATACGCTGCAAATCACGTGTACTAAAGACGACCCCTTGCTGCCCCTGTTCCTCATTGGAGTAGAGCACAATACGCCAGATACGGTCGAGCCAGCGGCGCACGCCTGGCACACCTTGGGTGCTCCATGGCACAGCCAACTCAAAGTCGCTGATAAAACACTCATACCCTCGTAGCGCATCGGCTCCATATTCGGCTACCACCTCATCGGGTGTGATGACATTGTGGAACGATTTGCTCATCTTGCGCCCATCGGGAGCTAGAATAAGCCCTTGATTACGCAGGCAGGCAAATGGCTCAAAGAACGATATGACTTCTAAATCATAGAGCACCTTTGTCCAGAAGCGTGCATAGAGCAAGTGCATCACTGCATGCTCTGCGCCTCCCATATACAAATCTACGGGGAGCCAATAGTTCAATTCACTCGGTGCGGCTAGGGCTGTTGGGTTGTGTGGGTCTGCAAAGCGCAAAAAATACCACGATGAGCATGCAAACGTGCCCATTGTATCTGTCTCACGTTTGCCCTGCCGACCATCTGGCAGCGTCACATTCACCCACTCATCAACCAGCGCCAGCGGCGATTCGCCTGTTTCTGTTGGTTCATAGTGTTCTACTTCCGGCAAGGTGTGTGGCAAATCCTCGTCCGTCAACGGCACTTCCAACCCGTCATCCGTATGCACAATGGGGATAGGTGTGCCCCAATAGCGTTGGCGGCTAATGAGCCAATCGCGCATGCGGTAGTTTAAGCGCCGCTGCCCAATGCTCTGCTCCATAAGCCAATCTATCGTTTTGGTAATAGCCATGTCGCCCGGCAGACCGTTGATAGGGCCTGAGTTGATAGGGGTGCTATATTCGGCATGGTACATTAAATCGGCATAGTGAGCTACAGTCATCAGATAGCCCATGTAGGTAGCCGGCAGAGTGCCCTTGCTTTCGTCATGAGCTGCCCGCATGCGTTCCACAATGCGTTGGTCGGCTGCAATCGAGTCGAATGGAATACGAGCATCGGGGAAGATGGTCAACCAACCGGAGCCAACTACCTCTGTCCATCCACGGTACAAGTACGGCTGCACCAAGTGCGCGTAGTCCTGTGCTTGCGTCCCTGTCAGCGTCACCAACAATGCCCCATCTTGGTCTTCCACTGTGTAGCAGCCGGCGTTGTGCAATGCGTCGAGCAACCCTTCGCGGTAGGTTCCAGCACGTATGAGGCTACGGGCTTGGTCATCTGCGCGAGCTATAACAGGTATGATAGGCAACCCAAACTTGAGCGCAAAGGCAAAATCGCGTTCATCATGCGCGGGCACAGCCATAATTGCGCCTGTGCCATATTCCATCATCACATAGTCGGCTATCCAAATGGGGATGCGCGTATTGTTGACTGGGTTGATAGCATAGCCGCCAGTGAAGACGCCCGTTTTTTCGCGTGTGTCATCGGCACGAGCGGTGGTTGACTTGGTCTTGGCAAATGCGATGTACTCATCAATAGCAGCCTGCTGTTGGGCTGTCGTTACATTAGGCACGAGAGGATGCTCTGGCGATAGCACTATGAAGGTAGCCCCCCAGAGCGTATCTGGGCGGGTGGTGAAGATGATAAACGGTTTCTTCTGCTCTGTGTCGGTGTGAAAGATGACTTCGGCTCCTTCGCTGCGCCCTATCCAATTGCGCTGCATAGCGACGATGCTGGTAGGCCAATCAATCGTGTCGAGGTCATTGGCTAGGCGTTCGGCATAGGCGGTGATGCGAAAAAACCATTGATTGAGTATTTTGCGCTCGACAAGTGCCCCACTACGCCATGCCCTTCCCTCGGCATCTACCTCTTCGTTGGCGATGACTGTCTTATCTACCGGGTCCCAGTTGACTGCTGCTTCGCCACGATAGGCTAGACGGAAGTGCCCCAGAAATGCTTGCCGATGTAGGGGGGTATAGCTATTCCACTCATCAGCGCTCAGGTGAGTGTTGGCAAGTGAAATGGGGAGCTTAGTCGTGCCATGGTGCGCTAGTTCGGTCTCTAGCTCACGTATTGGGCGTGCTGCACCAATGCCATTGTTGACACGTGGGTCATACCAAGAGTTGTAGAGACGCAGGAAAATCCACTGCGTCCAGTGGTAATATTCCGGGGTGCTCGAATTGATTTCGCGGCTCCAGTCGTAGCTTGCACCAATGAGGTTCATTTGGCGCTTGTAGTTGGCTGCATAGCGACGAATGAGTATAGCCGGGTTGGTTTTTTGCTTGATGGCAGCATTTTCTGCCGGCAATCCGAAGGCATCCCATCCCATTGGGTGCAATACATTGTAGCCTTTCATGCGATGGTAGCGAGCTATCAGGTCTGTGGGCACATAGTTGCGGCAGTGCCCCACGCTGAGGCCATCGCCGCTTGGGTAGGGGTAGAAGTCGAGGACATAGTATTTTGGGCGCTTGTCGGCGGGGGCCGTTTTATATAGTTCATCGGCGGCCCATTGATTTTGCCATTTACGTTCTATTGCAGATGGGGCATAACGTTCTTGTTCTTTGGATCTGGTTGTATCCGTGGTCATACCTATTTCTTCTCCAGGTTCTTCCGGTTTTCGTGTACCATTGCATTATTATAGCATATTGGAGAGAGGTCGAGTCATAGGGGACAGGTTTCGGGTTTCAGGTTTCGGGTTTCAGGTTTCGGGTTTCAGGTTTCAGGTATGAGGTTGCGGTAGTTCATTTGGCAAAGTGGAGACGTTGTATGCAACGTCTCCACTGGAGTACTTTTGTGTCTCCTGTGCTTTTGTAGCTTGCATGCATGTTCCTGTCACTACAAAGACACGAAGAACACAAAGGATATGAGTTGGTAGAGATATTATTTGTTTTGGGCTTCAAACTCGTTCAGAGCTTCAAGGGCTTTGATGCCGTGGGCAACGCCGGGAGCACCGCCCATGAGGGCTGCAACGCCAATGACTTCGATTATTTCGGCACGGGTAGCGCCTGCTTTCAGGGCATCGTGGGTGTGAAAGGAAATGCAGGATTCACACTGTGCGTGAATGGCGATTCCCAGTGCAACAAGTTCTTTGACTTTTTGCTCAAGAGCACCGGTTGTCATAGCACCCTGATGCAATTGTCCAAACGGACCCATCACATTGGGGTTTTCCTTGCCCAATGCGCCCATCATACGCTTTACTTGACCAACGTGTTCAGTATATGATGTTGGATTTGCCATTATTTTCTATCCTCCATAAAGTGATAGTATCTATACAAATATTTGGCTACACCAGCATAGCCAAACCAAATACCCATAGGGTGTATGGGTATATTATATGCCTATTATAGCGTATCTGTCAAATGTGGCTTTGTGAAAGCATTTGGAATATTCGGTTCCTATGTGCGTGGTGAACAGAGCGATACCAGTGATGTAGATATTCTCGTTGACTTTGAGGAATACCCCAGGTTGCTTGAATGTATTGGTATCGAACAAGTGTTAGAGCATTATCTTGGAATGGAAGTTAAAATCGTTATGAAAAGCTGCAAAATCTCCCCAAAAACCGCAGAAAAATCCATTTCCCAAAAACCGTTGTAACCTATGCTATAATACCCCACAATAAAATATGTGCGCACAAAGAAAAAACCACCCGCGCATGCCAAGCTGTCGGATGGGAGCTTCTTTTGTAGACTGATGGGAACAATCTATTATCGTGTACTGCATTGTAGCATAACCCGCAATGCTTGCACAATGAACAGGAGTTGAGCAACAACACCATGTCCCTTACCGGCCCACAACGACAACAACTGCAACAGGCACTTTTCCGTGCCTTCCCGACTGAAGCATCCCTGCGCCAAATGGTGATGCACCAATTCAGCATCAATCTGGCAGTCATTGCCGGCGGTGAAAACCTGAGCAACATAACCTTTGACCTCATACAATGGGCTATATCGCAGAGGCGCACCGACGAACTGATAGGCGGAGCCATAGCCGCAAACCCCTTCAACCCAGATTTGCAAGCGTTTGCTGAACAATTCAACCAAGATGCGCACCCCCCACAACACACCCGCCAAGAAAAGCCCCTAGCCCATGAACAACTGCAAGAGCACACCATGCAAGTATTCCTTTGCTATGCACCGGCCGACAAAACACAAGTAGAAGGCATATACCAAAAATTGCAAGATGTGGGCTTGCACCCTTGGATGGAGAGCAAGGATATTTTGGGCGGCGAGGTGCGCGAGACAGTCATTCGGCAAACTATACGCAAGAGTGATTTCTTGCTGGTCTTTTTGACTGATCATGCCGTCAATCAGGCCGGTCCTTTCCACAAAGCAGTCAAACAGGCATTAGAGGTTTGGCAAGAAAAACCCGATGGACACATCTACCTTATTCCTGTGCGCCTAGAGGATTGCACCATACCCGAAAGTTTGCACCCATTTCAAGCAATAGATATGTTTGAAGATGACGGTTGGGAACGGTTGATGCGGTCGCTCCAAGAAGGTATTGAGCGCCTTTTCCCAAGTAATCGCCCGACCCTACTTGACACAAAACCAACTCCGACACATCTTGCTGACACACAGGTAGATATGTCCCAAGAAGCAATAAATGAAACATCGAAGCATATCAGTGACCTATCAAACGACCAAAGACCACAATCTTTGCCAGTCAACCAACCAGAGCAACATGAGAAAGATGTATTGACCAAGCAATCTGCCCCTTTCATAACGAGCATTGCGTTTCGCCCTGATAAAAATAGAGACTTGTCGGCAATTGGGCTAACACATAGCAAGATTCCTAACGAAGATGGGTGTGTAACAAGTGTTGCGTTGCATCCTGATAAAAATAGAATCTTGTTGGCAATTGGTCTTGGGCGTAGAATTTCTGCTACAGACATTATTTTACTAGATATAAGCGAAAAATATATTTGGAAACTGCAAGGACATACACAGTGGGTTTACAGCATTACTTTAAGTCCTGATGGAAATGTGCTTGCAACAGCAGGCGCTGATAGCACTATACGTTTCTGGAATGTTCAGGATGGGCAAGAAGTACAGCAGTTACATGGTCACAAAGGTCAAATCTCTTGTCTTGCCTTCAGTCCTGACGGGCGTATACTTGCATCAACTGGAGAAGATAAAACCGTAAGGCTCTGGCAATATTCTACTGGACAACAAGAACGTTGTTTGGAAAGTCATACAGATTTAGTTTTGAGTCTTGCTTTTAGTCCAAATGGAGATTATTTGACTTCAGCAGGTCACGATGGGATACGATTATGGGATATGCAACGTGGACAGGAAATACATAACCATTTCAGAGATCATCAAGAAATTGTTTTTTGTATCGCGTTCAGCCCAGATGGGGAGTTGCTTGCAGCAGGAACTGCGAATGGCACTGTGCATATCTGGAAATTTCATACAGGTAAGGAACCATACCGCACACTGGAAGGACACATAGGAGGTGTAAATAGTGTTGTATTCAGTCCAGATGGCATGCTGCTGACTTCGGGAAATTTTGATACTGTCATAAAACTGTGGGATATTCAACATGGAAAAGAACCAACCATACTTCCAGGACATTCAAGTGGTATATCTAGTGTTGCATTTAACTCTGATGGTAGCCTATTAGCATCGGGAAGTTATGACAAAACAGTGCGTCTATGGAATAGAACGTTACCCCAACACGTATGGCACAAAATCCAACAACACGTGCAGGCAATTGAAGAACAGGAACGATTGGAGCAACAACGCGTTGCACGCTCAGAAGCCAAATATGGCATGATAGATATGTTTGCAGATCAACCACCAGAACCAATCGGAGAACGACCTGATACAAAGAAAATCGAACAGGACATCATAGATGTGCTGTTACAGCATACCACACTATACAGACGCGACATATACAAGGCATTGGCCGATGAACCCTATTTCGATACAGAGATTAATAAAGCTTTGCGAGACTTAAAAAAACAGGGGAAAATAGTTTATGAAGGAGATTTACGAAACAAAACACGTATTTTCTCAAGAGGTGAAACCTATCGTAGTCATTCCCCTACCTGAGACAATTGCAATAGGCATTACATAACCCAACTGCTCGGCGTACTGCATGGGTTTCTTTGCAGAGACTTATCTTACTGTCGGGAAACTCTCGTTTAATAATATGCTGTATCGTCTGGTACATCTCAATGCGTCGCTGTTCCGGTAGGTGCCAATGCGTTCCATCCTTGACAAGTTCACTATGAGGAGGTTGCCATTCCATTGCTGGCAATCCCCAACGCTCACGCCATGCATCAAGTTGCGTATTCTTTTCGCGGTATGTCCCCAAGGTCCAATAGCGAAACGTAATTCCTGCTTGTCGTACATGGGATACAAACTGTGCATATGCATCATCCCATCCATCAGGAGTAAAAATAGGATCAATACGAGCACGTATCTCGAACCCAAGATCCTGTGCATGACGTGCCGCATCCAGCCGCTGTGCGATTGAAGGTGTTATCCTTTGACCATCAGGCCATTTGCCTTCCCAAAGGTCAGCAATAGGTTCGGGATTCAAACTGAAACTGACAACAAGAGAGGACCGATGGTGAATATCTATCTCTTCAAGATAGTGCGTATTTGTCGTTTTGGTCACTAGAACAAGTTTATTGTTATGAATATTCCACCGAGTAGAGCCGAATAAAGGTGCAAGCATACGAACATGTGAAGCAACCCCTTCGTAGAGTAATGAATCGGAGCGATCTATGCCGACCCCAAGCATATGGTGTTGTTTTCGTTTCGGGTCTTGCAACCATTTTTGGACAGCTTGTTCGTAATCTTCCATGTTGTTGTATAAAAGGTGTCGCAAAGGATCACGCATAATACGATGGGTAAGCATAAGAAAACATGCCCGGCACCCTAGACCACATGCACCAGAACCGATAGCTAGGTCCCACCACATCGGAGGGCAAAAAGTTTGGGCATCACCGTGCCATTGGTGAACAATAAAATTGCTTTGACGTGGGGCACGACAAACGGTGATCGGGCGAGATAGCCCCGTTTTTTGTGGCAAAACTACTTCTATTTGCCACTGGCCTGTGTTGATTTGCTGATTTATAAACCAGTCAATGGAAAGCCCTGCTGATGTTTGCCCTAGTATGCGGGTATCAGAGATAGTAGAATTATTGAGATGAACCTGCTGTTCAGTTATGAGAAACCACCTTTCTGTAAACAGAACATATTTTCTTTAGTATATCTATCATTATAACATGGTCTGTCTATAGATGGAATACGTCATCCCCCCTTCCCCAAATAAAATATGTGTAAGCGTTCAGGGATGGTAAAATGCTCCCCATAACCATAACCATATCTCCCACTGATCAGTCGGTAGGCGTGTCGGATACTTTGCGGCCCGCACATAGGTTGACTCTTGGGCAAACAAAAACAAGCCGGGGCTTTCGTCGTGTGGAAGCCCCGGTGTTTTTGTGAAAGGTAGTTGGTTATCAAGGTTTTTCTGTACATACCACTTTGCAAAAATAGATACTATGACCATGATCATACCCCTTGACATACACATAGGGCTTGTGCTATGCTAACGCTAATCACTCGATGATGAGCGTGAAGGTACTTTCTTAGATGTATCAAAAAGATAAAAACACAGCTTGTAACTATATTACTGTGTGTGTATAAACAAGACCTCTGGGCGGCGTGTGCGTACCAGAGGTCTTGCTTTTTATTTCTTTCTGTATGGCAAAGCACAAAGGGTGTGCTTCTGCCACTGAGTACCTGAATGGAGGATCACGATGGACCTTATAGTAAAAAATCGTAATGGGAAAATTTCCAATCGTCAGCGTGATTACATTGAAGAGAAGTTGGGGAAACTAGAGCGGTTCTTGGAGCAAGCCAGAACTGCCACCGTGGAAATTTCTGCCGACAAGCGACGCAACCAAAGAAGTGAACAGCAACGTTTGCAAGTAACCCTCATAGGCGAACACGGCATCATTTTGCGTGCCGAACAATCTTCAGATGATTTGTTCAAGGCAGTTGATATGGTGCAAGACATTTTGGAACGGCAAATAAAGCGCTATAAAGGGAAATATTGGCGACGTGGCCGACTACGCCGACGAGGTGGAGAGTTTATTGCAGGTGAACAAGTGCAACCCGAAAAACCAGAGGATATTCCTATAATGGTAGGTGAGGAACCACGCATTGTCCGGGTGAAGGAGTTCAACCTCAAGCCCATGTTTACCGATGAGGCTGTTGAACAAATGGAGCTACTGGACCATTCATTTTTCGTCTTCCGCGATGCTGATACATCGCATGTCAGCGTCATCTACCGACGCAATGATGGTAACTATGGGCTTATCGTTCCAGAGGAAGTTCAGCGGTAACCATTCAGGTGGGTTCATACCTGGTATCCAACGGGTGGCAGCCAATAAGCTTGGCAACGAGCTTGGCTGTCACCTTTGTTGTATAGTTTCTGCACCTTTTACCAAAGATTTGTTTTTTAAAGGTTTTTATGGTATATTTGTACCTAGTCAGGAGTATATCCGATAAGGGGTAAATATAGGGGCATGTTAGCCCGTTCCTGTCCTCACAAGCCAAAGCTCTAGTACATAACACCTTGTCGGTATGTGTTCCGTGAAGAGAGAGAAAACATGCATTATAATTGGTGACGTGCTCAAACAACTATCCTTAGCATTGGGTGTTTGCAAATAGGTATATGCAAGTTGCCAATTCTGGGCGCACGTAGTAGTATGATGTGTGTAGGCAATTGCCTCACCGTATGAGGTGAGAAGGTTGGTTCGGGAAGGTTGAGGCAAGAAGGCAGACATGTTTCTATCCAAACCTATGTATAAAATAAGTAGTAGTAATGGAGGTTTAGATGACACGCACGGTAGTGACGCTTGAAGGGAACGAAGCTGTAGCCAACATTGCTCATAGAGTGAGCGAAGTTGTCGCTATCTATCCTATTACTCCCTCATCGGGAATGGGAGAATTTGCTGACCAGTGGTCTGCACAAGGGAAGACCAATATCTGGGGAACAGTACCGTTGGTCATTGAAATGCAATCTGAAGGTGGCGCGGCTGGTGCATTGCATGGAGCTATGCAAGCTGGGTCGCTGACAACAACATTTACGGCTTCTCAGGGTCTTCTTTTGATGGTCCCTAATATGTATAAAATGGCAGGTGAGCTGACACCAACAGTACTCCATGTATCGGCGCGTACTATCGCTACCCATGCACTCTCAATTTTTGGTGATCACTCTGATATTATGGCAGTACGGGCAACCGGTTTTGCGTTGTTGGCTTCTGGGTCGGTGCAAGAAGCCCACGACATGGCCCTCATTGCCCATGCAGCAACATTGGAATCCCGCGTGCCATTCTTGCACTTCTTTGATGGCTTCCGCATTTCGCATGAAGTTTCAAAAGTGGAAATACTTGCCGACGACGATGTGCGAGCGATGATTAACCACGATAAAGTGCAAGAACATCGTGGCCGCGCAATGACACCAGATCACCCTATTCTCCGTGGTACAGCGCAAAACCCAGATGCATTTTTCCAAGCACGTGAAACGGTTAATCCGTTCTATGATGCATGCCCCGATATTGTGCAGCAAACCATGGATAAGTTTGCGCAAGTGGCCGGAAGACAGTATCGCTTGTTTGATTATGTTGGTGCTCCAGATGCCGAGCATGTTGTTGTGGCTATGGGAGCCTATGCTGAGACCGTTGAAGAGACGGTGACATACCTAAATGCACAAGGTGGAAAATATGGCGCTATCAAGGTACGCTTGTATCGTCCATTCTCCATCAAGCACTTTGTGCAGGCTCTGCCAAGCACCGTTAAGGCGATAGCAGTGCTAGAGCGCACCAAAGAGCCTGGAGCTGCTGGCGAGCCAATGTATCAGGATGTTATCACTGCCCTTACAGAAGCAGTGTCTAGCGGTGATGCACCGTTTAGTGCTATGCCACGGGTATACGGTGGGCGCTATGGTCTCTCATCCAAAGACTTCACGCCGGCTATGGCCAAGGCAGTCTTTGATAACCTCCAACAAGACAAACCCAAAAACCATTTCACCATTGGTATCAATGATGATGTCACACACACAAGCCTCGACTATGACCCCACATTCTCGATTGAGAGCGACAAGACTGTACGATGTGTTTTCTGGGGTCTTGGTGCCGATGGTACCGTGGGTGCAAACAAGAACTCTATCAAGATTATTGGTGAAGAAACCGATAACTATGCACAGGGCTACTTTGTGTATGACTCGAAGAAGTCTGGTGCAATGACGATTTCGCACTTGCGGTTTGGTCCAGAACCAATCAAGTCGCACTATTTGGTACATCAGGCCGATTTCGTTGCCTGCCATCAGTTTACGTTCTTGGAACGCCTCGATGTGCTCAAGCCGGCCCGAGAGGGTGCTATCTTTTTGCTCAACAGTATCTACGGTCCCGATGAAGTGTGGAACCATCTACCACGCGAAGTACAGCAGGGTATTATAGATAAGAAACTGCGCTTCTATGTCATTGACGCCTACGAAGTAGCTAAGAATGCTCATATGGGGCAACGCATTAATACCATTATGCAGACATGCTTCTTTGCTATCAGTGGTGTGCTCCCTAGAGAGCAGGCTATTGAGCAAATTAAGAAGGCTATCAAGAAGAGTTACAGTAAGTTTGGTGATTCGGTAGTACAGCAAAACTTTGAGGCGGTGGACCATTCGTTGGCACACCTCCACGAAGTAAAGGTGCCGTCTGAAGTCACAAGCACGATTACTCGCCGCAAGCCCGTGTCAGATAAGGCACCCGCGTTTGTGCGCGAAGTGCTGGCTCCTATGATGATCAACGAAGGCGAGTCGCTCCCGGTGAGTGCTATGCCAATTGATGGCACTTTCCCTGTTGCTACGACGCAATGGGAGAAGCGCAACATTGGTTTGGAAGTGCCAGTGTGGGAACCCGATTTGTGCATTCAATGTGGTAAATGTGCTTTTGTATGCCCCCATGCAGTGATTCGACAAAAGGTATACGATCCAAGCTTGCTCGAAGGTGCCCCCGCAACCTTCAAGGCTGTAGATGCCAAGTTCAAGGAAATACCTGGTAGCAAGTTTACCATTCAGGTAGCCCCTGAAGATTGTACTGGGTGTTCCTTGTGTGTTGAGGCTTGCCCTGCTAAAGATAAATCGCAAGTTGGTCGCAAGGCGATTAACATGGCCCCGCAGGTATCCATTCGTGAGCAAGAATGTGAAAACTGGGACTTCTTCCTCTCACTACCTGAAGTAGACCGCACCAAGATTGCCGTCAACACGGTGAAGAGTTCGCAACTACTGCAACCGCTCTTTGAGTTTAGTGGCGCGTGTGCTGCATGTGGTGAAACTCCCTACGTGAAATTGATGTCGCAGTTGTTTGGCGACCGTATGATTGTTGCGAATGCAACGGGGTGCTCATCTATCTATGGCGGCAACTTGCCTACGACACCATGGGCAACCAATGTTGATGGGCGTGGCCCAACATGGTCTAACTCGCTCTTTGAAGACAACGCCGAGTTTGGCTTGGGCATGCGCTTGACGATAGATAAGCATACAGAGTATGCACGCGAACTGGTGCAACAGTTGGCCAGCGAGTTGGGTGATGAACTCGTCAAGGGTATTCTGGAAGCAGATCAGACGACTGAGGCCGGCATACAAGCTCAGCGCGAACGTGTCAAAGCAGTCAGGGAGAAGTTGCTAGGGGCCGAACTGGTCAATGAACTCAATAAGATTGAAGAGAGTGGCGCAGTCGGTATGCATGCACAGCAAGCACGCATTGCCAAGCTCAACGAGGTACTCAAGGGTGTCGAAGATGTGCGCAAGCGCGACTTGGTGGCACTTGCCGATAACCTTGTGCGCAAGAGTGTGTGGATCCTCGGCGGTGATGGCTGGGCGTATGATATTGGCTACGGCGGCCTCGACCATGTGTTGGCCGAAGGGCGCGATGTGAATGTGCTCGTGATGGATACAGAAGTCTACTCCAACACGGGCGGTCAAGCTTCTAAGTCTACATCGCGTGCAGCAGTCGCACGCTTTGCAGCACAGGGTAAAGACATGCGCAAGAAGGATTTGGGTCTCATTGCCATGGCCTATGGCTATGTGTATGTTGCCCAAATTGCCATGGGTTCTAGCGACCAACAAACATTGCAAGCCTTTATCGAAGCTGAAGCCTACACCGGGCCGTCGCTCATTATTGCCTACTCGCATTGTATTGCCCACGGTATCAATATGACCAAGGGCCTCGAACAGCAGAAGCTGGCTGTGCAGTCGGGATACTGGCCACTGTATCGGTTCAATCCGGTGCTGACTTCACAGGGCAAAAATCCATTCAAGCTCGATTCCAAGGCTCCAAACATTCCATTGCAGCAGTATGCATACAACGAGGCACGATTTAAGGTGTTGCTACAGACCGATGAGCAACGAGCGGAGATGCTCTTGGAGAAAGCACAACGCGATATAAATGAACGCTGGAACTTGTATCAGAATTTGGTGACAGCTTATGAACCTTCTGCATAGGCATAATATGCTGTTTGTTTGCTGATAGGAGAGTGTGAAACCTGACAGGTTTTGTGGTCTCAAGCACTATGGCTTGAGAGGGGGAGTCTACATTGTATGGGATGTAGGTCCTTTGTACAAAACCTGTCAGGTTTTGTGTATGTGTGTTCCTTTTTGTACCAAAAAGTGAACAGATACGGTTTTGTGTCTAGTGAAATATCTGCTACAATAATGGACATGGTATGAGTATAAGTCATACGACTATGTCTGTGATGGGCGTCCTGCTTGCCATATAAGCATTGTTGTAAGCAGTGACGTGTGCTTCGCATAACCAAATACATTGTGGTATGGGCATTGTTTGCTGTGCGTTGCATACTCTTTGTGTAACCTTTGGAATAAGAACATACGTCACGTTTTGGACGTGGCTTTTTTGAAAATTACCAGGAGGAGATAGAAAATGGATCTGACAACTACCTACATGGGGCTTTCGCTTAAGAATCCGCTGGTGGCTTCAGCCGGTCCCCTATCGCGTGATGTGGACACGGTTCGTCGTATGGAAGATGCCGGTATTGCTGCTGTGGTGATGTATTCCCTCTTTGAAGAACAGATCATCCATGAGAGCCATGAAATGTCCTTCTACATTGGGCAGGGTACCAATACGTTTGCTGAGGTACAAAGTTATTACCCTGAGTTTGAGACATTTCACACCGGGCCAGAAGGCTATTTGAAGGAAATAGCTCATCTCAAACAAGCCGTTCAAATTCCCATTATCGGTAGCCTCAATGGTATTTCGACTGGCGGCTGGGTCAGCCATGCAAAGAAAATCGAGGATGCCGGCGCAGATGCGTTGGAACTAAATATTTACTACATCCCAACTGACACAAGCTTGAGTAGCGCTGAGATTGAAGATAAGTACGTCGGTTTGGTGAGCGATATTCGGGCTAAGATAGGCATTCCAATAGCGGTGAAGTTGGGTTCGTCCTTTTCTTCCATTCCCAATATAGCCCAACGGTTGGTAGATGCTGGTGCCAATGGTCTGGTGCTCTTCAATCGCTTCTATCAACCCGACTTTGACTTGGAGGCGTTAGAGGTTGTGCCCAACCTGCTGCTGAGTACATCCGATGAAGTACGCTTGCCATTGCGCTGGATAGCTATTCTCTATAATAGAGTCAAGGCAGATTTTGCTGCCACGAGTGGCATTCATACTGCTGAGGATGTGATCAAGGTATTGATGGCGGGTGCAAATGTCGCTATGATGACATCGGCGCTGTTGAAGTATGGTGTGAATCATGCTTCTGGTGTGCTGTCTAATCTGAGTGATTGGATGTCTGAAAACGAGTATGAGTCTGTTACCCAGATGCGCGGGAGCATGAGCCAGAAAGCAGTTGAGAACCCGGCTGCTTTCGAGCGGGCAAACTATATGAAGGTGCTCAATTCGTTTGGCTACGACGGACATCATATTTATGGACCAACGGGTGCGGCATTGACGGCATCGTCTGAGTCTGAAGGCTTTATGAGTGTATAGTGGTGGGTAGGGACGAGGCGATAGTACTTGTGCCTATGTGGTAGAGTGACAGGTTATTCTGCCAGTGTTGTGCGAAACATGTCTTATTGTTTGGTGTGCCAGAGTACCTATCTGGACTTGGTAAGGAGGTTGGAGCGTTGCAAGTTATCGAGGAGATAATCACTAGTCATCCCTTTTTCAAAGAGTTTGAACCACATGACATTAAGGTGATGGCGGAATGTGCATCGGAAGTCAAGTTCCGTGCTGGTCAATTTATTTTTCGTGAAGGTGAAGAGGCAAACGCATTTTACGTCATCCGAAAAGGGAAGGTGACGGTAGAAACCTTTGCGCCGGGGCGTGGTCCTGTCGTTTTGCAAACCATTGCCCCAAGCAATGCACATGGAAAAACCACGGCAGGCGATGTGCTTGGTTGGTCGTGGCTCTTTGAGCCGTATCAATGGGTTTTCGATGGGCGGGCACTTGAGAATACTGAAGCGATAGCTTTTGATGCGAAACTGTTGCGTGAGCGATGTGCTGAAGACCATGATCTTGGGTATGCGCTTTTGCGTCAATTTGCACACATTGTGATGGACCGGTTGCAGGCAACACGTATACAGTTGCTTGAACTCAAATTTGATTAAGGTATTCCAACAGAGGTAGAGACGTTGCATGCAACGTCTCTACCACAACTATGGAACATTGCTACGTTGTTCGTGGCACGGTCGCTATCTGCCCCACGATTGCCATGGTTTCCACACTCACTGTGACGATGCGCCCAACTAGGCGCACAATATACTCCGGCTCATGGGGCCGGTTCGGGTCACTGGTGATTCCACTACGCTTGTCGGTCTTCACTTGATATTGGTCAAGCACCCACTGAAGGGCTGACCGACTCCCTAGACGATAGGCAAAACACTCTGCTGGTATACCCACAAGGGTGAGCGCATCGTTGACGATGACAGCATCCTTGTTGCGGCTCAGGCGCATCTTCTCTACCCGCCACGTCCAAGACACATTGAAGCTTTTCTGCCATTGCAAGGGGTATTCGTTTGCCTGCTCATAGTGTAGGTGCAAGTCGGCCAGTTGTTTACCGAGCGTAGCGAGTGTTTGAAAGGTCGCACCATCGCCAAGCAAGGGGATACGTGGCAGGTCACGCCGCAGGTTATCGGCATACTTCTCGCGGTAATCTGGGTGGTGCAAGAGTGCGTAGATAGAGTGGAAGATATCCCACTTGCTCACATCAGAACCATAGCGTTGCCGCGCTTGCTCCAGTGCCCAGTCGGTGATGTTTTCTTGGCGATTGCTGCCGTCTTCATCGTAGGTGTAGAATGGGAAACATTGCGTGTCCCCTGTAAAATGAAAATCAATCACACAATTTGTAACGAGACAGTGAAAAGACTTTGTACTGCCAATAGCCGTGAGGCAAATGGCTACATTCTCATCTTCACTTTCTGGGGTAGGGAAAAGATGATGCTGTTGGTAACGCCTTTGGTTCAGGAGATGGTCAAAGTAGACATATTGCTGACAGAACGGACGATAGAGTGACCGCCGTATTTGTGCCTGCTCAAACGTTATGGTTTGCCCCTTCACCAGTGCCTCTTTCAACCTATCCGTCCACTTGAGAAAGTCCCGGTTGGTGTTTATAAAGGTGTCTATTTCTTCGGGCGCTGGTTGCTCTTGCGTAGCACGAAATACCTCATAGTTGTAATTTCGCACAAAGCGTTGCATTTTATGTGCTAAGCTTATTTGGACAAAGTCGTAAACCCATTCATCGCGTGCTGTCACGATACCATTGGAATACAACCAGAACAACGTGCCACTCGGTTGTTGTTTGTGTGCCTTTGTTTCCTTCGTGCCCATTGGTACAAAGGTATCAAACTCTGGACGTAGCCCTTGTGTGAGCCAAGAATATTTCGCATCCACGGCAAGGTGTTGCCACGGCACATCTGCTACGCTCCCAAACCTACCGAGGTACGCTTGCTTCTGCTGCGCTTTCCAATAATCACCCACACTGTGATAGTAAACGTGCGTATCTGCTTGTTGTTGATTGCGCACCAACAGGGTGATACCCACACCAACTCGTATCTGGTCGCTGAAGATGTTGCCCCCTTCCCGCTGACGTCGTTCCCCACTCGTTCGCGCATTCCCCTTTAAGTCAAAATGATATATCTGGGTAAAATCGTCCGCTAGGTGCTTCCGAAAGCCATCAAATGCGATACCTTCCAAAAAACCGTTGTTGCTCACAAAGCACACAATCCCATCCCGCCCTTTCAAGCGGTCGGTTGCCCACCGAAAAAACCGTACATACATATCATATACTTGGTTATTGAGGGTAGCCTTGGAATCCTTCACATACGTCTCGCGGATGCGCTGGTCCACCAAGTCATACTGGCGGTTCTTGTTATTGTCGTTTTCGTTGATCTGCCCCACATTGTAGGGTGGGTTGCCAATGATAACTGTGATGTCGGCCTGCTTCTGCCGTTCTACCCGCATCGTGTTGTGTTGATTGAACAACGTCGTTTGTTGCTCACGCTCCATATCGAGTGTGTCTACAAAACTGATCCCTTCAAACGGTTGGTAGGTTTGCATGAGGTCATAGTAGGCATGCTCTATGTTCAGCGAGGCGATATAGTAGGGCAAGAGCATCACTTCGTTGCAAAACAGTTCTTGTTCATATTTATGGCGTAGCGTGCTATAGCTTAGGCGGTATAAGATGTTTACCATGAAGTTGCCGGTGCCGACACATGGGTCGAGTATCAGCACCCCTTCACTCGACAGCGACTTGCCAAACTCGCGTTGCAACAAGGTTTCGACACTCGCACACATGAAATCTACCACCTCTTGCGGCGTGTACACAATGCCGTGGGTATCGGCTTGCTTCTGCGAAAACCCTTGAAAGAAACGCTCATAGACCATGTTCAGAAACTCTTGCTTTTCCGCATATTGCCGTATCGTCGCAGCCGCTTGTTCTATCGCTAGGTAGAAATAATCTAACTGCGCCAGAAACTCTTGGCGACTGAACGAGCGACTGGTGAGCGCATCAATGACGGTTTCTATTTCAGCGGCAATGACATTGCGCCGCGTGAAGTCCGGGTTATTGAAAATCGTCCGAAACAGGCGTTCGGTCAGCAGATGTTGCACCAACATTTCTTTGATGGCCGTCATGCTCATATTGGAGTTAATAGACACTTGACACAGTGCATAGAATTTTTCTAGGGCTGTCACATATGCCGTATTCGTCCGTTGCTCCTCGTCTATGTGTTCCAGTAGAGCTGCTGCTAATTCGGGGATGCGGGCTTGAAAGGTAGTGACAGCAGTTTGGAATGCTTCTATATGCGGTTCGGTATAGCTGAAGAAACGTGTAAGTAGGGCCGCTAGATCGGTGGGTTGCGTCAAATCAGCGTGCATGACGCGCTGACCGTTTTGGTAGAGGATGCCCGTGCATGTATCTTCAAAAATGGTGTTGATGAGCGGGTAATCAAGCGCGATTTTCTTCGTGATTTCGGTCTCTAGGTTGTCGCTACTGTCTTTGGCTTCCCAATAGCCTCTTGGCAGCTTAAACGCATCAAAAAGTGCGCCATCTATCCGCTTACGGTTGGGCAAGGTATGTTCTGCAACGAGTGCCCAGCGCATTGGTTTGGCTGTTGCTTCAAGCAGGACAAAGAAAGCTTGGCGCACAGCCAGTTCATGCGTCACACCTTGCTGCCGATAGGTTGCCATCGTATCGTAGTAGGTCTTCATGGCTTTGTCGGTTGGTTTAATATGCATACCCGTTTTCCTATACTCTATTCCTTCCTGTACGCTCTCCCTTTACCATGCACAGAGCTTTGCAATGGTATCCCCTATGTACTCAGTATACCACAACGGGGAATCCCATTGTTTCGTTTAGACCTTGGCGCTCTTGGTGTCTTGGCGGTTCAATACATACCTTTGCGAGGACCTGAAAGGTTCCATGCCCGCACCCAATCTAATAGCACGCCCAACTCGCGTCCATCGGGCGCAACGAACGTGGGGCTATGTATCGCAACCGTATGGGTAGGCTCAGATGTTGGCGGCAGCAGCACACGAACAATGCGCCATGTGGGTGCAAGCTCAACCGGCTGGCACAGGTCAGTGCTGCATACCGTCGCCACACCATGCGACAGCCCATCCGGCCCAGCTTGCGGACGCGGTGCCGCTATCCGCATCGTGAGTATCTGCGCATGTGCATTACCCACGCGCAGCACCCCCTGCCCATTCGTCCAGCGTGCTGTTGCATCCTGTTGCTTCTCAGCATTGTATACATTGCCGACATAGCCAAAGTCTAGCCCATCACCAATATCAACATATGCTGTTGGCGGTGGGTCCAAATGCTCCCAACTCCAGGTTGTCACCTCTTGTTGCGACACAAAGTATCCTTGAAACGCATCTCGCGCCTCATCCTCGCGCCCAAGCATGCGTAACACGTTGCCTACACGCGCACTTGCCGCAATATAGCGCTTCTTACGGTCCCAGCCGGCTTGGTAAAACTCTTCTGCTTTGTGGATATTGCCTTGCTGAAGGTACAAGTCGCCCAATATGAGTCGCCCATCGGCCGTCTTTTGCGCAGAGTAAGCACGAGTGTAGGCCGCTTCAGCCGCCTGTATGTTGCCCATACCATAGGCACCATCACCAACAAGCCGATGGATGCTGCGAGCCGCCCCACCAGTTGCCCATTTCCATGGATACAGCATCACTGTTGGGTACAAAGCAAACCCAATAAGCGCGAGGCTCATGAGCACATGCACCACCTTGCGTGCATGGGTTGTGCATCCCCCCCCTATGATTGAGAAAGAACGCAGATATGCTCTCCAATGGCACAACGTCATAGCCGCAAACGGAATGAGCACCGGGAATAGAAAATGACGGTAGCGCCCTTCCCCGTGCGTCAGCATCGTCGTAGAGACAATATATAACACCCACGCAATGGGTAGCCATGCTACAAGGTTGGTCGTTCTGTATATCAGTGTGTAGGTGATGCCAATGATAGCAGCACTAAGAATGAGGATATAGAGCATATCATCAAAGAGCAATGCCGATAGAAAGATGAGCGGTGGCGGGTCTGTATAGTAGTTGGGAAGCAAAAAGCGGTCTTGTATTGGCTTGATGCGCCAGAGCGCAACCCAGTTTGGCCAGGGCTTGCGTAGCAGAATGGTGGGGTCTTCTTGCAGACGTTCCATGCCACGCCTTGTCGCCTCATCTGCACGGTCGGCCGGGTTGGGGATGCTCTCCAGCGTCTTGAATATAGTCCCCATGCTTTCATGCGGCTCACTGAATGCCCATAGATTGTAGGATAATCCCGTTTCAACGAGGATACAGCGCCCATAGGCGTTGCAATTGCGAATAGTCCATGGCGCTATTGTGAGCATCACACATGCTGCAAAGAGCAAGCCACGAAGCACTGCACGAAAACTTGCGCCAAGCCGCAAAGAGCGCCAAGAATCAAACGCTATAGCCACAATCCACAGCACCACAACGGGCATGAACGCCAACGTTACCGAACGGGTGAGCGTTGCTAACCCATAGCATATGCCGGCACAAGCCACGAGCATAAGGCGCTTGCCTGTATCGTGTTGTGGTGTAGCCGCATACCGCAGTAAAAGCAACAGAGATGCTGCAAAGAAGAATGTGAACAGCGTTTCGCTCATGTAGAGGCTTGCAAAGGTGCATAATGTGAAGAGCAACGCCGCCATAAGCGCCGCCGCATACGCAATGGTGTTGTAGCACCGGCTTCTAGCCGGAGTCCGGCAGGATGCCGGTGCTACGGATGCCGGTGCTACGGATGCCGGTGCTACGG
>CAZVEN010000002.1:0-188556 GCA_964626155.1 uncultured Chloroflexaceae bacterium | reverse complement strand
GTCCGGCAGGATGCCGGTGCTACGGATGCCGGTGCTACGGATGCCGGTGCTACGGATGCCGGAGTCCGGCAGGATGCCGGTGCTACGGATGCCGGTGCTACGGATGCCGGTGCTACGGTAAGGGAACAAACAAGCATTTTCGTCAACAGATAGACAAGGTACACCGTCACTGTGCTGAGGGCAATGTTGGGCAAAGCGGCGAGGTGCAAATCACCATTCGTCAGCCACAGCGAGCCTGCCAAAAAGAGCGGGTACAGAGGGGCACGCAGCCAGTGATAGTGGGTATAAAATTCCCACCCACGGCCTTCCAGTAAGTCATATGCCACGGTGATGTACTCGTTTTCATCGTTTGCTGGATCATGCAGCGGTTGCGACCATAGGGCTAGACGCAGAGCGAGTGCCAGCAGCAGAATGAGCAGGAGGGGTATGTTGTATGATTTCCTATTGTTCATCACGTATCACGCATCACTCAACAGCCACCCAATCTACTATGATACCTAGCACGCGGTTGTCGGGGCTGGCCGGGTCATACAGACGTGGGCGAAACGTATCGCTGTAGATTTCCACGACCAATGGTGTAGTTTGTTGCTGTACGCTAGGGAGTGATACGGTATACACATTCCATTCAGGCGATACGTTGAGGGTTGTGCTATGGGATGGTATACCAGCAATGCGCACTTCTACGGTTGGGTTGGGAGCCATGGGCGGTCGCCCCGACGCTAGGCGCAAACGCAGTGTGTCGGATAGGGGCTGGTTGGCAAGGCGCATAGTCGCATGTCCCGTCGTCCAACGCCAATGGGTGACGGGCGTGTGCAGATGAAAGCCGCGTATCATGCCTAAGTCGAGTCCATTGCCAATGTCGAGTTTGGGCATTGGTGGTGTCGTGAAGCGTTGCCAACTCCATGCCTGCACATCTTGCAACGTAGCCGCTTCGTAGGCTAGGGCATGGCGTGCGTCTGCCATATTGCCTTGCTGTCGCAGCATATCGCCGCGCAGCACATGTGGGTGTGGATGTGCGGGCAATAGCGCAATAGCCTCACGCAACAGAGCCTCGACTTGGGTATCGTCATGACGCAATAGAGCAACCCGTGCGAGAGCAACTCGTGCCAACACTGACTCTGGGTCTTGGTGCAATGCTGCATAGGCGTGCTTTTGGGCTACCTCGGTATGGTTGTGTGCGAGCGCTTGCTCAGCTTGGGCCAAGTGAACATGTTTTTGCCCAAGCTGCCATGCCAGTGCCGGGTAGGGCTTATGCAATAACATCAGGCAGAGCACCAACATCGCCGGGTGCAAAGCCACGCGCAGCAACATAGTACCCGCCCCTGCCCCTCGTCCCTCGTCCCTCGTCCCTCGTCCCTCGTCCCTCGTCTTCACAGCTTTGTACATATGCTCAAGCCACAATGCTGCATATGGCAACAACACGGGATAGAGCGGCAACCGATAGCGCAATTCAACATGAAATGCCATAGCTGTCACAAGTATGTACAATACCCACAGGGCACTCAGCACGTGCGGGGCAGCATCTACATACTTTTTGCTATGTACCATCATATGTGCAAAAACGGATACAACCCTATTTTCAGAGTTTTTCCTTTGTGTCCTTTGTGTTCTTTGTGGTGCAATAGTGTATTCCCTAGGCATAATATTGGACCACAACCCGGCAATGCCGGCTATGAGCACCAGCACAAAGAGACCATCGCCAAGTAGCAGACGCATCCACACTTCAGGTGGCGGCACCCAAATAGCAGGGCGGGCCAGCATATCATCGGTATATTCCAGCGCAAAGAAGGCACGGAGTTCTTGCCATGCCTTGCGCATAAAATGGTGCGTGTGGGTTGTGATGGCCGCTATGCCGTTGCGCGTAGCAAGCTGTTGACGCGCTAGGCGGTCTTCGCCAAGCGCATAGAGCTGTGCCTTCACTGCTTCACGTCCGGCGGGGTCATTGTCTAGCCATAGGTTTTCGGCCCCGGTCGTGTCAATAAGTATCAACCCGCCATAGGTGGCATAGTTGCGCATCGTCCATGGCACTATGATAACCAGTGTGGATAGCACAAATACCAACGCGGCGAGTAAACGATGTCTGTTGGTACTATCGAGGGTGCCACGCACTCCCAAAAGTGCGTGGCACCTAGCGTCAAATTTCCCTTTTGAGGTGTGGCTAAAAAGTAATAGGAATGCACCCAAAACGAGCAGTGGCAGTGCAACAGAGCGTAGCAAGCACAGCAACCCCAAGATGACACCGGCCAATGCTGCGACACGGTAGGGGTGGCGCTGTGGGATTGCATAGCTACGCATAAGGAGCCAAAGCAATGTCGTTACGCCTAGCAAAAAGAGCGTTTCAGTGAGCAGTTCCGTGGCATAGTCTGCAAGGGTGTAGCTCAAGGCACACAGCACAATGCTGATGAAAGGTGCTTTTGATAGCACATGCCTGTGCGTTTGGGCAGAGTTCCATGTGGATACCAATTGTTTGGTGAGAAGCCACATAGGTATGATGGTAGCGGTGCTGAGGAACACTTGTATCAGGCGCAGGCGCTGTACGAGTGAGTCTACTGCTACGATGCAGCTTGCAAGGAAGACGCCATACAGCGGCGGGCGCATTAGGCGTAGCTCTTGGTAGCGATGCTCACGCAACAAGGTGAGCGCTTGCTGGAGATATTCTTGCTCATCGCCACCGAGTGGGTAGTAGGTATGCCAATGCCATACGGCTAGGCGCACCGCAAGCGCCAACAGCAACACGATAGATAGAACACCGTATTCTTTGTAGTAAGATGTATTTATCATACAGCACTCAGTACATCATACATCATTCAGCACGGAGCTCGGCCCAGTCGAGGCGTACTCCGAGTAGGCGCAGTTGCCCAACCTGTGGCCCTTGGAGTGCCAGCAAATCGGCCGCCTGCGGCACAAACGTCGGGCTTTCAAGCATGATGGTTATATCGGATGTAGGCGGTGTGGGTGGCACGGTGATGCAATATACTTCAATAGTACGTTGTATGTTGAGCGTTCCCATGTCTTGCGTCTGTGCATCTTTGTGCAAGCTTTTGCGTGGTAATACAGAGAACTTGACGTTTGGTGTGGGCATATCGGTCGGCCAGCCGCGCCCATCGGCCCGCAAACACAGTTCCTGCGGCGCATCCTTGCCTTGTTGGGGAAAATGCAGTAATGCTTTTGGCCCAGACCAACGGAATGTGCCGCCAGCCGGCGGGTCTCCTTCGCCTAGATAGAAACCGTGAATGTAGCCTACATCAAGGTTGCCGGCAAGATCTATATGTCGTGTGGGGATTGGGTATAGCCATTCCCAGGCCCATGCGACCGGGTTCTGGTCATCTACATACACAGGTGTGAACGCAGCTTTTGCCCCCGCTTCATCGCCTATGCGACGGAGTAAGTCGCCGCGCACCACAGAAAATTGCCAATCTTTGTGTGCGGCTATGGTTGGCGCATCGGGGAGCATGCTCAACCCCTGCTCCGGGTTGCCTTCTAGCCCTGCCACAAGCGGACGCGCTAGACGCACGATGAACGACGGGAGGCCGAGGACGGGAGACTGAGGACGGGAGGCCGAGGACGGAGAGCTATTGGTACTTGAGTTTGTCGTGGCAGAATCGGGGTGCGAAGGCACATCCAAAAGCTGGCGTGCTTCATATGCATTGCCACTACCGAGTGCATCAATGAGGTGCTGCCGGTGTTGCCATGTTGGTCGTGCCTGCCAATTCATGCGCGTAGCTTGAAGGCTAGAAGGGTAGGGCCCAAGGTAGGAAGGGAGAATGAGGATAGCTACGAATAGAGCGATAGCATACTGTATGATGTGTGATGGACGATGCGCAGATGGCTTGTGTATGGCTACGGCGTAGATACAGGCAAATGGCATGAGCGGCAGCCGGAAGCGGTTGATGGCGAAGAGGAGCGGCACGGTGAGCAAATTGTAGAGCACCCACAACCCTATCAACACATGCAAGGGAATAAACCGTTCCCGTAGCCGGTCCCTGAGTTTGTCGAAGGAGTCGAAAGGTGTACCCATTTGAAACCAAGCGATGATAGCCAATGGTAGCATAAGGATGTAGAGGGTGTCGCTGAGGACAAAGAGGGCTAGGGCATACCAGCGTGGTAGGCGTCCTTGCGTAAACCCGCCACTCATGCGCTCGTCGCCGGTATAGTTGATGCGAAAGAAATCTATTGTTTCACGGAAGCTTTTGCGCACGAATGCGCCGGGTGCTGTGCGGAGGAGGCATAGCCCCTCACGGGTCATCAGGCTTTGGCGTTGCCCTTGCGAAATGGTGCTTGTGGGCTGTTCAAGGGCATCTAGTACATGTGGGTCTTGGTGTTGCCACAAACACGAGTCGGCCAACATAGTTCGCCGCTCTGATTGGCTTAGCGAGTCATCGAGCAGGGCTAGGATAAAGTTGCGGGTGTTGGCATCGTAGCGCCCACTATCATAGGCTGTTCGTGCGCCAAGCATCAGGTTGAATGAGCCGGTTGTGTCAACCACTATGGTGCCGTTGTAGAGTGTGCTGGCATACCAAGACCACGGCGCAACTGTGCATACGCAGGCAATGATGAAACTGGCAAGCTGTATGATATGGGACGGGGGACGAGGGACGAGGGACAGGCGACGGATGTTCGTGAAGACTATCCACCCGGCGATGAACGGGATGAAGCCCAATGTTAGCCCACGTGTGAGGGTTGCCAGCCCTGCCACACATCCGGCCAGTGCGAGCAACACAAGCGCGTGTGGTAATGCAGTACCCTTTTCGCTCCATTGCGCGAGGATGATGAATAGGGTGAGCAACAGGGTGAGGTAGAGGGTTTCGCTCAAGAGCATTTGGGCGTGGGTGGCAAAGGGAAAGTAGAGCGCAGCCAATAACCCGGCAAGGGTGGGAATGTGACGGTTATTCACGACAGAAGGTACAAAAACCTTGTTTGGTCTTTGCGTCGTTGCGTCGTTGTGCGCAGATGAGGGTGTATGCGAATGTGGCATCAATTTTGCTGCCAAGAGGTAGACAAGGGCTATGTTGATGAGACTCAACAGAGTCTGGGTGATGTAGATGGGCGCTAGATGCATTCCAAAAAGGCGGATATGGGCGGCAAGGAAGAGGGGATAGAGGGGAGCACGGGTCCACAGCCACCCTTGATGCCACGTAAACCCGCGCCCGTTGGCGATCCAGGCGGCGGAGGCGAGGTATTCGGCTTCATCACTTATCATGCCTTGGCGTGGCAAGTTGTTCCACAACGCTATGCGCAGGGATAATCCAATGAGTCCAATGAGCACTACGAGGATGAGCGGTAGCCAAGCATGGTCCTTTTTCGGTTCACGCATATATGGAGGAACGAGTCTTGGGTTATCCTGCTTGTCCTTCGCGGAGCCGGCGGATTATTTCTAGCCCGATGGCAGTTGCGGCTGCCTCATCGAGGTTGCCGGCAATGGGTACAAAATCTGGAATGATTTCTATGATACCAGAGCCGGGATTGATGATGTATATGATGCAAATGATGAGCAGGGCAATGTAGCCAACTGTTTTGCCCGTTAGCTTTTTTTTGGGTTCTATTTCCATACAGGGTCCTGTTTTTCTCTCAACCTTCTGCAAATCCGGTATATTTCCGCTTGTATGGCGCATGAAATCCAAGCACAATATCATTCTTTGGTACCCCCATGTCCACAAAGTCATCGGCTATGCCTTGCTCTATGCCATTGTGCTGCACCCAAATTTTACCATTTTTTATATCAACATGGAGAATGCATCCATATATTCGGTCATATTCTTCCTCATCCCATCCTACCTGCCACACTTGATAGTGATCATGTTCAGTATCAAAAACATATTGCGTCTCTATGCTCTCCGATTGTGGGAGATAGGCTCCATAGTGCTGAAGAATTTGTTTGACGTATGCACGGTATTGCGCTACTTTTTCCATGCTAGGATAACCTCCTCAAAACCTGTCTAGTATCCTCAAACCATAGTGATCTTACATCGTATTGCACACTGGTATAATGTATGGTATGGTCCCTAGCGGGGTATTGTAACACGCTTTTGCAGAGTAGGTGTAGTAATTGTAATTTTATGGGAATGGCAATGGCAAGTAAAGAGCAATTAGCAGAATGGTTGTATGAGGGCGCAGTAGCGCTGTGTGATGGCGACAAGGAGCGTGCCCGTGACCTGTTGATGCGGGTGATAGAGGTTGATGAGCGTAATGAGGAAGCTTGGCTCTGGTTGAGTGGGGCCGTAGATGAACTAGATGACCAAGAAACTGCGCTTATGAATGTGCTCGACCTCAACCCCAATAGTGAGCCTGCCAAACGTGGGCTAGAGTGGATTGATGCCAGAAAGATGGGCGGGTAGCCAAAGAAACAGAGGCTTTTCGTCTGTCGTCGGTTTATGTGGTACAAGGAGATATGAATTACGAGCAACCTTATGCATACATTATGACAGAAAACACTATCACTGTGGAGATACTGAAACGGTTGCTCCCAGAGTCAATACTGACCATGGTCAAATTGGTTAGTGGATGCGACCCTGATGTCTTTGATGAGCAAATGCAGGAAACGATGGTCAATCAAGGTGCGTCGGCTTCTAGCCGGATCCGGCAGGATGCCGGTGCTACACGGGACAGGCTAGAAGCCTATCCTACGTCCACACAAAACACTATTTTGTTTGCTAACGTAGAAAAACGATATTAATATGGTATAATCAACCTACATTTTTTTGCGATCTGTATATGATGTAAGGAGGGTATGATATGAAACCTTGCTTACCTTGAGGAGGCTTATTGTGATTGTCGAGTTACAGAGGACTACGCCAGTGCCGGCCGTAGTGCCTTGCGACTTGTGTGGTAAAGAGACTGACCAGCGCTACAAGACGGCCGATGGGCGCTTGTTTGCCATTTGCCCCGATTGTTGCCTCGTGTCAGAGTGCAAGCTTGACATCTGCGAGCAATGCGGCGGCGAAGGTATCATGCTTTCCGGCGCAAAATTGGAAAGTGAAGAGGTGTTCAATAAACTGGACACCCCCTGCCCGGCCTGCAATGGCGGTGGTATGCGTCTCGTAAGTTAGCATGTAAGGGTTTTGGTTATCTTGTGTCCTTTGTGTCTCTCGGTAGTGACTGTTTTGGGCCACTACGAAGCAAAGGACACAATGATTTTGAGAACCTAAATCGCTGAATCGCGGAGACGTTGTGTGCTCCACGCAGAACGGAGACGTTGCACGCAACGTCTCTACATTCACACCTAGGCACCTAGGCACCTAGGCACCTAGGCACCTAGGCACCTCACACCTTACGAAAGCTGCAACACCACCACCCCAAAGATAATCAACCCAATCCCAATGATGCGCCCGACATCCAAACTTTCTTGCCATAGCATAACACCCACAATAGCTGTGCCTGCTGTGCCTAGCCCAGACCATATGGCATAGGCTGTGCCTAGGGGAATGTGTTTGAGGCATTGGGACAGCAAATAAAACGACATGGCGTAGGCAACCACCACAATGATGGCCGGACCAAGGCGCGTGAACCCTTCTGAAGCCTTGAGCGCCGTCGTACCAGTTATTTCACTCATAATAGCAATAATCAAGAGGAGAAATGCATTCATTCTTTTGTCATACTCTCTTTCATTTTCATCGTATGGGTGATACCAAGGTACCACAACAGCCTATTATAGCGTATAATAGAGAGACAAAGTATGAATTGTCTACCATGGAGAAGACGTATTATGTCCTCTATGCATGGAACACAACACGTGCCATCGCTTGTAGCTCTTGATTCAGTTGTGCAACCAAGCACCTACGAGCTAGACATGGATGTTTGCACCATTGGGCGCTACGAAGAGTGCCAAATCGTTATCAACCCAGACAAAAAAACGGTTTCACGCCTGCACGCCAAGATTGAGCGCAGTGGCCCGCGCTACTTCCTTTCTGATATTGGAAGCGCCAACGGCACCTTTGTCAATGGCGAACGTATAGCAGGTCCGCACCTACTTGTCAACGATGACACTATTGGGTTAGGGTCTAAAGAACCTATGCTCCGCTTCCACGACCCAGACCCTACCATCATACAAAGACGCATGGACTGGCTCCACTATGATGAGCCTGCTATGCGCTTCTACCTGCGTGGCAAACCTATTGACCTTGCCATAGGGCCATTCCGCCTATTGTTGCACCTCTACAACCATGCCGGCGAAGTGTGTACCCGTGAGCAATGCGCCGAAGTGGTCTTTGGTCCCGACTATGATCCGGGGCAATTTGCCGGGCTTGATGAGACCATCAACAAACTTCGCACCAAACTATGTCAAGCTGAACCTACTATTGACAAAGAAACACGCGACATTATCAGGAAAAAAATGGTGACAACCCGTCGTGGGCTTGGGTATGTGCTCTATCTACACCCCGACGACGCCGAGTAGGGTCACAAGTGTGGTATTGAACCGCCAAGACGCCAAGAACGCCAAGGTTTAACCCTTTGCACAGCCACCCTCGGTGCCATGCATTCCCAAACGTGCGTGGTACCGAGGGTGGCATGGACACGTTGCGTGCAATCTCTCTACCGTCTGACCTGCTCCTGAAAGACGGAGCGCACAACTCACCCAAACAATGGTATCATGCATAGAGCACACCACCGGGTGTATGATAGTACATATGTCGTCATAGACTAGGTGATGATGCGTACCAATACCAACAAAATGCTTGATAAAAAAGGAGAAAAGCATGTATCGTGCATCATTGCAACGGTATATACGTCTAGCGGCTCTACTTGTGCTCTTGCTTATAGTCGCATTCGCAACAGGTACTATGTCGGTTGCCACAACTGGGCAGGCCAAGCCAGCAACGCCGCCCAAAACACCATCCCCCAACAGAATAGTGGTAGATGCGCACGACACCACAACCCTTGCAATATTGCGCAAGCAGGGAGCAACGCTCCTCGTTGACTATGGCGCATTCACCTTATGGGATATGTCAACCATTTCAACCGCCGACTCCGCCCATGTGGAATATCACATGCAGCACACTACACACGCGACAGACCTCAACACCATCTATCTACGCACGATGCCACTTGATACCACACACGGTGCGCCGATGCCCACCATTGCAGCACATATGCAGCAAACACGCAGCGAGCAAGCCCAGTTCTGGATGCTGCAATTCATAGGCCCCATCAAAGAGGCATGGCTAACCGACGTACAAGACACCGGCGTTGCCCTAGTCGCCTATATCCCCAACAATGCCTATGTGCTATGGGGAGACGGGGAGAGCCTCGCCAACCTCGACGAACTAGCTACTAACACCACCTTCATTCACTGGATGGGACCCTACCACCCCTTCTATCGCCTAGAGCCAACATTGCAGCACACAGCACACAATCAAGCAGCAGGCACACCGGATGCACTCATTGACGTGACCGTGCAACTCTATGCAACAGCAACAACCCAACACACGCTTGACAAGCTTATGCATCTCGGTGGAACCGTCTATCAGCACCCAGACAACGTACTACATTTTGTCAACATTGCCCTACAACTACCGGCCAGTCAGCTTGCCACCGTCGCAAGTTGGCCAGATGTGTTCAACGTAGAGCCGTGGAGCCGCCCCCACATGCTCGACGAAATCCAAGGGCAGCTTATGGCCAACAATGTGGTACAAAAAGATGGTGTCGTTGTGCCCGAAGCGCCCGGCTATATAGATTGGCTCAACGCGCAAGGTTTCCCCACAGACCCAGAACGCTACCCCATTATTGACATTGTGGATAGTGGACTCGACACGGGAAATGTAGACTATGTGCAGCATCCCGACTTCTACGAATTTGGCGACAAGGCGAAACAGGACCGTATCACGTCCATCAAAAATTGCACATGGGAATCGTCGGGGCGAGACTCCGACGGCCACGGCACAATCAACCTTGGCATTGCCGGCGCATACAACAACCTCACCGGCATCCCCTATCAAGATGAGCAGGGCTACCGCATAGGGCTAGGCATTTCGCCCTATGGCCGTTTTGCCAGTACACGGGTTTTCGATAGCCAAGAATATTTCGATGCTTCCAACTGCGGCAATACGTTCAGCGGTGTTATCGCTACCAGCTTTGAATCCGGCGCAGTCCTCACATCGAATAGTTGGGGACGCAACTATAACGCCTATAATGCTGACACCCAAGCCTACGATGCCCGTACACGCGATGCGACTAGCACCATGCCGGGCAACCAAGCAATGCTGCATATCTTCTCGGCCGGCAATGCAGGCCCCGAAACGGGATTTATTAGCTCACCGGGCCTAGCCAAAAATGTGCTCTCCATTGGGTCCACCAACAGCGTGCGCGATGATGGGGTGAAAGATGGGTGTGGGTATACCAAGGCACATAATGCACATACGCTTGCATCCTTCTCTTCGCGTGGACCAACCAGTGATGGACGTGCCAAGCCCGACCTCGTTGCGCCCGGCACCCACATTCAAGGACCCGCTTCCCAAGATGCTACCCTCAACGGGTGGGGCGTTTGTGGAGCGCAACATAGCCCCTACTATCCTGTTGGGCAAACGCTCTACACATGGTCAAGCGGCACAAGCCACTCTGCCCCGGCTGTAGCCGGTGCTGCTTCATTGCTCTACGAATACTACGACCGCATTCTCAACCCGGGTCAGCACCCATCGCCGGCTATGGTCAAGGCATTGCTCATCAACAGCACATCCTACCTCGCCACTGAAGATAATGCACTCCCCGGACAAGGGCAAGGGTGGGGTACACTCAATATGAGCACTCTGTTCAACGACATACCACGCTCTCTGATAGATGAAAGCATTACGTTCAGCACCAGTGGGCAAGAGTATGAGACAGATGGAATTGTCGCCAACTCCGATGAACCTCTGCGCGTATCGCTTGTCTGGAGCGATGCCCCCGGCACCACAACAGGCAACGCCTATGTCAACAACCTAGACCTTGAAGTGACGATAAACGGGCGTACCTACCGGGGCAATGTTTTTGACAAAGGGTTTTCAAGCACAGGCGGGTTGTTTGATGAGCGTAACAATGTGGAGAATGTGTTTGTACCGGCACGCGCCGGCGACTTCTTCACCGTGCGTGTCATCGCTGCCAACATAGCCGGCGATGGCATACCCGGCAACGTTGATATGACCGACCAAGACTTTGCCCTTGTTATCTCAAACGATAGCACCGCTGCCCACACAACCGGCAACTTGGCTGGCACAGTAAGCGATGCAACAACAGGTGCGCCCCTAGCGCAGGCCCACATACAAGCTATTCACACATCGCAACACACCATCACAACCCGAAGTGACGATGACGGCACCTTTTCCATACAACTGCCGGAGGGCACCTATACCCTCAACCTATCTGCCTATGGCTTTGAAACTCAAACCGAATACAACATCACGCTGACAGAGGAAACGACAACCTATGATGTCGCACTCCAACCACAACACACGCGCAGCACCGTGCAAGGCCACGTCCGCGACGATGCCGGGCGGCCACTCTATGCCCGCATTGACATCACATCCGAGGGGTATGCGCACACGCTTTTTACCGACCCAGCAACGGGAGCATACCACATACCTCTCGTGCCAGAGCAGGTCCATACGTTCATAGTACATGCCATCACCGGGCAACGCTACCAACAACGCACACTAGACACGCTCAAACCCTCAGTGTATGCCAGTGAAACCACCATTATCACCCCAAGCACCCAAATCTACACACACGATTTTGCTTTGCACGTAGATGCTGAAACATGCAACGCGCCGGGGTATCACAAACCTACCATCTTTTTTGCCGATTTCGAGGGGGATAATGGTGGATTTACCACAAGTTGGACAGCTCCTTGGGAGTGGGGCATACCAACAAGTGGACCAGGCGATGCATTCTCTGGACGCAAGGTGTGGGGGACGAACCTATCTGGCACCTACCCAAACGACGAGCATAGCTTTCTTGTGTCACCCAGTATAGATTTGCGTAGCTACCAAGGTCAGCAGGTGCAACTCTTCTGGTGGCAGTGGCTCGAAACAGAAGAGGAAGGGTATAGCCTATTTGATTATGTTCAGGTTGAAATAAGCAATGATGGCGGTATGACATGGAGCACTATCTATGGTCCCACAAGCGGTGCGGTAGACATGACATGGACCCGCCATAGCATTGCGCTTGCACAAGACTATATGGTTTCAGATTTCCGCATGCGCTTCCTCTTGCATAGCGACTCCTCTATCAACAAGCGTGGGTATTACATAGACAATGTGGGCATTCAACCTATCTACACCGAAACACTCTATGAAGAGGATTTCGAGACAAGCGATGGCGGGTTTACGCCCGGTAGCAACACGACAAACCAATACGACAAACCAAGGTGGTCTTGGGAATGGGGGAAACCGGTTCCCGAACCGGCCGCTCATTCGGGGACGCGGGTATGGGCAACCAACCTCACTGGCTCATATGATAGCAAGGAGAATAGCTTCATCGTGTCACCGGCTATAGACCTAAGCGGCTATGCCGACAAGCAGCTTGTCCTTTCGTGGTGGGAATGGTTGTGGACAGAAGATACCTACGATTATGCCAGTGTAGAAATAAGCACCAACGGCGGCACAACGTGGCAGGAAATCCATGGAAGACAAAATAGTTCTTTGGATAGGTGGGTCAAGCGCTCGGTAGAGCTTGATAGGCAAGATGCAGTGGCTAATTTTTATGTGCGCTTCCGCTTGCAAGCCAACAGTGGTGCAAGCCGCCTAGGGTACTATATTGATGATGTGCGTGTTGATTCGCACTCCTATGCATGTGAGGTACAAACCAGTGGTGTCGTATCTGGATATGTGTATGATGCTGAAACAGACACAGGGCTAAACAAAGTCACGCTTGACGATGGCACCAATACAATAGTAGGAACATTCCAAGCACATGACACACATATCGCCGATACCACAGGCAATGGCTTCTACGCGCTCTTTCTGCCACCCGGCACACATGTCATCACCGCAACCTACAACGGCAGCTATGCAACCGAGGTACAAACTGTCACCGTGCAGGCAAATGCCACAACGCTACAACACTTCCATCTCTCGCGCAACTGGTTAGCGGCGCAGGCCCATGTGCCAGATATAACGCAGCAAATGGACGCTGAGCATATCGCCACCGTGCCACTCACCCTATACAATCACCTTGATGCTACCACATCGTTAACGCTGAACGAACGGGTTGACGAGTTTGTACCCGACCGCTTGGAACCCATTAAGCCATTGAGCAAGGAGGAAACGGTAGCCCCGGCGCATACACCAAGTGGCTGGCTTAGGACACTTCCTATGTCAAGCCAAATACATTCCAACACAGCACCCTTGCAGCACGCAACAAGCGCATTGCAGACACAAGGCGAACTGCTTGATGTGTTAGTCGTTGCATCGGCCCAAGCATGGCAGATACGCTCGCACCTAGAAAACTACGACGCCATACACGATACAACCTATTTCAATGCGGCTATGCATACGCCCACGCTTGAAACTATGCTGGCGTATGATGCCGTAGTGGTCATAGCCGAAGAGCCATTCGACGACCCGGTTGCGCTAGGGGATGTGTTGGCAAATTATGTAGACTCTGGTGGTAAGGTTGTGCAGACTGTGCCAACATTCTACAGCATGCCCACCGGCTTATGGGGTATTCAGGGCCGGTTTGCAGATGAGGGATATAGCCCACTCATAGGCACTGGCGATGCTACCACCTATGCCGGGCTTGGCACCCACGAAGCAACCCACCCGATTATGCATGGCGTTGTGCATGCCGGCGATTCGCTCCGGCAGCATGTGGAGATCGCGCCCGGTGCTCAGCGCGTTGCTGCATGGAGCGACGAGGAGCCATTTATCGCTACCAAAGGAGCCGTTGTCGCGCTCAATACCTACCTTGCCGATGGTGCCACATGGCATGGCGATATTGATACCGTTGTCTACAATAGCCTTATCTGGCTCCAATCGCACAGTGATATAGCATGGCTTTCCGTGACACCGATAACGAGTAGTGTCGAGGCAGCATCGGTTATGACGCTTGCCCTGAGCATTGACCCAAGCGTGCTGCGCATGGAGCTATTGGGAGACTATGAGACGCTCATACAAGTTGTTGGCGACACGCCTGACAAAATCATCTATGTGCCTGTCAACATCACCCTCACACGCCCCGATGATGCGCCAGATGATATAACGTTGAGCACGACGAGCATAGCCGAACATGCACCTGCTGGCACGGTTGTTGGCACCTTTTCGGTGCAAGATAGCACCACCGACGCAGTACACATAGCGCAACAAACCTATACCTATAGCCTCGTCGAAGGCCTAGGCGACATTGATAATGACCTCTTTACTATTGAGAATAGCAACACGCTGATAGCCCAACGTTCGCTTGACTATGAGACGAAAAAGGCTTGTCGGATTCGAGTGCAAGTCACTACCCCCAATAATCGCATCTTGCAAAAGCGCTTCACCATCTTTATTGAAGACCGCAACGAAGCCCCAACCGACATCATTTTGAGCAATAACACTGTGCGCGAAAACCAACCCGAAGCCACAGTGGTCGGCACATTCGCCTGTCTTGACGAAGACAACGCCGGCACGCATACCGAATATATTTCGCATACCTACAGCCTTGTTGCCGGGAATGGCGATGATGACAATGCAGCCTTTATGCTCGACGACAATCATCTCAAGACTGCCACCCGCCTCGACTATGAGCAACAAACTCGTTACAGCGTGCGCGTGCAAGCAACCGACTTTGAGGGGTTTGCAATTGAACGTGTGTTCAATGTTATCGTAGAAGATACGTTTGATAACCAAGACTCTCTCGTATTAGTAGACACACTGGATGATGCTGTGCTTACGACCAGAACCAATGATGGGTTGCTCTTCAGGCTTGGCGTTCCGCCTGGGGCTATCGTCCCTAGCCAATTGCTAACCAATACGCACATACAAACGCGAGGTATCACCTACACCATTGGTATAACCTACACCGAGTCTCCACCGCCAACACAAGAGAGCTACCCACACGATACCTTGGCGTTTGCGGGGCATAGATTTATGCTAGATGTGTATGCTCATGGCGTGCATGTACCACATATGACATTTGCTGTACCTGTCTCTATCACCCTAGGCTACCAAGATAGAGCTATGGAAGCACCAGAGGAGCACTGGTTACAACTGTATGAGCAACAAGATGATACGTGGACACTCGTAGGCGATTATCCACACGGGTATATCTACGATAGTGAGGACAACACAGTTACGATTGAGGTTGACTATACCGGCGCATTTGCCTTGTTCTATGAGCAATGGCTCCCGGAACACATGGTCTACTTGCCGTTGATAGCTCGCGCAGATGAATGATACAGGTGGCAGAAATCACGAAGCGTCATGCGGGCGGATCACCACGCGATACCAGAACCCCACTATCCGATATTGCGTATAACGCATGACGCTTCATTAAAGAAAGGAGAACAACCATGAACACGGGACCTATTGTACCACACTTTTGAGATTTGGTGGTAAGCGGGTTGCCCATGAATCGTCAAACGCCAAGACATCAGAACCCCACTATCTGATACCCTGACGTTTGACTAGGCGCACCACGTAAAGAAAGGAGAAAAACCATGAAAACCGCTTTATTGTACCACATCTGTCAAGGGTGTGTGGTGGCATGTAGAACAACGCGCTTCCCCCTACCTCGGTTGGACACTCATCAGCGCGACATATCTCATTGGTGCGCTTGTCATATTCGTCATGAGATGGCTCACTATTATAGTGATATAGGTATACTTGGCAGTGTATCGGCGTGCAGTAAGGCTGTGGGCAACAACCATTCAGCGCATATGCCGTTGTTTCTTCCCTAGCCCCACTAGGAAAAGTAGTACATCCAACCGGGCTAACCATCGTTTCCTCGCCATCATGGTATTGTAGGACTGGAAAGCGTGAACACCTACCCTACTGCACCCCAACCGACACTGGGAAGCTATCCCTATCTAGCAACGCCGTATCTATCATCTGATACGGCATCTTGGCGGGCGAAAAATCTTCTGGGTCATCGAAAACGCGCACGATATTGTAGCCTGTATCGCGCTTGGCAGGAGTATAACCCGCATCGCGGATAAACGCCTGTATTTCGCGCTCGCTCATAAAAGAGCATGTATCTTGCCCAACAGAAGAAACCACATTCTCTTCGAGCATCGTGCTGCCGAAATCGTCCATGCCAAACTCAAGCGACACTTGGCCTACCTTTGGCCCCTGTGTCACCCAACTCGATTGGTGATGCACAATAGAATCGAGGAAAATACGCGCAACAGCAGCATGGCGCAAATATTCATGCGGTGTCACACTAGGGGAGCCATTGAATAGCGTTCGCCCAAGGTCGCTGGCTTCGCTATATTGCATAGTCCAAGAAATAAACGCAATAAACCCATTGCCATGCTCACGCAAGCTATAATCTTGCAAGTCGCGGACACGCTGGAGATGACGCATGCGGTGGCCAAAATCCTCATCGAGACCTATCACCATTGTCGCAGTGGTATTGAAACCAACTTCTTGGGCTTCACGCATAATCGTCAACCAACCATCTGTTTTGAGTTTCTGGGGAGAGAAACGGTTGCGTATTTCATCATCCAAAATTTCAGCACCACTTCCAGGTAGCCCTTGTAGCCCAGCATCTTGCAGCGCTTCCAACACATCACGCGTGCTCATACTTTCCCTATAGGCAATGTGGGCTATTTCTGAAGGACTAAAACAGTCAAGTTCAATAGATGGGTAGGTATCTCGTAACCATTGTAACAAACCAACATACCAATCAATAGATAGATTTGGGTTGTGTCCACCTTGGAGCAAGATACGAGTCCCCCCCCAATCCATCAACTCCTCAATCTTGCGGGCTAACTCATCGCGGCTCGATACAAATGCTTCAGGATGTCCGGGAGGGCGGTGATAACCACAAAAACGGCACCGTGTGGTACACACATTTGTATAGTTAATATTTCGGTCAACAAGATATGTCACAATGTGGCCAGGCACTCGCAATTGACGCGCAGCCTTGGCAGCTAAGCCAAGGTCGAGCAAATCGGCTTCGTGATATACTTGCAAGCACTCATCATAATAGAGGCGCTCACCGGCCGCAGCCTTGTCGAGTAAATAAGAGACAGACTTTGTAGGCATTGCCAATTCCTCCGAAGAGATTCCAATTCTAACTTGTGTACAGATCCTCAATCAACATTCATAAACCATACTACATCATTTCGATATGCCTTTTTGACAGCAATCGAAGTGTTTTTTCTGAAGAATTTATTGGTACTTCTACACACGCTGATTTTAATAATGCCATGCTATTGTAATGCACATTGTGCCGAAGGGCAACCCATTGCCATAGCTTTACGTAAACCAAAGACCTACCTGCATTATCACCTCAGACACATCCGCGAGCACGGTTTCATCACGTAATGCTACCATAACTGGTGCTAAGGCACGAATATCTGACAACATGTCGCGCCGTGTACGTCTGGCGAGCACATGCAATGTTTCACACCAGAGCAGGTAGAGCACATCTACTGGCAAGGTGGCTAGGTGCGGGGCAAGGGTATGGAAAGCCTGTGCGCGTTCTGTTGTATCTGCAATGTCTCGTGCTCTGTTGAGTGCTTCGGCAAGTATCTCCTGCTGTTGAGATGCAGCACTATAGGTACTGAGCAAAACCCTATCTTGCACATACACACGTGCGTGGTTGTCTTCTCTCGGTTGCCCTGCATTGCGCAGTGTTGTTAGCATTTCATGCACAACCTCTTGCTGCAGCGAAGTGGACAAAAGAGGCAACACCTTCTTCAACACCTGCCTGCGCCACTCTTCGCGCTCAAGCGCACGGGCCTCTTTCAGCGCTTCGCGCCCAAGCCGTTCCGATAGATGTGGGGCTAAGCTTGCCAATGCCTCGGCGCGATGTTCGCCAGTATGAATGTCGCATGCCGCTGTGAACGCATCATACCGTGCCCTCTCTTGCATGTGCTCAGGTAAAAATGGCAATAACGCTATCAGCAACTGGACACGTTCTACACGACTATCCACATATCGTACCGAATCGAACACCTTCTCCGGCACCTCTGGCTCAGGAAACTTGGGTACAATAGTGGGTATTGCAGCATCGCCTTGCCATTTTGCCGCACGTGCAGCATACAACACCTCATCAATAATATAGGGTTGGTCTTCTGTGGGGAGATATGGGCGTATATCTATCAGTGCCCTTGCACGCATATCTGGTTGTTGCATCGTATGCACCGCAGACAACACTTTTTTTATCTGCATCTCCGATAGGTATGGTGCAAGTTGCACCAGCGTCGTAGCCCGCATATCAGTATCTCCAATAGTCCACGCTTCTTCTAGCGCTTGGCAGTGCAACCCATGGTTGGCAAGCACAGGTATAAGCGTGGAAAGTACGATTGCACGATTGGTATACCCTTTCATTGTGTGAGCCTCACGCATAGCTTTTTGGAGCATGGGGTGTGGTTTGCCATGGGTTATCTCATGCAACCGTGGGATAATCGAGCGCAAGACCATAGCACGCTCTTGCTCATGTTCAATCTGCCGTGCTTTCTCAAAAACATCTTGCACCAACGATTTGGGGATATGGGGCGCGAGTGCTCTTAATGCGTTTGCCTTTTCATGGACATGTGCCATGGATAAAACAGCATCTACCAATGTGCGTGCCTGCGATTCGGGAATGAATGCCGCTATACCCCCTAAAGCGCTACTACGATGCTCCTCTGTCTCAATAGCGCGTGCTATGTGCAACGCTTCCCGCTGCAACAGCTCTGGCAGATGTGGGCATAGCTCCACCAATAGCTCGGCACGGTCTTGCTCATTGCCGACCATTCTTACAGCTTCAAGCACATGGGGCAACAACGATTCTGGTACATGCGCTGTGAACGCGATAAGTGTGCGTGCCTGATGATTGCAGTCACCAATCGTTCTAGCTGCGTCGAGTGCTTGTAAGAGAAGGGTAGCAGGAAGATGCGGCGCGAGTAGTGTAAGCATATTGAAACGCTGGTTTGCATTGCGAATGAGATGTATTTTTTCCAGAACTGTTTGCAAAAGATGCTCTGGCAAATAGGGGGCAAGGTAGACCAACATGCGCGTTTGGGTGAGTCGGTCTTTCTCTTGTTGAACAGCCTCAATAACGTGCTCGATATACCCCAACTCGGCCAATTGCAACGCCAGTGCAATGAGCGCTTGTTCGCGGCTTTCCCTTGGTTGCAAGGCACGTGCTTGGCTCAAAATCTCGTGGGCTATATCCCTATGTTCATTTTGGGGTAAGGAGGGAATGAAGGCAATCAACGCATGGACACGGGCATAGTTATTTTGCATAGTACGCACATTGTCTCGTGCAACGCGGAGCAATATATTCGGTAGATGCGGGAATAGGCCTTTGAGAGCTGTGGCACGTGCGGCATCGTTGGCTATTGCTTGCGCACTGTGCAACGCTTCGTGGATGAGCGACGTGGGTAAATGGGGAGCAAGACTAGCAAGCGCTTGTGCTTGGTCTTCTTCATGTTCGATATGGTTAGCAATGTCGAGAGCCTTTTCCATGCTGCTAAACTCTTCTATGCGGTCAGCCAATGTTATCAACACCTTGGCTCGCCAATGCTTAGACCACACTTCCCACATATGCATAGCTTCACGGAGGAGTGGTTTTGAGAGAACACGCGACAATCCTATCAACGTTTTGATGCGCCAATCGGTATCTACTATTTCCTGTGCTCTATCTAGGGCTTGACGCTGTTGGTCATACGAAAGATAGGGAGCGAGTGCAACGAGTACCTCTCCCCGTACATGCGCATGCCAAATAGTATGCACCGTATCTAGCACATCCTTGACAATTGGCACACGCGCATGCTCTGGCAGATGGGGTATCACACGCACCAAGGTCTTGATGCGCCAAACCGGGTGTGTCATAGCTTGGGCCGAGGCTACAATCTCATCGAGCAACGAAACAGGGCAACCAGCGGCTATCTTGGCAAGGGCTTGCATACGTGCTTGTTCATCACCAATGGCGCGTGCCACAGCAAGCACACTCTTCCCCGAAAGGTGAGTCGTTCCCTGCACATGTCGAGGGGTATCTGTATTGATTTCACCCCCTTCTTCTTCATCGTACACATATGGAGCTACTACGGCTAAGGCCATTGCTCGCTGCTCTTCATCAGGTATTTCACGGATGTACTCGAACCCTTGCGCTGGCAACCATACGTTTTCGCTGAGCAGTGCAGACAAAAGAGGCAAAGGAAGTGTGAGCGATAGGCTGTTGATGGAAGCCCGTATCAATGCATACTGTATTTGAATGGCTATATCGTCTGTTACCTGCCATGCTTGTGCGACATCATTCAGAAAACCGGCCAGGTCTCCCTGCTGCTCACGTGCAGCATACCACACGGGTGTGTAGTGCGAAGGTGGTTTTTTCTCGCCACGCAGAAACCGGCCAAGCCATTCAAACATATCAGATGGAGAATCATAGGCATATGCGCGTGTCACACGCTCCATACGCATGAACGAATGGACATCGTCATTTCGTCCAGCCTCTCTCAGGTGGAAGATGATATGCCGCATGCCGTAGCCGTTATCAAGGTCACGCAGGTTTGGGTCGGTCAGCCACGGCAGGGTATGCACTATCTCACCCCATGCGTTGATGTAACGCTCGGCAATGCGATTGTGTGCCTGACGTATTGCCAAAACAAGCTCTTCGACAAGGGGTTGGTGTGCCTCACGTATTGTTTGGGAGTCAACACACCAATACGGAAAATGACAGAAATTCGTATCGCACATGCAATACATGCGTTCGTCGCCCACAGTCACGTTGATAAAGAGATTCCACTCCTCATCCAACAATGAGCGTATGTGTTCTTTTGTAGCTTTATCTGCCTTTACTGAAACGAATGGCACTAGCCCTTTTTTGGGTTCATCTATGCCAGCCAAACCATGCAGCAAATCCAGTGGCATGCTTTCTTGAAGCGCACAGAGGGTACAGAGCAACGGGAGTAGCAGGTTGTGCCACGCTGCTTGGTCACGGTCGCGCCAGCGTTGCCAGTAGGCTGCATACCATGCACACAAGCCCGTGGGAAGCGACTCCAACCACGACGGGAGGGTTTGACGTATGTCCTCCGCACGTTTGTGGATTTCTTCTACCACAGCAAAGAGGTATGCCCAATTTCCTTGCGACTTTTCACGGAGCGTTGTTTGCACATGCTCTGGAGACATACCATGGGTTTGTATCATTGATGCTATAGGGTCTTGAGATGTCACCTGTTCAAGATACTTTTGCACATCGGCTATGTTGCGGGCATCATCGGCTTTGAGGCAAAACAGATGCGTTGGGCAGTCTGTCTGTAACTCGATATGTTTGTTTGGCACTCCATCGTTGGATGTATCGGATGGGGCATGCTGGGTAACTCGTTGTGAGACGAGAATGTAGACTCCTCTTGGTAATACGTGCGGTAGCCCCATGACATTTTGTCCGGGAAAGGTACCAGCTTGTTCTAGCCCATCTATGACTAAGACAATGGGAGCATCGGGCTGTATTTGGTCGCGCTGATATGCGGCAACAGCGAGGAGCCTATGCAAAAAGTCGGGGCGCACAGATATGCCGGGCAACACATCATCGTCAAACTCGGTGGTATGAACGTGCTGTAGATTCCATATTCGCCCTATTTGGGATGCAAGGCTACGCAAACCATCGGCAAGGTTATCTAAGCCGGGTGCTTGCTGAACAAAGAGGTGGATGTATGCACGCTGTTGCACAAGGTGCGCGATGAATGCGGTTTTACCTAGCCCGATCTCAGCTTCTACTATGAAGTAGCCACGGTCGTTGTGGTTGATAAAATGGTCTACCTCCTCAAGGAGCCATGCTCGCCCGACAAAGCGGTCTAACCTGATGCGTTCAAAAAGCGGTTGAGGGGAAATATATGGTTTTGTGTACGTATTTTGGCTCATGATAGCCTCCTGATAGAGCAATAGGGTGTGTAATACGCATAGAGTACTGCCTCGACGGATAGCTCGTGTAGTTTTGCTCGTGTAGCTTTTATGCTGTGCATACGACACTGCTTCGCCTACTATACCATAGCTGTGAACAAATATTATCCCATACTACTCGTTGCGTTATTGCAGGTTGTATGGTATAGTTTTTCCACTCGCTCCCGTTTAGAGAAACCAAAGGAGTTGTTTGTATGAAGCTACACGAATACCAAGCGCGAGATTTGCTCGCACAGTATAAAATCCCCGTTACTGGCGGTGGTGTGGCAACAACCCCCGAAGAAGCACGTCGTATTGCCGAAGAAATAGGCGCTAAAGTTGTTGTCAAGGCCCAAGTTTTTGTTGGAGGGCGTGGCAAGGCTGGTGGAGTCAAGCTTGCTGAAACTGCCGATGAAGCTGAAGCCGCAGCACGCCAAATTATTGGCATGGATATTAAAGGACTCACCGTTGAAAAAGTACTCGTTGCCGAGGCTATATCCTATCAAAAAGAAATCTATCTTGGTGCCGTTCTCGACCGTGGCACCAAAAGTATTGTGATGATAGCATCTTCTGAAGGTGGCGTCGAAATAGAAGAGGTTGCCAAAACCAACCCAAGCGCAATCATCAAAGTAGCCGCGCATCCACAACTTGGGTTGCTCGAGTACCAAGCACGCAACTTGGCATTTTCCATTGGGTTGACCGATGGCAAGCAAGCCCGCCAGTTTGCCCACATTGCCAGTGCGCTCTATCGCACCTTTGTCGAAAATGATGCCTCGCTGGTAGAGATTAACCCACTCGTTGTCCGTGACGATGGAAGCCTGCAAGCACTTGACTCAAAGGTGCTGCTCGATGATAGTGGCCTGTTCCGCCACCCCAACTTGGAAGCTATGCGCGATACCGCTGATGAACCCCTCGCTGAACAAAAAGCCCGTGAAGCTGGCCTTACCTTCATCAAACTTGATGGCAATATTGGCTGTATGGTCAATGGCGCAGGGTTGGCTATGGCCACCATGGATGTTGTCAAACTCTATGGCGGTGAGCCGGCCAACTTCTTGGATATTGGCGGCGGTGCTGGCAAGGATAAAGTGAAGGCAGCGCTCCAAATTATTCTGGATGACCCCAATGTCAAAGCAGTGTTATTTAATATTTTTGGTGGCATTACCCGTGTAGATGAGGTAGCCAAAGGTATTATTGCAGCATTGGAAGAAGTGAAAACCGATATTCCTATGGTTGCACGTCTTGTGGGTACCAATGAAGAGGCCGGGCGAAAACTGCTAGAAGAATCGCCGCTCATTCCCGCATCAACCCTTTCTGAGGGTGCCCAAAAAGCAGTAGCCGCCGCACAAGGCAAACGTGCAGCATAGGCATATAGTCCAATAGGGTATGCTATACTAGAGAGACGTTGCATGCAATGTCTCTCTCTTTAATGTGTATCAGTTCAAAGTGCAGGTGAAATATTCATGAAAAAACGTGCGTTCATTACGGGTATAACAGGGCAGGATGGTAGTTACCTAGCCGAGTTTTTGCTTGAACAGGGCTACGAGGTTGTGGGCATGGTACGTCGTAGCAGTACGGTAAACTTTGAGCGTATCAGGCATATACAGGATAACATCACCATTGTGAGCGGTGATTTACTCGATGAGGTTTCACTCATCAACATACTGCGCGAGCACCATCCAAACGAAGTATACAACCTAGCCGCACAATCCTTCGTGCAAACGTCGTGGGTTCAGCCTGTCTTCACAGGCGAAGTAACCGCACTAGGTGTCACACGCATGCTCGACGCTGTGCGTATTGCAGACCCGAAAATCCGTTTCTATCAGGCCAGCTCATCTGAAATATTTGGTAAGGTGCGCGAAGTGCCGCAAAGTGAGCAAACGCCTTTTTATCCACGCAGCCCCTATGGAGTGGCAAAAGTGTATGGGCATTGGATAACCGTCAACTACCGCGAAAGCTATGGGTTGCATGCGAGTAGTGGGATACTCTTTAATCACGAATCGCCGAGACGTGGCCTAGAGTTTGTGACACGCAAAATAACCCATACCGTAGCACGCATCAAGCATGGGCTCACCAATGAGTTGCGCCTAGGTAATTTGGACTCGCAACGCGATTGGGGCTATGCGCCCGACTATGTCCGGGCAATGTGGATGATGTTGCAACAGGATGAGCCAAGTGATTATGTCGTGGCTACCGGTGCGACGCACTCGGTCCTAGAGTTTGTCGAATTGGCATTTGGGCATGTTGGCTTAGACTACCGCGATTACGTCGTTCAGGATGAGCGTTTCATGCGCCCGGCCGAGGTAGATTTGCTGGTAGGCAACGCAACACGGGCACATGAGATGATTGGCTGGAAGCCAGAGGTGACGTTTGAGTCGTTGGTGAAGATTATGGTAGATGCCGATATGGAAGTTGTCAGCAAGCTATAGCTTGCTCTTTTGCTCTTTTTTCATTAAGACCTCGCGCACAGACGCAAAGAACGCAAAGCTATAAACAAGGGAACATGCAATTCTTTGCTGGTACGCTACAATGCTGTGAACTGTCTTTACCTATCGAGTAAGACAGAGCATGCCTGCACTGTCTGTTCTACCGTGATACCTTCCATACATGCCGGCGGGTCAGTGTGGCGTGGGCATGTGCCAAAAACACCACATGGGCTACACCATACTCCAGAACGCAGCACCACATGCTGCGTTTTGTCGCCCCATGGACCAAAACGGTCTGCATTGCTTGGGCCGAAAAGATGTATACTTGGCGTGCCTTGGCTCACTGCCACATGCAACGGCCCACTATCTACTCCTATGACCAGCGCCGCATGGTGGAGCAGTGCAGCCAATTGCCCTATGCTTGTGGTACCCACAAGCATGAGCGGTGGGGTATCCATGTAATGGGCAATATGCTGCACCAATTCTTCTTCGCCTGGCCCTCCCGTGAGCACTATGTGCGCATCGTAGGTGTGTGCGAGAACATTGGCTACCGTTGCCCACCGCTCTGGTAGCCAATGTTTGGTTTGCCCGCCAGTGCCCGGATGTATGATGACCAGTCGTGGCGTTGTTCCACCGTGGGTTGTGGTATGCATAGATAGCCACGTTGTTGCCCATGTTCTCTCTGCATCCGAAGGGTAAAACCGTAGGTGAGTGCATATATCATGCCTGTCTCCTAGCTTGCCCACATACGCTGCTACCACGCCAAGTGCCTGCTTCGTCACATGCTCATTGGTATTCCATGGCAGTGCAGTGGTAAGGAACGGTTGGCTTTCTGGTGTGGCATACCCGATGCGGTGTGGAATACCGGCTAGCAATGCCAATGCTGCTCCCCACCAATGGTCATCGCGCAACAACAATGCCGCATGGAAATTCCCCGCACGCAACAATGCCGCATAGGAGAGCAGCAACCGGTAGGGGCGGATGAGTGAGGTAGGTTGTGAGTGGCGTTCAAACCCTGGGAAAGGCAGGCTGATGCACACATCTACATCGGGGTTGTGTTGCAGTACAGCAGCAGACCATGGACCTACAAGAGCCACGATGAGTGCTTGGGGATGCTGCTGCCGCAACAGCGACAACGCAGGTGTGGCGAGCAGCAGGTCGCCCAAGTGGTCTGGTTTGATGATTAATATGCGGCTTGGATGCGCTTCGACGCGGTATATAAGAAACAGCTTCCCAAGCAGCGCAAGGGTATGCAAGAGCCAGCGGCGCAGAGCAACAGGCAGGGAAGCAAGCATCAATACAACATTGCTCCAGCTTCGCGGGCAAGTTGACGTAGGACCTTGGCACTATCCTTTAAACCACGTTTCTCTTGGTCGGCAGACAGTTCATTCAATTTTTTGACAAAGTCTGTTGTAACCATAGATGCATTCTGGCGCAGCAACTGCGAACTTTGTTTGGGTGTACCGGCGAGCAGAAGTTCGTTGATAAAGCGCTCTTCAGGTGGCAGTTGCGATTGTATCAACTCAATGGCTAGATGGCTTATTTCTTCTAAGCGGTTGACCATATCTTGTTGCCCGGCTTGTTGGGCCGCTTCAATGTTGGCCGAAAGCACCATCATAAACGCTTCACCAATGTGGTCTTTGTGCGCATACAATACCGCTTTCGGGTCTGAAGCTGCGAGCACGTCACGCAATATTTCGGTGGTATTTGCATAGAGTTCTTGGGCTTCCTTATCCATGCGTTCTACCAATTCCAAGACCCGCGTGCGGCGGTCTGTTAGGCGTTTTGCTTCGTCGGTTTTACCTTCTTGTTCCAATGCTTCGATTCGGGCAGTCCATACTTGGAAAAAACCATAATCAATCACAGGGCGTACTTCGGCTATAGCGTTTTCGAGTTCTGCATCGGGTATAGCGATGAGACGGTCTATAACTTGATTGACCTCGGCTTCTGATGTGCCAAAGGATGCGTCATCTGCAAAGCCTGTCAGGTCAGCTAACTTATTGCGTAGATGCATAAGGACCTGGGCGGAGTCTTGGCGATGTTCTTGCAGGCTAGCTTCTATGAAGGCAGCTAGGGTAGCAAAAAAGTCTTGGTTGAGTTCAGATTTGTGTTGCTCTACCAAGTGGTTAAACTGTTCCTCATTGATGAGTGCTTCGGCCAGTTTGCTAATCAAGTCTACCCGTGTGCGTTGCTGCTCTACCACTTCACGCGGAATGCCGTCGGCTTCCAAGATAGCATCCACCATAGATGCCATTGTCATGAAGCGACGTGGCATGAGCAAATAGCCACGGGGGGCATTGGCGGGTAGGTTAGTGATAATGGCATTGGTAATATTGCCAATGATGCGTTCCTGCTCTTCTGGGCTAAGGTTCATCTCTTGGGGCATGTACACAAAGCAGACTTGCTTTTGCACATCGTGGTAGACCAGTACTGTGGCAATCATCGTTGGCGAGCCACAGGCAGGGCATACAGCGATATTGATGTGTCCGGCTAGCAGTGCCTGCTTTAATTCAGGTTCTGTTGCTGCCTCTATGAGGCTATAGACATTGCTACGGAATGGGTTGTTGCAATTCGGGCATTCAAGTTGTACCAATTGTGGGGGTATTGAAGACATAGACGGCATGTGTCCTTTCTATTACGAATTCAGGAGAAGTGCATATTTCCTCTGTGTATGAAGATATACATAGTTATAGGGCAAAACAAGTGTATTGCACGTATTTTTTACATCCCGTGTTGCGTGTTGCGTGCTCCTGAAGACATATTTCAACACGCACAACACATAGCACGCATGCTACGCATAGCATGAAAAAATGCTATGCCGATTATAGCATACTGCCGCTATTTAGAAAAACGGTGTGTTGCGGGTTTTGTTATAAGCCAACATACCTAGGCTATGGGTTGTCTTGTGGTACAATGATACCTACATAGGTAAAAGACCCATACATACCTTGCGAGGGATGCATGCCATGCTTGACAAAAATCCTACCTATATTCACACTGCTGCAAAGCTGTTTTTTCTAGGGAGTGCCATTGAAACAGCAATGGCAAGTGAGCTTTTTACACGCTTACAAGATGGGCGTCTCAGCTATGTGGCAAATTTGACTGTAAACGAACAGGTTGCAGACCTAGCCGAATGGTTAGTTACGTTATAGGTTTGCTCCACACATACACACACTTCCGTAGTTCTGAGCGCCCGTGGGCCCCCATCTGTTGGCTACTATTGCCTTAGCGTGAGAGTCCATATCTTTTCAGTCACTAGCCCAAACGACTCGGCCATGCTCGACAAAATAATATCTACTGGCACCTCTTCACCTGCATAGCGCACATTATCATTGACCATAAGCATATGCCCACATCTGGGTTTGATTCGATGCGCTCTTTGAACCTGTGATATAATAGTTGCCGTTCATGCTCCCCATGGATGCATTGCATACGCTATTTTCTCCTCGCTCAATAGAAACTGATAGCACATGTGCTTTGGTAAGAACATACTAACACGATAAAGTGTTGTTGTCAAGTAGCTATTGGTTCCTTTCGCTTTCCATACGAACCTTCTGAACTATCCCTCCACGCATATGATACAATGGAATTGATAAAGCCGGCGACGGTCTTGTGAAAAGAGCAACAAGGAGCAAGCAATGTCTCGTTACATAAAAAGCATTCAAGCAACTGGTATCTATGGACGCTTTGACCTCTACCACGAATGTAAGCCAGGTGTCAATATATTGTATGGGGTGAATGGCTCAGGCAAAACCACACTCCTGCACATCCTCGCCAACGTGCTCAATGGCGATTGTGAACGGTTTGCGTTCCTTGCCTTTGATACTATTGAGGTCAAGCTCATAGGCGAGGATCTAGATGATGATGTAACCATTAAGTTGGAAAAGACTATAGATGAGGGAAAACGTGACCGAATTACCACGGTATCTATCAACGGAGATGCTATCAAACAATTTTCCGATGAAGAAGTTCTGGAATTGGAAGCAAGGAAGGCTATAGGGCAGATATATTCATCTGAGCATCCCTACAACCTAAACCCGCCACCACTACCAACAGCCTACTTTCCAGATTTTAGAGCTATGATAGAATCTTGGCATGCGATACACAATCAACATAATGGGATAGCTATGCATGAACAAAGAGAGCATGATATAGCAACAACATATGCACGTGCATCTTTTGGACAATTTGTACCAGTCGTAACCTATCCCTCTCCCGTAGAAGTTGAGGATAGGTTGAATGATGAAATACAAAACGCTATTTTCAACGTAGCTCATACGTATCGTACAATACTTTCACAAGCTTTGCAGGATGTTTATACTACTTTGTCGTCGCAGTCGAATGGTCAAGAGCAAGAACAACAACCTGAAGCCATTCTTGAAGATATTAAAGTGCTTTCTGAAAAGCTTCAAAGATTTCAACCCTTTTTGCAACAAGAACCAGAGATTACTCAATTCCTTTCTTCGGTTCCTTTGGATAACATTCGTGAAGGAGCAAAACCGTTTGCAACCCCTATCCTTAATGTCTACCGCAAATGGCTTGATGAGGCAGTGAGAATACAAGAGGAAGCTTTTCAAGAAATCAATCGTTATCTGGAAACGGTAAATACATTTCTGAGACGCAGTAAAAAGGTCAAAGTGGAGCGCAATAGCGCGAGAATAACGTTTCTTGATGGACATCCGGTTGATTTTCGTTCCCTTTCATCTGGTGAACGGCATATTATCACGCTTATGTATGCAGCAACTCGTATGAGCGATAAAGAGGTTGTTCTGATTGATGAACCTGAAATGTCTTTGCATATTGACCGACAGCGGTCACTGCTCAAAGCAATGTCGAAGCATGCTCCCGGTAAGCAAATCATAGCGTGTACCCATTCACCTGTAATTGGGGCTGACTATGACGATGACCGGATGGTGGAACTAGCTTTCAAACCTGCACACAGCATCACACCCACTAAAATGGATGAATATGAGGAGGAGGAGATACTATTCTGACGCGCAAAAGTTACAAGCCTGATGAATACCGGAATTTTCTCAAGATAAGTGAGACGAAGCGTCTTTTGGTTGAAGGACCTTCGGACAAAGAGGTTTTTTTGCTCCTTCTGGATGAGTTTTTTACTCGTAGTTCGCTTGCAGAGCATACACCTATCAAGCGCAACGATATTGACATTGATACTGCTGAACAGTTGATAGGATTCGACACCAAACGCGGGAATCGTGATAAAGTGGAATATATATGCGCTCAAGTTGAGGGGCTACCGTATGCTGAGAAACTTGTGGGGTTTGTAGACCGCGAGTTCCGTGAGTTTGAACTTGACCATGTGCCACCGCAAGATAATCTACATGGGCATAAGGTGAGCGGTCGCCTTGTGTGGTCAAGGGGACATTCAATAGAAAACTACTTTTTTGACTTTCGCATAGTGCATGACCCATTTCGCTCATCCTACACCAAAGATCGTTCGGATGATGCGCTCGATTGTTTGGATGATGCGCTTGACTTATTCGAGAAAACAATGGATGCAACCATGCGATTGGCCTGCGCGGTAAGTCTAGCAGGCTACGACATAGGAATATTCGAGCCTATCGAAAAAAGTATCAGTTGGGAACTGCTGGACATTTCAGATGCCCATGTGACACTCCACCTTGATGCTTGGCGCGAAGAACTTATAAACAACCGTCGTTTTAGCAAAAAAAAGGCAGATACCCTTCTTGACCGCTTCACATACTGGCATGATCGGCTTCTGGAAGCGTCCCCTTCTGTAGCAAGGTGGATGTGCCATGGGCATATTGGTATAAAAATTCTCTGGGCAGCGTATGCGCGTTGCATGGTTATTGCTTGGCGAAATAAGGCAAGAACAAAACCAGAGACAGGAGCAAGGCAAATTGCTCAAAGCAGTGACGAGTCCAAATGGCGTGATTGTATTATTGCTTGGGCACGGCATGCTCTCGATAACCTCTGTGAATATCCAAAAGAAGTGTTTATGTTGCTCGGACTACATGGACTGAATGGACTAAATAAAATGTCCGAGCACCCACAAAAAGGAGTTTCCTATGCCATCTGAAAAAACCACTACCGCCATACAACATGAACAGACTTATATTTGTCAAACCTACTCCCGCCCCGACTTTGTGCTAGAGCGCGGCGAAGGAGTTTATCTTTACGACACCGAGGGGCAGCGCTACCTCGACTTTGTCGCCGGCATTGCCGTCAATGGGCTAGGGCATGGCGACCCCGACATAGTGCGCACTATTAATGAGCAAGCCGCCAAACTCATCCACGTCTCCAACCTCTACCACACCATACCGGGTGGCGAACTGGCCAAACTGCTCGTAGAAGCCAGCCCCAACTTCGACCGCGTCTTCTTCAGCAATAGCGGCTCCGAAGCCGTCGAGGGCGCACTCAAGCTGGCCCGTAAATATGCCCGCGACCATCATGGCGAAGGCAAAACGGCCATTGTTGCCTTTGATGGCTCATTCCACGGGCGCACTATGGGAGCTATAGCCGTCACAGCGCGTGAAAAATATCGCCAACCCTTCATGCCCGTCATGCCCGATGTGCGTTTTGCCACATTCAACGATTTAGCCTCAGTGGATGCGGCCATGGGCGACGATGTATGTGCTGTCATTGTCGAGCCAGTTCAAGGCGAAGGGGGGCTAAACGTCGCCACTGAAGCATTTCTCCAGCGCATTCGGTTGCGATGCGATAAGCATAAAGCCCTCTTCATAGCAGACGAAATCCAATGTGGTATGGGGCGCACTGGCACATTGTGGGCCCATGAGCCACATTTTGTGCAAGTTGATATTATGGCTATTGCCAAACCGCTTGGTGGTGGGTTGCCCATTGGGGCTATCCTCGCCAGTCAGCAGGTGGCAGATAGTTTCACGGTTGGAATCCACGGCACAACATTTGGCGGCGGTCCGCTCACAACCGCAGTAGCAAAGACGGTGTTGCAGCGCATCAACAATGAGGCGTTTCTTGCCCATGTGCGCCAAATAAGTGCGTACCTAGATGAAGCACTCCAGTCGCTTGCTGCCGATATGCCAGAGAAGATAGTGGAACTACGCGGGTGTGGGTTGATGCGTGGCATACGTATACACGGCTCTTCCAGCGAAGTGCGCCAGCAATGTCATGCGCAACAAGTGCTTGTTGCCACAGCCGGCGAAGATATTGTGCGCTTGTTACCCCCGCTCATCATCGAGAAGCAACACGTAGACGAGGCTATGGAAAAGCTCCGCAATGCGCTCTAAGCCTCATGCTCCTAAGAAATCGTAGGACAGGCATCTTGCCTGTCCCCGTTCGCTACCTACCATCAACGAATGAGGACCACGAATAATGCTCGTCATCCCGTAGCACTGACTTCTAGCCGGAGACCGACAGGATGTCGGTGCTACAGGAACGTAGCACCGCCAGAGCCCTTGGGCGTAATGCTTAGCCGCCGGAGACCGACAGGATGTCGGTGCTACAGGAACGTAGCACCGCCAGTAGCCCTTGGGCGTAATGCTTAGCCAGCCGGAGACCGACAGGATGTCGGTGCTACGGTGGACAGGCTAGAAGCCTATCCTACAGAGCATTGTACAGGATACATAGCTAGAAAATCTTATTCACCATAATAATCTGCTCGCGCTCTGGACCAACAGAGACAATAGCTAATCGCGCACCTATCAGTTGACACAACCGTGCCACATAGGATTGTGCTGCCTCTGGCAAATCGTGAAAATCTCGTACATGGCTGGTTGGAGTTTGCCAACCGGGTATCTCCTCATACACCGGTTCAATCTCCCGAAACAGCGCCGTGGCTCCCGGAGGATACTCTACCACCTCATCATAGCGGCGGTACCCTACGCATACCTTAATGCGCGAAAGCGTATCAAGCACATCGAGCTTGGTAATGGCAACCATATCAATGCCATTTAACTCAGCCGCATAACGCGCCATCACCGCATCGAACCACCCAACACGTCGCTGGCGTCCCGTAGTGGCCCCTATCTCAGCCCATGGTTTCCCAGTTTGGCGCAGTACTTCTGCATCATCCTCATTGTCAAGAATCTCAGTGGGGAAAGGTCCCTCACCCACGCGAGTGCTATAGGCCTTGAAGACACCCAACACAGAATTAAGCCGTGTTGGCCCGATCCCAGCCCCCTGACATGCCCCGGCTGCCCCAGGTGGCGAGGACGTGACATAGGGATATGTACCATAGTCAATATCAAGCAATGTGCCCTGCGCACCTTCCAGAAGAATAGGTACATCCTTCTCTAAGGCGCGGTGAATGATTGGGTGTACGTCAACAATATGCTCTATAAGCTTATGACTATAATCTAAAAACCGCAGGTAGACATCGTGGAGCGATATAGGCTTGATACCATAAACCCTGTTCAGTAGGCGGTTTTTGCCTTCTAGCACTGCTCGCAATCGTTCCAACAGAGTTTCTTCATGCAGCAAATCACCAGTGCGGATGCCGATACGCTCCATCTTATCGGCAAACGCTGGTCCGATGCCACGGCCTGTCGTACCAATTTTGCTATCCCCGCGTGCTTGTTCTTGGAGCTGATCTTGCAACACATGGTAGGGCATAACCACATGGGCACGATTGCTGATAAACAATTTTGATGTATCAATGCCATGCTCTTGAAGCGTATGTATTTCATTGAGCAACACCTCTAGGTCTACCACAACCCCATGGGAGATGACATTGACAATATTTGAGTCAAAGATGCCGGACGGTATCAAATGCAACTTAAAATCGCCACGCTCATTGACAACCGTGTGCCCTGCATTCGAGCCACCACCATAGCGTACAACCAGTTGCGCCTGGCCAGCCAGCCAGTCAACAATGTGACCTTTTCCTTCGTCGCCCCATTGAGCGCCTATTACCGCAACGACTGGCATAGTCGTTCCCTTTCCAGAACATTATCCCTCCTTCCTCCTTTGCTTTCTATGGAAAAGGAAGGAATACTTCACTCTTAATCGGATTGTCTATTATAGCGCATCTGCCAGTGCCATTGTACCATGCCTATGCATATGTTTCAGCATCAACCTCACTCAACTTTATACACATAGGCATAGTCAATACCATGGATACTCACCGTATAGACAGGGGTTGTATATTCCCAAAACGGCATCGCTACAGGATTGATACCACGTTGTACCTGATTGATATAGAAAATAGCATATGCGATATTGGTATGAGAATAGCCTGTATCATAGAAAGAAACCACTTTATTGCAAACGTAATAATTCATGAGCCGGTCATACCACGAAAGCACAAACTGATCACAGTTTCTATCAGGTAATTCCCGAATATAAGCGCCAGCATGCTCTAACCCTTCGCCCCACCCGATAAGTAATGTGCGTGTGGCTGCTGGTCCGCCGCCTATCAATGGGTTGTAGTAGGACAGTTGACAGACAGGAACGTAGCAGGTAAATCTACCCATGCGAGCGGCCAGAAAACCACCCACACCCCACCAGCTATACTAGCCCACACGATGAGCACCAATGCTATGTGTTTGAAGGGTGCCCAAGTAAACTGGCTCAGTGATAGACGTGGTAGCAGATAGATCAATACTAACAACCCTATCATAGGCACAAGCAATGCCGATGGCGACTTGGTTAAAAATGCCAACCCACCTGCCACGCCTGAAACAATGAGCATACGCCAATCAATGCCCATGTATTGCGTATCACTTGCCATATACCACGCATGCAAAGTAGCCCAAGCTGCCAGCAACGAGAACACCATAAACGATGTCAACAGCGCATCCAGATGCAACAATTGCGAGTGTGCAACTACAAACGGGTCTAGCGCCCACAATATCGTTGCCAAGAGTGCTGCCCGTTTTTCTATAATGCGTCGCAGCATCAGGTAGCCCCCGACAACGCACAGGGATGTCAGCAATCCCACAGGCAGCCGCAGCAACGCACGGTAGAGGGTATCACTCACGTTGCTAAGGTTTATGGTATTTTATGGTAATGTATGGCTTTTTATGACACCCAATTACACCATAAATCCACTTGATAAACAACGCGCAACGTGCTACAATGTCATAGTCAAGGTGTCACGTTACACCTTTTTTAGATGATGGTTCGCATCATCAAAGTAGCTCCTGATGCATTCGTGCAAAGGAGTAGAGGGTGCGTAGTTCACCCAGTGCGGCTCGCCGCATAAACAGGTTTATCCCCTATGGCTTTGCCATAGATTTCTATAAACCTGAAACTATAACGACAATACTACAGATAAGCAGCAGCAACGGTTTCATAGTACTCCAAGACTGCTCGCACCATTGGAGCGTACCAGCAAAGAATCGCCTGTTCCCTTCTTTATACCTTTGCGTTCTTTGCGTCTTTACGCGAGGTCTGAATGAAAAAAGGAAAGACAGCACAATGATAGCATACGTTCGCTATGGTCCTTGCAATGGCACATCTTTGCGTATATACAACCAGATAGCATAGCCCTCCGGCCCATGGAACCAATCCGAACGATAGCGTGTTTTGATAGCGGGTTCGTCAGCGAGGTACGAAAGCGTAGCCCAAGGAATAATATCTGGTCGGCGTGCCATCACATAGGCCGGGTCCGTCTTTTCATGCCCCGGTTTGCCCTCACCAAGGGTTGTCGAGGGCAAATGGGCTATATGCTCATCGGTCAACCCCAGAATGTCAATCGTCGTGCGTTCAGCGTAATAGGGCATAGCCCCGGCTGCCGCTGATATAACCGTATCTGGGGATGTATGGGCATTGAGCCAACGCCCAACCTCACGATTGCGCCGCACCACACTATTCTCGCGCCAGACCAGCGATTCGGGGTTGTAGCTGCTATCGCGTGGCAACATCAGCACCAAGGCTATCAGCAATGCCCCCGCACCAACAAACACCACATGCTCAAACTGTGCCAAATGATAAGCAATGCCCGCCATACCCCAAGCCCCCAAGATGGCAAGGAGTGGCAGCATGGGAACAAAAAAGCGTGCGCCCGGCATCCAATCGCCCCCAACAGCTACAATGTACAGACAAAAGAGACCAACTAGTGTACCAACCAGAACGACATGCGATGGATGAAACCATGGTCTCTGCTTTTTAGAGCACAACGCCCCTATGATAGCACCAACGCATGCTCCACCTATGCCTACAAACAATAGCAAGTGCTCGCACCCAAAATCCCATGCATAGCGCAAGCCACGCATAACCTGCGCTTCTGTGCTCCCCACTTTCACATAAAACGTATTCGGCAACAGATAGCCATAGTACTTCCAACGCCAAATGAAATAGGGCACAAAAAGAGCCAAAACTACCACACTATAGCGTATGAATGGTCTCAAACGTTTTAGTGTTCCCTTTGTGTTCTCTGTGTCTTTTGTAGTGAAACGTTGCTTGCCTTGTGGTTCTGATGTATCCTCTGTGTTCTCTGTATCCTCTGTGGTAAAACAGTGCATGGCGCAATACATCCCCCCCACTGCCGCAAGCAGCAACCCATCCGGGCGCGTGAGTATAGTCAGCGCCGTCAACGCCCCTGCCAACAACCACCTATGCTTCATGAGCGCTATCAGCGAAGCCAGTATCAGCGCAGTAAATAGTGCCGTCTCCATGCCACTGCCACGCGTCGTATAGAGCAAAAACGGCGTACTCACCACTAGCAACATGGGTGCAACCCAAGCCCATGGCTCCGGTATAATCTGTCGAGATAGCACAAGTGTGAGCAGCACAATGACAAAGCCAAGCACAAGTGTTAAGATTGCTGCACTTAGCACCGGGTCAGCACCCGTCTTCAACACACCGGCCAGTATCATCGTCCACAGAAAATTGGTATACCCCTCGACATACTCACCCACATTGAACACAAGCCCATCGCCACGAATGAAGTTGCGAGCATATTGGAGGGAAATAAACGCATCGTCAACAAACCACGTCCCCACTATCTGCGGGCTAAGCACAAGCCACACCGCAATGAGCGCAAGCATGAGTGATGACCGGTGACCGGTGACCGGTGACCGGTGACTGATGACTGATGACTGATGACCAAAAGCCGAATGTGTGTCTTCGTATCTTTGTGGTTTATGTATCCTTTGTGTCCTTTGTGTTCTTTGTGGTGAAATGTTGTGTTGTTTATCGCCAAACTGCCACAATGCAATGAGACCACCAACGAAAACAGTCGCTAGCACAGAGCGCGGCAAAAACTGTGGTTGATACACCGCATTGACAACCAACCACGACATGCCCAACAGCACCGGCAGAACCAATGACCTCTTCCACCACGCCATCGCACAAACACCAACCACCACCACAAGCGTACTCACAGGGTCTGCAATGGAAACAGGGGCTATCTGGTGTAGCGCAATGCGATCTACCGCGAGACTCAAATCACGCCCGTGGTCATCCTCCCATACAGGCGCACGCATATCTACCATCAAACTATAGTCGGGGTGTGGCAATCTGGGCGGCACCAGAATATGGTAGTTTCTCCAATCGGGTGTAGCCGTCATCGTACACATAGGCGCATTGTTGAGCATCAATTGCACTGGTGTTGCTGGCGCATCCAGCCGGCACCGACACGCAACAATATCTAACATCAGCGGTTGCATACGCATTGCATAGGGTATAGTCACCGTGCCACGCTCGCCCATCCAGCGAAATGTTCGTTTCCCTACCTTTTCACTGGCATGAAAGAGGAAATAGTTTTGAAAACTCGCCGTCTGTCCCTCAACAATGAAAGGCGGTTCTGCACCCACATCAATGGCAAAATGCCATGGTGTTTGTCGTATCCACAACCCACCTGCTATCAACCCAATGCACAACAACAGGGTACCGAGTAGCAAGCTAGACTTTGGAACCGGGGAAAAAGCTTGGTCATTCGTCATAGGGCATGTTCTCGTGTGGTTTCACTCCAATACGTCGGTACAACCGCAACTGCCCCCCCAGAGGACCCGGCACTTTGATAAGTTCATATGCACGTTCAAACCGCTCTATCTCCTGCAACTCACCCGACGTTGCCCACGGGATATAATCCGGCTGACGGTCCAAAACATAGGCATTATCTGTTTTCTCTGCGCCCGCTATCCCTTGCCCCATATCCTCAACTTGCATATGCGCAATATGCGTATCATTCAATCCAAGCATATCTATCACATATCGCTGCCCTGCATAGTATGGAAGTGCGCCCGCAATAGCAGTAGCGATAACGGTATCAGGCGGAGTATTTCGGGCTAACCAATGCCCCATATCAGCATTTTTCATAGCTACTTTGTGCTCCGTCCAGACTGGCCCGGGTAGACGGCTATCGGTAGTTGGAAATTGCATCGTATTGTAGAGCAACAGTATCACGAGTACACCAAGCGTGCTAACCCGCAACCATACCCCTTGGCGTTGGTTGACCTGCTGCGACATAACCCATATTGTCACCATCCCATGCGTGGTCAGCAATGCCAATGGCGGCAATATTGGAATAAAGAAACGCCCAAACGGAAACTGATCGCCGCCAACGCCAATAATATACACCATCGTCAAAAACACAAATAGCCATAAGAGCCAGTAGTTCGTGCTATTCTCTTGGTGTTCTTTTGTTTCTAACACTATACCTATGTTCTCTTGGTGTTCTTGGTGTTCTTGGTGGTAAGACTCTATGTTGCGACGTTGTATCCATATTGAAACAAGCCCCACGATACTGCTTAATAGGAGTAGCATCAACACTGGCCCGCCTACAAATAGCATACAATCGTAGACATAGCCAATGCCACGCGCAACTTGGGCCTGTGTAGCCCCTACTTTTGCATAGAAGGTGTTGGGCAGCAAGTAGCCATAGTAGGTGTAGCGCCATAGATAATATGGACCGTACAGCAGCAACACGCCCCCGATATACCCCATCAAATGCTTTGTGCGTTCTTGGCGTCTTTGCACGAGCCTGTTTTCATGAAAGAAGAGCAAAACCATGCCCCCGGATGTCACCACGAGCACACCATCTGGGCGCGTCATCATCGCCAATGCTCCAATGAACCCGGCCAACAAGCCAGACCGCATACTATGTACATTGCCAATGGACCACAGCGTAGCGACAGTCAGAAATGTCACCAATGCCGTTTCCATACCGCTACCACGTGCCGTATAGAGCAGAAACGGCGGACTACACGCTAGGATAAGTGGCGGGATGAGGGACCAGATAGTATCTGCCCCCCACAAAGATACAGCAAAGCGATAGCATAGTAGTAGCGTTGCAAGCGATAGCAACATACACAGACATTGCGCCGCTACAACCGGCTCAAGACCGGTAGCCATGCACCCGGCCATGATCATCGTCCACAGAAAATTGGTATACCCCTCAACCACCTCGCCGGGGTTGTAGGTAAGCCCAATACCATTGAGCAGGTTTTTGGCATAGCGAAAGGAAATAAATGCATCATCCATAACCCATGTGCCCAAAACCTGCGGTGCTGCCAGCGTCCAGAGCATCAGCGCCCAGAGCACTAATCGTCGTTGCACTGTGTGTACCAGTTGTGTGAGCACAAGAGCCATTGTACCACCGAGCACTAGCAACGCATTCCATGGCAACAATTGCGGTGCATAGAGCAAGTGCCCCACCACAGCACTCACCGTGATAGTTCCACCCCAGATGAGCATGTGCTGAGGGGGTTGCTTTCTGCCAACGATGAGCGTTGCTCCAATGCATCCCCCTAGCCATAGCACACCGGCAATATTGCCTTCTGGTGTGAAGGGATGTAGCTCAACGTGATGCAAGAGTGGCCCCATTGTCGTAGCACTCTGCCACTCCAAGTATAGGTCACGCTCATAGATACTTGGTGTGTGGGGTATGAGAAAGGAATATGTGCGCCAGCCGCTATCGTGTGCAGGTAAGTGTAGCATCGTATCATTCATCTGTAAGCGTATAGGCTCAGTTATTCCCCAGTCGCTGAGCACAAAGGTGAGTTTCAGAGGGGAGCCTAGACGAAATGCCCACGGAATGGCAAACCGCGCCCGTTGCTCACCACGCCGCGACAGCATGCCCCCCGGCTCTTCGGGAGCGCCCCAACCAAGCATGCTGTAGAGATGTTTGGCTTCGTTGTGTTCATTTAGTCCCTCTTCATTTCCTAGCGCAATGCTGATAGAGGGTGTCGGCATAGCAAGCGTTATCAACCACAGGCTCAGCGCAGCAACAACCGGCAGAAACCAGAGTAGCACCTTCACAAGTGAAATCTCAACGCGCACCGAAATCTTCCTTGAGCTTGTAGATAGTCACCGCTTGCGTCGAGTTATTTGGCAAGGGAAACGTTTTGACAATGGTCGTCACATCGTCAAATGGGCGTATGATGCGCGTTGGTACACGCTCATCGAGTTGCACAGGCGGCCCCATATGCAACTTGGCGGCCACCATGCGTGCATATATCGCAAGCTTATCGGGAATGGATAGCTCAGCGTGTGTGGGAGCCTCACTCAAACTGCTGCTAAAAAATACTACATAATCGGCCACGCCCGGCAAGTCAACGATATACGCAATACCTTTTGAGCGTAGATACACGTCTAACTCGCGCTCTTCTAGCACGGGGATAATGTCATGGTTGAGTTTCCCATCAATATTGAGAATGACCCGTTCGCTATAATACTGAAAGACGCCGGAATTTTGGGCCGCAAGGCGGGCATCTTCTGGCAAATTGTCTGCTATCCAACGTGCCGCCTGATACATTGAAGGCTGTGCAAGATAGGGTGCTTGGCGCAACGTCATCACATGCGACACAAAGAGCATACTATTGACAACGACAAAGAATATCGCAACCCCAACAACCATGATTGTGTGCCAAGGAACATGCTTCGTGTGCTGTTTCTGGTAGGGGCTTGCCGCCGGCAACGTGTGCTGTTTCTGGTAGGGGCTTGCCGCCGGCAAGCCCCTACTCTTGCGCCATTCCCTCTGTTTACCGAAGGAAATCCCCATAGCTTCCCACCTATTCGACAGCCACGCACAGAGCAACAACAGCACAACCATGCCCACTCCAACATAGTAGCGCGGTCGGCCCTGTTGTTGCATATAGGCATAGTAGAATGTAAGTACTCCCCCATAAAGCATAAACGGCATGAGCATGCGCCGCTGTTGGGGGGTGATAGTCACGATGAGCCACGCAAGCCCAAGCAAGGTGAGGAGCAAGAGCCATGGTGGTGCCCACGTCAAATCTAATGCCGGTTGATAGGCTATCAGTTGTAGCCCACTCGTAAAGGCAAACGACTCGCGGAAGCTATGCATATAGGCCAGCGCACGCCCACTGCCCGGCATCAGATGCCCAAAGACAAGCATATTGCGTGCAACATATGGCAGCACCACAACAACAAACGCGATGCCATAGGGTATACTTACGAGCGGCAGACAACGCCTCTGTATCACTTCGCGCCAGAGTATGACTAGACCAAGCATGCCGGCCGCTATCATTGTGTCTAGTCGGGCTAGGGTAGCCAACCCTGCTAGAACGCCCATAACGATGCCCGCTAAGGCATCTTTTTCATGCACCTTGTCAAGTGCATACCACCACAGCGTGAGCAGTAGCAACAATGCCAGCGATGTTTCCATGCCGTTGACGCTGAGACGTATGAGAAAGGGGTTGAGGGCCACGATAGCCAACCCAGTTAGGGCAACAGGACGATGGGCTACAAGATGCGCCAATGCGTAAAAGGGGATGAGGACCAAGGTGCTTAGTATGGCGCAGATGATGAGGTTGGCGCGAAAACCAGCATCGAGGTTGCCGGGGTTGAGCAGGTAGGGTAGTGCGCCTAGCGTCAATGGGTAGAGCGGATGAAAGCCGTTGGTTGGGTACACACCATCGGCCGTCATGCCGTGCCCTAGGGCCCAATGGCGTGCTATGTTCGTCACCATCCATGCATCGTCTTCGAGCAGCATGAAGTGCAATTCACGCGGCAACATGGCAAACGCCAGTCGCAGAGCAAGCCCGGCAACGATGAGCACTATTTCAGGGAGTTTGTTTTGGGTCATACGTAGCGGGGGCTAGGAAGGACTGGACGCCATGGTATAGATTGGACGTGCTTGTAGCTCACCAGTACCTTTTCGTAATGCACGAGCTGCATCAGAAAGAATTTGGTGTGCCTCATGGTTCAAACAGATAGGTTGAAATGATTGTATATCATCAGATGGTCTCAATTCAGGGGACCAAATGACGCTATATTCAATGGTCATGCCTGATGTTTGCATCATTGTAGCCAATGTCTCACACAGATTTGCATTGAACCCAAGCCGATAGTTTTCTACCATACTACCTATATCGTTGTACTGGATGGCTTGTTGGGCATTCCCCAATCCCCTGACGATGCGTTCCATGATTCGTCGTTCAAGCGGCAATGGTCCCGTTTCAGTGATACGCGACAATTGATCGGGAGAAAGAAGACCCTCTACCGCAAACCCAAAACTACCCTGAAACGTATGCCCAAAACGAAACTGTTTGCTCTGTTCTTTGCCAATAGGCAGTTCATTGGGAAAAAATGGATTTGGTTTTTCTTCCATGGACGCAGCAAATGAAATTATTTTGCGTAAACCTGAGACAAGAGTATCTGCAACGTGCATTGATACGAACGCATCTTCATGCAAGAGACGTAGCCGCAATGTATCACGATAGAGATTGCGTATTTTGGTAATAATCACCGAGGGCGGTACTTCCTCAATAGCCGAAAGTAAATTTATCGTATCAGCAATGTATATGTTTGCACCACGCAATGTCTTGTAGCTTGGCAATGCTACCTTTATAGGGTCTCCATTAATATCTGAAGACCCTTCAAAAAGCTGTATTTGTTTATTGGGATGTGGTACAGGTTTCCAACCAAATTTTTTGAGATAGGCAACTATGTCCTCAATATGTAGGTTTTGAAGCATGGTATCATTGTGTGCTATTTCAGGTAGATTGTCCATTACTGAACCTTTCCTTTCGTGGCAAGTAAATATTGCAAAGCATCAGGTGTAAACAGTTGCGATCTAGGGATATATATACGCTTTGTGCCAACATTATTGGTAGGCTCGCCGACAAGATGGTGCCAATAACAACATTTTCGTAGCAAGAGTTGCTCTTCACTTACTTCAAGCCATGCAGCAGGATTTTTTGGAAGACAAAAAACGATTAAAATAAACGGTCTTTCAACACCATCTGCTGTTTTATAAACAAGGTCATTGTATGCTTTTGCTTCAAGATCATAGCCAACCGCTTTCTCTGTAAAGATACAATTTGTTGAAGCTTTTAGTTGGGCCGGAAGAATGATGTCAGAACTTCGGCGACGACCATTGGGGAGAATGTTGATAGATCGAAAGTATATATCTATCCCGTAGTCGAGCCTATCGAAAGAAGTATTAACCCCTGCTCTGCCGGCGACTGCCTGTACATAAGCAAAACACAGAGCCTCCTCAATATGTTGTGTTGTTAGCGACACGTTTGCTACGCCTTATGTTCTCCTATCAGTATAACACCAATTGAGCGTAAAGTATACCAGAAACTGGGTTTAGAGTACAGGTGATAGGTGACAGGTGATAGGTGATAGGGGTCAGGGTTCGGGTTTCGGGTTTCGGGTTTCGGGTTTCGGGTTTCAGGGGTCAGGGTTCAGGGTTTAGGTGACAGGGTTCAGGGGTCAGGTCGCACCCCGCGTGCCTAGCACCTCATCAACTACGCTTGTACATAAGCCCTCTGGGCCTTCCGTGCTTGTAGTTCACCGGTACCTTTTCGTAATGTACGGGCTGCATCAGAAAGAATTTGGTGTGCCTCATGGTTCAAACAGATAGGTTGAAATGATTGTATATCATCAGATGGGTTCAATTCAGGGGACCAAATGACGCTATATTCCATGGTCATGCCTGATGTTTGCATCATGGTAGCCAATGTCTCACACAGATTTGCATTGAAACCATACCGATAGTTGTCTACCATACTACCTATATCGTTGTTCTGTATGGCTTGTTGGGCAATCACCAACCCCCTGATGATACGTTCCATAATTCGTCGTTCAAGCGGCAATGTCCCCGTTTCAGTGATACGCGACAATTGATCGGGAGAAAGAAAACCCTCTACCGCAAACCCAAAACTCCCCTGAAACGTATGCCCAAAACGAAACTGTTTGGTTTGTTCTTTGCCAATAGGCAGTTCATTGGGAAAAAATGGATTTGGTTTTTCTTCCATGGACGCAGCAAATGAAATTATTTTGCGTAAACCTGAGACAAGAGTATCTGCAACGTGCATTGATACGAACGCATCTTCCTGCAAAAGACTTAGCCGTAATGTATCACGATAGAGGTTGCGCATTTTGGTAATAATCACCCAAGGCGATACTTCCTCAATAGCCGAAAGGAAATTTATTGTTACTGCTATGTGTATATCTGCATCACGTAATGTCTTGTTGCGTGGCAAGGCTACCTCTATAGGGTCTCCATTAATATCTGAAAACCCCTCAAAAAGCTGTAATCGTTTATTGGGATGCGGTACAGGTTTCCAACCAGTTTTTTTGAGATAGGCAACTATATCTTCAATGTTTAGGTTTTGAAGCATGGTATCATTGGGTGCTATTTCAGATAGATTCCTCATTACTCAATCTCTCCTTTACTTGTCCACTGAAGTAATGTTTTTAGAGCATCAGGTGTAAACAGTTGCGATCTAGGGATATATATGCGCTTTGTGCCAACATTATTGGTAGGCTCGCCGACAAGATGGTGCCAATAACAACATTTTCGCAGCAAGAGTTGTTCTTCACGTACTTCAAGCCACTCAGCAGGATTTTTGGGAAGACAAAAAACGATTAAAATAAACGGGCGTTCAACACCATCTGCTGTTTTACCAACAAGGTCATTGTATGCTTTTGCTTCAAGATCATAGCCGACAGCTTCCTCTGTAAAAAAACAGTTTTTTGAGGCTTTTAGTTGTGACGAAAGACTGACGCGAGAACTTAAGCGGCGACCATTAGGGAGAATATTGATAGCTTCAAAGCATATATCAACCCCGTAGTCGTGTAATGGGACAAAAATATTAACCCCTGCTCTGCCGGCGACTGCCTGTACATAAGCAAAACACAGAGCCTCCTCAATATGTTGTGTTGTTAGCGACACGTTTGCTACGCCTTATGTTCTCCTATCAGTATAACACCAATTGAGCGTAAAGTATACCAGAAACTGGGTTTAGAGTACAGGTGACAGGGGTCAGGGTTCAGGTGACAGGGGTCAGGGTTCGGGTTTCAGGTGACAGGTTTCAGGTTTCACCCCTCACCCCTCGCACCTGGCGTTTCAGCAACCGCACGAATGCCCACCCCGTTATGATACCATAGAGCAGACCTATACAAGACCCCGCAGCGCCTATGCCATGTGGTATGCCCACCAACCAAAAAACACCGTTTCCTACAAGTATACCTACCAAACCGCCTGTTGCACTAGCTACGACCCACCAACCAGCACGCTGCACAGAGCAACGTAGCACAAGCCATTGCGCACATCCCAGCAAACCGCCCCCAACAGGACCAGTCAACGCCATCGTCACAAGCCTGATTTCTGTCATAACCGGCTCAGCACCCAAGGCTTTGCTCAAAAAAGTGCCAGATACCTCGCCACGTATCCCGACAAATGCACTTAGTATCAAACTTGCCATAGCGCCTACACTGCTTACTATCGCCCACCAACCAGCATGGTATATATAGCGCCGTATCACGACCCATTGCGCAATAGCCAACAACGTTGTGCTCAACAACAACGTGGTCTGGAACCAAGCAATGCAACCCAGAGTCACTGTGTTGGCAACCACCCACCAGAGCACAAAATGCGCGTCGGGAACGTGCAGACCATGTGACCAATGTGATGCATTGGCTTGATAGTTGTTACGTTTGCCTACGTCGCTACCGTACTGCCCTTGCACAGCCATGAAATCAGTTTCCTCTTTCTTACTTGACACCACATGCAAGTACCCCAATGCTACTAAGAAATGGTGCGAGTAGCCCCACAGGACCACTACTGTCTAGCACCACTAGAACGCTTTGATTTAGAGGAGATTATAGCACTCATTCTACCGGGAAATTATCCCCCGCGATGGGTGTTATGTTTGACATGAGTTCAATGTTTGTGATACAATTCACAAGATGTGGGCTATTCTCTTTTTTCATTAAGACCTCGCGCCAAGCCGCAAAGAACACAAAGCTATAATAAAGGAACATGCAATACTTTGCTGGTACGCTGCAATGCTGCGAGCTGTCTTGTTATAGTTACTAGTATAGGGTATATGTATGGGTGATATACCACCCGATATTGTTATTCGGCGGTTGCCGATCTATGCGCGTTGTCTGCGCTATCTCCTTGACGAAGGCATCCTATCGGTCTCATCGAATGTGTTGGGCAAACGTGCGAATGTCACAGCAGCCCAAATACGCAAAGACCTTTCCTACTTTGGCGAGTTTGGCAAGCAAGGCATCGGCTATGATGCCAAAAAATTACTCACCCAAATAGAGCATATTTTGGGCTTGACGCAACAATGGGCTATGGTGCTTGTAGGGGTTGGGCACCTAGGGCAAGCCATTTTGCACTATGAGGGCTTCCACACACGGGGCGTTTGTATTGCGGGCGCTTTCGATAATGACCCTAACAGAATTGGGCAACATATAGCCGGATTGTGTGTGTTGCCTAATGACCAACTTGCCCGTGTGGTGCAAGAAAAAAATGCCAAAGTGGGCATTGTGGCTGTTCCCGCGCCACATGCGCAAGAAGTGACTGATATGCTGGTTGCTGCTGGCGTGCGTGCTATTCTCAATTATGCCCCCATTGTGCTGCACGTACCTGAAGATGTCTATGTGCGTTCTATTGACCCGGTTGCGTTTTTGCACAGCATGACGTATTATTTGGCTCAGACAGAGGAGAAGAAGGGAAATGAAAGCATCTAATGCTGCGTATTCCACGACGTGTCGGGTCACTCTTGCTTTTAGTGCTGCTCAACCTTGGTATACTGGTTGCTTTTGGTAGCTTTATTTGGTATGACAATGCGCTCAATCGTGGTATCACCTATACACCTAGCCCCGAAAGCCAACCTATACCATGGATCGATAATGCCCCACTCGTAGGTGTCAATACCTACAACTTGCACATGGAACCAGACCCGGCTGCTATCACGCGCACGCTCACCATGGTGCGTGACCTTGGTGTGCGTTATGTACGCATGCAAATGCCATGGGAAGACATCGAAATTCATGGCTGGGGCGATTTTGAGGACCGCCGCAATATTGAAACGCAAGGGGTCATTTCGGCATGGGAGAAGTATGACCGTATTGTGGCAACGGCCAACAATCTAGGAGTAGAGTTAATCGTGCGGCTCGACCGACCCCCAGACTGGGCCCGCGAACAAGCTATCAAACGCCCGGCCTTTATCGAAGGCATGGAGCGTGACGGCAACTCTACCGGTCCCCCGGACAAGTTGAGCGACTATAGTGCATTTGTCAGCGCGGTGGTAGACCGCTACCGGGGGCAAGTACGTTTCTTTCAGCTCTGGAATGAGCCAAACCTCAAGAATGAGTGGAATTGGCAAGAGCCAGACCCAGAGAAATTTGTGCAACTGTTGCGTTTGGGCTACACCGCTGCTAAAACTGCTAACCCCGATTCTATCATTCTATTCCCTAGCCTAGCCCCTGTAGATGGTCTCGACAAGCGTGCCCCTATGACGGAATTGGAGTATCTCGATGAGGTATATCGCGCTGGTGGCAAAGACCTGTTCGACATCATGTCGGCGCAAGCCTATGGGCTAGGGCAACCTCCAGATGAACACCGCTATGTGTGGATACGCCCGTTTGACAATTGGGTGTGGACGCGCCCGGTAGATACGCGCACGGATGTCAGCCGTATTGTGCTGCTGCGCGAGGTGATGGAGCGCCATGGCGATAGCGACAAGGCGGTGTGGATAAGCGAAATGGGGTGGAATAGTGCCCCGGACAGCATCCCAGAAGAGCGGCGTTTTATTTGGGGCAACCCGGTGAGTGAAGAGTTGAAGGGGCAGTACATCATAGACCAGATAGAACGCGCCCGTTGCGAGTGGCCATGGGTGGGCGTGATGCATGTGTGGGTGTTGCGTTTTGGTGGCTACCTAGAACCGGACCCGGCCGACCCCACGCCCTATTTTGCGCTTGTGCAGCGCGATTGGACGACTCTGCCCGCCTACACACGCATTCAAGACTACCTAGATGAGCCGGCTGTAGCCGGAGTTGGTGTGCATGCGTGGGAGCATGCTGCGGTTGAGACTATCCCCGATGGTTGGCGAGTGCGCTTTTGTGGCGCACAGGCGACGTTGGTGGGTGGCTTGGATGGCTCCCTTGAGCGTGTGACGCTTGATGGCACGGAGATAACACTTGTGCGCGATGGCACTAGCACGGGGGAGCAGACGCTGACGACACCTGTGCTAGACATGGAGGATAGCGAGCATATCCACACCCTAGAGATTGTTGCGCCGGGTACAACCCCGCCATCGCGCTTTGTGGTGGCACGAACGCCGCCGTTGCCACAGTTCTGGGGCATAGCGGGGGTGTTGCTGATTGGTATGTCACTGCTGTGCGGGGCAATAACGATGGCCCCGCTGTTTGCAGGTATGGACAGCATTGTACACGTTGTTTCCAAGCACGTGTGGCAAAAGAAATCAACCCGTCAACAAGCGAAAGGAAGGCGTTGAACCGCCAAGACGCCAAGTACGCCAAGGCTTTTCTCTCTTTGTCTAGCCTGTCCTTTGTAAAGCCATCAAGGGTGCCACGCACGTTTGGGAGAGAGCAATTCAGCATAGCATCATCATGAGTAGGTTTTTGGCTTCAGTATCACGTTTCGTAGGTGTATTTTGTACAATTCATTTTTGGCTTCCTATAGCCCTAAAAGCTACCTTTTTAGTGATTATGAATTGCTCTCGTTTGGGAGTGCATGGCACCAGACATACTGACGTAGGGGATATGACATATACACCTGAAAACTGTGCCACAGAAGAGCAGCAACCGTTTGGGTACGGCCCATGGACGTTCATCCCAGATTGGCTCATCGTGCTGGGTATGTTCATCGGCGTGGCTATGTTCTACCGTGCATCCTACCAACTGCCCATCACGGCGCTTGGGTTGGTGCTGTTTGCACTCCTCGCGTTGCTGCGCCCCCGTCTGGCACTGCTCTATATACCGCTGACGGTGCCGTTGTTTTTTATGCCCAAGGGCATATGGGATGAGCGTTTTGGCATCCGGCCCGAGGGCATACGCTTTCCGTTGCATGAGGTTTTGTTGCTTGTGACGATAGGCGCAACGGTGTTTCGGTTTGGTGTGGCATATGTCATACCGCGTTTGCGTACACTGGTTGCCTCGCGCAAAGACACAAAGACGCAACCAAGCAGCAATGTCCAAATACCGTTTGTGCAACACGTCAAACAACATGCATTGCGCCATGCGCCAACCGTGCTTTTTGTGCTGGCTGGAACTTTAGGCGTGGTTGTTGCGTCTCCGGGAGAGAGCAGTGCAGCTCTCCGAGAATGGCGCTGGCTCATTGTTGAGCCGGTGCTTTTCAGTGTGCTCTTGATTTGGCTCTATCCCCAACAGCGCTCTATTGAACGGCCAAGCCGCCAAGAACGCCAAGGTTTAGACGAAAGAACAGGGCAAGGACTATCCACAGTGTACGGAAATGAGTCATACTTACCCATGAAGGGGATAATAGTTTCCTTTGTGCTCGGCGGTGCATTGGTAGGGCTAGTGGGCATATTGCAATATGTGGGGCTGAATGTGGTGCCGCTCATAGGCGATGAGGTGGGCTTTAGCGAAGATGTGGCGTTTGTCGAGGGGGTCTTTCGTGTCAATAGTGTGTATGGGCACCCCAACAATTTGGCGCTGTATATGGGGCGCATCTGGCCGGTGGCGTGTATGCTGATGCTGGTTGCCTTTCACTCAATTGAACGGCCAAGCGGCCAAGAACGCCAAGGTTTCATTGGTGTTGAACCGCTAAGCGGCCAAGAACGCCAAGGTTTCATTGGTAGGAGCACAATGGAGGCAATTTTCTATGGTGTGTGCTGTTTGCTGGCGCTGGGTGGGATGTATGTGGCCTTTTCTAAGGGGGCGCAGTTGGGGGCGCTGGCGGCTATGCTTGTCGTTGTGGTGTTTCAGGTGCTACACGATATGCGCCGCGCTGATGATGGCAAAGGGGGCAAGCTGCGCCTATCTACGCTGAGGTGGCCGCTGCTGTTGGTGCTCTTTGGGGTGTTTTTGGTGGCTTCTGGGCTGCGCGTGGAACGGTTGCATGTGCTTGGGGAAAGCAGTACGGTGCGTGTGAAAACATGGATAGCGGCCCTTGAGATGGTGCGCGACCATCCGTTCTTTGGTATTGGGCTAGACCAGTTTTTGCGCTATTACCCGGACTATATGGACCCGTCGTTGGCGGGCACGAATGAGCAGTATACGTCGCACCCGCACAATGTGCTGCTGGATGTGTGGCTACGCATGGGCATATTGGGGTTGATTGCTTTCGGGATGCTGTTGGTGCGCTTTTATCGCGGGGTGCTCGGGGCGTTCCGGTTGCGTTCGGTTCGTCTTTCGCACACGACGTATCTCTATGTGGGGTTGGCGGCAGCTATGACGGCTGGGCTGGTGCATGGGTTGGTGGACAATTGCTATTTTGTGCCGGATTTGGCGTTTGCGTTTTGGCTGATGGTGGCGGTGGGAGGGAATAGGGGCTAGGGGACGGGACGCATCGTAGAGACGTTGCGTGCAACGTCTCTACCACTCCCTAAAAATGAACACTAGCATATAGTTTTTCACACACTGCAACATAATCAATGAAATCACTGCATTGATATGTTGAACGTTTTAAGTGGCTTCCCACATCTCCTCTGCCATTGCCACATTGCAAAAGTAACACAAAACCGTTATCATGCTCCAACTAAAAATAAAATTCATGTTCATAACAGATGAGAGAATACCTGTATATGCATAGACAAAACCTACATATGTCAAAACACCTGTTGCTCATGCTTCTGGCCCTGCTCCTCACAGCCTGTACTACCAAAAGCGGTGCCGAACAACAGCAAGCAACGCCCACGCACATGGCATCGCGCCCACCGGAGGATACCATACCCCAAGCATCGCATTCCATAGAGCCAACGCACTCTAACACAAACACCTCTACCTTGCAGCCTACACAGCCTATCAGCCCAACGACGAACATAGCGCAATTACCTACGCCTAGCCCACCTATTGGCAATACACCTACACACACCCAGCCACATGCAGCGAGCGAAGCCACGCAACCCACACCTATGCCGCCAGATGGCAGCAGCAACATCCAACCACTACGCAACTGGGGATGGGATAATATGCAAGGAGATACCACAACATCACTCTTCCAAAGCCAAGAAGAACTAGCTTTGAACACTGCTCAACGTATGCCCTACAATCGGGTAGCTCTTGCGCATGCCCTTGGCCATACCGAAACTATCAGCGACGTTGCTCGCACAACCCCGCTCGATGTACAGATTGGCGATGTACAAGAGTTTTGGGTCAACAATATAGCCAGTCATCAAAACTACACTGTCACAGCGGAACTGCGCTATACCGGCACCGTTGTGCTGATGTATGTAGAACAGGGGTATGATGTAGACCAGCAAACCCTTGAACAAGCTGCCCAATCATTTGAGCAGCATATCTACCCCCGTACACGCGAACTATTTGGTACCGAATGGCAGCCCGGCGTAGATGGCGATACCCGCATTACCATACTCAATACCAAGCGCAACAACGATACTGCTATTGGGTACTTCTCATCACGCGATTCGGTGCCCAAAACCGTCAACCGCTTTAGCAATGAACGCGAAATGTTCTATATGAAAACCAAGCCGGGGAATGACTCCTACCTATCTGTCTTGGCGCATGAATTGCAGCATATGATACATTGGAATGAACAGCGGCGCTCAGCCACATGGTTCAACGAAGGCTGCTCAACTCTATCGCAAGACCTCAACGGCTTTGGCAGCAATGTCTTTGTTGGCACCTACCTTGCAAACCCCGATACGCAACTCACTATGTGGTCGCAACCGTCGAATGCATCACTAGCACACTATGGCGCTGCCAACCTCTTTATACGCTACATCTACAGCCACTATGCCCACGACAGTGGCATAACCCCTTTGCTACGTGACGACGCCAGCAATAACTTGCACGCCTTTGCAACCCTTGCCCAAAACATCCATCCCGATATAACCGACTTTGGCACCCTCTTTGGCGACTGGGCTACGGCCAATGTGCTCAACAATAGCTATGTTGATGATGGACGCTATGCGTACTATCCCATTGGGGTAGACTTTGAAGGTGGACTAGCTCTGTTGCCTAGTCCTGTCAACCCCAAGCACGGCACGATGGGCAAAAACATCGGCACCGTGCAACAGTTTGGGGTTGATTATATCGAACTGCCTGCCGAAAGCCAAACGATACACTTCACTGGCAACCTTACCGTGAGCTTGACAGGTGCAACACCATACGAAGGAACCTATGCTTGGTGGAGTGGGCGTGGCGACAATAGTTATGCAACACTGACCCGTGCCTGCAACCTGCGTGACCTGAGCAATGCAACCCTTCGCTTCAATATGTGGCACGACATAGAAGCAGAGTATGACTATGCATTTGTGAGTGTTTCAACAGACGGCGGGGAAACATGGCAAACGCTACCGGGAAACCATACAACAGATGAAGACCCCCAAGGGGCAAACTATGGGCATGGAATAACGGGCATAAGCGGACAACCAGACAAGCAAACGGGGATTGGCGTGCAAGCAACATGGGTTGAGGAGACGATGGACCTGACGCCATTTGTTGGGCAAAATATAGTGGTACGCTTCTGGCAGATCAACGATGAGGGTTTTCATGCGCCCGGTCTACTCATTGATACTATCAGTATTTGCCAAGAAGGTGTGCCAATGGTATGCCCATGTAAAGATACGGTTGAAACAACAACCGAAGATTGGGAGACGCAAGGCTTTGTGCGGGTAGATGGCGACTTGCGCCAAGCATGGGAAGTGCGGCTACTACGCATAACTGGCTATGAGGATCTATCCGATTTGTCAACCCTCACTACTACCCCCTACAACAACATTAGTGTAGAGCGATTGGCGGTTGATGGGCAAGGAAAAGTGACGGCGAGCCTAGCCGAGGGGGAACGCGGCATCTTGATCATTGCTGGCACAACGCCACACACTGATACACCCGCCCAGTATCATGTCTATGTAGAATAGTGCTTGGATGCCAAACCACGCTGTTGACACCATTTTCCATCGCCACTACGTTTATTATCATATGTAGAGGGGTTGATAGATATGCAGAAAAAAGGTACACTAACGACAGTCTTCATGGAGCGTTATGCATACACGGTCTCTTTACGGTTTCTTTTTTTATTAAGACCTCGCGCAAAGACGCAAAGAACGCAAAGGTACAAAGAAGGGAGCTGGCAATTCTTTGCTGGCACGCTCTAAGGGTGCGAGCTGTCTTATGGTAGGTCATGGGATGATACGAAAATACATAAGGGAGTGCAATGTTTAAGATACAGGGAAAGATAGAAAAGACGCGGAGTCCTATTGGGTTGATTATTCTGCTTATCATCGTTCTTATTCCTGTAGGCCTTTGGTATGTGGCCACTACGTATCCGGTGCGGCTAGGTATGTTGCATGAGCATGTGATGGGGTTGCTCTACGATGGAGTATCGCCTGCCCAAGAGGAAGAATCGGTAGATAGGTGCCAACCTTTTCCACAACGGCAACAAATATCTGTTGAAGATGCTGTTATTGTGCAAGAAAATGGCAACCAAATACCGGTGCAAAGTGGTGTGGTTATCAATAACGCAACAACGTTTAAGGATATTCGGCATACTACGCGCTCAGTTCGGTTTGGGAATGGGGCGGCACTTTCAATAACATATAGTACGCCGCCAGCAACAAACCCAAATTGTCCATAAGGTAGCCTACTATCATCCATGATACAGTTTGAGGAAAGGAGCTGTTGTGGCTAAGAAAAGTAGCAGGTCTATGTTGCTTGTTCTGTTTATCATTATCGCTATACCGGCGCTTATCTTTGGTGTTGGTAAAGTAGACCCTTTGAAGCTGGCCGTTATGCAAGAAGTGGTATTAAGCACCGTGCATGGCGGTTTGGGGAAACCATATAAAACAGAATCAGTAGACGGATGTGTCATGGTACCAGTAAATCAAGGTGAGCAAGAATATCGGGCTGTGCGTTATGTCACACGCACAACACGGTTTCCCGATGGTGCTGTCTTGGATGTGACATACAGTATGCCCCCCGGCGATACCGTTACTAACTGTCCGTAAACATTATGTACAGAGAATGGCTTGCTGAAAATGCGAAAGGCCGAGGTATCATCATGTTGTCTATACCCGTTCCTTTCACCCATGCTCTATGCATGTACAGATATAGGTTATGTTCTGGTATCTCATGCTGGCACATGTTATAGCCGATTATCCGCTCCAAACGGATTGGATAGTCCGATCCAAGCATCGTGTGCCAGTGCTTCTTATCCATGTAGGCATGCACCTAGGTGTCATGAGCATCATCACATGTCCTATTGTCGTACGTATCTGGCCCTTTCTCCTAGCAGTGACGGTCCTCCACTTTAGCATAGATTATGCCAAAATACACGTTTCTAGGTTTTTTTCCAAGCGGGTTGTAGGGCTATATCTGATGGACCAATGCTTGCATGGAGCAACTATTGCTGTCGTAGCATATTGGATAGAAGAACATATATATGTGGAGGAGGTGCTTTTGTTCAATGAAAAACTTGCTCTGTATGGCATTGGGTATCTCTTGGTAAGTCACGTCTGGTTTGTAACGGAACGTGTGTGTGCCTACAACAACAAGCCCTATCAAGCAGCAATCAATCGGCATGCCATTTCTAGGATGACTGTCCGTGTTGGTTTGCTCACCATGCTATTGTTCTATTCGCATGGGTGGTTTTTCCTTGCTATGGCAGGGTATTCGTTCATATGGCCCTACACATCTCGTGGGTATCGTCGGCGAGAGTGTGTAACCGATATAGCAGTTGTGTTGATGACGTGGGGTTTTCTGCAACTTGCGCATCATAATCTCTAGCTAGGGAATGAACAGGAGGTGTAATGGTTGATAGTATTTGATGTTGCCCCACTAGACGGGTATGCGCAACGTGTCACCAGTGGGGTGGCATTTGTGGGCGGAGTGTTGATGCTGCCCATTCTGTTTGCATACCTAGGAAATGTGCGGTGGTATGGGTTATTTATACCAGCCGCATTCGCTCTCTTGCTAGCTGTTTTTTTGTTGTTGACGTATGCAACACAACCCACATCCTACCGGGTTGAACAGAGCCATCTTGTCGTGCGACGACGCTGGATGAGTCCACTATCGCTACCGCTAGCGGGTATTACTGGCGTATCGCTGGCTTCGAGCCTTGCAGGAGTTCCCCATGCTGGATTTCGCTTTACCTTTAATCCGGGAGTCTTTGGCTATCAAGGTCCATTTCACTTAGAACCATTCGGAGCGGTCTTCTTTTTGGCCACAAACCGCGAGAAGCTTGTAGCGGTGGGGCGAAGAGGCGACGTGCCCCTTATTCTTAGCCCAATGCACCCACGTGCATTCATAGAAACATTGCGCGAGAAAACGATGCCAACCCCACCACCAAAACCTACAGATGAGACAGAAAGCCCTGAAACAGCCCTATACACAGGCGATGAGAGCGTCGTTCAGTTCACCACCGTTCTGCAAGCGGCACAAAGCGCCGTTCTTGGGGGCCAATATAGGCGGATTCTGGGCGAACAAGACGCCTGTTTGTCAACTGCTCACGAATATGGGCAACCCAACCGGGCATGCGGGCGCAGGCAAAGGCAGCGGTAAAACAATCGAGCGGTAGCCCCAGTTGATAGAGCAATGGCGCACTGTAAAATTCGACATTGGGGTAGAGTTTGCGGCTCTGAAAGTAGGAATGTTCGCCAATGATATGCTCAACCTGCGCGGCTATGGCATGGCTGGTGCCGTCGGTGCCGGGGCGTGCTGCTAGTGCTTCAGATTGTCGCCGCATATGCTGCATGCGCGGGTCTTCAACGGCAAACACACGATGCCCGGTGCCCATCATGCGCTCTTTACGCTTCAGCATGTCTTCAATATGCGCGGCTGCTCGCTCAGGTGTGCCGATAGCTTCAAATGTGCGCATGGCATGTTCGTTTGCACCACCGTGCGATAATCCCTTGAGGGTGGCAATGGCCGCGGTGATAGCGGAGAGCATATCGTTTCGGGTGCTGGTAAGTACACAGGCTACGAAGGTTGAAATGTTCATGCCATTTTCTGCCAGCACAACCATATAGGTATTCAGTGCATGCACAGCCACCTTATCTGGCACTGTGCCATGCAGGGTGAACAAAACGTTTGCCGCATGACCAAGTGCTGGGTCTGGGGCTACAGGCTCTTGGTTGTTGCGCAGGCGTATCCATGTGGTAAGTATGGTAGGAAGTTTGGCGGTGAGACGCAACCCTTCATTGAGGATGGTATCCTTATGCATGATGGATGGGGTATAGAGTGCCCCTAACGCTGAAATGGCTGTGCGCAGGCCGTCCATGCCATGCCCACTCGTTGGCAGTGAACGCAAGAGGGCTAATTCATTGGCTGTGAGTGGGCGTTCAGCGGCAAAACGCGCATGCAGGTCATCTAGTTGGGCTTTGGTTGGCAATTCGCCATGCCAGAGCAGGTATGCAACTTCTTCCCACGTTGCACCGGCCACAAGGTCATGCATGTTGTAGCCGCAATAGCTCAGGCGTCCAGCGTTGCCATCTACGTCACTGAGGATTGTGTTCCCTACTATGGTCCCATCAATATCAACACCAAGTTCCGTCATGGGCTATGCTCCTAGTCTGTTCATTTCTCCTGTACATTCCATACATGTACCACAGGTTTGGCTTTTGGGGCAAATCTTTTCTATCTTGACAGGGTACCAAGACGAGTTTATACTGCTAGTAGCCACAGCTCTACGTAACCACTGCATATTGTGTTTGTTACGAATGACCGCGACTATCGCCGATGTCCTGGCCTTTCACGTGCCCTTTTGAGCGATTTTATACAGAACTAGAATGTGCCATCACTGTACACGCCATACATGGACCACAGGTTTGGCTTCGTCGGCAAACAACTCTAACATATAGAGCAAGTCATTGCTACGGTCATACGTTACCTCACCGATTCTAAACCTGCGTTGCACCCCTGTGCCAAGCTGTTCTGGGTCTATGCCGGTCGGATTCAAAAAGAGGTGCTCATCTATATCCAGAGATGCATATGGCTGTGGTTCCCAAGATTCTATAGTACCTGCTGCGACTTGGGCTAGGTCGTCTGGGTCGTAAAGGATAAGGTATGCATCGAACCTAGCGCTCCACCAACCACGTTCAGATGTATGGTTTGCACACTCAACCATGTCTTCATTTGGACAAACTGAGCCATCTGCCATACGGCAACCGGGCGTTGGTGCATTCTCAGATGTACAAGGCATATCAGGACCTTGGGGATTGATATACCCATACCAATACTTGTCTCCTGTGCCTTTTGTACCTGCAAACACGATAGCCGACTTGCCGGTGCTCGTCGTGAGCCATGCAACGCCTTCCCATTCATCGGGATGCTGGTAGTTGTTGAGTGCTTGCTCAATGGTATCAGTTTCTTGTGAACTTGCATAGCGTAACAAGGTAGTTGCTTCAAGGCGTGCTCCAGATGTGGCTGGTGTGCCAGACTCGTCCATCCATGGACGATAGGCAAATAAAGCTGGACCCATGCCAGACCAACCGCCATCTCGAAACCGCCCTGTGCCAACAGAACGCCCTTGTACATGTTCGTCTGCCCACGAAGTTGGTATTTCTAGCATGTAGCCGTTGGTGTTGTATGATGCTTCATTGCTCACATACCATATGCCTTGTACATTGGGATTTTCCAGGTCTGGACCAAACCATGCATGGGTTGGTCCAGGGTTATCTGGAGATATATGCTGCCCCCAACACAGATGGATTTTTGGGCCAGTGGCAGTATGGTCAAGATACTGCATACCAACACGGGGTATCTCTACATAGTCTGCAAAAAAACCTTCTGCAATGTTGTGAAAGCCTTGGAGAAAGCTACTGTAGTTTAGATCATCTATGCTTGTGGAAATAACCGGTTCTGGGATGCTCACTTCGGCTATTTGGTCTCCATCTGTCATCTCATCCATCCGTGCATGGCCGGTAATGAACAATGAGCCTGGAAAGCCATTATCCCCCCCGGATGCATCTCCATCCGGGCGGAAGGTTATCGCATCGCCACCATAGGCAAATGTTCGTGGGCGCTCACCATCATCGGGTAGGCGAAATGCACCCAGGTAGGTAAAATCTGCTGGTTGCACAAGCTGTGCTGGTATATCTGTTTGCGATGTAGCTGTTGGCGTGGGGGCATCATCCGCTTTTACTGTTGGTGTTGCTGTGGGGTTTGCAGTTGCAGTTGAGCGGCTACGGGCGATGAGTGGCAAAAAGACTCGCAATGCACGATCATCGGGAGTTCCCGATTGGCTTGTAGCCGTTGGCGTTGGCGTAGTTTCTACTGCCGTCGAGTAGCGTACAATCAGGCGCGGGCGATACTGTTCGTTTTCGCCGGTTGCCTCATTACTATAGAAGTAGTGATAGCCTGCACCATTCAATGCGCGGAGCAACAACCCATAGTTTTGGTTTGGGTTTGCAAGCCAATAGCGCACGGCCTCGGTTGCATCGAGTTGTACCCATTCGTTGCTCAATGTTGTCGCCAAGGTGGTTTCGTCTAGGGCGGTCGTATCGTAGTCGCCGCCGGGCGTTTGCCATGGGTCACCGGCACTCGCCTGGTTCCATGTCACTCCATCGGGGGTGTAGCCATCGCCGGGGTTGAAATCGTAGCCGGTGCCCTCTGTCCAAGCGCGGGTTACACGATAGAGGGCTATGGTCATATCGGCTTCGTTGGGGTCTTCATTGTATTCGTAGAGTTCTAGCGTGGCCGAGTCTATGGTTGCATTACTGGGGATGTCTGGCATATCCACACGTATCAATGAACGGCGATTCTCGTTGCCGTCATAGAAAAATACTTCTAGGTTTTCGCCACCGCCAAGGTTGACATCGGCATAGGTCTCATCTGAGGCGATGATGGCATCGTTGCTAGCTTGCACGGTGGTAGTTTGCTGTCCGGGTGTACCTGATGCACTTGTCGCCGTTGGGGTGGGGGTGTTTGCTGGCGCTTCAGTCGTTGGCGTTACTGTGGCTGCTGGCGCTTCAGTCGTTGGCGTGGCGGTGTTTGCTGGCGCTTCAGTCGTTGGGGTGGGTGTTGTGGCACTGCTGCTGCGCCAACGATTGTAGTAGATGTTGAGCAAAGGCAGATATTCTTCGGTAGCTTTTTGGTTGCCTGCTGTGTTGGGGTGGCTGTCTTCAGTGGGGTAGTATGAAAAGTTGTCGCCAGATGTGGTGCTATGCTCTATGGTGCTGCCATTCCAACGGTGATGATTGTTGCTATCAGTCAACACGGTGTAGAAGTTGAATACGGCTACATTGTTGTGGGGGTAGTTGTCGAGCCAATCTTCCATGAGCCAATTTGTCAACGCACGTGCATTGGCTGCACGGGTCGCATCTGTTTCCCCTGTGGCTAGTGGGGGCGAGGTGATGAGGATGAAGAGCTTATCTTGGCGTGTTGCAAAATAGCCCAGAAGGTCGTTGTAAATGCCTTTGGCATTGGCTACGGTGTAGAGTTCATCGGATGCAGGCTCTCCGCGCATGGGGTTGTCGCCTGTCGTTGGGGCATCGGTCGGGCTGCCGGTTAGGTTGGAGTTGGGGAAACACGACTTGAACATGATAATCTCATTTTCGCCACCGGGGTTATTGGCGAGGCGCGAGTATTCTGCATGTTGCGCACTTTCGCTGTAGAGTGCATTCAGGTAGGTGGAGCTATTGGTACCTCGGAACCATGTCCACCAATGACCAATATCGGTATTGCTTCCAATGGCATCTGGGCCCCAATCGTAGTTTGTATCGCTGACAAAGTAGTTGTTGTCGCGCAGGGCAATGCCCAAGCCACCATTGTCGTCAGCGAGCCAATTTTGCCCGGTTGAGTGGTGAATGAAGATGAGTTTCACGGGGGCTGTAGGGGGGCTAGGGTTAGGGTTAGCTATGTCGAGTTGCCACAGTGGGGTAGCGCGGGATGTCCCCGCATAACCAATGATGATGGTGAGGAGGATAGCAATGCATATGTGCATCTTGCGTTTCATACCATACCTTCCTTTCAATTTTTCTCTCTGCACAGTGCAGACGCTCATATTGTTATATTAAAAATTGTTTGAGCAATTTTTTCTATAAAATCAACCGTGTCATTTACTATATTTGAATTTATAGGCCACCGTATTCCAGGATTGGTTGGATCCATATCTGCTTCATGGGCAATTTTATTTCTCCGATCAACAATAAGGCTTAATCTTATTTTTATGTCGCGTGCAGGAATTCCGAGTTCATCGCCAACTCTTTGCCATAGTTGTTCTGAAGATATTAGTCGAATAGCATCTGCAATTTTATCTGGATGTTGAAAACTAAGCCATGAATGCTTTTCCCTTATAATATCATCCAACAAATCAGAGCTTGAAATAACTCCTGTCGGGTGAGTAATTCTTAATGGAATCTGAAATCTCAGGTAAGCATCTGTTGGTACTCTTGCTCCTTGCTGAATCTCTATCATTCCTAATCTGACGTATTCATGTATGAAATGATCAAGCGCACTTACAGAAAGCACTATCTGTGACCTCAATAAATCGGAAAGATCAATTGCACTTGTTGTCATGCTGCCGATAGCATTTACTAGATGTGATAAATCTCTTACTCTTTGTATGTTTTCTTTAAATTGAATTAATGCGTTAATCATTTGTTAAACTGATTATTGTATCTACCAATTCAGAAAAAGTATTATTGAACACAGCTCTTTTTTGACGATCTTGCTCTAACACTACACCGACATGTCCAAACATGTCATCGGTCAGTGCAAATACAGGCGTATTATGAGATTGAGATGTTGCTATTAACGTGTTGAAATCGGGTATTTGTGCTAAACAATACGAATCCTTATATCCGTTACCAATTTTATCATAAGCAGAGTCTTCTAAAGTCATACCCTTGGTTTTTAAAAGAGGTACAAGATCTCTTGCAACAAGGTTGTTAATCTGATCAATCCATTTTTGAAACCCCTCTGTGGGTTGTCCTTTTCTTGGGCGGTATTTCTGAATAATGGTTCCTAAGAATTTTGGCTTTCCTTTTGGAAACGGATAGGCAGCTTTTTCCAATAGTGGCAAATTTTGGGCTTTCTCTGACCAATGTAACCATCTAGGCAAAACCGTTAAGAGCGAATCAATCGCCATACGTGAAAAATAGTCAGGTGCTGTTGGAATGATAAAATAATTGCTGGTCATTAATACATTCTGATTCATGGAACCAAGACTCGGATTCATATCAATAAGTATATAATCAGCACATAAACTTTCACTTATTCTGTCAAAAAAATATGAAATAGAGCCGGGTAAATTTTGCAATGCTTGAATTGATGATGAAAGTTCCTGTGCTATGCCAAGAGTTACTTCATATTCAGACAAATTGATATGTCCGGGTATTAAAAATAAATTTGAAACACCTTCTACTATAACTGGTTCTACCGCTTGAATTGGTTTGGGTTGTGATTCAAAAGCAGGGCTTAAACCGGATCGCATATTTTGATCAGGAAATGTTGCGTAAAAATATTCAAAAGTATCTTCCCCATTATGTTCCCCTTTATAGCCAAGAACCAATCCTGTCAAATTGCATTGCGGGTCAGTATCTACCAATACAACCCTATAACCTTTTGATGCCATCATCCATCCAATGTTAAAGGTTGTAGTCGTTTTACTAACGCCTCCTTTGTGATTGAACATTGCTATTCTTTTACTCATAATTAATGCTCCAACTATTTGATTTTAAACCGGAAGAAGCCTCCGTTGACTGGATCAAGCGATTTCCCCTCTTTCACAAGACACCAAGATGCCTACGACGAGTGTGCTATAATAGTGCGTATTTTGGTATTGGGTTATAAGAGGGCTACATTGTTTGGGAAGAGAAAAAACTTTCAGGAAACAAACCAGAATCTTAACAAATTTTCTATGGTAGTAGTAGCACGAATAGCCCTGAAAGAACTAGTTTAATTATACTATGCTCTCTGTACATATGCAAGCCTTAGAATGAACAGATACCGTTCTTGATATAGTTCAAACGAGAAGGAAGGATGGTGCATGACAGAACACATACTCATCAATCTTGCCAGTATATTGGTGCTTGGTGTAGGGGCACAGTGGTTGGCTTGGCGCTTGGGGTTGCCTTCGATATTGTTACTCCTGCTCACCGGGTTCATCGCTGGTCCCGTGCTCGGGTTTCTCAAGCCAGATGAGACGTTAGGAGAACTGCTCTTCCCGCTCATCTCCCATGCGGTAGCTATTATCCTGTTTGAAGGTGGGATGAGTTTGCAGTTGAGCGAGTTGCGTGGAACGGGGCATATTGTACGCAACTTGGTGACGGTTGGCGCGTTGGCAACGTGGGTTATCAGTGCCGTTGCGGCCATGCTGTTCTTAGGATTTTCGTTGCCCCTTGCGGCATTGTTGGGGGCTATTCTGGTCGTCACCGGTCCGACGGTTATCGGACCACTCATGCGCGTTGTGCGCCCTTCTGGGGAAGTGAGTGCTATATTGAAGTGGGAAGGTATTGTGATAGACCCACTCGGTGCATCGCTGGCTGTCCTCGTGTTTGGAGCTATCCGTGAAGGTGAGCTGCATGCAGCAACCGCAACGGTGACGGAGGGTATATTACGCACGGTTCTCGATGGGGGGGCACTCGGTGCTATTGGGGCTGCATTACTCATTTTGCTGATGCGCCGGTATCTGATACCTGATTTTTTGCGTAGCCCAGTGGTGCTGATGATTGTCGTCAGCGTGTTTACCATTGCCAATTTGCTACAAGATGAAGCCGGTTTATTGGCTGTCACCGTTATGGGCATTATTCTGGGCAATCAGCGCTGGGTTGTTGTCAAGCAAATTTTACATTTCAAGGAAAATCTGCGTGTGCTGCTCATTGGGGTACTGTTTGTTGTGCTCACAGCGCGATTAGAACTTAGTGACCTCGCCAGTATTGTTGGTTGGGAAAGTATCCTCTTTCTGTTGGTTATTATGCTCCTTGCTCGCCCGGCATGTGTGATACTCTCAACCATGGGCACAGACTTGAGTTGGCGCGAACGGCTATTTTTGTCATGGATGGCCCCACGGGGTATTGTGGCAGCGGCTGTTTCTTCGCTGTTTGCGCTCAAGCTTTCTAGTGCAGGTATTCCAGATGCTGAGCGCCTAATTCCCATTACCTTTCTGGTGATTGTTGGCACCGTGGCTATCTACAGCTTGACAGCCGTACCCGTGGCTCGTTGGCTCGGCGTTTCGCACCCAAACCCACAAGGGGTGCTGATTGTTGGAGCACATGCATTGGCACGCGCAATAGGGCGTGCTATCGAAGACCATGGGTTTCAAGTGCTGTTGGTTGACAGTAATCATATCAACAACAGCTTGGCCCGTGCGGCCGGGTTGCCAACATTCCATGGGGATATTTTGGCGGAGGATACCCATGACAAGATTTTGCTCGGCGGTATAGGGAAATTTATGGCACTCACAGCCAACGATGAGGTGAATGCGTTGGCAGCACTTGAGTGGGTCGAAGTCTTCGACCGTTCCGAGGTGTATCAGTTGGTAGCCCAACGGGTTGTTGAGGGACACGATGCATCTTCTGCTCGCATTGGTCGCCCACTCTTTGGCAATGGGATGACCTATGCCTACTTGATGGGGTTGATAAACGATGGTGCGGTCATTGAGACAACTCGTATTGCGTCACCCAATGGCACCACGAAAAAATCGAAGGCTGCTATGCAACTCCGCACTCAACAAGCAGCAAGTAGCAAGACGCCAGCGAAGATGTCTTCTTCAAGTAACCCAGAACGCTTTTTGTCTGATTTACTTGAACAACACGTACCTTCGCAGGATGAGGCGCATATTCCCCTGTTTATCATAACTGAGGATCAGTCGCTCATAGTGGTGACAACTGATATGCGCTATGAACCACGACCAGGGCAAACGCTCATTTACCTAGCAACAAAAAGCAAGAAGGGCTAGATGATGCCTCGCGCCCATTGTCGTATGCTATAATACCTATAGTCTGTATCTTATTCACAGGAGGTTTGACCTATGACTACCTACCCATACCAACCAACCACAACCTACCCCGTTGACATACACGTGGAGCACACTGGTGTGCCGCCCAACAACGGATGCCCACCTATCGGTGTTCCCATAGCCTATCGTGCCTCACACGACACCCCAGAAGATGACCCGTTTTACTATGGCGTGCGTACCCTTATTGAGGAAGATGAGAACGGCAACCATGTGTTTATTGAAGTACCACTGAGCCTAGAGGATTTTCTGAACCCCCAGGAGGGAGACTATTTTATGCAAGGTGGCTTGCATGGGATAAATGTCACGAAACTCACCAGTATCTTCCGCTATCGCTATCGGCACATCCCTACCATCCATGTGTGTAGCGACAAGAAAATGCTCTGGGGCATCAAAGAGCTATCAGAGCCAGCGCCAGATGTGGCAGTTATTCCCAATGTGTTGAATGAGCAAGACCCCTATCATGCATCATTTGATGTGCAAAAAGAAGGGACACGCCCATCGTTTGTGATGGAGGTGGTATCGCCGCACTACCGTAAAGCGGACCTAGAAGACAAAGTAGACATTTATCGGCGTGCGGGGGTTGAGGAATATTTCCTATTGAACTCATACCTTAATCGCAAAACGGGCAAAGTGGTGTATGTAGTGCTTGGGTATCGGTTGCATGGCACTGAGTATGTGCCCATAGACCCCGACGAAGACGGTTTGTTCTACAGTGCTACAACCGATGTATTCATTGGGGTGAGTGAAGAAGGCGACCGCTTCTTTGTGCTCGATGGGCAAACGTTGGAAGAGATACTGCCCGATGACGAACGTGCCGATGAAGCCGAGCGCAAGCTTGAAGATTCCGAGCGTCGCGCTAATACAGCTTTTGAAGTTGGTCAAAGAGAAAAGGCGCTTGCCATAGCACGCAATATGTTGCCCATATTGGAAGACAAAGCCATTAGCCAAGTGACGGGGTTGAGTGTTGAAGATATACGCAGTTTGCGTGAAGGGTGATTTGAACGAGGACAGGCAGGGTGCCTGTCCTACGCTTTGAACGGGATGCGTTCAGGCTGCCTGTGCAGTGATGCGGCTCCGTTGCTTGACTGGCAAGGTAGACCAACGGCTTATCAGCAATTCTGTGTAGTCTTGCATCCACTGCGATAGTTTACGCCCCTGCTCCAACACATTCAAGTGGTAGTCTGGGGCTCCTTCGGGTGTGGAAACGACACGCCCAAGCTCACCCTGTAGCCATATCATCTCTACCATAAGCGGTAATACCGCTATTTCTTGCTCTGTTAATGGTGTGACTGCATGGTAGGCGGCCACTATTTGGGTTGCATGCTCAATGTCGAGCGGGCCTTTATACACGCCCCACGTAATAGTTTTTGTATCTTCTTGTGCTGTGGCAAAGCCTACTAGCGCGTCTGCAAGATCGCAGATGCGGGCATCCCATGTTGCTTGGTCATAATCCAAGAGGGCTACCACCTGATCGTTTACAAACAGGAAGTTGTCACGATGAACGTCGCCATGAATGACAACGTGCGGCAGCTTGGCATACGCTTCGTTAGGAAGCAATGAACGCATGTGTGCGGCTCGCATGTCATACCACATCAAGTCATCATAGAGATCGCCCATGATGTCACGCTCTAGCAATCGTTCTGTGAGCGCCATGATATTTTGAGGACTGTAGCGTATTTCATAGTCGTTGTCTGTTGGCGGTGGCGGGAAGCCATCAATCGTATCGTGGTAGCGTGCAAGTGTTTCGCCTATGCTCGTCAACTGGTACGGATGACCGGAGTCATAGTCTTTCCCGTCAATCAAGGGCATCACTTCGTAGGTGCGCCCATCGAGGGCTAACAAGGTGTCGCCATCGCGTGCGGGTAACATACATGGCACGGAGAACCCACGTTTGCAGAGCCAGTTGATGAGCTTGTGGTGATAGCGCAATGTCTCCTCGCTATAGCGGCGATGGTTGCGACGTATCGCAAAACGCCCACGGGTTGTTTCCACAAACACCGTTTCATTGACATAGCCGTGATGCGCTCGTGTCATGTCTTTCAGGCTGCCCAAGTCATAGTGGCTTAATACGCGTACAATATCTATTGGTATCAACATGGTTTCCTCTCCATTCATAATAAAAATCAATTTTCCTATTCCATCCGGTCTAAAAGAAGTAAAGAAAAGGTGTAGATATTGTCTTTATCAACAATACACCGTTGTCTTTCAGAACAAGCAGGTTGTCATCTTAGAACAAAATCGTCATGGTTTGTGTTTCTGTATGGTATAGAATGTTTTTAGAGAACGCATGGGTATTGTGCCATCTCCAGTCACGCCCTAGTTACAAAATGTATTGTCCCTATGAAGCATAACTGGGGAATGATATTTATAACAAAGGATAGTTCTTTTTTTCATGAAGACCTCGCGCCAAGCCGCAAAGAACGCAAAGCTATACAAAAAGGAACATGCAATGCTTTGCTGGTACGCTGCAATGCTGCGAGCTGTCTTGGCATGCTTGTGCCTTAATAGAACTCCGGTCATATAGCAATCCTGCATGATTTGTAACAGTTTTAACGCAAAGGCGCAGGGAGGTAGAAACGCAACACGATGCACAAAGGTTCGTAAGAAAGTCGAAAGAAAGCCGTTGCCTTGTATTATGCACAACTCAATTAGGACTACTCTATGCAGGTGCTCTATAACATGAACATGGGGACAACTTTTGGACAGAAACCATATGGGTTCCCTTCGAAACGCTCAGGAAACAGGTGTGTCCCTTTCGACACGTTCGGGGAAATGTGCTATACGCGGAATACGACACTCGTGGGAACCGATTCGCGTTTGGTCACAGCATGATGATTTTCCTGTCTTGGACATCATACCAACAACATGTTTCACAAAAAAGCATCACGTGAGTTACGTAATCTTTGCCTATGGTGCAAAACATACGTGTAGCAGGTCGTCCACACACGCAACAGGATGTCTTGGAAGGACTGGTTTTTTGGACCGTGACGGGATCCATTGTGCATTGTATAGCACAAGTTGGGACTTGTTTTATCGCCATTTCCTGAACCCCTCATTCCAGAAATAATTGAGATCGTATATAGTACTACCAGTATACCATATACAACAGGGGGCTTGCAAACATAACAAGGCACATTCCTACGTTGCATCGTTACACAGTTAAGGATACAATGTATTGTGATGATACATCAAGCGAGGAGTGGTTGATGACGGCACAAGCAATAGAAACAACGGAACGCATGCAACAAGATAACACAGACCAGCAGATCTCAGATGCACGCGCTCTGTTGGATGGGGAACAATTTGTACGCATTATTGGCTACTTAGAACGTGAGGTAGCCTATTCGGAGGAGCGTCTTGAATGGTGGGAGCACTACTACGATGAGGTAAAAGCAAAAGTTGAGCTGCTTCCTGCCAATCATCCCAATCGCAAGAAACTGGAGGATGAGCTATCGGAGGCAAGTGTGCAAATCACTATCCACCGGCTCATTGTTGATAAGTCGGGGCCACTTATCGCTAAACGACGCGCACGACTGGATGAAAAAATCAAGCGCATGAAAAAGCTTATGACAGACCTAGAACAGCGAGTCAAAGTCTACGATGAAACGTTGACGCGAGAACTGAACCAATTGCTGAGCTCAGACCAAGAAGAATATGAAAAACTGCTGGATGCGTTCAACGACAAGGTGAAAACACGACGCAAAGCAGATGCACAGTTGAAAATTGTCCGTGCGCGTCTTCAGATAATAGACCTTGCCGAGAAAATTCGGTCGTGTGATGCGGCACTGAATAAGTCCCTTGAGGGTCTCATTGAGGCCGATGATGCCAACTATGAATGGAAAATGCAGATTTTCAGCGCATCAGTTCAAGAACGTCGCCAGAAGGAAATAGAACTTCAGAGTGCTCGCTCCAGCCAAGAGTCTGCGGAACTTGCAGCAAGTTAAATGCGGTTTGGGGTTGGCACTGCCACACATGTATGCGCCAGTACCTACCACGATTGGTGCTTAGATTATGATTCTCTGTGCTCCCATTATGCTTTACTTCTGGTATACTACCCATAATCGCCCCGAAAAAGCGTTTGTATTTTGTATGTATAAAGTTTATGTAAGGAGCAGTTTATTTTGATGCATAGACAAAACCGTTGTGTCTTTTCTCAAGACACGCAACCGATAGGTGCCAAAGCACCTGTAGGAACGAAGAAAGGAACCTTTCTGATTATTGTTGGCATGTTCATTATGGCTATGATAGCAGGCTGTAGTGGCAGTTCACAGCAATTGCCAGTAAACATACCGGTAGCCCCAACAAACACGCAACAATCTTCAACAGAAACAGAAGAAGATGCTGCTGCCAGTGCAGATGAACCTTCAGATGCTACGACCGAGGAGATGGACGACGCAGATGACACGGATGAAACAGATGCGGATGACGATGCAGACACGGATGACGATGCAGACACCGTCGAAGATGCAGACACCGTCGAAGATGCAGACACCGTCGAAGATGCAGACACCGTCGAAGATGCAGACACTGAAAATGGTGAGGAATCATCCACCATGGATGCTCTCGTTGCCGATACACGCCACTTCAAGGGCGACGAGGATGCCACAGTCACCATTATTGAGTTTAGCGACTTTCAGTGTGGCTACTGCAAGCGCTTTGCTACCCAGACAGAGCCACAGATAGAACAGCAATATGTAGAAGAAGGCATTGTGCGGATGGGCTTTCGGCATGCCGCGTACCAAGGTGAAGGTTCTATGCTGGCAGCCGCAGCCAGCGAGTGTGCTGCCGACCAAGATGCCTTTTGGGATTTTCACGAGAATGTGATGCAACAAAACCAGCAACTTACCGTAGATGTGCTGAAGCAAGTGGCTTCCGACCTCGGTTTAGATGAGGATGCTTTTAACACATGCATAGATGATGACACCTACGCTGAGTTTGTGTTGAATCAGACACGGGAATCACAAGCAATGGGCGTGACGGGAACACCTACCTTCTTCATCAATGGCAAGCGCCTCGTAGGAGCACAGCCACTTGAAGCATTTCAACAAACGATTGAAGCCGCCGAAGCCGGCGAAATAGAGCCAGATATTGACGAGGTGCAAGAAACAGAACAGCAACAGCCTACCACACCCGAAGAACTCATGGATATGATGATTGAAGAAACACGCCACTTCAAGGGCGACGAGGATGCCCCAGTCACCATTATTGAGTTTAGCGATTTTCAGTGCCCCTATTGCAGCCGTTTTGCATATGAGACAGGCACCAGAATTGATGAGGAGTTTGTTGATACTGGGCTAGTACGTTTTGGTTATATGCATGCGGCGTATCATGGCGGCGAAGCATTTTTGGCTGCTGAAGCCAGTGAATGTGCCGCTGACCAAGATGCATTTTGGGATTATCATGATCTGCTCATCCAACGCTTGGCTGTTGACAACAAACATGATTTCCCTGAAGAGGTGCTCACACAACTTGCTGAAGATTTGGAACTCAACATGGATGAGTTTGGTACATGTATGGATACGGACAAGTACGCTGAATTTGTGCAAAGCCAGACACAAGAATCACAAGCGATTGGGGTGCAGGGCACACCAACCTTCTTGGTTATGGGCAAAGAACTCCAAGGCATTGTTGGGGCCCAACCGTTTGAGGCTTTTGAGCAAGCCATACAAGCGCAACTAGACGATACTAGCAGTGATGGTGAGAGCGCTGAAGAGCCGGAAAACGCTGTGGAACCCGATGCGACTGAGGTACCCGATGCGACTGTGGAACTAGAACCCGATGCGACTGTGGAACCCGATGCGACCGAGGAGCCTGTTGAAACTGCTGAACCCGATGCAACCGAGGAGCCTGTTGAAACTGCTGAACCCGATGCAACCGAGGAGCCTGTTGAAACTGAGGAATAACAATTAATGCATGACGGAGTGTGTTGTAGAGACGTTGCATGTATCCATAGTGCATGGCGCATGGTAGGGGTTAGGATAGGCAATGGGCCCATCCTAACTCGCCTACACGCCTTTATCTCAACCCCTGCTCATCTCCATATGTCTAGCCCATGCTCAATCATCGCGTCGTACATCAAACAGAGCATCCTCGCTACCTTCATCGGTATGCACAATATGCTCAACCTTGGTAGGCATTTTTTGGAGCTTTTGCTTCAAAAATGTAGGATACAGGGTAATCTGTTCGAGTATTTCGAGGGGGAACCACTGAAAGAACAATGTTGTTCCACCTTCGCTACGTGTGATGGTAGTCTCCTTGGTATACAATGATGGCACTGGTGGAATAGTGATCAGGTAATAGAAAGCTATTTCATGCACAGCCTTGCCCTGTTTGAAACAGAAATTTTCCACTACCCACAACAAGCGTACAACGTCAATTTCACAGACCAATTCTTCGCGCATTTCGTTGATGAGCGTTTCTTGGGCAGTTTCCAACAGCCGTACACGCCCACCGGGTGGGAACCAAAACATATCGTGCTCGGAGCGTTGCAAAAGCACATAATTTTCATAGAGCGCAATGCCAACAACGCGATAGACAAATCGAACATCATCCGTTTCAAACATCGTCTTGCCAAATGTTTTCATACTAAAGCCTCCACAACTCGCTTCCAAGTGATGTCACGCACACACGATTGCCCTGCGCGTCCTAGACGTTCTGCCAAGGATTTGTCCGCCATAAGCTTTTCGAGGTGTGACGCCACTGCTATCGGCTCAGGATTTGACACATAGCCATTGATACCATCTTGTACAAATTCAAGCACACCACCAGCATCGTTCGTTGTTATGACAGGACGCGCAGCACCAAATGCCTCAACGGTGGCGAACCCGTAGTCTTCATCAACAGGAGCATAATAAACAGCTCGTGCCCCTGCATAGAGATCAAGCATTGTTGTATCATCAACAAAGCCAAGAAAGCGGACACGTGAACTGAGCCGCAAATCTGCTGCCAGCTTTTCTAGTCGCGCACGGTCCTCACCAGTGCCCGCAAACAATACCCGCACATCGTCGCTCGTATGCGCCAATGCTTTGAGCAACAGGTCCAATCGCTTGGCCACATCGAGCCGCGATGGAGAGAAAATATAATCTCCATATGACCCGGCATATAAAGCATTCACATAGCGACTTGGTGGGTAGAGAGGAATACTTTTCAAACCATTGAAATGGTGTAAACGCTTACTTACATTGTGCGAAATCGTGTAAAGTTGCCGTGCTTCGCCCAAACCGCTCCGGTCCATGCGAAAAATCATATCACGCATTGCACGATCTTCAGACGTATTATACACATCGCTCAATGATGTACCATACCAATCATACGCTTGCCGAAATTGATGCACGAGCCACACAACTTTATGCGGATGCCGCACCATGTAAGAAGGAAATTTGGTGCAGATAACTTGGTCAACCTGTACATTATTTACATTAGTTATGTCAAGCATACGCCATGCCACAGCACTCTCTGGCAGACGCTGCACAGGATGCCACGCAAAAGGCAGACTGACAATATCCACCATATGCCCATGCTCCAGCAATGCATCCCGTAGCCCTTCTACTAAATACTCAGCTCCCCCACGCACAAATGGTACCTGTGCAGCACAAATAATGATACGTTTGCTCTTTTGCTTTTTTTGCATCTTAGGCATGCGTATTCTACCAGCACCCAACCATTCTGTTCTCACACATAGCCCCACCCCCATTCGAGCATGGTGCTTGCTCCTATTGTACTACATCACCCCAATATGGACGACAAGGTGATAATACTTTGTGTCTGGTTTGTTTCCTTTGTGGTGTGTTTGCTACCATTGCTTTTTTCATGAAGACCTCGCACAAAGACGCAAAGAACGCAAAGCTTTAAAAAAAGGACCATGCAATTCTTTGCTGGTACACTGCAATGCTGCGAGCTGTCTTGGCAAAGCACTCACCCTAGCGCCTTTGCGCCAGTCCAAGATATTGCCATAAACGACACTTTCGAGTATGCTGCCAGTAGCATATAGCAACCCTCTATGATTTGTAACGGTTTTAATGCAGAGGTGCAGAGCAGCAAAGACGCAGCACGATGTAGAGGTTCGTGAAAAAGTCGAAAGAACGCCGTTGCTCTGTTTCATGCACAAGTCCGCTAGAGTTGCTCTAGTATACGTCTATATGGTATTGTATTTCACAACCCGCAACGAACAGAATCTCACGACATAGCCACATTGCGTATATGGTGTATTCCATGGCACTATGATACCATAACAATACCACATTTCCGAAAGGCAACATGTCTATTGCCATCTATTGAAAAAAGAAAGGACCCCTATGGATCAGCCCATGTCTTCAGAACGCATTGAAGTCTTAGAGACTATTCAGCGCCGTGTCATATGGATTGCTACGCGCATCATTCACCATGCCAACCACCTACGCCCCAACCCCGATGGAAGCAAAGTTGGTGGGCATCAGGCCTCGTCAACGTCGGTAGCATCCATCTTGACTGCCCTCTATTGTCACTATCTGAACCCAGGCGACCGGGTTTCAATCAAGCCCCAATCTTCACCAGCCTATCACGCTTTGCACTATCTGCTCGGTCAATTGCCACAAACCTACTTGACTGAGCTACGTGCATTTGGTGGGCTACAGCCCTACCCAAGCCGCACAAAAGACCCAGACCATATAGATTTTTCTACTGGCTCTGTTGGGCTTGGTGCAGTAGCTCCAGCTTTTGCAGCCCTGACACAACGCTACATCAATACCCATGTTGGCACAACGACACCACGCCGCTTTGTGGCCGTGTGTGGAGATGCCGAGCTCGATGAGGGCAATGTGTGGGAAGCCGTTTTGGATGAGGCTCTTACGGGATTGGAGCATTTATTGTGGATTGTTGACCTCAACCGCCAGAGTCTCGACCGGGTTGTACCCGGCATTCGGGCGGCACGATTGAAGCGCCTGTTTGTCGAAAACGGGTGGCAGGTGCTTGAAGCGAAGTTTGGGCAGCAGCTTCAGGCGCTCTTTGACCAACCCAGAGGCGAGGCATTACGTGAGCGCATAGATACGATGAGCAATGAGGAATATCAAGCGCTCATTCGCCTACCCGGAGACCAACTGCGCCCACGGCTTATTCAATTGCATGGAAAGGAGAACAGCGATATAGCACATACCATTGCCAGCATACCAGATGCATCATTGCCCAATCTCCTATCAAACCTTGGTGGGCACGATATGGCTACCTTGCTGGCCACGTTTGATGAGGTTGATGACAAACGCCCGACTATCATTTTTGCCTACACGGTCAAAGGGTGGGGGTTGCCTATTGCCGGGCACCCGCTCAACCATGCTGCGCTGCTCACCCATGAACAGATTGAGACGATGCGCGAGCAGTATGGCATAGATGCTGCTAACGAGTGGGCCTGCTTTGACCCAGAAACGCCGGCCGGTCGGTTGTGTGCCGAAGCCGCAACACGTCTCTACGCCAATGATACTGCACCGCCTGATGTCACGCCAGCTAGTGTCGTGCCCGCTACGTTGGATGTGCCTGCTGAGGGACTCATCAGTACACAAGACACGTTTGGGCGGCTCCTCGTGCGCCTAGCCGACATACCAGAACTAGGGGCGCGTGTGGTGACTACATCGCCTGATGTGTCTGTATCTACCAATCTCGCCGGTTGGATTAACAAGACGGGGGTTTTCTCGCCCCAAGAAGAACCCGACTATGAAGAATCAGAGGCATACCGCCTGCTGAAATGGCAACGCAAGCCGGGCGGTCAGCATATAGAGCTTGGCATTTCAGAAATGAACCTATTTATGCTGCTTGGCATGCTTGGCCTTTCGACAGAGCTATGCGGGCATCATCTCATCCCCATTGGCACGGTCTATGACCCGTTTGTGTGCCGTGGCTTGGATGCGTTGATCTATGCGCTCTATTCCGGCTCGAAATTTATTTTTGCTGGCACACCGTCGGGTGTTTCGCTCTCGCCCGAAGGTGGGTCACATCAATCTACCATCACCCCTTCTATTGGTGTAGAATTACCGAAACTACGCTATTGGGAACCATGTTTTGCACAAGAGTTTGAGTGGATATTTTTGGATGCGCTACGCCAGTGCTGCGACCGTGAACATGGGCGTTCTACCTACCTGCGCCTTTCGACCAAACCGATAGACCAAGCGTTGCTCACACCTGCGTTGCAACGCTTGGGAGCAAATAGGTTGCGGCGACAGGTGCTTGCGGGTGGCTACCGCTTGATAGACTGGCGCGATACGCAGGAGTCGCTCGATGTTCCCAATGGATATACGGCTCCGGTGGTTTCTATTGCGACCACTGGGGTTATGGTTCCTGAAGCGGTTGCTGCTGCGCACTATCTTCAGCGCGAGGGGGTAGCTGTCAATGTGCTGAATCTGACAAGCCCACGTCAATTGTTTGAGACGTGGCAGGCAATACGCAAGCAGCAGGTGCGCCAGCCCTATGGGGCTTCGAGCAGTCCATTCGATTGGCTCATTCGTCCAGATGAGCGCCATGCGCCTATCGTCACGGTGCAAGATGGCTCGTCGCATGCACTGGCTTGGCTTGGCAACATCTATGGCACTTTGGTTGTGGCACTAGGGGTAGATGATTTTGGGCAAACGGGTACACGGGCCGATTTGTACCACTACTTTGGCATTGACGCGGAGAGTATTGCGGAGGCGGCATTTTCGGCGCTGGACTTGGTAGCATGATGCCAATGGGTAGGATAGGATGGGCTTCTAGCCTGTCCCTCTGCAAAGCCATCGAGGGTGCCACACACTCCCAAACGTGTGTAGCACTGAGGCTAGAAATGGCACAAAAGGCGGTCGTGACGAAAGTGAGCACGGAGACCCACGATGTGGTGGATCGCTTCTTTTCCAGCATCTTTGGGAAACTGGTGCTGGGGGTTGCACTGTTCGCACTCGCATTGGTCAGTGGTATCGAACGACAGGCCTTTCCTATGTAGGTTGAGCAGATTCTGCACGAACCCGCTCTCCGGGGACTCGCACACTGGATAATTGGCGAAGGTATTGAACATAGGCATCGCAATTAATACCAAGACAGCCCGCCCCCCTGTAGCGTACCAGCAAAGAATTACATGTTCCTTTTTTTATGTCTTGGCGGTTCTTTTTTTACTTAAAAAAAGAGCACAATGGCTTGCCTCTATTGGTGGGCGATGACGGACTCGAACCGCCGACTCCCTCGGTGTAAACGAGGTGCTCTACCAACTGAGCTAATCGCCCTGGTGCCGAGAGTGGGACTTGAACCCACACGAGCATTGCTGCCCACTAGGCCCTCAACCTAGCGCGTCTGCCGATTCCGCCACCTCGGCCTGTAGTGTGGTGATGCAGTATCACCACACCGGTTCATGATAGCAGAAAAATGCTTTGGATGCAAGTGCAAAAAGCTGATAAAATCGTAAGCACGTTTTTGCCTATGCTGTCGTTTACACCTTGGTGCTCTTGGCGTCTTGGCGGTTCAATCAATACCTACCCTTGTGAGAACCGTCGCTGCCACAGTGCATAGAGTGGTGGAATATATACTTGGTCGTAGGCGGGCAGGTAGCGCACTATTGCCCCGCCAAACCCCTTCTTGAAGCGATAGACACCGATTAGTGGATCTTCTTTAGCTTGTGCTTCAAGGGCAGCACGTGCTTCCGCAGTTGGCGCAGTGGCTGCTCGTCCAAGCGCATCGGGAATGCCCCACAAGTCATAGTATGTACACCGCTGCTCACATGCCCATTGGAGCGCATGCCATTGCAGCAAATGGTTAGCGCCCGTTTTCAACCCCGGCTCAGTGGCCCCACTGTAGAGATAGTAGCCCCCCTTTACATCGGCAAAAACCATATGCGCGGCTATCGGTTGCTCCTCTTGGTAGGCTATGAGCAGGCGTCTTTGTGTCTGGAATATATCCCATGCGTGGTAGTAGTATGCTTTGTCGTGAATGCCAAAACGGGCCCGTTGTGCTGTGGAGAGAAGAATAGCATAGAAAGGTTCAATATCATCCCTATCGCCAATGTGGACGGTGATGCCTTGACGTTCGGCGCGGCGAATGTCGGCACGATGCCCCTTGCTGAAGCTGGCAAAAAGCTGTTGTGGCGACTGGTTGAGCGCGACATGGATAGAACTGCGTGGCTGTATTGGCTCAGTAGGTTGGAAGCCTTGCATCAGCAACCAGCTATGCATACTATCAGCATGTGGGTGTGTTTCTAGGATGTTGGGTTCTAGCCGCAAGAAGATTGCACGGTGTCGGCGTGCTATACGTTTCAGGCTTGTGAGCAGGAGCGTGTTTATCTCTGCATGTATCTCTTGGGGTGCTGTGATATTGTCATCGCTGCTCGTGTCGTAAAACAGCGGGCCACGCGGCACATAGGTAACACTCACGCCGTAGCGTGTGTGAAAGAGTATGTGTGCGCCAGCAACAATGCGGGTTCCATGCTGGAGAATAGCTACCCGTCGTACTTGCCAGCCAGAAGCAGATTTGAGTTGCCCCCAGGGTGTTTGTTGCAGGAGATGTCCCTGGGGGTGGTGCTCTACAAATGTATCCCACGCTTCTGGCGATGGTTCACAAACGGCTCGTGTCACTGAAGACTATCTTTGACTATCTGGGCAATGTCGGTGGGGAGCTTGGCTACTTTGACGCCTACGCCTTCAAGGGCAGCTATTTTTTCTTGGGCTGTGCCTTCACCGCCGCTGATGATGGCTCCGGCGTGTCCCATACGTTTGCCGGGGGGGGCAGTTTGCCCTGCAATGAAGCTGACAACTGGCTTGGTTACATTGTCTTTGATGAATGCAGCGGCTTCTTGTTCAGCCGTTCCGCCAATTTCACCAATGAGCACAATAGCTTCAGTCTTGGGGTCAGCATCGAAGAGTGTCAAAGCGTCTATAAAGTTTGTTCCAATGATGGGGTCGCCGCCAATGCCAAGGCATGTTGTCTGCCCTAGCTGAATACGAGTGAGTGCGTCTATAACTTCATAGGTAAGTGTGCCGCTTCGGGAGACGACGCCAACCGGACCGGGTGTAGCGATGTTGCCGGGGATGATGCCCACTTTGGCTTCACCGGGTGAGAGCAGGCCGGGGCAGTTGGGACCAACAAGCCGCGCACCACATTGCTGCACGAAAGAGAAGGTTTTTACCATATCTACGGCTGGAAGACCTTCCGTAATACATACAATGAGCTCAACACCGGCTGCGGCAGCTTCGCAGATAGCATCGGTAGCGAATGCTGGCGGTACATAGATGATAGAGGCGTTGGCGGCTGTTTTGCGTACAGCATCCTCTACCGTGTTGAAAACGGGAACTTTTCCATCAATGACGAACTGCCCCCCACGACCAGGGGTGACGCCAGCAACGACATTTGTGCCATAGGCTATCATCTGGCGCGTATGAAATTCTCCTTCACGCCCAGTGATGCCTTGAATAAGTAGTCGCGTATTTTTATCTGCTAAAATACTCAATTCTTTCCTCCTTGAAATTTCAGGGATAGCGATGGCCCTATTGTAGCATGCTTTTGGAATTTTGTAGTACAGCGTGCTTTTACAATTGGGCAACAATCGCTTGAAATACACCCAAAATAGCATCAATATCTACGATATAGTAGCGGTCTTGGTCAATGATAATGGTATGGTGTTCAAGGTGTAAAAAGTGCCATGCTTCGCCAGTTGTCACACAGCCATAGACTGGCTTTGGCGCAGTGTTTCGCTGTTCATTGAAGAGACGCACCCCTATCATTTGCGCTGCGCATTGCCCCAAACCGGATTCAATGTCTTGCTTTTTTGCCTCGACGACAGCAACAATGGGAGCTTGGATGAGCGGCAGAGGGGGTGTATGGGCAAGAATAAAATCACATTCGCCAGACAACCCTTTATCAGGGGCAATGTCAAGTCGTTGCCCAGAGTAGATAGAGAACACATTGTTTGTCATTTCTCTGGCAGATAGCAAAACTGGGGCAACAATAAACTCCGAGCGTGCTTTTTCGCTCATAAGGGCTAGTTGCATGCCTTTTTGGAGTGTTTCTTGCAGCCATGAAGATGCCGAAATAGGTGTGGCGTTTGCAAACAGGCGTTGTTGTGCAATGCTCATGGCAAATGTCTGCATGACGGTATCAAGGGTAAAATCACTATAGGTCATACGTTTGCTCCATATTCACTGCTCTGCAACCTACTCAACAAGGGCTACCGTCTCAATGCTGACGGTACGGCAAGACGCATAGCCATCTCATGCGTCTTGCCACCATTATGGTATGACGCATGCGTATGGTCATAGGTGGAGATAGCTTTACCTTTAGGGTTGATGTGCATGGTCGGCTTCAGACCCGGCCATCTCTTCAGGGTTTTGGCGAATTTCGAGGCTGCGCTGTTCAATTTCGCGGCGTAGGTCACGGCGCAGCTTGGCGGCGGCCCATCGGCGCTGTTCATTCGCTGTTTTTACCTCAAGTGGTGGCACTTTTGTTGGTTTGCCTTGGTCGTCAACACCAACCATGGTAAAGTAGCAGGTTAAAACATGACGACTGGTGCGCTGCCGTATGTCTTCGGCAAGCACCCGTATGCCTACTTCCATAGAGGTGTTGCCGGTGTAGTTGACGGATGCCATAAAGGTGACAAGTTCGCCCACATGGATCTGTTGCCTGAAGATGACCTGGTCAACTGAAAGCGTCACAGCATAAAAGCCGGAGTAGCGCGATGCACATGAATAGGCTACCTGGTCGAGAAAGTGGAGTATGGAACCACCATGCACGTTGCCGGCGAAGTTGGCCATATCAGGTGTCATGAGCACCGTCATGATCAAGTCTTTGTGCTGGACTGGCTCCTGTTCATGGCTTTCTTGTGTAGGTGTGTCTGTATGGTACGCTGATTCGGTAGCTGTTTCTTGGGTAGCCGGCATGGGTAACACAGCTTGATCATCGAGAAATTCTTCGGGATGTAGGCGGATTTTTTGGCTACGCTGCTCTATTTCTTCGCGGAATTCTCGGCGCAGTCGCGCTGCTGCCCATCGGCGCTGTTCGACAGGCGTAGCAGGAAAGAGAGGTGGTGGCTTGGTAGGTGAGCCATCTTCATTGACGGTGATAACGGTAAGGTAGCTTGTCATCACATGGCGACTGGTGCGTTCGCGGATGTTTTCGGCAAAGACACGCACGCCAACTTCCATAGAAGTCATGCCTGTAAAGTTGACAGAAGCCATGAAGGTGACAAGTTCGCCTACACAAATGCGCTCCATAAATATTACTTGGTCTACCGAAATGGTAAAAATGTAGCAGCCGGAGTAGCGCGATGCACATGAGTAGGCTGCTTGGTCTAGCAGGTCAAGAATTTTACCGCCATGCACATTGCCGGCGAAGTTGGCCATATCAGGTGTCATAAGCACGGTCATGGTAAGACTTTTGTGCTGTTCCTCGGTTTCTTCTGGCGTGCTCATTGCGTATTCCCTTTCAAGAACAGGTGGTGCCTGTTCAAGACGTTGCGGGCAACGTCTCTCCTTTTTTTGTCGGATACATTACGATGCCGGTGCTGATTCCTCTATCACTTCAAGTGGGTTGCCCCATGATTCTTGGAAAGCCAACTCGCTCACACCTTTGCGTTGCGGGGAAGTCCAATCTATGGTTGGGCGCTTGAGTGTGTCATCTTTATACCCTAGGCGAAACATGAACATCAATTCATAATCATCGGGTATTTGCAGCATTTGGCTCATTTTTGCCCATTGAGAAGGTATTTCTTGTGGGGTGCTGATGAATTGCATGCCGATGCCAAGCGATGTAGCACTGAGCCAGATGGTTTGGATAACTGCGCCGAGCGAGATGAGCGAGTATAACCCAGATAGCTCATCGGGCTTATATTCTGTGCGTGTTAGGGCCAGCCCAAGGATCATTGGCGATTTTTCTACCAATTTACGGGCATCTTGGGCAAGCACACGGGGTACTTGCAAGGTGTTTATGACTTTGCCTCCCTGCTCCGAGAAGACGTAGCGGATGAAGGGCTTGATGACTGCGGGCATATTATCAATGAAAATACCATCGCTGGTTTTGTTGGCTTCTTGCTGCGTGAAGCGAAAATAGCGCCGATAGTTTTGCCAAAATGATCCTTCTTCCATGAGCATGCGCATAGATTCGCCGGCTATGGCACCAATTTGGCGGCGGCGTTCTTCGTCTTCTACGACAATGAAACGCCAAGGTTGTGAATTGAAGTGCGAGGGGGCACGTGAGGCCATGTGAATTAGGCGTTGTTTGTCTTCGGGTTGTATTGGTCTATCAGCAAACGGACCATTGGTTGTGTGGCGCTTGAGAATTGCGTCAAACAGTTCCATTTTGTTCTCTCTATCCTTTCTTTATACCAGATACGGATGAATAGGTACACCATGTTCAGTCTTTGCGCCTTTGCGTCTTTGCGCGAGGCGAAGTGTGGTTGCGGCTCAGGTACATTGTGACGAATAGGGTTAGTAGCCCGCCGGTTGCGAGGGCTTCATGCATACGGCTTCCGGCCCGAAAGGCTGGCAGAGGAGCCATCCAAAGCAACACGGCAAGAGGGGCGAACCAAGCACGTATGCCGTTCGCCCACCCTGCCACGACTGTGGTGAGGGTGCTCACCCAAATACCCGCAAAGAGGGTATGATGAAGCCAGTGGAAGCTACGTGTATGCCACCACCCACGTTTGATGCCTATCCCAAGGGTGAATGTGGTGCAGTAGGTGATGATTGTTGTTAGACGCAACTTTCTCATATGGTTTTGCTAGAGTGCTACGCCAAAGGCATTTTCTATATCGGGTTCAGAGCAAATGGTTGCCAACACGTTTTCTGGGATGGGGTCATCAAGTTTCAATATCATCATTGCCTGACCACGCACAGATTGACGCCCTACATGCATAGCTGAAATATTTACATCTGAAGCGCCAAGGAGCGTACCGACACGCCCAATCAATCCGGGGCGGTCGCGGTGGTATGTCACCAACAAATGCCCTTCGGGTACAAAATCTACCCAAAAGCCATCGGCTTGGACGATGTGTGGCTCACTACGCAAGATAGTGCCGCTAAATGAACGTTTTTTGTCGCCTGTATTGGCATGGATGACGAGGAGGCTGGTATAGTTTTCTATTTCGGGGTTGGAGTGTTCACTGATGCGCATACCACGCTCACGGGCTATGAGCGGGGCATTCACTGGTGTGACACGATGTTCACTACTTGACGCTAGTAACCCTTGCAAGACAGCTAGGCGTACTGGTTGTGTATCTACGGTGGCTAGTTCGCCATAATATTCGACTTGAAAGTCGCGGATGGGTTCTTGTATCAGTTGGATGCACAGGGAGCCAAGTTGGGTGGCCAACCCAATGTATGGTTGTAACACACTCCATGCTTCTGGCGCAATGAAGGGTGCATTGACGGCATAGCGGGGCGTATCGCCTTTGAGGGCTGCCAGCACACCTTCGGCTACATCGGTACCAACGGCTACTTGGGCTTCTGTTGTCGAGGCTCCAATGTGTGGTGTGGTGATGATTTTTGGATGTCCAAGCAACTTACTCCCTGCGGGAGGGGGTTCTTGGCTGTAGACATCTAACGCTGCACCACCAAGTTGTCCAGATTCGAGCGCTTCGAGCAATGCATCTTCATTGACAATGCCACCACGACTGGCGTTGATAATGAAGGCTCCTTGCTTCATTTTGGCTATATTCTCTGCGTCAAATAGGTTGCGGGTACCATCGGTTAGTGGGACATGGATGGTAATAATGTCACTGCGTGTTATCAGTTCCTCTAATGTGACGCTTTCGGCACCGAGTTGGTTGGCGCGGTCGGAGGAGACGACCGGATCGAACGCTATCACATGCATTTCCATGCCTCTCGCACGGCGTGCTACTTCGGAGCCAATACGCCCCAGCCCAACGAGACCAAGCGTTTTGTTGCGTACTTCCCAGCCAACAAACTTGCTGCGTTCCCATTTTTCGGCTGCAAGCGACATTTGGGCTTGGGGAATATGCCGAGCCATGCTGAGCATCAACCCAATCGTCAGCTCAGCTACGGCGACATTGTTGGATGCGGGTGCATTGACAACGATGATGCCTTGTTCTGTTGCGGTGTTGACATCAATGTTATCTACACCGGATCCGGCACGCCCAACAACGCGCAAGTTTTTACCAGCTTTGATAACGTCGGCAGTCACTTTGGTTGCACTGCGTACAACGAGTGCGTTATAGGTTGGGATTGTTTCAAGCAGGGCATCCTTATCTAAATCTAGCCGTACATCTACAGCTACATCGGTTCCTGCTTTGAGTGCTGCTATACCCTCAGTCGAAATTTTTTCGGTTACAAGAATACGGTCCATGTGATTAGTTATTCCTCTCTCTCTGAACGATGGATGACAGCCGATAGGAAAGGATATGCAGTATGCACACGTGCATGATGATTGATTGATAGTGGGTATGCACACGTGTTGCTTTCGCTATTGCTTGTCAGCCATCGTTTCACATTCTATCCTCTTTTTGTATCCTTACATCGGCATTAAGCATACCTGATGACTTGCAGACTGTCAATTTAATAGGACATGAGGGCATGCTATATGCTGGTCCCGTTCTCTTTACGAGAGCGGGACCATACGTATGGGGGAAAAGGGGTACTATAAAAAACGTAGTACGAAGAGTTTTTTCGCATACATGGGAAGATTGAACGCAAAAGCGAACAACGTGGTATCTAGTTTACCCGAGGGTTGCTACAATGCGCTTGATGAGCGCAGTCGTCGAAAGCCCCTCATGGTAGGTAAGCAGGATAATATCCCCCCCATAGGCGCGTACTATGTGTGCCTCTGGCAAATATGCCTCAGTATAATCGCCACCTTTTACATATATATCGGGTTTAAGGGTAGCTACTACCGCCTCAGCAGTTGTTTCTTGAAATATCGTCACATAATCCACACACCGTAGGGATGCAAGGATGTAGGCACGTTCGTGCTCTGCAATGAACGGGCGCGTTGGGCCTTTGAGCATGCGCGTAGAAGCATCGCTATTGACACCAACAATGAGTATATCGCCAAGAGCGCGAGCTTCTTCTAGGTAGGCTACATGACCGCTGTGCAGCAAATCGAAAATGCCATTGGTGAAGACAAGCTTGCACCCTTGTTGCTGCCACTGTTGGCGTAGTGGCAGCAACTCCGAAAGCGGCACCATGCGCTCGCGCATCTCTCAGGTCCTTTGTGTTGCAGGAGTGTGCATAGCAGTGCTAGCAGAATCGCCCCACCGTTGCTTCAATATCCAGATGTAGGCAGCATCAACCACCCACGTAGGTAGGATATGCTCATAGAGAAAGACCATCACACGGCTTTGGAAGGGCATAACATACCGCGCACGTGGGCGACGTGCTTCCACTGCCCGCACTATCGCTTTGGTGACAACCTCCGGTCCGGGCGCAATGCGGTAGGTTTGCTTCATAGCATGGCTATACGTATCCATAGCCTCCGTAAATGCAGACGCTTTCGTTTGTATAGGAGCTAGGGCATGGTTTGCAGCGTCCATAAAGCCGGTTTCAATTGGGCCGGGTTCTATCAAGATAACCTGTATCCCAAATGAAGCCAATTCTGCCCGCATCGCATCAGAAAGCGCTTCAACTGCGAACTTTGTGGCTTGGTATACCCCCCCAAAGGGGAAAACCATGCGCCCCCCAATGCTCGAAACATTGATAATACGCCCAGTGCCGCGTTTCATCATAGCAGAACTACATGAACGTGTCACGGACATGAGACCAAACACGTTGACATCAAATTGACGGCGCAGAGCTTCATCGCTAATTTCCACGGTAGGGCCGAATTGTGCATACCCGGCATTGTTGATAAGCACATCTATACCATTTGTATGTTGCTGTAGCGTTGACATAGCACGTTCAATTGATGCCGTATCGGTAACGTCAAGGTGCTGTAGGACCAGGTTGGGCCTGTCGTAGTCGTTGCGCAGAGCTTCTAGGGCTTCCATACGACGTCCAGTTGCAAAGACAGTGTGCCCGCGTTTTGCCAACTCAAGGGCCGCTGACTTGCCGATGCCGGACGTGGCCCCAGTAATAAGTATTGTTTTAGGTTGCATTAGCGCTCCTGTATCAAAGCACGTAGCAAACCGCCACGCGCAGTCAATCCAAGTAATGTTCCTGCTTCATCTACAACGGGAGCACGGTCAACGCCGCACTCTATCAAACGTTGGATAGCATTGATAATAGTCTCTTTGGGCGTAATCATAGGAATGTCACGCTCTATCACAACATCTAGGCGACGGTTGCCACTAGGAAAGTCGGTTGCTTTTGGGGTAGCATTGCGCTGTATCGCATCTAACACAGGGGCACGTTCTTTCGTGTTGAGGTTGCGAAATACCGATGTGTCGGTAATGCTGCCAAGCACTTGCCTGTCGCGGTCGGTCACAACAAGGTAGCGGTCTGGCGTTGCCAGCAATTCTTGCAGCGCAAAAGCCAACGTTTGGGTGATAGGCACTTGGGGGACGATGTGCTGCATAACGAGGCTGACCGGTGTCGGTTGGTCAACGTCTTGCACATTGCTATCTTGCTCTTCGGCAGATTGCTGGTTGATAACCGCCGTAAAAACATCGTTTGAGCCTAATAGCCCAACCATATTGTTGTCACGGTCCAACACGGGTATTTGCTCATAGCCCCATTCAATCATCAGCACAAGGGCTTGCTGCACAAATGCATTGGCTAGCACAAAACGCCATTCTTTGTTTATGATTTCACCAACAGGACGCCCAGAGAGCGGCCCCATCAAATCATTACCTTCGTCCTTATTGAGTAGGCGCAGTAAGCGTAAGGGGACAAACAACCCGGCACGACGTGCAATATCTGCTTCGGTAATGACCCCTATAATCCCCGGTTTTTCAGTGCTCACGACGGGGACAATGGTTTGGTTGTATGCCAACATGAGTGCAATGACTTTTCCAAGTGTTGCGGATTCGGCAATCGTTTGTGGGTTGGATTGCATGATATCGCCAACATGCTGCCCACTTGTGAAAGCCCCTTGCGAACGAAGCCGCGCACGATGTACTTGTACATATTCGACCGTTATCAAGGCATCTGGAAGCAATTCATCAAGCAACGGCAGCATTTGGTTTATACGTTCGGCACGGTCTATCCACTCAATAACAACAGGGGCACGCAGCCTTTGGGAAGCAACAGAATCCACTTTGCTACTTCCCGGTCCAAACCCACCTACGCCAGTGAATACGGTTGCTCCAGTCGCCCCTTCACGTTGGAGCAATTCTAAGATGGCCAGGTAGAGCGGTTTTTGTTCCCAAACATCGCTTTCGCGCATGTACATACGCACTCGTTGGATATGCTGTTCTGCTGACATAGATTCTTTACCCGTTCTATCCCTGAATGAGGGCCATTTCACTACTGAAGCCAGGCCCAAGCACCAGCATCAATCCATAGTCGCCCGGTGCTAAGGGCATATTGTCCATAGTTGCATTGTAGACGAAAAACACGGTTGGTGAGGACATATTCCCATGCTCATGCAATGCACTACGAACATAGCGCAGACGCTCAACATCTATATGCAACGCTTGTGCATAGGCACGGATAACTTTTGCGCCGCCGGGATGAAAGATAAAATGGCTTATGTCCTCAATAGATAAATTGTAGGTATCCAAAAATGCATGCACATTGGCATGAATCCATTGCTGCACAATGGACGGTATGCGCGATGAGAACACAACTTGCATACCGCTGTTGATAATATACCACCCCATAACATCCAACGTATCGGGCCAGAGCGTGCTTTGTGTGCCAATAATACGGGGAGCACGATAGGGTGTTGGTGTAGGGTGTTGGCTGTTGGCGCTTGGTATAGGTTCCACACTATCGCCTTCAACGAGTACAGCCGCTGCGCCATCGCTAAAAAGTGCAGCGGCAACGATATTGCGTTTGGAAAGGTCATCATGTTGAAATGTGATGCTGCATACTTCGACACATATGAGCAATGCGCGATGGGTGGGAAACGCCAAGGTATACTCATATGCGCGTGATAAGCCGGCAACTCCACCGGCACAGCCAAGCCCCCACACCGGTGTGCGCCGTGTATGCATTCGTAACCCCATGCGGTTAAACAAATGCGCATCAATGCTCGGAGTTGCCAATCCAGTTGTAGAAACAAAGATAAGGTGATCAACATCTTGGGAAGATAGCCCAGCAGCATGTAAACACCGTTGCGCGGCTTCCTCGCCAAGCTTGTTGGCCCATGTAATAAAGATGTTATTGCTCTCCTGAAAACTATGCTTCTCTAAAAACCATTCGGTAGGGACAACGAATGAACGTTTTTCAATTTCTGCATGTTCAAAAACCGGCAAGTACCGTTCGATAGTAGGGAATGCTTGCGAAAAGTGTGCATGCGCAAATTGGCGTGCTTCGGTTTGGTAAACCTCATATGGTGGTGTGGCTGTGCTCACTGAACGAATAGTTGGCATAATAGTGTTAGTTTTCTTCCTCCCTTTGATATGTTGGGATGGTGTCGGATGGTGTAGACCAGCGTACAAACCGCTCAAAATCAATCTCAACATGGCGGACAAATCCGGTAATCATATGAGACATCTTAAATTCCATAGCGCGTTCACCGAGTTGTTGTACAAAAGGCCGGGGCATTTTGCGCAATGGTCCCGGAAGCGGAATAGTGAGGGATACTTCTAGGCTAAATTCAACCAACGTCTCTTCCTCGTAGGGTTCAAAGGTGGTTTCAATCCACAAGTCGCCGGGGAAGGTAAACCCTTTCATCCGTACAGCCGGCCCATCGTTTGCGGGAAGAAGATGGATAGACCGGTCTTGGTCAAGCACAATTTCTACATCAAATATACCGGCCATGTTAAAGCCAAAAATATCGCTTGAACCGACAATGACGCGACATGTGTTGGTAGCATACGGGTGAATGTCAATGACATCGGGCAAAAACTTGAAGATAGACGGAATGTCTGTAAAATAATCAAACACCAGTGGTAGTGGAGCGTTGAAGGAAAATGTATGTACAGCCTGACCGCCCAGGTCAACGACACGGTCGCTACTGGTGGTAGTGGATGGGGTTGTAAATGGTCGCAATGGGCTATGTGCAGCCATGGCGTTCCTTTTCTCGTATGGAAATATGCTTATGTGCGTGCCTCACACAAAGGCAACGCTGAGGTGATTCTACCAAGATTCGCAAGTTCATGCAACATGACCAACATGCACAAGACAGCTCGCACCGTTTGGAGCGTACCAGCAAAGCATTGCATGGTCCTTTTTTTATAGCTTTGCGTTCTTTGCGTCTTTGCGCGAGGTCTTCATGAAAAAAGAGCAGGTCTCTTGCCAAAGCGCCATTGGCACGCACTATAACACTGTTACAACAGGCGCTCAGAGGTTAGTGACTCTGCACCGGCACCACCTCAACCAACAACGCATGGTCGCCTGCACTATCTGGGTCGGCTCTCAAGCTATCGCGTGTCGTGAGTGGTAAGCGTTGCTCATTGTCCGGGTCGTATACCCCAATAATAAGTTTATAGGTTCCTGCTGGCGCATCTTCAGGTATGGGTATCGGCATTTCAGTCGTAATAAAGCGGTTTGGTTCTAGGTTTTCAGTTGGGAATGCCATATCTACCTGTGCGTAACGCTGTTGGCTTTCGCCTACCACATGCGCAAAAATCCAGTAGTTCTTGTCGGGTGTATTGCGTATTTCCCAATGGAGTTGGTAGTGCAGGGTTTGTCCTGCTTGCAGTTTGCCTTCGCGTGAAAAGCCGCGCAGATGAAACGTAGGGGTTTCGTCCACACTAAACGTGGCTGGGCGCTTATATTCCATAGATGGCGGCACTTGATATATCCAAGCATAATCCAAACCGTGTATGGTGACGGTATGCAGTGGCTTGGCTTGTCCGTAGAACTCGTTGAATGGAGGAAAAACAGTGCCCTGCGCTTGATAGATGTAGACGACGACATAGCCCGTTTTACTGGGCAATGTAGCGGTTCGGGGAGTAGCTGCCTGTGCGCCGTGGCGCAGGTAGGGGTTGAGCGTTTTGGTCATAACTGCTGCTGTCACCACACCAGTAATATCGGGTTGCGCATTGAGCCATTCCGCCACTTGGTCGTAGCCTTCGCCCCATCCCAATTGAAATGTGCAAGCACCTTTGTGGATGCCGCCAAGCGCCTGATTGAAATAACTGATGTTGTAGGGGTGCCACCATGCCACATTCACCATGGCAATGAGCACAATAATGTAGTGTATCAGCGGAGCACCATGCGCGAATTGTGAACGCTTGGTGCTTGCCCATGCAATGCCAAAAGCCGCCAGAATAGTGAGCACCGGGAATACGGGTACCGTGTAGCGGTCGAATTTTTTGGGGAACATGCTCAAGCCAAAGGTGAAAACAAGAATAAACCCCGCAAGCAGCGCAATGGTAGCCATAACAGCATGCCGATTTGTATACATCTGGGTGTCTCTATAGTTCCCTTGAAACCGTTTTGACACAGCAAATGGCAGCAACAGTAGCCCAACCAGTACCCACGGAGTCATTCTGAGTGCCATAGCAACAGGGTAGAAGAGCGGTCCCGGAGCCGGTTCTTCGGCTCCTAGGAAAAAGTTACCTGTCATATGCGGGTTTGCACCTTCTGCTTGTATGCCCGTCTTAATAAGGTTGTATACATGCACAGGGGCGGCCCAGAGCGCGGGCCACAGTAACGCAACTGTTACGATACACGCGAGGCTCCATATGAGCATGCTGGCTATATGCTGTTTCCATTCCTTGTTTTGGGTTGCCTTCACCATGGCCAACCCGCCAATCACCGGTACAAGTGCAAGGCCGGGTGATTTGCTGAGCATGGACAATGCGGCACTTGCGCCAGACACGATGAGCCAACCCCAGCGCTGCCAAGCTGTTGTGCGTGAAGTGATAGACATAGGGTGTTTCTCATTCCAGTGATAGCTAGCGGCTAGCAAGCTGAGCGTGGCAAATGTTCCTGTCAATGCATCTACATGAAGCAGGCGGCTATAGCCAATGATGAAGGGGTCCGTTGCCCACAGCAATGCTGCGAGTGTGGCTGTGCTGAGTGGCAGCAGACGCCGTAGAAGGGTGTAGCTGAGCAATAACCCTATGGTGTGCGCAATGGCTACAGGTAGGCGCATAAGGGCCAAGAGCAATGGGAAGGGAACTTCTTGCACAATGTTCCAAGCGCGGAGTAGGTGGCGCAGGTGGATACCTATTACGCCAAGCCACATGGTTGTGACGCCGGGGTGCGTTGAAATAGCCGTATTTTGCATAGTGCCTGTTTGCAACGCTTTCAGGAATAGCTCAGAGCGGTTCAACCAAAATTCCGCCTCGTCGTGGGTGACAAAGTTGCCTAGGTTGAGGACACGCGGTAGTAGGGCAATGAGCGCTATCAGCAGATAGGTAGCAATAGTATACCATTTGGCGTTCGTTGCCGTGCCACGTGCATTATCGGTGGTTTGCACATCATCTGTCTTTTGTTGTTGCATCTTTATGTTACTCTCAGTCGTTCCCCATTGTATCAAATGTATACCTATCTTATTCTATCACAATTGGATCTAAGTAGAGTACATTCGGTCCATCATCTGGCCTGTTTGCAGGATTCCGCATGCTCTTATCCATTCCTACGTCTGAATCTTGGTATTCTTGGCGGCTTGGCGGTTCAATAGCTCCGGGCAGGCGCGAAAAATCATCTGGGTTGTATACCCCAAGCGTTACCCAATATGTACCGGGTGCTATGTCGGTTGGCACGGGTATAGGGTAAGCTTGCGTCACATAGCGCCCCGGCTGCCATATATTCGTTGGGCGCTGTGCTCCGCCGGGCAACGTATCTACTTGGCTTATGTGCTCACCTTGCGCATTGAGAATGTGGGCAAAGAAAGCGTAGCTATGCGGTGGTGGGGCATGTGCTTGCCATTGCACTGTGAGGGTGAGAATACCCGTCTGACGGAGAGCAGATGTATCTATTGTGTAGCCGTTCATATGGATGGTTGACCCAAAGGTGGCTTTGTGGCTATGGGCAAGTCGTTTTGGCGCGTGATAGACCCAAGCATACGCTACACCGTGGATGGTGACAGTGTGCAGTGGCGTGGCGCGGTTGTAGAATTGGTTGAAGGGGGCAGATGGTTGTTGCCCTTGTACATGGCGAATATAGACGACAACATAGCCGGTTTGGTCTGGTAGAGTGCCGTTCTCTGGTCCATTGGCTTGTGCTCCTGTGCGCAGATAGGGGTTGAGGGTTGAACCCCATCTACTGAGCGTTACGACGCCGGTTATATCGGTTTGCTCATTGAGGTATGCGGCTACCTGTTCGTAGCCTTCGCCCCACCCAACGACGAACGTTTCTGCACCTGCTTGTGCGCCACCGAAAAGTTGGTTGAAATAGACGATGCTGTAGGGGTGAACCCATGCTGCATTGATGCTCGTAGCTATGAGTATGACGATGCCCATAGCTATGCGTGTTGCTTGGTGTGGTTTGGGGAGCAGTCTGTGTAGTGCATAAGCAATACCAACTGCTGCGAGTATGTCGAGAGCGGGGAATGTGGGCACGAGGTAGCGGTTAAATTTCTTGGGGAAGATGCTCATACCAATGATGAAGAGGATGATGAAGAGTGCCAGCGTCATGACCAAGGACTGGTTTGTGCCAAACCGCAAGCTAGGTAAAGATAGTATGTGGTGCGTCTTTGCATCTGTGCGCGATTCTTGTGTATGTACCAGCGCAAATGGCAGTAGCAGTAGCCCGGCGAGTGTCCATGGAGTTGTGCGCATGACAAGGGCGACAGGGTAAAAGAGTAGTCCGGGGGTATCGGTTGTGTGTCCGAGAAAGAAGTTGCCGAGCATGTGCGGGCTACTAGCCTCGTCTTCTACACCACCAAGTAGGAGTTGGTAGGTTTGTAGTGGCGAGGTCCATATTGCGGGCCAGGCTAGGTAGATGGTGACAGCGCATATGGTTCCCCATAGCAAGAGGGGGAGAATGTCGTTCATGAGCTTAGGTTTTGAACCGCTAAGCCGCCAAGAGCGCCAAGTGTGAAGGGTAAACAGTATGCCGAGCGTGGGCAATAGCACTAGCGTGGGTGATTTGCTGAGTATGGCTAGTCCGGCACTGATGCCAGAGAGTGCTAGGATGAGGGGTTTACTGTTGGTAAACCCATACCGGTTGGGTTGCTGATAGCAACAGGCGGCTAGGATGCTGAGTGTGGCAAACGTGCCAGCCAACCCATCTACATGCAGCACGCGATTGTAAGCAATGATGAATGGGTCGGTAGCCCAAAATAGGGCAGCAAGCGTGGCTATGCCAATGGGGAGAAGACGGCGCAGCATGGCGTAGCCGGCTAGGATACCGGCGACATGGACGAGGGCTGTGGGGAGACGATGCAGGGCCAGTATGGTAGCATAGGTTTCGTGGTGCAGGATACCATGTTCAAACAGGACGCGGCGCAGGGCTATGCCGGCACTACCGAGCCACATGGTGGTGACGCCGGGATGTTGCAAGACGGGCATGCTTTCGTAGGTACCTGTTTGCAATGCCTCTAGGAAGCGTTCAGAGCGTGGTATCCAAAAGTCGGCTTCGTCGCCGGCCACGAAAACACCTAGGTTGAGGACACGCGGTAGGAGCGCTATCAGCCCAATGCAAGCTACTGTGAGCAGGTTGTGCCAATTGTGAGGTAATATATCGGATGTGTTCATTTTTTCCTATTGGTAGGGAGTGTCAAGATACATGTGCTGCCTTGCTCGACGTTGTTCTGTATAGTGATGCGCCCATTGTGTTGCTCGATGATACGGCGGCTAATGGCAAGCCCTAGCCCAGTACCTTGGGGCTTTGTGGTGAAAAAGGGTTCAAAGATGCGTGTCTCTATGATGGGCAAAATGCCCGTGCCAGTATCGCTTACTTCGACTATCACCATGTCTTGTATAGTATCTGCACTGGTACGTAGCGTTAGGGTGCCGCCATGGGGCATGGCGTCAATGGCGTTCATAATGAGGTTTAAGAATACTTGGGTGAGTTGGTCGGCTCGCCCATGGATGAGCGGTAGTTCAGACAGTAGGCGACGTTCAAGAGTAATACGGTGTTTTGTCAAGGTGCTTTGGGTGAGGAGCATGACACGTTCCATGAGGACATTGATGTCTATGTCTGAAATGGAGCTGTTGTCGGGACGGTAGAGGTTCAGGAATTGCTGTATGATGCTGCTGATACGGTCTATTTCGTCGCGTATGAGCGCAATGTAATTGGTTCGTTGTTCATCTTCGGCTTGTCCTGCGAGGTAGAGGAAGTTGCGCATGGCTTGTAGCGGGGTGTTGACTTCGTGGGCAACGGTGGCTGCAAGCTTGCCACTTGCTGCAAAACGTTCATTTTGGATAACGAGCGTCTCCAACTGTACATGATCAGTCATATCAATGATGTGCATGACGACTTGGCTAAGGATATGCTGACTATTAAGCAAGGGTAATGTCTGTATGTCGAGAATACGCACGTTGGCAGGTAGGTTGTCGTATTGGGACGTTTTGGTAAATCGTACACGTTGAAAGCGCGGCTGTGCATCATGCAGAGTACGCAGGGCCAAAGTGCCGGGGAAGGGGGGGGTGATGCTTTGGCATAGGTTGAGCCAAGACTGCTCGACCAGTTCTTCGGGTGTGCTATGGAAGAGCGCAGCAAATGGTTTGTTGACCGATATGAGGTTGCCGTTGTTGTCTAACAGAGCTAACCCATCCTTGATGGTGTTGATGATAGTTCGGAATCTAGCTTCGCTTTGACGCAGGGCATATTCGGCTTGCTTACGTTCGGTAACGTCTTCAACAAACCCTTCGAGGTAACACACATACCCGTCTGTGTCACGTATGGCCCACATGTTGAGGTTGCCAATAATTTCGCCGCCATCTTTGCGCCGGTAGCGGGTTTCTATGGTGGCCTTGGTTTGCCCGCCGTTGAGCAAGCGGATGACTTCAGCGCGATGCTCAGGTTCAAAGTAGAGTTGCTGTGGGATGTTGGTAACGCTGTCTATAAGTTCTTGCGGCGATGCATACCCAAACATAGATGCAAGAGCTGGGTTGGCTACTTCAAAGCGTCCTTCGGGCGTCGTGCGAAATATGCCAATAGTGGCATTTTCAAAGATGCTCCGAACGCTGAGAAGGATTCTGTGCTCTTCGTATGCATTGGGTTGCGGTGGTGTTTGGTCACTCATAGCGCATCATACCTTTGAAAGGCAGAGGTATTGCAATATCTCTACGACGTAGGATAACTTCTAGCCTATCCTTTCTTTTTTCATTAAGACCTCGCGCCAAGCCGCAAAGAACGCAAAGCTATAAAAAAAGGGACATGCAATGCTTTGCTGGTACGCTGCAATGCTGCGAGCTGTCTTAGGGCAAAGCTACCAAGGTTGCCTCGCTCACTGATTTCCATATGGTACCATAGGTATGGTGTATAGTACAATGAACAGGCGTGTTGGAGATTAGCTTAGTGTGTGGGAGAGAGGGTATGGCTGAGTTTCTTGTGTTGTACGAAGAGCCCAAGTTGCTCGTAGACCGCGACAGGTCATGGTATGAGTTTGAGGGACATTCTCTCGTGATAGATGCTGAAGATGAGGCGTGGGCATTTGTGGCGGCGTATGATTATTTAACCCGGCGTGGGCATATGGTGCGCACGATGAAAGCAGGCACAACATTGGATGATATGGTGCGTTTGCAGGAGGAACGGCGAAAGTATGACCCTTCGGTACACATACCGGTGGTGGCCGGACTATCGTTGGAGCAAATGCAGGTTGGATATGATGCGGGTATGCCAGTGATTGGTGGGCGGCTTGATAGTCAACGTATGACGAATATTATCCGCATACAGCCCTATGCAATTCGCCACACGCCTGCGGTTGTTATGCAAGATGATGCGTAGATTGTGGTTCGTATCCCATTTCTTGGAGCGCTGCACGTGCTTCGGCCGATTCGTTCCATGCGTGTTTTCCGTCGGCGTATTCAATGCTGCCTTCGTGCCCCTTGCCAAGCAAGAGTACAAGGTCGCCAGTTTGGGCATGTTCAAAGGCTGTGCGTATGGCTTTGGCACGGTTGGGAATGATGACATAGTCCTTGCCGGAGATTTTGCCGGCTTGTCTTGCGCCGGTGGCGATGTCGGCGATGATGGCTTCGGGGTCTTCGCCGCGTGGGTCTTCATCGGTCAAAATGAGCAGTTCGCAATAGTGGGCAGCTATATTGCCTTGTATGGAGCGCTTTTGCTGGTCGCGTTCGCCGGCGCTGCCAAAGACGGCAATGATGCGCCCGGTAGTCAGTGGGCGTAGCATGCTCATCACTTGGGTAAACGAGTCGGGGTTGTGCGCATAGTCTATAATAACAGTGAACGGTTGCCCGTGTTCTATGCGTTCCATTCGTCCGGGTATGCGCTGTATTTGATGTAGTGCAGTGGTGGCTTGCTCAAGCGGTATGCCTTGGCTGAGAGCAACACTAAGGGCGGCAAGCGCATTGCGTATGTTGAATATGCCCGGCAGTTGCAATGTGAGTGTAGCATTGCCCCATGGGGTGACTAGGTGCATGTATGAGCCATTTGGCTCGGTGTGTATGGCGTAGACGCGAATGTCGGCGGGGGCGTCAATGGCATAGGTTAGCTTTTGGGCGGTGGGTGGGGCCGCATTGAGAAAGAGTTGATGGTATGGGTCATCAGCGTTGACAATGGCTACTTTTGTTGATTTGACGCTGTTCTTTTTTTGGGCAGGTGCTGTTGAAAGCGTTGTATCTGTCTCGACCATGAGGGTTTCACCGAGTTTGGCGAAGAGGTGCGTTTTGTCTTGGCGATATTGTTCAATAGTGCCGTGGTAGTCAAGGTGTTCATGGGTGACGTTGGTGTGAACGGCTACATCAAAGGCGCAATGCCCTAGGCGATTCCAGCTTGGCGAAAGGGCATGCGAGGATGATTCGAGAATGGCATAATCGCAGTTTGCGTCTACCATTTGGCGCAGGAGAGCTTGTATTTCGGGGGCTTCTGGGGTGCTTTGTCGCAGTGCGTTGGTCCATTGATGTGTGCCTATTTTGAAATCTACCGTGCTTATCATCCCTGTTCGGTAGCCGCTATGGTCGAGGATAGAGGCGACAAGGGTTGTGGTGGTTGTTTTGCCTTTGGTGCCAGTGATGCCGATGACGCTCAGGTGTTGAGCGGGGTAGTGGTAGAATGCTGCGGCGAGTGGTGCAAGGGCGACTCGGCTATTTGGAACGCCAATATAGGTAATTGGTTCTTGCATAGGCCCGTTGAAGTAGCGTGTATCAACGACGATGGCTGTTGCTCCCTGCTCTAAGGCTATTGGTATGTAGCGATGACCGTCGGTGTGGTAGCCTTTGATGGCGACAAATAGGCTCCCAGGTTGTACTTGGCGTGAGTCATAGACGAGGCTACTGATGGGCTTATTGGTTGGGCCAACGATGTCGGCATCGGATACGTAGGCAAGCAGATTATGCAAGTAGGGTTGGGTACACATTATTCAATCAATTTATGTTTTTTGAGTACAGCATTCATGGTTGGTAAGTCATTTTTGAGAAATTCGGTCCAGTTTTGGACAATCCTATCGGCCAGTTCATCTGAACTAGCATTTTCGTAATGTTCTGGCGTCAAGAATGTACGTTCAAATATGCTAACCCAGTGGGATGTTGGTGAAAGAACTTCGGCGACTTGGAAGGGTGGTTGGTTTGATTTGGCTAGGTCTAGCAATTTTTGGCGATGCTTCTCATTGGTGGGGCCAATGTACAAGGTAAGCGGGAGTGTGTCAAGCCACGTATCGAACTCGAAGATGAGCACGCGCCCAGTGCGCGACTCGGTTTTGCTGTCGAGTAGGGTGGGTACTTCCCATTCTTGCACTGCGAAGCCGGTGTAGCGTTCTTGGCTATGGTCAAGAATGAGTCCTTGCCTTTGTTCTATAAGCAATTTGGTAACGTTGCGAATTACTTTTTGGCGGCTGAGGCGATGTTCGTAGATCATGTCAAATGCACGTTGGTGCCGGGCGTAGATGCGCCGGCAGAGCTTGGTAATTTCGGATTCGCCCACGATGTGTCTCCTTAGCATTTCAGTATAGTGGGCCAGCATAATGCCCACGTCATGGCTTAATTTGGAAGCACGGCTATCAATGAGTTTTTCAATTAAGGTACAAACGACGTTGTAATCTACTGGGATATATTTGGGGAAGGGTGGTGGTTCACCATCGGGTGTCAAGTAGATGCCGATAATATCCCATTCTGGGTACAGTTTTTTGACGGTTTCCCAATATATTTGCAGTTGTGACGCGCTCGCTATGCCACTGAGCTTGTTTTCGATGATGGCAGCTAGTTTGTGACGTTCATCAAGGAGCAAGATGTCCATGCGCTGACTTTCGCGCAGGACGACGATTTGGTCAAGTTCCCACACGTCGAAATCTATGGGGGTGATGGGTACTTTGACATCGTAGGCAAAGGTGAGTGCTTTTTGCAAAAAGCGTTTGGCGAACGCGTCCCCTAGCCCATGATTTTGTTGCGGGTTGAGCAAGAAGGCCAATGTATCCGAATGGCGTGATTCTTGCCAGACTGCGCCAATGGATTCAAACATATTGAACTGGTCAAGTAGCATTTCGAGTCGTTCAAGGTCTGGGTTGTCTATCACAACAGCTTCAAGTGCTTTGTGGTCGTTTTGCAGTGTCTCTTTTGTTTGGTTTTGGTTCATAATCTCGTCCTGTTTGGCAATGGATACTCCCATGAAAGTATAGCATATGTTGAGCATTTGGGTGCAAATTCGTTACGAGCAAGGGTAGTAAAAGAAACGGGACAGGCTAGAAGCCTCAAGCTACGCAGAAATCGTAGGACAGGTATCATGCCTGTCACCGTTCCCTACCTGCTATGCACAAATGCGCCCGTAGCATCGCCAGTAGCCCTTGGGCGTAATTCTTAGCCAGCCGGATCCGGCAGGATGCCGGTGCTACGCAGGACAGGCTAGAAGCCTATCCTACGCCTAGGAGCTATTCTACCTCTGTAAAGGCACTGGTGGCTACGTCAAGGCGAAGCGCGACATGTTTTTCAAGTGCGGTCTTCGTGCGAATGGCTGTGGTAAATGCCCCATGACGCAAGAGGTTATGATAGGCTGTGTATATCTGCGCCCCATTGTGAATTGGCCCTTGACTCAATCGGCGTGCAACCCCTACCATTACTGCATCAAACAAAGCAGCATTGAACACATCGTCAACTCTGAATACGCTTTCACCAACACATGTAGAGAGTGTCTCAATGGTATCTTCAAACAATGGCTTCAATTGTTCAGGGTCTTGCTTTTGGAAGTGTCTATTGCCACCAATGTAGCTATTGAGAAATGTACGCATTGGGCGTTGATAGTCTTCGGCAGTAAAGTACAAAGCAAAAAACCGCGCAATAAGTTCTTGGTCTTTCATGTAGGCGTCAATCGGACCATAGATTGAGCGCCAGTACTCATTTTTGTTCAGGTCTTTGATCAACTCAATAAGTGGGCCACGATGTAAGGTTGTGCGCATTTCTTGGTGGTTCAACGGAGTGCCAAACGTATTCAGGCGCTCGAAAATCTGGAATAAACTATCCAAATCATCGGATGGTTCGTCTTGAGAAACCACAAAAGCTTGAATAATGGCCTGGTCCAAATGCAGCCGGTCTTTACGCGAAAGAGAAATATAGGTAGCACCCTCAAAATATGGATGGACACCTTTCAAGGCAAAATCTCTCCCATCAATAAACCTGTTGTCATAGAAATATTGGATAGTGCGTAGTCGTCGTTGCCCATCGAGCACAACAAGTTTGCGTGTCACACGGTCGCGGGCAAGGTAGATGGGTGGAACGGGCAAGTCAATCAGCAACGACTCGATAAGCCGCGAAGCTTGCTTCATATCCCACAGATACCCGCGTTCAAGGGAGGGGAGGACAATATTGCCACAACGAATAAGCTCAACTAGGCTAAAAGCGGAGCATTCTTCTCCGTAGCCTGAAATGGAGTACTTGAACGTAACATCTGGTTCATCACCCAGATTGTCTTCAACAGGTACATTTTCAACGGAATAGTGAAATTCCATACACGCGCCAACTCCTTCACATGCAACATATCACCGGGCTATTATAGCATAGCTTGCATGGAACAGTCGCATTACTCTTCATAGCCGGCTGCCACAGCGAGTTGAACTGCGTTGAGCACTTGGCTAATGCGGCGGAGGAGGCGTGCGCTTGTTTCAGCACGCGACTTGGAAGGTTGGGGTAAATCCATTGCAGCGCTGACGAGGGAGTCACGAAAAAAGAGCGCCGCTTCGAGGGCTACCGTGAGTGGCATGCCAACTCGTCGTGCTCTATAGGCATAGTCTAACCCAATAGCACGTGCTTGATCAAGCAGTTCGCCGTCTTCTTCATCTGAGCTAACAAAGCGCAACACAATACCCATGAGCTGTTGGCTCATGCGTCGCCAAGCATCACGGTCTTCGTCGTGAAGATTCGCAAGCCAAGCGGGAGGATGTTCTACCTGCTCAAGTTCAGTGCGTGCTTGGGCCCACACTTGCTGGGCCCAATTGCTCACAAGGGCTTGCCCACTATTGTTAGCAACGCTACGCGCTGCTATGGCTTCTATATCAGAACGTGCAAAACGCCGATGCCCGCCCGGTGTTACGTATACTGGCACAGCACCAGCATCAGCCCAGCGACGCAATGTAGTTCTATGGACCCCTAGGAGCTGGCTCGCAGCAGATAGTGAAAGATAGATTGATTGATGTGTTTTTTCCATAGCAAATGTATGAAAATGTATGCATTTGTTACAAATTATAGGCAAAACAGGGCACTCTGTCAATATAATTTTTGATTCCATTGACGAAAACGACAGGGTGTGCTACTATCGTGCCATGGAATCAAAATATACCAACATTACGGAAACGATTGGCAATACTCCACTTGTTCAACTCAACGCTGCCAATGACACGTGGGCTACCGTCTATGCCAAACTTGAGTTTTTCAATCCGGGTGGCAGCTTAAAAGACCGCATAGCCCTAGGGATGATAGATGCTGCCGAAAGAAATCATGTCATCAGTCCTAGTAAGACGGTCATTGTGGAACCCACAAGCGGCAACACCGGCATTGGCTTGGCTTTGGTGGCTGCAGCTAAAGGCTACCGCATTATTCTCGTTATGCCAGAAACGATGAGTACTGAGCGGCGCAAGCTCTTGCAGGGGTATGGTGCCGAGTTGGTGCTGACCCCCGGCAGTGAGGGCATGAAGGGTGCTATATGTCGTGCTGAGGGCATTTTGCAGGGCTTAGCAGATGGGTTTATGCCACAGCAATTCAAAAACCCGCACAACCCTGAAGTACACCGCCAAACAACAGCTTTGGAAATCTTACACTATACCGAAGGCAAGGTAGATGCGTTGGTTGCTGGCGTTGGCACAGGTGGCACCATTACAGGCGTCGGAGAAGTGTTGAAACAACACAATCCAGAAACCAAGATTATTGCTGTGGAGCCAGAAGGCTCACCTGTATTGTCAGGCGGTCAACCGGGTCCGCACAAAATACAAGGGATTGGTGCCGGGTTCATTCCCGATGTTCTCAATACAAGCATCATTGACGAAGTTGTGAAGGTAAGTGACGACGATGCTTTTGAGATGGCACGTCGTTTGGCACACCAAGATGGCTTGTTGGTTGGTATCAGCAGTGGAGCAGCGGCCCATGCTGCACTGCGGGTAGCCCGACGAGATGAGTATGCAGGCAAGGTTATTGTCTTCATTTCAGCCAGTAGCGGCGAACGGTATCTCAGCACGCCACTCTTTGACGTTGCAGGCAAACCATAACCCGAAACCTCATTCTCGCTCTTTTTTAATTAAAAAAAGAACCGCCAAGACGCCAAGATGTAAAAAAAGGAATATGTAATTCTTTGCTGGTACGCTACAGGGGGGCGGGCTGTCTTGACTCGTCGTTCTGTACGCATCATGCATCGTTCGGCATACGTGTTCATTGCTCCGAAATATCCCTTGCGCGAATGGCGTTGGCTAGTTCGCTCACCAGTGCCTGAGGCGCACTGAGTATGGGCTTCCGGCTTCGGTTCCCATCAAATAGCATACTGAGTTCGAGTGGTTCACCATCGGGTAATGTTACCGTCACACCACCGGCAGCATGCAAGATGGCCATACCCGCAGCAATGTCCCATGCATGCGGCCAATATCCTATGAGTGCAGCAGTCCCTATGCCACGCGCCACATAGCAGAGATGCGCGGCAAAGCTGCCAAATGAGCGCACTTTGCCCGCAAGGGTCATATGATATTCAAGATGCGCACTGGAAGGAATAAAAAACCAGTTTTTTCTACTCAGTTTGGTTTGTTGGCTTACGTGAATGGGTTCATCGTTCCAGTAGGCTCCCTGTGCATCGTTCCAATAGTATTCATCTGTGGCAGGCAAGTAGATACCCCCTAGGTAGGGTTGTTTATGTCGCAATAGCCCTATTGAAACACCCCACACGGGCAAGCCCAGAAAGAACGCTTCGGTGCCGTCGAGTGGGTCTAGGCACCATACATACTCGCGGTCTATGCCATGGGTGCCTTGCTCCTCGCCCATGATGCCATGCTCTGGGTAGTGTTCTTTGATGCGTTTTCGCAACATGTGCTCAATCTCTATATCGGCCTGGGTAACAATGCTGTTATCAGCTTTGACTTTCCCCTTGACAGCATTGAAGTAGTGGCGTGCTATTTCGCCACCTTCGTGTGCCCATTCACGTATGGTTTGCACAGATATATCACTCATGCAGGCTTGCCTCTCGCAGTTTTTTGCAAATTACTCTTCCAGTTACTCTAACTTTAGCCATTATAGCACCAAAATACTTTTTTATTGCGCTGTTCCCTGCACCATTGCGTCTCTCTGCGCCTATGCATCTCTGCGCCTATGCGTTGAAAATTTACATTTCATTTAGGGTTGCTATAGTAACGCATGAGATTATTTGCTCGGGGTGTGGGCCGCAAACGCGGTAGCTATGCCAAGCGTGATATAGGTTCCACCTGCAAAATAGCGTTGTTTGCGCAAGAAGGTGGGGTTGCCACGCATCCAGCCCCCAACTGTGCCGGCAAGCATTGCGTAGGCGCTATCGCTCACAATGCCCATGCCAACGAAGAGTAAGCCAAGCATAAGGATTTGCCCCGTGACTGACCCACGCGAAGCATCTACAAACTGTGGCAGGAAAGCGTAGAAGAAGAGGGCAGTTTTGGGGTTTAAGACGTTGACAAGGATGCTTTGGGAAAAAACCTGTTTTAGGGGTTTGTTATTGTCGGTTACGACGATACGTGTTGGCTCGGTGCGTTTGAGCAGGGTCGTTATGCCCAAATAGATGAGGTATGCCGCGCCAACATATTTGACGATACTAAATGCGAGTGCCGAGGAGACAAGCAACGCAGAAACGCCTAGCGCCGCCGCCAAGATGTGAACTATGGTGCCCACTCCGGCCCCTAGCGCGGAGATGACACCCGCCATACGCCCTTGGTCTATGCTGCGGGCGACGATGTAGAGCACCGCCGGCCCGGGCATGAGCAACAGGGCCAGTGCGGCAATAATAAAGAGTGTTAATGTGGTATGGTCAAACATAAGATATTCCTTTCAGTTTTGTGCCATGTAAAAACCGAAATGCTTCCCTGATATTGCTCTTACCCGAAGCATTGGCACCAATAAAGAGGGTATGCGGGCCCAGCACCAATTCAGCATCCTCAAAACTCTTGAACCGCTCAAGACGTAGTTTTGTAACCATCGTTTATCTTCCTCTCATAGTCTATGTTCATCTGCCACTCTATGTTCATCTGCCACGTTCATTATACCAGAGGTTGCTCATCGCCTCACCAAGAACAGGTGTTAGGTGTTACAATGCACTTGTACAATTATGGCTATACAGACTATAATGGATGCAGACATGGTTAGTAGCCCTAATTGAGTTGTGAATGATACAAAACGGCATGCTTTCGATTTTCTCAAGAACTTTTGCGTCTCTCTGCGCCTCTGCATCTCTGCGCCTCTGCGTTAAAATGTACATTTCATTTAGGGTTGCTATATGAAAAGGAGGGTTGTATATGCGAAAACTGTACATGTGGGTATGTATAGCTCTGATAGTTTCTTTTGCTCCTCTAGGAATGGGACAAGCGCATGCCCAAGAGGACGATGAGTATTGCTTCAACGAAACGCACCAATGCATCGCTGGCCCCATCCGCACCTACTGGGAGCATCATGGCGGGTTGCCCGTCTTTGGCTACCCTATCACAGAACAACGCACCGAAATCGTTGAAGGGCGGCAGGTACAGGTGCAGTGGTTCGAGCGCGACCGCCTAGAGTATCACAGCGATGACTTGGTGCTGGCCGGGCGCTTGGGGGTAGAGGTGCTAGAAGACCAGCAACAGCCATGGCAATCATTCCCAACTGTCGAGCGTGCCGCGCCTGGCTGTGAGTATTTCCCCGATACGGGACATAGTCTCTGTGAGCCATTTTTGCGCTACTGGCAGACGAATGGCGGGCTTGAGCGTTTTGGCTACCCCATCACAGAGCCATTTCAGGAAGAGATACAAGGCACATCATACACCGTGCAATATTTTGAGCGGCGGCGTATGGAATATCACCCAGAGCATGCCGATACGCCGCACGAAATACAATTAGGCTTGCTTGGGCGCTATTTTTACCCAAGTGGGCCGGCACGATGTTATGGCACGACTACACCACGCTTTGCCGCGACTGTAGAGGCATACCGCGAAAAACTGGGGTGTGGCTTGCGATTGGAGCGCGAGGTGGATGTTACCATACAGCCATTTGAACGCGGCACAATGATAGCGCTCTCTCCCTATGAATATGCCGTCACCTACGTTGACCACGAGCGTGATTCGCTTGTCTATAAGAAATATAGCCCCGACGAAGGCAATGACACAACCCAGGCCCCGCAAAATCCAACGCCCGGCTTGCAAAAACCAGACCCCATGTTTGAACCCATTTGGAGCAAAAACCCAGCTATACACAGCACCATTGGGTGGGCAACCGGACCGGCCCAATTCGACAAAGGTGTGTACCAAATGTTTCAAGACGCATGGGCATTGTACCGTGTTGATGCCGATAGGGTGTATATCTTCTATCACGATGGGCGTGCTGATGACATTCCCTGTGTGCCATAAGAAATTGTAGGACAGGCATCCTGCATAATGCTGCTAAGAAATTGTAGGACAGGCATCCTGCCTGTCCCCGTGTACACGACGAATGGGCTTGCCAGCGGCAAGCCCGTACAATCGCCCCCTAGAAAGCCCAATGCCACGAAGAAATGGCGCGAAAGGCGTAGGACATGAACCGCTTTGCGCTTTCCTACCATGCCACGCGCCCCAAAATCTGCTATACTTGGGGGGAGAGGTTCATGAGATGGAGGGTATAAGGAGCATACCATGCCCGAAACCACAAGTAGCAGCGACAAACGCGCACGCCAACGCCTGCTCAAAAAGATGCGCGAGGTGTGGATTGAAGGTGTGCTGGAGCCTTCGCTGCACAACACCACACGCTGCACGAGTTTACCAGAGACGAGGCGCGTCAATTTATTACGGCACGACTAGCAGGCACTCGGTTCAGTGTGGAGGATTTTAGCGATGTGCTTAACGGTTCGTTGATACCCGGCGAGTTGCAAGATGCGTGTTGTGTGCGGTTTGATGAGTTGTGTAGTACATCTGCGCCTGCATCTAGGCAGTATGAAGCGTTCATGCTGTACACATCCTTCGACAATGAGCACAACATGCAGGCGCTGAAGCAGATGTGTACGGCATTGAGCGACGAGGTGCAAGCGCACACAGGCAAGCCATTCCGCATTTTTCAGGATGTTGACGGTATCAAATGGGGGCAGAAACCTGCGCAGGTTGTTGATAATGTTATCAAGGATGTCATATTCCTTATTCCGGTTATCACGCCGAGCTTTTTCACCAGTGATTACTGCCGCCATGTGCTACAAGCATTCCTCACACGCGAGCAAGAGCAAGGGCGCAATGACCTTGTTTTGCCCGTGCGCTATATGGAAACCCCCAAGCTAGAAGACCTCAAGCAAGCCGATGACGCGCTGATGCGTGACATTGCCGAGCGGCACCCGGCCGACTGGCGCGACTTGCGTTTTAGCGATATGAACGCACAAGAAGCACGCAAAATGCTCTCCGATATGGCGAGTCAGATAAAAGACAGTCTATAGGAAGGGTTGCAAGAAAGGCGAAAAGAGCGAACTATCGAAATTGCGCGTTCTATGCTTGCCAAAGGTGTTGATATGTCTGTTGTGATGGGTGCAGACGCTACATTAATACCCATGCCACGCGCCCCAAAATCTGCTATACTAGGGAGCATAGGTCAATAGTCTTTATGAGATGACCCGAAGAATAGATTGTATCTTGAAAATGCCCACCACCACAAATAGCAGCGACAACGGCAATGGCACAATAGTGTCGTCAACATCGCAGCCGCTCATAGCAGAGCCAGTCGTTAGCCCCTACATTTTCACCGCGCCGGTTGCGGGTGCCGAGCTTGTCGGGCGTGATGATATATTTCAGGAAATAACCCGCATTTGGTCGCATGCGGGGCAACATGATTCGCTGCTGCTTCATGGGCATCTTCGCATGGGTAAAACAAGTATAGCAAAGTCCTTAGACACGTATTGCCACCTTGGTCACGATACACGGCTTGTGTATCTTTCGGTAGATGGTGTTGACTATGGCAATGAGGGCTATCTCTATTTTGAAATTGCATTCTGTCTCTCAATGGAGTTTCAAGACACCCTAGAAGAACCCGAGGAAGAGCCGTTTCTTGCCCATTCCCAAACTACATTCAGCCGATTCCTAGCACAAGTAGACAAGATTATTGGAGATAAACGCATCATTATTGTGTTGGATGAGTTTCATGTATTGCATACTGATGTAGGGATAGCCAAAACCGGACAGATTATCTCCTACTTGCATGCACAAACACAAACTTACCCTTGGCTCACGCTTATGCTCATAGGACCAAGCGACCTTGAGGACTTGCGAAGGTTTTACCACAACCCTATGCTAGGATGGAAAGGTATTCGAGTGGGTTGCCTTGATGCCAAACATGTAGCAACTATTTTGAACAATCCTACCGGCGCACAGGATTTCCCACTTGCATATAGCCACGATGCGCAAGAGATGATAGCCACACTCACGAATGGGCAACCCTATCTCGTAGGAGCTATTGGCGACCTGCTCGTCAAACACTACAATACCATTGTTTTCACGCAACAACAAAGGCATAGCGGCATTTTTGATGTTGCAGATGTGGAAGCTATTATAAACGACCCACATTTCAATTATAGAGCCGCAGCCTATTTTAGAGGAATCTGGTATCATGCTATCTTAGACCAACCGGAGAAAGAAAAAATACTTGTGTCCCTAGCTCATTACGATGAGCATGGCACGGACGAGGTGACACTCGCCAACAGTATAGCCGAACTAGATGATAAAACCTTCACTGAGGCACTCAATTGGCTTCTACGGCACGACATCCTCGGTCGTGCGCATACCAACACCAATGGCACTGGCACTATTTACTTTTCGGTTCCGCTCATGTATCGCTGGGTGCGTGATACCCAACTCCATACGATTGAAGCTATAGCATAGGAGAAAGTACGAAGAATGACTCAAAACAATCCCTTCGCCGGCATGGGAGCTTTTGATGATGCACAATTGTTTATTGGTTTCGAGAAAACGCTACAAAATGTCAAAGAAGCTCTGCAACAAGGGAACAACATTTCCATTGTTGGTCCAGCTTTCAGTGGCAAGTCCACCTTATTGAACCTTATTGAGCACGAAGGTTCCAAGTGGCTATCACAAGATGTAACCATTGTACGGTTTGTGTTCTATTCAGCCATCAGACAAAATATGTTAGAAACAGAATTATATCATTGTTTGGGTGGCCGGAAACGTACCGATTTGAGAGAATTGCTGACCAATAAACGCTTAATTTTACTCCTAGATGATATTGGTGCCTTGGATACAGGAAAGCAAGGGTTAGGTGTACGTGAATGGCTCAGAAGTTTAGCGCATGGGTATCGTAATACGAAGGTGCAATTGATAACAACCAGTACCAAACTCTTGGACGAAATCTTTGCAGCAGACTACACTATGCTGATGGGCAAGAAATCACCACTGCATGATATGTTGCGATACGTTATCACTCTTGAAGGATTTACCAGAGACGAGGCGCGTCAATTTATTACAGCACGATTAGCAGGCACTCGGTTCAGTGTGGAGGATTTTAGCGATGTGCTTAACGGTTCGTTGATACCCGGCGAGTTGCAAGATGCGTGTTGCGTGCGGTTTGATGAGTTGTGTAGTACATCTGCGCCTGATTCCCCCCCCAATGTCCCCTCGCACGCAGGGGGGATTACTGATTCCCACGGCAGGCAGTATGAAGCGTTCATGCTGTACACATCCTTCGACAATGAGCACAACATGCAGGCGCTGGAGCAGATGTGTACGGCATTGAGCAAGGAGGTGCAAGCACACACAGGTAAGCCATTCCGCATTTTTCAGGATGTTGAAGGTATCAAATGGGGGCAGAAACGTGCGCAGGTTATTGATGACGTTATCAAGGATGTCATATTCCTCATTCCGGTTATCACGCCGAGCTTTTTCACCAGTGATTACTGCCGCCATGTGCTACAAGCATTCCTCACACGCGAGCAAGAGCAAGGGCGCAATGACCTTGTTTTGCCCGTGCGCTATATGGAAACCCCCAAGCTAGAAGACCTCAAGCAAGCCGATGACGCGCTGATGCGTGACATTGCCGAGCGGCACCCGGCCGACTGGCGCGACTTGCGTTTTAGCGACATGAGCACGCAAGAGGCACGCCAAATGCTCTCCGATATGGCAACTGCGCTATGCGATGCCATACAGCGCGGGTGATATAGCAGTCCTACATAAAAGGCGCAGCCCGATGCAAAGACACAAAGACGCAGCCCGATGCAAAGATTCGTGGTTGTTGGTTGCTCGGTAGCATTGACTACTACTAAGAAATGGTGCGAAAGGCGTAGGACAGGCTTCTAGCCTGTCCCACGTAGCACGAGCACAAGGCGTAGGACAGGCTTCTAGCCTGTCCCCTGTAGGACAGGCTTCTAGCCTGTCCCCTGTAGCACCGGCGGGTTAGCCAGACTCCGGCAGGATGCCGGTGCTACGTTTCGCACCATTTCTACATACCTACTTCGTGAACATTTCCCAACCTGAAGGTACAAACACATAGACATGGTTTGTGTCTTTCACCCAGATAATCAAGCCATGTTCAAAGGTTTGTATCGTTGCCTTGGCAGGGCGTTCGATTGGCTCAACTGCCCATCCAATGGCGTTGCGCAAGTCCATGTTTTCTATCCAAACCTTACCAAAGCCACGATGAGGCGGATACAACCCACCCGGAATGGCAACATCTGGCACATCGGGCATATCTTCAGTCCACGTATCGTCATATACATTGTAGTTGACACCTGGAAGCATAGCAAAAATGGTGCCTGTTCCATCGCCAAGCTGTATCCAGAGCATTTGACCATTTTGCATATCTTGAATAGCAGCCGAGCGGTCGGTGTACAACTCTTCCACACAACCAAGCTCATCGCGGTAGCGTGTGCTATTGTAGGTATTCATCAATTCAGGCATAACGGTTGAGCATACGCCTGGGTCTGTACCGGGACCTACCGGTGGTGCGCCACCACTTTGCCGGTCAAGCACTTCCTCGCCAAGCCGCCCAAGCAATATTTCGTAGGGAGAGCCGGCATTTTCAATATGATGCTCCATACGACGGCGTTCAAAGTATTGCACCGTCCCCGTCCAGTTACCAATTGTTGTTTGATGTGCTTCGGTAATCGGGTAGCCAAAGCGTTCCAGTCCGCCATGGTTCATCCAGTAGAGATTGAAGGGTGCGCACATGCTATGGCCCGTTTGCTCAAAGTAGGTACAGCCAGCGGGAGCGCTCGACACTTGTTGATAGGTGTGCCATGGGGTGTTGTTCAGTTCAAGAACACGAGCCCCCAAACGTCCAGCCATAACACCTTGTTGCCCATGGTCTTCGAGACGGTCGCGCTCAAACCATTGCACCGGACCTGTCCAACCTTCAATCGTTTCCGTTCGCAATTCAGTGATGGGATAACCAAAAACCGACAATCCGCCATTGTTGTGCCAGTAGCTCAAGATTGCACCCTCAACGCAGTATCCAGTTTCAGGAAAACAGGTTTTTCCTTGGGCTTGAACGTGTGTGGGGGGGGCAGAGACTGCCAATAGCGTGAGCACAACCAATGTCAATACCAACAGTCCCTTTCGTGCCATTCCATTTTCATACCGCCGCATACATGTAACTCCTTACCTTCATGACATGTTAAACAACACATTACTGCTTTGTATAATTTTACTCCTATTAGCTCTATTTATCAAGGGGGAAGTTAGCTATATAGTGCGTAGTGCTTCCTTGACATGAGCATATTCCATTTCAGTTTGCATCAAAACACTGATTGCTTGTTCCATCTGACCATGTTTCCCTAGCAGTTCCAATTGTTTGCACTGTTCGGCTAGTTGCTTGGCTCCAAGTTGCGCACTACTCGACTTGAGCGAGTGGGCAGCACGAATAAAACGCTCTTCATCTCCTTGCCGAAGGCACTCGTGGATGGTGGTGAGCAATTTGGGCGCTTCTTCGAGATAGAGATCAACAAGTTCATGGACCATTTCGGTTGTACCCATGAGCATGCGCAAGTCTTCGATAGCAGACATCTGAATAGGGTTGTAGTCAGATACATCATGTTGAGATACATCGTGTAGAGAGTGTCTATTGTCACTTTGCGCACCCTGCATGTCCCCCGTATATGTATGCTCCATCGTGGTGGTTTGGGTTGTTTCGCTCCCTTGTGCAATAGGTTCAGCAGTATCAGGCAAATAGGTACCTTCAACATCACGTACACGGCTCTTGATAGTGCGCAACATAGCTATCAATTCTTCAATACGCACTGGTTTGCTGATGTAGTCATCCATGCCACATTGCAAGAGCCATTCGCGTGTCCCTTGCAATGCATGTGCCGTCATAGCGACAATACGCGGGCGTTGGTCTATGGTCCATGTACGCTGAATGTGTTGCGTTGCTTCAACGCCATCCATCTCTGGCATTTGCACGTCCATGAGGATGACATCATAGGACAAGCGTTCCATTGCCTTCAGCACTTCAAGGCCATTGGAAGCAACATCGGCGTGATAGCCGAGCTTTTCTAACATGCTCAGGGCAACCTTTTGGTTCACGGCATTATCCTCTGCCAACAGAATGCGTAGGGGATGATGTTTGCCCATCTGCCGGTCAATTTGAGACCAGATGGCGGATTTTTTGCCCAATGCCTTTTGGCGCACTATCTCAGGGCGTTCCTCTTGCGTTTTCTCAAAAAGCCCCATCAATGTATCATACAATAGAGATGGGCGTACAGGTTTGACCAGAAAGGCCGCAATCTCCACCTCCCAGGTGCGCATGACATCGTTGCGTAACATAACCGATGAACATAAAACCAACGGAATCCTGTGCCCATGTGTTGCAGCATGGATGGACCGCGCAAGGGTAAGGCTATCCACATCGTGTATCAAGCTGTCGAGAAAGATAACATCATACCATTGTTGGCGTACCTGTTCGAGTGCTTGTAATCCAGACGTTGTTACGTCTGGGTGCATGCCCCACTTTACCATGTATTTGGTTGCAAACTGACAGTTAATGGCCTGCCTTCCTATGATGAGCACACGTTTCCCGGCTAGAAGCGGTTGATTATCGCTTAAGAATGACCGTTCGCCACTCGATACACATTCCACACGCATTGTGACATGGAAGGTTGACCCTTTGCCTTCCTCACTTTCAGCCCACATCGTGCCGCCCATCATTTCGGCCAACAGCTTACTTATGGCCAAGCCAAGCCCCGTGCCACCATGCCGACGTGTGGTAGAAACATCTACTTGGCTAAATGACTGAAACAAGCTATCGAGACGGTCGGATGGTATGCCAATGCCGGTATCACGCACACACATATGCAACACATAGGCATCGGCACCGGAGCTACCGATGTTGGGGTTGCCTTCGCTGGGGCATATGTCACGCTCGGCATCTACCGAAAGGACTACTTCGCCTTGGTCGGTAAACTTGATGGCGTTGCTCAATAGGTTTACCAATATCTGCCGCATGCGGGTAATGTCGCCAATAACATCAGTTGGCACCTGTTCACCTATCATATAGGCTAGTTCTAAACCTTTTTCGCCCGCTTTGGGCCCAAGCAAATCAAGGGCCTCTTCTACGCAGTCATGCAGGTAAAATGGTTGATATTCAAGGTCTAACTTGCCAGCCTCAATCTTAGAAAAATCGAGAATATCGTTGATAATAGTGAGCAGGGTATCGCCGCTAACATGGATTGTTTCTACATAGTCTTGTTGTTCATATGTGAGGCTGGTATCGAGCAGGAGGTTGCTCATACCAATGATGGCATTCATAGGGGTGCGGATTTCATGGCTCATGTTGGCCAGGAAAAGGGATTTTGCGCGGGCGGCGGTTTCGGCTGCTTCACGTGCGCGGTGCAATTCTTGCTCCATGTGATGACGTTCGGTTACATCACGCAAAGAAACGACATGCATTGGTTGCTCTTCCCACGCTATTTCAATAGACCGCATTTCCACAACCGTGATCGTACCATCAGGACGCACAATATCCATCTCAACCCCTTCCATCGTCTGCAAGGGGTAGCCAAGAGGCTGCCCAACTAGCTCTGAACGGGCAAGCATGCGGTGGGCCATGGGGTTAGCATAGTAGACAACCCCGTGCTCATCGAGCACCAACATTCCATCGGGGCTAGATTCAAGGATGCGCCCAAAACGAGATTCACTCTCACTCAGCGCTTCTTCGGCTCGTTTTTGTTCGGTGACATCACGCGATATACCTTCAATGGCGACAAGATTGCCCTCGGTATCAAAAACGGGCCAATTGCGTTGCTCAATCCATACGGTGTTGCCGTTTTTGTGCAAAAAGCGTAGGGTCAATGCCTCAGTGTGATGCTCTGGAGACTGTTGTGCCTGTTTCCATACTTCATGGTCATCGGGGTGAAATGCTTTCAGATGGATGAAGGGGTCGGTATAATATTCTTCTGGGGTATACCCCAAAATGTGTTGGACCGATGGGCTAATATATTCATAGCCAAATGTGGGGAGCAGACGATAACGGTAGATAATATCTGGGGCATGTTCGGTGAGCAAGCGAAAACGTTCCTCGCTTCGGCATAGTGCTTCAGCTTGCGAGGATTGCTCTAGCAACCGTTTTTCTTGAATCTGTAGCGCTTGCTCTAGCTCACATATGCGTTGTTGCAGTGCGGCGTTCTCAGATTCTACGTCAGGTGATGGTCTTATATTCACAACCTTTTTATTATACTCCACTATGCACTATCCTCATCATGTCTTAATAGCAATGATAGAATCAAACGTATGCTGTGTAGCGACGTTGCATGCAACGTCGCTAGGATTCATCAGAACGAAGTATACACTATTCATATGCCAAAACAGCTCGCACGGTTAAACGGGAAGCATTCCAAGCAGGCAGAAAACTAGCTAGGGCAGAAAGGAACACGACGACAAGTAGCCAAATACCTGTGCCAACAATAGAGAATGCATAGGCAAGGGGAACTTGAAATAGTGCAATGCCTACACCAGCACTCAAGGGTTTGCTCAAGAGAAACGCAACGAGTACACTAACCGACCAGCTTACGAGCCCAATGATAACTCCTTCAACCATAACCAATTGCATCACGGTGTGGTTGGAAGCCCCAATAGCACGCATAATGCCTATTTCGCGGGTGCGTTCAAGGACGTTGATGCTCATGGTACCCATCAGACCTAGCCCACCAACGATAGCAAGAAGCACGGCCATAAAGGCCAGCAACACGACAATGATAGTAAAGGTGAGTTCAACCTCTTGCTTTTCCTCGGCTATTTTGGTGATAGAGCTAATGCGTAGCCCGGCTTGCTCAAAATGTGGCTCCAGCACCTGTGCCACTTGCGATTGGCGTTCTATGTCGTGGCGGTCGGTCACTATCCACAACGTTGTTGCACGCCCAGGTTCACGCTTCACCCGCGCAAAATGAGGGTAGTTGACAAACCCAAATGGCGCTATAAATTGTGACACGCCCACAACTTGCCATGTGGTGTCACGTGCATCTATACGTAAGGTTATTGTATCACCAACGGCAATATCAGGCTCTTGTTTGAGAAACTCGGTTGAGAGCACAATGCCGTTTTCATCTTCTGGCAACAACCAGCGCCCTTTGTGCATCAGCGGGTTGATCATGGTGCTGTTGGGTGGTGGTGCAAACAACATGAGCACATCGCTGTCGCTTTCATCTGGGCGCTTGCGGCGTGTGGTGACAAAGCCAATGCCCTCTGCATCTTCTACACCGGGTATTTGGAACGATTGACGTTCTAGCTCATCAATGCGATAGGAACGCCCCATGGTTATCCACAAATCATAGTGCCACAGGTTCATCAAGTCTTCAAGTGTTTGAAACATAGAGGCGCGAATGTTAAACACGCTGATGAACATGGAGCCGCTCAGGGTGAGTGTCGTGAGTGTGAGCGCCAGCCGCCCTTTGCGCCGGATGGTGTTGCGCAGCGATAGGAGCAATGGGCGCGATAGCCCACGTATGCTATGCATCAGGCGGTCTAGCACATTGTTGCCATAGCCGCTGCTGCCACCGCTCTCACTCAACAGGGCCGCATGAATGGTGACGCCTGTGCCACGCAAAATGGGCACGCATGCAGCCAACACCGGCACGAGTAGGCTGATGATAACTTGCAAGACGACTGAGCCTATTGGTATGGCAAATTCGGTGAGGTCAAAGTTGAACATGCCGGCTATCAAGCGGGTAAAACCATTTGCCACTATGAGACTGAGCGGGAGCGCAATACAAAGGGCTATAATGCCAAAGGCTATAGATAGCACAAAGTACATCTGCATGATTTGCCATCGGCGTGCGCCAATGGACTTGAGAATGCCGATTTGCTTGACATGCTGCGCCAAAATAGCCGAAATGGTAGTGACTACTAAGAAGCCACTTAACAAGAGGGCCAATATACCCAATACACCGAGCAGGAGCACGATGGCTTGGAGCAGGTAATCAAGCGGATGTTTGCCGGGTTCTGGTACCAGCGTGTAATAGACGTGACGTCCGCTCTTTTCGACTTTCTCTTTGACGAGATGCGTCACTTCTTCTATATGCTCCTTGTTGTCTTTGCCTTCTGCAACAATGATATGCAGTTCGTTGTATTCACGCGAGACGCCGAGCCATTCCAGCGTGTCGAAGGTGATGTAGCCGTAGATGCGCCCATCCATAAAGGCAGGTATTTGCACCATATCATGCGTGAGGCCGGTGATGCGCATGTCACGCATGCGGTTGGTGGGTGTTTTGACGCGCACGGTATCACCAACCTGGGCTTGGGTCATGCTGAGAGCAGCACGTTCAATAAGTACATCATGTTTGTCGGGGGGCCATTCGCCGGATTCTGGCAGAATTTTATTAACGCGAATATCATCGTAATCGGGAATGGCAAACAGTTGCATATCGCGCCACTCATCGGGGCCAACTTGCAGGCGCACTGTCACTTGACGACGGCCCTCGGCATCCTCTATCTCGCGCATGCCGCGCACTGACTCGACCAAATCATCACCAAACCCATCGCTGCCGCCGCCAAAAAAAGGGTCGCTGACCATGAGCATAGCACTACCGGGGTTGATGGCAGCATAACTTTCGGTGAGCCCTTCGGAAAGAGCTACCCGTGCTGCGGCTATCATCCCCACGGCAAAAACTCCCACGGCAATGGAGAGCACAACGAGCATAGTGCGCATCTTGTTGCCCCACAAATCGCGGAGCACTTTGCTCCAGCGCGGGCGTATGAGGCTCCCTAGCCATGGCATTCCTTGGGAACTCTGTGCTTGTACACGCTTGTTAAGAGGTGCTTTTTCCTGTGTATTGGTAGGGGACAACGGTTTCTTCCTTTTGAGCAATCCACGCATATGTGTATCCTTTACTGTATTGTGTTTCCCTGAGCCTGTCGAAGGGAACTCATATCTTTTATCTCCCTACCATGAAAACACAAACTGCGTCCATGCTCATATGTATTTTCCGGAGTTGCTACTCCCATTACGCGGAGCATATATCCTATCAGTAAGTATACCCCAAACCAGAACAATACGCTCCCCTATTTTATAGAGCTGTTCCATGAGCGTGTCGAAGGGAACATCCCCTGTTATTTTGCAGTGATGTCCCAATTATTTCTCTTGACAGAGTGGCTATAGCTCTATACAATAATGCCTGCAAATAATATTTTGGCTGTTTTTGAGAGCAAAAGGATGTAAAGAAGATATGCAATCTCATGAAGAGACGCAACAGGTTTTTGCTATACCCCGCTTGAATGAACCTGCTCCGGCATTTGAGGCTAATACGACGCATGGTGTCAAGAAACTGTCCGACTACAAGGGGCAGTGGTTGGTGCTCTTTTCGCACCCGGCAGACTTTACGCCCGTCTGCACAACAGAGTTTATGGCGTTTGCCAACCATTACGAACAGTTTAAGAGCCTCAATTGTGAGTTGTTAGGGCTATCCATTGATAGCATCTTTTCCCATATTTCGTGGAAACGCAACATACAAGAAAAGTTTGGTGTTACTATTCCGTTCCCTATCATTGAGGACCTTTCGATGCACGTTGCTCATCTCTATGGTATGATTCACCCCGGCGCAGGCGATACGTCGGCTGTACGAACGACGTATGTCATTGACGATAAGGGGATATTGCGGGCTATGCTCTACTACCCGATGACAAATGGCCGTTCGGTGCCAGAGATTGTGCGCCTTGTGCAAGCGCTACAAACATCGGATGCGCACGGTGTGGCTACGCCAGAGGGTTGGCAGCCCGGCGATAAGGTTATCGTTCCGCCACCTAAGACATCCCAAGCTGCCGAAGCACGCCTGAATGAGGGCTATGAGTGTGTGGATTGGTATTTTTGCAAGAAGGACCTGTCCTGAGCGATAGAGTGATGAAGCAATAGAGCGGTAGAGCGGGTTTGCATCCTGCCCAATGCTCCTAAGAGCCTGTTTTGAAATGTAGGGGCGAGTGGTCACTCGCCCTCTGTGCATTAAGCTAAGGATGATAGCCCTTTGCAAAATCATGTTCAAAGTATATAAGCGAATGAAGGGTTACTGGCGCGACAAGCTAGGATAAATGCATTATCTGTGTTTACATTGCCTTACGCATTGCTGATGAAGGGCGCATAGGCTTGGCGCACATCGTCTAGGGTGCTGGCGGTACGCATGACGGCATAGAGGTTCTGGATAATTGCCACGTCTTGCAGTTGGCGTATTTCGGGAAGTAGCGCCAACCCCTCATCTGTGACGTGGCTCCGGGTATCGCATATCCGTCACGTTGCAAGTTTTCCACACCGAGTGGAACGGTTTGTACCAGCAAAGGCGTGTCGGCAAGCGAGTAACGCATCTCCAAGCGTACATTGGTGAAGGTTTGCACAAACCCATTCGCAGTTGGTTGTGGGGATTCTATGGGCAAGCCAAACACCTGCTCGCCGCCATGCGCCATCCAATAGCGCCAGATAGGTGCGAGCACAACGAATTGCCCTACCATATAGTCTTGGGGCGGGGGTAACACCTCTGGCGGCTGCGCCATAACAGCCTGCACACCGGCTAGGTTTTGCGCAAACTCGGTGGATGTTGCCGTGACAAGCTCTGGTATGATAGAGGCAACGCCAATACTTGCGGCCCAGTCGTGCATGCCGCCGTTAATCATGTAGTTGGGCCAGTAGCGCGAATAGACATAGCCACTTGCTTGGGCATATACCTGTGCCATGTGTATTGATGGTTGGTGCTCACAATAGGCGGGGAAGACGAGGCCGGCGTTGCTGTGCAGGAAGATGGCCCCAGAGGCGTCGAGCAGGAAGCTACGAATGATTTGGCTTTCGACCTCAGAGTCGGGGTAGGGACCGCCGGTATTGGAAACGACGCCGCCTGCGCCATAGACGGTTGGGCTCCAATCGTTGTCGGGGCATGCATCAAGGTTGGTGTTCATGTTGCGGTTGAGGTCTACACCGTTTGCATTATAGCGTGACCATAGCTCTAGCCCATCTGGGTTGAGCGTGGGTATGAGGTATAGGCGTATATCGGGCGGCACTTCGTGTGGGTTGGCACGGAAGTGGCCCATAAGTTCTAGGGTGAGCCAGTAGGTGTTGGACTCTGGGCCGCCATGTGTGTCGCCCACAACGACGAGCTTGCGCCAACCGTTGCCAATTTGGAGCGCTGTGATGGGTCGCCCTTGTACCGAAAAGCCAATGGTGTGCTCAAGGATGGTGTGCATAGCAGGCTCTTGAGCTTGCACCGGCACGGGGGCTATGTGTGCAGAAACGAGCACTCCCATCACCATCACCATCACCAACACCAAATGCACAAAAAACCGCATACTTTTACCTTCTTTTACCTTACCTTTTCATAGCATACCTGCACTATGTGGTGTGTTGAACCACAAAGACGCTCAGAGCACCAAATGGTCTACATTCCAGAACTTATAGATGTAAGCAATGCCATGCTCTCAGTATCCAAAGTTATCGTGAGTGCATTGAGTTGGTCTTGCAATTGGTTGAGATTGTTGGCACCCAAGATGGGCGCGGTGACGGTCGGTTGGGACATAAGCCATGCAAGGGCTATTTGGGCAATGGGTTGCTCAAGCTTGTTGGCGACACTATCGAGTGCGTCAATGATTTGCCATCCGCGTTCGTTGCAGTAGCGTTGTTGCACTGAGCTTGAGCGTGTGCTTTCTGGTATGGGGGCATCACGGCGGTATTTGCCGGTGAGGAATCCACCGGCTAGGGGGCTATAGGGAATGACGCCAATGGTGTGCTCAGTGCATACTTGACGCAGGGCATGTTCATATTCGCTGCGATGGACGAGGTTGTAATGCGGTTGCAAACAGTTGTAACGGGCAAGGTCGAGGTGCTCGCTGACGTAGAGCGACTCTTGTAGGCGTGCGGCTGAGAAGTTCGAGCAACCGATGGCGCGTACTTTGCCGGACTGCACGAAGTCGTTGAGGACACGCATGGTTTCTTCCATAGGTGTGGTTTCATCATCCCAATGGGTTTGGTAGAGGTCTATGTAGTCGGTTTGCAGGCGGCGCAGGCTATCATCTATAGCGCGGGTGAGGTGGGCACGGCTTAGTCCTTCGCCATCTTCGCCGGGCCACATGCGCCCACGCCCTTTGGTGGCGATGATGAGGTTTTGGCGATTGTTGCGTTTGCGCATCCAATGCCCAATGATTTCTTCGGATATGCCGCCATAGGTGCCTTCGGCCCACGTAGTGTAAATATCGGCTGTGTCAATGGTGGTGCCGCCAGCTTCCACAAAGGCGTCCATGATGGCCCACGATGTTTCTTCGTCGGCGCTCCAGCCAAACTGGACGGTTCCCAGGATAAGTTCAGAAACGTGCAGGTTGGATTTGCCGAGTTTGCGGGTTTTCATGTATGTACTCCTCTCATTCGTTATTTCAAAAAAAATGCACTGTTGAGAACGCCGGTTTGTGGATGCGCTCAGGTTGACAGTGTTTGGGCATTATAATGGAGAGGAGTGAAGGATGCAACTATGCTAAAACGTAGATGTTCAACTCCATGGTACAATATTGCAGCAAAGGGCAACGTGTTATACTCTGTTGAGGAGGGACATGCAAATACCATTCCGGTGCCAGCAACACATGGTGCATATGGGTAGTATCTGTGAGCAGGTGTTGAAAGAGGAGTTTGACAAACGGCGAATAGATATGCGCGGTTAGGTGTATGGATGGGATATATGCACCACAGCCAATGGTTGCACGGCAGTATATGCCTCGTGCTGTTCGTGCTTGCGGTGCTGCCGCGCACCATGGGGCTAGACGACTTCTTGACCTACGATGAGGCGTACCATTGGATTGGGCGCACTGAGCGCTTCTACTATGCACTGCTCGAAGGCGACCTAGCGGGCACACGCCAAACGGGGCACCCCGGCGTCACTGCAATGTGGCTTGGCAGCTTGGGGCTACACCTTGAGCGCATGCTCATCGTGGGCGATGTCCCCGTTTCGCAGATAGAACATGTCGCATGGATGCGCCTGCCATCCGGCATCCTGCATGGCATGCTTGTTGCGGCTAGTTTCCTTGTACTACGTCGCCTTGTTGCGCCGCTAACTGCCTTCATTGCTGCGCTGTTGTGGGCAACTAGCCCCTTTCTGATAGCGCATGCGCGGCTCTTGCACCTCGATGCGCTACTGACAGACTTTGTCAGCTTTTCATACCTGTGCATGCTCGTGGCAATGCAACCTACCTATTCGAGTGCAAAACTACCAAAACAGAGTACCTTACCACAAAGAATACAAAGGACACAAAGGATACACACAAAACGTATGTGGCTTGTGGCTAGTGGGATGTTTGCGGGTTTGGCGTTGCTCACGAAAGGGCCGAGCCTCATCCTCTTGCCATGGGTTGGTCTCATGCTCTTTTGGCAGATTGAAGCAGAAGGGTTGCTCGCACGGCTACGCTCTTCCATCATGGTATATCTGGCATGGCTCGGTGTTGCGTTACTGGTTGTCGTCGTGCTGTGGCCGGCGCTGTGGGTTATACCAGAATTTGCGCTAGAGCGATATATCCAAAAGATTCTGTGGGAAGGTAGCAACCCCTACGTCAAAGCACAGTTTTTCCTTGGGCAAGCGGTGAGCGACCCGGGGCCGATGTTCTACCCCATCGCAAGCCTCTTCCGTATGACACCCATGGTTTTTGTTGGGTTGGTGACATTGTGCGTTGCTTTTGGCATGCGGTTGTTGAGCGTGTCGAAACACAAGTACCGCAAGGGGAACTTCGACACACGGTTGTTGAGCGTGTCGAAACACAAGCACCACGAATGGTCAACGTTGGTTGTGGTAGGGGCATTTATCCTCTTCTGGGGCTTGGTGATGACGAGTGGCTCAAAGAAGTTCGACCGTTATGTGCTGCCGGCTTGGCCCGCACTGCTCATCGTATCGGCAGCCGGTCTAGCATCCATTGTTCATGCCATTGAAGGGTGGATAAAACTGCATAGCATGAGAGTTATTATGCTTCTTGTGCTCCTAGGTGTAAGTATTCAGCCTATGCTTGCCTACTATCCCCATTACTTGAGCTACTACAACCCGCTTTTGGGCGGTGGCGCAGTGGCACAGAATATGGTGTTGATAGGCTGGGGCGAAGGGATGGAGCGTGTAGGAGCATATCTACGCGAGCGCCCAGATGTGGGGTATGGTCCCATTCTCGCAGCCGATACGCGCTTATTGGAACCTTTTGTACCGGTGCCTGTGAAGCATATAGGTGAGCTAGATGAGGGTACCCAAAACTATGCTGTGCTTGACCTGCCTTCTATGCAACGCGGCCTATATTCGGAAACGGTTGCTGACATTCAGCAACGTGTGCCAATGCCGATCCAGCGCATCACGATGCATGGCATTACCTATGCATGGGTGTATCAATTACCCAAGCCATACGAGAAAGCTATCGGGGTACAATTTGGTAATTGGCTCTATCTGCATGGTGTAACGATAGCGCAAACACCGGGGAGCATTGTGGTCACTCCATCGTGGGGCGTGCTCGGTGTGCCACCAGCCAATTATTGGGTCTTTCTGCATGTGTTAGATGCACAGGGGAAAGTTGTGACGCAGAGCGATATAGCACCCGGCGGAGCCGATATGCCAGCAACAATGGCTTGGCAACCCGGACAGCAAGTGTCTGTGCCTTTGCCGCTCGTCATTCCAAACGAAATGCCGCATGGGACGTATCGGGTGGTGATGGGCGTGTACGATAGTGCGACTGGCGAACGCTTGCCGGTGCAAGAGGGGCGGGATATGCTCCACGGGGTGGATGTGGGTGTGGATGCGCTTGTGCTTGATACTATCTCATGGCCATGAGTGTGCATGAAGTGCCGCTTTCTGGGGGTTGCGTGGTGCTTGAGGGAATACCTGAATGCGGCACTACACTGTTGATGTGGTCTGGTTGCTGTTCTGAGATTGGGCTTTATGTGGTTGCTGCACTTTTGTATCCTTCATCGGCAGCCTGTCGTAATTCAGATGCTATATGCTCCATCACTTCGCGCTCCTCCTCTGTCCAAGCATGAAGCTTGAGCGCTTCCGAAAAGTACGTATTGATAAGCCGTTGATGATGGTCGTGGGTAATGCCCATTGTGCCGAGCTTACGGTCGGCCCAAGCAAACTCTGAAGAGACCAAGGACCAGTCTATGGTAGCACCGGCTTGGACAATTTCGTGGAACCGTTGGGCAGTAATGACCATGTTACGATGGTGATGCTTTACTTTTTCTGTATCTAGCTCTGAAATACCCACAACTGGTATAGCAGAGAAAAGAGACTCGGCTACCCGATGAATTAAATCTTCTTGCATATCCTCGAGGGTATGCATAATGCTGTTGCGTAGTTCACTTGACATTGTGTTCCTCCTGTGCTTCTATCAGTCTCGTGAGGCGTGTGGTGAGTCGGGCTTGTTCTTTGCTCACTTGACGTATAAGGTTGGTGAGTTCACTGTTGATGGCCAACACTTCATTGTAGACTCCCATAAGATGCTGTTGTTCACATGAACCTACCAAAAGCAACTTTTCTTGTGAAAACAGCCCGCCACGCATTTTTACTGGTGTGTGGGCTAGTGCGTGTGTATTGAAAATCAGCTCCCACGTGCCACTGATTTCGCCAACATCAAGGCGATTGCTATTCTTGATAAAAGCTTTCCCTTTTTCGATAGAATTATCCGATAGCAAGGTAAACAATTGGTTGCCAATAATATCTTGCCCTAGCATGTGCATTGCTACCGGGTTGGCTTCTTGTATTATACTCTGTTTGTCGCAAACAAGTATCATGTCATGGCATAAAGAGCCTAGCATTGGTGGTATAACGGTATCAATCATCGCATGACCTCCGTTGCGCGGCGTACTGCTTCTTGGGCATCTATAGCTGTCATATCTGCTCCAATCGTTTTATACATGTCGGGTGAGCGGTTGATGGGTTGCCCGCCAAGCATAATTTTGATTTTTGGTCCGATGGGCGAAGCTCGCACGGCTTGTATGAGGTCGCGGGCTTTGGGCATATGGTTGTTGAGCGTGACCGAAATGGCGAGCAAATGAGCATGTTGTTGGTTGACCATACTTACAACGTCTTCAACCGGCATATTGGCACCAAGATAGTAGACATCCCAACCTTCTATTTCAAAAAAGTCGGACACCATGCGAATGCCTAGCTCATGCAGCTCACCCCCAATACATGTGGCGACAAGGGTTAGCCCCAATGGGGGGCGTGCAAATACATGGGCATACAATTGGGCCATAACGCTTTGGGTTATGGCTGTTGCAAGATGTTCCTGAGCAACCGTTATTTCATTCACTTCCCACAACCGGCCGATTTCATGCATTGCCGGTTGGAAAACACCTAGGTACAGGTTTCGTATATCCATACCTTCATTGAGGGCCGAACGTGCAACATTGAGCGCACGGCGTCGGTCGCCATTGCGCAATGCCTCAACATAGTGTTCATAGACATGGTTATTACTTGCCATATTCATGGCTTTTTACCTCCTCTTGAGATGACCCAGCACGTAAGCAATGGCATGCTGTAGGTCACTATGCATAATAAACCCGTGCATATCTACCCCAAGATGTACAATCGTTTCTGCAACATCTGGTTTAATGCCTACCATGACAGGGATAGCACCAAGGAGACGGATAGACTGAGCAGTGTTAATAAGGTAGTGGGCAACCGTGGTATCAATGAATGTCATACCGCTCATATCCAGAATAACATAGTTGGCTTGTGATGCATAGACATGTTGGAGAAGTTCCTCTGCTATCTTGTTGGCCCGCTGGCTATCTATATGGCCTACCAATGGCACAAGCAATGCTCCATCCCAAATCGGCACGGCAGGCGTAGTCAAGTCTTGAATAGTTTGTAAAAGCAACCTTTGTTCTTCAAGTAATTTTTGGAGCGAGTGGTTCTGTTTACGCAAGTCACGTTGAGCTTGACTCAATTCTGACGTGATAGCAAGCATTTCTTGTTGCATTTCGCTGACTTCGACAGACTCAACGTGACCAATGAGAACAATGTGCCCATTTTGGCTATAACCACGGAACATGGCTATGGTATAGTTCATCGGTGTGCCTAGCACAAGGTCCCATGTTGGTGTTGGGTTGTGAGCAGGAGCCACACATGCTGCTTCAAAGAAGCGCTCTCCTTTTGGGGCTGCATCAGGTTGCAAAATAGTTTTAAAGGGTTTTCCTTCCAATGGTTCGGTGCTCCATCGTTGTGCTATTGGGTTTGCATAGAGAATGAGTCCAGCCGGGTTACAATAGAGCACTATTTCCTGTACTAAATCACTTACTGTTGTATCAAATGGCATCATTACTTTAACAAATGCGTCCATAGAATGGTACCCGTATTGGTACAAATGCTATTCGTCACTTTTTTAATGAAGACCTCGCGCAAAGACGCAAAGAACGCAAAGCTATAAAAAGGGAACAAGCAATTCTTTGCTGGTACGTTGCAATGCTGCGAGCTGTCTTGCACCTATAAGAATATGCCTGTACTGGCACACATGTCACTATAATGGTACCCCACGGACAAATATATACTAGCCAGAAAACAAAAGCGCATTGACTTTTTTCATCAAGGCATGGGCCATGCTCATACCCTATAGAGATGCAAGGCGCATGCACTATGGTCATTTAACAAAGATTTAATACTAGTATACCATGATCTTGGGGACAAGATAAGAGGGTGTTGGGGGTGAACCTAGGGTTGGTTCTCATAAGAGGAACCCAAAAGTACCCCATAGACAATGGGTGGTATGCAAGCGAGTGTTTACCGTTTGCGAGCAGAAACGTTGCTGTGCTAGATGTTGATTTTTGTTCCCTGAGATTGTACAATGAATTTCATGCTAGAATATTGATACGTTGTTATTGGAGATGTTCTATGCTTATTTCAGAAAGAATCGAACTGCGTGTTCGACAATTACCAGTTGCGTTTCAAGCAGAGGTCCTTGATTTTACAGAATATCTTTTTGCCAAATCAATACGCCAAGAAGAACGAGATTGGGAAAATCTTTCTCTAGCATTCGCCATGCGGGGAATGGAACAAGAAACATATCCCATCGAGGGTGCCGATCTTGAATTTTAATGCAAGGGCGCAAAGGGCAATTCTTAGCGATTCAGCACCCTCAGCGCATCAGCAGTTCAAACCCCGCACTCTGATGAGCGTGATGCGAGCCATTGGTTTAGCGAACGCTGACTTTCGCCAGACCGATGGCTAGCTAGAATGTTTTCAATGCTAATATCTTCGTCAAGGTCATGCCAATGGATACCTACTCCGTTCCCTATCAAGCGCCAATTGGAGCGCTCTGCTGGTGTACCATGTACCAGACGGGGATACCAGTCAAGTGGAACTGAAATAGCACGCCCGTCAGCTAAGTGAAACGTCAAGGTGTCTTCTGTCACGGTGACGTTGACTAATCGAATTGTTGCTAGGTCAATCGTTGAAAAACTCATCCCATTTCCTTTGCAGATATTCTTGGTTTTCTTCAACCAATCTCCGAATACGATTGATGTCTGTTTTACTCATTCCACCGCTATTGTGAAGGTGAACCGGGTTGAGCCAGAATTTCGCCACTTTGCTATCACGTTCAGCGTGAATATGTGGTGGTTCATCTCTATCGCCGGCATAGAAGAAAAAACGGTAAGGACCAATAGTCAATACGGTAGGCATAGGTATTAATCGCCACACCTGTACATTATGTGCAGTATAGATTCCCTAAACTTCAACACACCCAACCCCCCAGCGATTCAGTTCCCGCAGCGCATCAGCGGTTCAAAACCCGCACCCTGCTGCCCAAGCCCTTCAACAAGCTCAGGGACCGGGGAGTCACTGGCGAATACCCTGTGTTAGCAGCTTGAGTTGCACTAATCATGTTCGGAAATTGTCACCAAATTGGTGATGCATTGATAATCCCCTACATTGTGAGTAATTAAAGGACATTTGTAGCGTAATGCACTAGATGCTATCCAAGCATCCTGTGGAGAAATTCGAGACCCCTTTTGGCGACACTCGACTCGTATTTCAGCCCAAATACGAGCGGTTTCATCATCATACGGCAATATCACAAATTTACGTAACCATCTGTCTAAATGAGTACGTCGCTTCTCACCCCATCCATTGCTTTCAGCCCATTGATAAAGTTCGGCAACAGTTTGAAAAGAAAGACAAGGAGTCTTATCTTCCAAATAGGAACGGTATTTTTCACCACGAGTATCATGTTTGAACAAAAATGAGCAAACGTCGGTATCGAGCACAATATAATCCATAATTATTTACTTAATGTTCAGAATCTTCCCGTCTCCATGAGCGAATGGTATCAATACAATCATCCACAGACTCATCCTCCGGCCAAAAATCTCCCCATAAATCATCTATACTTCTCACTGGAGTTACACCTTGCTGTTTGGCTAATGCATCAATTGTCGTACCTTTCCAAAAAGAATACGTTGGTAGTATTTCAACCGTAATCCGAACCCGTCCTATTGGTAGGGTCGTCGGTCTATCTAAAACAATGGTTTGTGGGTCCGATAAAACCCCAACTGTCGTATAAAAATCAGTCATATGTACCCCTCATTGGAACAAAAAACCACTCCCACAATAATGATACCTGAGACAAGGGCTAGACATCCCATTTCTTTATGCCCTATCACCATCTTAACGCAAAGACGCAAGAGTGCATCAGCTCCCGCAGCGCATCAGCGGTTCAAACCCATCAACGCATCAGCGGTTCAACCCCCACACACGTGAGACTTCCGAAGTCTCCAAGACTTCCGAAGTCTGGAGTTGAAAACCCAGCGCATCAGCACCCACAGCGATTCAGCGGTTCAGCACCCACAGCGATTCAGCGGTTCAAACCCCGCACTCTGATGAGCTAACTTCTCCATGTCTTTTGCTAAGTCGTTGTGCGTATAAGCTATTGGTATGCCAAGCTGTTGGTTGAGTTCAAAAAAATCCCACTGGCTCATTCGGCCAATTTCACATGCTTTGCTCACGTCTTCTCCCGCTCCTAGGAGTTGTGAGATGGAGTTTCCATCACATATGCTTCAGGCATCAGCCAACTCGGCCGACCAAAGCAGACGTTGGTTGGCTACGCACATGATTTTCACCACAACTTCACTCCTGCGTCTCTGCATCTCTGCACCTCTGCGTTGAAAATGCACATTTCATGTAGGGCTGCCAATAGGCTATGGGCACACCAATAGAGGTAGTCGTCCGTTGGTTGGCACGCCAGTGTGTTACCTGTGGGCATTATAGCATACCACATTGCTGCCTGCCTTAGCATCATCTCGCTCCCCATCGTGGCAAAACAATAACTCACTCTCGCTTTCTTCAGACCAAGCAGAATTGTGTTATACTGACGCTCTAAGTATATGAAGGGGAGTAAATTTTAACGTATGGCAATGAATGACCAATCACACATCTTTTGGCCCCATACTACTGGGCCATATGAAAGAGAACTGGATCATTTTTTTTTTGAACTTGCACAGTTTCCTGATACTACAGCGAGTATTAACCTCATTCAGCGCCACCTCGATGACATGCCCACCTATCTTAACGCGGAAGTGTATCATCTACGCTACCGTGCATATCTGCTTGTAATGCAAGACCTCCTGCGCCAAGGCTGGACCTATCAATGTCGTCAAGGACGTATCTACCTCTCCCCTCCCCAATGGGCAACCGATATTGACACGCCAGAGGATGTCAATGCCCAAAAAGATGCTATTCGCCAATTGCTCAACTATGAACGACAAGCCCAGTTACATACCTCTTCCGTGCAGGAATTTATACGCTTTATGGAACGTCCCAGAATGCACAAAGATCAAACTGTCTCTATTCATGATCTCTTCGCTGATGGCTCCCAACTTGCTCAAGACCTACAGGAAATAGCTTCTATGCCCGACGAACAAGCTCAACAAGCTATTGGTACATGTGTTCAACCGTACTTGCAATTGGTTATTCCTGATGAACGATGCAAGCATACAGGGCTGCGACTTAATGACATCTGGCGTTATTTTCGTCACACATGGGCCATCCCATACAAGCCAACTCCAGGACGCAACATGTTTTATCTCATTCGTGATGCTGCTCAACCATTTCACCCGGTTATAGGAATTGCAGCACTAGGAAATAGTATTATGCAAATTACTGACCGCGATGACGCTATTGGATGGACCACCAAAGCTTTGTACAAACGTATCAATGCAGACGAGTTTTCTCAAGGAGATGCTGCAAATATAGAACGAATGCTGAAGAAAACATTACAAACTGCTCTTGCAGACATAGCAAAGGAAGACCTAATACATGTAAATGAATTAGAAGAACCAACAGAAGAAACTCTCAACCATCTGGATAAAATAGCAGTGCAAGCATATAATAAACGAATAACACTTTTGAAAGAAATACGTACCTTGGAACATCAACTTTACCAATTACAACAGCAACCTCTGGAAAATGTTGCCGAAATATCTTCATGTAATCATCGCATAAAAGAACTTAAAGCCCAAGCAACTGAAGTTCTCTTTCGTTCAAAACGTGCTAGTATATTGCAAACACTCCTGTTTGCAAAGAAAACGCTTATTACCTTTCCCGAAGACCTATCAACAGTAGAGGGGCTTCGCAAATGTATCAGCACGTCCGAAGGTCAACAAGCTATCCGTACACTTTTAAGAGAAAACAAGAAACAAAAAATTGGCATTAACATGATGGACTTGATTGTATGTGGAGCCGTGCCACCTTATACCTTTTTATTGGGAGGAAAATTAGTTTCAATGCTTATGGCAAGTCCAAAGATAGTTTATGATTATAAGAACAAGTATCAAAACTACCAAAGCGCCATTGCATCAAAAATGAAAAAAGAACCTGTCATAAGAGAACCAAAGCTCGTTTTCTTGGGTACTACAAGCCTGTATCAAATTGGAAGTAGCCAGTATAATCGTATATCTATACCATCCTTGCAAAATGAGTCCGATAAGATTGTCTATAAGAAGTATGGTAAAACATTGGGATTTGGCTCCATACATTTCTCTGTGCCAACAATTAAAGCCCTTGACAAATTGCAAGAACATGTCCGCGAGGCTACATTGATAAATAATCGCTTTGGTGAAGGTGTAAACCCCAAGCTACGCCGAGTCCGAGCAGGGTTGAGTGCTATTGGGTTAGAAAACAGCGATACCTTTATCAATCATCATTCAAAGCGCATTGTGTATGGCATCCCTCTAGGTAAAAAAACAGCGGAGTTTCTTCGGGGCGAAACGGATGATCCCGAATATTACTTTGATGTTTGTAATCCTGAGCGCATAAAAGAAGCTACAGAGCACATAACACACGTATGGGCTACCCGATGGCTACTTATGAGAATAAGAAAACCTGAGATTTTACAAAGTGTTGCGACTTTTTCTATGACAAATGTTATACTGTCGCATATCATCGCACGTAATGGTAATGGAGTTGAAGCTTCCAACAGCCAACCTAAGCAAGAGGTATTTCATGGAGAGTAACGAACCAACGTCTTCTTATCTGGATAATCTCTACAATGGATATAATGCTGTCGCTGAACGAGTCAGTAATCAGGAGTTAGCGACAATACATATATCCACATCATTAGATGAACAAATACGAACTTGGATACAGAATGGCAATGATGTCATCTTGACCGGTAACCCGGGCGATGGCAAAACTCACATGATCAACATACTCGATCATAAAGGGTTTCTAGCACCAGCATATGCTGAACGGGACGCAAGCCAAAAATCTGCACAGGATATTCTTGCAACATGGATGCAGCAAAAACAAGTCGGCAATTCTTTTGTACTTGCTATCAACCATGCGCCCCTCCGCGAGTTATCACGGGTAGCACAAACTGAAGCTGCATACCAACCATTGAGTTTCCTGTGCCATATACCCAAAGAAATTGATAGCTTGGTCTACTACGACGAGCCACAAGCAAGCTATCTTGCACACGAAAAAGTTGTTGTCGTAGACCTGAGCCAGCGTAACTTGCTTGCTGATGATATAGTCATTCCCCTTATACAAAAATTGTGTTCTTTTGCAACTGCTTCACAGTGCAGCCACTGCCCACCCAAACGATGCCTTGTCGAATCAAATGCCGAGGCACTTTCACATGAACCCATACGCAAAAATGTATTGCGGGTGTTGCGGCTTGTTGTACAAAGAGGCTTTCATATCACTATGCGCGACCTGACAGGGCTATTTGCCTATCTGATAACTGGTGATGCTTCCTGTGCCACACGTTGGGAACACAATGCAGATGCAGATGAACAACCACCGCACTTTGAAGATTATGCCTACTATAATCTACTCTTTCGTGGGCGTAGCCCGCTATTCGACGCCATCAGAACAACATTTGACCCGTCAGAATATGCAGACCCAGAAACAGATATGCAATTGTGGCAAGGAACTGTGCGTGCAGGTTGGCTCATGAACGACCCGCCACATCAACAAAAACAACCAGCGACACTGCAAGAGTTACGACGACTAAAACGCCGCTATTTCTTTGAGCATGAGCATGATACAAAAACACTTTTGGAACGCATGATGTCAACATCAGAGGCAGAGTTTGACAAGCTTGTGACTGGGTATTGTGATGATGAAGATGAAGTACAAAACTTGGTTCACATGATTAATACCCTCTATGCTCCCTATCGTGATGTACATGAGCAGGATCCTCATGGATATAAGCTGCGCCTGCGATTTTGGAACAGCCATCGCTATGCTGTAGGCACCCGTCCAGGCTATGTAGCCATGCGCTTACTCCCATCTGACAAACTACGCATCTATCGCCCAAAACTAGCAGCACATCTTGCAAAAGCGCTTTCCATCCGCCAGGACCATGTATTGTTCGGAATCCATGCCTATCGCCCAGGCGACCCAGCACTACATATAGACTGGACAATGTATCAAGCGCTTACTTCTGCCAAACAGGGGAAACCTATTGATGTGCAACCTTTTCATCTGTTGCGTCGGTTGGACCTGTTTTTGCGTCATCTTGCCCCGCATGCTATGGGACCACGCGATATTGAAACGGTTGAGTGGAGTAACCATCGGCAGCGTCACCTTGAAAAAGTACGTGTCAACCGCACAAAGCGTAGCTACGAGAACGGGAGATAGCCACATGAGCACTATCAATTTTGAAAGCATGGTCTTTGATGCCATTGTCAGCAAGCATCTGTTGTATGACCCCAAAATTGCCATACATCCAGCTCACCTTGCCAATGGGTTATTTCGTGCAGTATGCGATAGCAAATATACGAATGACACAGCGCAACATCAAGTGCTTTTTCCTAAAGGATACCCAATTACAGATGTCAACCCGTTTTTTGCTGATAATAACCATGCGTCTGCGCGTGACATGCTGCATACATTGCTCAATGCAGACCACCGGATGTTTCACAATGTAAACACGTCAAGCTATACCTTGACCCATGCCAGTCACATCACCAACGACAACCATGACCGGGGGGCCGGTGAATGGCTCCATGCAATTCTTGCCCAAGAATACCATAATGATGCTGGTTCATTATCAGCACTTACATTGCTCGAGGAAGTGCTCAATGAAGATGATCAGCGTCGGAGCGATGAGTTATCGGTTTTAACCCTACCACTTGTGCAACCCGAAGCAATAGCGACCAAAACGTACCCTTCCAAAATAGCGCAAGGAAAGCCTTTAAGTCTTCAAACAGACCAAAATGGTGTGTTTTTGGATCCACTCATCATAGCTATTCGCACAGGGTTTGATACACTTGCGCAACACGATGCTGCTATGACACGCTATGGACGTAAACTTGATGCATTGCAGCGCTTGGTCCGTTGGGGTTGCTTTGCACTGTACCTCCATCTTGCGAATAGCGGTGTTAAGATGGAAGAGCGTACATCACCTATCCCCCTTGTATTGAGCATTGCTCAGCCACCGTCCCAAACACTTGTGCAAGCGAGTATCCAATCATATCAATGCGTCAAGCGCTCGATAGACCAATTCTTTCGTCGTGAAATTCATGCCTTGATTGAAGCATGGTATACAACAGGTGAACATGGGCCATGGGAGACGATTGAACAGATACGAGACCATATTCAGTCCATGGAATGGAAGAAAAAAAGTAGGGGTGGGAAGAAACAGGCAACAGAAAAGAAAGACAGCCATACGCCACGCTGTCTCAAGTTTTTTGAAGCCTATTGTAGTGAGCCACATCAAACCCCACGTAGCGCTTTTGCAGACGCCCTTACTGACATGTTGGATAATGTTTTCAGTTCTAACCCTTCAGATGTTGCCCGCACACTAGGGGTGCAAATAGGTTTGCTATCAGCAGCGCGTAAGCAAAACCAAAAAATATATGCTCCCCATCCAGACTTGCTGGACCTCTTTGTCCGCGCCAGCCTTGCACCACAACAAACAATAAAATTGTATGAACTTGCTAAATATTGGGCCGATACCTATGGTCTTCTCTTTGGTGCGATTGGTGATGAAAACGACCGCCTTGCCAAATGGGGCATTAGTGCAGTCAATGGAACGGATTTCAAAAAGAATGCCGATAGTTTAGCCGAATTGCTGGAAAATATTGGGTATGCACGACGCTATGCTGATGGCGTCGTTATTGTAGCTGTGAAAGAGTAAGAATCTATGACCACCGAAAAAACAACTGCTGAACTGATTGCCAGTGCGCTACGTGAACGTATTGCAAGCCGCAACTCTCCAGTGCGCTTTGGTATATTGGCTCAAAATCTGCCCCCGTTTGATGTACAGACACTCTATACAAAACTGATTGAAGGTATACCCGATGCCCAAGCAATGTTTCGGTTGGCACTCATTGGCTTTGATGACAATGCTTTCCCGGAAGGGGTTGCGACAATGGCCGAGCAGGCCGTGGAGTGGCGCAATGACCCATCAATGACGGTGCCTCTTATCGTGATACTTAATCCACAACGTGTGATTGAAATTGAAAAAATACATTCGTTAGAACTGCTAGAACCATTTGAGGATACCCAATTGCAGCGGGCAATATGCAAAACTGGACGGAAGCAGAGTAAAACTCACCCCAATGCTACCCAAGTAGAGTTGCTCTGGGATGTTTTGTGCAAAAAGAGCAGTGGTTTGCGTATTCCTATTGTGACAGCACAACTAGCAGCGTTCTATGAAGCAATCCAGAGCCAAGAACATCCCGGAACAGCCATTGTGCAATTGGGGCTATTGCCAGACCCGGCGCTTGACAAGCATATGCAAGATAGAGACACATTAAAAAAACGCCTCAAGAGTAATTATGAGCGTGTGCTTGATCTATTGGCACTTGATAAAGGAGCCTACCGTGCGCTTGCTGCTGGACTCAAAAAAGATGCAACGACGCATCAAGACACATTTGTTAAAGTTCAAGCATATACCCAGAAACCTTCTATTACAACGTTGTCTAAACTTACCTATGATGCTGTTGTAGCACTCTGGAAAGCAAAAGATGAGTCTGTCAACCAACCCCAAACTGATAAACCTGCCCGTAAAAGGAAAGAATCACAAGAGCCGCAGATAGACACTATCCTTATTGAGCGCTTCCTTGATCGTGCTCCACTGGAGCCAGAACTTCAAGACATGCTTGTGAACGAGTTTGAGCATGTACGGGAGGACCCTAGCAATGACCAACCACCAGCACACGAAGATGACGTATACCCGTATGAGGCTGTCATTGATGGATATGAATTAACCGCACGTCGCCCAGATGAAGCTGCGACAGATGACAAGAACAAACGACACCCGCTTGAAAATTGGATGCGTCAATGGGTGCAAACTGACCGTTGGGGGGGCATTATCCAGAGTAAAGCATTCTCTGGGTCTTCAGAACAAAATGATGCATCATCCAAATCATCGAAACAGGGTGTGTCGCTGGTAGAAATGCTTGAAGCTGCAACAGAATTGTCTTTTACGCCATTTCAACCCCTAGACAAGCAACATCCGCCTGATGCTCCCGAACGCATTAGTTTATTGTCGCTCTTTGAAGCATTGGATAAAGCGTTAGAACAAACTGAAGATGGCGACAAACTAGCCAATTTGCTCACCACTTTGCATCAAAAACGTTCGCGTCTTGCTGCATATAGGATTTCTCTGCTGTACTATCCAATGCATGTTATTGCAATAGAAGACAAGCGTACCTTACTTGTAGACTACATACAAGCCTATGAGCATCTTGCGCAATGTCTTCAAAGCGTGTGTTTGCAGGCTACAAAGCAATTCCCCGATACCGTGGAACAAGCCCTAGCGCAATTCTTGGCTCTTGATACCGTTATCATAAACCGAAAAGGGAACGAAGCAGCATTACTAACCTCACTCCATCCCCTGCATGTGTGGAAGTGGTATGAACTAGCACGGCGCAGAGATGCTTCCACCGAAACATGGAGCGATGCTGAAAAAGCCATGCTTACAACACGCATCAAGAACCTACCAACACAACTGAATACCTTGTTGCTCCATACGCACATGTTTTTTTCATCACGTCATGTGAGTGAAACCCATCTTGTGATAGCAGATACCATACAAAGCAAATCTGATGATGTTACGATGGGAATACCACTCTATCAACCGATTGCAAAGCAACAACCTTCGCGTGAAGGTTTCGACCATATAACGAAACTGCTCGAACAGTTTCTCGCTCTCTACCCACCAGCTAGGATAGGTCTTGTCATGACCATTATAGACCCGCCACCTACAACTCTTTCTACCGTGCTCAAAGCATGCCATACACTATCCCAAGACGCTATACTTCATGGTGCATCCATTCAAGTGTATCGCACAAATACACAGGTAGAAGCATATGATATTTGGTCACGTAGAGATGATGATGTCTTGGAGTTATTTTATGATAATCCACACTGGACATTCAATGTAGATATTGCCCATACAAGCTATGGAGCTATTGCTGAACATATACAACAACGTGCAAAGCAGCATATCATTATTCTCAGTGACCCATCAGACGCAGTAGCACTCTTAACCCTGCAAACTGCACGCGCCACACCGGGCCCGTTTGATGTGCCAATGCATATTACCTACGATAGGATACGTGATAATGTGCGCATAGCCACTGCTCCCGTGGGGGGACTATTTGAATCATATACCAACATACGTAGTTCTCTGACGGGCGAACTGTATCAGCGTACTGTTGGTGTGAGCAGTAGATCGGCAATAGAAAAAACTGAACTGGAGCAACTTGCGGCAGCAAGCTACTGGCTCATCGTTATTGACCGTCTGCATAGTACACTCGAAATGCCCACTGTAGGGCAACGTATTGCATGGAAACCAGTTGGGACAAGGACACTATCCGTATGGACCCAAGATAAGCAACGTTGGCAAGAACATTTTGCAGATGCCGATTTAGATGTTGCACATATTGACAACTACCTGACTGTTTTTCCTGATGGCTTACTGACAACACTGGTCAAATTGGTCCCATCGGCCGCAGCAGATGAAACACGTCACGAACAACAGACATCGGAAAAAACAACCGTATTCCGTTTGCGGGCTATTATGACAATCCTGCAATGGCATAGGCAGAAAAACCCTCTCTCTGTACTGCTCAACATAGACCCGCAACACACCGACCAGTTTATTGATTGGTTTGGTCAGGATGTCCCACAAAAACATGACCAAACCTATGTACTCGCTGTGCAATACGATGATCAAGCACAAACATTGTTGTTTGATGTTGTTGCGGTACAGGCATTCGACTCGGATGAACCCATGACACCATTGCCAGATTCCAAGGAAGTTCTCAAGCCTCTACAAACCTTTGCGCGTACTCTGGAAACTCTGTTTGCTTCTGATGCCGAAAAAACAGTGTTAGCTCCTATTCGTCGGGAACTATTGCGGGTCAGTTTAAGCACAGCCGTGTTTACCCCACCATATAGCCAACAAGAAACTGCAACGATCCAACATGAACAGAAAAAGCACTTGAAAGCCGAATGGGAACGCATCATCAATGCCATGTTCCAAGAGTCTCATTTTGGTTTCAAAGTACAATGTCTACGTCATGTGCGGGTGTATATGCAGAGTACTGACTCTATCGAACATACGCATTCTGTTGATCATGACCATGACCATGACCATACCCCCTTTAATATGGAAATAGTTGACCTATCAGTTGCATCTGTATCACCATCTGCGTCAGTGCATGTTGAACCACCAGAATCTGCATCTGCGGCAGCACCATCACCCATTGAAGTAGCAAAATCTGCATCTGCGCCAACGCCAGCGCCTGTTGAACCACCTGTTGAAGAAAAAGTTGAAGAAAACCGTATCAGTGACCCAGAGGCAACTACACAGAAACCGGCACATGTACAGCATGATATTACCAAGCAGGCGGCCCAGTTGCGGCGTGTTCTGATGGATTATGGTATAGCCGTTGCAAAAATAGACGAAGAGCGCACCCAGGTAGGCCCACGTATCATTCGCTATTGGGTGAAGTTACAGCCACCAGCGGGGCGTCTTTCTGAAATACAAAAATATGCCGAAGACATTGCACGCGAACTTGAGAGTAGAAGTGTCCCTTTGATAGACAATATCCCCGGCGAGCGTTATGTTGGTATTGATCTACCACGTCATGAGCCAGAGATAAAGCCTCTTGATCCCGCTCTGAATACGCTGCCAGACAATCAGAGAAATACGCTCATGTTTGCAGTGGGTGTTGATATGGCTGGCAATGCTATTCAGCAAGACTTGGTACGCTTGCCGCATATGCTTGTGGCAGGCACTACTGGCAGCGGAAAGACGATGTTTCTTACAACGCTTATTATGAGCTTAGTGTGGCGGCATATTGCTGACGAACTTGAGCTATTGCTCATTGATCCCAAAGAAACCGATTTTGTTATTTTTCAGAACCTCCCCCATTTACGAGAAAACCGTATCTTTTACGACCCAGAGGAGTCCATCAGTGTATTGCAGAACCTTACTGGTGATGAACGCGACCGCCGGACATCGCTCCTTCGTAGCGCAAACTGCCGGAATATATTGGAATATAACCGACGTAACCCACAACAACGGTTATCGTGGATAGTCATTGTAGTAGATGAATTTGCAGATATTATGCTTACACTATCGCGCACTGAACGTGCAAACTTTGAGCGACAAATAAGCCGTTTAGCTGCTACTGGTCGCAATATAGGCGTTCATTTGGTGTTGGCAACACAACGCCCAACAACAGATGTTGTCACTGGAACGATCAAGGCAAACATTCCAGCACGTATTTCCTTCCGTCTGCCATCGAATACCGACTCACGTACTATCCTAGACCGTTCTGGTGCAGAACGGTTGCTTGGTCAGGGGGATATGCTGGCATTGTTTGAAGCTGAAACACAGCGCTTGCAAGGATATTTTGCATCGTTTGATGATATGGACCATCTTTTGAACTGTCTGTTAGCCACATGAGGAACCTATGCCTACAGTATCATTACGCGGAATAAACTGCCCGGATACGGTGCTTTTTCCACAAAATGAAGAGAAACTCATCACTGCACTACGTGATAATGTTCCACAACCATTACATCGCCAAAGAATTGATAACGAAATTGAGGGCATCGTTATTTCAATACGTCACAAACTGACGGTTGCAATGTATCAAGCTGCTCTTCTTTGTAATCTAAACGCGAATGACTTTGATTACTTTCAAGTAATGGCACACCGAAATATCATTCATCAGCAACCATCAAAAGTAGAAGTGCGCTACAAACTTAGCTCATATGAAATGTATAACATCCATGATTATAGGCTAATTTTAACCTTTCTAATAGAGACTTTCTCTGCAACAGCTTTTTCTTTGTTCGATGTATCAGGGTATCTTTTGAATGAAATGTATCAGTTGGGTCTTACTGCTGACGACCGAATTAGCTTTCATAAAGTTAAAGGGAGACTACAAAATAGTTCTTTGTACGATTTCTTAGCACAATATGCATCGGGAAACACCAATAGTGTTCCTTGGATAGGTATTCTGAAACAAATCCGTAATCGAACAACGCACAGACCAATTGTTGAGGTATGTGATATATCTAAACAACGTTCAGATATATATGCAAAACCATCGCAACAGACAACCGAATTTCTCCTAAACCCCAAACTCTTCGCATCCAATCCACAAGAAATCAGGTACTGCGATTTTGTAACGGATGTGTTTGATGGGCTTGAAGCGTTCGTTGAGGAGCTATATGAAAAACTATCCGATGCTCTTTATATATCCAGAGGGTTGCCCATTTCCTAGCTAGGTTTTAGGAACTATAGAAGTCCTATTCGACTTTCTCACGAACCTTTACATCTCTCCGCGCCTTTGTGCCACAATCCACCATATGCTATGTATGCATAAGCACCGGGTCTTTACTCGCCTGTGAAAGGGGAGTACACCCTTGTGTGCCAAGCAACTCCCCTATCACCTGACACCTGACCCTGACACCTAGTATGCGTGGCATCCTCGATGGCTTTGCAAAGGGACAGGCTAGAAGCCTAAACGCACTCTCTATGACTAATGTCGTTGTATGATCGTCCATTGCAATCAGTCTTTATTTGTGATACTATCTAATCAAGTTCAGTGACCCAAACAGGAACTACAGAGAATGAAGTTTGAATGGGATACCAGAAAAGAAAAAATCAACATCCAAAAACATGGTGTTACATTTGAGCAAGCATCATATGTTTTTGCCGATCCATATGCGCTGAACAAGTATGATGAAGAGCATTCACAAGATGAAGACAGATGGTTGTTGCTTGGAAAATCACAGAATGAGATTCTACTCATTGTAGTGCATACATTCAAAGATCAAGATGGTATAGAGCTTGTGAGAATTATAAGTGCTCGTAAAGCTACTAAGAATGAAAGCAAAGAATATTACAGAAGGCATCCATAATGAAAGATGAATATGATTTCAGTGGTGCAGAACAGGGCAAATTCTATAGGCCCATTGAAGAGCTTGATATACCAATTTATCTCGATAAAGAGGTAAGAGTGTTTTTTATAGAGAGGCTAAGAGCTACGGAGCAAGCGCTTTCTCTAAGCCAAGTTGTTAATGCACTGCTGAAAAAAGAAATTGAAATTTTAACTCAATGAAGCTGATGTTGATGCTGATGCGTGGCACCCTCGATGGCTTTGCAAAGGGACATACGAGGTCGGCAGGGCGCAGTGTTGAACCGCTGAGGCGCTGAGATAGGGCATAGGGCATAGGTGTCTCGCAATTACCAGACAAACTTTTTTCTACGGCCCGACACGTTGTGGTTGACACGCTAGTTCTGCTTCAATTTCACGCAATACGTCGTCTAGGGGCATATGTTGCTGGCATTGCGATGACCGTTCGTCAAGGAAACGTTGAAATGCTATGCTGTTGCGGAGTTGTTCAACTTCTTGCTCAAAATCATCTGCCTCCGTCAAGATAAATTCTTTCCCATCGGGCGCGATCTGGTGTTGCATACAACAGGCCACTGTTGCATTGCTCAATTCCTGTTTCAGATTCATCTCTTCGTCAAATTCAGATACGTGGTACTGTCCTAATATGTCAAGAAATGCACGGCGAGAGATGCCTAGCAACTCGGCTGCTTTACCCGATGAGATGTAGCCACGTTCATAAAAACGCACAAAAAGCGCTTCACGGGCTAATTGCTCTACATCTTTTTTGCTCATAGCAATTCCTTTCTATCTCTCAATAGTTCTAGTATACCATGCAAAAGTGCCACAATCCACCATATGCTATGTATGCATAAGCACCGGGTCTTTACTCGCCTGTGAAAGGAGAGTACACCCTTGAGTGCCAAGCAACACAAGGTCTTCAATGCGCACGCCGCCCCACCCTTCGAGGTAGATGCCGGGTTCGACGCTGAACACTGCGCCTGCGCGGAGTTGCTTCTCAATGCCGCGCCGTAGCCGTGGCCCCTCGTGAATATCCAACCCCACGCCATGCCCTAGCCCATGACCAAACGCCTCATCGCCATAGCCGGCGGCCGTCATCTTGTCACGCGCAACGGCATCGGCTTCTGCACCAGTCATGCCTGCACGAATGGTGGCAATAGCATGCTCTTGGACTTTTTTCACTGTTTCATATACGTCCCCGAAGCGTGCATCTGGCTCTCCCAAAACGACTGTGCGCGTCAAGTCTGCATGGTAGTTGTGGTAGCGTGCGCCCATGTCTATGATGATAGGGCGACCAGTGCCTAACTGGTTTATTGTGGGTTGCGCATGAGGTTTAGCAGCATGTGGACCGGCAGCAACGATGATGGGGAAACTGATACCATCTGCGCCGTGTGTGCGCAAAGCAACCTCAATGTTCCAAGCAACCTCGCGCTCTGTCAACTCCGGTGTGAGTTGGGGTAGTACAGATGCAAGGGCCTCGTCGGTGATGGCGATAGCTTGCCGTAGGCGAGCCATTTCGTCATCATCTTTGATTTCACGCAGAGCGTCTACTACCTCTTCTGTTGGCACCAATTCAGGGAGATGGTATGCTTCTTGTTCCTTGAGCGCCTCACCTAGCTTTTGGTAGGTAGAAAAGGAAACACGGTCGGATTCAAATGCGAGGCGTTGTATGTTGCGCTCAGCGGCCATGTTCGCAACAGCTTGCGGCACAGTCTCCTTTCCACTGATGATTTGGCGTAGCGTAAACAAGGGGCATTCTTGGGCTACTTGGGTGCGGTAGCGAAAATCGGTGAGGATGAAGGCTTCATCTGCCGTTATGAACAACGCCCCGGTAGAGCCGCTAAACCCACTCACATAGTGGCAATTTGTGATAGATGAGACCCAAAAAGCCTCAACTTTCTGCTCACGCAAACATGCCCGAAGGCGCTCAATGCGTTGAGTAGTAGCAGTATTCATTTGAACCTCACTTGACAACTTGTTTTATCATTTCTATCATGGGGTATAGGTTCTACACATTGGATAGACAATAGCAATAGCATAATAGAGCAGTACCTTGGCAAAAGACACCATCGTCATAATGCACAGTACTGCGGCTATCTAGGTGTGGCACTCAAGCATGGAACAGAAATGAAAAGGTGATAAACATGAAGCGAAAACATAATCGTATGTACCGGAGAGTCGTGCTCATCATAGCAATCATTCTTATCTTGTCCCTCATCCTACCAACATTTATGCTCACCCCTATAGCGCCATGAGCAACAGAGCATCCCGCTCTCTGCTCTTGTTATAAGGCTATTTGTTTGGTATCCCACTTGCATACAAGGCACTCAATGTACTTCTGAGTGATAGGCCGGTTCTTGCTCCATCGTCACCACCGCTTGCGATGTTGGCGATAGGGCATTGTCAACCGACGCGGGGTATGACCTAGGTGTAGAGTGGGCTTGTGCTTGGGTTTGGGATATGGGTCTATTCTTACCTACTTTGATGCTTTTAATCTGGTCTTGGATATTCTTGCGCAATATGAGGCTTGTGACAAGGTTGATAAGTTTCATGCGATTGGAGAAGACACGATAAAAAATCGTTCTCCACGAATACATCCCCAAAAAGTGCTGTAAATATTGGAGTTGATACTCGAGTGGGTCTTTCTCACACCGCACAACGAGGTTGTGGGCTGTGTACTTGTCCCAATCTTCATCAACAACGCGCCCTTCTTCTTTATATTCCCAATACATGCGTGTGCCGGGATAGGGTGTCATGATGGTATAGAGCGGCATCATCAGGTGGTTGTTGCAGACAAATTTTTCTGTTGCGTCCATGTCATCGTAGGTGTCAATAGCTGGGTTGACGAGGAAATTCCCCTGCACATTCAGCCCAGCTTTGCGGCAGTGTTCAATAATGTGAACGTACTTTTGCACATTGTTCTGGTTTTTACCATACTTCTTCAGTGTTTCTTGATTGATAGACTCAAACCCTACAAGGGCCATGACGCAGCCAGATTCGACAAGTAGCCGCACGGTTTGGGGGTCTTCAAGAAAGTTGATGCTGATAAAGACGCTATACTTGATATTGCACTCTTTGATGACTTCCAAGATGTTTATCATCTTTTTCTTGTTGACACCAAGATTTTCGTCGGTGAACATAAACCAAGGTTTGGAACCAAAACGGGTTTCTTTGAAAAAGGATTGCTTCGCAGCCATGATTTGTTGTTTGATGGCCTCGGTAGATTGAATGCGGTAGAGCTTGCCGGTAAAGTTTGGTGTCACGCAAAACCAGCAGTTGTAGACACACCCACGGGTCATGTAAATGGGAATAGACTTGCGCGAATCTACTTTCTCACGTTTGCTGGCTTGAAAGATGCGAGCGTAATTGAGTATTGGTGCATCGGTGACGGGAGGAAAATCGGTTGAGTCATACCGTGGTTTTAGTGTTCCAAGGGCCACATCTTGGATCACGGTTGTCCAAAGATTTTCTGCCTCGCCACAGACGACCGAGTCACAATGCGGGAGGGCTTCTTGGTAATTGAACGAAACATGGACACCGCCCAGAATAACCTTTGTTCCGCGTCGTCGGAACTCATCAGCTATATCGTAGGCGCGGTTGGCATTGCATGTACGGGTCGTAATGCCAACAAAGTCATAATCGCCATCAAAATCTATTTCATCACCAAACAGTTCATCTACCAGTTCAATTTGGTGTTGTTGCGGCGTAATACTGACCAAAACACCAATAGCCATTGTGAAAAGGGGCTTCTGTCCACTCTCTTCTTCTTTTCTGCCTTTTGGCATAATGAGCAGTATTTTGAGTGGCTTGATTGATTCTGGTGGAAGAAGCGGGACCGCTGAAGTTGGCGCAGATTGTATTGTGTGTGTCTCCGAGTGAAGGGCAGTGGGATGCGCAAGCGATAGTTTATCGCCTGAAAACCCATTATTCCCGCTACTCATGACCTAATTCCTCCTAACCTAACGATGAGGCGAAAGATACTTCTTAACGTTACTTCTTGTCATTACCAATGTCATTGCTATTACCATTGAAAATATGTTATTCAACACCATGCATGTAGATTATACCGACAAGCATATTTCCCCTTTTGCAAAGGGAATATTTTGATATTACCCGTGCGAGATAGCCCGTTCTTGCATTGCTTACGCAACCTTATGCATTGGGTATTCTGTATAGGAAATTTCGGTTTTCGCTTTTCGCTTTCAACTTTTGGATGTGATAACCTCATCAACCCATTGCAGATATGATGGTATGCCTTTGAGAACAGGGATTGCGATAATTTCTGGAACATCGTAACTATGGACTTCCTTGATGCAATCCTCTAGTTGGTCATACACATCCTGTCGTGTCTTCATGAGGATGAGTTGTTCAGCATCTTCAACTACCTTCCCTTCCCACTCATAGCATGAGCGAATGGGTAGGATGTGGGCACAAGCGACGAGTTTTTGTTCGACAGCCGCTCGCGTTATAGCGAAAGCCTCTTCTGTAGTTGGTGCAGATACCTGAACGATTATATATGTCACTTCAGTGTTATTCATACGTGCTCTAAAAATAATACGGTACTCAGGAAAATCTTTGCCTTTAGATGCGTCATTATAGCATATATTATTGCAGACGCAACTACATGCCAGTAAATGCAACACTTACGCTTGACAATGCCGTGTAGCAATGCTACCATTATGGTATCATATTTTTTGCTATGCCTACATTTTGTTAGGAGACACACCTGTAAAGGAGAATGTCTCTAGTAGGTGCATAAGCCTCCATTTGCATAGACTGAATTTTACACATGAAGTTGAAGAGAAAAAGAGGAGTGACACGATGGATCCGAAATGGGAAACTGTAGGTTCAATTGACCGGCTGATTCGTATCGGGGCGGGGTTACTGTTTCTCATCACTGGCCTACTCATTATACAGAGCATTCTTCCATTGGCCATTATTTTGGTTGTGGTTGGTGCAGTGCTTACCATAAGCGGTTCTACTGGCTTCTGTCCTTTGTATAGTGCCATAGGTTTTAACACACTTGATGAAGATTCGCGTGTTGTGTATCCATCGTGGCGTTATCACACAGAAAGTGACCGTTCACGGTATAACCGGTATCCAGGACGCAAAAGATACTTTGACCAATCAGGAAGTCGGTATCGCACTGGCATAACCAGAGAATGGAGTTGGAGTCAGAAGCGTGGGCTAGAACTGCACTCCAGAGGTGTCTATCGTCCTGGACACACTAGGCGTTAAAACCTGTTGTACTATTGCTATAAAAACACTGCTTTTCTGTAGTGTAGGTAGAAAGAAAACTTTCTTCGTGAGGAATGTCTTGACCGTTTAGGACGCAGGGTAAAGATACCTTATCAGGTGAGGATGCCTGTCTCAGGCAAGAAAGGAGCAAAACATGGAGTTCATGGATTGGGTTGTGCCACAAAATGAAGGTTTGATAGACCGTATACTGCGCATTTTTGGTGGGATAGCTGTGTTTACCGGTGGCGCATTTGCTGGTGCTGCAAGCGAAACTATGGGGCCAGCCCTTGCAGGGTTGGCAGCGTTACTTATTGTTGTAGGCATTGTTTCGTGTATTAGTGGACTCATTGGGTATTGTCCCGTATACAGCATCATTGGCTTTGACTCGCGCCCCAAGGAAATGAGCCGAGTTGAGCGAATAGAGAAAAACGTTTTTCATTCAGGCCCAAGCAAGCAGAAATAGGGTTTTTCATAGGCTACCTGTTCTTCGTGGCGGGTGCCGATTGGAAGATTTGGTCAAATCTGTACGTAAGGAATATGACGGGCCGAGATGACCTATCTCGCCCGTTATGTTGTTTCTATATTGTGATGAACTCCAGAGCATGCGATGCAATATCATATCTTAATTGTTAGCGAGAACGCAACCGAACGTAGTAGATATGCTGAAACATTGATTGCAATGCCTCCTGCTAATGATGCAACATATCAAATTACCACCGTTGGTTCATTTGCAGCCGCGCAACTTCGGGCCACCCGGCAACGTTTCGATCTTATTATTGTCGCATTGCGACAACATGAAGATGGGCTAGAATTGTCGAGCCGGTTGAAAGAGCTGTATCCTGATATGCGGTTGCTCTTGGTTTGTGAGCAGGGAGTGACACGCTCCCAACTCAAAACAGCACGCCTTATCAGGGCCAGTGTTGCCGAAAGCACCATTGACCCCGATAGTTTGCGTGCTGTGGTTAGCGATATGCTTGGTGTCAATATCCTCACTCCACAGAGTATTGAAACTGAACATGCGCCGACACCACCTACACGACAACAACAACAAGTTTCTGAACCAGCAACAACGATGATATTGCGACTCTTCCTTGAAGAGTTGTGCCGACAAGCAAGTGCCCAAATGGCCCTTTTTGCCACTACAAAAGGTGCTATCATTGGCAAGTATGGAGAAACAACAGATATAGATACCGCTACGGTAGCCACAATTATCTCTGAAGAGTTTCTGCATTTACCCCAACTAGCAGAGGCAATCCATGAAACCAAACCTACTCAACTCAGTTTTTTTGAAGGGCAACACCACGATGTGTACTCTGTCAATGTTGGCGATAGCCACTTTCTCTCTGTATTTTTCAAAAAAGAAAAAACCACTCCTAAACTTGGGTTTATCTGGTTGCTTTTGAAACGCAGCGCCGAGCAACTGTATCAGATGAAATAAACCTTCTGTGTGTTCTGTGTACTGGTCTTTTGTTTGGTTCTATTCGTCTGCCTCTTCTTCAGCATAGTTTTCATCATCGTCTTCTTCGTCCAAGTCTGGGTATTGCATAATTTCCCCGCGTCCATCCAATACTCGTGGGTATTCGTCTTCGTCTGCTACCTCTTGTATGTTGACTAGCTCTATATTAAAGAGGTGCTGGTCTCCATAATCGAACAAGTACTGGAATGAATGTTTTATGCTCATTCCCAAAGAGCCAATGATTGCCTCATCAGTACAACCTACATCTTCACCACCATACATCTCTTCAAACTCATATTCATCCACATAGGTATAACGAATATCGTCTTTCTTTCCATTCATATAAAACGCATACAAATGGTCTGCATCCCAATCGAGCGCATCCTGTATGGCAAGATGTAATTCTGTAAGCGTCTGCTGCGATTTCATTTGGATAGTCCTCCACACATTAGAGTCATTCACATAGGTAACTTTGAAGGTATACGCTCCTTCCGTGTGTTCTATGGGAAGATGATAGTCTGTTTGTTGCAATATGGAACGCGCCATGAAACGTGGGCCGAACGCCTTATCATTGATGGCAATGGTTTTGAGGTGTTCTTGTATATCTTTGGGTATAGGCTTGTCGGTGTCTAGGTATGCTCGTCCTAGGTAATAGATAGCCGGCTCGCGCACATCGGCACGGGTATGTCGGGTTGCTGTTTGCAACGTGCCATATGCGGCGACATTGTCGAGGCATATGGCAAGACGTGCAAGTATGGCAAGTGCCAACCGGCGTCGTTTTTTTGCAAACGAATCACGTGGACGATTGAGGTTGAGCAGTTCCAAGCAGAATGGGATAAAACTCGGATCTTCGCTGTTGGAAATAATATGCAACAATGTTTCTTGAATACGTGTACTGTCTTTGCCTCCTTTCTGGAATACTTGTCGGTAGAGGTCTTGGGTAAGGAGCGCATCTTCAGACGAAAGAGGTATTTTCATGTGTTCTGCTGTCCAAAGATTAGTCAAAACAGAGAATTTTTCAACATTGCTTTGTGATTCGCTCGCCATCAATTGGTGTAACTTGTGCAGCCCATTATGAAGCCTCTCTACCTGATCGGTGTAGAGTTGTGGATTATTCTTGTGAAATTCTTTGTTGTCCGGCACAAGCAACCAGCGATCAAGAGGTTCGTCAATCATAATCATTCTCTCCTAACAAACGTCATTTTAGAATACTGATAAATAATGCTCCACCTCCCATTGCGAAACATGATTGCGATAATCGTTCCACTCTTGCAGCTTCGCATCGAGAAAGCGCTCATAGACGTGTGGGCCGAGGGCAGCCTGAATAACCTCATCTTCTTGGAGCGCATCAAGGGCTTTCTCCAATGATCCAGGCAACACTTCTAGCCCAAGGGCCCGTGGGTCTACTTGGAACAGGTCTTCTTCGGCTGCTTCACCCAAAGGAAGTCGCCGTTTAATACCATCTAGGCCTGCCCCGAGCATCACAGCAAAAGCAAGGTAGGGGTTGCACGAAGGGTCTGGGCAACGCAACTCTACCCGTATAGCCTCCGGCCGTCCCACACTTGTCCGTGGCACACGCACGAGTGCCGAGCGGTTTGTGCGTCCCCAACTGAGATACACAGGTGCCTCATACCCTGGCACCAACCGCTTATAGGAATTAACGAGCGGAGCCAACACAGCTATCATACCTGGCGCATGATCCAACAACCCGGCTATGAATTGCCGTGCTAGTTTTGATAGGTAGTATGGGTCATCAGGGTCATAGAATACATTTTTTCCCGTTGTTGGGTCGGCCAAATTCTGATGCACATGCATGCCATTGCCATTGATACCTGCCAATGGCTTGGGCATAAACGTTGCATACAGCCCATTCAACTGGGCAATAGACTTGACAGCATTGCGCCCTATCACACAATTTTCGGCTGCACGCATAGCTTCACTATACTGCAAATCTATCTCATATTGCCCACCAGCAACCTCATGATGGCTCGCTTCTACATTGATGCCAATATCTTGGAGCACTTGTACCATTTGGTTGCAAATAGGGTGTGTTTGGTCTATAGAACCATCAAAATAGCCAGCTTGATCATAGAGTTCTGATGTAATCATACCATGCGTGTCGCGCCTAAAGAGGAAAAACTCTAGCTCTGGACCAACCTGATAGATATAGCCCATCTCCGCCGCTTGCTGTACCATTTTGGACAATACATATTGCGGGTCGCCGGCAAACGGGCGTCCATCGGGCGTGTACACATTGCAAAGTAAACTTGCAATTGCTTCATTATCGCCCTCCCAGGGTATTCTGCGATACGTTGTCAAGTCTGGCATCAAATACATATCACTTTCGGCAACCCGCGCAAACCCCTCAATTGAGGAACCATCGAACCATACCCCATGTTCAATAGCATCGCGCAACTGGCGTTCTGGTATGGTGACAGTCTTCAGTTTGCCGAGTATGTCTATAAACTGCAAGTTGATAAATGCAATCTGCTCTTCATCTACTTGCTTGAGCACTTCGTCCGGTGTGTTCTCATTCATACTGTTATCTCCCACTTACACATGTTTTACAGATTACGACTATTATACACGACAGTGCCAACCTTCTTCAGGTTTTTTCTCCTAAATTTTGGAGTTTTCTCAATGTGTGACGTAATTGTGCCAAAATCAATTTGGTGGTATGCTAAAAGTGGTGGTGTGTACGTTTACAATAGAAAGCAGTTACGCTAACAGACACGTTTGTTATTGTCATGACATTATAGGGACAATACTATGAAAAGTCACTCTATCATCATGATTACTCTTCTCACAGTCTTGCTGACTGTTGGTGCATTCTTGTTTTCAAAAGCAGCAGCCTATGCTAAGCCACCCACTCCGCCTCTTGAGCCATCCCCACAAACGTACCCCACCATGCAAACCGCTATTGCTTTCCCTTCGTTTCAAGGCTGTGGTGGTGAAATAGTCGGCGCATCCAATGACGACTACGAGCAACAAGTTGTAGAACTCGTCAATGCCGAACGTGCCAACAATGGCAACCTGCCTCCACTCAAGCGAGTGCGGCAATTGACTCGCTCTGCTCGCTATCATGCTGTTGACATGAACCAAGATAATTATTTCGACCATGCTACGTATGACCGTTCGGGCAACCAACTTGTCACGGTGTGTGCTTGGTCAGACCGTATACGTGTATATTACCCATCGCCATCAGGCGAAAATATTGCTTCCGGTGGGGGCCCAGAAAATGTCATGAGCCGATGGATGGACAGTTCTGGGCATCGTGCCAACATCCTCCGCAGCACGGTATGGGAAATAGGTGTTGGGTATCACAATGGCTACTGGGTGCAGAATTTTGGCAAGCGTTCGGATACGTACCCCGTGGTTATCAACCGCGAAGCAGCATCTACAGATGTGCAGCAAGTATCACTCTATATCTATGGCGACTGGGAAGATGTACGTATGCGCAATGATGATGGAGATTGGTCCGACTGGATGCCTTTCTCACAAACCATGGATTGGGTTTTGGGGTATGGCGTAGGTGAGCACACTGTTTCAGTTGAAATGCGTCGTGGAGATGAAACAGTCACAAGCTCAGACACCATCTTTCTTGCTGTTTCTGATGCAACACCCACCCCAACTTCAACCATGACACCCATACCAACAGCAACACCTACACCAACAGCAACACCTACACCAACAGCAACACCTACACCAACAGCAACACCCACGCCCACGCCCACGCCTAGACCAGATGCCTATGAGCCAGATGGCATCTGTGTTGAAGATACCACGACCCTTATTAGTTCCAATGGGACTGAGCAGCAACAACATACCTTTCACCAACAAGCTGATAGCGATTGGGTTAGATTCCAAGCAGAAATGGGCGCTTCTTACCTCATTGAAGCCCTAGCCCCACAGTCCTCGGCAGCCGATGTGATGCTCAACCTTTTTGAACAAAATTGTAGCACGGTCTACGACCCACCAGGCTATCCACACACGCTAGAAGCTTCCCGCTTGCGCTATGGTGCATCTGCCGATGGTCCCATCTACCTTGAATTGAGCAACAACAATGCGGATGTGTTTGGGGAGAGCGTGGCATATGACCTTTCAGTACGCAAGCTACAACATACCAATAGTGGCAATGTACTCATTATCGTCAATGGGCAGCAGAGCACCAACCCAGAGATGCAGCAGCATTATGACTATGTTGCTGATATGATGCGGCAACTTGCCATTGAACAGGGTTATACCAATGACCAGATGATATACCTCACCCACGATGGGCTTATCTATGATTATGGTAGACCACTCACAACAGCCTATGTGCGCGTGGCTATCACCGAATGGGCTACGCAACGGCTCCAACCGGGGGGCATACTCACGCTCTACATAACGGGATACGGTACAGAGAAAGCTATCACCATTGACCGTCGTGTGGGTGATGATACCGGCACACTCTTGGCAGATGATGTGCATACATGGTTGACGGAATTGGAGCAGCAGGTGGAAGATGTACAGACCAATGTTATCTTGGAAGCTTCAGCTTCGGGAAGTTTTGTGCCAGTGTTGCGTGGTCCCAATCGCATCATCATGACCTCTGCTGATGAAACCTATTCGGCTTTTGCGGCACGCGAGGGGGCACTTTTCTCAAACCATCTCATTTCTGCATTGCGGCAGGGGAGTAGTTTCTATCAAGCATTTCAAGAAGCAACATTGGCTATGCAAATGGTACCGAGCACATTACCATCCTTCTTTGTGCGTGCTCCAGGTGCGTTGCAGATGCCTCTGTTGGATGATTCAACAGATGATAAGTCTCTAGCCAAGCAACGTGGATTTATTGCAGCCGATACTGCAACCAACGCGCTTTCTGCACCGACTATTGTCGAAGTACAACCTCTGCCCACGATAGAGCAGGATGGGAGCGGTCTCATCAGTGCCAAGGTGCAGGATGATACGAATGTGCAGCATGTGTGGGCTATTGTTCTCCCACCAACCTATCAACAAGAGCCGAGTGGCTACCTCATTACCGATACTCATAAGCTTGTGCTTATGCCTCTTGCTACTCCTGATGCCCCTAATGCATCATGGTATACGGAGACATACACCGGTTTTACTGAGCCAGACCTCTACCGTGTCATTGTGTATGCCGAGGATGAAGCCCGCTTAGAAGCCCGACCAGTGGTTATCGCGGTGCAAGGTGGCTATATCCCCCTTGCAAACAACCCGATTGTCTACCTCCCGCTCATTGCAAAGTAGCTTCTGTTTGTGTACTATTTCACTATTACGATAGACAAAACTTATCAAACATGCTATAATCGCCCCGAATGAAACCGTGCCCTATTGGGCAAAGATTGAAATGAGAGCGAGAGCGTATGAGTGCTATTACAGAAGAACAGGTTATGGCAGCGTTGAATACCGTGCCAGAACCAGAACTGGGGGGTAGTCTTGTCTCCCACAACATGATTAAAAATGTATCCATTGAAGGAAGTGTTGTTTCATTTGCTATTGAGTTGACGACGCCGGCCTGTCCTCTCAAAAGTCAGATACACGACAGTGCCGAAGAAGCAGTACGTAGCATACCCGGTGTTACCGATGTGCATATTGAGATGACTGCTTCGCAACGCGCCCACGGTGGTATGCCCGATAAGCAACCCATTCCTGATGTAGCCCATGTTATTGCTGTGGCATCTGGCAAGGGGGGAGTTGGCAAATCTACGGTTGCTGTCAACGTAGCGGTTGCCCTTGCACAAGAAGGTGCCAGAGTAGGCTTGCTAGACGCAGACGTGTTTGGACCGTCAGTGCCCACTATCATGGGTATAACGGAAAAACCCACCGCATACGAACGCGAAGATGGTCAACCGATTATCATACCCATCGAATCGTATGGCGTCAAAACCATATCCATTGGGTTTCTCATAGAAGAAGACCAACCCGTCATCTGGCGTGGGCCTATGATAACGAGTTTGTTGCGCCAATTCTTGTATGATGTAGCGTGGGCACCGCTCGACTACCTCATCGTTGATATGCCACCCGGCACTGGCGATGTGCCGCTTACCTTGGTGCAAGCATTGCCGCTTTCGGGCGCACTCATCGTCACAACACCACAGACGGTAGCTACCGTTGACGTGGTCAAATCTATGCAAATGTTCAGGAAGGTAGATGTGCCGCTCCTTGGCATTGTTGAGAACATGGCCTACTTTATTGCTCCCGATACGGGCAAGCGCTATGACATTTTTGGTCAGGGGGGCGCCGAACGCCTAGCGCGGCAGCTCGATGTGCCGCTCCTTGGGCAAATACCACTTGGGCTAAGCGTGCGCGAGGGTGGAGACCATGGGCATCCGGCTGTTATCAAGGATGCTGAAGATGCGTATGGTGAGCTATTCCGTATGGTGGCCAAACAAACGGCCGGACGTGTGAGTGTTGTCACCGCCGGGAGGTGATGGGAGATAGTGGGTGTAGATAGCAGGGGAGTCTGCTCCGTTGTTATTGCACCCTGTGCTATGAAACTGCACCCAACAAGACAGCTCGCACCCTTGGAGCGTACCAACAAAGAATTTTACCACAGGGTACACAGGGTATGTGTGTATCCCTCTGTGCCCTTTGTAGTTCATGGAAAAAGAGCGGTTGCATTATCGAAGTAGCACAAAAGCTACAAAAGTAAGCATATGCGAGTCCTAGAAACCGCAATTTTCTGTGTGTCCAATAGAGTATTTTCTCTGCGTGTGCTCAGTATCCTCTACGGTTGAAATTGGCTCCATCCGCTGTGTCCTCGGTGGTAAAGTCTTTATAACCACAGGGGACACAGGGATGCACAGAGTTAAGCAGACAGGGGGTGTTGTTTTCGCTCGGCTGCATCGCGCAATTGGCTTGCGAGGGATTGGATACTCTCGGACAGCACGGCATCTTCCACATGGGTAGCCTGTTCCTCAAGCCAATCTATCATTTGCTGACATATGTCTTCAGCCAATGACACGGTGGCTACATCGCCGCGTGCCATAGCCATGACTAGTTCAGATGGGTTGCCATCGCCAGCGTGTGGACCACGGCTAGCAAGGTAATCATGCTTTTTGGCAATGCTGCGCAAGGTGATACCAAGCTCGGCCGAGGTGAGGGGGAGATTGCGTTGACAGCCTCGACCACGTCGCTTGCCATGCTCACTATGCTCACCATGCCCGTCATGTTGGCTATGCTCTGGGGCATCGTGATGACGGAACCGTTTATATCCACGGCCATTGGGGGAGCCATGGCATTCGTGCTCATGATCCTGCTCGTGATGCCCATGCCCACGGCCTTGCCCTTGGTCTCGTCCGTGCTCATAATCTTGGCCTTCTCCATGTCCATGCCGATGACCTTCATGGTGGTCCTGCACATGTCGGTGGGCATGGATGTGCCTACGCTGTCGGCTATGCTCAGGTTGGTCGCTCTGTTGCTGGCGATGCGTGTGTCGTTGTCGCCCTGTCGCTTCATAGCGCTGTTGCCGCTTCGGTCCATAGCGATGTGCTTTTGGATTACGGTGTGTTTTCATAGTAAAACCTCCTTTAGAAAACCTATAAGTTTATAATCTGTTCGTAGTATACCAAAACTTATACGTTTGTCAAGTCCCTAGAATAACCACTTTTTGCGACCCATTTCTTAGTAGCCACACACCTAGTGCCTGCATGTCGGCAAGCGCAACAAACACGCATCGAAAGCACCCATACATTCCCCTACGCATTGCTGATAAAAGGTGCATAGGCTTTGCTGCAATTCTTTGTCCATGAACTCAAAGCCACGTTCCCAATCTATCTGGTCGTGAATCCAGAGAAAGAAGAACTGCCTGTTCCAATGCACCGTAGAGGCATAGCATGCTACGTCGCTACAATGTGATACAGACTCCTGCCAAACCCGGCTAGAAGCCAGTACTCCAGGAAACAACACCTGACACCCAAAAAAATGTATATCTTTTCGTGCTCAAAAATATACCACACGCCACGATTATGTATATGTTGGGCAACAGCAAACCACTTGCACATCCTACAAGAACACTACCCATTGATGCACTAGCAACGAATTAAATGCACAACAGCCGAGGTAAGCCTTGCATGCATGATAAACATAATCTATAACATACACATATACTTTGCCCAAGTTTGACAAACTACATGATCTTGTTTAGAATATCCTCATCTTACATAGATTGCAAAAATCAAGCACAAGGAAGACGGTGTTTTCCCTAAAAGAGCAAGGAAGGGTTAGCAATCTTCAATGAGTCAGATCTTTCGTCCAAGAGCTAACGTTATCGCAAAAGTAGGGGCGTTAAGCCTCGTCTATCTCATCATACTTGTTTTTTTGGCACTAGCAGTCTTTGATCGTTCGCATCTTATACGACGCATCAATGTTGCTCGTCCACAACCCGTTTCATTCACGCATCAACTTCATGCGGGTACGTTAGGTATAGATTGCCTCTACTGTCACACATCAGCAGAACGGTCTGCGTTCGCCGGCATGCCATCTGTTGATAGTTGTCTCGCTTGTCATTCTGAAATACAGACAAGTCTTGTGCTCGAATGGCTAGCCAACCGGCGCGAAGAAAATAAAGCTATCGAATGGACACGTGTAACCGACTTACCAGACTTCGTTTATTTTAACCACAGCATGCATGTACGCGGTAGAGGTATTGACTGTGAAACATGTCATGGCCCTACTGACGAAATGCCGCTTGTGTGGAAAAATGAAACCCTCTACATGGGGTTTTGTTTCGACTGTCACCGTACATGGAAAATTGAGCAGATAACGAATTGCTCTATATGTCACAGATAATGGTAAACCAAACAAAACGAGATCTGGCTACTATCCGACAACGCCTCGAAAACGCACAAGGTCAACACTATTGGCGGAGCCTTGACGAAGTAGCGCAGACAGAAGAATTCCAGGAATTTCTTACCAGTGAATTTCCTTATGGAGCAGCTCCCGACCTCAACGACTCCGTGAGTCGCCGTACATTCTTAAAATTGATGGGAGCATCAATGGCACTGGCCGGATTGACAGCTTGCGGGCCACTCCAGCCAGAAGAACGTATCGTTCCCTACGTGGTGCCACCACCGGAATATACCCCCGGTTTGCCCCTGTTCTTCGCCACAACCATCAATGCATGTGGCTATGGGAGGGGGGCCGTGGTCGAAAGCCACGAAGGGCGTCCTATACACATTGAGGGCAATGCCAAACATCCCGGTAGCCTCGGTGCGGTAGATGTTTTCACTCCTGCTGAAATGTTGGTCATGTATGATCCAGACCGTTCACAAACCATTCTGCGTGCTGGCACACCAGCAACATGGAATGATTTTTTGGACGAAGTAAAGCCCAAAATGAACGGGGACGGAGTGTACATCCTAACAGAAACCACTACATCACCTACACTCGCAAATCAGATCAAAGAACTGCGCGAAATGTACCCATCGGTCAAGTGGCATCAGTATGACCCCATAAACCGCGATAACATTCGTGCTGGCGCAGAAATGGCCTTTGATGAGTATGTTGAAACACGCTATCAATTTGATCAAGCAGAGATTGTGCTTTCTCTTGACGCCGACTTTATGGCATGTGGGCCTGGGGCCCTCGCGTATGCACGCCAATTTATTGAAAACCGACGTGTGCGCAGAGACAATATGGAAATGAACCGCCTCTACGTCATAGAAAGCACGCCATCTGTCACGGGCACCATAGCAGACCACCGATTGCCCTTACGTGCAGGTCAAGTAGAGGACTTTGCACGTATGGTTGCCGAAGGAGTAGGCGCTGATGTAGGGTCTGTGGATTCTCTTTCTGGCACATGGGTTGATACGCTTGTCCATGACCTCTTGGAACACAAGGGACGCAGTATAGTTATAGCCGGACCAGGCCAACCGCCAGCCGTGCATGCCGTTGTTCATGCTATTAATGATGTTTTGGGGAATGTTGGGAAAACTGTTTTTTACACCGACCCCGTAGAACCAGAACCAGTTGACCAACTCAAGTCACTCCAAGATTTGCACCGCGACATGGGTGCGGGCAAGGTCGAAATTCTCCTCATCATTGGCGGAAACCCAGTCTATACCGCACCAAAAGATGTAGACTTCGCTACCAAACTATCAAAGGTAGGTATAAGTGTTCACCTGAGCCTCTACGAAGATGAAACATCTGAGTTGTGTACATGGCATATTCCACAAGCACATACCCTAGAAACATGGAGCGACCTGCGAGCGTATGATGGCACGGTGAGCATTATCCAGCCACTTATAGCTCCACTCTACGGTGGAAAGACAGTTCACGAAATGTTGTCGCGCCTCATGGACCGCATGGGGGTTTCAGGTTATCAGATAGTCCACGACCATTGGATCCGTGAGATGCCTGACATGACGGAACGCTCATGGGAACTTTCTTTGCAAGATGGTCTGATAGAAGGTACACGATTTGAAGCCAAAGAAGTCACGCTCAAAACACAGACGTTTTCACGAACATCGGGTGGCGGCTCCGGGCTTGAACTTGTTTTCCATCCTGACCCAACTATATGGGATGGGCGCTATGCTAACAATGGTTGGTTGCAAGAAACGCCCAAGCCACTCACCAAAATAACATGGGAAAATGCTGTTCTTATCAGTCCATTTACCGCATGGGAGCTTGGCATTGACAATGAGGATATTGTCCAACTCAACTACAAAGGGCAAGCTATTCAAGGTCCTGTGTGGATTATGCCTGGGCAGGCCGATAACTCTATTACCGTGCATCTTGGCTATGGGCGCAGACGTGCAGGGCAGGTAGGTACCGGCATTGGCTTCAATGCCTACGAACTGCGTACATCGGATGCTATGTGGTTTGATAATGGCGTAGAAGTGTTTCTCGTTGGTGGAAAGATACGCCTAGCTAGCACGCAACATCATCACAGTATTGAGGTAAAAAATCCACTGCTTCAGCAACGTCTTGCTGAACGGACTCACGACCTCTTGCGGGTAGGAACGATCAACCAGTTCCAAGCCGACCCAGAATTTGCCCATCACATGGGTGGACATGGGGGGCATGGCGAACACCCCTCCATACATCCCAAGTTTGAAACCGCATCTGGCAAACCATGGGAAGGGCATGCATGGGCTATCGTCATAGACCTCAATGCCTGCATCGGGTGTAACGCCTGTATGACTGCATGCCAATCCGAAAACAATATACCCATTGTCGGCAAAGAGGAAGTTATACGTGGCCGTGAAATGCATTGGATACGTATTGACCGCTATTATGATGGACAACTCGACAACCCACGCATGTATCATATGCCATTGGGATGTGTGCAATGCGAGCGAGCACCCTGTGAGCCGGTGTGCCCAGTGGCAGCAACCGTCCACAGCCTTGAAGGGCTAAATGATATGGTCTACAACCGCTGTGTGGGTACGCGCTATTGCTCAAACAACTGCCCTTATAAAGTGCGACGCTTTAACTTCTTTGGGTATGCCTACGTAGAAGATCCAAGCTTAAAGCTTATGTATAACCCGAACGTGACAGTACGCACACGAGGGGTTATGGAAAAATGTAGCTATTGCGTGCAACGCATTAATGCAGCCCGCATCGTTGAAAAACGTGAAGGTATAGACATTGTAGATGGTGACATCATGACTGCCTGCGAAGCTGCCTGCCCGACCCAGGCCATTACCTTTGGAGACATGAATGATCCAAACAGCCGTGTCGCACAACTCAAGAGTGAACCACACAACTATAGCTTGCTCGGTGAGCTTGTAACTGATCCACGCACAACCTACCTTGCACGGGTACGCAACCCCAACCCAGAGATTGAGCCACCGACAGTTATAGAACAAGAAGACCATGGAGAAGAGCAGACTGAGGAGCACTAAAGAGAGGTAGGCGAACAAATAAATGCAAGCCGAACATGCAGAAAAACTTCATACGGTTGATGATATGGATCCGGTTATTCAACCGGGACACTCCTATCGTTCTATTGAAGAAAAAATAAATGCTATCCCACTCGCGGACTTTAAGCAAACGCCACGTTGGTGGTGGGTTGGACTGTTGATTGCGTTCCTGCTGCTCATGGTCATGCTCTATTCAATAGGCAATCTCCTTGTCCGTGGTATTGGGCTTTGGGGCGTCACCAATCCGGCGGATTGGGGATTTGCCATCATAAACTTTGTCTGGTGGATTGGTATTGGTCACGCGGGAACGCTTATCTCCGCTATCTTACTCTTGCTGCATCAAACATGGCGTAACTCGATTAACCGATTTGCAGAAGCTATGACGCTTTTCGCTGTGGCTTGTGCGGGTATGTTTCCCATCCTTCACTTAGGCCGCCCATGGCTTTTCTATTGGCTCATTCCGTATCCAAACACCATGTATATGTGGCCACAGTTTCGTAGCCCACTCGCGTGGGACGTGTTTGCTGTGTCTACCTATGCCTCAGTGTCGCTCACGTTCTGGCTCGTGGGGCTTATTCCCGACTTCGCTAAAATGCGCGATAGAGCTAAAGACCCAAGAGCACGATTTATCTACGGCATCCTATCGCTTGGTTGGCGCGGTTCAGCTATTCACTGGCACCGGTATGAGATGGCCTACCTCTTGTTGGCAGGGCTTTCAACACCGCTCGTGCTTTCTGTGCATAGCATTGTAAGCCTTGACTTTGCCGTTTCTATTGTTCCTGGTTGGCACGTGACAGTGTTTCCACCATATTTCGTAGCAGGCGCAGTTTTTGCTGGCTTTGCTATGGTGCTTACGCTTGTCATACCCATACGCAAAATCTATAACCTGCAAGATTTCATTACCATGCGCCATATAGAAAACATGTGTAAGGTTATGCTTGCTACGGGACTGATTGTGCTCTATGGGTATGGCATGGAAGTCTTTTTTGGGTGGTATAGTGGCAATCAATACGAGCAGTTCATGGTAGAGAATCGCTTCTTTGGACCCAACGCATGGGCCTATTGGGCACTCATCTTCTGCAATGGCGTTGCTCCACAACTGATGTGGTTTAAGCCACTCAGGAGAAACTTGATACTGGTGTGGTTGCTGACACTTGTTGTGGCAGTTGGGATGTGGCTTGAACGGTTCGTCATTGTCGTGATGTCACTCGAACGTGATTTCTTGCCAACATCATGGGACATCTACCATCCGACGTTCTGGGATATTTCTCTGTATGTAGGGACGTTTGGGCTTTTCTTTGGGTTAATGTTCTTGTTTATTCGGTTCTTGCCTATGATTAACATTTTTGAAATGCAAGTGTTGCAATATAACGAAGAACAACGCGCCGAAGGGAAGCTTCACATTCATTAGATGTAGGTTTTCTTTCACTAGGAAGAGCAAACAGCCAAATTCACTGAGGTATATCTACTATGCAAAGGACCAATTTACACGGCATTATAGCCGAATTTGAAAAAGCAGATCACATTATAGAAGCAATACGCAGTGCGCGTGAAGTGGGGTATCGCAAAATGGATGCATATACTCCCTTCCCTATGCACGAAATGTTTGAGGCAATGGAAGACCACAATACGTGGGTTCCACCTATTACGCTGGCAGGTGGGTTGACAGGCATATCCTTTGGGTTCCTCCTGCAATCGTGGACAGCAGCCATTGACTACCCGCTCAATATTGGGAGTCGTCCACTCCTGAGTTGGCCATCTTTCATTCCAATCACCTTTGAGTCAATGGTCTTGTTTGCTGCCTTTTCAACAGTTATTGGGATGCTGGCATTGAATGGTCTCCCAAGACCACATCACCCGGTCTTCAACGCCCCCAACTTTGAACGTGCTTCAGTAGACCGGTTTTTTCTTTGTATTGAAGCACACGACCCCATCTTTGACTACGCCAAAACAGCAGGTTTCTTGCGTGGTCTGAATGGTGTCCAGCGAGTATCTGATGTTCCAAAGTAAGGGGATTGGTAGCATGCATGTAAACAAACCACACCGATTCGCAATACCTATGAAAACCATGGTCGTCCTTTGGATTACGCTGTGCATAACTATGATGGCCGGGTGCCATCAGAGCATGTACAACCAACCAAAATATAAGAAGCCCTACATGCACGAATCAGACCGTAATCCAAGTGGAGTCGTTGGTGTTTTTGCCAATGATATGGTAGCACGTCCACGTGTGGTGAGTACCGTCTCACAAAGTCAGGTGCTTGCCGATGAGCACTTCTACACAGGCAAAGTTGGCGGAGAGTACGTTACAGAATTTCCTTATCCGATTGATAGGAAAATTATACGCCGTGGGCAAGACCGGTTCAATATCTTCTGCGCACCCTGCCATGGTCGCGTCGGCAACGGTTTAGGAATGGTTCAGCGACGTGGGTTGACACCACCTGCCAACTATCATACCGACCGCTTGCGTGATGCTCCTGTAGGTTACATTTTCGATGTCATCACCAATGGGTACAGAAACATGTATCCTTACGGCCCAAAAATACCACCCGAAGACCGCTGGGCCATTATCGCCTACGTCCGCGCACTCCAGTTTAGTCAAAATGCAACATGTGATGATGTACCAGATAAGGCGTCGTTTAAAAACCAGTGTCAGTAATAGCTGTATTTTTCATAACTGTGCCTTCTAGCACATAGGATTCTTAATTCATGAACGAAGATATAAATCCTCAACTAAAACGACTTCAGATGCCAGCGTTCATTGTTGGTGCCGTCGGAGTGGTCATCTGGGTAGCAGGGTTCTTTCTTGGTGGTACAAAAGAGCAATTCTTTCAATCATACCTCTACGCCTATCTCTTTTGGATAGGGATACCACTAGGCAGTTTTATCATTCTCATGCTGCAACACATGGTGAGCGGCATGTGGGGTGTGGCAGTACGTCGTATCCTTGAAGCAGCAGCTATGACACTACCCTTTATGGCGCTTTTGTTTGTACCTATAGCCGCTTTTGGCATGCAAGACCTCTACGAATGGGCACGCCCAGAAGCACTTGCACACGATACCCTCTTGCAACACAAATCGGTCTATCTCAACGTACCGTTTTTCTACCTCAGAGCAGTTATATACTTCGTCTTTTGGATAAGTTTCGCGCTCTTGCTTGCCAAGTTCTCCCGCGACCAAGATAAATCGGAAATGCCATTTCCGGCCGGACGGTTTCGCCTTGTCAGTGGTCCCGGTATAGCACTCTATGTACTCACTATGACATTTGCCGCCTTCGACTGGGGTATGTCGCTTGAACCGCATTGGTTTTCAGCAATCTATGGTGTTATCTTCATTATTGGGCAAGCTCTTTCTACATTTGCCTTCACCATTCTCATCGTTGCATACCTCGCAGACCGTAAGCCATTTGCAGATTTGCTTACCACAAAACACTTTCACGACTTGGGCAACCTCTTGTTTGCATTTACCATATTGTGGACGTACATGTCACTGTCCCAATTCATCATCATATGGTCCGCCAACCTTCCAGAAGAGACTCCATGGTATATTCACCGCGCCCAAGGTGGATGGAATGCTGTAGCTGTATCTGTGTTAGCAGTTCAGTTTGTCTTGCCATTTTTCATGCTTTTACAGCGTTTCATCAAACGCAAAATACAATATCTCTGGAAAGTGGCATTGGTTATTTTTATCATGCGGTTTGTAGACTTGTTCTGGCTTATCATACCGGCATTCAATCAATCTGTTGGAAAGGTCCATTGGATGACCTACGTGGCACCTATTGCTATAGGGGGTATATGGCTTGGGATATTCTTTGAAGTACTCAAGCGCAGGCCTATCATTCCATTCCGAGACCCGCAAATAGTCGAATTGCAGGAGGCATTAGCACACCATGGATAAAGACAGAAGAAAAGAACAGTCGCCCACAACTGTCTTTGGCGACCTCATTGAGTCACCCCCAACAGGCGATATATATGATGAGGCAGGTGGGATTGTTCGAGGTATTCTCATTTCCACAGGCATATTCGTGTTCCTTGTGCTTTTTATTGTTCTCTTGGGGCAATGGCCCCCAAGACCAGACCTTGCTGCCACAGTAGGAACAGTGGAATTAGAGGAGTTGAAAGCTGAGGAAGAGGCTCTCTTAAACAATTATAGTTGGGTAGATGAAAACGATGGTATTGTACGCATACCCATCAAAGAAGCAATGAAAATTATTGAGGATAGAGGTTTGCCAGCACGTGAAGACCAACTAGGTGATGCAGATACAGACGTAGAAGATACAGAAAACGTTGAGAAGACGGAAGCTGGCGGCGATGAACTAGGCGAAGAAGAGTCTGATGCTGCTGAAGACGCAGAGAGCGATGAGGAAACCAACGCTGACGCAGAAGAGAGCGATGCCACTGAGGAAGAAACTGACCCAACCGAAGACGAGTAAAAAGTTTGTGTATGTAATAACCCCGAAGGGAAACCCTTCGGGGTTTTGTGTTGTTCACCTTCGTTTAGTGGTTCAGCGTTTCTTTCGTAAGAAGAATCAACAGGGTTGCAACCAACACATGTACTAAATGCGTGTGCAAGACATACCGCCATCTACTGTGATAGTTGCTCCATGAATATAGGTCGCTTCTTCGCTACACAAAAAGAGTACCGTGGCTGCAATATCATCTGGTTGCCCAATACGCCTTTTGGGGATACGCTGGAGAAACAATGACGCTCGCTCTTCGTCACTCAGCATATTGCGTGTCAGCCCTGTGAGCACTAGCCCCGGAGCCACCGCGTTGACATTGATATTGCGTCCAGCTACATCTATAGCTATCCCCTGAGTCAACATCTTAGCAGCCGCTTTGCTGGCCCCATATATACTCTGCGCAGGTGCTGCAATTTCAGACATCACCGAGGTGACATTGACTATCTTTCCATAGTCTTTTTCAAGCATAATAGGCAACACAGCACGGCAGAAAAAAAACGTTCCCCGCACATTGGTATCCATCACACGGTCATATTCTTGGTTCTCCATTGCCGTAAATGGCACAAACTGTCCCGTACCAGCATTGTTGACAAGAATATCAATTGTTCCATAGGTTTCACGTGTTTTTTTGATGCATGCCTCAACATCTTCTTGTTTGCGCACATCAACCCGGCAAACAAGGCACTCGGTGCCTAATTCTGCAACTGTGCTGCTCGTTTCTTGTAACCCTTCTAGGTTGATGTCGCCACAGATAGACAGTTTGGCTCCCTCGCGTGCAAAATAATACGCCGTTGCCCGTCCGATACCTGATGCGGCCCCGGTCACAATTGCGACTTTTCCAGCAAAGCGTTGCCCATGGCCCTGTGTACCCTGGTAACCCCTCATAACGCTTTATCCTCCTGATACATGAAAAGGAAAAAAAACGTGAGCGTTCAGGTGGGTAAAATACTCTTAAAGATAATACCCGCCACCTTTTGCGTAATAAGGATAACGTTTTTAGGCAATTATAACGACGGTTTTTATACTCAGGTGCCTGAAATCGGTGTTTTGACATCAGGTGGTGAAATCCCTTGATTTTACAGTTTGGCTCTGCAATGAGATATAGTTATGCTATACCCCCCCTGAACGCTTACAAAAAAACAGTGGAAAGAAAATGTGTCTTCTAGCAGAAACCAAATCTCCTACTCGTAGCATATGGTTTCTGTAATGCAAAATTTTCTTTTTCATACGTGAAGGTCAAGGACGACGTGTATCTGCAATAATCTCAAACACTTCTACCTTATGAGGAGCAGTATACATGTCCTCTGGTGTTTGCCCACTATGCGCCTGCTTGAACGCATCGGATTTGCTCCACGCTTCAAAATGCTCCTGCGACTCCCACACCGTCAAAACAATATAGGGGTCTCCTTCTTGCATAGGGCGCAGTACCTGATTTTGCACAAAGCCGGGCGCTTGGTCAACCAAACCAGTTCGGTTTTGAAAACGCTCCTCAAAAGCTTGTACATACTTCGTAGAAACATGGAGACGATTCGTAACGACTATCATCAACATAACCTTTCCGCTTGTCCCAATTATATACACTATGCATGTAAGAATAGCATAGCTCTTGACTCTATGCAAACGTACCATCGTACCACGGTAGCGTAGAGAACCATCACATACCAACATACCTTTTTGGTATCAATGAACACACGACCAAAGCAAAATTGCTTTCTATGTCTTTGTATAGAGCTATTATGCCTCTCGATACCGAAATCATACCCGTATTTCTCCCAAATCTACCCTATATTACACAACGCAAAAGTTGCGCTATTGTGTTAACATGCATTAAAATAAGGCATGTACTTGTTGGTTGCCAAAGAAAAACAAAAACACATTTTCTGTTCCTATCAGCATACGCAACATCCTGTAGGGCAGAACCTATACTAAGGAGTATCGTGCTGTGTTTTTGTAATGATTCTGTGATAATATATAGAGGGCCAGTTTTCTAGCCTGCTATGGCAGTATGATGCTGACTCCCTCTTGGTCTACACATTACACAATACACAAGGAAATGCACATCCCAGGCACGAGGGAAAAGATGTATGCTTAAGCCCGGAACAGTATTACAGAACCGTTATGAGATAGTGCGCCCAATTGGTCAGGGAGGTATGGGCGCAGTCTATGAGGCTCTCGATAAACGCCTACGTTCAACAGTAGCACTCAAACAAGTGCTCTTTACAGACAAAGCAATGAAAAAAGCCTTTGAACGTGAGGCTATACTACTCGCCAACCTCAACCATACTGCACTCACGCGAGTTATAGACCATTTCTTTGAAGAAAACGGTCAGTTTTTAGTCATGGAATATGTCCCTGGCGATGATCTCGCAAGCCGTATGGAACGAATCGGTGGCAAGTTCCCATCGGCAGAGGTTGTCCCTTGGGCTCTCCAGTGGACCGATCAACTACTCGACGCTCTCGAATATCTCCACTCACAAAAACCTCCCGTTATCCATCGTGATATTAAGCCACAAAACTTGAAGCTTACGCCACGCGGCGGTATTATCCTGCTGGATTTCGGCCTCGCACGCGGTGGACTAGCCGACATATCAACTGTAACAGCCCGGAGTAGCGTCGAAGGGTATACCCCCAACTATGCACCTATGGAGCAAATCCGTGGCTCTGAACCAGACGTTCGCAGTGACTTGTACTCGCTTGCAGCAACCATGTACCATGTCTTGACTGGCAATAAGCCACCCGACGCTCTCACCCGTGCTGCCAACTTGCTCAACAACCAAAAAGACCCGTTGCGCTTGGCTAACGAGTTGAACCCTAACGTTCCTGCACCAGTGGCTGCTGTGTTGCAAGGTACCATGGCCTTGAATCCCGACAATCGTCCACCCACTGCCAATGTCATGCGCAAAGCACTCAAACGTACCACGCAATCTGGAGCTACCGAGCCAAGAGTCCGCAAAGACTCACAGGAAATGGGAACAGCAGATAGCCCGGTGGTAACGCAAAACCTCCATGTCTCAGCCCAAAATATCTCTATCACCGGACCGGCTACCGGCCAACTTGATGCCGCACCACCAACCGAAAAACTTGAAGCCAATGAACCACCAGGCACCTTGATACGCACAATTACCACGGGGAGTTCTCTGCTCACCGTTGCCTTTAGCCCCGATGGACTATTTGGCGCAGCCGCCGGCGAAGACAACACTATTGGTCTCTGGCAGTTGAGCGATGGGCAGATGATTCGCACCTTTGAAGGTCACTCAAGCCCAATCCGCAGCATTACCTTTAGTCCAGATGGCTCTATGCTTGCATCGGGCAGCGCCGACAAAACCGTGCGTCTATGGTCTGTCAAGGATGGGAGCGAAATCTATCAAACGGAGATGGATGCGATAGAAGGAGTTGCGTTCAGTCCAGATGGTACGTTATTAGCCGTGGGTGGATGGGCCAGTGCCATCTCCCTTTTCAAGATAACCGACCAGATGGAACTGGAAGAAATAGAAACGTTCTCGGCTGGTATTGTCAATTGTCTGGCATTCAGTCCCGATGGGAAGTTTCTAGCAGCCGGATGCTACGATACCAACATTTTGCTCTGGACTGTGAGCGATGGTGAATTGGTACGCACACTTGAAGGACACACAAACTTTGTCTTTGCTGTAGCATTTAGCCCCGATGGGCAGATGCTCGCTTCGGGTGGTGGCGATTCTACGTCTATCATTCGCATATGGCGTGTCAATGATGGCCGTCAGCTTGACATGCTCCAAGGGCATACCAATTTTATCCATGGCGTAGCCTTCCATCCTGATGGCAAAATGTTGGCTTCGGGGAGTGCCGATAGCACTGCACGCCTGTGGCGCATGGGCGATGGGTCTACACTCTACACGTTGGATGAGCATGGAAGTGGTGTCACGAGTGTCGCTTTTAGCCCCGATGGGCGTACCCTGCTCACAGGCAGTCGAGATACAAAGCTGCGCTTGTGGCAGGCTAAATAAAAATAGCTTTGTCTCGTGCAGAGGCGCAAAGAGTCTAAACGTGGGGGCTTGCCATTGGGCAAGCCCCGTTTAGCGTTCATCTGTGTTTGTGTCTATGCAAGAGAGATTTCTACACATGTGCTACAATAGAGTTATCATATCAACTACACACGAAAGGAGAACGGACATGACCCAAACCAAAACATATGTTGAAACGGCACACGCTACAGACTATTTCGTGATGCCGCAAACGGGGGAAATCATCCTGCCCCCCCGAAGCGATGTGCGTCCAGAAGACCTGCCCCCACCTGATGACATCTTTTTCTATGGGTGGCGCTTTGTTGAGCATCGGGTGAATGGTACGACTGCCACGGCCCGTATGCCGTTGACACGTGAAGATGTGCTACATCCACAACCGGAGGATAGAGTGAGCCAAAACAAAAAGCATTTTGAGCTATGCAATGACTTGTATAATGGCATGAAAGCCCATGTTGCGCACGAACAAGGCACGGTTGTCTTGCACGATATGCTCATCCATTGGGGTATCGAAGACCTGAAACATGCCCCAGACATTGCCGTGATACGCGGAGTACGAAAATTCTTTGAAGAAGGTATATTCGACTTGCAGGAATCCCAAGGGTATGTGGTGCTAGTGCTAGAAGTAACATCACCAAGCACATGGGAAACGGATGTGGACGGCAAACGCATCCCGAACAAGGTGCAGGAATATGCCCAAGCTGGGGCAGCTATCTACATCCTGATCCATGCGGTGAAGTGGGAGGAGGGATGCCCACCACCAATCATCGTGTATATGTTGGGTGCTGATGGGAAGTACCACAAGCAAACACCAGATGCGCGTGGGTGGTATTGGATAGAGGCGCTACAGGTATGGATAGGTCCACATGGTGAATGGGTAGCGTGGTATGACAAGGATGACCGAAAGTTGGGTACCTATGTAGAGGAATGTGAAGCCCGCAAACTGGCTGAAGATAAGGCCCGTCTTACCGAAGAGAAAAGACGAGAAGAAGCTGAAGCCCGCAAGCTCGCGGAAGACCGTATTCGGGAACTGGAAGCGTTGCTGGCGGCTAAGGACGCATCGTAGAGCTGTTGTATGCAATAGTAGCACAGTGCTAGAGCAAGCCTACATGATGTGTGCATGTTTAACGCAGAGGCGCAGTGCAGAAAGGAGAACGGACATGACCCAAACGAAAGCATGTGTTGTCGTTCCTACAACGCAAAACTATATCGTGATGCCGCAAACGGGGAAAATCATCCTGCCCCCCCGGAGCGATGTGCGTCCAGAAGACTTGCCCCCGCCTGATGACATCTTCTTCTACGGGTGGCGCGAAGTTGAATATTGGGTAGATGGAGTAGAGGTAGGTGCCCGTATGCCGTTGACGCTTGAGGATGTGATACATCCACAGCTAGGAGATTATATTGTGCAAAATAAAAAACATGCCTCGCTTTGTGATGATTTGTGGGATGGGCTAAAAGGCCATATTGGATATGAGCCGGGTACGGTCATTCTCCATGATGTGGGCATTGATTGGGGTGTTCCCGACCTTGATGTTCACTCGCCAGACCTTGCGGTCCTGCGGGGAGTAGAACTTGTTTTCGAGGAAGGGATATTCTATCTCAAAGACTCCAAAGGGCATGTGGTGCTTGTTCTGGAAGTGACATCACCAAGCACACGAGCGGCGGATGTGGAAGGCAAACGTGAGCCCAATAAGGTGCAGGAATATGCCCAAGCTGGGGTGCCTACCTACATTCTGATAGATGCTGTCAAGGCAACTGCGGGGCGCCCACCACCAATCATCGTGTTTGTGATGGACGAGGATGGGAACTATTATAAACTCACACCAGATGCCCGTGGGTGGTATTGGATAGAGGTGCTCCAGGTGTGGATAGGTCCACATGGTGAATGGGTAGCGTGGTATGACAAGGATGACCGAAAGTTGGGTACCTATGTAGAGGAATGTGAAGCCCGCAAACTGGCTGAAGATAAGGCCCGTCTTACCGAAGAGAAAAGACGAGAAGAAGCTGAAGCACGCAAGCTCGCCGAAGATGAGGTGCGCCAAGCCAATGAGCGCATTCGGGAGTTGGAGGCGTTGCTGGCGGCTAAGGACGCATCGTAGAGCTGTTGTATGCAATAGTAGCACGGTGCTATAGCTTCATAACAAGGAGAAAAACCTATGCCAAGGCAAATATTCACCATTCTATTGGCCCTGTGTACATTGTTGCTCCTGCCCGCCACCCTGCTGCTCGCCGCCCGCACCTCTGCGCCCCCCGCGCCACCCACGCATGCATATGCACCCCCTAGCAAGCCGGCATCCTTGGCAGACGAGGTGACGATTGAGTGGGTGGGTAGCGCATGCATGTATTCGTATTCGTAACGTGTAAAGGCTACTGAATCGCCTAGATTACCACAATAGAGGAGTTTCTGCATCCTATGAACATGACCCAATAGATGGTATAATGGCCATGGCATCACAATTTCCAGATAGTCAACATGCCTCTTCTAGCAATACATCAGCAGTACAAAGATTGCCTGATATGACTGGTCAAACACGAACTGTAGTAGAAAAAGCATTACAAATGATAGGATTTCAAAGAACAATGAAGCTAACTGCGGGCAGATATGAGCAATGGAAACATCCAGATGGTTTGGAGTAGTGACTATGATGTTTGAGGATAGCATGCTACATCAACTACCTGCATATGTCCATAGTATTGAGTACGATGCAAGCGGACACTGTCTGACCATCAACCTCATACGAGACCCTGAGCAAGCAGATATTAGCGTTGTCTTGACATTTTCCTCTGTACACATGGTTCTTTCGGAAGCGGGTACACAAACAACAACGGACGAGGACCATGTGCTTGATACGCTTATTGGTCTTGATGTCTATTCCAAAAGCAACGGAATGACCCACTATGTAGTGCGCACGCAGAAACAAGAATTTGTATTTTACACCAATACCCCTGCTCAAGTTCATACCAACAATTACACCACGCACTCCATTGAGCACACCGCACCAGTTGCTACAATAGCTTGATAACAAGGAGAAAAACCTATGCAAAGGCAAATGTTCACCATTCTATTGGCCCTGTGTACATTGTTGGTCCTGCCCGCCACCCTGCTGCTCGCAGCCCGCACCTCTGCGCCCCCCGCGCTACCCACGCATGCCTATGCCCCCCCTAGCAATTCGGCGCACTTGGCAGACGAGGTGACGATTGAGTGGGTGGGTAGTGTAGACACACCGGGTACTGCTAATGATATAGCGATTGTCGGAGACTATGCCTATGTCGCAGATCGTGAAAGTGGATTGCAGGTTATAGATATTAGTACACCTATTACCCCAACTATTGTAGGAAGTTTAGATTTCCCCGAAACTGCTCTGAGCATAGAGGTTTTTGGCGATTATGCCTATGTGCCTAGCTATAAGAATCGGTTACAAATAATAGATATACATAATCCTACCACTCCAACTATTGTAGGAAAAATAACAATCGGACTGGGATATGACATAGCAATTGCTGGAGCTTTTGCCTATTTAGCAGATGGAGATGTTGGGTTGAGAGTAATAGATATATATACACCTTTTGCTCCATCTACTGTTGGTATCTTTCGCACATCAAGTATCGCCAATGGTGTGGCTATTTCAGAAAATTATGCCTATGTGGCCACAAATTATGCTGGACTTCAGATCATAGACATTAGCGTATCTGCTAATCCAAGGCTTGTCGGCAGTGTTGATACATCAAACGATCCATTAGGCGTTGACATAGGTGTGGGAATTAGCGACACCTATGCCTATCTTACTAATACCGAGCGTGGATTGCAAGTCATAGACATCAGCAACCCTACTGCTCCAACCATTGTCGGTAGTGTGAACACTCCAGGTGTAGCGCAACGTGTGGCGATTGAAGGAAACTATGCTTATGTTGCGGATGGGGACAGTGGATTGCAGGTCATAGACATCAGCAACCCTGCTAACCCAACTATTGTAGCCGAATTTGTCACCTTGGGCAATGCTATGGATATTGCTTTACTTGGTAATTATGTCTATTTAGCTTGTAACGATGGTGGCTTGCAGATATTTCGTGTATCTGGCAAAGGAACAGAGACCAGTACACCTACACCTACGAATGTATCAGTTGGGGATACTCCCACTCCTATGCCTACAGGTACAGCGCCTTCTATGGCCACCGATACACCCATCCCAACACCAACAGCTATCCCTAGCCCAACACCAACAGCTATCCCTAGCCCAACGCCCACCGATACACCCATCCCAACGCCAACAGCTATCCCTAGCCCAACGCCCATACCAACGCCCACCCCGACACCCACCCCACAACCTGATGACTATGAACCAGATAATACCTGTGCCAATGCCGGTACCATCTTGTCCGATGGTACTATACAACAACATACCTTTACTACCGCTACCGATGTTGATTGGGTACAATTTGACGCAACGAAAGATGAAACCTATCTCATTGAAGCCTATGCTCCTACACATTCTCAAGCAGATGTTATCCTACAAGTCTATACAAGTTGCGACAATACCTATGGTTCCTATGACCCAACCTTTTCGTCCGGGGTCAAGATGCAACTAATCGCCCCTGCTACTGGCCCTATCTTCCTCCGTATGGTGAACCAAAACCCAGATGTGTATGGTGAAGATGTTGCCTACAACGTTTCCGTGCGCCGCCTTACATCGGGCGATACCGGAGCACTTATTCTTGTGGCTGGGCGGCTCAAAACAAACGATGGTTTGCAACCCAATATTCATACCGTTACCGAAAATGTCTACAACGTCTTCAAAAATGATGGACGCTATACCGATGAGCATATCAACTACCTAGCAACCGACTTGAGCATAGAAGGTGTAGACAGCTTGGCAACCAAGGATAATTTGCAAACAGCTATCACCTCATGGGCCGCCGAGCGCGTGGACCAAGACCATCCGCTCACGCTGTATATGATGGACCACGGAAGCAAAACCGATGGCTTTTACTTGGATGAGCCGCGTGGCGAGCGGGTTAGCCCCGACGAGTTGGCGTTGTGGCTCAACACATTGCCGGACGAGGTGCAAGTCAACGTCATCATAGAAGCGTGCTACTCAGGCGTGTTTGTCGAAGCGCTCGCCAAGCCCGGTCGCGTGGTGATTACATCTACCAGTGCCAACAATATCGCGCATGCCTCTGCTGCTGGTGCCACATTTTCGGACCATTTCCTCACCCAGTTGCGTCAAGGGAGTAGCCTCTACACGGCCTTTCAAACGGGCCACGATGCGGTAATGGCAGCACAATATGGGCTACCGCAGGTCCCGTGGATTGAAGACAATGGTAATGGCACGACCAATGAGCCTGATGATGGGATGGTAGCCCAACAACGCGGTTTTAGCATGGGAACACTCAGTGGTGATGTAGAGCCAGACGGGTTTGCTTGGCATCCCTACATTGTAGAAGTTGAAAAGCCAGAGAGCATTGTGGATGAGCGCGGCACTATCCGGGCGCAAGTGCGGGATGATGGTGAGGTGCGCCGTGTGTGGGCAGTCGTGTATGAACCTTCCTACACACCACCAACTGCCCAAAATGAGATGGTATCCGAAACCGATGCCCTGCCAGCATTCGTGTTGAACAAGCAAAACGATGAGTGGTATGGCGCGGAGTATACGCAATTTGATGAGCCGGGTACCTACCGCGTGGTGGTGTATGCGGAAGATGACGCGGGCATGGTAGCACCACCCGTAGCCGTGGAAGTGACGGTCGGTGGAGATGAGCGCCGTGTGTACCTGCCGCTCGTGCGGCGGTAGAGCGGTAGAGCGGGAAAGTGATAGAGCGGGAAAGCGATAGAGCGGGAAAGCGGGAAAGACGTACATAGAGTAGCGCTTGACGTACATGTGGTATTAGATGATAATGGTACACATGCAACTATCACATGTATACAAGGGAACGCCTAGATAGATACCTATTGATGGTTGCGACGACATTTTAAAGATACAATGGTAGCCGTGCAACATATCTTTCCAAAGGTTTCGTATAGCACACAAGAAGCGTCATGGGTCTCGTTGCAAGATCTTCGCGTGGGAAGTGTGGATGTATTTCCTATGATAAGGACAGATTCATGCGTATTGTCTCAATGATTATGGCTGGTGGTGAGGGCACACGCCTAAGTGTCCTTTCTGAAAAACGCGCCAAGCCATCTGTACCGTTTGCCGGGAAGTTTCGCATTATAGATTTTACGCTCTCCAACTGTTTCTATTCTGGCATCTATGACGTAGCTGTACTCACCCAATATCGCCCCCACTCACTCAATCAACATATTGGTATCGGAAGACCATGGGATTTAGACCGTAACCGTGGTGGAGTACGACTGCTCCAACCGTATCAGGGACGTGATGACCAAAGCTGGTATCAGGGCACTGCCGACGCAGTGTATCAAAACCTCAGCTTTGTAAAAGACCACCGGGCTGATATTGTCGTGGTGCTTTCAGGCGACCATATCTACAAGATGGATTATAGCAAGATGGTCCAGTTTCATATCCAAAACCGGGCTGACTTGACTGCCGCAGTAATGCATGTTCCACTGGAAGAGACGGACCGTTTTGGCATACTCACAACAGATGATATGAACCGGGTGGTAGAATTTACCGAAAAGCCAAAAGAGCGTGACAAAGGCACGCTTGCAAATATGGGCGTATATGTCTTCAATGCCGATGTGCTCACACGTCGTCTGAGTGAAGGCTCTAGCGACACGCCACGTATTGATTTTGGGAAGCATGTGCTCCCATCTATGATAACAGAAACGCAAGACCGCGTTTTTGCCTATCCATTTGAAGGATATTGGGTAGATGTAGGTACCATTCAGGCCTATTGGGAAACAAGCATGTATTTGCTTGATGCCGACTGTGAACTTGACCTGCACGACACAAGCTGGCTCATCAGAACACGTAGCGAAGAGCGCCCGCCAGTCAAAATTGGACCACAAGCGCGTATCAATCGCTCGATTGTGTGCAATGGGTGTATTGTGCGTGGCGCAGTTGAGCGCTCGGTGCTTTCCCCAGGGGTATACGTATCGCCTGGTGCTGTTGTGCGCAACAGTGTGGTGATGAATGATACATGGATTGGGCCCGGCACTGTGCTGGATAATGTAATAGTAGATAAACAAGTTGTTGTGGGAAATGGTGTGCATTTGGGCTGGGGCGATGACTTTAGTATCCCGAACCATACTCAACCCAATAAGTTGACGACAGGCGTTACCATTGTTGGCAAGAGTGCGCGTATTCCCCCAAGCATCCATATTGGCCGCAATGTGCTCATCAACGCAGACCGTGAGGATGATGACTTTCCCGAAGGCGACATACCAAGTGGTGAGACTATATAGGAGCAAGCTATGCTGAGAACACAGGCAATGATTATGGCAGGTGGTGCTTCACCTGACCTGAGTATTTTAACTGCTGAACGGGCAGAGGCAGCGTTGTCTTTTGCCGGTAAGTTTCGTATCATTGATTTTACACTCTCAAACTGTGTCAACTCCAATATTTACAATGTAGATGTGCTTACCCAATATCGCCCACGCTCACTGCATGCGCATCTGGATGTTGGGAGACCTTGGGACTTAGACCGTGCTCAAGGAGGCTTGCGGGTTCTCCATCCCCACCCCACGCCAGAAGGAACCGGTTGGCAACGTGGCACAGCCGATGCAGTGCGCTACAACCTCGATTTGCTGCTTGAAGACCAGCATATCAACACCGTGCTTGTGCTTGCAGGCGACCACATCTACAAAATGGATTACCGCCCAATGTTGCAGTTGCACGAAGAGCGCAATGCCGATGTGACACTAGGTGTCCACACCGTTAGCCCGCATGAATCGTATCGCTATGGCATTGTCTCTATGGATGACGACAGCAAAGTACAAAGTTTTATCGAAAAGCCCACGCGACCTATACGGCAAGGGTTCCGTGATGTTCCCCTTGCATCCATGGGGATATATGTGTTTCGCAAGGATTTCTTGATAGATGTCTTGAGCCGTGGAAAAGAAGCCGACTTTGGGCGTGAACTATTGCCACGCATGATAGAGAATGAGCATGTACGCACATACGCCTATGAATTCCAAGGCTATTGGGCCGATGTTGGCACCGTGCAGGCCTATTATGAAGCCAACACAACCCTGCTTGCTGAAACGCCAGCCCTCGACTTGTATAATCCTGAGTGGATTATCCATACCACAAGTGCTCAGCGCCCCGGTGTTGAGATTAGTGAGACCGCACGGGTTGAAAATAGCCTCATTAGTGATGGGTGCTGTGTGCATGGGCATGTTGGTCGTTCGGTACTCTCACCAGGCGTGTTTGTATCGCCAGGAGCCATCATCCGCGATTCCATTGTGCTTAGCGATGTATGGGTTGGTCCTGGTGCTGTCATAGACCGCTGCATTATTGATGAACGTGTGCATATACAAAATGAGGCACTTGTGGGCGATGGCGATGACAATACCCCCAACAATCAAGCGCATGACAAGCTCAATACGGGCCTGACCCTTGTGGGTATGCGTGCAAAAATACCACATGCAACCCGCATAGGCCGCAATGTAGTCATCAAACCACGTGTGGGCGAGTCGGCTTTTGGTTCAGAGCGTGTGGTACCAAGTGGCTCTACAGTATCTGCATAACAAAATTAAATACAGTGAGTTTTGCAGTGTTGAGGTTTGGGTTCTCAACAATCCTGTGTGCGTGCGATTTCCAACACAGCCCAACACAGCCCAACACACCCAAAAACTGACTGACACGACTATGAAGGAAGAGAACGTATGCGCATCTTGATGTTATCCTGGGAGTATCCACCACATATTGTTGGTGGCCTGGGGACACATGTTGCCGAACTAACTTCTGCGCTCGCTGCCCAAGGAATGGAGCTTTTTGTCGTTACTCCATTGTTGCGCGGCGGCGAGCCAGAAGAAACTATTTCTGAGCGATTGCGAGTACGCCGTGTTGGCCTCGCGTTTGGTGAAACACATAGCTTCACATCTTTTGTCGCACGTGCCAATGAAGAACTTGAACGTGTCGCATACAAGGTATATGAAGAGGTTGGTGAGTTTGATATTATTCATACCCACGATTGGTTGACTTCCACATCGGCTATCGCTCTCAAGCAACACTGGTATACACCATTGATAGCAACTATCCATGCCACTGAACGTGGGCGCGGACGCGGATTGCTCCAAGGCGAACATGCCCTACAAATCAACAATTTGGAGTGGCAACTTTCGTATGAAGCTTGGCGTATCATTGTATGCTCGCGCTTTATGACCCAACAACTTGTGGATACATTCCAAACACCATTTGATAAAATTGATGTTGTCCCCAATGGCACAGACATACCGCCTAGCCCGTTTAGCACAAATGAAGAACGGCTGACATTCCGCAGAACGTATGCCCACGACGATGAACGCATCATTTTTTTTGTTGGGCGCATTGTCTATGAAAAAGGGTTGCACATTCTACTCGACGCTCTGCCAAAAGTTACATCGCAGGTCAAAGCACGCCTAGTTATTGCTGGCACTGGTGCCTATCTCGATACGCTTAAAGAACAGGCTGAAGCTATGGGAATCAGCCACCTTGTCACATGTACCGGGTTCATATCCGACGAGGAGCGCGATGGGCTATATCATGTAGCCGATGTAACAACATTTCCCTCGCTCTATGAGCCATTCGGCATCGTTGTGCTTGAGGCCTATGCGGCCGAAAGCCCTGTTGTCGTTTCCCAAACGGGCGGTTTGATGGAGGTTGTGTCTCCAGATGAAACAGGACTGGTAGTGCCACCGGGCAATGCCGATGCACTCGCCGAAAGTATTGTGGAGACGCTCCAAAATACACAACAAACACGTATCCGTGTTGAGAAAGCCCGTCGTGTGCTCGTTGAACAGTATAGTTGGAAAAGCATTGCTCGTGAAACCATCAACGTGTATGAACGAGTCTACGAAGAATGGAAGAAAAGTAGCTGGCGCAAAGAAAAGATGCATCCGAACACAGAACCACTCTGTAGATTGGCAAGCCAAGCAGCAGGCAAATAATAGGTTGGGCTGGTTGGAGCATTGGCATTGGCTACCGTATTTGTGATACTGTGGATACGCAGCAACTCTTGCAGCAAGGTATTGGGGCCGCCAAAGCAGGCCGACGTGACGAAGCTCGTCAACTGCTCAAGCGTGTTGTCTCTGTAGACAAACGCAATGAGCATGCATGGCTATGGCTTTCGGCTGTGCTTGACGACCCCACGCAACAACGTACCTGCCTTGAATATGTGCTACGCATCAACCCCGACAATAAGCAAGCGCAGCAAGGGCTACACTGGCTCACGCAAAAACAAGCGCGTGCTAGAACCGAACAAGCAACACAGCAAGCACCGACGCAACACCATACTACCGAGGTACCGAAGGAGCCGCACCCAGCCACACCGCAGCATGGTATAGCCAGTCAACGCTATGCTGCCGAGGTACCGAAGGGGTCGCAAGCAGCAATCTCTCAACAGGGTGCCAAGAAGACTCTCGCACAGCGTCTCTCTGAAGCACAAACTAAACAGGATGGTGCGGCAACCGATGAGGTACACCAAGCGAACATTGGCATGCAGGATGCAACGGCCCATGCCACGCCATTGCCACAGGTTGAGAAGAAGCCGGCCACACGTCTCGATATAAGCATGCTGTGCCCCTTTTGTGGCGCACAGACAAAACGTGAGCAACGCACATGCCCACAATGCAAAAACAGCCTAGAGTATGAATATGCATCAAGCAGAAATTCTGTTTCGCTCTCATTTCTGGGCAGTATTTGGGGTATAGCCAGCCTCTTTTTTGTAAGCTTGCATGTCAAACTCATTGATGACGATCCGAAATTTTTTATCCCATTGTTTGCCGGTATGGTGTCGTTTGGCATTGCCGTCGCTCTTTTGCAGCGGTATCGTTGGGCCTATTTCATCATTATTATTGCAGTGCTGTTCCTCTTGATTATGCCAATTCGGGATTACATCTGGCCATTCTTGCTCTTGTTTTTGGTGCTTATTCCAAGAAGCTATCGTGACTTTTATGGTCCCAAAAAGCGCCTTATACCACGCCTATCGCAGGGGAAGCATCAAGAACATTACGATATGGGGGCACATTACAAGGAACGTGGTATGTGGTTTTTGGCAGCAAAGGAGTGGGAAATAGCTGTTTCACAGCAACCAAGCGATGCCACCTATCACCAAGCGCTTGGGCTGGCATACACACGTCTCAAGCAGTTTGATAAAGCGCTCACTGAATTTCAAACTGTACTGCGTATAGTGCCAGATAACCAGCATGCGCAAAATATGATACGGCGTGTTGAGGCATTGCAGGAGAAACAATGAGCAAACCACCGACACTCAGCGTGCAACGTATTGGAGGGGAGCAGGCATCGAGCACCACCGATAAGACACTCCCTTTTAAGCTTCCTTTAGGGTTTGCCTTTGGGGCCGGTATTGCGTGGGCTGGTGTTGTGGCTTTCCTGATGTATGTCAATGGGCATAACGCAACAGGCCCACTCTCTTGGCAGCATCTGCTCTTCTATGTGCTCATAGTCGCAGCAGGTGTGCTCACCTTCCTCCCATTGCAACACCATATGGAGTTGCCACGCCTAGCGTTTGAGGGTACATGTGGGACGGCGTTGTTCTGCTATACCATAGCTTTTGTGCCGCCACCGACGGGCTGGTTCTTTTCATTGCCCGATTTGCCCGTGTATTGCCTGTTAATAGTAGCCATTTTCTGGACAACCGCATCCGTGTCGCTCCCTTTTATCTATGCTCTGCGCCAACGGGTCGTGAAACAACGTGCCAACCGCCTCGATGTAGACCAAGCGCGTCGTCAATCCTATGAAATAGCCACACTGGCCGCTAGTATTATTGTGCTTGCCGGATTACGTGTATTGACATGGGTTAGTGTGCTATTGCTCGCGCTTATTTTGGCAACAACCGAGTTGCTGTTTCTCTCACTCCGCGTCCGTGATTATACAGGAAAGGTGAATGTGTAACGCTATGACTGCTCTTACGATTATTGGTATGGGTCTTATTGGTACATCGTTGGGCATGGCGCTACGCACAGCAGACCCAAAGCAAGCACCGTTCGGCAATGTGTACATAACCGGCTACGATACTCAGAGCAACGCTACACGCACAGCACGCAATCGTCTAGCTATAGACCATCAGGCAAAAGATATGGCTGAAGCGGTGCAAGATGCGCATGTAGTCGTAGTCGCAACGCCTGTGCAAGCTATACACCCCATTCTCTCCCATATAGCCCCATGGCTATCGCCGGGCACAATTGTGACAGATGTGGCCAGCACGAAGACGCAGGTATGCGCGTGGGCGCATGAGCTGTTGCCCGAAAGTGTGGAGTTTGTCGGGGGGCACCCGATGGCTGGCAAGGAATTGTCGGGGGCCGAAGCTGCTGACCCGGAGCTGTTCAAAAACGCCATCTATTGCCTTACGCCCGATGCATCGAATAGTCAGCATGCGCTTGATACGATAGAGTCTATCGTCAAAACTGTTGGTGCAAAACCCTATCACATAGACCCGGTGGAGCACGATGCGTATGTTGCGGGCATTTCGCACTTGCCGTTTGTGCTTTCCACGGCACTTGTCACAGTGACAAGCCGTAGCCCGGCATGGAAGGAGATGGCGGTGTTGGCGGCTAGTGGGTTCCGCGATGTGTCACGTTTGGCTTCGGGCGATGTGTTGATGCACCGCGATATTTGCACAACTAACCGCACAGCGTTGATACGTTGGATTAACGATACGGTAGGTTTTTTGCTAGAGATGCGCGACCACTTGGAGCATGAGGACGAAGCCGCTATAGAGGCGCTCTTTACCCACGCGCAGCAGATACGTGATGCGTGGCTTGAACAGAAGGGGACGATGATACGGCCAGGCGAAGATGCATTTGAGTCTCTTGAACAGGCGCGGCATCCGGGCTTGTTGGGCATGCGCCGACCCCACAAGGGTAGGTAGCACCCATCCGAATGGAAGTGATACTGGCGGACGCGCTGAATGTTATGCAAAAACGTGCCAGTGATGTGCTGGAAGTTCCTTTGTACGATAAAGCGATGGTGCAATGGTATACCCCAGAGCCAAATCAAAAGGAGCTTGAACAGGCTGCGTTTGAGGTAGTGCCTACGTCGTCTTCAGTGCAGGTAGCGAAGAAGCCATCGTTACACCGTGCTGAGAAGCAGGTTGTGGTGCAATATGTTGGCGAGGCGGATGAGCAGATACTCCAAACCGCAGCGGCGCATTTCGCTGAGAAGACAGAGTGGCAATTGCTGTTCAAACGACGACCATAGCACAAAGCCTTTCAATCACTCGCTAGGGTTGTGCATGCTATGCACAATAGCATCCCAAGCTTCTCGATAGACACCTTGCAACTCTTTGCCCATGGTAGCAAGGTCGGCCCCATGCAGCGCCATTTGAATGTTGTTCTTCAATATCATCATTTGCACATCGGTATGCCCCGTAGCAATCGTTGCAAGATATTGCACATGCACTGTCTTTTCCTCTGTCCCCCCGCGCAACGCTGCAATTGTGCGTGGCACCACGTCTTTGGGAATAGGTGAAGCGCTGTGTTCACCAGATACATGCTGCCGTAGCCGCTGCTCAATACCGTTGATAATCTCGGCTATCAACCCTGCATAAAGATGGTTTTGCGGCAGAGTAGGCGATTGCCCATCGAGGATAGCAAGCACAGCGGTGAAAAACTCCACCTCTGGCATCCATTGCTCGCCCCAATGCCGCGCCCGCATAAGCGCAGCTGCGACAGACATGCGCCATTCTGCATGCCGCTGCGGTTCCACCGACATAACAGCAATCGTGTCAGATACAATTTGTTCCATTTGCGCTGAAGGGAGTGCTGCGACATGCTGATAGCGGCAACTGCCAATGCCGGTGATAATCTCTGCTAGTGCATCAGCATAGGGGTGGTCATCGGGCAAGTCGGGCGCTTGCTCATTGAGCAATGCAAGAATAGCGGCAAAGAACGCCGCTTGATGCTGGTCTCCCGCTTGCTGCGCTTGGTGCTGTTTGTCGGTGACAGTAGCATGCCACTCACGACGTTGCTCGTCGGCAGTGGTGAATACCGCTATTGTCTGTGCAATACTATCCTGTATCTCAATAGCAGATGTGCCATGCTGTGGCTCTGGGTGCATAGCCGCACACTGCTGCTGTATCTCCTCTATCGCCGCAGCATAGGGGTGCCCTTCTGGAAGCGTAGACGCAGCGTGGTCCGCTTCTTCTGGCTGCAATAGTGCTAAAACTGCCCGGCAAAAATCCACTTCTGGTTCCCAACCCGCTCCTTGCTCTTGCGCATAGTCGAGCAGCCCAAACATCACGCGGCACCATCCTTCGTGGCCATCTTTCGCCACTGTCATCACAGCAATGGTATTCGTCACAATTTGACGGATTTGCGATTGGGGTATCGTGGACGATGTGCCAAGGATAGTGTTCCTAGGTATACCAGTGGCGCTTTTTTCGGCGTCGGCATTCGACGGTGTAGGTGTAGATGACTCTGAACACGTTACCTGCTGCCTCTGCAAACTCTCTTGCATAGCCTCAAGCGTGTGTTGTAACAACTCAGGTGTATAATCATTAGCATCTTGTGAGCGGCTCGTTTCCAACAATGTACGTGCTTGTTGTATATGCTCAATGGCTTCTTCTGTGCGATGCAAGCGGGTATGCAATAGCATAGCCATGTTGTTGAGCGCCATAATCTGTCCCGCATCATCGTCGCTATGCGCATATATCATCAACGCCTCTTTCGTCAAGTCATAGGCTTGACCTGCCTGGTCCATATGGGCAACAATCCATGCCCAATGGAGCAGATAGTCGGCGCGTTGTTTACCCTGCATAGAGAATAGCCCACGCTGTATGTCATCATAGCACGTATAGGCTATCGCGGCTGCCTGCGGGTTATCGTGCAATGCATAATACATTGTGCGCACGAGAGACGCATAGGCACGACAAAAGCGCTGCACGAGGGTATCATACGCATGGGCTTGGGCTAGTGAGCGTTCGGCATGCAACCGGATGCCTGTTGGCATGCGATAGAAAAATAGGCTTGTGTCTTCTTCTACATCATAGGTGCGTTCAAGCAAGCCGCGCTGCCACAGTGCTTCGAGATGGTCATACACCGTGCTTTGTTGCCACACCGGGTCTTGCTCGCTGGGTAGCGGCAATGCAGCATCGTGTAGGTGTTCATCGAACACAGCGGCTGCCACTTGGGGCAGAAACGGAGCGTGAAAAACCCACAACCCACTGAGTATATCACGCAGTACATCACTCAAGTAGCGTACATTGGTATCAATGCAGGCAAAAAGTGCTTGTTGCGCACGGTCAGCATGGCGATATTCACTCCGCGATTGCATCAACTGCGCCTCAAGTTGCACGACAAAGGTTGAAAGCGGCAAGGGGCATGTGGCAAATGCGCCGCCAAGCAAGCGCAAACACAACGGGTTGCCTGCTACTACATCACTCACCTTTTCGGCTAGGGTCATTAGTACGTCGCTCTGCCGATGGCCTGCATGCAGCGCAAACAATCGCGCCCCATGGGCCCGCGAAAGCCCACCAATGCGTAGCGTCTCTTCGCCTGCTAGACCAAGCGGAACACGCGACATCACGAGTAGGTGTATATGCCGCTTGAGCAAAAGCTCCTGTATTATGTTCATAAAGTCCTGAGCAGTGGCATGGTCATCCGCATGCTCATTGTGCAACGCTTCTATCAATGCTTCGGCACAGTCAAGCACAATGAGGGGTTGCGATTGCTTCAGCCGGGTAAGCAGATCATGCTCCACCTCGGTTGCATAGTCTATCCTTTCCGTTGCAATGCCAAGGAATTGCCCCAAGTCGTTGACAAACTTGGCACGCAAGGGGACATCTTCCAGAGACGTTGCCCAAATACCATCGGTCCAGGCATGACCAAACCGCTCAATAGCTTCGCGGATGAGGGTTGTCTTCCCTTGCCCAAAATCACCAAGAACGGTAAGAATGGGCGAACGGTCTTTGTCTGTATCTTTGTTTTTGCCCGTCAACCATTGCCCTAGGCGTAGGAGCTCCTCGGTGCGTCCCTCTAGCCGTCCTTCGACATAGGGGAGCCTGCTTAATTCTTTGCGCGGTTGATGATCGCGTATGCATGGTTCCCCTTGACATGCAGAAAGACCGGGTGCGGGAGCATTCAGCGCTGTGTAGAGCACCGTCCCACCAACTGCCCAGTGGTTTTTATCACCAGTGCTGCTATTGCATACTGCTATGCGTGCCTGATGCACGGCCGCTTCTACCGAAAGACCACGCGCTATGTCACGGTAGAGTGCATGGGCAAACGTATGCATCGCATCTTTGGGCATGCTGAAATGCATGGCCAGCACATAGGGTAGCCCACGAGCAACAAGGTTTGCTGCCATCATATTGAATGGAGTGGGCGCAGGTGTAGGTGTATTCCCTGCATGGACGATGAGCATAAGCACAGAAGAAGGTTGTAGCATATGTACCAGTGTGTCATGGGACATAGCGTCAAGACTCCCATCCATATGCTCAAATGGGAATGTATGCTCATCCGAATCTAGCACCATATTGCTCATATAATGCACAATATGGATATGCCTGTGGCCGAGCAGTTGCGTAAGGCGTTGCTGTGTTGGTGGACGTATACGTTCGAGTGTCATGGCGTTGAGGATGCCTTCTACCGCTTGTTGCAACCAGCGCCATTCCACATCGGTGTGCAACGGTGAAAGGCTTGTTGTAATGGGGTTGCTCAACAAAACAGCGCTATGCAACGTACCTGTAGGTGTGGGTGTGGCTATGCGTTGTGCAACCGGTATGCTACGTATAAATGGTATGTCGAGCACGAGAAAGCCTTGCTGTCGGTAGATATATTCCCATGGGAGCGCTTGCAATGGGGTATGCTCAATGGTAAGCACAAGACGCTCTGGGTTGGCTACAATGGTTTGGTGGGCTAGGGTTTCAGGCGCACATAGCGCTTCATAGAGTGCGGTGCCATAGGCAACCGGGTCTTCTAACGGTGACGATGAAGCAGTGGATGCGCCCAGTGGGGGGGGCAATATCTGCATGTCAAATGTATGTGATGGCTGCCCATTGCAGAACACTGCAATGCGGTTGGTATCTTCATGACTAAGTGTTACTTCCATAGAGTAAAATCCTCTTGTTTTATACTTCAGATAAGGTGCCTTTGACATGGGCAGGCACACCATGCATGCGCATGGTGTGGGCAAGTTGGCGTTTGTGTTCAATATCTTCATCGGTAATATAACGCCCAAAACTACGTAAGCCGGCCAGTTCTAGCCCATGTTTTTTCATAAGCCGATACATTTCTTTTACTTGTTGCATGTCAATATCACGTCCAAGGGTATAGTCTGCAAAACGCCCATCCATGGCCAAAAGGGCTGTTTCGGCCATGCACGCATAGGCTGTGCCGGATGGCAAGTCAATGTTGAAGCCAAAGTCGGGCGATCCGGGTAGCCGCACTTCGCCACTTTCAATAACTAAGACATCGGGGCGACGCTCTGCTTCGGCTTGGCACACATTGGGTGGGCGAGCTACATCGCATATGATAGCGCCAAGTTTAAGTTTCTCTATGTCGAGTACATGGCTATTGAGGGTACTGGTTGTAGTAACAATCAAGTCGGCGTTGTGGATGTAGGCATCGGGATTGGTAGCGGCAATAACTTGTGCGCTAGGGGTTTCACGTTCAATCTGTTGCTTGAGCGTCAACAATCGTTCTGGGCGTGGGGCTATCAAGACGACATGGCCTATGGCTAAGGCGAGCAATCGCGCACACACTGCTCCGATGCTGCCTGTTGCGCCTATGACAACCGCACATCCCGTATCGGTCCGCATGCCCATCATTAATGCGGCACGTTTGGCAGCTTCAAGCGTTGCTGCCACTGTCAATGAGTTGCCAGTGGTGATACCTATAGTGCTCTGTTTGGCTACCGTGATACCAGCGTCGCCTACGACTGAGGTGAAGGCTCCTAAGCCCATAATTTTGGCTCCACGGCGTTCGGCACGGTTGGCTATTGTGAGCAACCGTTTGTAGGTGAATGTTGGCGAACGGCGCATCATTTCGCGTGGGGTTGAGCAGAGCGAAAAGAGGAGACCTTCTACCTCTTCCCCCGTGGCTTGGCTACGAATGCCACGTATGCGCGAGAGATACAGTGGGGGAGCATAGGCTGCAACCCATTCGACGAGCTGTGGTGGGAGATGCTTCGCCAACCGAAAAGACGGATGCAAGAATAGGTGACTCGTTTTGAGTGGGTGAATGACAAAGGCAAATCGCGGTTTGTCGCGCTGATTCAAATGCTGTATGGTTGGTTCCCAATGGTGGGTTGAGATAAAATCGAGCACGTTCGCCTCGTCGAGGGGCCCATTGGGCATATGCGTGGCCGCTACTATGGCTTCCAGAACGTCGGTGGTGAGAAATGGGTAATCACTATGCAGTGGCGGGGTCATTGTGACGAGGGTTGTCACACCACGCATGCGCAAGTCCTCTATCTCATGCGGGTAGGGGGCATCGGTGACAAGGGTGCGCTTGTGCAGGTTGTGGGGTGCAAAACGGCGAATAGTCTCAACGTCGCCCACGATGACATCGGCCCACGCAAAGAGCTTTTCCATACGTACACGTTGGTTTTTACCGGCAAAGCTACCGGGGTGTGGCATTGGGTTGGGGAAATATGTTGCTAGGGTGGGGGCAACCATGGCGTAGCGTTCTAGGTGCTTGAAGGAACGTAGCGTTGGCAGAAAGGGAATGGTGCCATGGTGCGTGAGAGGGTCCGTAAAGCGTATGGTTGGCTCATACTGGGCGAGCACTTGGGCAAGTGGGTAGCGTTCTATGCCGTTGATGCAGAGGATACGACGCTTGCGAAATATGTCGGGTACTTGGTCGGCGGCACGTTTGATGGCCCACCGTTCGAGGGTTGCCCGCAGCATGCTCCCATCATACACCGGGCTTGTGCATATGTGCATAGCATCATACAGCGGTTTATGGTAGGTAGTGTGCTTGGTACCCATATGCAGCACCGGCTGCCACCCATCTATGCTGAGGATGCTACCTGTGTGACCATGGATTTGCAACAGTGCAAGTACCCGTTTTTTGTCACCATCTGTCCCTATACGTTGTATGTCAAGCTGCTGATCTGCTATCTGTAGGGTGATGTGATAGTTGCGCTGCGATAACCCAAGGCTGATACAGATAATACGGTTCACATTTGCTCCTATTCACATTGCGTACACGAACACTTCAAAAAAGCTCCATAGATTAGGTTTGTAGATTTCATACGTGCAAGTATAGCATAGGTCTCATAACATTTTTTCAATAGACAGTAAGGTAGGGGTGTGATACAATCACGTTGCTTGAAACGATGCGACGTTTCTATACGTATCTATGGTGGTTTGGACAGATGACAGGTGAGAGATGTCTCTATTGGGTAGCAACATGCTCTGTTGTCTGTCTCTCTTTGTTTTGCAAGTTGGTATCTACGAGGAGGTAGGAAATGACTGTTAATATTAATATAGGTATGGAGTTGGTACGGGCGACGGAGGCAGCAGCATTACGTAGCGGGCGTTGGATGGGACGTGGTGATAAGTATGGCTGTGACCAAGCTGCGGTTGAGGCTATGCGTTTGGCATTACAGATTGTGCCAATGAGTGGTGTTGTCGTTATTGGTGAAGGTGAAAAAGACGAAGCACCTATGCTCTATACCGGTGAGCAACTCGGAACGGGTGAGGGACCCGAAATGGATATAGCGGTTGACCCAGTGGAGGGAACAACACTGCTAGCTGAAGGGATGCCAGGCGCAATTTCAGTGGTGGCAGCCGCCGAACGCAATTCGCTCTATTCGTGGGAGGGTATTGCGTATATGGATAAGTTGGTTGTGGGCGAAGGTGCGCGAGGAGCTATTGATATAGAGGCTCCGGTGGCGGTTAATATTCGTAGTGTTGCGCGTTCGTTGGGTAAAGAGATAGCCGATATAACCGTGGTGGTCCTCGACCGCCCACGCCATAAGGATTTGATCCGGAAGATTCGGTCAACAGGGGCACGCATTAAGCTCATTTTGCATGGTGATGTGTCGGCCGGTGTGATGACCAGTATTGAAGACCCGCCAGCAGATATTCTGATGGGCATTGGTGGTGCGCCAGAGGCTGTTATTACTGCGTGTGCCATTAAGTGTACCGGCGGGGAAATTCAATGCAAGGTATGGCCGCGCAACGATGAGGAGCGTGCGTTGATTACTGAAAAGGGTATAGATGAAAGCCGCATTTATACAACCAATGACCTTGTGCATAGCGATAAGGTGTATTTTGCTGCTTCGGGTATTACACCCGGTGATTTTTTGGAAGGCGTCGAGTATATTCGGGGAGGGGCGCGTAGTCATAGCGTGGTGATGCGGTCTGAATCTGGCACGGTGCGCTATATGTCGGCCAACCATCGTTGGAATAAGCTGATGCGTATTTCTGATTTGCCATATGACCAAGCAGCACCATCACCTATGCCACAGATGTAAGGTTTGTTTGTGAAGGGGTTGTTTGCACAGGTTTTCAATGGGGTTGACGGTGGTCAACCCCTTGCTTGGCGCCATACCTATCAGCGTTTTGCTAGAATAGATATGCTCCCGACTCTGCTTGCGGCGTTGGCTGCAATCGTTGCGGGTGGCTTGGTTGGCACGGCAGCCGCATTCGGTCCGGTGTATGCTGTGGCCGGCTTGCTTGCATTGGGCGTCGGCTATGCGCTGATGACGAGTACGATGATGGGGCTTACCCTCGTCGTTGCTAGTATTACGTTGCTGCCTTTTAGTACGCTGCCCTTCAAGGCTATTATTACGCCTACGTTTCTTTCCCTAGCGCTATCTGGCTTAATGGTCGTGTGGTTTTTGCGTATGTTGGCCTACCGCGATAGGTATGATGTGCGCTTGACACCGCTTGGGCTGCCGTTGTTGGGCTTTTTGGGCATTACGTTGTTTTCGTTGGTTCTTGGGGCCAATGGGTTGCCCGACTCGCGTACACTCCACAACTATGTCAAGTTTATTCTTGGGGTGTTGCTTTTCTTCTCTATGGTGAATTGTATACGCACCCGGCAACAGGCGCGGTTTGTGATGCGCATGTTCATTGCGTGCGGCGGCTTGGCAGCATTGCTTGGGCTTGGGCTCTATGTGTTGCCCGATGAGATGGCGTTGCGTTTGTTGGTTGCACTAGGGCGTGTGGGCTACCCTACCAGTGGGCGTGTGCTACGCTATGTTGAGGATGACCCAGATGGGATGGAACGTGCAATCGGGACCTCGGTAGACCCAAATAGTTTTGGGGGGATGCTGGCGCTCATGCTGGCGCTTTCGGCGGCCCAATTGTTGACGCGGCAGCCGGTGATGCGCCGTTGGCTTTTGGGCAGTATGGTTGGCTTGATGTTGGTGGCGTTGTTGCTGACGTTTTCGCGGGCTGCTCTGTTTGGCATTATTGCGGCGGCGGTGTATTTGGCTACTGTGCGTTCGCCACGGCTCTGGTGGGTGATGATTGCCGCTGGCACGTTGGCTACCATACTCCTTGTTGGGCTCGGTATGGCAGGTGATTTTGTGCAGCGCTTGCGTGAGGGGGTGCAGTTTCGGGACCAGGCGCAACAAATGCGCTTGGCTGAGTTTCAAAATGCGATTGCTATTATTCGCCGCTATCCGGTGTTTGGCATTGGGTTTGGGCAGGCTCCCGAAATAGATTTGGTGGCCGGGGTGAGCAGTATTTACCTCACGATAGCCGAACGGATGGGGCTTTCTGGGTTGGTTGCCTTTTTGGGCATTGTTGGGGCATGGTTTGCTCTTTCCTTTCAACAGATGGGGCGGTTGGATGCAGAAGGCGCAACGATGCTTGCTGGCACGCAAGCTGGGTTGGTGGCGGCTCTCACAGTTGGTCTGGCGGACCACTACTTTTTCAATATTGAGTTTAGCCATATGGGGGCGTTGTTTTGGGGCTGTGCTGGCCTTGGTGCTGCGCTCTGGCAGAACCCGCAATTAGATGAAACGGGCAAAGACGTGGTTGCCAAGCATGCGACCACGAGCAGTTAAACGCACAGATAGGTCATGCCGCTCCAATAGCCCCTGCATTTCAAGCTCATCAAGCGTTTTGCCGTAGATGCTATCAAGTTCTACGCCACAACGTTGGTGGAAATGCTGTTTGTGTACTCCGGCGTTTAGGCGTAATCCCATGAACATGGTTTCGGCGCACAGGTCTTCTGGTGTCAATGGGATTGTTTGGGCAATGGGGCGATGTCCTGCTTGCACGGCGGCGATGTAGTCATCCATGACAGATTCATTGGCGTAGCGTTGGGGGTAGATATGCCCATGAGCGGCGACTCCTGCGCCGAGGTAGTCATCGTTGAGCCAGTAGGCGAGGTTGTGCTGGCACATATCGTGCATGGTCCAGTTGCTTATTTCATAGTGGGTATAGCCGTTGTGGGCGAGTTTCTCCATTGCTGCGAGATACATGGCAGCGGTTGTGTCGTCATCTGGCAGGTATGTCTTACCCTGTGCAATGTGCTTGAACAGGGGTGTATGTTCTTCAAGCGTCAGTGCGTAGCATGAAAGATGGTCGGGCTGCCATTGGCATATGGTCTCAAGCGTGGTTTCCCAGTCGTGCAGGGTTTGCTCTGGCAAGCCATAGATGAGGTCGAGGCTAATAGCGGTGAAACCGGCGCGGCGGGCATCTTCAAAGCAGCGTTGTGCTTCTTGTGCGGTGTGTATGCGCCCTAGGAGACGTAATGTGGGGGCATGCAGGCTTTGCACGCCTATGCTGAGTCGGTTGAAGCCCAGTGCGCGTAGCCCACGAAAGTAGCTCAGGGTGTCTTGTGTGCCGGTGCCGGTGCCCATGCGTGCGCCGGGGTTGGTTTCAAGCGTGATTTCGGCATGTGTGTGTGATATGAGTGCATGGGCGGCATGCAACAAGCGCTCTAGGTGCGCGAGTACGAGGATACCCGGTGTGCCGCCGCCAAAGAAGATGCTGGGACGTAGGGTGTTGGTGGTATAGCGTGGCGGGGTGTTGGCGAGCATGGCGATCTCGGCACACAGTGTGTGTACATAGGCCTCTATGCGATGCTCTAGGTTGGCGTAGGTGACAAAGTCGCAATAGGTGCAACGGCTTTTGCAAAAGGGTATGTGTAGGTAAAGATGCATTTGTTCCTATGCTCTATGCCCTATGCCCTTGTTGTTGAATGAGGATATTTATGCCCTTTAATATGCGCAAAATATCATACAACTCATCCCGCGTCGAGTCATATGGCAGGCTTATGGCATAGTCTTGCTGCTCTACAATGACGAAATACCAATGCCGCCCAATGACATATGCGCCGTAGACGGGTTGTGCATTGTTGTTGAGTGCTTGTGCGGCCACCATGGTGGCCAAGAGTTGCCCTATCAGCACACCCATCGGTTCAGCGGTTCAAACCCCGTGCCCTGCTACCCAAGCTCCTCAACAAGCTCAGGGAGCGGGGAGCCACTGGCGAATACCCTGTGTTAGCAGCTTGAGTTGCACTAATCATGTTCGGAAATTGAATGGTTCAGACTCGTCCTCCGGCCAAAAATCTCCCCATAAATCATCTATACTTCTCACTGGAGTTACACCTTGCTGTTTGGCTAATGCATCAATTGTCGTACCTTTCCAAAAAGAATACGTTGGTAGTATTTCAACCGTAATCCGAACCCGTCCTATTGGTAGGGTCGTCGGTCTATCTAAAACAATGGTTTGTGGGTCCGATAAAACCCCAACTGTCGTATAAAAATCAGTCATATGTACCTCTCCGGTATGAGAACAAAAAACCACTCCCACAATTGAGACTTCCGAAGTCTCCAAGACTTCTGAAGTCTGGAGTTGAGAACCCAGCGCCTCAGCACCCTCAGCGGTTCAGCAGTTCAAAACCCGTAGCACCGCATCCTGCCGGAATCCGGCTTATCAGCCGATGCTACCAACTCAGCGCCCCAGCACCCGCAGCGCATCTAGGAACATCGCGTTTACCCCTTTGCAAAGCCATAGAGGGTGCCACGCACTTTTGGGAGTGCGTGGCACCGAGGCTAGATTCAGCGCCCCAGCGCCCTCAGCGTCTCAGCGGTTCAAACCCCCTGACCCCTGACCCCTGACCCCTGAGACACCTCGCCCCTACCTGCGCTAGAGCGATACCACGACCCCTTCACGGCGGGCTACTTCTAGGATGGTACTCGCATCGTCGGTTTGCCAACGGTGTATGCCAACAGGTATCGGCTCGATGCGACTATCGGTACGGGCAGCAATTTTCCACAACAAGGTCATGTCTGCTCGACTATAGGCTTCGTCATAGCGGGGCGAAACGACTAACACATCTATGTCACTCCATTGGTGTATTCCCTCATTGCGGGCATAGGAACCAAAAAGTACCCCATAGACGATGGGTATTCCCTGCGCTGCTAATGCTTGGAGATAGCGTTGGATGATCAGGATAATTGTTGATTCAACCATATGAACAGTTCCTTTGTTCTTTCTTGCAATTGCTCGGCTTCTTGTTTCGATGCCGGAGGTACCAACATATCAGGGTATCGTCCTTCGATATGCAGGGGATTGATCTCAACCAACAAATCAATCTGCTCTTGAGTAAACAAAATACCAGATAATTCGGCTAATCGCACGAGATTGTGCAACCGTGGAGCTATATCGTTGGTATGACGACAAACAAGGGCTTTCAAGAGTTTTTCTACCGTTAGGTGCAAAAAGAACAACCCATGACGGATATTGTTGGATGCAATCAATCGTTGGGCTATGTCCCAATCTTCAACCGCACTGGTTTTCCAGTGAACGATATGTTTGTTTATATCCACCATAACCTATTCCTTGTATTCCGGTAGTGGTATAATTCAGACTGATAACTCCGAATTATAGTGATCAATGAATATC
>CAZVEN010000001.1:452877-453538 GCA_964626155.1 uncultured Chloroflexaceae bacterium | reverse complement strand
CGCCAAAGGTGGTGTCGCAATACGTCAACTCGTCGCGCCATTCGTCTATGGTGGTGGGGAATGGGCGGTGGGAATGGCGTAAAGAAGCCCCCCCTAAGGGGGTTTGGGGGGCAGGCGGCGGCAGGACTATACGCACCGGCACCTGCTCCAGCCTGTGGGCCAGTTCTGCATAGCGCCCGCCCATGCCGCGCAGCACATGGGTTGCTATCACGGCAAAGGGCATATGTTCTTTGCTGATGGTCTCGATAGCCTCATCCGAATGGGCTTCGGCTAGGAAGGCCCGAAAATCGAACGGGTGATGCCCGGCGCGGCGGTTGATATAGTCGGATACACATTTTAGCACGAGCAGGCGGTCGGAGTGGGTCATAGATTCTAGCAGAATGTCGCGCACGCCATCGGCAAAGTCATATTGCACTTCTTCGGGGTGCAGGTCTAGGTTGGCGGGCGTGGTGCGCATGAGCACGCCGCCCAAAAACACCTCGGCTAGGTGTACCGAGCGCGATGCGGGCAGCATGGTTTGCTGTACCAGGCGCATCACGGGCAGCGAGAGGGGGGCCGCCGCCAGCAAAAGCAGCAATTCGCGGGCCGTGGGCGAGGCACTCGCCCGGAAGCGTTTGAGGCGTTCGAGGGCGGCCGGTGGTACGGTGGTATCATTTTCCGC
>CAZVEN010000001.1:423936-452777 GCA_964626155.1 uncultured Chloroflexaceae bacterium | reverse complement strand
ATTCGCATTCGCATTCGCATTCGCATTCGCATTCGCATTCGCATTCGCATTCGCATTCGCAAGGGAGCATGCTCCCTTGCTAGTACCTTCGACACGCTCAGGGGACGGTGTGGGTGTTGGCTCATAGGCAAACAGGTAGGCCTTTTTCCACACGGCTGGGTTGCCGGCAACCAGTTCGGCCCACAGGTCGAGTGGCTCTGGCTCTAGGGTGACAATGGGGATGGGAATAGTGGACTTGCTTTCTTTTTGTTCTGTTGCTTGCTGGCGCGAGCGGCGCACGCGGCGGCGCGTGGTGTGTAGCACGTTGAGGCGCGTGTTGGGAATGCCGGGCGTGCGGGACTGCACATAGACATCGGTGGCTTTGTCGAGGCTACAACGTGACCATAAATGCTGGGGCAGCATTTGCACGATGACGACGGGGTGTATGCGCCCCCAGAGGCCAAGCATGGTCGCCACGGTGCCGTTGTACCATGCTGGCGCAACACAATCGCTCACGATGATAATGAGGCGTTGCTCGGCCTGGTTGATGAGTGCTTGCGGGCGCACTGGGCGCTCTTTGACGCAGAGCATGGCGGCATTGGGGGTGGGGTGTTGTTGCTGATGCTGGTAGAGGTGTGGCTTGCTAGGCATGGCTTCAGTTGCAAGCTGCCATGTGCGCACATCACGAAATGCGCCGTGGTAGGCGAGCAAGTGCCGTAGCTCAGTGATAGCCTGGTGCCAGATGGCCATTGATGCGCTGGTATCAACGACGAGCGCAATATCAAACCAGCGCGAGCGGGCCGGGCGCAACACGGGCGACCATATGCGCATATCGGCTATACGGCGCACGGTTGCTTCTTCGTCGAGCACGCGCTGTGTGTGTGAAGGTACACGACGTTTGAGTGGGCGCAGGGCACGTGCTAGGTCGAGCCTATCGGGGAGGGCATAGGCACCCGGCACATGTATGGTGAGCTGTGGCATAGTGGGCAGTGTAGTTGTATACAATGTCGCTCCCGACGGGGGACGGGGGTCAGGGGACGGGCGACCGGTGTCCGTTCCCTGTCCCCTGTCCCCTATTCCCTGTCCCCTGTCCCCTATTCCCTGTCCCCTATCACCTAGCACCTGTCCCCTGTCCCCTATTCCCTGTTCCCTGTCCCCTATTCCCTGTCCCCTAGCACCTGTTCCCTGTCCCCTGTCCCCTATTCCCTGTCCCCTAGCACCTAGCACCTGTCCCCTAGCACCTAGCACCTGTCCCCTAGCACCTAGCACCTGTCCCCTAGCACCTGTTCCCTGTCCCCTGTCCCCTATTCCCTGTCCCCTGACCCCTGACCCCTGTTCCCTCGCACCTAACGGGCATATGCGCAGCGCAAACCACAGCACATCGGCCATGTCGTCGGCGGACAGGTCGGGCATGTGGTCGTGCAGGTTGGTGAGGAGGTGGTTTATGTTTGATGTTTCACTCATTTCGCATCCTTAACTATTTGATAAAAAGCCTCGCCTGAGAGCCTGTTTTAAAAGGAACCACAGATAGACACAGATGAACACAGATAGTGTATTTATCCTAGCTTGTTCTATCAACAAACCTTTATTTGTGTGCTGATAAAGGCGTGCAACCGCACGCCCCTACGTTTTAAAACAGGTTCTGAAAGAACCAATGTAAGCGTTAGCCCAGCATCAACACATACCAGCGATAGATTCATCATGCGCCTCGCGTATTGCCCATAACGTTTCAACCGAATCCTCAGCTACAACCCCATGCTCCTTTTGCCACTGCGCAATACGTTGACGAAGCGCATCAACGCTCTTCATAACATCATCACATTTATCCACCGTATACACAACAATAGGTTGCTGCTCCAAACGATTGAATGCTTCAATACCAATAATGACCACTGTTGGCTTACCACCTTTGAGCAAAATAACCCGGTTATGCCCCTGTTCAGCTTGATTAATCAGAGAGTCTAAGTTGTCATGCAAGTCTGTAATGTCTACTTGTATATCACTCACAATCTATACCTCTATCTCGTTCATATACCTACATATACGGCTTTGCCCCCCAGGGCCTCAGCGGTTCAAACGCATATTCGTGGACGGCAAGACTCCATAGCTCATTTTATATCTTTCGTGCCATTTCTTATTGAGGTATTCCTTGCACCCATTCGTGTGGAATAGGTACATGTATTGTTTGTTCCATATGGATTCTCCCTAATTATAACCCTTTTCTGTTTTCATTAAGACCTGACCCCTCACACCTGACCCCTCACACCTCGCACCTCGCACCTCACACCTCGTACCCTGACCCCTTGCCCCCTGACCCCTGACCCCTCATCACTACAATGGTTTGAGCAACACCTCAAGCAACTGTTCCTTGTCGAGAGCGTTGACGGGGTCTATGCCGCGTGTGGCAAGATAGACGGCGTTGAGCAATTGGTCGGTTGCGCGGTCGCCACGCTCGCCTTTGTTGCCTTCTTGCCTATCCAAAAAGGCTTGGATGAGCTGATCAACCTGATGTGCGTTTGCTTCGCTCAAGTGGGCTTGCACAATGGAGCGCAGTTTTTCTTCAGTTGGATCGGGCATGTCGAGACGCAAGCAACGCCGCAAGAATGCTTGGGGAAAGTCGCGTTCGGCATTGCTGGTCAGCACAACGATAGGGAAGGTAAGACAACACACCTTCCCTTTGTGAATAGGTACACGCTGCATTGCAGTATCACGGCTATCGCTGCTGGTGCTGTCATCCGGCTGTACATTCACAACAGGTTCATTCTTGGCCATGCGTTCTAGCTCAGGGATGATAAACTCGCCCTCTTCAAAGACATGCAGTAGGTCATTGGGCAAGTCAATATCGCTCTTGTCTATTTCGTCTATCAGGAGCACACGTGGGCGTTCGGTGGGTAGCAGGGCTGTGCCAAGCGGCCCAAGGCGCAGGTAGTTGCCAATGTCGGGCGGGGGCAGCTTCGGTGTGCTTCCTCCAAAAAAGCCTTTCCCTTGTTCGGGTTGTTGCAACTGGGCATCTTGCAAGCGCCCGATGGCGTCGTAGCTATAGAGGCCATCGTTGAGGGTTGTGCGCGTGGTGATAGACCAACGCAGCACGGGGCCGAGGCGCAATTCGTAGGCTAGGGCGTATGCTAAGGACGATTTGCCGCTGCCGGGCTTGCCTGTCACCAGCATTGGTCGGCGCAGGTAGAGCGCGGTGTTGATGAGGCTAATAAGCTCATGCTCTACCTCGGTGTTGCCAAAGCGAAATATCTGCCCGCGTTCTTTTTCAGCTTCCCATTCAAGTTGGCGCGATATTGGCGCAACACCTTGGCGGTTGGGGCGCTTGGCAAAGTCGCGCCAGGGTGGTGGTGGGTGGTCGCTCAGTAGGCGCTCTATGCCATCGCCTTCATGCGACTTGCCAGTGCCACGAAAGACCCACCATGATTCTGCCTTTTTTTCCATTTTGTTTTCCATTCGATTATATCTCCTTTTCTGTTCGGTTTCAGGTTTCAGGTTTCAGGTTTCAGGTTTCAGGTTTCAGATGCTGCGACTTCTTGTAGACGTTGTTCAAACTCGTGCAGATCGTTTGCTTTCGTGACATCAAGGTGTAGTCTGCTCAAGAGCAACGGATCGGTAATGTTCCAAATGTCTTTCATGAGCATAACCGGCATAGTTGGAAATTTCTGCAAGATGAGTTCTATCAGGCTTTGTTGTAGGGTATGTTGCTGCTCAATTTTCTCAAGTCGTGATTGCAATTGGTTGCGTTCTTGGGCAAACTGCGCCTGCATTTCTTCCCGTTCTTCTTTCAGCAATAACTCTATCACACTCGATTTCATCAGATTCCCCCTTCCTACAATTGCAATAAATCGCTCTGGCTTGATAAGATTTTCGGTAAATGTACTCAGAATGGTAAGCAACTCTCCTTGGAGCGGTTGCTCGGTTTGGGTGAGCACGAAGGTAATAGCCTCTTCAGCTAGGTGCTCATCTGCGCCCTGCATCAGTGTGCTGAGCACCACAAGACCAGCTTCACCAGAACGCAATGCTGTATAAGCATCCAGTTCATACAACCGCACACAGTTAAACTGCCATATGTGTACATCTTGCCCATCTATACGTTGGTGTAGCACATGCCCCATATCACTTTCTGGAGTGAGGTAAATGACTGTTCCAACGATGATCTTGCCGGGGTATACCAGCGCAACCCAGGCCATGTAATACGCCAAGCGCCACAAGACCAGCGGGTCTGGGTAGGCTATCCATTCTAAGATGTGCAGATATTCTTGCCCATGGGGGCTAACCATATGCAAGATGTTGTCTAGCCGCCGCGCACTGGACGGCAATTCCAATACTTTTACCGATTTCAATTTGGCATAGGGTATCCCCAAAAATGGGAGCATATCTTTCCCACATGCCATGGTTAAGTTTTTCAGATGCAAGTCTGTCTGCATAGATGTAGGTTTTCTCTCCTTTGTTTCCTAGAATACAGGTTACGGGTTTCAGGTTTCAGGTTTCAGGTTACGGGTTTCGGGTTTCGGGTTTCGGGTTTCGGGTTTCAGGTTTCAGGTTTCAGGTTTCAGGTTTCAGGTTTCAGGCTTCAGGTTTCAGGTGCATTGTACTACAAATTCCTCTGTGTCCTCTGTGTCCTCTGTGGTAAAAACCTTCGCTCACCATCAGCGCTCTTGTTCCGTTGGCTTTTGTTCTGGTCCTGAAAGCCTGCCACTCTCCGTATCATCCAGTGGCACACGGTTGGGGTCGTCCCATAGCAGGGTGAGGTGATTGCCGAGGTGGTTTTGGTCTTTAGGACGGGCTTTTTTGCGTTTGTCCTTCACGTGGGCACGTAAATCACCAAGGTTGCACGATAGCAGTTCTGTAAACCCTTCATTATCTATATCTTCCCTTCGCCAGAGCGCAATAGGTGTTCCAACTTCTATCAGAGCATCTGCTACATCATTACATACATCGGTTGTGAGTGGTGGAATGAGCACGAGACACAATGCTTGCGTTTCTTCTAATTCATTAATCAAATCATAAAAGACATCGTCTTTGTCATCGAGTGTTTCTATAGTATGACAGGATAGATTGGGGTCGTCTTGCGCAAGGGAAGCAAATTTGTCACGAAAGTTGACCCAGTTTGCATAGTGCTTCTTCCCACGTATCCGCACCACCACATGGTAATGACAACCTATTGAACGAGTTCGGCGTTGCTGTGTTTCTAATAGGTCTTCAGGGTATACACGTGGATAACATTCAAACGACTTGCCCAATAAGTCTCTTGGCACCAAAAACTCAATCATTTCGACCTTAGCATCCTTCTCGGCATTGGCTAGAAATTGCCCCAGCACCATGGGGATATTCTCCAACGTTTCTCGCAGTTGTTTGTCATGCAGTTGTGTTTGTTCATCTCCACGAAAAAGCCATGCTGTAATAAGGTAGGTATGGTCCATCGGGTTACAGTCTTCAAGTTTTACCAACAGATGCACGGGTGCGGGTGTATCGGGAGCAGGCTTGTCGGATGGGAGATTATGTTCCCATTTTCTCCAGTGCTCTGGGTCTTGTCCTGTGATTGCTCTATACAGGTACCTAATAGTGTTGGCAGTCTCTTGCTGCTTTTCTGGTAGATGACAGATGAGTTCATCCAACCGTTGAAAAAAGGTCAGGAATTGATCACAGGTATCACCTTCGCGTGCAAATTGATGCAGTATGCGTGAAAACGTCTGCAATTTGTCACACCCTTGGGGAAAGGCATGCGCCCATGTTGCAGGTATGGCATTATCGTAGGCCCAGCGCAATTTTTCATCGGATAGTTGTTTAACAAATGGACAGAGCGTAGCAGATGACTGCTCAATAGAGGTGAGCTTTACTTGCAAGCCCAAAATATCTTGCACGGTCGTGTCAAGGTTCTCAACTGCATCGGGGGATGTTTCAGCGTGGCGTACAGAGAAAATCAATTCTTCGGTGGTAGCCTGCATAAACCCAGACCATTCTTTGTGAAAGATGCGGGCGAGAGCATCACATGCAAGCAAGCTATAGACAAGTTTGTGTGTAGCATCAGCAGAAAGGCCCGGCTCGGTGCGGCGCAAAAAGCCGCGCAGGTCTCGCTCCAATGTGGCAGCTTGGGGGTATTTGTCGGATAGAAGCTGGTCGAAATGGGCAATGAGTTGCTGCATGATGTCTTGGGTTACTTGCCCGGCCACTGTTTGTGGAATATTCCGTATAGCTCCCCGAATAGCAAACAGTGTTTTTACTTCAATGTCTTGCCGTACCAGAATATTCCTTACATCTCCTTGTATCTCAGATGTTTGCTCACCCAAGTCACTCAGCGTAGAGGAGATACTATCTCGCCAAAGCTCCTCAAAGGCGGTTTTGGCGCGTTGGCTATCTTCGGCAATATTGCGTAGCTCATCTTGAAACTGGGCCAGCCATGCTTCTGTGAGATGGTCTGCAATGGCATTGACAGCTTCGGTGTGGGGTGTATTAAGATATGATTGGAGCCTTTGCGATACGATGCTACGCAGGCTGGCTTGGGCGTCTTCTTGCTTGCTTTTTCGTGTGAGGTTCAGAATGTCATCATCGGGGAGCGTTGTGCTTGTCAGGTCGTCTTGGCTTATCACTTGGTCGAGGTGCTTGGGCAGATTCTCTAGCTTGCGTAATATGTTGGATGCATCATCATAGCTACCGTTGGTTTGGTAGACATGTTTTTCCAGCACACTAAAGTTCTTCTGCCAATAATCCTTTGATTCTACGGTGGCGGCTTTGCATGCAGCGATGAGCGCTTTGGCAATGTCGTGGTTGAGCTTGCTGCTATCCTCAATCACATCATCGCGCCAAGTATCAACCATACGCTCCAAGATGTTGGAGGTAATGTTGAGTCCTATATTGCCCAAGGTGTTCATAAGTGACGTTGCCCATGGTGGGGCAGTGGCTAGGATGGCCGCAATACCCGTACCTGTTGCTGCAATGGCACCCGCGCTTGCGCCGCCATCGGCCGCAATACTCATAACTGTGCTGCCAATGGTCAATCCACAGGCTGCAATAGCCTTGACTAGCCCGATAGCTTGTTTTTTATCTATGCTTATGTCCACGGGGGCATACCTCTGTATCTACTGAGACTTATCTTTCCCTAGAGACTATGATAGCACAAAATGCGTGGAGAATAAATAACGCGAGACACGAAGAATACAAAGATTTGTTCAGCACCCCAGCGGTTCTGGCGGTTCCAACAGTTCAACACCCGACGGTATGCACGGTTTTGCCCTGCACGGTGTCGGTGTGCCAAAACAGTTTGTCGCTCCATGCGACGGTTTTACGCTTGTCGAAGACCACGAGCCAGCCCTCGTCGCACCCTAGGCGCTCCATATAGCCGGCTAGTTGTACCTGCCCTTCGGGTATGGTCTTGGTGTCTTCGCGTAGCTTCAACTCTATCGGGTAGCGGTAGTGTCTATCGCCATACTCGATGCATATATCCAAGCGCCCACGCCCCGATGCCAACTCGCGGTGAATATGCCCTCCGGCATTGATAACCCGTTGCAAAAAGGCATGCAATACTAGGTGTGGCGCGGCTTCTTTGTATTGATAGCGCTCGATCCACATTTCGCTATGCTCACGCCAGAATGCTTGGAAGTCACCGAGCAAGCGCCGCATATCGAGTTTGCCATCTACCAAGTAGGCTGGCGCTTGCGAGATGGTACCTTGCTGTTCCAATTCCATGTAGGTTTCTGCACTGAGCCACCGTATCATCACCTCGCCATAGATGGGGTTAGAAGGGATAAGCTCTGGGCCTTCTGTGCGCAACAAACCCAGGTCTAGCACATATTGGTAGTCGTCATCGAATGGGCTATAGCCGCGTGCTTGCCCAAGCAGCAATGGCTCAACAATGCGTTGCACCCGTTTTTCTTTGAGGCGGGCCATCAGGCTATTCAGGTGTATGCCCCGGCGCATGATGATGTTGTGAACAGCTTGGTCTACATAGTCAAGCACAATGGGTTGGCTGACATCGTTGTGGAGCATGCCCTCCACAATGTCTTTGGCTATGGCATTGACAAGCCACGGTTGCCCATTGGTAGCGTGGTAGACGTGCGCTACCACCTCGTCGGGAAAGACTTGCCCTGTGTCAGCGGTGTGTTGGGCATACAGTTGCCCTATTTCGGCTTGGGTAAAGTTGTGCAGCGTTAGCGGGTCAGCAGCAATGTTGAACGGACTGCCACTCCCAAGCGTTTCGCTATCTTCACGCACTTGCGCCCGGTAATCGCGTATGTTGCGCATGCCCACAAGCCCCACTGCATGCACGAACGGGTAGAAATCACGATTGATATAGCCTTCACGTATCTGCCGTAGGAAGGAGATGAGTGTGCGATTGGCAAGGCAATCTATCTCATCAAACAAGATGACAAGGGGTTTATCTAGTTTTGCACAAAAGGAAGCGACTGTTTCTTGCAGAACATTGGTATAATCACTATAATCACTTCCCTCAGCAAAGGAATAGTGTTTCAGATCGCTATGGAATCTGATCTGCTTGGCAATGGCTTTGACGATGGCCGGTATGCCTTTTTCAGCCTCGGATATTTTATCGGCACTCTCCAATGAGCAATACAGGGTATGATAGGTTCCTTCGCTATTGAGTTGGTTGGTGAGTTCCATAAGTAAGGTGGTTTTGCCCGACTGACGGGCTGCATGGATGATGAAGTAGTGTCCACGTGCAATCAACCCCAACACATCGGTGCAGCGTGCCAAAGCAGGCAACATATAATGCGTAGTGGGGTTACATGGTCCTAGGGTGTGAAAATAGCGTTCCATACGATAAACCTTTCATTCTTTCTCTGTTTCCTCGGAGGTAAAAACATATTTGTGCAAGCTAAAACAGCCCCCACAACTTCTCCTTCTTTGCGCCGACCTTGTTGGGGTCAAAGCCCTTGCTCCACTCCGTCTTACCATTGTAGAGTGCTCCTGCCAACACTGCATCGTGCAACTCGGCCCCGCTCAGGTCGGCACCACGCACGTCAGCTTCGCTTAGGGTGGCCCCGCTCAGGTCGGCATTGCGCAAGATAGCATCTTGCAGGTCGGCTCGCGCAAGCCATGCTTCGCGCAGTCGCGCATCGCGCACATTCGCCTCGCGCAGGTTGGCCGCCTGCATTTGCGCCTTGGTCAAATCGGCCCCTACCAGGCTCACACCGGCAAGGTTTGCCTCATAGAGGTTTCCTTCACTCAAGGTTGCACCGCTCAAGTCTAGCCCGCGCAGGTCCGTGCCTGTCAAGTCGGCCCCGCGCAAATTGGCTTCGCTGAGGTTGGTTTTTTCGCTACCCGCCGCAGAAAACCTCACTCCCACAAGCGTGGCATTGCTCAGGTCTACCCCGCTCAAGTCGGCACCACACACATCGGCTTGGCTCAGGTTGGCATAGCGTAGGGTTGCCTTTTTCAACACAATACCGCTGATAGTGGTTTGCTGCATATTGGCATGGCTGAGGTTCGCTCCGCGCAAGTCGGCACGACATGCAAAAAAGCGCTTGCGGCCATCATCCCACAAACGCTCCTCACCGCTAAAATCTGCCCGATAGAGGTTGGCCCTGCTCACATTCGCCATGCTCATGTTGACACCACGCATTTTTGCTTCACTCAGGTTGGCTTCACTCAGGTTGGCCCCGCTCAGGTCTGTCACTGCATCTATCCATGTCTGCATTTCGCCTTGTATCACGCCCGGTGCTCCGGTGCAATGCGCACCACTGAGGTTTGTGCGGCACAGGTTGGCTCCGCGCAAAATAGCTCCCTGCAATATGGCCCCGCTCAGGTTCAAGTCCGATAGGTCTATCCCACTGAGGTCGTGTTTGCTGAGGTTCAGGTGGGTCCCGTGTGTGCTGATAGCCTCCTCTATTTGTTGCCGTGTACTGTATGTCATTGCTTTGCTTTACCTCCTAAAAAAAAGGAACCATGGTTTCTTCTTTTCTTTCACTGCTCCAAGTGCAAACGGGTTACACATGACATCCCATTTCGTAGCATCATTATAGACTGCACCTGCGAGCATGGTTCCGCGCAAATCAACATCGCGCATATCGGCCCCACACAAATTGGCATAGCGTAGGTCGGAGTCGCGCAGGCTGGCTCCGCGCAGGTCGGCATCGCGGAGGTCAAAGTCTGTCGCGCTAAAGTCGGATGCAGTGCGCACCTCACTGAACATAGCACCACGTAAGTCAGCCCCGCGCATGCTCACATTGTGGTAAAAGCCACGTAAATTTGCCCCCTGCACATTTGCCTTATTCAAGTTGGTTTCATTCAGCGTCGCTAAAGTCAAGATAGCATTGCTGAGGTTGGCCCCCTGCAAGTCTGCTTTGTAGAAGATACACATACCAAGGTTTGCCTCACGCAAGTTTGCTTCGCGCAAGACCACATTGCGCAATTCGGACTCGCTCAACTCAGCATGTTGCAAGTCGGCCCCCTGCAACGTAGCATTATGCAACCGTACCCGTTTCAGGGTAGCACGTTGCAATATGGCACGGTTGAGGTTGGCTCCATGCAAGCTTGCCAAACTGAGCGTTGCCTCGCTTAGGTCCGCTCCTTCAAGGGTTGCTTCGCGCAGGTCAGCCCCATGCAGGTAGACACCGCGCAGAATCGCATTGCTCAAGTTGGCACGGTGCAACCCGGCACGGCTCATGTTTGCCCAACTCAAGTTGGCATGCGCCATGCTAGAGCCGCTCAGTTTAGCCCCTATCAAACTGGAGCGCGATAGGTTGGCCCCGCTCAAATCGGTTTTATCAAGCCAAACATCGCTAAAATGCAGGTTCGACATATCCACACCGCTGAGGTCTTGCCCACTTAAATAATGGATGCGCGATGTACCTTGTATCTCAATAATCTGCTCCAACTCATCACGTGTTATTTTGCGCCGTGTTTTTTTTGCCATATTCTAGCCCCTGAAATGGTCCCTTCCCTTGCTTCGCCAGAGCTTGCAGCTCATCCAACGCTGCACGGGCGGCATGATGTGCGTCGGGGTCGCTGGTTTCTAGCCCACGGGCAGCATATTCCTCTTCATCTAATACAAGCATTGTTTGTCGGTCTGGCGATACAAACAAATCAAGCTCTACGTCTTCAGACTCGATACTATCATCCGTAAACACTGCCGGTCGCGTAATATTACAATACCACCCTTTGAGGAGTTCGGCGGAGGAACGTACTTCATACACATTGTACCAGCGGTCACTATAGAAGTGCTCATAGAGGGTATCGCCCGGCTCAAACACAATATAGCCCAAGTCCATTGTGGGGCGTATCCACTGGGCATAGAGCAAGATATATGTTGCATCGCGCTCCAGCAATTCCCCCTCATAGGTTATGACTTTATCTTTTAATGGTTTGATTAAATGAACCGTTATTCTCATATTCTCTTCTCACAACCCTTAGCATCTCTCTGCGTCTCTGCGTCTCTGCGCCTCTGCGTTAAAATCTTTACAAATCGGGCTGCTACATTAATGGACGACGCCCCGTTGACGCATATGCGAGAGCACAAACTCTTCAACGGGAATAGATGTATCTACAAACAAGTAGGTAATGCCACGCCCCGCGCAAAACGATTCGACTTCTTGCCGCCACGCATTGAAGTTTGCACGATAGCGTTGGAGCACATCCAAGTCGGCTGTAATTTCGACGGCTGGACCTCCTTCGCTATCGAGTAGACGGAAGTCGCCATCAATCTGTGGGTTTATTTCTTGCGGTGCAAGGATATGCAGCAGGGTTATTTCAAATGGACGTGATAACAAAGCACGTAGCCCATCTTGCCAATGTTCATCGAGCAAATCGGAACAGAGCAGTAGGGGGCCTGTCGTATGTGCGGCTTGCACATAGCGACGACATGTCGAGAGCAAATCGCCAGGGCCGCCGGGGGTGAGCTTTTGCAAAAAGTCGAAAAGCGGCAATGCACCACGCTTGCCACGCACGCCGGGCAGTGTGCGGTATGCGGTTTTTCCCCCTGGTGTCGGGCTAGACTGTGCATCTGATGGAGCGACTGGCTCTGCGCTTGTTTGTGCTTGGGCATTGCTGGCTGTTTGCCCATTGCTTGGGCCACCATATGCGGTGACGGTGACGCGGTCGAGGCTACTGAGTACAATATAGCCAAAAGCGCCGGCAACACGGCATGCATAGCGCCATTTATCTGGCTCGCCCCAATTCATAGAGTTACTCGAATCAAGCAATATATGGACCGTCAACTCCTCTTCGGCTACGAACAGCTTGAGGAAAAATTTTTCCATGCGAGCATAGAGATTCCAATCTATCTGCCGAATGTCATCACCAACGGTATACGGGCGAAAATCGGCAAATTCGACCGATGAGCCTTTACGTAAACTTCGGCGTTCTCCCTGCATATCGCCAATCATAGACCGTCGTGTGAGTAGCGATAACCGGTCTAGCTTGCGCAAAAAACTCGAATCAAATAGTGGTTCCATCATTATACTATGCACCCAAATGGGTGTTACTCTAGCTCATACAAACCCAAAAATCCGTGTGTAGTATAGCATATATCTGCATGAAATAATATGTGTGGTACAATAGCCATGAGAAGCTAGAGCCAGATGCACGGGGTTGGTTTTGGATAGATGTGATTGAGGCGTGGATAGGACCGTATCAAGATTGGGTGTCGTGGTATGACAAGCACGAGAACAAGATAGGTACGATACGCGAGGAACATCAAGCTCGCAAGCTGGCCGAGGAGAAAGCTCGCCTAGCCGAGGAGAAGATGCGTGATGAAGCCGAAGCTCGCTGCCAAATGATGTGTACTATAATACACTCTTTATGTCACCATGGAGACCAAATAAGAAAAATTTGAAAATGTGTGGTATACTAGGGCCGGACTAGAGTGTACCATGTATTATACTATTTTGGGCAAGAGCAGGTACGAGTTTCGTGGCTACTGTAATGAAGTGATTAGAGGGTAGAAGATGGCAGCAAAAAAGAATGTAACAGATGAACGAAAGGCACAGTTAGAAGCACTCATCGCAGCTAACCAAAACCGTTCGGGTCAGGCAACGTCAACCAAAAACGTGTTTTCTTCTATGGAAAACGGGAAATTGAGAGAGAGACGTGCGCAATTGGATTCGCTCATTGCCGCACATCGAGCGCGTAAGGAAGGGAAACCAGCGGCCAAAACCGAAGCACCTGCGCCAAAGCCGGAGGCAAAAGCTCCAACTGCCCCCGCTAAACCGGAACCACAACCCGCCGCGCCAAAGCCGGAGGCTAAAGCTCCAACTGCCCCCGCTAAACCAGAACCGGCAGCTAAGCCTGAACCACAACCCGCCACGCCAAAGCCAGAGGCAAAAGCTCCAACTGCCCCCGCTAAACCGGAACCGGCAGCTAAACCTGAACCACAACCCGCCGCGCCAAAGCCGGAGGCTAAAGCTCCAACTGCCCCCGCTAAACCGGAACCACAAACCCCCGCGCCGAAACCTGAAGCAGAGGCAAAACCACAAGCCCCCGCTAAGCCTAAACCAGAGGCAAAGGCCGATGCAGATAAGAAAGAGCCTACGCCAGAAACACCATCTGCCCCTCTTCCCAAGGCGGAGGCGCAACCTGCGTCAGCGCCGTCAACGTCGGCAGATCCGGCAGTGCCGCCAACTGCGCCTCCGCCGGACGACAAACCAACCGAAAAGAAGCCTGCCGCTCCTGTAGTAGCGAAGCCTGAAGGGAAGAAGCCCGCTGAACCAGCAGCGCCCAAGCCTGAAGAGAAGAAGCCCACTGAGCCAACGCCCAAGCCCGAAGAGAAGAAGCCCGCTGAGCCAACGCCTAAGCCTGAAGAGAAGAAGCCCGCTGAGCCAGCGCCTAAGCCTGAAGAGAAGAAGCCCGCTGAACCAGCGCCTAAGCCTGAAGAGAAGAAGCCCGCTCCTACACAACAAGCCGCCAAAACATCACAAACTGCGGAAAAACCTGCTGCATCAAAGAGTACCACGTCGTCTCCATCTACGGCAGCAAAAACAACAACAGACACGACGAGCACAAGCAAAACAACACAACGCCGTAAGAAAAAACCTAGCACAAGAACATCAACAGAATCGTCAAGTTCAGATAGTTCGTCGTCATCGTCTGAAACAACAACGCGCAAGAAAAAGCGCATCAAAAAATAGTGAGGGTTGAACAGGCATCTTGCTTGTCAATAAAAACAGGTAAGGTGTCTTGTCCATAACACCATGTAGTGGATAATACCATCTAGTTACGGTTTGCACGTAAGGAGTTTTTACTCCATTTGGATACAAAGAAGGTGGCAGAAAGTATGTCTGGAGAATCAGGTGGCGGGAAAAGTATGTCAGATGACAAAGCATCTCGTCTGGCCGCAATTCGTGCTGCCAACGCTGCCAAAAAGAAGGGTGGCGATGACCAAGAGCAGGCGGCAGCACCCGCAACGCAAGAGACACGTAGCGACACAGGCCAGCAAGATGACAAAGCTGCTCGTCTAGCTGCAATCCGTGCTGCCAACGCAGCGAAAAAGCAGGGTGGCGCGGAAGAAGCATCATCTTCTGCTCCTGCATCTGCTCAAACAGGTTCAGGGGCAGCCAAGAGCATGTCTGATGAGAAGACTGCTCGTTTAGCGGCAATTCGTGAGGCCAAGGCTGCCAAGCAAGCAGGTGGTGCGGCTGAGTCGGCACCGGCAGCGAAACCAGCAGCACCGGCAGCGAAACCAGCAGCCGCAGCGAAACCAGCAGCCGCAGCGAAACCAGCAGCACCGGCAGCGAAACCAGCAGCCGCAGCCGCAGCAGACGACCATGCAACAGCTACTCCGTCATCGCGCCCTATGACGATGCCCGGTATCGCTGCACGAGTTGTAGCATTTGCTCTTATTATTGGAATGATGGTCAGTTTATTCTGGACAATGGTAAGCCATTATATGCCATTGGCACCAGCTATCACTTTTGGCGTTGTCTTTGGAGCTATGTTTGGCTATGTTGTTGGCCTATGGCCACCGAGCCCCGGCGACGAAACAACAGAGTAACAGTAGCGTGTAATAGAAGAATAGTACCAGATTTCGGAGAGATACGATATGCGTTTTCCCCGTTCCAGTGGGATATTGTTTCACCCTACATCCTTGCCAGCTCAGCATGGTATTGGAGATATGGGCACAACAGCCTATCAATTTGTAGACTTTCTCGCCGATGCGGGGCAGTCTCTATGGCAAGTTTTGCCACTTGGACCAACCGGTTATGGTAATTCGCCCTACCAGTCCCCATCGGCATTCGCCGGCAACCCACTTATCATCAGTCTCGATAAACTGATAGAGGAGGAGTTGCTATTTCCCAATGATATACCACAATTACCTAGCCATTTTATGGTTGAGGACCGTGTCAATTACACCGAAGTAGCTGCATTCAAGAACCCATTGCTCCGACGTTCTTTTGATATATTTCAAAAGCGAGACGGTGGCAAACAAGCGACAGCCTTTGAAACATTCTGCACTGAGCAAGCAGATTGGTTGGATGACTATGCCCTTTTTATGGCGCTCACCAATCATCTCGAACAATCGTGGCACAATTGGGAGCGTGATATTGCAACCCGCAAAGCGGCAGCACTGAAAAAATGGAAAAGCACCCTAGCCGAAGATATAGAGTTTCATAAATACATGCAATACCTGTTCTTTCGGCAATGGCTCCAACTCAAAGAATACGCCAATGAGCGTGGTGTGCGCATCATTGGAGACATACCCATCTATGTATCGTATGATAGTGCAGATGTGTGGGCAAATCCCAAACTGTTTAAGCTAGACAAAGACAACAACCCTACGGTGGTAGCGGGGGTACCACCGGACTATTTTAGCGCCACAGGGCAACGTTGGGGCAACCCTATTTATCGCTGGGACCAGTTGGCGAAAAACAACTTTGACTGGTGGATAAAGCGTATGAAGATGACGTTTACCGCTGTGGATATTGTACGCATTGACCACTTCCGTGGGCTTGAAAGCTATTGGGAAGTACCCGCCGAAGAGGAAACAGCCGTCAATGGCAAATGGACCCCTGGACCAAGCGCACCATTCTTTGAAAAGATGCGCGAGGTTTTTGGAGAATTGCCCATTATCGCTGAAGACTTAGGCATCATTACCCACGAGGTTGAGCAATTGCGCGACCAGTTCAACCTACCCGGTATGAAAGTGTTGCACTTTGCCTTTGGTGATACCGACGAAAACCCCTACTTGCCGCACAACTACCACAACCCTAACTGTATTGTGTATACTGGTACACACGACAATGATACAACGGTAGGGTGGTTTAATAGTCGTCCTCCGGGCGAACGCGAACGCATACAATGCTACCTAGGACGTGATGGGAGCGATATTGCGTGGGACCTCTTGCGATTGGCATTCATGTCTATCGCCGACATAGCTATCGTTCCATTGCAGGATGTGTTGCGCTTGGGGGCCGAGGCACGTATGAATGTCCCCGGTGTTGCCGAGGGAAATTGGGAATGGCGGTTGCGTCCAAAAACACTCACACCTGGCCTTGCCGATGGACTACACAAGTTGACTATCACCTATAAGCGAGCCGAAGGCTAGGATACGTCATAGGTAAAAATGAGAGCGAGACGTTGCGTGCAAAGGAGATTGCGTGCAACGTCTCTTCCATTCAACCTGGGAATACATTGCCTTGCTCAACACGCAAACGCTGGATTTGCTGGAGAAAAGGCGCGTCGAAATGTGCCAAGTCGGTAGCGCTCAACAATGTCTGCTGGCTTGGTTGGTTGATAGCTTGCAATACATGCGTGCGGCGCTCCATATCTAACTCACTGAGTATATCATCGAGCAGCAAAACAGGCGTTTCACCACTGCGCGTGTGCATGAAAGCAGCTTCACCAAGCTTGAGTGACAGCGCAACACTCCGTTGCTGCCCACGCGAACCATATACCCCTAGATTGATGTCATCTACCATAAAGAGTAAATCATCACGATGTGGGCCTATCAACGTCTGCCCACGCCCTAGTTCATCGCGTCGCAGGCGCTTGAGTTCCTGCTGCATACAATGGGCCAGGCCCGCTGCATCTGTCACATTGCCAAACGCAAAACTCGAACGATACTGTATGTCTAACGCATGGTGACCGCCGCTAATATCTTGGAAGAGAGTCCCTACTAACTGGTTGAGGTCGGCTACAGCACGCAACCGCTCTGCCAAAACATACCCCCCGCTTGCCGATAGCTCGCCATCCCAATAGCCAAGTTCCTCATCTATAGCCCGAATTGGGCGACGGTTTTCGCGCCATGCCCGTAGCAAGCTATTACGATGCTGAATAAGCTTGTTGTAGCGGGCTAGTGTGCGTACATAGCGTGGGTCTAGTTGCGACAGGGTTATATCAATGTAGCGGCGGCGCTCGGTGGGTGAGCCTTCAACAAGGATAATATCCGAGGGTGTAAATAGGACAACACGAAGCAGCCCTACCACATCGAGGGCACGTACCTGTTTGCGATTGATACGCACAAGCTTTTGCACCACACCGCTACGAAACGGCTTATTGGTAGGTGTATCTGCTTCATCATTGGCTTGCTTAAGCTGCACAATGACTTCAAGTAGCAATGTGTTGGTTGTGCGTTGCACCTCGGCGACTAGGCGTGCAAATGGAGAAACCCCGGCTTGGCCTTGGGTACCCCAACGCAGCATTTCGCGGTCGGAGCCGATACGTGGCGACCGGGTTGTGGCAATATAAAACAACGATTCGAGCAGGCTTGTCTTGCCGGCTGCATTTGGTCCATAGAGCAGGGTGATACCTTTATCGAGCGCAAGGTCAAGACGCTGAATATTGCGAAAGTCACGCAGACTGAGTCTGGAAACATACATACTAGAGCACCAACAGTCACCTGTCATCAATTGCCAATGGTTAGTCAGGGGTTATGTTGATAAGTCGTAGAGATTGAAGGGATGGTATATCTTGACAATTGGAGCAAAACATAGCTATGCGCAACTCATCAATGTAGATTTGCAACTCATCAACAACTGCCTCGGCACGACGCTTATTGACTGCGGCACTGAGCGCAGAACGTGCAATACCGGCTATATCGGCACCAAGCGCAATAGCCTTGGCCACATCCACGCCACTATGCACCCCGCCACTCCCAATGAGGGTGATGTTGGGCAGGGCAGCACGCACTTGTTGAATGGCTTCAGTGGTGGGAATGCCCCAACTTGCAAATGTTTGTGCTACACGTATACCATGAGATGACACCTGACGAAATCGCTCCACCTCGCTCCAGCTTGTGCCACCAGAGCCAGCTACATCAATAATACGCACGCCTACTTGATATAGCCGCCGTGCATCGTCTGCACTGATGCCATTGCCTACTTCTTTGACAATCACGGGTACTGGCAGTTCTCGACAAATGCGCTCTATGCGTGGTAATAATCCTTTGAAGTTGACATTACCTTCCGGTTGCATCGCTTCTTGCAATGGGTTGAGATGTAAAATAAGCGCATCGGACTCAATCATATCTACGGCACGTAGGCATTGCTCAATACCAAAGCCGTAATTGAGTTGCACGGCACCAAGGTTTGCCAATAAGGGAATAGTAGGAGCTACCTGACGCACTTGGTAGGTATACGCTAGATTTTCATCAGACACGGCCGCTCGTTGCGACCCCACACCCATAGCAACGCCCACATATTCGGCTGCTTCAGCCAATGCAAGGTTGATATATTCTGTTGTCTGCGCACCGCCGGTCATAGAACTAATTAATAAGGGCGCACGCATGGGTTTGCCCATAAAAACAACATTGGTATCTATTTCGTCTAAATCTACATTGGGCAAAGCAACATGCGGCATGCGATATGCTGCAAACCCTGTCGCTATTCCTTTGGCACCTACATCTTCTCCGAGCACAATACGAATGTGATCGAGCTTACGATCTTCAATCGTGCCTGAGTCTAGCATAGAGGGGAATCCTTATCGGAAATCAGAAATCAGAACCAATATTTGGGTTGTCATGTGGACACATTCCTTCTACTGATGAAACATCTTGAATGAGCACTTGACATGTGGGCAAATCATACCAGCAAAGGGAAGGAACGTCAAGCAGAAACACCTTAGCAATGTGTGTAGATAGTTCAATGAATTTCTATAAACCAGAGCAACGACATCAATACGTTGCATACAACGTACCTACACATGGATATATCGCTCTGTACTCGTCGTTTCTTTTTCATGAAGACCTCGCGCAAAGACGCAAAGAACGCAAAGCTATACAAAAAGGAACAAGCAATGCTTTGCTGCTACGCTGCAATGCTGTGAGCTGTCTTGCTCAAAAAAGCCCTCATGAGCGTGCTGTCAGAATAATGGGGCCATTATCAGTAATCGCTATCTGATGTTCAAACTGTGCAGAAAGGGATCCATCTGCTGTACGTACCGTCCAGCCGTCATCATCTGGGTTGGCATCGCCTTTGCCAGCGTTTATCATTGGCTCAATGGTATACACCATACCAACAAGTACACGCCTGCCTTTATGAGGCTCACCATAATGCAGAATAGTCGGCTCTTCGTGCAAATTGCGCCCAACACCGTGTCCCGTATATTCTTTGACGACGGAAAACCCCTGCGATTGGGCATAGGTTTGGATGGCCGCCCCAATATCACCAAACTTTTTGCCACTGTGAGATTGCTCAATACCTAACGCTAAACAACGTTCGGTCACATCAATAAGTTTTTGGGTTGCTGCATCTACGTTGCCCACGGGAAAGGTGACACACGAATCACCAACCCACCCTTGGTAGCGCACGCCAATGTCAATGCCAATGATGTCGCCATCAGCCAACGTTTGTTCGCCGGGAATACCATGGCAGATGACATCATTCACCGAAACGCAGATAACGCCCGGAAAAGGGGGGCGTTTCTTTTCTTCTTGCACTTCCTTGCGTACACTCTTATATCCTTTTGCACCTGCTTTTACCGTTTGAGGACGTTTCCCATGCACACCACCATAGCCCTTGTAAATTGGCTCTGCATTGCGGCTAAGGATGTACTCTTCTGCAATCGCATTGAGTTGTGCAGTTGTAATACCCGGTTTGATAGAGTCACGCAAGACATCGAATGTGTCGGCAACAATACGACCAGCCTCGCGTAGCATCTCTATTTGCTTCCGTGATTTAAGTATGATAGGCATAACTTTATGTATATATTTCTGTTTTTTGCATTCAATCCTGATATAGTTGGCCGGTTGCAACTCGGCTCAATTCAACAGTTTGCGTCGGAGGCTATTGTATCATGAAGTGTTGATAATTTTTAAGAAGGTTTCTACTATCAACGGGTCAAAATGCTTTCCAGATTGCGCCTGTATATGCTCACACACTTTTTCTTTTGGCCATGCATCATGATATGGGCGTTCGTGGCTGAGAGCGTCCCACACATCTACAACGGCAAATATACGTGCTGCCAGTGGTATTTCCTCTCCTTTCAAGCCACGTGGGTAGCCCGTACCAGTCCATTTTTCGTGATGACAATAGGGTATATCCATTGCAGGCTGCAGGTAGGCAATGGGTGAAAGCCACTCATAGGCATACACAGGGTGCTTGCGCATAATATCCCATTCTTCATCGGTGAGTGGGCCGGGCTTGAGCAAAATGCTGTCGGGTATGCCCATTTTACCAATGTCATGGAGCAACGCTCCACGACGTATATGCTCCAATGCCTCACCGCTAATACCGAGCGCCTGTGATAGACGCACAGTTAGTTCTGTGACACGCTGCGAATGTCCTTCTGTCTCACGGTCACGCAAATCAAGCGCTCGCACCCACCCTTCAAGTGTGGCATCGTAGGCTTGCGCCAATTCATCTTTGGCTTGTTTCAGATGCAGTTCTGCACGTTTGCGTTCGGTAATATCACGCACACCAATTTGTACGGCTGGTCTACCATCCCAAGAGATATGCCCACACATCACTTCAACGGGAAACGTTGTGCCATCAAGACGACGGAGCCTTGTTTCAACCCCCACTGTGTTATGTCCACTCTCTATAATCCTATCCAAACAGCGCCAGAAGTAATCATCTTCGTCTGGCACGACAAACGAAAGGACTGACATATCGAGCATAGATTCTGGGGCATCGCTTTCTATCTTGAGCATAGAGCGCATCACAGGGTTCATAAGTAAGATGCTCCCGCCAAAACCAACAATGATGATGCCATCTGGTGAAAGCTCAACGACACGCTCAAACCGTGCCCGTTCGTCCATCAGACGACGATAGCGGTTGAGTCGGGTGGTAGTGCGTACTCGTGCCTGCAACACAATGCGGTCAAACGGTTTTGAGATAACATCATCCGCGCCGGCTTCAATGCCTTGTATACGTGATTCTTGGTCATCAAGGCCGGTGATAATCAGGATTGGCACTTCAGACAACAACGCATTATCGCGCAACCGACGGCACACCTCAAAGCCATCCATATCGGGCATCATGACATCGAGCAAAACCAAGTCTGGCATGAAGGTATGTGCTTGCTCAAGCGCCTCCGTGCCGTTGGTTGCAAAGGCTAATTCATATTCTTCCGCTGTCAAAAGAATGCGCAGTGTTTCACGACCAAAAGGTTCATCATCTACAATGAGAATCTTGCTTGTGTTCTTCATCGCATGTCACACCTGATGCTATTTATCCATACGATATTTACTGTTCATATATTATACCAGTATTTTGTACGTTTGATGTCGGACCATGGGGCAGTTACTGGTCTGCTGTATACATTTGCGACAACACTTCTTGTGGTGAATGGTACGTATTCACCTCTTCTAAACTAATGCCGAGTTGGGTAATGCTTGTTGCAACACCGGCCGTGATGCCGGTCATTGTCACCTCACCCCCTAGGAGCCGCAGGGCTTGTATCATTTGGAGCAATGCATGCGCTACTTGGGTATCTACCATGGTTACACCCGTAATATCAATAATAACATGACGCACGTGTCGGGCATGCACTTCATCAAGGAGGCGAGCCATAAGATTTTGCGCCCGGATACTATCGAGAGTACCCACGACAGGTGCAAAGAGCACCCCATCGGCTAGTGAAATGGTAGGCGTCTCTAGGGTTGAAACCAGTTCCAACAATCTTTTCTGTTCAGCATTTTGTTGGGTCAGTTCTTCATTTGCCTTGCGATTGTCCTCTATCATTGTGTGCAGGTTGGTAATCATTTGATTGAAAACAGTTGCCAACACACCCGTTTCATCTTGTGTTTTGACATGTGCTTGGACATTCAAATCGCCTTCGGACACAGATCGTGCCACCTTGGTTATCTGCCGCACCGGAACAGCTATTTGCCGTGCTACAAACCAGAGTATAGTTAAAGCCAAGACCATCAACCCGACACCAATGGCAATCAACCGCCACATAAGAATCGTAGCCTGAGCCGTAATTTTGTCACTGGGTATGATGATGCTGACGCTCCAATGGGAGAGTGAGCGGCCAAAATAGAGTGGCACAAATATTTCTAGGTCTTTGTTTTCATGAAACTCCACAATCCATTCACCATTTTGTATACGTTCTAGTTCACCATCACTCTCAAAGTCGGGGTGAACTACATCGGCATAGTTTCCTATCAAGTCTGGTTGTCCGGTTATTGCTACGATAGTGCCCCCATGGGTTATCAAAATAAATTGTCCTTCACCATCATACATATCTACATTGTTGGCTAGGGTTTGGAAAAAATCTAGGCGAATATCTACGCCTGCGACACCCAAAAACTCCCCATTGACAATGATAGGCACCGACAGCGAGGCTACAAACATCTGCTCACCCTGAATAAAACGCATATAGGGTTCGGTGATGCATTCTATGCGGATGCGTTTGGAGCATTGGTAATATGCACCTGCTTCTTGGTCGTCATAGCTGTGCAGTGGTTCGCGTGCTATAGAACTGCTCTGCCTGTTCCAATAGACCATGAACCGCCCGGTTTCATCATGACCTTCTGCATCTTGGTAGCGCAGGTCTTTCTTGTCGAACGCGTTTGGTTCCCACAGGGTATACACACCGACAAAGTGGGGATTTTCAACAAGTATTTTTCTGAGCAGGGTAGCAGCTTGCTCACGGCTGAGGTGGAGGGTGTCTTCTGTGTCTTTGACGCCCGATAATGCTTGCGCCAACAACCGGGCTGCGTTCAGCGCTACTTCCATTTCCTCATTGATGCTGACTGATTTTGTCTCTGCTTCGGCAATAGCCCGTTGTTTGGCTGTTTCAATGGCAGAAGCACGTAGCGATAGCGCTGCGTAGGCTATGATGACTGAAGCGGCAGCTATGAGACAAAGACCGGCAAACAATGCTATCTTGGTTTCAATTGACCGTGGTTGCAGAAACTGCAACGGGTTTGTTCTGTGTTGCTCATTCTGCTCTACACCACCATTCTTTTTGTTGGTGCCATTTGGTTCCATGGCATCACTGCTCCTTGTTACGACCACCTTGGTCTATACGTTACTCAACCTATACCCAAACTTTTTAGCCTCTATACAATAGCATTTGCATGCTATACACAATATTATATGCAGCAGAAACATCAACAACTTTTTTAACATTTACCAAACTTTTTTATTGTCCTTACAGTATAGCACAACTATATGACATCTGTGTACCTGTGTACGTATGTACACGTACCGTCTACATTTCTTGGAGTCTATAGCGGTCCTAAAATTGTGTTGTGCATGATACAGCAACCATACACGAAAAACCTTTGTATCTCTCTGCGTCTTTGCTTCTCTGCGCCTCTGCGTTAAAAATGGTACCAATCATGGAGGGTTGCTCTATTATTGATGCGACTGCTCATGAGAGACTTCACCCCCTATCTCTCTTTGGAAGACGCATGTACATGGACGAACCAATTAACGGCAGCATCTCAAACATCTTCATAGAGCATCACACACCTAGCCCAATGATGCATGGCGAGGATGCATGGCACCCATTCGCTTTATCTATCGCTCTGCCGCTTGACATATCCCCTTCCATAGGCAATAATAATTTTTATGTCTTTGCGCTCTTTGCGGCTTTGCGCGAGGTCTTAAATTAAAAAAGGAATGGCATTTGTATGTGAGAAAGGAGGACCTATGTATACGCCAACAGTTGTTGTGGAACATGAAGAAGAAATAGACTACCCAGAAAGTGATGGCTTGCCCATTGCCGACAATACCAAACAGTTCCAATGGATTACCGTCCTCGTCTGGAACTTAGACCTGATGTTTAAAGACGATCCCAACGTATTCGTCGCTGGCGACCTGCTGTGGTATCCCGTCAAGGGGAGAAATACGCTCAGGCGTGCCCCCGATGCTATGACTGTGCATGGTCGTCCCAAAGGACACCGTAGATCATACAAACAATGGGAAGAGGGCGGCATCCCCCCGCAAGTAGTGTTTGAAGTGCTCTCGCAGAGCAATACGGCATGGGAAATGCGCCAGAAACGAGATTTCTATGACCAATATGGTTCAGAAGAGTTCTATGTGTATGACCCCGACAAAAACGAGTTGCAAGGGTGGGTACGTTCGTACAAGGGCACATTGGATGAGATAGTGGATATGCACAAATGGACAAGTCCACGGCTCAAGATAGAATTTCTACTGACACCGGACGACTTGCACATTTACACCCCACAAGGTGAACGTTTCTTGACTTTTGCCGAACTTGATGAACTGAGACAACACGAACGCACAGAGCGCATACGTGCAGAACAGGAAGCTTTGAAAGCATTACAGCGTGAAAAGCAAGCCATGCAACGTGAAAAGCAAGCCATGCAACGTGCTGAAAAAATGGCCGAGCAGTTGCGCAAATTGGGCATAGACCCCGACGCTTGACGATAATATGTTTTATGATGATACCATAGCGGCCATAGCTACCCCACCCGGCGAAGGTGGCATAGGCATCGTGCGCATAAGTGGCAACCAAGCTTTGTCATTGGCGCAAAGTCTGTTTCGCCCGTTTCAGCCCGGCGCATGGCGTTCGCATCGTGTGCGTTACGGTCACATCATACACCCCGACAATGGGCATGTTGTGGATGAGGCCCTAGCCCTCTTTATGCAAGCGCCACGCAGTTTTACTCGTGAAGATGTGGTGGAGTTGTCGTGCCATGGCGGTCCGTTGCCCGTGCAGCAAACATTGGAATTAGCCCTACGTCAAGGCGCACGTCTAGCTGAGCCGGGTGAGTTTACGTTGCGGGCATTCCTCAATGGGCGCATTGACTTGACTCAGGCCGAGGCAACCCTAGATGTTATCCGAGCGCGGACGAGCACGGGGCTGGCCCTAGCCGAGGCGCAGTTGGGGGGCTGGCTGGCCCAAGAGGTGCGCCGCATACGGTCCGAGTTGATGCATGTGTTAGCCTACATCACTGTGACGGTAGATTTTCCCGAAGATGAAGTGGAGCCACAAGATAGCATGCCCGCATTGCATGCGAGTTTGCAGGCCATTGAAACGCTCCTTGCTACCTCTGAGCAAGGTATTGTCTACCGCCAAGGTGCGCGTGTTGTGTTGGTTGGGCGTCCCAATGTGGGCAAATCGAGCCTGCTGAATATGTTGCTGCGCACCAACCGTGCCATTGTTTCCCCCATTCCGGGAACGACACGCGACACGCTAGAGGAAACGGTAAATTTTAAGGGCATACCAGTTGTCTTGATAGATACGGCCGGCATTACCGATAGTGCCGATATGCTTGAGCGCTTGGGTGTTGAGCGCAGCCGCACTGCGCTAGAAGTGGCTGATCTGGTACTACTCGTTTTCGATAGCCATGAACAATTTACCGACGAGGATATGCAGATAGCCGAATTAACATGTGAGAAGCCTACCCTTGTCGTGTGGAATAAGTCCGACTTAGCGCCAGAACGTGCTTATACCCCCGATATGCCTTTTGCGCACCCGTATATGCTCAACCATTGTGCCACATCTGTTGTCACCGGCGAGGGTATTGATGAGCTTGTGCAAGAGATAACACGGGTATTGCTTGGTGGTCATGGCGTTGTGACGAGCGATGCACACTTGGTGACAAACCCACGTCACCACGATGCGCTCCATCGTGCGAGCAGCAGTTTGGCGTCTGCTATTGCAGGGCAGGCTCAAGGGCTACCGACTGACTTGATGGCCGGTGATGTAACGACAGCACTTCATGCGCTTGGGGAAATGACCGGCGAAACGGTGACGGATGACTTGCTCAATACTATCTTTAGCTCTTTTTGTATTGGCAAGTGACGATACATTGTCGCAGAGCGGTACTCACCGCATCGGGCTGCTCCAAGAGCACCATATGCCCGGCACCCGACACGGTGACAAGGGTTGAGGTGGTTATTTCCTTGTGAAGATAGTGGCTGAATTTCAGCGGCGTGATGCGGTCTTCATCGCCACATACGATAAGAGTTGGGCAGCATACTTGGTGCAACTGGTCCATAACGTTGTAGCCCGCACAGGCGGTCAAGTCATTGTGTAACACGTGGGGATTTGTCTGCATGAAGGCAGCTTGTCCACGTGCCTGAAGTTCTGGCGCGGCATGTGTTCCATAGGCATGCTCTACGATGAGGTTTACGGCTGCGACTTGGTTGCCCTGCTGTAAGTACCCGAAGAGAGCGGGCATGACAGGCAGGCGTGCGCCGGTACTGATAAGGGCCAGCGCTGCGACACGTTCTGGTGCATTGAGTGCTGTCCAGAGCGCAACGGCTCCCCCCATGGAATGCCCGGCTACTATCACATGCTCCAGTTCAAGCGCATTGAGTGCGGCAACCAGTGCATTGCTATATGCGCGAATGCTATCGCACCCGGCACCGGGCGAGCGCCCGTGTCCGGGCAGGTCAAGCGTAATAGTGCGCACTGTGTCGCTGAGAGCATGCAGTTGCAAGCCCCAATGCAGGTGTGTGCCGCCTGCTCCGTGAATGCAGACGAGTGCAGGCTCTCCCTGCCCACGCTGTGCGTAGAAGATAGAGTCCATAGATGTTTGCATGTTTGGCATAAAAACTACTCTTGTTAATCCGTTGTTGGCATTATTGTATCACAATCAAGTCTTGTACCTGACACTCGAAAAATGCGCAAAGGGTTTCTAAGGTGTGGTGGTCTATACGAGTTACTTTATTATTCGCTATACGGTTGAGTGTATCGGGGCTTAGCCCAGTCAACTTAGCTAGTTTGCGGTAAGTCAAGCTGCCTGATTTCATAGCTTTTTTTTGCTCATATTCTCTCATTAATGTTACAAGACGGTATTCTATCACTTATTCCCTGCCTTGTCTGCATGCTAGGTATGGTACAAGTCCCATATGTACATGGTACAAAAAGGCTATTTCTATTCGTACTGACTTGTTGTAACATACCCTTGGTTGTAACGGTTAGTTGTAACGATTCGGATGTTGCATAACTTTTCACCCATTCTTTTTATTCTTTATACACACGGACGACGCTGCCACGTCTGTCCATTGTGTGCTTTACAGGAGGATACCTATTCATGAGTACGTACCCTTTTGATGAACTGATGTCCAAATGGTCCCGTGGTGATATTACCACTGAGCAAGCAATTGGTCACATGTTGCAGCACATCAACAAACTCTATGAGCAGATACGCGAGTTGAAACAACGCCTGCCCAAAAGCGTAGACAAGCAGTAGGGACGGTAAGACGATAACGTGAAGTAGGCATACCTAAAACAGGGCACCCTTTTTTGGGTATGCTTGCCTATACACAACTCGCTTTGCGCCTGTGCGTTCTTTGCGGCTTTGTGGCTTTGCGCCTGTGCGTTCTCTGTAGCTTTGCGCGAGCGATTCTTTTTTTACCGCTGTACGAGCGGCAGGTAGACAGCTTGCACATTGCTATGCGGTTCAGCGATTGCTATGGCAACCCACGACAATGCAAACCGTGCCGATGCTGCTGTGGTATTGTCGCCAAGAAAGAGTATGTTGGGGGTTGTATATGGGTTTGGCACTCCGGGCGGTGCCCCCGGTATGCCAGGAAACGCGCTATAGTTGCGTAAGCTACCCGTAAGAATGGCAGTAGAATCTGCCATGAGCGTATAGGTCGTATCTTGCACTGCCACATCATAGCGTACCGTTTCAGTGGTAGGGAAGGTGACACCTTCGTTATGTGTGAACAGCGGTGTACCATCGTGCTGCGCCCAAATCTCACGTTTCCAAAACCCTAGTTCAATGCCTTCCAAATCATCACTGATGAGGATAACGCTGAAACCGGCGCGGTCATCCTTGCTGTCTTCGTTGCTGTCACTGTCTGCATGGGTCTCTTCAATGATGCGCAGCGTAAAACTGAGCGTGTAGCCAACCGTGCGGTCAAGCGTAGGCATAGCGCTTGGCAAGCCAAAATACCCCGCATGGTCGAACCTATCGCCTGTTGTATCCAATGTGGTTATGCCGTTAGCGGCTTGCTGTGTTGCCGATGTGGGCGGTATGGGAATGGTGAGATAGGCTAGACTTTGCTGGTCGGGCGTTTGTGTACCATCGCCTATGGTACCGTCGTACAGGGTAGCGTGTTGCTCTGACGCAGACAGTGTTGCTACAAACCACATCAGGCACACAAGGGCAAGGGCAGGAGGTATGTATTTGTTCAGCAGTTTCATGTCAAAAAATGCGTAGGACAGGCATCCCTGCCCAATGCTCCTAAAAAATTGTAGGGCAGGCATCCTGCCGTGTTACGGTATGGGTTTGGCATAGCCAAACCCACGGGGCTTGCCAGCGGCAAGCCCATACCGTAGCACCGGCATCCTGCCGGAGTCCGGCTAGAAGCCGGTGCTACGTTGGACAGGCTAGAAGCCGGTGCTACAGGGGACAGGCTAGAAGCCTATCCTACGCCAAACCCACGGGGCTTGCCAGCGGCAAGCCCGTACCGTAGCACCGGCATCCTGCCGGAGTCCGGCTAGAAGCCGGTGCTACAGGGGACAGGCTAGAAGCCGGTGCTACAGGGGACAGGCTAGAAGCCGGTGCTACAGGGGACAGGCTAGAAGCCTATCCTACGCCA
>CAZVEN010000001.1:227196-423836 GCA_964626155.1 uncultured Chloroflexaceae bacterium | reverse complement strand
AGCCCGTACCGTAGCACCGGCATCCTGCCGGAGTCCGGCTAGAAGCCGGTGCTACGTGGGGCAGGCTAGAAGCCGGTGCTACAGGGGACAGGCTAGAAGCCTATCCTACGCCTTTCGTTACTCTTCACCTTCAGGGTCAATAAGCACACTGACCTCTTCGCCATTTAAGCTTTCGCCATCTATGCCAGCCTCAACTTCGGCTAGATTTTCACAGGCCATCCCTGCAACTCGGTCACCTTCATGCAGGTTGACAACAATAACCCCTTGGGTCAAGCGCCCCATGCGTGGAATACCATCCGCCAACTGGCGGTTGACAATGCCGCTTGTGGTGACGAATGTGAGCAATGACTTATCACCAATCACGTGTGCTGCTGCAATCTCATCGCCCTCGCGTAGCTTGATGGTGATGACCCCGCCTGTAGCTCGTCCCTTGGTAGGATACTCACTCAAGGCAGTACGTTTGCCAATGCCTCTGGCGGTGACGACGAGCAAATCGGCACCTTCTTGGGTTAGCCGCATGCTGACAACGCGGTCTTTCGCATGGAGGTTAATGCCATTGACACCACTCGCAGGTCTTCCCATTGGGCGCACATTGCTCTGCTTGAAGCGAATAGTTTGCCCAAAAGCCGTTGTCATCAGAATATCTTCATCGCCTTGGCTCATACGCACCCATCCAAGCTCATCATCCTCATCTAGCCCAATGGCAATCAATCCATTGGAACGTACTTGGCTATATTCCTTGAGAAGCGTGCGCTTGATTTTGCCATTCACGGTTGCCATAACCAAGTATTCGCCATCTTCAAAGTCTGGCACCGAAAGGACTGAGGTGACAAGCTCGCCCGGTTCAAGCGATACCAGGTTGACAAGTGGTAAGCCTTTCGCAGTACGGCTCGCTTCTGGTAATTCGTGGGCTTTCAGGTGATACACTTTGCCGCGGTTGGTGAAGAAGAGCAAACTATCCATTGTACGGCAGGCAAGGATATGGCTCACCACATCTTTTTCGCGGGTTTGCATGCCTCTAATACCACGTCCTCCGCGTCGTTGGGTACGGTAGGTATCGGTTATCTGGCGTTTGATGTAGCCACGGTTGGTGAGGGTAATAAGCACCTGCACATCTGGTATCAGGTCTTCATCACTTACTTCGCCGTTCACATTGGGAATGATAATCGTTTGGCGTTTGTCGCCATACTCTGTCTTCAAGCGCTCAAGGTCTTCCTTGATTATATCAAGTATGCGGTTGGGGTTGCCGAGAATATCCTCAAGTTCTGCAATAAGCTTGATAATGACAAGATATTCTTCCTCAATCTTTTTACGTTCGAGTGCTGCTAAGCGACGCAACTGCATATCGAGTATGGCTTGGGCTTGTAGTTCAGAGAACGCAAACGTAGTCATCAAGTTTGTGCGGGCTGCCTCTGCTGAAGCCGATTCGCGGATGGTGCGGATAACTTCATCAAGGTTGTCGAGCGCAATTTTCAAGCCTTCGAGAATATGCGCACGAGCACGTGCCTTGGCCAAATCAAACTCGGTGCGGCGACGGATGACTTCTTTGCGATGTTCAATGTATTCGTGCAACATACGTCTGAGGTTGAGCACTCGCGGTTGGGTGCCATCTTCCACCAATGCCAACATATTGATGCCAAATGTCACCTGCATTTGGCTATGCTTGTAGAGCGCATTTAAAACTTTTTTGGGTTGGGCATCTTGCTTGAGAAAGATAACAAGACGCATACCAGTACGGTCGGACTGGTCTTGCACATCACGGATGCCTTCAATTTTGCGGTCTTTTGCCATTTCAGCAATACGCTCTTGCAAACGTGCTTTATTGACCTGATAGGGCAGTTCTGTAACCACAATATTGAATGCACTACGAGTACTTTCCTCTATATGGGTTTTGGCGCGAATAATGACTCGCCCCTTGCCTGTGCTATAGGCATTGGCGATGCCCTCTGTGCCAAGAATGCTCCCCCCGGTTGGGAAGTCGGGGCCAGGGATGATAGTGGTAAGTTCTTCAATAGATACGTCAGGGTTATCTATCAAGTGAATGATGGCATTGCATACCTCAATCAAGTTGTGGGGGGGAATGTTGGTAGCCATACCCACAGCAATACCCGATGCGCCATTGAGCATAAGGTTGGGAAGTAAGCCGGGAAGTACTTTTGGTTCCTGATGCTCACCATCAAAGTTGGGACGAAAATCAACGGTATTTTTGTCTATATCAACAAGAAGCTCTTCGGCTATGCGGGTTAGTTTTGCTTCAGTATAACGATAGGCTGCTGGCGGGTCTCCATCAACTGAGCCAAAGTTGCCTTGACCATCTACCAATGGGTAGCGCATATTCCACGGTTGGGCTAGGCGCACCAAGGCATCGTAGACGGCCGAATCACCATGCGGGTGATATTTTTTGAGCACTTCACCAACGATACCTGCACATTTCGAGTAACGCTGGTCATGACGCAATCCCTCACGCAACATTGCATAGAGGATACGCCGTTGCACGGGCTTGAGACCATCACGCGCATCTGGAAGTGCTCGTGACACGATAACACTCATAGCATAATCGAGGTAGGAGCTACGCATTTCGAGTGTTATGCTAGTTGGTTTGACTGTTCCTATTTCCATATACACCTTCGGTTGTTGCATCTGGGTTACAGGTGCAGGTACATGATTTCAAAGGTACAAACGTGAGCAAAGGTGCATGTACGTTCTTTGCACCTTTGTGTCTTCAGCGTATGCCAATTCTGAGTAAGCTCTATAGCATATCATAGCTGATGTAGAAATACACTTTAATGCATATTATACACCTAAAACGCACTTTTGTCCAATAAAACAGCGTATTTGTTCTTACAATGTTTTTTTTCTGGACTGCCCCCAAACAAACTGGTACGGGCTTGCTATCTACCCCTTAAAGAACTTCTTATGTGCCTAATGCCTCATCCGGCAACCCACGTACTGCTACCGGACCAAAACCGAGGTAATCGCAAGAAGTAAGTTGGTAGAAGACATGGTCAATTGTTCCCTGCACTGCGCTGCCCCAATCTTCTTCACGATGGATGTGTCCATAGACACAAGCGGCTGCTCCAGAACTAGCGATGCGTTGGGTAAACTCGGTGGCTTGACGATTAACAAAGGGCGGGTAGTGAATCATAACAATGATGGGACGCTCTCCCCGGGCCAGTTTCTGGGACTCTACCAATGCACGTTCCAATCGCCCCAACTCACGATTATACACACGCTGATCGGTTTTGGGGTCGAAGCCGGCCGTTTCAGGCGTAATCCAGCCGCGTGTGCCACACACAACAGCTTCACCAATATCGGTAGCATCGCTTTCTAGGGCAATAATACTAGGCGGTAGGTGTGGGCGTATAGGCCCCACCCGGTGCCACCAAAAATCATGATTTCCTTTTATCATCACCTTGCGGCCCGGGAGAGCGTCAATCCATGCAAGATCAGGCAGAGCATCTTGCAACTTCATAGCCCACGAAATATCCCCGGCTATCAACACCCAATCTTCTGGATGCACACGCACACGCCACGCATCTGCAATGCGTTGTGCATGATTTTTCCAATGTTCTCCGAAAACATCCATTGGTTTAGGTTTTACGGAGGAAAGGTGTAAATCAGAAATGGTCCATATCATTGTGCAAAGATTCTACAAAACAAGCAGTGTATCAGCTCCGTTGAAGCATTCCAAAGCTTGTATGTCTCATTTGTGGCTCTCATAGTGTATGACAAGTGGCAGGTAGACGCTGCTATTGCTTTCAGGAATGGCTGGCATATTTGTTTGTGCTTGAACCTTTATCCACCCACTTTGGCGATCTATGTTTTGCTGAAGTGCCGAAGTTGCAAAATCCCGGCCAGCACTATCATGCAATCGTACTTTTGAGAGAACCAACATACCCTTCATTTCAACAGGTGCGTCGTCGGCAATAGGTATGTTCAGTGTAAGGAGTGCGCCATCCTCATGCACAAGCACACCTTTTGTAGGGTCTAGCGCAAGCGAAATACGCAATAACCCATCTACTGTATCCTTAAATGATAGCACAAAATGGCTTGTCTTGTCAGAAACTGTCACTGCATCAATGCGCTGCACGATAGTCGTATCGTATGTTACAAAAAAATCGCCACCTGCACAGTTCGACACGTCGTTGGCATGCAATGCAACCTCGACTGTTTCACCGGGCTTACCAACAACGTGCGCAAGGCTAAGGGTAGGGCCCGAGGAAGCGGTTGCCAGATGTGATGTATCTGGAATAGAGGCCATATCATCCCAACTCTGACTGGCAGCATGGTGCAATATCATCGTTGCATCAGCGGCATCTATTCTCCCATCGCCGTTCATATCCCCGGCATTGTGTTGCTCCCACGTCGCAGTGTGCTGCCCGGTACTTATATCAAGTGCAAGAGAAGCATCGGCTCTTTCAACAACACCGTTGCCATCAAGGTCTCCAAGCATATAGGTTTCTTCCTTATCAACAGAGAAGGAACCATTATTCAATGTGAGTGGAACAGAAACCAACTCATCCGATAGAGCATCTATGGTTTTTATAAAAGAACCACCTGTTTCGCTAAAGTATTGATGCAAGTTGAGCTTGCTCCTCGTCCCATGATCTCCCGACACGTTGAACCGTAGCCAAAACAGCGACCCCGCACCATAGAGCATGAGCGGGTCATTGGTCATCGTAGAAATGTGTACCCGACGGTATTGGCTATCATAGATGCTAGATGGATGCCCACCATACACATCACCTGTCGATTCCCAGATATATGCCGATGTCAAGGCTGTATTTGAAACATGCACCGGCTCAATAACCATACCATTAAAGTCAAGCCAAATGTCACTTGCTGCAATCGCCAATCCATACGCATTTCGGATGTTGATAGGCACAATGACGTCTGCCCCCGGTTTTGCCCACATATCGGGCACCCAAAGATCAACCTTTCCATAGGTTGCACAAGCTTGATTGGAACGTGTCGCTACACTTCTATCAGACCGTAGCGCTTGCACCTGGTAACAGTATGTTCCATAGTCTAATGGCGCAGTATCTAGGTAGATAGTGTCGGTGACAACAGCAACGATGAGTGGCTGGGTAGATTGCTCAGAGCGTACACGGGTAATACTATACGCATTGACTCCCACATCATTGGTGGGCGTCCAATCTAAATAAATATTGGCATAGCCAGACCGTGCTTCAAGTTCAATGGGCATCACATATTTCGGCGTCGGTGTTGGGGTATGAGTTGATGTTGGCGTGTGCATTGGTGACATGTGCATTGGTGTTGGCGTGTGTGTTGGCGTGTGCGTTGGTGTTGGCGTGTGCGTCGGTGTTGGCGTGTGCGTCGGTGTTGGCGTGTGCGTCGGTGTTGGCGTGTGCGTCGGTGTTGGCGTGTGCGTTGGTGTTGGCGTGTGCGTTGGTGTTGGCGTGTGCGTTGGTGTCGTATCTGGCATCGGTCCAGAGGCATTGTGCTCTTGCACGATATACACCGGTGATATGCCAACAGAAACGACGGCACGGGTATCGGAAAAGGGAATTTCTATGGTTGCACCATCGCGTGTATATGCCTCAATAAAAGACGTTGTTGGAAATGCAAATGTCTTTGTTATGGCTTCTGTTGACCACACGACATCAATCATTTGCGTTTCTGTTTGGAAGCGGTAGGCTTCTATTGATTCGCCATACGCATCAATCGCTTCGGGCGCACGACTATTTCCTATGCGCTGAATAAGGTGCTGATACGCATGATAGGCTGGACGTGGTGTCGTATCTTGGTTCAATAGCCCAGAAAATCTCCACCCAGATGCATGGAGGGTATACCAGCATATTGCATCAATATCAACATACAGAGCGCGGGTCATAACACGCACAAGGTGGTCGGCCTGATTTTCAAGGAAATCGTCCATCATTGCATTATTCCACAGCAACAGGGCTGCTTCATTGAGAAACAAGGGCTTTTCAACACCATACTGGCGCATGACGTCGCGCAGGTAGTTGGCCTTTCCAATGGTCATACCGCCCATACTAGCCCACCTTGCATCGTCACGGTCACTATCACCGTAGCGCTTATCTTGCCACGAAAACCATGGGTATGCATGAAATGCAACAATATCAAAGGTATCTGCTGCTCCTGCCTCTAGGATACCCGCAAGAAATTTCTCTGGTTTTCCACGTCCATGCAGCGTTGTGTTTGGGCGATCTAAGAGCAACCCTCCAACAATAATACGTGCTGTCGGGTCGGCACGTTTGATGACAGGCTGAATAATCTTGAGCATTTCGCCATACTGCTTTCCGCCATAATAGGGGTCATCAATATTACCCCAGCACCCAAACAATGCATGTTGTGAACTACTCAATAGACGTGGGTCAATATCAACTTCGTTCCCAATTTCCCAATGGTGTACATTGTAAGGAGCATCTTTGTAGCGTGCAACAAGCTCTTGTAGAAAGAGGGCATAATCATCAAAATATTCTTCTTGAAGAGGGGCACAAGGGGCCGTCATCGTTGTCCCTTGCGTCGTATCATACGATTCTGTTGTGCCATCTGGAAAGTCATCCACAATGACCATTGGCGTTAGCCCAAGTTCTGATGCAATTTCAAGATCGTGCTCAAAAGATGCAAGGGCATCCCAATTCCATTCAGATACTGGCATATCTAGGTCAGGTTGAATATCGCGCCAACTGACGGTATTGAGACGCACCCACGATGCACCTAGGTCGCTTGCTTTTTCTTGCACAGCCGGATTGTCGAGTCTGTTCGTCCACACTTCAAAACCAAATGGTGGTAGTTGCTCATCATTGCTCTTTTTAGCCTGTTTGGTATGGTCATTCTGGTTGTCGTCTGGTGTTTGGGCATATGCATGCATATGCCCAAGCACTAGCACCACACTCCATGCTACCCATGCAACAAGGATCAAGACGGCTTGCCGCGTCATTATTCCTCTCCCTTCCTACGAAACCCAATAACGTTCTATCCGGTACCCCTTCTATGTCGCCATACAAACAACATATCGTTCCTAGCACCGGACTCTTTGCCATTGATACGACAACACGGTAGGATTGCTAGAACGATAAAGCTGTTGCATCCCACAATGCCTGTACAGTATAGCATACAACGAAAGATTTGAAATGAGCTAGATTTTTTCAAAGGAAACAAGAAAGGTGTGGTATAGTATGGGGAACAAATATCAACCTGATGCAAAAGACAGATTGGTGAATAATGGGTACTTCTTTTTTTTCAAAAGAGCGAAAGCATATGCTCTCACGTCGTGAGTTTCTCCTTACCCTGCTTGCATTGTCTAGCGGATGTACAACATCAACAGGGACTCCAAGAGACATGCCCACACCGGCGGTAGCACATGCTCGAACGCCAAGTACAATACTGGAGCCATCATCCATTGCAGAAACAGGAACGCTTGATGCTCCATCAGTTTCTACGAACGCTACACCGACATCTGTTATGCTCTCTTCTACTGACCAACAGTTTAGTGGCGATGTGGCATTTCAACATGTGTTTGCCCAGATGGAATACATACCACGTCATACCGGTACAGAAGGCTGGCGCAAGTGTGGCGATTACATTCTCAACCAAATGGCTGATGTGGGGTGGGCTACAGAAGAGCAACCATTTACCTATATGGAAACTGCATGCCGCAACCTCATTGGCAAGCGTGGCAATGGTCCATTGCTTATTCTTGGTGCGCACTATGATAGCCGCAAATATGCAGACCATGACCCAGACCCCGAAAAGCGTGACCAACCAGTGCCAGCAGCCAACGACGGAGCTAGCGGGGTTGCTGTATTGCTAGAGCTGGCGCGTGTTCTTGACCCCGATGCATTGAACCGCTCAATTTGGCTCGTTGCATTCGATGCCGAAGACAATGGCAATATTGATGGTTGGGATTGGATTGCAGGATCAAGGCACTTTGTGGAGGTGTTGACAGAGGTGCCCCAAGGGATGGTATTATTTGATATGATTGGCGATGCCGACCAGCAGATACACTATGAATACAACTCACATACGCTTATGAGTAAGCACATTTGGCAGGTTGCCGATGTGTTGAACTATGATACCTTTATTCCCACCTATCGTCATTCTATGCTTGATGATCATATTCCATTTAAAGAGGCAGGTATTCCGGCGGTAGATCTTATAGATTTTGATTACCCATATTGGCATACCACAGCAGATACACTCGATAAGGTAAGCATTGAGAGCCTAGAAGCTGTGGGGCGCACGGCCCAGGAGTGGCTTTTGCGAGGCGCACCAGGCATGCCCCCTCCACCAGCCAGCAACAGGCTCTACCTGCCCTATATAGCTATGAGAAGGGCCAACCGGATAAAGCGAGACAGGGCCATTGCCCAAAAACAAAATGCGTTGTTGGCAAGAAGATAAAACCGAGAGGTTAAGACCAAAAACCGAACATCTAGTTGAAGAAGAGGAGCGCGATATGACTCAACGTTTTGCAAAGCGATGGGAACTTTCGCCAGGTGAGGGAGACCAAATCCCACGTGAATATGAACCCGTCCGGCGACGCACAACATCCGAGGAGCGCGTGTTGTCGCATCAGCGGGAATTGTTGCAAGAGCGCGAGGTGATGCAGCGTGGGCGGGTAACTGTGCGCCCCAAAACAACACCTGAAGATGGTATGCCCATACATGAGTTTACATTATCAGACGACCGCGAGCAGCGTTTGCAAGAACAAGAACGCGAACTGTCTAAGAAACGTGAACAGGTAGAACAGGAACGCTCGAAACTGCATACTGAAATATTTGGCGGACGTGAGCCAACCCAAGCACATGGGCACCCTAGCATGAACCGTGGTACACAAGCAACACAGCAGTATGCTATGGCCCGAGGACAATCGAGCAGCCCTACATATGCATCGCAGCAAGACCAGGCCTCGGCCTATGAACGCATGCAGCAAAACAGACGTGACATAGAGCAAGAGGTTAATCGCCTAAAGCATGACCGTGAACGTGATAAGAGCACACTCTTGGCCGAGCTCAATCGCTACCCAACCCAGAGTATGCCAATAGTCCGCACACGTTCGCTCACACCCAATTACGTTTCGTATGATGATGAAACTGGACCAGAGTCATCATGGGTGGGTGGCATGGAAGGCATGCGTGACTTGTTGGGCAACCGTATGTTGCGCCTAGTGTTCGTTGCCTTTGTTCTTGGCATTATCGCTATTGTTGCTATCATGATGCTAAGCGCATGACATGAGTGCTCTATGAGGGGATACACCAGTACACAGGAGGTGATATGACACAACATATCCGTAATAGGATAGGTGTTGTTATCAGTGGGTCATTTGTTAAAGGCATTGCTGCACGCTTAGAATCAAGTGTCGAAGACATGCGTGTAGGCAAATTCCTCGTTATTCAAGGCGAAAAACATGATTTCTTTTCTATGCTTACCGATGTAGCCCTTGAAGCGACCAACCAAAAAATATTGGTAGACCCTCCCGACGGCGATGCCTTTATCAGTGAAGTGCTTTCTGGTACATCTACCTACGGTATGATAACTCTCATGCCGCGCCTAATGCTACCGCGCAACCTTGAAGAGGCTTTGCAACCTGTGAAAACAGTGCCACGCCATTTTTCGCCACTCTATGAAGCCAGCGAAGAAGATTTTGTGCATGTATTTGGCAAAGAAGGTGGTACGCTCTTTGAAATAGGGCGACCACTCGATATGAATGTGCCAGTATGTATTGACTTAGAGCGCTTTGTAGAGCGTAGTAATGGTGTTTTTGGCAAAAGTGGCACTGGCAAGAGCTTCCTCACCCGTTTACTGCTCTGTGGAGCAATCCATTCTGGCGTTGCCAGCAACCTCATTTTCGATATGCATAGTGAATATGGGTGGGGGGCAACATCTGAAGAAGGACACGCTGTCAAAGGGCTGCGGCAGCTTTTTGGCAGCGATGTCCGTGCCTACACGCTACACAATCCACGTTCTACGCGACAACGCGGCGGCATTGATGGCGAAATACGGATTGGGCTAGATGAGATTGCTGTTGAAGATGTGATACCCTTGCAAGATGAACTCAACCTAGGCGGTGCTGCTGCTGAATCTTCTTACCTGATTGCAGACCGCTACAAAGAAAAGTGGTTGAGTACCCTGCTCACTATGGATAGTGAAGCTCTCCACGAATTTGTTGAAAGCTCAGGCGCTCACCCAGGCTCTGTTGCGGCCCTCAAACGCAAGTTGTTGCAGATAAAACGCTTGGGGTTTGTGCAAGAGCATGCCGATGCGTCCATCGTCAATGGTATGATCCAAAAGCTCCAACAGGGGCAGCATGTTGTGCTCGACTTTGGCGGGTATGATGATGCGTTGGCCTACATGCTCGTCGCAAACATTATTACTCGCCGCATACATCGTATCTGGGAAGAGCAAACCCTCAAATACCAAGACTCGCAAAACAAAGGCGACAAGCCACATCAACTGATGATAACGATTGAAGAAGCGCACAAATTCCTCAACCCGACTACAGCCAAGCAAACTATTTTTGGCACAATAGCCCGTGAGATGCGCAAATATGGCGTCACTTTGCTTGTTGTAGACCAGCGCCCTTCATCTATAGACAATGAAGTGATGAGTCAGCTAGGTACACGCATTACCGCGCTCCTCAACGATGACCACGATATTGATGCTGTATTTGCCGGAGTGAGTGGCAGCAGTGGGTTGAAAGCAGTCTTGGCAACGCTTGACACGAAACAACAAGCCCTCATCCTTGGTCATGCCGTTCCTATGGCTGTTGTGGTGCGCACTCGCTCCTACGATGCCGATTTTTATAAAGCTGTTGGGCGACAAACAGATGTACGCACGGAAGAAACACGACGCAAAGCCTATGACGATGCCGACGAACTGTTTGCATAGCGCGTTTGCGTATCTGGTAACGATTCGCTATACTGCGCCATAGTCAGTCAATGGTCAGTCAATGGTCAGTCAACAAATACTATTCTTTGTGGTAAGGTTGCTGTCTATACTATGAAATAAGAAAGGGTACTGTTTCCTATGAACCAAGAACAAGTTGCTCAGGCAGCACGCATGTTGCAACAGGCCAAAAAAGCAGTGGTGTTGACCGGTGCAGGCATTGGCCGCCCATCTGGTATTCCAGATTTTCGCAGCGAAAGTGGCTTGTGGTCACAAGATGACCCTATGGAAGCCGCTTCTATCTATACATTTCGCAGCAATCCACAACGTTTCTACGATTGGCTTCGCCCACTTATGGACTTGATGCTGGCGGCAAAACCCAACCCGGCGCATCTCGCATTGGCCACGCTTGAGCATCATGGTCCAGTACAAGCCGTGATTACCCAAAATATAGATGGGCTTCACCAAGAAGCCGGCTCACACACAGTCTATGAACTGCACGGGCATGTCCGCTCGCTCACATGCTTTGCATGCGGGCATCAAACGTTGTCTGACCCGTTCGTAGAAACGATACACCAAGGGAATGTGCCGATATGTGGTATGTGTGGTGGCACACTCAAGCCCGACGTTACCTTGTTTGGTGAGGCGCTACCAGAAGAGGCATTTATTCAATCACAAGTGGCGTTGCAAACGTGTGATGTATTGCTCATTGTAGGGACCTCACTTGAGGTACACCCGGCCGGCAGTTTGCCCATGATTGCCTTACACGGTGGTGCCCGTGTGATACTCGTCAACTTAACACCAACCTATATTGATTCGCATGCCAGTGTTGTGCTACACGAAGATGTAGCCGTTGCGTTACCCGCTATTGTAAACCAAATGGATCTGGAGGGAGTATGAAAATCCGCGATGCGATAATTGCTGTCGCAAGAGGGAGTGATCTTGAGCAGGAAGAAGCTGCGGCTGTTATGGAAGAGATAATGACCGGGGAAGCTACCCCGGCCCAGATAGCAGCTTTTCTTACCGCTTTAACTCTCAAAGGGGAAACATTCAGTGAAATAGCCGGCATGGCCGAAGTGATGCGCACCAAAGTAACCAAAGTCCCCTTTGATGGCGTGGCTGTAGATACGTGCGGCACAGGGGGCGATAATAGCAAAACATTTAACATTAGCACAACAGCCGCCTTTGTCGTTGCTGGTGCCGGGCTTACGGTAGCCAAGCATGGCAACCGTGCAATGTCGAGCAGGGCGGGCAGTGCCGACCTGCTAGAAGCACTCGGGGTGAACATTGAGTTAGGACCCGATGGAGTTCAGCGTTGTATGCGTGAAGCTGGTATGGGCTTCATGTTTGCGCCCGCTTTTCACCCCGCAATGCGCTATGCTGCGCCTGTACGCAAAGAGATAGGCATACGGACCGTGTTCAATATCCTTGGGCCAATTACCAACCCTGCCCAAGTGAGCCATCAATTTGTTGGCACCCCCAGTGCGCCGCTGGCTCAAAAGCTTGCGCGTGCGCTTGGACGGCTAGGCACTACCCATGCAATTGTCGTGCATGGCGATGGTGGGCTAGATGAATTGAGCCTAAGCGGCCCCAATCTCATTTTTGAGGTACGCGGTGATAGCGACCCAGTGCGTAGTGTGATAGACCCTTCCGAACTTGGCTTTGAACGAACCGAACTTGATGATTTACGCGGAGGCGATGTATCTGAAAATGCCACTATAACACGCGCTATTCTGGATGGGAGCGAAAAAGGACCAAAGCGCGATAGTGTGTTGCTGAATGCAGCCGTTGCCCTCTTTGCCGGCGATGCTGTGCCCACTATTCAAGCAGGTATTGACCTTGCAAAGAAGAGTTTGGATGAGGGGCATGCGCTGACATGCTTGGAGAAACTTATTGCAGTAAGCAACGCAAGCGCCTAAACCCTTTCTACTTATAACAACTAAACCATCACTCAATACACTCCCTGCACAGCCTAGGCATACGACTGCTAGGCGGCAGGATATGTTTGTTGCTCCCCAAGTGCAACACGAGACGGTTAGCTGTTTCAGAAGAGTGATACGAAATAGAGATAAGGGTTATGCTATAATACATCCAGTTTATCATGACACATACTGTTGAAAGGAGTACATCTATGTCACCTGATACCCTCACAACCACACTCCCCGTTGCCATGGAACACAACGGGGTACCCACACCCTATGATGAGGAATATAGAGCCGACGCAGACTTTGTATCATATGCAAAGCGACGGAGCATACCCGATACCCCAGAGCAAGAGCAGGACCCCTTCTACTATGGGGTTCGTACCCTCATTGAGTACGATGCGAATGGAAACGAAATCTTTATAGAAATTCCCTTGTCCTTGGATGATTTTCTTGACCCTATGGAAGGAGACTTTTTTATGCAGGGTGGCTTGCATGATGAAGACGTGCAAAAGCTCAAAAGCATCTTTCGCTACCGCTATCGGCATGACCCAAGCATACTGGTGTGTTCTGATAAGAAGATACGCTGGCATATAGAAGGTTTGAAAGAACCGGCCCCAGATGTTGCCATTATCCCCAATGTCTACACTGAGCAAGACCCCTATCAATCGTCGTTTGATGTACAAAAAGAAGGTACCCGCCCACGGTTTGTGCTAGAAGTTATCTCGCCCCGCTATCGCACCAAAGATACCGACGATAAGGTAGACATCTACCTCCGTGCCGGTGTTCGGGAGTATCACGTCCTCAACTCGCGCCTGAACAGAAAAACAGGTATGGTGGAATATGAAATCGTTGGGTATCGGATGGAAGGCACTGAATATGTACGTATCCTTCCCAACGAACAGGGGCTCATCTACAGCACCACTGAAGATGTATGGTTGGGTGTGAGTGAGCAACGCGACCGCTTCTTTGTACTCGATGGGCAAACCATGGAGGAGATACTACCCGACGATGAACGCGCAGACCAAGCCGAAGAACGTGCTTTACAAGCTGAAGAACGCCTGCGTCTCCAAGAAGAACAACACCACGAGCAACAACGCGCATTGGCGCGTGCTATGCTTGCCGATGGGTTAGCCCCGGCTGTCATTGCCAAATATACTGGGCTCTCCCTTGATGAAATAGGCACTTTGTAACCTACCGTATGCGCAAACGCGACGCAACCAGTATCAGCACCCACGATGTCAACGTCGCCTCCAAAAGTGGCACACCCGCCGGCTCAGCCAGCGCCAAGGGTAACCGAAGCGGCGCACCATAGACGATAAGGCAGCCTACACTCGCCGCCAACCAAAAAATCGGTAACTGTATCCATCGTCGCCCCAATATGCTATGCGCCAAAGCCGCACAGATCGTGGCTAGAAGCACTATGACTACAAGTGCCGGGCTGATGCTATCCATCGTCCCCTCCCACAGGATCATTTCGGACTATTTTGCCGCCTCCAAGCACTATATCTCCATCATACAACACAGCCGCCTGCCCCGGCGTAATGGCCTGCTGCGGCGTGGCAAACACAATGCGCACATGCTGCTCATCAAGTGGCACAGCCTGTGCTTCCACTGGATGCGCATGTGCTCGTACCTGCACCATACATACAAAAGACATATCTGGCACTTCACCACTCACAAAACGAATGTCCTCAATGATACATGCCTCTTGGCGCGTCTCATCCTCAGTGCCAACAATAAGCGTATTATGTTCTGGGTCCAACGCAAGAACGAATAGCGGATAGGGGCTAGAAATGCCCAACTTTTTGCGCTGCCCCACCGTGTAGAATGGTAGCCCTTGATGCGTACCCAACTCCTCCCCAAATTGATTGATGATAGGGCCGGGCGTGCATACCTCTGGCACGTTCTGCTGCAAAAAGCGGCGATAGTCCCTATCGGGGATGAAACAAATATCCTGACTCTCCGAACGGTTGGCCGTTTCTAACCCACGGTTAGAGGCTTGCTTGCGCACCTCAGCCTTGGTCAGCGTGCCTAGCGGAAAGATGACATGTGCCAAATGCTGCTGCTGGAGCATATAGAGCACATAGGATTGGTCCCGCGCCCTATCAACACCCCGCATGAGCCGATAGGATGTATCAGCTTGCACAACCCGTGCATAGTGACCCGTTGCCAAATAATCGCACCCTAAGTTTTGGGCTTGCTCAAGGAGAAAACCAAACTTCATAGCACGGTTGCACGCCAAGCACGGGTTGGGCGTATAGCCTTGCGCATATGCCTGTATAAAATAGTCAATGACATTGCGGCGAAAGGTATCTTGGCACGGTATAGTATGGTGCGGAATGCCCAAACGCGCACACACATGGTGCGCGTCGGCTGCCGTCTTGGGTATGTGGAGATTGGCTTCTTCAGCACCATGCGCCTGAGTATGAACATCGCCACTATCGCCGAACAACAGCATTGTAGCTCCAACAACCTCAAACCCCTGTTCATGGAGCAGAGCCGCAACTAATGAGCTATCTACGCCCCCGCTCATTGCTACCATAACCTTTGCCATCACACAACCCTATGCATTTGTTCCAATCGTTGTTTGAAGTACCTGTGCTGCGCCAGCTTCTCGCAGAGCCTGCATAATACTTGGGGCTGTATGTCCATCGGCAAGCGCAAACATTACCCCACCCCAACCGGCACCAGAGAGCTTTGCCCCCATAGCACCAGCTCGCCGCGCTACACCGATTAAGCGTTCCAGATCGGGCGATGATACGCCTATCTCCTCGAGCAATGCTTGATTTTCGTCAAGAAGCTTTCCCAATAGTGGTACATGCCCATCGGCGAGTCTATCGCGTATCTGCTGCACCAATGCACTAACCCTATCAAACAGGGCTTCATAGTGCGCCGGTGCAGCAAGCCAACGCTGACGCACATCGCCCACTGGCAAACGTGTTTTGCTGCGCACACCCGTGTCACCTATAACCAGCGTGAGCGGCACAGCAATAGCTATGGGGAAAATAGCCGTTTGTGTAGCACGTTCTTGTTGTGTTGCTTGTTGCCCATTGGGTTGTGGCATCTGTTCAGCACTATCACCAAGGTACTTTTCAAACCATACCGGCTGCTCATAGGCAACTACAGCATTATCTATGCCGCTTGGGGTTCCATGAAAGCGTTTTTCACTCGCATAGACAAGGGTAGAGATTTCATCGGGCGTCAGCTTGCGGTTGGCATAGCTCGCCAATGCACGCACAATAGCTGTCGCCACGGCTGCACCACTCCCCATACCGCCAGCAATTGGAATGGTTGACGTGAGCGTAATGATCAAGTCAAGCGACGGGAGAGAGAGATAACGCAACGTCGCAAAGGTAAGTTCGCCCAAAGGTTCATTGCTCGTTGCATCGGCTACCCATTGTCGGTTTATATCATTGGCATGAAAGAGGATGCCACTACCGGGTCTGCCACGCGCAATATGCACATATGCCCGCACATGCGGCAATGGGAGCGCAATGGCCGGGCGGCCATAGACAACAGCATGCTCACCACACAAAATGAGTTTGCCAGGGGCACTTGCTTGCACTATTCGCAACATATGCGTTAAACCCTATTCCCATTCAATAGTTGCTGGAGGCTTGGTAGAAATATCATACACGACACGGTTGACGCCCGGCACTTCATTGACAATGCGGCTACTGATGTGAGCGAGCACATCGTAGGGAATGCGGGCCCAGTCTGCTGTCATATAGTCTTCGGTTGTGATAGCGCGGAGGGCAATCGTCTGGGCATATGTACGTCCATCGCCCATAACTCCCACACTCTGCACTGGAAGCAAGACAGCCAAAGCTTGCTGTGTCGCAAAGTATAAGCCGGCATTTCTCAGTTCTTCCAAAAAGATGGTATCAGCCTGCCGCACCATCTCTAGGCGCTCGCGTGTGATAGGGCCAAGGATACGCACTGCCAAACCTGGACCGGGGAAGGGATGCCGCCAAACCCATTCTTCTGGCAACCCGAGCTCCACACCCGCTGCGCGTACTTCATCCTTGAACATATAGCGCAATGGCTCAACCAGCGTCATTTGCATATCATCGGGCAAGCCACCAACATTATGGTGGGTTTTAATGGTAGCTCCTTTGGTACGATCTGGTGCTTTGCTCTCTATCACATCCGGGTAGAGCGTCCCTTGCACGAGAATATCAATATTATCTAGGCGTCTTGCTTCATGTTCAAATGTGCGTATAAACCGTTCGCCAATGATACGGCGCTTGCGTTCTGGATCACTAACATCGTGCAACGCCTCTAAAAATGCATCACTCGCATCTACGGTTATGAGCGGAATACGGAGATGCTCACGGAATGTCTTAATAACCTGTTCCGCTTCGCCGGAACGCATCAAACCATTGTCTACAAAGACACATGTCAAGTTATCGCCAATGGCATGATGGACAATCAAGGCGGCTACGGCCGAATCAACGCCACCAGAGAGCGCACAGATAGCCCGTTTGCTCCCTATCTGGCTACGCACACGTTCAACAACTTGCGATACAAAGTTGGCGGGTTGCCAATCGCTTTTACAACTACAGATGCGATATAAAAAGTTGTGCAATATTGCACGCCCATGAATAGTGTGGACAACTTCAGGATGAAACTGCACCCCATAGGTATGGGTGGTTGTATTGCCGGCTGCCGCAATAGGTGCATGGGCAGTATGCGCCAATGGTTGGAAGTTGTCCGGCAATGCCTCTATACGGTCTCCGTGACTCATCCATACATGTTGTTCATGGGGTGTTTCGGCAAAAAGGGGATTGGTCTCATTCACCTCGACCGTTGCGGGGCCATACTCGCGCTGTGCAGCTTGCACAACTTTTCCGCCACACTCGTGCAGCAATATTTGCATGCCATAGCAAATACCAAGCACGGGCAGGGTTGTTGTATGGAGCCACGACGGAAGTTTTGGTGCCCCAGGTTCGTAGACACTAGCAGGACCGCCGGAGAGAATAATGCCACGCGGATGCAAGGCTTGCACAGTAGACTCGTCGGCATCGTGTGGGAGAAGCTCGCTGTAGACACCTAGCTCGCGCACTCGTCGCACAATAAGCTGCGCCGTCTGTGAACCAAAATCTAACACTGGAATACTTGAAAGCATAGCATTTTCTATCATAAAAAGAAGGCAGCGTAGATAGGCTTCTACCACGCTGCCATATAAGATTTCTTTGTTCCCTCAATCATATAGTATGCCATCACATGCTTGGTGCAGAAACCCCTACTGCCAAGCCATGGAATGGCTGTTCGTATCTGTGATTGGTCTCACCATGCAGTACTTCATAGTTTGGCACTGTGACAACGGAATTATCGCCACCATGTTCATTGGGTTCATAATCGTCGGCATTCCAATCGTTAAACCACCTGCCATCAACAAGGTAGCGATAGTGATAAGAACGACCAACATCCAAGTCAATAGATACACTCCATCCGTGTTCGCTTTTGTTCAATGGTGTCGCTGTTGTATTCCACCCATTAAAATCTCCAACGACGTAGAACGTTGTGGCTCGAATTGCTGCTGGCATAGCAAATGTAACCCGCGCTTTTCCTAGAAAAGTAGGCCTTTTCATGAGCATGATATGACTCCCTTGTCTATATCAACAGGCAACGACATCGTTACCTGATTAACCACTATTTCTATACCGCACGTTATTATACCACAGAGTCTGAAAAAATGGAAGTTGTTTGTAACTGAATTGTAACTCATTTGGCAACTCACTCCCAAACCCCCTCATTGATTCCCTGATACTCATGCCGTGCCGTGTCGCAAAGCTCGCAAAAAAGTCTTGTTCGCAGATGATGCGTCGACTCGTACCTTCGGACATCAGCCAATGGTATAGTGTCAATGGCATCACAACCCCAAGCCTGCTTTGACTGCCAGTCCTGATCGCCCATCGCCAAACGTCGAAATGAAATCAGGTTGATAACTAGGCACGCATTCCCAAACCTGACTGTATAGGTAAACTCTAGGCGTTCACTATCCGCTTCGCCCACCACTATCTTTATCGTCGCCATCGCCGTGATTTTCGTTTTCCCTTGCTCGCTCATTTTTTCTTTTCCCTTTCTGTGTTACAATTTAGCTGATCCCTTTCATGGGGATCGGTGTGGGGTTATGCTGCCCGCCGGTCAAGTGAGAAGCATAACCCTGCCCTACCCTTCGTTTCTTCACCATCAGTTCCGCCATTACCCTCAACCAACTCAGATACGTCAACATTGAGTACTCTTGCAATTTTCGCTAACGTGCTCAACGCCACATCCTTCCCTGGATCATTCCACATCGCGTGCAGCGTCTGGTAAGCAATATCTGCTTTCCTTGCCAAACGCGAAATGTTGTACCCCTTTGCTTCGGCAATTTCCTTAATTTTCAAACGTGTCCCCATTCGATCCTTTCTATCTAATTGAATTTATAGTATCAATTGGATAGTATATACCTACTATTCTACATCTTATACAATTCATTTGTCAAGCAGAAGTGCGTTTGTGGTGTTTTTTGTTCCTTTTCTAGCAGCACAAATGCGCCAAATGTGGTATAATAGGGGGCATAACGAAAAGGTTTTTTTTCGCTTTGTAACGAGAAAAAAGGATGTGGGAATGGTGAAAAAACAAGGGAATGAAGAGGAACTGACAGAGAAACAACTAGTAGCCCTAAGTTGTTGATTACTTGAGTGCAGTGCGACGACAGAAGCAGGCGCAGGGGACAGGACAGGCGCAGGCACAGTCTGGAGTGAAGCGACCTGCTAAAGCCGCGTGAGAATTGAAATTTGAATTGAAGGAAAAATCAGCGCTCTCATGGCGCTGATTTTTGCGTTTTCCGACCAAACGTCTTGCTTGACACTACATCATTCTGCTCCATTACTCTACAACTTCAACTTTTATCCATGTGGCGGATTCTTCACAAAGAAGAACAAACCCATGTGCTGTTGCGCAATGGGGTGGTGTTGAAGTTATCTCGTCCGAACCGAGCACAGTATTTCGATACCTTCTCTCTCATTGCTCGATGGTTTCTTTCAGTATGAAACAGAAATGTGTTTTCTGATGCATGATACCATTCGGTTGATACTGATTGCCCTTTTCCTTTGTCAACATAAGACCTTGTAAAAGCCATGAGGAGGTTTGTAACTGACTTATACCTCATTGGGCAACATGTTATGGCCAACGATAACGCATGCCCGGCGACAAACCAAGCGAATCATCGCCTAGCCGCCCTAACCCCGCATAGCTCCCATCGGGCAAGCGCTCCAACCGCGCATATTCCGTCCATTGCACAATATGATAGTTGCGATACACCTCGCCGCTAATCACATCCCCCAAAGGTGCTGCCCCTCCATAGCTCTCCCACAAAGCCGCAAACCCCGGACACAAACTCCGCACCACTGGGCTATCCAAACACCTTGCTCGCCGTATCGTCTCCGCTAAATAGAGCCGTGTACCAAGCGGTCGTTGTGTTACCTTACCCGCACGCCACTCAAGGCAACTATGCTCAAAACATTGCAAGCGCCCCCACGCAAACGGCACGGCTGGCGTCAATGGATTCCCTGCATATCTCGCACCGCCTACCTCTTCCCATGCATGCATGAATGGTGCAGGCACAAAAAAGCTTGTCGCATCGAAAAAACGCCCTCCCTGCTGGCGCACATGTATATGCGCCAGCACATGTGGAGCAGATAGCTTATTGTTCCCCTCACGCACCCCTAGCATCACCTGATAATCACCTGCTGGCATAGTCACTGGCAAGGCAACCGGTTGCATATGCTGCACCGGCACATCAGGTTGCCACTCGTCTAGCGGCAACACACCATAGAGCAACGGACGCACTGACTCAACCCACACTTTCCCTGCATCATCTACCACACGCAACACCACATCGGGAATGCCAGTCGCCACTGGCTCATCGGTAGCAGCAATACGCTGCCACTCCAGCGTGACAACAAGCATCTCACCCGGCTCAAACGCCCCCCCTATGCTCTCTGTAGAGTGCGTGGCAACCGTAGCATGTATCAACGGGGTGGGTGCCACGCACTCCCAAAAGTGCGTGGCACCAATCTTGGCTCCTACTGACGGCATAGCCACATGCACCCCGCTAAGCTGCAAACCAGAACCAAACAGCACATCAAAAGCGACACGCGGGCCAGCATCCACTGGGCGATAGAGGTCAAACGTACCAAACATGCCATCGTGGGCATAGCGGCGCTGGATGAGTTCTATCATCTGCGGCGTCAGCCAATTGCCCAAATAATCTATCACCGCTAGGTCAATTTCCCCATTTGCCAATGCGTACAGCAATGGTTGCTGCTGCCACAACCCCTGGTCCCACAACTGCCGATGCTCAAATGCTTGGATGCGCGACACGACACCGGCTTCGGATGCGACGCCCGGCATGTCGGTAAACAATACCGGACCAGCAGCCTGCACTTCTGGCACCAGCGCCCCATGCACGCGCTTGCGAGCCGCCAACACCGCAACCTCACGCTCAAGCTCATCCCACAGCGCATAGGTGCCAAATGCAAGACGAGGCGGGTTTGCTGTCAACAGGCCAGCTTGATACAGCGTTGTCTTACTCCACAACGGCAGGTAGGAGAGCAGACTAGCCGCAAGCAAGCCGGGTATGATGATGTGCTGTATTGAACCGCCAAGACGCCAAGAACGCCAAGGTTGTTGTGGCTCAAATGTCGGTCGTGGCTCAGATGCTTCTTGAGTGAGCAGAGAACCAGACAACCATACCAACCCGGCATAGAACTCTAGGAAGTAGTTGGGGTACGCGCCTACCTTGCCAACACCCAGCGCTGTGACGATACCCAGAGCCGTATAGAGCAGCGGCAACGAAGCCACCCGCCGCACCAGACTCGGTCCCCGGTCCCCCGTCCCCTGTCCCCGGTCTACAACAAACGCCCCCAACACCCCGGCCAGCATCAGCGGCCAGCGTATACGCGCCTGGTCAACCCAAAACTGCCACGCGAGGTCGCCATCCCAACGATTGACATTGGCCGCAACGACATGCACAAAGAACCAGCCATGGCTTGCCCACTGCAAGAGCAAGAACAGCCCACCACTACCTATGCCCATAATGGCTAGAAGCATAAGGCTCTGGCCAATTGAACCGCCAAAACGCCAAGAACGCCAAGAACGCCTAAAGCTACCAAGGGTGCCACGCACTTTTGTGAGTGCGTGGCACCAAAATTGCTTTCCCCTTTGTGCTCTTTGTGTTCTTTGTGGTGAAAACACATCGGAATCAGACAACAACAGCCACAGCACGCCGGCAACCGGGGCCGCTATAAGCGATGGCTTGGTATATAGCGCCAGCACAAACACCACCCCGGCGATGCTAACACGGCGATGACGCACAGCAACAAGCCCCCACAGTCCAAGGCACACGCCGAGCATATCTACCCGCATCAACACAGCCCACTCGCGCACGATGGGAACGGTGAGAAAAAAAAGACTGCTGAACAAGGCCCACTGATGCACCATCGGTATCAAATGCGTATCGTTATCACGCGGCAAACGTCGGTTATCAACGAGCAGCACTAGCGCAACGACACACCCCAATGCTGCCAACAGCGATACAAGCCGACCGGCCAGTAGCGCATTGCCAGTAGCCCAACTGAGCACTGTAGCCACTACGAGATACACAGGAGGATAGTTTACGACCATATAGGGAGATGCTGAAGGGTCACGGTAGATGTGCCAAAAGGCCGGGGTCGTTTGCAAAAACTCCACCTGCGCCAGCAGGGGACCTTCGCCATAGTCGAGGGGGTAGGGAAAAGAGAGTATCAACCACGCATGGATAGCAAACGATGCAAGGTAGGTAGCACAGCCAGCTATCAACCCGCTGAGGACGAAGCAGCGCACAGGGCGTATGGACCGAAGAGCACTAAGAAACATCGTAGCTTACCAAGTACCTCATTTGTTCCGCATAGCACTGGCTTCTAGCCGGACTCCGACAGGATGTCGGTGCTATAGGGGACAAGCTAGAAGCCTCATGCTACGAAGAAATGGTGCGAAAGATATAAAATGAGCTGTGGAGTCTTTTTTCATGAAGACCTCGCGCAAAGACGCAAAGAACGCAAAGCTATAAAAAAAGGGGCATGCAATGCTTTGCTGGTACGCTTCAATGCTGCGAGCTGTCTTGCCGACCAAGAATACTCTTCCGCCCACAAACGTTGTACTGCGTAGGCTCGTTTCTTCTCTGATATGTCTGCCAGCCACGTACACGGTTGTGGGGTGACACTATTCGTTTATTCGTGGGCCCCCGGTCCCTGAGCGTGTCGAAGGACGTGGTCGGCTGGGTATGGAATGGGGCAGGATGGATGTATCCTACGATTTCTTCGTAGCATTAGGCTGCCTGTCACTGTTCAACACGTGCCATCCCACGGGACAGGCTAGAAGCCTATCCTACACCTTTCGTCGGGACAGGCTAGAAGCCTATCCTACACCTTTCGTCGGGACAGGCTAGAAGCCTATCCTACACCTTTCGCTATCGTAAGGGTGCCACGCACTCCCAAAAGTGCGTGGCACCAGAATAACGTCATGTTCCCTTCTACAAGATCAGGGAACAGCTCACCAAAAAAGAAACCTGGTGCCTTCGACACATGATCAAAGGCACCAAACGATCGTGAGTGATACCAATTACCGCACAATCAGCGGGAGATAGACATTCAATTTTGGTGCTTTATCTGTGTCGTCAATGTAGCCAGTTGCACTGGTCCTATTACCAAGCACGGCCATCGTGGTGACGCTCGCATTATCTGGGTTATCATTGGTACTGAAATTGCCAGATGCCTCTCTGATACCCTCTATCTCAAAGTTTATTGTTTCCACATCTTCAGCGTCTCTATCACCACTGATGGGAACAGTGAAACCAACTTCTGTGTTACCGGCCGGAATGGTTACTGTTACGTAGTAGTCATCACTCTGATTGCCTGCACTGTCAAATGGGCGGCCATAATCTGTTGCAGTACTTGCTGTTCCCGGAGTGAGTTTTACCCGTACAGCCACTTCGTCGCCACACAATGCCGGCTCTCCCTCAGCGTCAACCAACTCGACATTTATCGGACTGCTCGGCGTAGCTGCATCTATAGTATGCTGTCCCACAATTTCTTGCATCTCGAACCCATCAACCCCATGACGGAAGGTATCAGTGACAAACCGCACATAGCGCACGGGGTCATTGTCTGTGATTGTCACCGTTGCAGTGTAGGTTGTGGGGTCATCTCCCAAGAATGCCCGCGTCACATTTGCAATAGTTGTATCCGTACCTTCAGGGTCAGGGTTGGGGAAGGAATAGCTTGCCATATTCGGCTCGCTCAGATCCATCACCAACGTCTCAGGGGCTTCACGAACCTCATCATCAACGACCTGAACCTCAATCCCTTGTTGCAACGCTGTACCTGAAGCACCCGGTGCAAAGACCAGTGGACTTTGCGTAATGACTGTGAAGTCATCGGCAGAGGCAGTTGAGTGGGTATTGTTTTGCCCGAAGCCTACCGTGACAGTTTGTGGCGAGGTGTTGGCTGGGAATGCTTTGACGGGATTAAGTATTGCAGAGAACGTTGTCACCGATATAGTAGCGCCTTCTATCAATTCTACCGGTTCAGGTTGTGCTGGATCAAACTTCACTTCTGGGCCGTCGTCATCCACGATAACCATAGTCAGCTTTTGCTCTTCGCCAAACCCTGTGATAACACGCAAACAGAACTGCTCATCCACCTCATCTTCATCATCTGGATCAATCGTCACAGTGATGGGGTCTATAGCCTCTAAGGTAGCCGAAATGTGCTTGGTTGTCGTGGGTATAGCCGTATAATCTTCGCCGGCTGTTGCGGCACTGATACTGCGCATGTGCTGCGGGCCATCGCCAGAGCCTGCAAGCGTCTCTGTTGGCTTCTCATCACCTGCCCATTCGCCTTCACAATCATACGTCGCATACGTAATCTTAAAGTCGGTGCTGCTGGTGGTTGCCAAGTCAAGCACAATTTCGCCCACGCCTTGCGCTTCGGAGTAGGCTGTTTGTGTTGCTGTGAAACGTGGCGGACCAACTTTGGCAATAAAGGCATCATTTTGGTTGTAGGATTCTTGTAGGGGCGGGTCGCCTTCAATTGGGAACCCTGTAGAAGTAGTTCTCCCTACAATAAACGCATAGGCCAAGGCACCTGTTCCGAATACCGCAATATCGTAGCTTTCGTCAGTAGCACCAGCACCAATAAGTGTGCTATACACGAGGTCGCTCCCATCCGGCTGCAACACGGTGATGAAAGCATCTTCTCCACCGAGGTTATCTCCCAATGCAACTTGGGGAACTTGCTCTTTGGTGGGGAAGTTGACACCAGACAGTGTATACCCCGTCACATAGACGTTGGTATCTGCATCGAGAGCAATGCCTTCGGCGAAATCATCTTGACCAGTCCCCAAAAACGTACCAAAGTCAACCTCGGTGGCATCAGGGTTCAATTTGAGCACAAAGGCATCTTGTACACCCTCATAATCTTGGTAAACATCTTCTGGCATGTGCTCAAAGTTGCTTGATCTCGTGTCACCAACCAAGTAGATATTACCGTCGTCGTCCAGTGCAATATCCTTACCTATATCGGCTGAACTACCGCCTAGGTAGGTGCCCAAGCTATATGTTAGCACCATGGTGGTAGCATCCAGAGTCAATCCCACGAGGAATGCATCCGTTCCACTATCAGCAGTATCAGACAAGGTATTGGTAAAGGCAGGTGCAAACTGGTCTGAATCAGTGCTACCAGTAATGAATGGCAATGGTAAACCCAAAGCATTAGCATTAAGAGCAATACCATAGCCTTCATCATCACCAGAACCACCAAGATAGGTGTTGTAAACAGTCCAAGTACCAAACGGATTCATCATAACGGCAAAGGCATCAGTGTTACCAATTTTTTCACCCTCGATTGGTTGCATCACATCTTTCTCTGGGTTGGTAAAGTCATCCGATGTTGTTTTACCCGTGACAAATGCAAACTCATAGGGTTTATCCAAGTAAAATGGAATCTTGTCACATGTATACACCGCAATGTCATAGCCTTCATCATCACCACTTCCGCCCAAGTAAGTAGAGTAGAGCAATTGCGTACCATCGGGGCTTATCTTGGCTACAAATGCTTCTGTTGTACCTTCAAAGACGTGGTCATAGGCCAAGGTTTCAGTGAGAACAGTCGCCTTTCCCCCCACAACATCTACTTCCTTCCATGTAGTTGGGGTAATAGGGAAGGTTGTTTGCGGATTAAGCGCTTCCTCTATTTGACTTTCACTAGCGGCTTCATTAATGTCAACATCAAAAGCTGGCGACTGTGTAGAACCAGTAATGTACACATCGCCATTCTCACCAAGCGCAATGGCATTGGCAACATCATCCTGCGCACCGCCCATGTAGGTGCTATAGAGCACCTCATTGCTCTGCACATCAAGCTGCATCACAAAAATGTCTTGCCCTGATTTTTCAGTTCCAGTTTCATCATTTGGAACTGGTAGTTTGCCTTCGGCAGTATGCCCAGGGAAACCACTTGAATTGGTGCTACCTGTGATATAGACAACACCTTTTTCTTGATCAACCGCAAGTCCCTTAGCTATTTCAATGCCGCTACCGCCAAGGTAGGTGCTGTAGATGAGCGCGGGGTCTATCGTCAGGGCATAGGCGGGGTTGTAGGTGCCAAGCGCAAAACCAATGCTGCCGTTTTCGGCTAGGGTGTAGCTTGCGGCTACTGGCACATGCTGCCCATTGATGACTTGCCATGCAACGGGTGCCTGCTCGATAAGCGGGGCTGATGTGCCGGCCATGGCAACGCGCAAGCTGCCGGTGGCGGCGTCGAGGCTCACACCAGTTGCGCCACTGTAGCGCCAGCGGATAACATTCGGGTTGGCACCGGCTGCAACGGTGTAGGTACCTTTGAGCACGCCACCATTGCCGTCGTAGCGCAGGTTTATGCCGGGGTAGAGTTGCTCATAGGTGATACCCGAATAGGTTGCAATATTGGTCATCCACTGGGAAGGGTCGCTGCCATAGAAGTAGTTGACAATACCCGGCAACTGTTCGCCGCCAGATACGGTAGGTGCAACATTCGCACCCACAAATTGCATGCCCACAACTGCTTTTTGGTTGGGGTTGCTCACGAGGGCTAGTTCAGGGCTGTGTTGTATTGGCAATGAGAGCACCACTTCTTTTGGCGTGAAGAATACTGAGCCGCCCATGGCATGAGCTTGAAATTGCACTGTCGGGTCGGTTTGCCCAACATTGGGCACGAATGAGAGTGGCAGGCTAGAAAGGTCGGGCATCTGCGTCATATCGGCATGTTCAGCTGCCATAGGCGCAGGTGGAACGTCGGTAGACGGAGCTGCCGGTACTACTGCTGCTGGCGCAGCAGGTGCAGCAATGTCACCAGCTATACCTAGAGAATTAGAATGATTCTGTACTGTGCTTGCAAGCGATAGTGAACTGAGTATCAGTGCAAACACGGTAAATAGGGCCAACGGACGAAACGACGGAAAGACGGATGAACGTGAATACGTACCATGTGCGTACATACAAAATACCTCCTCAACTTAATTACTTTCTATTCCTTAATTTCTGAGTGTATATCCCCACCACAATCAGAAACACTATTCATAGACGCCTGATACACGTCAGACATATATGTTCCTCCTTACTTCACCAACATAGAAACACACTATTGAATAGATATACCTAGACAGGTTAGCAGGTACCTCAAAACATTCTTTCCTAGTTTAGGAAATGCCATTAAAAGTAGCAGATAACAGGTACCTTGTCAAGCTAGACAGGCTAGAAGCCTATCCTACAGCAGCATTGAGAAAGAACATGGTTACTCTACCACACCCACCTACGAATACCTATAGTACAGCAGTCCTGTAGCGTCGTTATGGCAGGTTATGATACAATATATCAAAACCTATAGATGTGTACACGAGGTTGATAGTTATGGATGACTCTATGGAAAACGGCTACGAACCAAATTTTGAGAAAAACCCAGAATATGCCAATGGCTTACGTGCTTTTGCTACCGTAGGGCAATTTTTAGAGGAAGATGGTTGGAACCCTCAAGAGATACAAGAACGCTATGCGTATCGCACATATTTCTATGGCCGCAATGGTGAGCTGCGTTGCTATGCGTATGTGCGGATAGACTTGCAGCAATTTGTTTTCTATGCCATTGCAACGTTTCGCGTGCCAGAGCAAGCTCGCTCGGCTGTCGCAGAGTTTATCACCCGCGCCAACTATGGCTTGCGCATTGGTAATTTTGAGATGGATTACTCCGACGGTGAAATACGCTACAAAAGTGGAATAGACTTTGAGGGCGAACAATTGACGCTCAACCTTATCAAGTATACCATTTACCCTGTCGTGCAAACGATGGACCACTACTTGCCTGGCTTGCTCAAAGTGTCGTTTGGCGGACAAAACCCGCTCGAAGCTATTGAAGAATTGGAGCAGTAGGGATGCGGATGGGTCAGGGGCTAGGTTTTAGGGCATAGATGCTAGGGGCTAGGAAACTATGTAGAACTGTGTCCATGTAAGTGTTCAGATAAGATCATACGCCTGTCATGATTAGCAAGGGACTTATAGCAGTTTACTAAGCATAAACTTACAGCTAACCTAGCTTGCCCCACCAGTAAACATGCATGGGTGCGTTGGTTGGGGCGAGTGTCCACTCGCCCCAACATTTTTAAACAGGCACGGCACTTGGTATCACCTGCTCCACACCCTTATACTGCCATCGAAACTGGCCGAGGCCATCATTGTGCCATCGGCACTAAACGCAAGACTCAATATAGCACTGGTGTGGCCAGGCAGTCTTGCCACTAGCTTTTCGGTCTTCATTCGCCCATCCGAAAGTGTCTTCCAAAAGAAAATATCAAAATCGTTGCTACTGCCGGTTGCCACAACCGTTCCGCCGGGGCTAAACGCAAGGCTGGTGATAGCAGAACGATGCCCTTGCAAAATGGACCACACTTCGCCCGTTTCTGCTCGCCATACACGCACAGTATGGTCTCCTCCGCCGCTTGCCACAAGTTTCCCCTTGGGGCTAAACGCTACGATTGCATAGCCGGGGAGCATCGCTTGTTCTGTACCAGTTTGCACATCCCACAAACGCACATTGCCGTGGCTACTATCATCGCTACTAGCGGAGGCCAACACTGTGCCATCGGGATGAAACGCGACACTTTTGACAGGCATAACATGCCCTTCTAGCACCAATTGCTCTTCGCCAGTCTGCACATTCCACACGCGCACGGTTGCATCCTCGCTGCCAGAAGCCAGCAATGTGCCATCGGGATTGAACGCGACACTATGCACTGCATTGCTATGCCCCTGCAACACAGCCCGTATCGTGCCTGTTGCTACATCCCACAGTTGCACAGACCCATTGGCGCTACCAGAAGCCAACGTACCATCGGGACCAAACGCCACACTACGCACTGTTCCCACAAGGCTTTCGTCCTGCAAAACCGTTTTCTTTGTACCTGTAGCACTATCCCATAGATAGATGACATCGTTACTGCCAGAAGCCAACAGGGTACTATCAGGATGAAAAGCAACGCTATATGCTCTATCGCCGGGTAGGGTCGTCATGACATCTCCCGTTTGCACATCCCACATGTGCATACTGCCATCTTGCCCACCGCCAATCAAGCGGCTGCCATCGGGCGAAAAGGCGATGCTCTGCACAATAGGTCCTTGCTCTTGCTGTTGCAACACGGCATGTTCACTACCGGCATCAACCTGCCAGAGGCGCACACTCCCATCCAAACTAGCGGTAGCCAATATGTCTGCATTGGGGCTAAACACGACACTGGTCAGTTGTTTTTCGTGGGCTTGCACAACAATGTCCTCAACCCCATCTGCAACCTGCATCACATGTACAAGGCCATCATTATCGCCAATTGCAACCTTCTCACCATTGGGGCTGAAGGCAAACCCATGGACACCGCCTACTGTGCTAGACACCATAGCTGTTTCATTGCCAGTTGCTTTATGCCACAGGTATATACTCCCATCGGCTGTGCTAAATGTGAGCGATGTGCTATCGGGACTAAACACGAAGCTATGTGGCGGCCAGAGTTCATGTTGAATGGTGGCTACCTTTTCACCTGTTTGCACATCCCATACATTCACCGTGCGGTCATACATATATGTTGAGGCTGAGGCGATAAGTGTATCATCAGGACTAAACGTCACCCGACTGACCCACCCTTGATGCCCGTTTAATACTGCCACCTCTTTACCTGTGACGACATGGCGCACGCGCACAATGCCATCGGTGCTGCCAATAGCGAGTTTGCTTCCATCAGAACTAAATGCAACGCATTCGACACGCTCACCATTATCGTCACCTTGCAGCAAACGTGGTGCAGCATCAAGCGCGTCTGGGTCGTAGAGCCAAGCTCCAAGCGAACTTGCAACAGCTACGGCGGAGCCGTCCGGCGACCAGGCTATATCGGCAATGCGCCCACGCCCCAACACAGCCATTTGCTTGAGCTTCTGCGCACTGCCCGGACCTATTGGTACGGTACACCCTGCCAGCATGGTGAGCATGGTGAATATCACGAAGACAAGAATCCACTTTTTATTGCATATAGCGTTCAAGCAAACGCAATGCTTCAAGGATGTACGGGTCGTTCTCTTCACTATAGCTACTCCAGTCAACATCTACCACGACATCTGGTTGCACGCCTTCACCTTCTAGGTTCTTGCCATTGCGCAGACGAAAACCTTCCTGCGCCAGCCATAAACGTGCTCCACCATCGAGTTCATAGGCATAAATGGTTTCCGTATTGCCGGGCGATGGCACACCAACAACATATGCGCCGGCCTCAGCCTGCAAGACAGCCGCTAATACTTCGGCATACGATGAGGTTTGATGGTCAATCAAAACCACAAGTGGAAGGTCGCGCAAATCTGGTCCACTACCCTGCTTAACAAACACTGTTGCATCATGATGGCGGTCAAAGAAGGCTCCCACTTCTCCTTGCACAAAATGGCTCATGACGCTCATGAGCACATTGCGCCACCCGCCTGGGTTGCCCCGTACATCCAGGATGAGGCCATTGAGCGGACTCTCTACGACTAAATCTGTCAAGGCACCACTCACTTGCTCGTCCATATCGCCAATCCACAGTGATGGAATGCTGATATAGCCAATATTGCCTTCAAGCCTACGCACGACGGGAACAACACGAATATCTATATACTCACGTGTAACAACCACATCGCGTGCTTCTTCGCCTGGCGCTTCGACTGTGAGACGCACGTGTGAACCTTCAGAGCCATCAAGCGAGTCACACCCATCTGCCATACAACGGGAGCCATTCACTGCGATGATACGATCACGCGGACGTAAACCGGCCCGTTCGGCCGGGCTACCGGCAAACACTTGCTGAATAACCGTACCTTCAGCAGACACCATCATGATGACCCCAATGCCAACCCGCGTTTCAACGCCGGTACTTTGCGCATCTTCTGCAACTGCGTCGCCGGGCGCTAAAAAGCGTGAGTGTTGGTCGCCTAGACGGTCCACCATCTCGGTAAGCAAGACATAAAAGTCATCGTTGCTGCTTGCCCTAGCAACCTTGGGGGCACATTCTTCTCGCACTGCTGCCCAATCTAAGCCATGGAAATCGGGGTAGAGGTACTGCTCATTGACCATACGCCAAACTTCATCAAACAATTGCTGCCGCTCTGAAAGGGGAATAAGAGAAGGTTGTAGCGGGGCAGGGCTGTGTGTAGGCATGGTTGTAGACATGGTCATAGGGTTGCTCATTGCATCGGCAACCGGCACGGTTGTAGCTACCGAGATGGGTGAGACAATAGGTGTCAACGACACGGTTGGTACAGGCAGAGATTGGTTTGTATCTGAAAGATGTTGAGCAGTTGGTATTTCTGTTGACGTTACAACGGTTGGTGACTCTACCATGGCTTCAGACGATGTTGGTGTACACCCCGTCAAGGCAACCACGAACAATACAACCCCTACAAAGATACTCACTGAACAACGCAATGTGCTTGCTACTCCAACGCAAATGCTGCCCGCAACACTTGCCCGGCCAGCATAGCGGCAACTGAACTACCTTCGCCACCACTCTCTACCATAGCACACACGACATAACGGGGTTTGTCTACCGGCGCTATGGCAATGAACCACGAATGGGGAGTAGCGCCCGGCACATGCTCAGCAGTGCCCGACTTTCCACCCACCATTACGCCCGGCACAAGGTTGACATCTTTACCAAAGCCATATTGACCTACTGCACGCATATTGTCGCGCATGGTGCTGGCTGTTTCCGAGGTCATTGTACGTCGAATAGCTTCAGGTGTTCGCACATAGATAGGTCTGTTGTCTTCTTGCTGGGCTTCATTTTCCGGTGGCATAATACGTTCCACAAGATAGGGGCGCATCATAATGCCATCATTTGCGATAGCTGCTGCAACCATGGCCATTTGCAGGGGAGAAACAAGCAATTGCCCTTGTCCATAACCGGTGTCGGCCAGTGCGGCTGGACGGTCTAAAAAACCTGGTTGGGTGTAGAGCAGGCTAGGCACGGTGGGCAATTCACGAAATTCGGGGTATGTTTTTGGGGCTTGCTCTGGGGTATATATATCAAAGAGCGCAGCTTGCTTTTCCATACGTTCGGTGCCAAGCCGTATGGCATATTGTGCAAAGGCAACATTGCATGAATAGGCATAGACACGTTCAAGGTTCGTTGGGTCGCCAGTGAGTGAACTGAGGTTTGGGACGGCATTGACAACAGGGGGAGAACCTGGTTCAGGCGGGACATATTCGTTAAAACACCGGATGTCATTTGGTTCTGTATCGCCGGCATATTCTAAAACGCCCACGGACGTAACAGTCTTAAAGGTAGACCCAGGCGGGTATTGCCCTTGTGTTGGACGGTTTAACAATGGCTGACCAGCACCATCGCTATTGAGATAGCTCCAGTATTCACCAATGCGTGCATTTTCAGACGCCCAGTCATCGGCAGCATAATTGAAACTCAACTGACGGGAATCGAAACCCGGTGAGCTCACCATAGAAAGAATAGCACCACTAGCGGGGTCAAGGACCACTACCGAGCCATACCGTCCGCCAAGTAATGCGCTTGCCTCTACCTGTAAACGTGCATCGAGGGAAAGATACAGGTCATTGCCAACCTGTGGATTGCCAAGTATATCATCTTTCAGACGTGAAAGGGTATTGCCACGCTCGCCACTCAAAAAATCGCCATAGGTGGCTTCAATCCCCCCTTGCCCAAAGCGTGTACTGAAAAAACCCACAATATTGCTGAACGCTGCCGGAACACCAGAAGAGTCTACAATGGGGTAGGTACGTCGTACAAACCCATCTGCTACTACCTCACTACTCACAAGCACTGTGCCGGTACGGTCAAAAATGGCACCTCGCATGACGCGCTGGGAGTCCAGAACAGGTCGCACATTGCTCGTTATCTGTCCACTATCTGAGTCAATATTGACACGATTGTAGGTAGCATCGGCTTGCACTACTTGCTGGCGTAGCAATTGCAAACTGAGTAGCACAAACCCGACGCTAACCACTAACCCAAGGTTATGGACACTCCGGTTGAGGCCACGCGGCATAGGTGCTTGATACAACCATGCAGCGACTCCCAACAGGGGAGCTGCGGCCCACAAGCACATCAACCAGCGCACCTCTTGCTCGACAGGTTGCATGATGCCAAATACGATGAGAGCAACGGCACAGACACCAGCAACAACACGAATAAAAGGCTGCATATGCTTTCTACATCAGCGGCAATACACCACGAACGGTTAAGCCGCCGGACTCCGAATCTACAACTTCAAGAAAGCCGTCAATTTCAGCTAAACGATATGATACTGCCCGCAATGCATGGACACCGGGTCGCACATAGGTTCCATCTAGCAAACCCACTCCATCATCCTGTATGGTAAGCATCACGATATGTGTTCCATAGGAAAGTTGCAGAAGCCCATGTTGGGCCTGTGCATGCTGTTGGATGTTGATGAGAGCTTCTTGCGCCAACCTGAATAGGGTGATGTATTGCACAGGCGTAACATGTTTTTCGTCTCCATTCAAGATCATACGGATTGACACACCCGTACAGTTCCTAAAATGCTCAACAAGGTGGTTGAGGGCTACGGAAAGGTCAACATCTATATTTGGTGTCAACTCATAGATAATTCGGCGCACGTCATGGGCATGGGTATGGTGCTCAGCTAAGGTATAGGTTTCTACTGGGACGACACGCCAAGCAGTTTTGGGTTTTGTCATGGCCGTAGAGGTGCCATGATGACTTCGCTTCTCGCTTTCGGGCAAATCGCTTTGATGGGTACTTTCGGCTCCAGATAGGTGCTCAAAGGGTCCCAAGTCCTTGATTGGCTCATTGGGGTTGTCGGAAACCGTATCTTGCTCTGCAACCGTGGTTGCATCGCTCGAAGACTCTGTGCCATGCTTAACCAACCACATGAACCCAACACCCACAAAGGCAAACCCGATAGGAGCTGCAAGACGGGCAAGCGTATGCAGAAGGTCAGTATCTTGCACACTACCACGTATGAATAGACCAGTTTGGTCGAGGAACACAAATGCTAACACAACAATAAGCGCAATCTTTCTATTGAGCACAAGCAGTGGCAAAACCAACGAAGCAGATGCATAGGGTAGAAAAGGCAACATGCTACATGCACTCATCCATACAACAACAATGCTTACCACAACGTCGAGTAGCAATAGGATGGGTAGACGGCGTGACAAGGCTACATAGCGCTGCCCTTGAAATGTGACAACCCCATTGATGATGGCTGCGAGTATCAGCAACCAGACATGGTGTGGTTGCTGATAGAGCGGTTGGTGCGATACCCCTATGACAAGCGCAGCAATTCCCCACGCAATCCAGCGATAGGTCAAGAACACAACATGCTCTTGCTGAAATATCTGCAACCTGTACCACATGACATCCACAACATCCGCCGCTTTCGTCCAAGGCTAACGATTCCCACTACCTGTCATGCATGGAATGAGGTGACTAAGATACACCACCTACTCATGAAAGATAGCAGTTTACTATAGTTTAGCAGAAAGGAAGGTACACGGCAAGACAATCCGGTATTTGTTGGCAAGTGGGCGTGAGAAGAATGCGGTAGAAATGTTGTAGGAACGCAGAGAAAACACACCATACGCTTTGGTTTTGTGTAGCTATGCAGGGCTACCGTTGCTCTACACCATCTACATGAGGCATGATACTATCTTCACCAACGACTTGCTCCAAGCGATCTAGCCGCGATGCAATAGTACGTCGCCATTCTTCATCAGATACTTGCATAGAGCGCACCCGGTAGAGAATCTCTTCATCGAGCCGTTGCACTCCCCCCACCCGGTCGGCGACTAGGCCTATCAAAAAGGCAAAGGTGGCAATGAGGATGAGCACACTCCCCACAAGCAACGATTGTTCATTGGTGCCTTCAAACAGTTCTAGGCGACGGGCAAAGAATACAAATGCTGCCCGAAAAAGAAACAGCATACCCACGGTAAAAAAGGCGGCTGCAATATAGCTAAATGTCTTGAGTGGCTCATAGGTGGCATACGAACGGGCTATAATAGCAGCCTGACGTTTGATAAAATGCCAATTTCCACGATGCAACTTTGAAGGTCTCCGCACTGCATTTGTTTTGACGGGAACGGCTACGATAGTTAATCGGCGCTTGCCTGCTTGGATCAAATTCTCGACTGTATAGGAAAACTCTGTTGTGACAAATGTGCGCAATGCTGCTTCGCGTGAAAGCGCACGGAAACCGCTCACGGTATCGGGTACCGTGGTATCTGAGGCCCAACGCACAACAGCACTGCCAACATGCTGCAAACTTCTTTTGATGGGCGAGAAGTGCTTGATGGTATGGACTTGACGGTCGCCAACGACAATATCAGCTTGGCCCTGAAGAATGGGTGCAACGAGATTGGGGATTTCATAGCCAGGATATTGATGGTCGCCATCGGTATTGACAATAATATCGGCACCAAGACGCAAAGCTGTATCAATACCCGTTTGGTATGCAGTTGCCAACCCTTTGTTACTGGTATGCCGCACGACATGATGCGCACCATGCGCTAGGGCAACAGAAACGGTATCATCGGTGCAACCATCATCTACTACGAGTATAGCAATATCATCAATGCCCGGAATACTGCGTGGTAGACCATGGAGAACTTCAACAATTGTATCGCGCTCATTAAGCACGGGTATCTGAATAACGAGTCTCATACCACCATTAGAAAGGCCGGGCAAGGATTGGTTATTTGCCCACAATGAATGCTTCTGTCAACTGTCTTGCCTCATTATCAGTATACTGTTGGGGGGGACTCTTCATAAAATAGGCACTTGGACCATAGAGCGCACCACTTATGTTGCGGTCCAGAGCCAGTTTAGCACATCGAATGGCATCCACTACAACACCGGCCGAGTTGGGGGAATCCCACACCTCAAGCTTGAGCTCCAGATGCAACGGCACATCACCAAATGTCGTTCCCTCCATACGAATATGGCACCACTTACGGTCGCCCAGCCATGGGACATGGTCGCTTGGGCCAATGTGGACATTATCAGTGGGTAAATCACCTGAAAGTTGGCTGGTTACGGCATTGGTTTTGCTGACTTTTTTACTTTCCAAGCGCTCCCGCTCTAACATGTTGTAGAAATCGGTATTGCCCCCAAAATTGAGTTGATATGTGCGGTCAACACGCACCCCACGCTCCCGAAAGAGGTTGGCAAGGGTACGGTGAACAATGGTTGCTCCTACTTGGCTTTTGATGTCATCGCCAATTATTGGCAACTCACGCTCGATAAACCGCTTGCGCCAATAGTCTTCACTGGCGATGAACACGGGGACACAGTTGATAAAGGCACAACCGGCTTCCAGAACCTGTTCAACATACCATCTTGTTGCCAATTCACTCCCAACAGGTAGGTAAGATACGACAACATCGGTGCGGCTCTCACGCAAAATATGGGCGACGTTATCAATATCTTGTTTAGATTCATGGATAACTGTACTCAGATATTTGCCTAGCCCATCAAGTGTTTTGCCACGTGACACGTGTACGTTCAGGTATGGTACATTGGCAAACTTGAACGTGTTGTTGGGAGTGGCGAAAATGGCTTCCGAAAGGTCTTTATGTACCTTGTTTTGGGCTACATCAAACGCAGCGGTGAACTCAATATCACCAATGCGGTAGCCACCTAGGTTGATATGGACTAGCCCAGGCACATCGGCATCATCACTGATATGCTTGTAATAGTGTATACCTTGAACAAGTGATGAGGCACAATTGCCTACACCAATAATGGCAACGCGGATTTTATTGCTCACTAAAGAAACCGACGCTCCTTTTCTGGCTTCAAAAAAAGAGGCATGCATGCTAACGATTAATGGTAGCATTGAGTACGGGCATTGTCAAGACAGCTCGCAGCATTGCAGCGTACTAGCAAAGAATTGCATGTTCCTTTTTTTATAGCTTTGCGTTCTTTGCGTCTTTGCGCGAGGTCTTCATGTAAAGATGCCAAATCTACCAAGCAATTATGGGAGAATAGATTTAGCAGGAGGAGTCTATGAGTAAAAACCTAGACAATGAGGGGGTAAGTCTCTCCGGAGAAAGAAATGGAGCGGGAGACGGGGTTCGAACCCGCGACCTACACCTTGGCAAGGTGTCGCTCTACCAACTGAGCTACTCCCGCATCGCGTTGTAAAGTATTATAGCAGATGCTTTGAGAAATTGCAAGCCCCAACATAACAACCGAAGAAAAGGCAACAAAAATGGCATCTGTGGCGATGCTGTATGGCTATGGGTTTGTGCAATTTAGCGTTTTCTGCTACTATTGCCACTGTTGCAAGACAGCTCGCAGCATTGCAGCGTACCAGCAAAGAATTGCATGTTCCTTTTTTTATAGCTTTGCGTTCTTTGCGGCTTGGCGCGAGGTCTTCATGAAAAAAGAACTATCTTGCATAGGCAACCGGGCTTCGGTCGGGTGCAAAAGTGGAACGGGTAGGGTTGAACACCTAGAAGGTAGCACCGTGTCAGTAGAAAAAGTGGTGAAGTGGGTAGGTATTGGAATAGCCGTTATACTCCTCATAGCAGCAGCATTTATTGTAGCGGCATCGCTTTCGACAGAATTTCGGGAAATATCACGTGATATAGCAATTGTTATCTTAGCAGTTTTTCAGATGATAGCAACACTCTTGGTTATTGTACTCCTCATCACGGTCCTGTATGCTGTCAAAACCATAAACCAATTGACCCGAGAAACTGTGCTCCCTAAAATTGATACGACCATCGTGAAGGTTGATGAGTTGCTCGAAACCACACGAGTTATTGCCGGGAATGTACGCAACTCTTCCGATACAGCCACCACAACAACCGTATTTGTAGCCGAGCATGTTGCATCACCTATCATACGTGCTTCGAGCTTGGTAGCTGGTGTACGAGCCGCTGCCGTCTCACTGGCTCGCCGTGGGCAAGAAACAGAAACAAAGACAGAACGTTGAAAACGGCTATCTCAACTGCTTTTTCTGGTGTGCATAGAGCAAAATGCGTAGCTTAAACAACGGTATCATAACGTTCTGTGGTTGCGTGTTTTGGGGTTTTCTGCTACCATACGAATGTTGTAGCAAATATCTAGCATACACCTAGTTTGCAACGAGTCCCGCAATCTATCATACGGACATGTAAAAAAGGTGACGTGTGCGTTTTACAAAGTAGTACTGGGTACCTATTGTAGTAACGCTTCTTTCATGCTATGATAGGAATTGTAGCACAATACCTGTCACAAAAACTGGTGGTGTTGCCCCGATGCAGTATGTCGTTGGGGCAGGTAAAGATTGAAACAATACACAACCTGTGAGCAATGGTAAGGAAAGATATGAGTAATCAGCATTCATACGGCGGACAGGCAGTAATCGAAGGGGTCATGATGCGCGGCAAGCAACAAGCAACCGTTGCAGTACGCCAACCGACCGGCATGATAGCCTATAAGCATTTTCCATTGAACATACAAAGCGAACCCAAGTGGAGTCGCTTACCATTGCTACGAGGCATAGTTATGTTGTGGGATATGCTCAACCTTGGAACAAAGGCACTGCATTTCTCAGCCTCAGCAGCAGCAGGTGAACAGCAAGAACATACCCATGGAAGTATAACAGGTGCATTGGTGACAGCACTTTTTCTTGCTATTACCCTGTTTTTTGTGTTACCATTAGTCTTAGCTGGTCTTGCTGGTTATTTGGGTTTATCATCATTCTTGTGTGAAATCTTAGAGGGGTTGTTACGGCTAGGGTTCGTGGTAGGGTATATTGCAGCAATCAGTTACATACCAGATATACAACGGCTGTTTGGCTACCATGGAGCAGAACACAAAACCGTCAATGCCTACGAAGCAGGAGCGCCGCTTACCGTGGATTCGGTGAGAACGTTTACCCACATTCACCCACGATGTGGTACAAGTTTTTTACTTGTTGTTGTGGTCGTAAGCTTTTTTATCTTTCTGTTTCTTGGCGGGTTGCCCTTCTGGATGAAGTTGCTTTCACGAGTGGTCTTTATTCCGCTTATTGCGGCACTGGCCTACGAGTTTTTACGCATGGCAGCAGCAAACTACCATAGGGTTTGGGTGCGTGCATTGCTAACACCTACCCTCGCCATTCAGCAACTTACTACTCGTGAACCAGACGACAGCATGATCGCAACTGCCATAGCTGCACTCCAATCTGTCTTGGCAGCCGATGGGGTTCATGAAGTACACGTGGTACTACGTGACGATACAGCGTTTGCAATTTCAGCATAAACACATTCTATGGTAGACTGTATAAAGATAAAGATATAAAAGGTAGCGCCCTGGAGGCAAACAATGGCGCTGGTTGGCAACATCCGAGATTTTGGTCTCTCTGATTTTTTGTATCTGGTAGACCGTGGCTATAAAACAGGCTGCTTGCATCTTAGCCATGAAAATCAAACCGCAGTTCTGTATTTTGAAAAAGGGAAGCTCATTTACGCTGCACGTGATGCCGATACAAAGTCAGGTGTTGATCTACTGGTACGACTGGGGAAGCTGACAGCACAGCAGCTTCAACAAGCGCAACAGGCACAAAAGAATAGTAGCAACGGCATGAGTTTGTCTCAAGCAATCATAAACGAAAACATCCTTTCTCAAGAGGAACTCCAGCAAGCCTTGCAGAACCATATTGAGGAAGAGGTGGTGTATGGACTGTTTGGGTGGCCCGAAGGTGAATTTCAGTTTGACCACGGGCAAAAGCCAGACCCCGAAGCACCTATCATGCCAATGCCGGTACCTGTTGAGCACCTGATCATGGAGGGAGTTCGCCGCATTGATGAATGGGGCCGCATCAAAGACCGCATTCCGAGTACTGACATGATCGTCCGGTTTGTAGATCAACCCGGTGAGAAGGCGAAGGGTGTCAAGCTTGCACCCGAAGAATGGCGCGTTTTTGCGCGTATCAATGGCAAAGATACACTTGCCGCTATTGCAAAGAAAACCAACTTGAGCGATTTCGATGTGTGCCGTGTCGTCTACGGCTTTGCAACAGCAGGCTTAGTGGAAGTTATGAAGAAACCCACTGCTGCACCTACTGGTCGTGGTGGGGATCAACCGAAGGTTAAAAAGAGCCTGGTTTCACGTATCATCAACCGTATCGAAAGTATGTAGGACTATGTCTCCTGATACTTTGACGCAAGGGGGAAACGGGCGTGGTAGTTCGTCCATTGCAGTTCGCTGTAAGAATGCAGTTGTAGCATGTGCTATGATTGTGCAACTATGGAAGATTTGTACACTTCAGCCAGGGCATATACCGTAGCGGAGGGTTCGGTGTGCAGACGGTAAAAATGGTCATTAGCGGGGCGGTAAACTCGGGGAAGACTGAATTCATCAAAACTATCAGCGAAATTGAGGTCGTTTCAACCGAGCGGCGGGCCTCCGACGATACCAAGCTAATAAAGAAGGAAACAACGGTAGCAATGGACTTTGGCCGTATTGCTATCGGCAAAGATCTGGTGCTCCACCTGTTTGGTACTCCCGGTCAAAAAAGGTTTGACTTTATGTGGGAGATCTTGAGTGAAGGGATGCTTGGTCTCATCATTCTCGTTGATAGTACCCGCCCAGAAACGTTCCGTGAAACAAATCGTATCATTGACTTCTTTATCTCTTATCGCGATACGCCCTATGTGGTGGCCGCGAACAAACAGGATCGCCCGAATGCTTGGTCTCCTGATGAGTTGCGACTGGCATTGCGCCAGCCTCCTCACATCAAGGTTATCCCATGTGTTGCGATTGACCGCGAGAACGTAAAGAACGTTTTGCTTGAACTACTCTACGTTATCTTAGATCGCAGCAGCGAAGGGTAGGCATTCATTGTTCATGATCTAGCTACTCATACTAGCGCAAATGAGCAATTGATCTGTCACTTTCGTAGGGTTTTTGGGGTATTCTTTGTACTTCTACTATCGCACGTTCTGCGGCAAGTGACGACCTGTGGAGATATGTAAGACCTACCAAGAGTAGGCTGTTGTCAATGAAGCAGGAACCGAACACTAAATGTGGCTTTCCCACATTTAGGTACGTTTCGGATGATGGCGGTAGCCTGTAGAAAACGAAAAAGGCGCATGCCAGCGCCTTTTGGTTTTCTCTACGTGGCAACGGCATGCTCTGAGCTTGAGCCTCTTTTACTCAAGTTCTTTTTTGCGTGTGTTCTTTTTGCCCCCTTTGTTCGCTTTTGCCATGCTTACATCGTCTTCACGCACGCCATACAACAAAAACACGATTTGGTTTATCACATAATCAGTACACATAAGCCATACCTTGAGCAGCATCAATGCATCTGAGTTCCAAGCCCCACACCTAGCTTTTGCATTGTATTCCATATTCATAGCTATCATCTGCTCCGCAAGTGTGGCCAATATATCGTGAACCACATCGGCACGCTCAGGTGTGCAAGTCAATTGTTGCTGCACCAACACGAGCAAGGCACGTATGGCTTCGTGTACCGTTGCTGTCATTGACCTATCCCTGCAACATGCTATGCGCATGGTGGCATAGAGATGCCATGCTTGCCCAACCAACACCATGCGCTTATCTTCGGGCGTGGTAAAAGCAATACACCGTACTGGCAACACATCTATGCTATCAATATCAATTTGTGCATTGGCCCGCCCATCCTCAAGCGTGATAGCCCCATAGTAAAAACCCAACAACCGCGAGCACAGAAGCGCATTGGCATAGAGCAAGCTATAGGTAGGACTCGTCGAATACCCAATATGCATGTTGTTGAGACAGTAGTAGCCATTGCTATCATAACAACATTTCAAATGATACCCGGTTTGGTTTAAAAACAACTTAGGATTTTCATAGATAACCGGTGTATAGCCACTTTTATAATAGCCAGCGTTTTTTGGGCAGTATACCCCCTGATACGTTAGCGCATAGCGATCAAGACAGGTGCTAGATGCTATTAATGGCGCATACCTGTCCATACAGCTATCTACACTCTGCCCACCATGGTGTTGGGCTATATCAGTGATAATAAGAGACTTCTGCCCTTTTTTGCCAATAAGACCACTATAGAACTTAACCATGTGTTTTAAGGGCATACTGTGCAGTTCCATATGCCGAACGATGCGCCTTGTGGTATGCCCCGGCAAAAGCCGAAACTTGTACTGTGGGGGCATCACAAACAAATCCTGCGGCATACTATCGCTAGAAGAGATTCCTTGAGACCACTGCTCTAGCGTAGCAGCAATACACACATGCACATCAGCATCAGGAGAATCCCCCGCATTGTCTGTTGTGGGCTTCTTTTGTACAATGTAGATGACAGGTAGCCCAACATTCACAGGGTGCCATATGTTTTGACGTAGGAGCGTGATGGTATGGATTTGTGTTTCTTCAAGCAAATATGCCCGTATGCGCGAGAAATACTTTCCTTGCAAAAAACTATCTGGCACAATAAACCCATGAAAACCAGACGCACGAGTAACACGCACCGCCATTTCTATAAAAAGGGCATAGAGGCTTATTTTATATTCGGCCGAGTTGGGAAATGCGTGCCGAAAAGCATTTTTCTGCTGCCTCGTCAATGTTGCCGTTCCACGTAAACCAAAACTCACATACGGTGGGTTTCCAATAACTGCATCAAACCCTGGTGCTTGGCGTGACGATGCAAAAATGGTAGGAAATGCTTGCTCCCAATCAACCCCCAATAGACTATCGCCACAATAAAGATGTTGGCTTGGGCACGATGCCCCTCCACTATCGAGCCACAATGACAGATGCGCCAACTCAACTGCGAACGGGTCACTATCTAGCCCATAGAGGCAATGTGTCACAACAAGTTGCTTGTAGAAGAGCAGGGGATTTTTGACATTGCAGGTTGCCAATACCGGAGCTAAGCACGGGTCATGAACCATTGTTTGGCTAAGAAACTGTGCTGCCCCAAGCAGAAAATGCCCACTGCCCATAGCAGGGTCGAGGATAGCAAGCGATACATATGGCTCAAGCAAATACCATGGGTCTTGCGTATGCTGGCTGTGTGCTAGGGTATACCGACGAGCAACCTCACGTGCAGCTTGTGCAACAAGTGGCCCGAGGCATGCCCGTACAATGTAATTGATGACTTCGGGGGGCGTATAATATGTGCCGGAGGCTTTGCGTTTGTTGTACTTCTTCATACTCCTTTATCCCTAGCCTTTCACTCATCATTTCTACATCTCCCGACATATTTGTGATTGATAGCCATTGCACCAATTCCAAGGAGCATAAGAACAATACTAGCTATCTGCGCTACGCGCAATGACTCAACATAGAGACTATCCACACGCAGCCCCTCAATCCAAAAACGCGCCACAGAATAGATAATGCAGTAGAGGAAAAAAAGGTCTCCATGACAGAGCCAGCGTTGTGCTTTAGGTGCATAGGCTCCGTGTCGGTAGTCTAGCAGCAACAACGATAGAGCGGCCAGCATAGTCCACACTGATTCATAGAGGAACGTCGCATGAAAGAGCGTATCTGGTGGGTAGGTATAGAGATTTGCGTAGGGCTGCACGCGATGCATCGGATCTATGCGTACCCCAAACCCCATCGTGGTTGGGTCTCCATACGCTTCTTGGTTAAAAAAGTTTCCCCAACGCCCAATGCTTTGCGCAATAAGAAAACCGGGGACATGTATATCAAGCCATTGCCAGAAAGGAAGCCCAATAAGCCGCGTATAGATGACGACAGAGAGCAATGCGCCAATAATAGCACCATGAATGGCAAGCCCGCCAGTCGTAATGTTCACTATTTGCACTATATTACCATTGTAGTAGGACCACTCAAAGAGCACATAGTAGATACGTGCGCATACAACACCCAAAATAAAACCAAGACTGAGTTGGTTCCATGGCAAATTGGGGTTGTAGCCACGCTGCTTGGCACGCCTTGCTGCAAGCCACGTGCCAAGCATAGCCCCACAGACAATTAACAGCCCATACCAACGAACGAGAAGGGGAATACCAAAAAGCACTGTTTGTATCACATACGGGTCGTCCGGTGGGTATAATCCCATAGTTATGACCAGCCAAATTCCATATCAACCTCGCCTATCTTAATACGGTCGCCGGGGCGCAACTGTTGTGCTGCATGTGGCGGAATACGCACATCATTAAGCATCGTGCCATTGGTGCTGCCTAAATCGGTAACACTAAATACATCATCGGCGCAGTTTATGACAGCATGATGCCGCGAAGCAATACCACGGTCGTGATTGGCAAGGTCAAGCTCAGGGTAATGGTTTTGACGTGGATCACGCCGTCCTATGCGACAAGGAAGCTGCTCAAGGCGCATTTCCCATGTGCCATGGGGCGACCTAATAAGCAACCGTGCCACAGGTGGGCTACCGAGTGGCATGCCACACCCCGCACAAAATCGCGCTCCCGATTTGTTTAAGCGCCCACAATGGGTACATGACGCACCACTTGTGTCGGCATCAGCAGGTGCAGCAGGTGCAGCAGGTGCAGCAGGTTGCTGCGGCATTGGTGATCGTTGTGGCTGGGCAGGAGATAGTGGTTGTGGCGGTGGAGCACTTTGCTTGGGAGGCTCTTCGACAACAGCCGGTCCCGATGCTGATTCTGTCGGATCAACGTAAGGACGGTCCAGACACTCCATAAGTGCCTGCTCCATCTCCTCGCATGTTTTGTAGCGTTGCTCACGCTTGAGCGACATAGCCTTAATAATCACTCGCTCCGTCTTGGGTTTCATCGTCGCCATATACTTACGTATATCCCCTGGACGTGGCGGTTGGAAAGGAACCGGTGGTACACCCGTTGACATGTGTAACAATGTTGCCCCAAGTGCATAAATATCGCTACGCTCATCTGTTTGGGCTTTGCCATATTGCTCAGGTGGTGCATAGCCAGCAGACCCCATAGCAATAGTATCTTTCGATTTTTGTTCTTTGTACGTGCGGGCTACCCCAAAGTCTATGAGTTTCATGATACCTTTGGAATTGATCATGACATTGGGCGGTTTCAAGTCACGATAGATAATGGGTGGCTTCCGTGTATGCAAGTAGCCAAGAACACGGCAAAGTTGAATGCCATACTCAATTATTTGCTGCTCATCTAGCTTCATCTTGTTTTCGTGGAGCAGGTCCTCAAGAGTTTGCCCATCAATGAATTCCATCACCATAACAGGGCGACCCTCAAATTCAAACGTATCTACGACCTTTGTAATATTGGGGTGCTGAAGAGACTTGAGCAATTCAGCTTCCTGTTCAAAAAGCTTCCGGTTATCTTCCACTTCTTGCGTTGATGTGTTCGCAGGTGGGCGCATTTCTTTTAAGGCCCAGATAGTGCTATCACTCAAACGCTTTGCACGGTATACGGCACCCATGCCGCCACGCCCAACAAGGTTGAGAATTGCATACTGGCTTTGTTCACCTTGAAGGGTATCATTTGGTTTCAGTAATTCTTCCGTCATAATTGCCCATTCGTCAGTTGCTACTCGCTCAGCTTGAATAGTCCTACCATCATAGCACATGCTCTCTGTGTGGTCAGTCTACACGCAATCCACACCAATACCCGCTAATCCATTTGATAAAGCACGCAGGTTTTACTACGTGATGCTACTTGTAGTATTATAATGCAAAATCTCTATGAGACAACTATGAAACGAGAGAAGCATCATAAGTGACACACATAGGCAAGTTACTGAACCGTTGGCAAGGTATTATACGTATTGCTATGCCACTGATCATCGTTGGAGCATTGGCGTGGTATGCGCGTCCCGATATGGGCAACCTGCATATAGTGTTCTTGGACACCCCCGGCGACGCGATGCTCATACAAACACCCGATGGGAGCTATGTGCTGATTGATGGCGGACGTGAGCCTTCAATCGTGACGCTCAACCTAGGGCGACGAATGCCTTTTTGGAAACGTTCCCTAGATGCAGTCATATTGACACGTGCGGACTATGAGCGACTACCGGGGCAGGTAGCGGCTCTTACCCGCTATAAGGCCAATATGGCTTTGGTACCCAACCCGGAATCGTTGTGGCAACACGATTCGCTGACACGTGAATGGATGACGTTGCTCACAGAACAAAGCACGCCGACACAGGTTGCTCGTCCAGGGCTACGCTTTAAGCTAGGGGGCATGATGTGGAGGGTATTGGCAACAAACGACGATGACGAGTCGGGCATCGTATTGCAAGTGGAATATGGGGCTACACGAGTCGTTTTTGCAGGCGCAAGTACGCATGATGACACCGAGAAGTTATTGGCAAACGCACAGCCTATCACGGCTCTGGCTTATCCGTGGGAAGTTGAGAGCGACCCATTGCTCATGGAAGCATGGCAACCAGACATTATTGTCTACACAACAGCTAACAAAGACCATCATGGACCACTGAAAACCTATGCAGAACGGGCACGGTTTAGCCCCAATATTCCGCCGGCCCAACTCTACCATCCGCGCATCAATGGTACCGTAGAGTTGATATGTGAGCCTTATCCGCGTCAAGGGTCCGATGGTAGGTGGCAATCGCCATGTGTCGTTCATACAGAGCGAGAGTGGCAATAGGGGGATAGGGAACAGGGAACAGGGGATAGGGGATAGGGAACAGATGAATCAAAAGAGGCCACGCACGAACCAACATGCATGACCCCTAACACCTGAAACCTGAAACCTAACACCTAACACCTGTCACCTAACTATGCATTGCCACTCTGTACATTGACACTTATGCGGCGTGGCTTCACTTCATCAGCCTTGGGAATTTCCAACCGCAACATACCATGGTCAACAGAAGCATTGATTGCATCCATCTTTACCGTGTTGGGCAAATTCATAGAACGTTGAAACTTTCCATGGCGACATTCGATAACGTGATAGGTACGATTTGGGCTACCTTCAGGCATAGGTATTTCGCCGCTAATCGTCAATACATTATTTTCAACGCTAATTGTAATGTCTTCGGCTTTGATGCCCGGTACAGGTGCATCTACCAGAAACGCTTCTGGTGTTTCGCTGATATTTACCGCCAGTTTGAATGTTCCTGTCCTTCCATCTGTCCGATTCTCGGGCTTTGCCGATTGTACAACGCTATCTTCAAGTAACTGATTTATCGCCTCACGCAAGGTAAGCATTTCCTCAAAGGGCCCCCACTGTGTCATTTGACGCTGCATACTATAGACCTCCTTCTATCTATCTTTCTTTCCTATCTATACTATTATGCACTCATCACAATTTTTTGCTGTTTTCTCTATACGTTTCTTGCTGTTCTCTATGTGGTATCTAGTATAGCGATGCAATACTAGAATGGTATATATGCAACGTTAGAGAGCTATTAGTTTTGTAGAAACGCTCTGGAAACTCACCAACGATGAAAGCTCTTAAATCCTACAATCAATTGGCATTTTGTGTTACCATTGGGTATGAAGCTATTGTGCTCTGTATATCCGTATATCCTTTGGAGTGAAATGTTATGCTTGCTTTACCTGACCATCGGTTACGACTGCGGCAAAATCTGTTGCGCATTAGCCGCGCTATCACTTCGCAACTAGACCTGACAAGTGTGCTAGACTTGGTGATAAAAATTGCTGTCGAAATGCTGGCTGGCACATCGGGGCTTATTGCACTCTATGAGGAAGAGGATAGCGATGAGTTACGCATTTATGCTTCGGCGGGGCTACCAAAAGATGTGTGGCATGCATTTGCTCCGCTCATGGAGCTATCGCTACAAGATACATCGCCAGAAGAAGAACAACATGTGTTGCAGCAGGTAGCACATGATTCTGGACTTGTATTACGTCAAGTTATTGCATTGCCACTGACCTTTGTCAATACGCGGGTGGGCGTGATCTATGTCTTCAGGGCTGCGTTGAATGTGGGGTTTTCGCAAGACGATGCCGAGGTGTTGGCAGCATTTGCAGACCAAGCAGCCATAGCGGTAAGTAATGCACGGCTCTACGAAGGGGTATTGCGCGAAAAGCAACGCTTAGATGCTATCATTGAGCAAAGTGCTGACGGAGTGATGATTCTCAATTGTCGTTGGCGTATCACTACATTCAATAAAGCGATGGAGAACTTAACCGGCTGGCCGCGGAGTGAGGCGATAGGTCGCCCATGTGCTGAAGTGTTGGATATTCGAGATGCCCAAGGTGTACCCATCTGCCCAAATGCGTGCCCTCTTCAAGGAGACCCATTGAGCGAAAACGCTATGGTAGAAGGACGCATTGTGCATCGTGATGGGCGTGAGTTCTACATACAAAGCCGCTATGCACCACAACGAGGCATACACGATGGGTTTGTGGGAGCGATTGCCAATGTCCGCGACATTACTGAACAGAAACGTGAAGAGGAGTTGCAAAATACCTTTGTGTCTATCATTTCGCATGAGTTAAAGACGCCGGTGAGTATTATCAAAGGCTATGCGGGCACACTACGCCGTGAAGATGCACAGTGGAGCGAGGAGACTATATGCGATGGGCTAAGGGTTATTGAGGATGAGGCTGACCGGCTGGCGGGACAGATACAGGATTTGCTAGACGTTTCGCGCTTGCAGACTGGATGGATGCGCCTTGAGTTGACAGATTGGTGGCTACCACAATTGGCAAAAGAGGTGATACAGGGGTTTGCTGCGCAGGCCGGCGAAGAGTTTGTATTTGAGATGCGGTTTACTGATGACTTTCCCCCTGTGCATGCCGATTATGAACGCATCCGCATGGTCTTAACGAACCTTGTATCGAATGCTATCAAGTATAGCCCCGATGGAGGCACTATTCGTATTGGTGGGCAAACTGAAGATGAAGTTGCTATTATCTATGTATCAGACCAAGGCATTGGTATACCCCCTGAAGAACGTGAACGCATTTTTGACCGCTTCTATCGCGTAGATAACCGCTTGCGGCGCGAGGCTCAAGGCACCGGCTTAGGTCTCTATCTTGCGCGAGCAATTGTGGAGGCGCACAACGGAAAGATGTCTGTTAAAAGTCATGTGGGACGCGGCTCACGGTTTGTGTTTACTCTACCACTAGGACGACGCCGTATCACTGGCACTGCACACAGCAATGGCGATATAGGCTAGGATAGGCTGCTAGTCTGTCTGCTGTAGCACCGACATCCTGTCGGACTCCGGCTAGAAGCCGGTGCTACAGTCGGAACGTTGCTATGCATTGGCTTCTGTTGCATTGGCTTGAAAAGCTTTCTGCAAATCATCCGGGAGCTTGTTCAAAACGCCGTCTTTCGGGTTGCTTCTTGCGCGAAAGGGCCATGTTGCGGTGCGCATCTACCATTGATGTACCAAAGGCAGTAAAACACAAATGCCGCTCATACGTCTGATTCGATTGCTTCACTGTAAAAGCAAACTGCCGCGCTGCCGCGACAATATCGTCTTCGGTAACATTCCTCTCCTGCGCATTATGCCAATCTACAAATGCTTGCAAAACCGGGTCCAGGAAATGCTCATGCAGTGGAAATGCATGCTTCAACAGATCCTTGACAGTCTCTATAAAGGTATTGACCATAATCGCATAGCCCCAGCATTGAATTTGCCCACCCGGTGAACAGCGAGGTGTTGCCAAGGCAATGAGATAGTTGATATGTGCCAAAAATCGTGGGTCTGCATCTTCCCACGTATCCAAATAAATCGTATCGAACGTGCGGTCAGTCTGTTCCAGATATTCCTCTATCGTTCCCTCAAGAATAGCAACCTTTTCAAGGAGCTTTGGCGCTTGCTGCTTCCACGCATGTGTCACGATCTCTATCACGTCTGGATCATGCTCCAGAACGGTTACGGACTCGACTGGACGCCCCAAAGCTAGGGCAAATTGTGGATATATGCCCATCCCCAACCCGCCAACCAACACATGCCCTCTGGCACGTTTCGCCGCTGCAAATATTCCGCATCGCTCTTCACCCGCATCCGACACCCATGCCTTGGGGGGAAAGAAAAGGTCCATCGCTGGGGCGGTCGGGGAAAGAATATTTCCATCTTGGTCTTGCACGGCACAATACTTGTGCAAGTCGGATGGTTTCAACATATGTGTAATAAGGCGTGGCGCATCATAGGTATGTTGGGTCTTAAAGATATATTCACGTGAAACATATTTTGTTCCCACCCATATGCCAAACTTGCGTGGCGTTTCCTCCGGCAAGATAAGCGGGGCATCTATAGCTTGCATATCAAACACATCATCCCGCCATGTTGGGTCAAAATAGGGTTCTTCTGGATGTTGCATAAAAGCCTGTCCTTTCTCTTTTTTCATGCGACCACTGACAAAAGAATGCCGGCCGGTGCTTGCATTGTGCCAAAATCAACTCCATATGTACGTTGTCAACAATTATACCTTTCGTCATAGGCCAAGCTAGAGGTTCCTATCCTATGTCTACGACTTTGCGTCTTTGCGCTAGGACAAGACAAGCCAACTACCCAGTACCATATTGGCGGTCTCCGGCATCCCCCAAGCCCGGCACAATATAGCCTTGATCATTCAAGTACTCATCTACCTCTGCAAGGTAAATCGTCACATCGGGATGTGCATTTGTGAGCGCCCATACCCCTTCTGGGGCAGCAATAATACCGAGAAACTTAATATGGCTTGCTCCCCAGTATTCCTTCAACACATTGACTGCCGCTATTGCAGACCCACCCGTAGCGAGCATTGGGTCCATGACAATAGCTACATCAACATCTGAGCTTGTGGGTGGGTTTTTGAAGTAAATAACCGGCTCTAAGGTTTCATGGTCACGATGTATGCCCATATGCCATACATTGGCGTTGGGCAAAATATCAAGGATAGCCTCAGACATGCCCAAACCAGCACGCAAAATAGGCATTAAGCCAATCTGAAAAGCGATTTCATACCCCGGAGCGCTTCCCAAAGGCGTCTCCACTGTCATAGGAGCCAACGGTAAATCGAGCGTCGCCTCGTAAAAGAGCAAAAGTGAAATTTCTCGCACCAATACCCGGAACTTTTTGGGTTGAGTAACTAGGCTCCGCAGAAGTGCCAATTTATGCAAAACAAGCGGATGGTCCGAAACATAGACCTGTTCAGGTACATGTATTGTTCTTGTCATTTATTTACCTGTGTCTGCCAACTTATACCCAACCCCGCGTACAGTGATAATAATGCGCGGATGCGACGGTTCAATCTCAACCTTCTCACGCAAGCGACGCACGCATACATCTACCAAGTTCGTCTCTCCTACATATTCATAGCCCCACACCTCACGGAATAGGGTTTCACGGTCGAAAACCTGCCCTGCATTGGCTGCCAAAAAATAGAGCAGTTCAAATTCCATTGGTGTTAAACTGACCTCTTCGCCACGCACTGTGACCCGATGACGTGGCTCATCTATAACAAGGTCGCCCACACGCACAATAGAAGGGGTCTTTTGCTTATTGCTGCCTTCTGCACGACGCAAAATAGCCTCAATACGTGCAGTCAACTCGGCCATCTTAAATGGCTTGGTGATATAGTCATCAGCACCGAGTTCAAACCCATGCACCACATCGTCTGTGCCATCACGCGAAGTGAGTATGATAATGGGAACATCGCTAACCTCACGGATGCGCTGACAGGCCTGAAAACCATCTACATAGGGCATCATCACATCAAGTATGAGCACATCGAACTCGCTCTCCTCAAACGTCTTGATGGCTTCCAGACCATTTTCAACAGCAACAACCTCATAGCTTGAAAGTGTCAGCTGTATAAACTGTGCAATATTGGGGTCATCATCGGCGACGAGGATTCGGCGCTGTCGTTCGTCTTCAGCACTCGTCCCACGTTCGCCACTTCTCCTTTTATAATGCTGCGGCATAGTATGTTGAAACCCATTCACTAAAAGTATGGCTTTTCCAAAACGACAATCCTACACTGCCTCCTCAAAACAACGACGAAATTCAGCACGCTCAGAACGCTCTGTGCGCGGGACAAGAATAGGATGCCCCCGACATTGGACAACCTCGGCATTAATAATGCAACGCCCTATATGTTCCTGAGAAGGCACCTCATACATCACATCCAACAATACCTCTTCTACGATAGTACGCAATGCACGCGCACCTGTCTTCACTTCCATCGCTCTATCCACGATAGCTTCTAGGCCGTCGGATGTTATTTCAAGCTCGACATGGTCAAGCGCCAACATCTTTTGATATTGCTTCACCAACGCATTGCGCGGTTCGGTGAGAATACGCATCATAGAAGATTTATTCAACGACTCAAGCGCTACCATAACTGGCAAGCGCCCAATAAACTCTGGAATAAACCCATATTGCAGCAAATCATCTGGAATAACCCGCGATAGCAAATCGTAATCGGTGTCATGGATCCGCGAACGGATTAAATCACGCTGTGTGCTAGGGTAATTATCACGCGAAGCGTCACGTTGTGTGCTATGATGTGTATTGCGGATAGCACTACTCCGCTGCTGATGCATGCCATTATGCGAACTGTGTTCTGCATCGGGATGCTCACCATTGGAGCGAAAACCTATTTTCTTCCCACGGTCCAATCGGTGCAACAACAGCTTATCCAACCCTTCAAAAGCACCACCACAGATAAAGAGTACATTGGTTGTTTCAAAGGGGATGTATTCTTGTTGTGGATGTTTACGCCCTGGCAATGGTGGCACATGAGCTACGCCACCTTCGAGTATTTTCAAAAGCGCTTGCTGCACACCTTCGCCCGATACATCGCGTGTAATTGAGGGGTTGTCAGCCTTTCGCGCAACCTTATCAATCTCATCAATATAGATGATGCCTGTTTGCGCACGCTCGACATCGCCATCGGCAGCTTGTATCAGGCGTAGCAAAATATTTTCAACATCTTCGCCCACATAGCCTGCTTCGGTGAGCGCCGTAGCGTCGGCAATAGCAAAAGGCACATCAAGAACACGCGCAAGAGTTTGGGCCAGCAATGTTTTACCAGAGCCTGTTGGACCAATCAAGAGAATATTACTCTTGCCCAGTTCAACTTCATCTATCTTTAGCCCTGCCCGAACACGCTTATAATGGTTATACACGGCAACTGAAAGTACAACCTTAGCTCGGTCCTGGCCAATAACGTACTGATCCAACTTTTCGCGTAGGCGTTTGGGTGTGGGTAAATGGGCTGGGCCGGCGAGCAAGCCACGCCGTGAGACAATTTGTTGTTCGGCTTCTTCGGCAATAATAGCACTACAGAGTGCTACGCATTCATCACAAATAAACACTGTTCCTGGGCCGGCAATAAGCCGACGTACCTCATCCTGCCCACGCCCACAAAATGAGCAGATATAGGAACCTTTCTGATTTGCATTATTGTTATTGTTATTGTTATTATTATTATTGCGGGAACGAGTCATGACCATCTCCATTTACAAATTGACGTTTTCACCTCTTCCCGCGACTAGATCCTCTCTATTCAAAATATCGTCAATGATACCATATTCCATTGCCTGTATAGGACCCATAAACAAGTCACGGTCGAAGTCTTTTGAAATACGCTCAAGAGGCTGCCCGGTATCTCGTGAAAGCAATTCACGAACTATTTGCTGCTCGCGCAATAATTCACGCGCCATAATTTCCACATCCGGAGCATACCCACGAGCACCTCCCCCGGCCGGGTGCATATGAATAGTAGAATGCGGCAAACTATACCGCTTTCCCTTCGCACCACCAGCAAGCAACGGGGTGGCCATACTACCGGCCATACCAACACAAAACGTTGCGACATCGGCACGAATAGCACGCATTGTATCATAAATAGCCAACCCTGCGGTGATAGACCCACCCGGACTGTTGATATATAAGGAAATATCACGTTCTGGATCTTCATGATCCAAAAAGAGAAGTTGAGCAACAATCAAATTGGCTATCTGATCTTCAATCGGTGTACCAAGTAAAATGATGCGCTCTTTTAACAAACGAGAAAAAATATCAAACGCACGCTCACCACGATTCGTATTCTCAACTACCATGGGAATAAGAAGCGCTGGTTGCGTTGTTTGCCCACCAGTACCATGCGGCGAAATCCACCCTGCCTTATAAGGAGAGAGCCAATCCATACCTATTACTCCACTTTCTACACTTCTGCATATACTACACAGTATACACCCATGTTCCTAACCCTTCAAGACTCATCTTTGCCATGTTCCACACCAGTAGGAGTTTCTTGCTCTGTTTCCATTGGAGATAGCTCATCGGAATGCGCCATGTCTTGCACTTGATCTGGAGCAGATCCGAGGCTTGCGTCATCAGGGGCAGTAGAATTAGTGCCCGTAGCGATAGCGACAACACGATTCCGAACTTTTTGTTCTTGCACCAGTTGGGCTATATCGTGTAGGTGTTGGTTTGTGAGAGCATGCAGCGCAGCTTCTTGTTCCTCTTCTGGGTATGTGAGTACCAATGCTTGTATCGTTCCTGCTAGCTCTTCTTGCGTAACGTACAAGTTTTCACGTCTCACAAACTCTTCCCATACCATATTTGACTTGATCGTATTTTCAGATACAGCAAAAAATTGCTTCACAGCCTGTTCACGTGTCAAACCATAATGTTTGAGCACCTGTTCTGGGGTAACACCATAACGCGCCAACTCTTCTTCTTGCTCCTGCCACGATTTTTCAGCCACTTGGTATATCGTGGCATCCGCAATATCATACGTTGTTTCTGCTATCAATTGTTGAAAAAAATATTCCTTAAGTTCTTGTGTAGCCTTGTCGTAGGATGCCCGTGTAAGATCTTCATAGACCACTTGTTGAAATTCTTCCATTGTCCCATCAAACTCTTCCAGGTCCATGACTTCATCCCATTCGGGTAGCACACGCTCTTGAACAGACAATACCTCAACCTCAAACGTCGCATTCTGGCCGCGTAACTCCTGTTGTTGATGGTTATGTGGCATGCGCGTTTCAAAGGTCACTGTCTCACCGGCAGAAACCCCACACAAATACTTATAAACACTTGAAATCAAGCGATCTGGATCTAGCACCAAATCAGTAGTCGGTATATCGTCATGTTCATCACGTTCTTGCAATGGCTCACCATTAACGTATGTCTGCATCTTCACCGTGAGATGGTCGCCTTGTTGTGATGGGCGCGGCTCTTCCAACTCACGCAGGGCTACATGTTTATCACGTAGCATGTGTAGCGCATTTTGCACCATATAATCAGTGACAGGGGCCGGCGTAAGCGGTATACGTATGTTATGATAATCTGACAATTGCATGGTAGGTGGCATAGGGAGTGTCACCCGAAACCGAAACGTTTCAGAGGTATCATCAATTGATTGAATTTCCGGTTTTCCAACTGGCTCTATCTGCTCTTGTTTCAGAGCATCCTCCAATGTTTTTGTCACCAAGTCTTCTGTGGCTTCTTCAACAAGAGCAGCACGCCCAAACATCTTCTCAATGACAAACCTTGGTGCTTTCCCTTTCCGAAAGCCAGGGATAGTGTGTTTTTGCGACAACCGCCGCGCAGCACGATCTAGCCCTTTTTCAAAACGATCATGGTCTAACTCTATATCCAATGCAAGCAAACTTTTGGGCAATCTTTCTGTGGTAACTCTCACCAGACAAATACTCCATTCTGACTGAAGACGCTTCTACGCAATGCAATTATAGCACGACAAATGAATTATTGTCTACCGTGAGAAACTGGATGCAGTACAAAGGTCTAAACAAGAACAAATCACATGTGTTATAACACAACCGGATATTCGCGCACTTGTACCGTTGGCATTTGTACAAGTGGCGAATGTTTGAGGAATCTGATGAGCAGATCATTGAAGAGGTCTGGCTCATCTAAGAAGGGAAAATGTCGACTCCCCGGCATAAGCGCAACCTCAACAGACTCGACATCATCAAACAAATCGGCCTGCCTCGGGTCAACAATATCATCGCGCCCGCCATGCACCACTAACGTTGGCACACGTAGCGATGAAAGCTCCGGGCGAAGGTCAGTACGCATCATGGAACTCACCGCTAAGCGTAAGGTATCGGCATTTGATTTTAAACTATCGTCAATAATTTCATGGACGGCATGGTCACGAGCTTCGCCCAGAAAAAACCCGAACAAGTAGCGCCGTAACCATGGAAGTTTTGCAAACACATTGGCAAAAATGGGCAAATCAGTCGTTTTGAGCAACCACGATAGCGAATTTCCCTGTATGGGAGCACCAACCGTGACAAGGCGAATTATTCTATCTGGATGGTTGATAGCTGTTTTCAACGCCACCATGCCACCCATAGAATGGCCTACGATGGCAATACGCTCAATACCCAACTCATCTAAAAAACGCACAACTTGGTCTGAATAGTTTTGGATGCTCTCGCGGGTATTCTTCCGGCGCGAGTCTCCAAACCCCCAAAAATCAAGCGAATATGTACGAAAGTGCTCCGACAAAACTTGCACCGTTGGAAACCAGTAGCGCCAGCTTCCGAGCCATCCATGCAAGAAGAGTACTGGACGCCCACGTCCAAGCAATTCAAAATGAACTATTTGGTTATCAATAACAACAATACTCATGATAATTTCTCTTGGCTACAACGAGACATTGTTCTCGGTTCTGTCGAAAGTTCACCAATACGTTCTAAAATAGCCGATTGCAAACTTATCAAGTAGGCCCACGACTCATTATCTTTTTCACTATTTGCACGGACTGTCCGCATATGTTTTTCAATTTGCAACTGCATAGCCCGGATACGGTTATCGAGTTGCTGTAGCTCTACTGGCGTTGGTGTTTCGCCATGCTCACCAAGACGTTTGAGTATCTCTAGTTGTTGTCGTAGTGAAGAGAGCGAGTCACGCATCTTTCCTTGGCGGCCTACAATCATTTCTTGCTCACCAAGCATTTCTAAAAGCATCTCACGCAACTGTGCCGATTCATGCGCGGCACGTCGTGCTTGCTGGTGCATAAGATGCGGCACAAACCAAAGCAAAATAACAATCAATGTTACAATAGTTATGCCAAATGTCACAAATAAAGCTTGCATATACGCCTCCTGTACACCGTATTATACCCAGAAGGCATCTATCAAATCAAAGTACTCTAATGACAAAAGGATTAATAGTACAAGCGATGTGAAACAAGACACCGAACATAAAACTCTATTTCTCTTGACCATAATCTTTTTGCTTTCAAAAAGGATAAAAAATTATCATGCTATGCAGACGAACATACACACTGCATAGCCTTTTTTGCTCTTTGTATGTTGATGGTACGTTATACAATAAAACGAGTTACAGGACCCTTTTAGCAACACGACACAAAATGACAAGCAGTGGTGGGGTAGAGATTGTTATAGCACCCCATGTAGCTACACACTGCTTTTATGCTGGCAACGATGGGCGAGGTACAACCTTGTATCTGTGTCAGCATTATACTATAGGAATCATCGTAGCATTGAGGGACTCATGTGCATAACCACCGAGAAAACGAACTGGAATGATTACAATATCAGGAATGTATGCTACAATATGCCTTAGTTCTTAACCTTAGTTACAAAGGAGTACACCCGTATGCGGAAGAAGATTTCTATTATTGGTGCTGGTTTTGTCGGTTCAACAACAGCTCACTGGCTTGCAGCAAAGGAGCTAGGCGATATTGTATTGCTGGATATTGTCGAAGGTGTGCCACAAGGCAAGGGGCTTGACTTGATGGAAGCAAGCCCAGTTGAAGGGTTTGACGCGAATATTATTGGGACGAATGATTATGCCGATACGGCCAATTCAGATGTTGTAGTCGTCACATCGGGTGCTCCACGCAAACCGGGTATGAGCCGTGAAGACTTGATAAAAGTCAACACAAACATTACCCGCGAATGCGTGAGCAAGGTCGCTGAACACTCACCCAATACGATTATCATCATGGTCAACAACCCACTTGACGCGATGACCTATGTTGCGCGTCAAGCGAGTGGTTTCCCCAAAAACCGCGTGCTTGGGCAAGCTGGCGTACTCGATAGTGCTCGCTACCGCACATTTATCGCTATGGAAGCCGGGGTTTCTGTGGAAGATGTGCAGGCCATGTTGATGGGCGGCCACGGCGATGAGATGGTGCCGCTCCCACGCTTCTCAACCATTGGTGGCATTCCCGTCACTGAGTTCATCACTGCCGATAAGCTTGAGGCTATTGTGCAACGTACTCGCAAGGGCGGCGGCGAAATTGTCAACCTGCTCAAGACAGGGAGCGCCTACTATGCTCCTGCTGCTGCAACGGCGCAGATGGTTGAGGCAGTGCTCCGCGACAAAAAGCGTGTCATTCCATGTGCGGCCTATCTGGAAGGCGAATATGGTCTGAATGATATGTATTTTGGGGTACCAATTGTACTCGGTGCTGGTGGTGTAGAGCGTATCATTGAATTACCCTTGAATGACGATGAGCGTGCGTTGCTGCAAAAATCGGCTGAAGCGGTACGCAATACCGTCGAAATACTGAAGACATTGTAAGTTTGGTCTAAACAACAAGCCAATTATTCTCTACAGGGACACAAAGAGTATACAAAGAATGTTTTGGGTATGCTCCTTGTGTCCCTTCCTTCGTGGTACAATAGAAGCAAACTAACGTTTGGATGTATATCCTATGACTGTCACATCTATGACACAACAAGAGCTTGAACAAGAGGTCATATTCCTAAAAGGGCGTGTTGCACGGCTAGAAGCAATGCTTCGTCACATCATACAAGGAACCAACGGCACTGCACTAGCACACGAACTAGACGAAACGCTTGTTGACAACTTGGCCAACCATGATCCTGCACCCGATACACAAGAACAAGAGGATACACCAACACAAGACATTGTGGGGCAAGAACAGACACCGAACAGGCAACTGACTGAAGATGAGGTGTACGAATTGCTCAAGGCAAAGGGAGTATATGCAGAATTGCCTAGTGAGGCAGATGTGTATATTCAGGAATGGTTATCCTTGCCGGAAGAGGAAAAAGAGGCACATATTCGCTTTATGCGTAGCCTTGTGCTCGACCCGCCTTTGAGTCAGATTATCATAGAAAACCTTCGCCCGCCCTTGACTGAAGATGAGAGTTATGCATTACTGAAAGCACAGGGGGTATCTTCTGAATCAACACCTGAAGCAATAGCATCTGCTGAACGTTGGCACTCATTGACGGAAGAGGAAAAAAAAGCTGTTCAATGGGAGCTAGACCATTTACCCCCCGGACCAATGGCTAGTGATATTGTTATTGAGAATCGCCGATGAACGCAGTTTATCTCGATACAAGTGCCCTAGTGAAGTATTCTATTCTTGAATTAGGTAGTGGGTACGAAGTGTTATTAATACAGCAAGACAACAAAGGCAACAACAAAGCGTTACCAGTTTTGTTTCAGAACCATGTGTAACTGAAGTAGCTGCTGCTTTTGCCATTTTACATCGCACCGGACGTATTCGCCGAGGAGTATGGCACAATGTTTGACCAATTCATGTATGACGTGATATGGCATTATCGTTTAATCAACGTTGAACGCAGTGATTTTTTTAAGGCAGCAAACCTAACCCGTAATTATTCACTCAAAGCTTATGATGCTATTCATCTAGCAGTTGCTTTGCGCCATAACAATGAACTGAAACAGTATAACAATAACATATCGCTTACCTTCGTGAGTGGCGACCGTGCATTGCTCACAGCGGCACAGGCTGAGGGGCTTGTCACAGACAATCCTTTCGACCACGTCTCGCCACAAGATACCGTCTAGTAAGAGTGCAAACCATCACCCATTCCAAGCCTGCACAACCTCGCGGTTCATCTGCACCTGATCAAGGAACGACTGCCGTAGCACAGCATCTGAAATCTTCTCTGCCCGTACCATCACTAACCGATACGCCGACTCAAGCGCTTTGCGGGCAGCATCCGTTTGACCTGCTCTCTCTAATACCCGATAGCACAAAAAATAGTCCTGCTGCGGCATCTCCATGCCTTCACCGTCGCACTCATCCAAAATACCAAGCGCTTGGCGTGCATAGTCGAGCGCAGTATCATGCTCGCCCAACTCCATATAAAACGTTGCCAGCATCGCCAGATTCATCGTGATAATGACATGCAACGCATGCTCGCGTCGTATGCGTAAAGCATCAGATGCTTCAGCAATAGCCGCTTCATATTGCCCTTGTAGCCCATGCACCGTGCTCAAATAGCTCAGAAAGTACGATACCATATACGGGTCAACCTGTTCGCGTGCCAAGTTCAACCCATCAGTAAGCACCTGCTCTGCCTCATCCAAATTGCCCTCATAGCATACAACCATGCCAAGGTTCGCCAATAGGTAAGACTGTCCCGATTTATCACCAATAGCCTGCGCAAGACTTAAACCAAGCTGCAAATAGTCGTGCGCCGACTCAAAATCGCCTAGCTCCTGTTGCAACACCCCCAGCCCATTCAAAATGTTGATCTGCTCCCAACGGTTGCCAATAGCCTGCTGAATGCTCAGCGCCGCAAGAAAATACTCCCGCGATTGCCCATAATCCCCCTTATTTTGCAGAACCATGGCCATATTCGCAAGGCTCGTCCCCTCACCTGCGCGGTCCCCAATAGACTGCCGCCGCTCTAGGGCCTTGCGATAATAGCTCAACGACTCCGCAACATGGTGCTGTGCATCTGCAATATTACCGAGATTGTTGAGCGCATCTGCCTCACTCTTCAAGTTACTACTACGCTGACTTAACCACAGCGAACGTTCATAGCATACACGAGCCTCTTCATAATCGCCTTGGAGTCGGTAAATAGTGCCCAACCCATCGAGTGTTTGCGCCAGCACCTGCGAAATGATACACGACGTTTCCTCCTCAGCTTGCAACAAATCCAACGCTTGGAGATACCACAAACGCGCTTGGGCATAGTCGCCTTGACGACGTGCTATCATTCCCAATTGATTGAGACACTTGACCTGCTGAATGCTGAACGTGGTATCGGCACATTGACAGGCCATCAATGCGCGTTGGGTTGCTTCAATCGCTTGCGGGTAGTCGCTGACAGCTTCGTGATATTGCCCCCAGAGATATGCCACACGAGACACAGACGCTTGAGATGATGCTTGCAATATCTTGAGATTGGTAAACTCTTCATCGCGTCGCCCCAAAATGTGCAAAACTTGCACCTGCTCGCTGCGCCATTCCCACCGCTCTTCTTGCGCAAGCCCCTGATGGTAGTAGTTAAGCGCAGTTTCATTTGCATATTCACGCTGTGCTTTGTGGGCCGACCTTTCAATATAGAACAAAAATTTCTCTCGATTACCACTGCGCCCATAATGATAGGCTAATTGTTCAGCAGCATCTGGGTAGAGACGCTCCATTGTTTCAGCAACCGCACGGTGCAACTCACGCCGTTGCGATTCAAGCAACGTGCCATAGGCAATCTCCTGTGCTACATGATACTTGAACATATACATCGTTTGCGACGGCGGAACTTCCAGAAAGGCGAAATCGTTGGCTTCCATGTTTTTAAACTCATCTAACAATCTATCTAAATCTGTTTGTGAGGGATGCGCCTGCGACAGGACATTCAAAATAAACGAATGCCCAATAACACTAGCAACCTTTAAGGTCAGTTTTTGCGATTCTGGCAGACGGTCCATACGTGAAAGCACCATACCATGTACCGATGCAGGAATACCAAGGTCTACTGACGAAAGGGGAGCGGCAGGCTTGAGGAGCCATTGCCCATGCGCGTCTCTGGTGAGACAATTATTGGTCCGTAGTGTGTTGACAATAGCATCCGACAATGTCCATGTATCATCGTGTTGCTTATAGAGTTTGCCCGTGTCACGCAGGTTATCAACCAACGCCTCAACAAAAAATGGGTTTCCCTCTGCTTTTGCGTGTATCAGCGAGAGGGCCAACGGTGAAGGAGACCCCTGTAGCTTTTGGGATACCAGTTCTTCAACAGCTTCTGGCGATAAATCGTCCAATTTGAGATGGTGATGATAAGGCAATGCACTCAATTCAGAAATGAGCGAAGCACGGCTATGCATACTGGTAGATTGATCATGCGCTTCTTCATAGTAGGTATGTGTTCCGACAGGAAGACGATGCACAAGCACAAGCAAAACAGGGACAGTATTGAGCACGCGACTCAATGCCAGAGTCAATGCACGCGATGGCTCATCCATCCAGTGCGCATCCTCAATCATCAACAGCAACGGCGAAAAACGTGCTTGATGCTCGATAAGGTCTATACCAAACGCAAGCAGCGCCTCTTGACGCAACCGTGGTTCAAACGCAGTCGTTGTGGCATTGTCTGCAATGGGCAGGTCTAGCAAATCGCCGAGGAGTGGCAGACGCACCACCCAATCTCGATTTATCTGCAAAACAATGGCTTCCAACTGGGAAATTTGGCTCTGCATGAACGTATCTACATCTTCCTCCTCGTTTGAGGCTTCAGGCAAAGCAAAAAAAGCCTGAAAGATTTGAGACCAAGGAGTATAGGCAACACTCTGGCTAATGCTTTGACATGTACCAGTGAAAGCAAGGATACCCTGCTGTGCAGCTTGTTCCCAAAAGGTTGCAGTGAGATGGCTCTTGCCAATACCCGGTTCGCCTTCAATTCGCAACACTTGCCCCGCACCACTGAGAGCTTGTGCAAGAACCTCATGCATAAACGCCAGTTCATTGGCACGCCCTAGGAGCGGTGTATGGAAGAAATGAAAAGATGGTTGGCATCGAGAACGCTTTTTGCCCAAAACAAGCGACACAGCTATAGGCTCTTTCTTGCCTTTGACCGCCACTGTGCCAATAGATTGAAATTGATACCTAGATGCTGCATAATGCACCACACGTGAGCTCACCAATATCTGCCCCGGTTGCGCCTGCGCCATCAACCGTGCCGCAAGGTTGACCTCATCGCCAAGCACGCCATAGGTTCGGCGAGTTGAGCTACCATAGGCACCAGTACGCATTTGCCCACAACTAATGCCTATTTGCACATGGCGAATGTAGTCAAATGTAGGCGGAGGCGACCGCAACGCAAGTGCTGCCTCTAGCGCACGCATAGGATCATCATCGTGCGCAATAGGAGCACCAAACACGGCATAGAGATAACTCCCCTTATCTCCTACCGTCAATTGAATAAGAAACCCCTCATAGCGTGTCAAGACGGCCTGCACCCATCTGACATAGGTGTCAAATTTCTTACACGCATCTGGATCATGGTCATAATCAATACCACTGAAGCGCAAAAAGAGCGGCACGGCGGGGCGAATTTCAGCAAGAAACTCGCCCTGCTTATCCGTTAAGCGTTCGCATATCGGCAACAAGAGCCACGGGCGTACCTGTTCTTCGCGCAACCCATGCAACGACGTGGGTATACTATCGGGGCGGAGTATGTCTTGGGGCCATGGCTCAGTATCTACGTTGCATGTGACATGCGTTGCTACAACAAACTCATAGCCGGTTGATTCATCACAACGGTGCTCGCCGACCACAATGCAATCCTGTGCTGCATTCAATACCCCTCTATCAAGTACAACCTCTCCTTTTGCCGCATTATTCTCTGCTATATCCATACGTTCTAGGGTATTCCCGGCCAACACGTCAATGCACTGAATATCGGGGTTGCCAACCAACAAACGCCGTACCGGGCCAACGGCTATACCGGACTTCATTGCAAGCGACATCATTTCCCCAGTGGGCGATGGGAATGCGGCAAATTGCTGCATAGATTGCTGCATTGAAAGAGCACATGTCGTTGCTCGCACGCCATTATCGCCATCGAACCAACAGCTAATAGCGTCACCTCTAAAGCCAATCACACTGCCCCGAAACCGGTGTACATCAGCAATCAATGCATCGTACACGCTGTTGAGCAGGTTCGTCATTTCATCAGCACCACGCCTAGGGCCCAATTGCTGCACAAAGGACTCTGTTATCGGCGTAAACCCCGATATGTCAGCAGATAACACTGCACCGTTGGCAAATTCAGGCAGCTCTTCTCCCCTCGACATAGCCCACCGACGATCAACAGGTATGTACACGTATGGAGAGTTCATACATCACGCTTCTTTTCTGTTGTTCCTACACCAACAAACGCAAGGGTGATAACATCAAATGCTTGATTTCGCGCAGGAATTTTGCCGCTACGGCCCCATCTGTGACACGATGATCGACACTCAGAGTCACGTTCATTATATCGGCAATACCAATTTCCTCATCGCGCACAGTTGGCACCTGACGGATTGAACTTACCGCAAGTACTCCCGCTTGTGGCGGTGTAATGACAGCCGAAAATGCTACCACATCAAACATGCCTAGGTTGGAAACGGTAAACGTTCCCCCTTCTAGCTCATGCTGTTTTATCTGCCCTTCACGCGCACGCAAAGCGAGGTCCTTCACCTCTTCGGCAATCGTGCCAATACTCTTTTTATCGGCGTCCATCACAACTGGCACTATCAAGCCATCATCAACGGCTACCGCAACACTAATATTCACCTGCTCGTGCTCAACAATACCTGGCCGCACATCTTTGTCTATCACAAAACTGCTATTGATAGCAGGATATTCGCGTAGTGCTTTTGCCACAGCCTTGATAATCATATCATTGACAGAAATGCGTATCATGTGCGCTGTTCCGTAGTCATGCATGATTTGCCTACGCAAATTCAGCGCCTCGCCCATATCAATCTCACTGGTGATATAGATATGGGGCACACCATGCTTCGCTTCAGTCATACGTTTGGCAATAGCCTGCCGCATACGATTGAGTGGGGTCGGAGTGCTACCAGCAGGAGGAGGCGGTCCCGTAAGCACAGACGTAGGAGCAGCTACCGTACTCGGAGCAGCCACCGTTGTACTCGGAGCCGCTGTCGGAGCCTCATCCTTGGCCGTTGCTCTAGTGCCATGCTGTTGGTAAAATGTTTCTACATTTTCCCTGATGATACGCCCCCCCGGACCACTTCCCGCTACCTGATGGAGGTCTACACCATACTCCTCGGCGATGCGTCGAGCAAGGGGAGATGCTTTCACGCGCTCGTCCGAAGCAGTGCTAGGTTTCCCCGCCGGCACAGGCTGGAGTGCATCCTCGCTTGGTTGTTGTGCAGGCGATGACGACGCACTTGCATCTTGCTGTGGAGCGGCTGTGGCTTCTGTGCCTTCTGCACCCTCACCAATGAGCGCAATCGTTTGCCCAATCGGGACAACTTTGCCCTCCTGCACAAGAATTTGCTGGAGTGTACCACGCTCATATGCTTCCAACTCCATGGTAGCTTTGTCGGTTTCAATTTCGGCCAGCACATCGCCCTTTTCAACATAGTCACCCGGCTTCTTCATCCACCTTGAAATGGTTCCCTCAGTCATCGTGTCGCTCAATCGCGGCATTGTTACCTCTGCCATTATCGTGTTCCTCTCTTTTCTTCTTTTATTCAAAAACGTCTCGCGCAAAAGCGCAAAGAACGCAATGGTTGATTATCTGTTGACTATCTGGGGTACTGTTGTGAGTTGATTGCATCTCTATCATCTCGCTTTTGTAGTTCCGATCAACGACTTGTGTACCGTATCTATGACTTGCTGCGTACTGGGCATGGCTGCACGTTCAAGCACTTTGGCATAGGGCAACGGCACTTCAACACTAGCAACCCGCAACACTGGCGCATCAAGATAATCGAACGCTTCTTCTTGGATGGTAGCAGCAATTTCTGCCCCAACTCCGTATGAGCGCCAATCATCCTCTACCACAACAGCCCGATTGGTCTTTTTGATAGATTGTACCAAGGTTGCCCTATCCAGTGGCCGCAAGGAACGCACATCAACCACCTCAACACTGATGTTTTGCTGTTCTAAAGTTTGGGCCGCTTCAAGGGCCATCAACGTTGCGCGTGAATAGGCTATCAAGGTAATATCGGTTCCTTCTTTCTTCACATCAGCAACCCCAATGGGCACAGTATAGTCACTATCTTCTGGAACTTCGCCCTTGGTATTATACAGCCCCAAGTTCTCAAGGAAGACAACAGGGTCATCGTCGCGGATAGCAGTGCGCAATAGCCCCTTTGCATCGTAGGGCGTTGCCGGTGCTACCACTTTGAGGCCCGGCACATGGGCATAGAACACTTCTAGGTTTTGCGAATGGGTTGCAGCCAACTGCTGCCCACCACCGCCCGGCGTGCGGATAACAAGTGGCACTTTGGCTTGCCCGCCAAACATATAGTGAATCTTGGCGGCGTGATTGATGATCTGGTCCATAGCCAGCAAGCTAAAGTTGATGGTCATAAACTCTACAATGGGGCGCAACCCAACCATAGCAGCACCTATGGCCATGCCAACAAACCCTTCTTCAGCTATGGGCGTATCTACAATACGCTTAGCGCCAAACTCAGCATGCAAGCCGGCCGTTACTTTGTAGGAACCTTCAAAAACGCCTATTTCCTCGCCTATTAACACAATATTCGGGTCTCGTTTCAATTCTTCGCGCAGCGTCTCATTGAGCGCTTGCCGATATGTGATGAGTGGCATAGTTATCCCCCTATCGGTGTAGCATACATATAGGTATACAAATCTTCAACCCGTGGGTCTGGGCTGCTATCGGCAAAGTCAATAGCTTCTTGCACTGCCGAGTCAACCTCTTGCTCAATCTGCTTGAGCCAAGCATCATCTATACGACCAGCTTCTTGCAACATCGTTGAAAAGCGCTGCAATGGGTCGTCGGCACGTTCACGTTGCACTTCATCTTCGGGACGATAGCGGGCAGGGTCAACAACAGAATGCCCACGGAAACGGTAACTTACAGCTTCGATAAGAGAAGGTTCTCCCTCTTCTATAGCTCGTTCACGCAAACGCTCGGTAGCATCGCGCATGGCCAACACATCACGCCCATCAACACGCTCACCATGGATACGATACGCACATCCGCGCTTAAACAAGTCTGGCTCAGCCGAACTCTGCTCAACGCGAGTACCCATACCAAAACCATTGTTGACAATGAGAAAAAGCACAGGCAAGTGGTAGAGTTTCGCAATGTTGAGCGACTCGTGCCATGCCCCAATATTGGTAGTGCCATCGCCCATTTGACAAACGGATACACCTTTTTGCCCTTTGTATTTCAAGGCAAATCCTGCACCGATAGCGAGTGGCAGTTGCCCCCCAACAATACCATAGCCGCCCATAAAATGGGCATTCATATCAAACAAGTGCATTGAGCCACCGCGTCCACGAGAAACGCCAGTCTCTTTGCCAAACAGCTCAGCCATAATTGCGCCGGGTGCAATGCCACGTGCAAGTGCATAGCCATGTTCGCGGTAGTTGGTGAAGATATAATCTTCTGGTTTGAGTGCTGACATCAAGCCAACAATAGTAGCCTCTTCGCCAAGGTTCAGGTGACAATAGCCACCGATTTTGGCTCTGGTATACATTTCACCAGTGCGCTCTTCAAAGCGACGGACAAGGAGCATGTGCTTATAATAGTCACGTAAGGTTTCTGTCTGTTCATTGCTGAGGTCACGCCGGGAACTACTTGCTGCGGTAGGTGTTTTCATATCCCCTCTATCTGTTTCCATATAACGGTCCTCCCTAGAGCCTACATTCCCATGTAGTAGAATAGACTTCGTACCAGTATACCCCATAATGTTGCAGACGCAAAAAACAATGTTGGGCGCATCTGTTCATGTTCAGGAGCAAAACGGAGGGACTTGCCATCGGCAAGCCCCTAAAAAGCATACATAGAGGTTTTTATCTGTGTCTATCAGAACTCTGTTAGGAACGTACTGATGCCATATACATACAATAGCAGATCAGATGGGAGAGACATTGCAACGTCTCTGCCGTTCCCTTACAGCAACCCCCTAGCGATGTATGAGCGGTAGATATACCTTTGGCGGTCCCGATGGTTCAGTTGGATCATCCACAGGCGTAGCTTCAAGTGTCACCAACCCACTGCCACCGACTACCTCGCGGTCTAGTATGGATGTAACAAAATCGCGCCCCGTTTGGTCATTCAACGACACATCAGCTATCGTCATCCACGTGCTATCCTCTGTTGCATCTTCGCGCACATCAAACGTCACGTGGGACAACGTTTGTGCGCCGCTCGTCAGCACGGTTGTTGCTGCCAAGCTTAGACGTAGCTCGCCCGGCGACACTGCATAGGATTCGATGACATAGTCTGATTGCACAGCCGAGTCAGCAACAAGAGCAAGCCCATCGCCATAACGCAGCACAAAGGTACTACCAGCTACATCAGTGCCATTGTTGATAGTTATTGGCACAGTAACACGTGTGCCTACAACGCTAGGCACGGTTGCGGGTACTATCTCAACCGTGTTGTTTGTTGCGCCAGCACGGAGCATATGCGATGCACTTTTCACCCTGGGCCATGCATTATGGTTGCCATAGTATAAAATCATCGCAGCGTCGGCTGCATTGATACGTCTATCTCCATTGATGTCACCTGCGGCCATATGGCTTGCTGTAGGGGTTATCGCATTGGTCGCCATCTGCAATGCAATAGCAGCATCCTCAGCATACTCCTGTTCAACGATACCGTTGGCATTTAAGTCACCAAGAATGTATGTTCCTTCATTCGCAATAACCAGTTGCCCCTGCTCATCGTCTAGCATGAGTGGCAGAAACACCGGCGAGGTGTCGTTATGGGAGAGCATAGACGTGCCATGTACAAAATGTAGGCTACTACTCACTGTTGCAGTTGGGTGTACATAGAAGTAGACCCAGAAAAGTGCTCCCGGACCGCGCAAGGCATGACACTCCCCGGTTGTTGTGATGTGTACCTCTTCTCGTGGTTCGCCTGTTCCGTAGGGTGAGGTGTAGGGATTATAGACATCTGGCCAGCGTGTAGTTGCTGCAAACGTATAGTTATGCGTCAACACCGTGCTTGTGACCCCCGTAGCAGATGCAATCTGAGGGTTGTACTGCATACCTATATCCATATCGCCAATACACACGTTGTCGCTGTTTTCAATGTACACAGGTACAACAACGGTCGTATCTGGTTTGGCGTAAACTTCGGCAATGCTTATATGTAGCGCTCCAGCTTGCATTGGAGTAGTGGGAATGGCAAAATCGCTTTCTTGCCCTATGGTATCTACTGCTGTCACGGTATAGATATACTCTGTATCATTGGCTATAGCTGTATCACGATATGATGTGGTTGTAACCGGTACATCGCTTATGCGTGTGAAATCTGTGTCGCCTTCTGCTTTGCGGTAGATGTGATAGCCAACCGTATGGGCAGAAGGACTTCGGTCCCATGTGAGCAATATGCTATCCATACCGCTTTTCGCTGTGATGTTACTGGGTGCCGATGGTAGTGGAGCAGGTGTTGGCGTGTTCGTGGACATTGGCATGTTCGTGGGCATTGGCGTGTTCGTGGGCATTGGCGTGTTCGTGGGCATGTCTGTTGGAGTAGGCGTAGACATGGGGGTAGCCGTTGGATTTCCCGATGATGGTGTGGCTGTTGGGATTGCTCCACATGTGCCGTAGCAGAATGTCCAAGTATATGTTTCACCATTTGTCGTAACAGAAGCGGTATATGTAGTGTCAGCGACTAACGGTTCTTTAGGTATGAGCACAATGGCATGACGCATGTGCAAAATCTGCCGTGCTAGGTTTTGCCAAGAACTATTTGGATTGGTGTAGGATGTTTCATCAAACATGCAATGCTCAAGTTCTTGATTGCCTTGCTTAAATGACGATGTGCCAATGTCTGGCTTTTGGTTGAGTTGCACGATGATAGGAAGACCACTCGGTGCTTGGTAGCCTGGGCAACTTGTGAGCGGGTCGGGCGATTCGTTCCCTGAGTAGGTGCCAATAGGTGTGCTGTTGCCGTTGGCGGGCCAGAAGACGGGATAGGAGACGGTAGCCGGTAGGCTCCCCAATCCACGTATCACATCGAGAGCAGCGGCCATGCGATACGAGCCGGTCGCTTCGCGGTGGCTTCCGTAAGCTACCTGCTGCAATTTGGGGTCTATAATACCAATTCCATGAAATGGACCGGTCATCCACATATCTATGGCCGCTTCGTCGGGCAAGTTCATGTTGCCATGCACCATGACATTGCTCTTTTGGGCTGCCTCTTGTCCTTCAGGCGTATACCAAGGTTCACTAGGGTCTTCGTCGTGTCCAATGTAATCATTTTTGACCATATAGCGTGCGTGCTTCTCTAACCCATCTGTCCATTCCACATTCTCTACCACTGGTGGCAGGTTGGCCATTGCGCGATATGCGTTGAGGTATACGAGCCAGTCCCCGGTCAGGTGAGCATCTGCGGGCATAGGACCACGTTCTGCCGCAATGCCGGCCCCCACTTGCATAGTGCTCGCAGTTGCAGGCACCGGGGTGCTCGTAGCAGTGGGGGCATCTGGAGCAATGGGGCGGCTATATGGTGTAGCCGATACAGATAGGACCGTTACAAGCAAGAGAAAAAGCAGCATAAAGCCTCTCGCCGTAAGCGACAAGCCAAACCGTTGGGTAAACATAGTCGTTATTTTCCTTTCACGAAAACATACTACTCTTAAAAACAACAAAAATAAACCATCTCTTTCTATAGTACGTTAAAAGAGATGGTTGTGGCACATTTTTGTATTACAATTGTATGACAGAGTGGATTTTTTCGTTTTTCTCTATTATGAATTGGAGTAATAGAGGATAGTACAAAAGGATGGGGAGATTATATTATGCTATTTGTGGTTTTGTGCCTATAAAGCAGTGTGATATATGAGTAAAAAGCTATGGTACGGTGTTTGTAGAAAGCCTTGAAACCTGCTATACTTATATAAAATTTCCAGGCGCATAGGGGTAATGACAATGGAAATCAAACCCAACCACAAAGCCATCAAAGCCTACTTCAAGGCAATGGATGTATACCGACAACAAGGTGTCATGCACGAAATGGCCGTGCGTCAAGGATTCGCTAGTCTCCTTGAAGAGGTAGCCAGCACCAAACAATGGAGCCTTATCATGGAGTATACCCTGCCCAACGGTAAACGCATAGATGGCGCAGTACTTGATAGCTTTCGCATTCCATGGGGCTATTGGGAAACAAAGGACAGTGGCGATGACCTTGAGACCGAAATAAAAAAGAACATCGCTCTTGGCTATCCTCTCTCCAACACAATCTTTGAAGATACACGAAATGGTGTATTATACCAAAATGGCCAGCGTATTATCAAAGCTGACCTATCGGAGCGAACCGATATAGCCGAGTTGCTCAATCTCTTTTTGAGCCATACCCAACCTCAAGTAGAAGAGTTCCACCATGCCGTATTGACCTTCCAAGAGCGTATACCAGAACTAGCAAAAGCATTACTAGAACACATCAACCAAGAGGATCCAAAGAAAAACAACCAGTTTGTAGCAACCTTTGAACATTTCTATACCCTATGCAAGCAAACACTCAACCCCAACTTGAGTAGAGACGCAGTAAAAGAGATGCTGGTTCAACACCTTTTGACGGAACGCCTCTTCCGAACCATCTTCAACAATCCCGATTTTACCGACCGAAATGTCATCGCTGCTGAGATAGAGAAGGTTATTAAAGCACTCACCAGGCGTGCATTCAGCCGACAAGACTTTCTCAACCAACTGGACTATTTCTACGGGACCATTGAGCAGGCTGCTGCAACTATCACAGACTTTGGAGAAAAGCAAGGGTTTCTCAACACCGTCTATGAGCGGTTTTTTCAAGGCTTTTCACAAAAGCAAGCCGACACCCATGGTATTGTCTACACGCCCCAGGAGGTTGTAGACTTCATGTGCTCCAGCGTGGATGCGGTGCTCCAGCACGAGTTTGGTTTATCCCTATCGAGCAAAGATGTCAGTATCCTCGACCCATGTGTTGGCACAGGCAACTTCATGGTGCATATCATCCGTCGCCTCAGCCGGATGACATTGTGCCATAAGTATGAACATGAGCTATTTTGCAACGAGGTGATGCTATTGCCCTATTACATTGCCTCACTCAACATTGAGCACGCCTACTATGAAATAACCGGCGAGTATGCACCTTTTGACGGTATCTGTTTTGCAGACACTATTGACATGGTAGAGTCACAACAAGCGGATTTTCTCACAGAGAAGAACACTGAACGTATCGAAAAACAAAAAGAGGCCAACATCATGGTAATCATCGGCAACCCACCGTACAATATGGGACAACTGAATGAGAACGACAACAATAAGAATCGTACATATGAGACGGTTGATGGACGGATTAGAGAAACCTATGCAAAAGATTCAAAGGCTACGCTGAATACAAAACTCTATGATATGTATGTGCGGTTCTTTCGATGGGCTACCGACCGCCTTGAAGGAAGAGATGGGATCATTTGCTTTGTGAGTAATAACTCATTTGTTGACCAAATAGCATTTGATGGAATGCGTAAACACCTACAGCAAGACTTTACGCATATCTACCATCTGGACTTACATGGCAATGTGCGCCAGAATCCAAAGCTTTCGGGTACAAAACATAATATATTTGGTATTCAGGTGGGGGTAGGCATTACGCTTCTTGTGCGTAAATCTGGTCATGATGAGAGGTTGCTCTCCTATCACCGTGTTCCAGAGGACTGGTGCAAAGAACAGAAACTCACCTTTCTTGCTGATACAAAAGACGTACATCATGTAGTATGGGAGACCTTACACCCTGATGCCCGATATACATGGCTTACGCATGGGTTGCATGCCGAATTTGAAACCTTTTTGCCATTGGGAACAAAGGAAGCGAAGGCTGAACAAAACAACCATGTACAAACAATGTTTAAAACGTTTTCGCATGGGGTCAATACCAGTCGTGATAGTATTGCCTACAACTTTGACAACGAAGCGTTAGCCGAACATATTGAGGCGTTTATTGAGGAATATAACGCCGAGGTATCGCGGTGGATACGTACAGGAAAACCAACAGATATAGATACTTTTCTTCGTTATGATAAAGTCAAGTGGAGTCGCAACCTGAAAAGAGATTTACAACATGAGCGTTTTGCAACATACGATCTGAAAAATATACGCTCTTCTATCTATAGGCCTTTTGCTAAAAAGTGGCTTTATCATGCAGATATTGTGGTTGATGAACGAGGACAAGTTGGGCGAAGCTTTTTTCCTACCCTACACGAAGAAATAGAAAACAGCGTTATAAGTGTAAGTAGCATTGGAAGCAGTAAATTATTTCATTGCATCATAGCAAATAGTATTGTTGATTTTCACCTCACCGGTGACACTCAATGCTTTCCTTTCTACACCTACGATGAGGATGGCAGCAATCGCCAAGAGAACATCACCGACTGGGCATTGGAGCAGTTCCAAGAATACTATGATACCAGCGTGACCAAATGGGACATTTTCTATTATACCTATGCCATGCTGCATCACCCAAAATACCGTGAGCGTTATGCCGAAAACATACGTCGTGAACTTCCCCGTATCCCAACGATAGGGAACAGCGACACCTTCCAAACACTGGTGAACATAGGTACACGCCTAGCCGAGCTACATCTACACTATGAACAAGCCGACGAGTACCCACTGAAAACAATAGAAAATCACGATGTAGCATGGACGTGGCGTGTAGAAAAGATGAAACTTACCCGCGATAAGACGACTATCGTTGTGAATGACGCCCTCACGCTCTCTGGCATACCGTCAGCGTGCTTTAACTACCGCCTTGGCAACCGTTCGGCGCTGGAGTGGGTGATTGACCAATATCAGGTGAAAACCGACAGGCGCAGTGGCATCGTCAGCGACCCCAACAGAGACGATGATCCAGAATACATTGTGCGCCTCATCGGACGCATTATTACCGTGAGTATCGAAACCGTCAAGCTTGTAGAGCACCTGGCCGCGATGCCGTTGAATGGCTCTACAACCTCATCCACCACATCCAACATACATTGCTGAATGCTAGGGCCATTGCGGTTCCAATGAAGGCAAACCATTGCAAGGGATGGCATACTCGTTGTGGTGACAACCACAACACACAATGCTCACCTGCGCATGCTCAGCGTATCTTTGTTGAAACGAGGGCATTGGAGCCATCTTTTTTGCGGTGCAGAGCGCATATTCCTCAAGTGCAAACTGCATATCAGCATAGCCATCGGCACGCCGCTGCGCAACAGACCGACGCGAAAAATCAACATAGCTCAACGGTGTCTGGTCGGCACGTGGGCGATAGGTAATGCGCACAATATCAAGATTGCCGTAGGTAAAAGTAATGCCTTCCTTAAACGTTGGCATAGTGCGGAGTGTCTCTGGAGATAGATGCTCAGCCATGTGGTTCATCGTCTGCCACATCCTTTCACGCTCAACCACTTGCACAATTTGGCGGTCGGTGCGACTGGCAAACTGGATTTGGTTTTGTCGCCACAGCACCTCTTCCATCGTTTGTGGCTCTTCACCCTTCCCATTCCACAGGTCTATCATAAATACCAAGGTATCGCGTTCGGGGTGCATGTCTTGGTCTGCGAGCACTGGCTCTAGGGGCGTATTATCTACAATGCCACCATCCCAATACAACTCACCTTTGACACGCACACCCGAAAACATGGGCGGTATAGCAGTACTAGCAATGACATGATCTACACCAATAGGCAAATCGCACGCATGCATATTGTCGAAAAAGAGTATATTGCCTGTGCGCACCTTTGTCACCCCAAGCGTGAGGCGTATCTTTTGGGCATTGATCAAATCAAAATCAGTCATCTGCTCCACAGTTGCACGCAACGGGCTATTGTCATACAACCCCATAGCGGCCGGCGAACCGGCGGGCGCAAGGTAGGGGTTCAAAAAAAAAGGCTTCGAGAAGTGGGGACGCCCAAAACACAATGCTTTGAGCGCACACCCCATGTTGTACCATTTACGGAGGCTGTCGGGTACAAGATGTTCCCAATACGACGGCTTGGAAACACTATCCCAAAGTTCTTCTAGCTTACTCAACTGCTCACAAGGCGTATTGCCTGCTATGATAGCTGCATTGATAGCACCAATAGAAACGCCTGTAACCCAATTGGGCAAATATCCAGCCTCTTGGAGAGCACGAAACGCACCAACATGATAGGCACCAAGAGCACCACCACCCTGTAGCACCAGCACAATATACGGCGTATGAGGCCGACAACATGAACGGTTAGACATATCTCTTGCTCCTGTTATTCCTTTGGTAGACTGCGTGTTGATGAGCGGTGATGATAGGTTGGAACTTCATGAAAGGTACCCAAAGACAGGTATTATTGTACCACATTCTACTACATAGGATAGTAGAGAAATACAGGATATTGATTGCATGTATGCGGTAGCCATACAACTAGCGATAGATTGCCAACCCAAGCCCCGCTAACCTCACAAGGGTAGATGTTGAACTACAACTGCTATCTGCCGAACCCTCCCCCCTGAAACCCTAGCACCTAAACCCTAGGCACCTCATTTTCCCCTGCAACCATTTTGTAATCTGAAAAAAAACTGAAAAAGCTTGAAATAGCTTGTTTTGTGTTATATAATAAAGCACGTGTGGGGAAAAGTGGGGGAAAGTGGGGAAAAGTTCATAAAAAACAAGAACGTTATTTCTGAAAACCGTGCATACACCATAGACCATGTCGAAAAAGCGAATATTAGTGCGCATCTTTCATGGTTTCAGGGCATGTTGTAACACATATACCCAATGCGTTTAGATAAGGAAGCCATAGCGTGTTTCTGGGAGAGTATGAACACATTATTGATGATAAAGGTCGCTTGGCTATTCCGGCCCGCTTCCGTGAAGAGGTGCAGGAAGGACTAATACTCACCCGTGGCTTCGACCCTTGTTTGCAAGGATTTCCACGACCGGCATGGCAAGCATTAGCACAACGTATTAGCCAAGCATCGCTTGGCAATCAAGAAGCACGCAACCTACGACGACTCCTCTTTTCTGGAGCCGCCGAAGTAGAGCTAGATCGCCAAGGGCGCATTCTCATACCGCACAACTTGCGTGAGTATGCCGGGTTGACTGAACAGGTTATTGTTGCAGGGCTTGATACCTACTTTGAATTGTGGTCACATACACGATGGTTGTCGGTGCTCGATACGCTTGACAATCAAGCAAGTTCCATTGCCGAGCAGCTAACCAACCTTGGAGTGTAGCATTGTATAGAACTTGGGGCATGGCGCACAACCTGCTAAGAGAGAACAGGAATGATTGACATCGTGAGAGCAACAATGCACGTTGTTTTTGTGGGGAGAACAATGTATACCTGTTGCACTCTTGCAACACAGGTGTCAATCAAGCGCCATGCCGGTTTCTTGTTTCAGAAAAACAGAAAGACAGCAACCAAGCCACACAACCTCATGCTGTCTTGGGTGTAGCAACACGTGACACGTCATTTTGCGCATACGCCTGTCTTGCTCGCTGAAGTATGCCAGGCATTACAACCAAAGCCGGGAGCAATCGTTGTTGATGGCACAGTTGGTGGTGGCGGACATGCAACCGAACTCATACGCCGTATACAACCCAACGGGCATCTCATCGGCATTGATTCCGACCCAGTAGCGCTTCAAGCCGCACGTGCAGGCATTGACGCCCTTCTGGAGCAAGAAACAATACAAGCCTGCTACACACTCGTGCATGGCAATTTTCGTGACATAGCAGCAATCGTGCAAGACCAACAATGTGATGTAGTAGATGGCATACTCCTAGACATAGGGGTTTCATCCTATCAACTCGACACACCAGAACGTGGGTTTTCATTTCAGGTTGATGGTCCTTTGGATATGCGGCTAGACCCAACACAAGGCTATACAGCAGCAGATTTGGTCAACAGCCTTGATGAACAAGAACTGGCACATATCATCTACCATTATGGTGAAGAGCGCCATTCCCGTCGCATCGCCCGTGCTATTGTCGAAAGGCGACGGCACCAACCTATTGAAACAACCGGTGCCCTGTGCGACATAGTAGTACAGGCAATACAGGGCAAACCAAAAACACATAGAGCACATGCAGACAAAGCACCACGGTGGCATGGTTCTTTGCATCCGGCTACACGCACGTTTCAAGCCGTGCGTATTGCTGTAAACCATGAACTAGACAGTTTGGAACAGGCATTGCCACAAGCGGTTTCCGTACTCCGACTAGGAGGACGTGTCGCAGTGATAAGTTTTCACTCGCTAGAAGACCGCATCGTAAAACAGTTCTTTCGGGCCGAATCGGGCTATGGCATGAGTGATAGCGCTGCACGCCCAGTCCGATTACACATTATGACAAAAAAACCACTGGTGGCTGGCGAAGCTGAGCGACAATCCAACCCACGCAGCCGCAGTGCCAAATTACGAGTAGCAGAACGTATCTAAATAGAAAAGAGAGGTGATAATGGCAGTTCATGCACAACGACTTTCCTTTTTGCGTCAGATAAAGAGGCGACGACACACGTTTTCACACTATCTTACCTCACATAGTAGCCGCTACTCGATATGGATTATTGTATTGCTCTGCCTGATAAGTTTGCTCACTCTTGGGCAGACCGGAATGGTAGCTACAAAAGGGTATGCAGTTGCCGAACTTCAGAGCCAACGTACTGAATTACTACGCGATATGACACACCTTGAAGTGCAACTTGCTTCCTCGCGGTCTCTCGACCGTGTGCGGTCACGGGCCGAGCACATGGGCATGCGCCCCGCAACCCGCAATCAGATACGGTATGTCACTATTGTAGAGCCACAACAACAACCTACTCCTGCTATTGAAGACCAAAAGGCTCATACTGATACTGATACGCATGATAGAAGTGATACGCATGATAAAAGTGATACCAACAAGCAACAACAGCTTTCAGATACACGTATGCTAAACACACGAAATTGAAATTGCTCGTTTATGGCTATTCATACCGTTGCACAACTCAAGAAAAACCGCCGTGTACGTACCCGGCAAGCACATGCCGAGGTCGTTATTACACTTTGGCGTATCTACGCAGTATTGGTAGTATGCATGGTCATCATCGTGCTTGTTACCCTGCGCCTAGTAGACTTGCAAATTACCCAACATGAAACTCTCTCAGCGCTCGCCCATAGCGAAATTAAAAAGCACATTGTCCTCCGTCCAGAGCGTGGCATGATTACAGACTATCACGGCAACGTGTTGGCTATGGATGTAGAACGGCAAAGTTTGTGGGCTAGTCCATCGCATATTGACGCCAAAAGAGCACCAAGACTCGCCTTAACTCTGGCCTCACTCGTAGATAGAGACGTAGAACATGTATTGGAAAGACTTACAGACGACGACCACGATTGGGTTTTAGTCACTCGTTGGCTCCAACCTTCGGTTGCCGAACAAATAGCAGCACTTGAAGAACCCGGGTTATACCTTATCTATGAACCACGCCGTTTGTATCCGCATACAACATTTGCGGCCGATATCATTGGGGCCGTCAACGACGAAGGTGATGGTATCAGCGGTGTAGAAAGCTTCTACAACACCATGCTCAAAGGCATCACCGGCACCCTGCAAGCTGAGTTTGACGCCACTGGAAGCAACCCTATCGCCATTGCACCACAACACAATACCCCCGCTCGCAACGGTGTCCACTTACGCTTGACTATAGACCCCGTTGTGCAACATATAGCAGAAACGGAACTCAAAAAAGGCATAGAAGCGTTCCAAGCAGAAAGTGGCACCGTTATCATCTTAGAGCCATCAACAGGAGCCATACGCGCCATGGTCAACTGGCCATCCTTTGACCTCAACACCTATGGCGAATACTCCGCCGAACTCTACGGACGCAACCCATCTATTAGTGATTTATATGAGCCGGGGAGTACGTTCAAAATAATCACCGTCGCCGCCGGGCTGCAATCGCATTCGTTTACAGCCGATACCCTCGTCTACGACCCAGGTATCATCAATCGGGACGATATACAAATTCACAACTGGAATCATCTGGGCAATGGCATGATAGACCCTGCCGATATGCTCTACCATTCAAGTAATGTAGGAGCTGTTGAGTTGAATGAGATAACAGGGCCAGCAAACTTCTATCGCACAGTCTACGCATTTGGGTTTGGGGCCCCAACAGGCGTAGATTTAGGTGGCGAAGAGCGTGGCATTGTCAATGACCATATGTCGCCCGAATACAACGACATACTCCTACGCACCAATGCCTATGGGCAAGGCATAGCTATGACTCCGATCCAATTGGTGCGTGGCGTAGCAGCTATTGCCAACGATGGCGTATTGATGAAGCCCTATGTGGTAGATGAACGTTGTTGGGATAAGGAACATTGGGATGCGACAACCAATACACCAAAACCAGAACATACCATACGAAAAGCAGCCTTTTTGGATGGCACGCACACCGGTCAATCATCTGAACAGCATCGCTTTGGGAACGATGTCGAACAAGAATGCATCACGACACGCCCAACTGCTATTGGTGCAGTGGTAGACCCCGGCGTTGCTTGGACAATTAGGCGCATGCTTGTACAATCGGCCAATCATTACGCGCCCATCGTGTGGAAATCGAAAACAGGGAGCAATGCAGACCAGTGGTTTGTGCCGGGGTATGAGGTATGCGCCAAAACAGGCACAGCCTCCATACCGCTTGCAGAGGGTGGGTATGACCCAAATCATGTCATTGGGTCTGTTGTTGGCTTTGCCCCTGCCGAGAATGCTCGCTATGCCATCTTGGTGAAAATAGACCGACCGCAAAAAGATGCATGGGGGGTTATGACAACAGTTCCGGTATTTTATGAGATTGTAGACCAACTCATGCGCTATGAACGCCTCCAGCCCAATCCGGCATTGTTTAGCCCAGGGCAGTAATGTCACTCTTTTGAGTGTTTTATGCTACAATGCGGACCGGCAATACAGAAGCACAATGCTCAACACGTAGAAATGGACTGATAATGATAAGGAGGCGAGATTGTTTTATCTGGCGCAAACAGTGCCTATTGTCCAACTTACATTGGCACACAGCAGACAACAGAACGATGATCTTGGGCAACAGTATAGCCCAATTGCAGATATAATACCAACATCCATACTAAGCGACAAGATAAGCACCATGTGCCATGCACAACACAAAAATAATACTAGCAATAGTAGTAGTGACGGTGGTAGAGAACGCTTTTTTTGTAAAACGTGTATTCCTAGTGGTCTCCACCACTGGTCTAGCACCTTAAAAAGTCAATACAGGTATAGGTTCAATAACCAACGACCATGGTTGTCGTTAAAGGGGGAAATGTGAATCTACTGCGTGCAGTGCTTATTCATGACGTAGCTCGTGCGCTTCTCTTGGCAGCGGCTGCCTTTCTTTTGATGCTGATGGCTGAAGGATGGTGGATTCGTTTTGCAAAAGCACACCAACTAGGGAAACAAATCCGCGTTGATGGCCCCGAAAGCCATCAGGTAAAAACAGGCACGCCAACGATGGGCGGCATTGTGATTGTAGGGACAGTCGTCATCTTGACCATGCTCTTTAATCTCGTTGACCGCTGGTCTATGCTCTTACCCATAGGGGTATTGGTAAGTTTTGCAGCACTTGGCGGTATTGATGATTGGATGACGCTGACAAACTCGAAATCGAAGACCTATGGCTTTACGGTAAAACATAAGTTTCTGCTTATGCTCCTGATTGCCTTCATCGCAAGCATGATACTCTATTTGCCAGCTCCAATGGGGCTTGACCACTCTGGGTTGGTACGTATACCGTTTGTGGGAGTGTTCGACATTGGGGTGTTATTCATCCCACTTGCAACACTCGTTATCGTTGGTACTGCGAATGCAGTCAATCTTACCGATGGACTCGATAGCTTGGCTGGCTGGAGCCTTACCATGGCATTTGCAGCATATGGCATCATGACATTCCTTTCTGAACCATTGCTGACCAACTTAATGGTATTTAGCTTTACCTTGGCAGGCTCATGTGCGGCATTTCTGTGGTATAACGCCTACCCGGCCCAAGTATTCATGGGCGACACAGGTGCATTGGCTCTCGGTGGTGTGTTAGCCATCGTTGCATTGCAATCGCAGCAATGGATATTGCTGCCTATAGTCGGGGTTATCTTCGTCATAGAAGCCATTTCAGTCATACTCCAAACAACATACTTCAAATGGACGAAACATCGGTTTGGCGAAGGACGCCGACTGTTGAAAATGGCACCATTGCATCATCACTTCGAGTTGATTGGGTGGAGTCAACCACAAGTTACGCAACGTTTTACCTTGATTGCAGCAGTAGCAGCCATGGTCGGCATTGCAATGGCGCTCACCTTTGCCGCTGAAAATAGCCCATCGCAGGTGGCACCTGTCGTGGTGCCAAACATACCTGGCATACTTGCCGGTTTGGGGTTTTAACATGGTGTGCAAACAAAAAGACAATCTATCTACGCTGCACCCTATCGGCACACTCGATACATCCACATGGTATGGAAAGCATGTGCTCGTCATGGGCTTGGGTGTTCACGGTGGTGGCTTAGGTGTTGCCCGATGGATGCTTAAACAAGGAGCACATGTCACAGTGACAGATATAGCACATGCAGAGGCACTAGCTGAACCAGTAGCCATATTACAAAAAGCAGCCCACGAAGAAACGCGAGGAACACTACATTACGTTCTTGGAGAGCACCGGGTTGAGGATTTTTCAAGCCACGACATCGTTGTTGCCAACCCTGCTGTGCGTCCCAACTCGCCTTGGCTCAGCATAGCACGCGAAGCCGGGGCTACCATTGAGACGGAAATGACATTGTTTTTTCGTTTGTGCCGGGGGCCCATTATTGGTATCACCGGTACAAAAGGAAAAACAACCACCGCCATGCTGACAAGCGCTATGGTGTCGCAACAATACCCAGATACCGTTTTGGCTGGCAATTTGCGTGTTTCGGCCCTAGAAACTCTTGAGCACATCACACCAACCACGCCAGTCGTTCTGGAACTGAGTAGTTTTCAACTTGTTGGTTTGGGAGTGGCAGGGTGCAGCCCACACTACGCAAGCGTCACAAACTTTTCACCCGACCACTTAAACTATCATGGCACCATGTCGGAGTATGCACAAGCCAAACAACACATCTTTTTGCATCAACCCTGCCGCTTAGTGGTGCTCAACAAACATGATGATGTGTTATTTCGAGAAACAAGTATGCAACTCCTTGCACGTATGGATAACCCGCCTATGCTCAGAACATTTAGTACACAACGTGATAGCGACGCTGACTGCAACATTACACAGAGTGGCACAATTACATGTGGTGGCACATACTTGTTTGATACAGACGATATACACTTGTGTGGAAAGCACAATTTGGGCAATGTTCTCGCAGCAGCAACCCTAGCACATAGTTTTGGGGTTGAGGCGCAACATATCCACCATGCTGTGCGCTCCTTCCGGGGAATAAAACATCGGTTGGAATTGGTGCGCACATACAACGGTGTACACTATATCAACGACACAACCGCAACCAACCCTGCGGCTATGCAAGCCGCACTGGCTAGTTGCGATACACCGGTTATACTCCTAGCAGGTGGAGCGGATAAAGGGTTGGGGTTTGAAACCGTGGCACAATCCATTGCTCGCCATACAAAAGCAGTCGTGTTCTTAGCCGGAAACGCAACGAGCAAATTGGAACGAGACATACGTGCAGCCCTATCATCGCAGCACTATGGAGAAAACCATACCCATACGTACAAACCACCTGAGCTATATGGCCCATATGACGACTTAGCTGTCGCTGTTCAGACCGCACAGCGTCTTGCATCGCCTGGCGATAATATCGTGCTCTCACCCGGTTGTGCAAGTTTTGGCATGTTTCGCAACGAATTTCATCGTGGTGAGGAATTTCGGCGTATTGTGAGTATGTTATAAACGTACCTTCTGAAACGTAAAAAAATGACTGAAGGATTACAACGACATATCCCGATGGCCAATACGCAAGTACGCGCAACATGGGTTCTGCTTGTTATCAATCTAGTCATATTCTTTTTCACCGGCATCGTACCCCTCATACCACTAGAGATAGGGTGGAAAGAAAATAGATTGATTGCGCAAGGAGAATACTGGCGTTTGCTCACAGCCACATTTCTGCACGCCGATTTTATGCATATGTTTGCCAATACCATTGGCATCATAGCCCTAGGACGATTAACTGAACCTGTCTATGGTGTGCCTCGTTTCTTGGCTATCTATATCGTATCGGGGCTTGCAGGGAGCGTTGTATCATACTCCTTCAGTCCGTACCCATCCGTAGGAGCCAGTGGAGCTATTTTTGGTCTTGTAGGCGCTCTCGCTATCTTCTTCTATACCACGCGCCATATCTTTGGGCAATATAGCCGCACACAAGTGCAGGGAATGGTTGCTTGGATGGTCATAGCAACTCTAGCCGGGCTAGGCATGGAACGGGTTGACAACTTCGGTCATATGGGTGGCTTGCTTGGTGGCTTGCTTGTGGGGTGGATAGTTGCCCCACGGTATGTCCTTGATAGACGTTTTTTGCCACCAGTGCTAGAACGAAAAGAGTCCCCATTGGCATGGGTCGGGGTAGTTGGTGTGCTCATCATACTTGGGTTGCTTGTATGGTTCATTACGCCACCATTGCGGCCATTTTGGGTTTTGGGATTGTAGCCTATGCAAATCTTTGATACAACAACACGCAAACCAGATTACATCCTGCTCGTCACCGTCGGAGCGATGGTCGCGCTTGGGTTAGTCATGGTCTATAGTTCAAGTTTCATCGAAGCCTATACCCTGCACAATACCCAATATTACTACCTCATCCGGCAAAGCATTGGCGCACTGATCGGCATTGCCGGCCTGCTGGTAGCTCAACGTATTGACTACCGCACCTGGCGACGCTACTCCGTGCCGTTAATGGGCATGTCGCTTGTGCTCCTCATAGCCGTGCTCATCCTACCGGAAACCATCACCAAAGTCAACGACTCAAAAGCTTGGATCCGCTTCGGCGGCGGTATGTTGAGTGTACAACCATCAGAAATAGCTAAACTTGCTCTCATTATATACGTATCAGATTGGCTTTCGCGGAGCAGCGACCGACTACGCAACACAACCTATGGACTAATCCCATTAGCCGTCATCCTTGGCATCTTTTGTGGTTTAGTCATGCTCGAGCCAGATTTAGGTACCACTATTGTCATGCTCGTCATTGCAGGCGCACTCTATTTCGTTGCCGGTGCCAACCTCATCCACGTCCTCGGAGCGGCCGGACTAAGCGTCACAGCTTTTTGGAGCCTCATCAACCTAGCCCACCAACATGCCCGCATAGCAGCATTTCAAGACCCATGGCGCTATTACAGCAGCTATGGCTATCAACCTATCCATGCCCTCTATGCACTTGGCAGTGGTGGCATCTTTGGCATAGGGCTTGGGCAAGCGCGGCAAAAATTTCAGTGGCTGCCGCAAGCACATACAGATACCATTTATGCTATCCTAGGTGAAGAACTAGGATTAATAGGAACACTCTTGGTACTCTTTGGCTTTGCCATCATCGCATACCGTGGCTACCGCATTGCAGCACGCACACCAGACCCCTTTGGTTCATTGGTAGCCGTGGGAATAACAAGTTGGATTTTTTTTCAAGCGATGATCAACATAGCCGTTACAACATCCTTGCTACCATTTACCGGGCTAACTCTTCCGTTTCTCTCATATGGTGGCACATCGTTAGTTATGTGTATGGTAAGTGTGGGGATACTCCTCAACATTTCACGCCACACAACCACACGACAGGTAGAGGAGACTGCCAATGTCGCAACAAAACACCGTTCGCCAGCCCTTACCAACTTCATCAGGAAAAACCAACGGTCTGCACCGGTATTGCCTGAGTGGAGGTGGAACAGGTGGGCACGTATACCCATCTTTAGCAATCGCCGAGGCACTAGAAGAAAAACGAGCATTGAGCGGCGTAGGGTCAACCGAAAACAGCACAGTTGAACAGGCAAAAGCCAATGTACAACACCCTGCGGCACACGTGGTATACATTGGAAGCGTTGGAGGTATGGAGCAGCAAATCGTAGCACGTGAAAGCACCTTGCCCTATCGTGCATTGCCGGCTGCTGCCATACGCGGACGCGGTCCCTTGGCATTGGCACGTAATAGCTTGACATTGGCTACAGGAACATTGTCGGCCCTTGCATTATTGCGCGAATTGCGCATTGTCGCAATACTTGGCACTGGTGGGTATGTATGCGTGCCATTGTTTCTCGCAGCACGGATCTACCATATACCAACCTTGATATACTTACCAGATGTCATACCCGGGTTGGCTGCACGTATGCTCTCGCATATTGCAACACACGTAGCATGTAGTGTCGAAGATTCGCGTGCCTACTTTGCACCAAGCGTGGCCAAAAAACTCTCTGTAACTGGGTATCCAGTTCGTACCGCATTGTTTGGGTTGGACCAGGCAGCATGTCGTGCAGCGTTTGAATTACACGACCATATGCCAGTCCTTATTGTCTATGGGGGCAGCCGAGGCGCTCGGAGCATCAACCGTGCTATTGAAGCATTACTCGCAGATATACTAGCAATAACCCAAGTTATACACATCTGTGGGCGCGAAGGTGATGAAACATGGCTTGGTGCAGCCGCCGAAAAGGTGGATGAGCACCTACAAGCACGTTACCGACTGTACCCCTACTTAGAAAGTGGGGGCACAGCACAAGAAACCGATAGAGGAGGAGGAGCACGAACAAAAACAATGGTGATGGCCCTAGGTGCCGCAGATTTGGCGCTGTGCCGGAGCGGTGCCTCAATCCTAGGAGAATTGCCGGCATTAGGGTTGCCAGCCATCTTGGTTCCCTATCCCTATGTACACCAAGATGATAACGCAGATTATCTCGTACACAATGATGCTGCCGTCAAAGTTTCCGATGCAGCAATGCTTGGTAATGGACGGCCACAAGAAGGACCTTTGTTTACACAGGTACGTCGGTTATTACAAACACATGTGCATGAGCGATTGCAGATGGCAGAACGGAGTCGTAGCCTTGCTAGACCATATGCAGCACACGGTTTGGCAAAACAACTCCGCAATCTGTCTACAAGGAGGTACAACTGATGATGTCTCTTCAACTGGTCATGGGGATGTTGCCGCAGGTAGCTCTCCAATATCCGCCGCCACCTACCATAAGCGTATCACTAAGTGGGTGGATGTTGATCATTCTCGTGATGGCTATTGGGGGATATATTGGCTGGAGGCAGGGGTTACGGTCTTTTCTTACCATTACACTGGTAAGTGCATTGGCCTACTTACTTTTAATTAGTGGTGGCGAACAAGTTATTGGGTATCTGAACAACATCTATAGCAATATACCAAAATTACTGGCAATCTTGACTGGTGGCAGCCCAAATACAGCACCTGTATGGGGTCCGTTGTTGCCAGTCACATTTGGGTGGCCGCTCGCCCTGCGTGTCTTCCTTTTCATCATTTTGGTAGCACTTGCCTGGTTCTTCAACAAAAAACTACCATGGTATGCCATGAAACAAGACACACTTTCGCGCCAGCTCGGGGTATTTAGTGGTGCGCTAACCGCTTTGATCTGGACCAGCGCAGTCACATCATTCTGGCGCGAAAGCGGCGGAGCAGGAGGCGGAGCTGGGAATATCCTACGGATTTTTCCAGATGTAACAGCCATTACCCCGTGGCTTATAACCATACTGTTACTGATTATCGTCATAGGTGTTGTGTTGAAACTACCAACCCTTGTGAAAGCGTAAAGCATGCACTATCACATTGTTGGTATTGCAGGCGCAGGTATGAGTGCTATTGCACAACTGCTCCTAGACCAGGGGCATATGGTAAGTGGCTCAGACCTGCATACCAATAGGTTGACAACAGCGCTGGTTGAGCGGGGAGCAGTTGTGCATCGTGGGCATGACCCATCCCATGTCGTGGGTGCCGATGCCCTCATTGCAACCTCGGCCGTGCAAGCCAACCATCCAGAAGTGGTAGCAGCACAAGACAAAGGAATAGCCGTACTCAAGCGCACAGATATATGGCGCATATGGTCACAAGAGCGTTTCGTCATAGCGGTTGCGGGAACACATGGAAAAACAACCACAACCGCTATGCTTACCCTCGCTCTTGTGCATGTGGGTATTGATGCGGGGTTCTTAATTGGGGCCGAGTTCCCGCAACTCGGCACACATGCACGGTGGGGCGACCCGCAGGCCCCACTCGTGATAGAGGCAGATGAGTACGACCGCACATTTTTGGCGCTTACGCCCGACATAGCGGTCGTGACATATGTCGAATGGGACCATCCCGATTGTTATGCGACAGAAGAAACATACAACACCGCATTTATACAATTTCTGTCAAACACACACAAGCATATTGTCGTATCTGAACAGGCAATGCATATAAGCAACAAAATGGTGCGGCACCGGAGCCAACACCAAAAACCAAAAACACACATAGTCACATATGGGTTGCAAGAAGGGCTTACCTATCGCGCTATACCATCGGATGACGGGAGGGTGCATATATACAAACACCCAAGCAACGGCAGTGGAGATACACCTACACCAGCACCATTTACAACCTTTTCTTTGGCAGTACCGGGGGTACATAATATATGCAATGCCCTAGCCGCCGTAGCCGTCCTCGACATACTTGGGCTAGATTGCAGCATAGCCATACAAGGGCTACAACACTACCGAGGAGTTGCACGGCGGTTTGAACTAAAGGGAGATTCAGGTGGTGTCACAGTTGTAGATGATTATGCTCATCACCCTTCTGAGGTTGCGGCTACATTGCAAGCTGCACGTTCTCTCTACGGCCAACGACGCATCGTTGCCTATGTGCAACCACACACATTTAGCCGCACGCATGCCCTACTCGATGCGTGGCCACAAGCCTTGAAAAATGCAGATGTGGTGCTTGTAGGGGCAATCTTTGCTTCGCGTGAATCGGGACAAGCATTTTTGACAGAAACAAACCCAGAAGAAGCACTCGCGCTGCACCTATGCGAACGCATCACAGACCATGGGATAACTGTAACCTATGTTGGCACTGTTGAACAAGCTACAGCAATAGTTTTGCCTATGCTCAAAGCAGGAGATGTGCTGATTACCATGGGCGCAGGAGATGGCTTTTTGGTAGGTGAACGAGTCCTGCACGCATTGCGCAATACATGCTAAGAAAGGTCTATCTATATGGATGAAATAGCTTTCCATCGTCATACAGCAGAACAGTTACACATGCTCTACGCCGAGCGAGAAGATGCCCCCGAAGGCTGGTATGGGGCACTCATGTGGCACTGGGAGCAAGCCGGCGAGTTTGGAGAAGCAATGAATGTAGCTCTCCAAGTAGCCCATGAGCGCATCCGCAACTTGGCTTTTACCGAAGCTCGCCGTTGGATTGAGCGCAGTCTCGCATTACTCGACCGCATGCCCGGACTAAAGCGCTTGTCGTATGGTCTATCATATGAGATGCGTGCATATGCACTCATCGTATCGGTACTTGAGTTTGAAGGGCAATTTCGTGAGGCGCTTGGGTATGCCCAACTGCTATTACGTTTAGCCGAGGTCCATGGCAATGTAGAAGCCCAAAGCCGCAGTTTCTTGACCATAGGCCGCGTGCATAGAGAACTGGGGCAACTGTCGCTCGCCGAATCGGACTTGGGGCGAGCGCTTAGCCTATCTGAGCGCCACCAACTACCCGACTTAGAATGGGAGGCACGGTTTCATCTGGCAAAGGTGCATCAATTGCAAGGACGACATCTGGAAGCGTTTCAACAGCTCGATTTGGCCTACCGTGGTGTTTCGGCCCTAGGAGCCGAAGACCAACTAGCGCGGGTTTGCACCGGCATTGGCGACATTTACCGCGTACTTGGCTCTGGCGATGAATCGTTGCGCCTATATCATCAAGCATTGAAAATTGAAATCGGCTCAAACAACCGGCTCGGCCAAGCTATGTTATATGAGAAATTGGGCTTATCAAACCTAGAGCTTGGTTCGCTTGGGGAAGCCAAAGAATGTATTAAAGAAGCCCTCCAATTGCGCGAACAAATAGATGACAAACTCGGGTTGGCTCGCTCACACAGTATCCTAGGCTCCATTCAATACCGCCTCAACGATTTCGACCAAGCATTGCATCACTATAAAAAAGCGCGTGATTTAGAGGATGGTCTCCAAAACCGGCGCGGGCTAACCATTGCACTCTCAAATCTTGGCGATGTGGCACGAGTAACAGGAAATCCTGAGCAAGCACGTTCATATTATAGAGAATCATTAATTTTGGCCCGTGGCATGGGCGACCAAATTGGCATGGCACGAGTATATGAGCGCTTAGGCGACGTGTATCTTGAAGAAGGCCGGCTCGAAGAAGCGCATGAAAACTGGAGCCAAGCATTGCTCATTCGTGATGAAATGGGGCACTATGACGAAGCACGAGAAATCCGTGAACGTATGGATAAGCACACCAAACAGTGATGTATCGGCACAGAGCAAAGGGATATGCCACGCATAGATAGCACATATGGAAAAAGAATCTTGGAAAAACCGTATAGTAGAGTATGAACCACTCGCAAAGCATACATCGTGGCGTATTGGCGGACCATCGCGCTTCTACCTCGAAGCCAACACCATTGATGAACTCCGCGCCGCATTGCAATGGAGCCATGAGTACACTATACCCGTATTCATCCTTGGTGGCGGTACCAATGTGCTCGTGCGCGATACAGGGTTTGCTGGGTTGACTCTGCGCTACCGTGCAAGCACATGGCGTATTGATGATCATGGAGAACAAGGGTTGTTGTATCTGGATGCCGACACACCAATAGGCAGATTGGTATGGACTCTCGGAGCACAAGGGTGGAGCAACCTTGAATGGGCCGCCGGGTTGCCGGGCAGTGCTGGCGGAGCCGTATGTGTCAACGCAGGATGCTACGGGGGCAACATTGCAAGTATCCTCAACCGTGCATGGGTATTGGTGGGTGACGACGTGCAAGAATGGACCGTAGCACAATTTGCCTATGGGTATCGCACAAGTATCTTAAACCAGGCCAATCCCATCATCATAGGAGCAATGAACGCATCATCGGCCCGCATTGTGCTTGCTGCTGAGATGCGGCTTGTGCAAGGCGATAAAGCCGACTTGGTGCAAAACATAAAACACATAGCAACCCTGCGCAAAAACAAAACTCCCGACGGAAGTTCTTGTGGCAGTGTGTTCAAAAATCCAACTGGAATAGCTCAAACAGCAGGACAATTGATAGATGCGGCCGGATTGAAAGGGACCCGTATAGGGACCGCTGAAATAAGTCAACGCCATGCAAATTATATTGTCAACCTAGGCGGCGCAAGCAGTGAAGATGTTGTGCAATTGATTGAGGTAGCACGCACCACCGTACTGCAACAATTTGGGGTAGAACTAGAGCTAGAAGTGCAAATGATACCGTAGCGATTGGGTGCATGAAAGAGGCTACAAGCCCATTCTACACCTTTTATATAAAGAAAACATGGATTACGTAAAGCGTAAAGCAGAACAAGCAAAACAAGAATTTGTTGACCATTTGACCAAGGCTGTGCAGCGCATGGAATACAATGCGCCAGATACTCGTTCGCGCATCAATGCACGGCGACGTATGCGGCGTGGGACTAAAGCAGAACACACCCAACAGCACCATGGGGAGCAACGACAGCATCTCTTCTCATTTCTCTCGGCGTGGCAACCGAAAAAGCCACGGCGTCGGGCAGGAGATGGCTTGAAGAGAAACCGCCATGCAACGCCTGTGGAAACAACAACAGACCTACTAGAAGCGCAATGTGAACCGCCAAGACGCAAAGAACACCAGGAACACCAAGACAACTCGCATCCTTGGAGCGTAACAGCAAAGAATAGCCCGTTCCCTGAGCTTGTCGAAGGGAACGGCTCAATTAAAAAAAATATACATGCGTTTCCTCTCAACGAAGCATTGCCCAACCCAACACTCAAAAGGCGTACTGCACGACAAAAAGGGGCAAAGCAAGCAACGAAATTAGGCGCAAGCACGCGATTATTTAAGCAATTACACAAACAGTCGGGGGCAAGCCCCAAACCCAAGCTACAACACCTACTTTTGCACTGGTTGTCTACCGGGCAACTGTTCAGTTTTGTGCTGTTCCTGAGTGCATTGGGCAGTTTCATATACCTGTTTGTGTCACCACATTTTAGCATTCAACATGTGACGGTTGAGGGCAATGCATTTGTATCGCAAGACAAAATAACAACTCTTTCCGGCATACAAGATACCTCTATCTGGTTTGTCAATAGCAAAAAGGTTGCGCATGCGTTGAAAGAAAACCCCTACATTGAACATGTCAAAGTGCGCCTCGCTTTGCCCAACCGTGCCATCATTCGTGTTTCAGAGCGGCAGCCCGAAGTACGTTGGAGTGTCGGCAATGTTCACTATTTCGTTGATAGTACCGGCCGTGTACTCGACGTAGCCGATACCCCACCAGAGGAGGATGCATTAGTTATTGTAGACACATCAAGTAAAATGCTGTTCCCAGATGACCGTGTAGACCCAGATGCATTAGGCTTGGTGCGTGCCTTATCGTTTCGGCTCCCACAAGAGGTAGGAATTACCCCCTCTCGCATCGGATGGGATATAGGGCTTGGCGTGTATATTAAAACCAATACACACCAAACCATCGTCTTTGGGCAAAATGTATATCTCGATAGGAAGTTGGCCATTTTGCACCATTTACTTGAGGAAGAAACCGGGTTTACCTTTTTAGATTTGAGACCTTCAAACCCGTTTTATCGGAATGATCAACAATCAGTGACAAAAATGGATGAGCTATGCAACCAGTTATCGTTGGCATAGATGTAGGAACAACCAAAGTGTGTACCATCGTTGGCCAAATGCAAGAAAATGGCAAGGTCAACATATTGGGCGTGGGACAATCCGCTAGTAAAGGGTTGGATAAGGGCGTTGTCGTCAACATTGACGATGTCGTCCATGTCATAGCGGCCAGCGTCGAAAAGGCTGAGCGGTTGAGTGGGTATCGCATTGAAACAGCCTATGTGGGGGTAGCAGGTCGCCATGTTTCCTCGCTCAATAGTCGTGGGGTCGTTGCCATTGGGCAACCCGACTATGAAATATCACGGAATGACGTAGCCCGTGCTGTCGAAGCAGCACAGGCTATTGCCATTCCAACGCAGCGTGAAGTTATTCACGTTATTCCACGGGCCTATATTGTGGATGGGAATGAAGGCATCCGCGACCCCATTGGCATGAGCGGGTTTCGCCTAGAAGTTGAAACGCATATTGTCACAGGCGAAGTCATGGCTATTCAAAACCTTATCAAAAGTGTGCAACGCGCCGAAGTTGAAGTAAGCGATATGGTCTTACAACCACTTGCTTCTGGCGAAGCAGTCTTAAAGCCTGAAGACAAAGACCGTGGGGTTATATTAGTAGATATTGGTGGTGGCACAACTGATATTGCCATCTTTATTCAAGGTGGCATTTGGCATACCAGTGTCATACCGGTGGGCGGAAATCATTTTACCAACGACATCGTGTATGTACTCCAAACACCGTACAACACAGCCGAGTGGCTGAAAATACAGTATGGGAATGCCATCCCAGAGCCGGCGGAAAACGAACAAGAAGACCTGATAGACGTTGAAACATTGTCTATAGGCGAAAAGCAAACAATCAACCGCCATATTTTAAATGACATTATCAACGCACGAGCCGAAGAAATTATTGAACTCATCTACACCGAAATACAACGCAGTGGGTATAGCGGTGTATTGCAAGCCGGTATTGTACTCACCGGTGGTGGAGCACAACTTCGACGCCTCGATGAACTTATGCGTTCTATGCTCAACATGCCAGTGCGCATTGGCGTACCCTATGGCTTGGCAGGCCTAGCTGAAACTATTGATAGCCCACCATATGCGACATCCGTTGGGCTATTGCGTTGGGGAGCACGACATGGCTTGTCGCACCTCGCTCTTGCCCGTGGTGGTCTCGACCGCGAAGGCGGAGGAAACATTTATGACCGGTTCAAAAGTTGGCTCAAAGCTTTTTTGCCGTAGCTATGTACCAACAAGATGGAAGAAGGTACGTGAGACATATCTTGACAACAACCTAAGGATAAGGTTATATCCTTGAAAAAGTTGTGGAGTATTGAACATGAAGTTGCATGTGATACACAATAGAGCACACACAATGAGAACGCAGACGAATAACCAAAGTTTGAAAGCATACACGAGGAGATAGAACACTATGGTAGATCAAAACAACAGTGGTGCTGCGTTGGAAAATTTTGCGCAGATAAAAGTAGTTGGTGTTGGCGGTGGCGGCTGCAATGCTGTGGACCGCATGGTACACGAAGGCGTTCAGGGTGTAGATTTTATCGCCGTCAACACCGATGCCCAATCCTTGCTCCACTCGCTCGCCCCCGTGCGTGTGCGCGTTGGCGACAAGCTCACCCGTGGGCTAGGAAGTGGCGGAAACCCAGTTATTGGGCAAAAAGCAGCCGAGGAGAACCAAGAAGACCTATACGAACAACTCAAAGGGTCCGACATGGTATTCATCACCTCTGGCATGGGTGGTGGCACCGGCACTGGCGCATCGCCAGTTATTGCTGGTCTAGCCCATGACTTGGGTGCCTTGACCGTGGGCGTTGTGACGAAGCCATTTACCTTTGAAGGCAATCATCGCCGCAAAATTGCCGAGCAAGGCATTGAGCAATTACGCCCAGTCGTAGATACATTAATTATCATTCCCAATGACCGCCTGTTGCAGACGGCCAGCAAAAATACCACTATGATGCAAGCCTTCCAGATGGCCGATAGTGTGTTGCGCCATGGTATTCAAGGCATTTCAGACTTGATAACACAACGCGGGCTTATCAACGTAGACTTTGCCGATGTCAAAACCATCATGTCACAGGCCGGCTCTGCTCTCATGGCCATTGGCTCTGGCAAAGGCGACAACCGTATGGTAGACGCCGTCAACCAAGCCATCGCCAGCCCGCTGCTTGAAGTGAGCATAGACGGAGCCAAAGGTGTCCTGTTTAATGTCATGGGCGGTGAAGATATGGGGTTGCTGGAAATCTACGAAGCTGCCGAAATTGTGGCGAAAGCCGTAGACCCCGATGCCAATATCATCGTAGGAGCAACTATTAACCCTGAGTTGGAAGGCGAAGTAAAAATCACACTCATCGCAACCGGGTTCGACATGACCAAACCCAACGTCCAACGCACACGTTCATACCCCTCTATAGTGTCGCAGACAACCACAACAACAAACCAAACGCGGCAGCAAGAGCCAGCACAGCAGCAACAACAGCGCAAGCCACAAACTGTATCGCAACCAGCACCACAACAGCGTCCGCCGTCAACCAATGTCAACACAAGTGATGATTTAGATATTCCGCCATTCTTGCGCAACCGCAACAAATCGCGGTAGGAGCGTTAGGCAACACAGCATATGAAAGGAAAAGGTTTGTTGTAGCCTTACCTGGAGTAGAACATGATACAATCTGATGGCTTACAAGACGGGCATTCGTCTGTGGCCAGTGGTCGGTGCGCGTGCTACACCTGTGAGCAGCATAGGTAGCAGAGCATACCGAACACTGGCTTTGCATTTTGTGTGCTATGGAAAAACTACCGCTCTCAATGACACAATTTGACTATGCGTTTTCTGAAGACTTCATTGCCCAAAAGCCCATAGAGCCGCGTGACCATGCCCGCTTGCTCGTCCTGCGACGCACCGATGGCAGCCTTGAGCATACCCATTTCTATGAACTTGGGCGCTATCTCCAAGCGGGTGATTTGCTTGTGGTGAATGAGAGCCGCGTCTTACCGGCGCGTCTTCTCGGCTATAAATATACGGGGGGACGCATCGAGGTATTGTTGTTGCGCAAGGTGACAAGCGAGCAGTGGGAAGCACTTGTGAAGGGGCGAAATCTGCACATAGGTGTCGCCTTGCTCTTCACCGCATCGGGCAATTGGGACGATGCGCCACTCTGTCGGGCAACCATCACCGACGTTTTGCCCCATGGCGGGCGTCTCCTTACCTTCGACCGTGCAATAGAGCCAATCATTGAGCAGATAGGACTTGCTCCACTACCACCCTACATTCATGAGCACATACCGCTAGGCCGCTACCAAACCGTCTATAGCACCACTGCTGGCTCAGCAGCCGCACCAACGGCCGGACTGCATTTTACACCGCAACTCATTGAGCGCCTGACACAAGCTGGCATTGGGTGGTCCAGTGTCGTGCTGCACGTTAGCACCGATACGTTTCAGCCTGTGCGTGGTGAGGATGCCCTAACGCACACCATGCATGGCGAATGGTTTAAACTTCCGGCTGACACTGCTACGCGCATCAACCAAACACGCCGTGCCGGTGGGCGTGTTGTGGCTGTTGGCACAACAACCGTGCGCGTTCTTGAGAGTGTAGCCCAACACATGGGTATTAGCATAGATACAGACACCCACCTTGTACCTATGTCGGGCTGGACAGATATATACATATACCCGCCCTACAAATTCAAGCTTGTTGATATGATGATAACCAACTTTCACCTGCCACGCTCAACACCCTTGCTGATGGTGAGTGCTTTTGCCGGGCGTGAGGTGTTGTTGCAAGCCTACGCCGAAGCTATTCAGCACCATTACCGTTTCTTCTCATTCGGCGATGCTATACTCATCCTGTAAAATGGTGAACCGCCAAGCCGCTAAGAACGAATTTGCGCTTCTCCTTGCTACCGCTCTACCGCTCTACCGTTCTACCGCTTTATCGCTCTCCTGAACCATAAACAGTGCGCACATCATCAAGCGTGTTGGCTGTTTTGCATGCACGCTGTATATCCTCAAGGATACCAATGTCTTGCAGGTGGCTTATTTCTTCAAATAGTTCCTGACCCGTTGCTCCAAATTTCAAGTCAAGCATGAGTTGTATGCCTATCAACAAGCCCTCGCGTTTGCCTTCTAGCAAGCCTTCGCGTTTGCCGCGTTGCTCTGCTCGCTGCTCTGCTCGTTGTAACATTTGCTTGTCTTGCAATACCTGTGGCGCTATACGGGCCATTATGCGCCGCGCATCGGGTAGCGGAAATTGTACTGCCCACGCAGGATGAAACCAAAAGCCCGGTAGCACTAGGGAATGATAGTTTCCCTTGCTATCGGTTGACAACGGCACAAATCGCCCCTGTTGTGTGCGCGTGAAGCATTGCACCTGTTCATGTCTTGCGCGTATGTCTACAATCCAAAATTCATCCACCCCAAGGGATTCATACTCGTGAAACTTGTCGTGGTAGTCACGTTTCACACTGTCGGGTGAAATAACTTCCACCACGAGAGTTGCTGCACCAACAATTTCCTTATCATTGAGACGATACATATGTGTTGTCGCTACAAACGCAATATCTGGTTCACGATAGATGGCGCCCGGCACAACACACATGCGCACCGGAGCCGTAAGCACCTGCCCAAGGGTATGGAAATCTACATAACTCTTGAGCAACCAATACAGAAAACCAACAACCATTTGATGGCGTGATGTTGCGGCCATAAAAATGATTCCTTCTCCGTAGACCCACTCAGTCAATCCACCTACGTTTTCCCAATGTTCATATTCCTCAAAGCTCATAGGGATGCGCTGTTCGAGGATTTGTTCTTCTGTTTCTGCATATACTAGGCTCATACCCACCTCCATAGGGTTACGATAGGGGTATTATAACACCAAAGACTATATTTGCATCCATGGATGTAGCCATCTGCGAATGGGGAGTACGCATCGTAGCAACGACAACCTCGGTGGATAGCACCCCAAGATACGCGAGTACGTCTAAATCTCTTTGCAAAGAGCGCTATTGAAGACATGGCAATGGGTGTAGCAAAAGTACGTGTTCACTTAGACGCTCATGAAGTGCTATGGTATACTGTTTCTATGAAACAGCTAACGCATGCTATAAAAGCGCAAGCCCTCGCCCTTGGATTCGATGTCGTAGGCGTAGCACCTTGTACCACTCCCCCCCATGCCGAAAACCTCCCCTCTTGGGTAGATGCGGGCTATGCTGGAGAAATGGCATACTTGACACGCAATGTACCGGGACGTATGGACCCACGGCACATCATGCCCGAAGGACGTTCGATTCTCGTCGTTGGCAAGCATTACCGCGTCGCTGAACCCCTAGAGCATCTTTGGCACAACCCATCACGCGGGCGCATCGCACGCTACGCATGGGGACCCGATTATCACGACATAGTGCTGCCACGCTTGCGCCAGATAGTGGACTTTGTCGCAACCCACGTCGGGCGCTCGATTGTAGCGCGTCCATATGTTGATACGGGGCCCGTACTAGAGCGACCAGTGGCCACCTTGGCATTACCGAGCTTCATAGGCAAGCATACGCTGTTGATACTTCCACGCCATGGCTCATGGCTGTTTTTGGCTGAAATCTTGCTAGATGTGGAGCTAGAGCCAGATGATGTGACCACGCACGGCAGGTGTGGCACATGCGCACGCTGTTTGCAGGTGTGCCCAACACAAGCGTTTGTAGCGCCATATGTACTCGATGCGCGGCGCTGCATTTCATACTTGACAATTGAGTTAAAGGGAGCCATTCCCCACGATATGCGCCCACTCCTTGGCAATTGGATTTTTGGGTGCGATGCATGCCAAGAAGTGTGCCCGTGGAATAGACGGTTTGGAGCTGTGGGCGACGCTGATATGTTGGCGACTCGTGCAGATACGATAGCGCCACCGCTCATAGACCTTATGGAACTTGACGATGCCGCATTTCGTGAGCGCTTCCGTGGCAGCCCCATCAAGCGTAGCAAGCGGCGTGGGTTGTTGCGCAATGTTGTGATTGCACTGGGCAATTGGGGCGACCCACAGGCTGTGCCGGCGCTGTGCAAGGGGTTACACGATGCCGAGCCGCTCATCCGGGGGCATGCGGCATGGGCATTGGGGCGCATTGACGATTCCCACGCACGCAACGCGTTGCGTGCGTGTTGGACCGCCGAGGATGATGCGTGGGTGCGTGCCGAAATTGCGCAGGCCATAGAAGGCGTAGGATAGGCTTCTAGCAATGCTACTAAGAAATGGCACAAAAGGCGTAGCGTTAGGCTGTACAGGCTTGCCGACCACGAATAGTACACGAATACAACCACGAATATGTATACTCTCGCGTCTGCCAAGGTTGTACCGCGTAGGTACGTTTCCTCTCTGATACGTCTGCCAGCGACGAGCATGTTTGTGGAGGAACCCCTATTCGTGTATTCGTGGACTCCATTCGTGGTCGGCAAGGCTCACTTTCCCGCTCTACCCACACTCGTTTGCCTAATTACATACCCTATGGTATAGTAATTTTCATCCCATGCCATGAAATGGTTCAGGAAAATTGTACGGGTGTTGCACACATCTATTGGTAAAACAACTGTATGAGCATAATAACAGGAACTGACCTACTGGGGTTAGGTGTTTCTTTTGCCTATGCCTTCTCATTGATAGGCGTAGCCGAGGGTGTGCGCCACTGGCGTAGCTACCCACAAGATTTTACCCGCAAAATTGTTCACATTGGCGCTGGTATGTGGGTCTTCGGAGTTCTAGCCCTCTTTGAACATTGGTATGTCGGTGTCGCCATTTTTGCTACCTTCATCATTCTCAACTATATCGCCTATCGCTACCGCATAGTAGGAGCCATAGACGATGAAGACAGCTCACCCGGGACCATCTACTTTGCTCTCTCTATCACCATTCTCTTTTCCCTCTTGTGGCGCAAAGGTAGCCCTACCGACCTAGGCTATATCGCCGCTGCTGCTACCATGGCTATGACATGGGGCGATGCTCTTGCATCTATTGTAGGCCGCCGCTGGGGACGCCATCGCTACACCATTGGCAAAGATACCCGTTCCTACGAAGGCTCCATTGCCATGTTCACTGCGAGTAGCATTGCCATGTTCCTCACCCTCTATCTGGTGCCAAGCTCATCACTCTGCCCAACAGCCCAACCCTTGCCCCTTGCCACATGCATTGCCAGCGCAACATCAGCCGCTGGACTAGCCACTATTGCCGAAGGAGTTTCCCCATCTGGAACAGATAACCTCAGCGTCCCACTGCTCGCCGGACTAGTGCTCTTCGTCACCATCACCCTCATGACATCATAGGACATACGTGCCTTTTCTTGCACCTACGCCCTGTTTCTGTTATTATGATGTAAAGAGCACGTTAATCTATCTCTTACTACAAACAGGTATTATCAAACGTGTTTTATGGGAAACCAATACGTTTGATAAGAAACCAATTTGAAAATCAAAGCAACCTTTGCTTTTGGTATAGAAAGTGTATTTTATTTCTTTACGTGCAACTGAAAATGGAGTTGCCAATACATGGACAAACAAGTTGTGTTCGTAGTGTATTCTTACTGCTGTCATCGCAATATCTCATCTCGTAGTGCAGAGCATCAACAGAGCATCACACCGTTGCCACCTATGCGTAGGCTTAGGAGGGCGTGTTGAACAGTACACGTATTCCAATCCTGAAAGTGGGCGACGTACTCATCGCATCCATTCAAATAGCCCTGCATGACGCATCCGCCGTACAATTCAAAGACGACCTACTCGAAAAAATCCACGCCACCAAAGCCCGTGGCGTCATTATAGACCTCACAGCCATAGACGTAGTAGATAGCTTCATTGGCCGTATGATAGCCGACATTGCTGCCATGGCTGGGCTCATGGGTACACGAGTTATCCTAACCGGGTTACAACCAGCCGTCGCTATCACCCTCGTTGAGCTCGGGCTAGAGTTACCCCGCGTATTAACCGCCCTCAACCTAGAAAAGGGGCTAGCAATGATGCAGCGCCAAACCGATGACGCTGCCCATGAGGAGAACAGTGATGACACAGGCTAAAGCAGCCGTTATCCGTAGCGACTTGGACATCGTTATCGCCCGTACACTCGCACGCGACACTGCCAAATCGCTTGGATTTGGACCCATTGACCAAGCGCGTATCGCCACCGCCGTCAGTGAGCTTGCCCGTAACATCTTTCTCTACGCTGGCACCGGCAGCGTCACCGTCCGCGAAATCGAAAAAAACACCCGCAAAGGCATCGAAATCGTTTGCGAAGACAATGGTCCAGGCATTACCAACATCGAAGTAGCCATGCAAGATGGCTACAGCACATCCCGTGGTATGGGTATGGGACTACCCGGTGCCAAACGTCTTATGGATGAATTTGATATAAAAACACAAGAAGGCGTTGGCACCACCATCACCTGCCGCAAATGGCGCATGTAGCACACGCACGGTGCTCCTGCACACGTGTCCATCATGCAGCATAAGGCTTTTTTTGTACCGGAAGCGTTCTCTTTGGAGCACGCTCTTTTAAAGTATCTGCGCGAGAAATTTCTTCGTGCGCTCCTCTTTTGGTTCTGAAAAAATCTGCGTTGGCGTACCATGTTCAACAATCTGCCCCTGATCGAAGAACAATAAACGGTCCGCAACCTCGCGGGCAAACCCCATCTCATGGGTGACAACAAGCATAGTCATGCCACTTTCGGCCAATTCCTTCATAACATCAAGCACTTCCTTGATCATCTCTGGGTCAAGAGCCGACGTAGGTTCATCAAACAGCATAATCTTAGGCTGCATAGCCAATGCACGCGCTATCGCAACACGTTGCTGTTGTCCACCCGACAATTGCCCCGGATATTTATAGGCCTGCTCCGCAATACCCACCCGTTCCAACAACTCCATAGCAACATCTTGCGCTTTCGTCTTGGACCACCGGCGTACCCAGATGGGCGCAAGCATAATGTTTTTGAGAACCGTTATGTGTGGAAATAAATTAAATTGTTGAAAGACCATGCCCACCTCACTGCGTATCGCCTCTATATTGCGGATGTCATTGCTCAACTCAATACCATCAACAATGATTTGCCCACGCTGATGCTCTTCTAGGCGATTGATGCAGCGTATGAACGTTGACTTGCCAGACCCCGACGGCCCGAAAATAACAACCACCTCACTACGTTTGATAACAACACTCACATCATTCAATACATGAAAATCGCCATACCATTTATGGACATTACGACACATAATAATCTCATCCGATGTGCTCACATCGCTCGTTTTTGTCATACTCCTCTCGCTCCCAACATATTACTGATGTGCTACCCCTAGGGCATCCTCAAGCCGATGGCTCACATAGCTCAAAGAATAGGCAAAAACCCAATAGATAGATGCAACAAAGAGATAGACCTCGGTTCGCAACCCCATAAACTCAGCCTGTCCGAGCACACTCATGCCAACACCAAGCACATCGAGCAAGCTGGCAATATAGACAAGCGACGTATCTTTGAAAAGGCTGACAAATTGGCTGACATTGGATGGAATAACGACACGCAAGGCTTGGGGCAAAATGATAAACCCCATAGTGAAGAATGGATTGAGACCCAATGCCTTGGCAGCTTCAAATTGCCCTTTCGGTATTGCTTGCAAACCGCCTCGGACATTTTCAGCAATGTACGCCGAGGTAAAGAGCGTAAAACCAACAATAGCCCGCACAACCTTGTCTATGCTCTCACCACCGGGAATGAATAATGGCAACATTATCTGAAACATAAAAATGACGGTTACGAGTGGCACACCACGGATAAGCTCAATAAGCACCGTGCAGAAGACGCTAATCACTGGCAGATTGGAGCGTCGCCCAATGGCCAAAAGCACACCAATGGGAAATGAGCATATGATGCCAGTAATGGCGAGCACCATCGTGAGGAGCAATCCACCCCATTGGGTTGTTTTCATCACAGGCAATACAATACCGAACCCACGCAAGAGCACAATAACAACAATCAGCAAAATAAGCCACCCAAATGCAACCCAGCGTCGAATAGTTGGGTGCTCTGTGAGATTTGTCTTGTGCCCCACAAGCATGCCCATGAAAACAAGCACACCGCACACCATAAGCCATGCACGATTGTGTAGAGCTAAGGGAAGAAGTGCTAAAAAGAAGAGCATGCTGCCATAGGTTATGGCAACGCCACCGACGACACGTGGCCATAGGCTCCAGCTCACCCCTAACAAGCCAGCGGCACATACCACACCCAGCCACACCCGCCAAATCTGCTCTGTTGGAAATGTGCCCACCATAAACAACCGCAAATTGACCGTTATAACGCGCCATTCTGCTTGGGTAAATATCCAGATGAGGAGTGGACGCACAGTGACATAGAGAAGCACAAGTGTCACAATCGTGAGGATGCTATTGAGCCAAGAGCTAAACAGATTTTGCCGAAGCCAAGCAATGATATGGACTTGGTTTTTGGGAGGCTCACCATGGCCTGGTGTTATCGTCATAGGCTACCTCTCAACCAGCCGTACACTGCGATTATACACGTTCATGATAAACGATGTAAAAAGGCTAATGGCAAGGTAGAGCACCATCACCAACCCAATAACTTGAATAGCCTGCCCAGTTTGATTTGCCGTGGTGCGTGCAATATTGAAGAGGTCGGGGAAGCCAATCACTATGGCAAGGCTAGAGTTTTTGAGCAGATTGAGGTACTGGTTGGTCGTTGGCGGTATGATGATGCGTAGCGCCTGCGGCAAAATAACTAGGCGCATGCTCTGCCCCGGACTAAACCCTAGCGCACGCGCAGCATCCTTTTGTTCCTTTGAAATACCTTGAATACCCGCACGTACATTCTCCGATATAAAAGCACCTGTGTAGATAGAAAGCCCCAACACAAGCGCCACATATTCAGGAACGAGCCGTAAGCCACCTTTGAAATTGAACCCTTGCAATGTAGGCACACTCACGCTCAGTGGTGCCGGTGTGAGTATAACCCACCCCGCACCCGCACCCGCAAGTACACATGCAAGCGCAATAAGAAATTGCGGGGTTTGCCTACCGGTGCGGTCTTGCAGCCGTCTCAGCCAATACCACAGAGCAACACCCACGAGCACACCAATGACTATGAACACAAACCACGATGCTGTCGTTGGTGTTGCTTGCGGACTAAGCGTCACCAACCCGCGCTTGCTCAGATAGACCGGTCCCGGCAGCTCAATTGCGTGACGCACATTGGGCATTTGCAAAAAAACTGCCTGATACCAGAACACCAATTGTACCAGCAAAGGAATATTGCGAAAAAGAGCTACATATGCCTGGGCTAGTTTGGCCACAAGCCAGTTGCTCGATAGTTGGGCAATACCCGTGACAATACCAAGCACGGTTGCCAACACAATACCCACAACCGACACCGACATGGTATTGATAAGACCCACCAGAAAGACATACCAGTAGCTATTGTCGGGAGTATAGCCAATAGGCTTGACGAGAATTTCAAACCCTGCCGCACGGTCCATAAAATCAAAATCGCCACTCATATTGGCTGCTTCCATGCCCTTGACAACATTGGTATAGAGGATGCTACCGGCTAACACTACCAGCACCAAAAAGGCGACTTGCGCAAGTATAGACAAGATACGCACATCGCGCCAGAATGGGATGGATTGCATAGCTGTTGTTGATGGTTGGTGACTCATAAGCAAAAATCAGTTGTCAGTTGAGCTATCAAGCCACAGGACACGCACACAAAACCTATGAGAGCCATTGTTCAACTGACAACTTATATGGAAAACTCCTACGTACACATACATCTACCTGAATGGTGGGGCATAGAGCAGTCCACCCTCAGTCCACAATGCATTTGGTCCACGATCTAAGTTGAATGGGGTATCTGGGCCTAGGTTCTGTTCGTAGATTTCACCATAGTTGCCAACCTGCTTAACAACCTGCACAGCGAAATCGTCTGATAAGCCAAGCATACCACCAAGCTCACCTTCTGCACCGAGAAAACGCTTAATAGCGGGGTTGTCGGTATCGGCAAAATCATCTATAGTCTCAGATGTAATACCAAACTCCTCAGCCTGAATGGTAGCATATACGGCCCAATTGACGACATCGTACCAATCGCTATCATTCTTCAACACGGCTGGGCCCAGCGGCTCTTTTGAGAGAACCACATCGAGAATAATGTGGTCATCGGGGCTTTGGAGTGTGGTACGGCGTGCAAGGAGTTGCGAACGGTCACTCGTCACAGCGTCGCAGCGTTCCTCATCGTAGGCAGTGTAGGTTGAATCTATTTCCTCAAACACGGTTGGCTCAAAGGTAATACCACGTGCGCGAAATTGGTCTGTCAGGTTGAGTTCTGTGGTTGTACCACTTTGCACACAGATAGTTGCACCTTCTAAGTCTTCCAACGTCGTTGCGCCGATGGCTTCACGCACCATGATACCTTGCCCATCATAAAAGATGGTAGGTCCAAAGTCTAACCCCACCTCTGTGTCACGACTGAGAGTCCATGTGGTATTGCGAAATAGGACATCAACTTCACCTGTTTGGAGGGCCGGGAAACGCTCTTGAGCACTCAATTGGCGAAATTCGACTGCTTCAGGGTCGCCAAAGAGCGCTGCGGCAACAACGCGGCAGAAGTCTGCATCAAGGCCACTATAGCTGCCGTCTGCTTCTAGGTTGCTGAAGCCGGGCAAGCCACCGTTGACACCACAGATGAGTGTGCCACGCTGCAACACAGTGTTCAAAAGCCCACCTTCAGATTGTGCAGCAGGAGCTTCTTCTGGTTCAGGCTCATCCGTTGCTTCTTCCTCTTCAGCAACAGCATCCGTCTCTTCCTCGGCTTCCGTTGCTTCTTCCTCTTCAGCAACAACGTCCGTCTCTTCCTCAGCTCCCATTGGTTCCTCTTCATCTACAGGTGCTGCCTCAGCAGTTGGAGCAACAAATGCTGGCTGTGAAGCTTGTTGCCCGGCACACCCCAAAACGATTAAGACTACTGCGAAAACCAGAACCGACGACCAAGAGAGTGAAATCGTAACCTTCTTACGTTTCATAGCTTTTGTTCCTTCCTGAAAATACAATTAATGATGCCTTCTTCACTGAGCCTTTGTGGTATGCGTGAAGAAGGCAGAGACATAAAAGCAGAAAATAGGAAGCGAACAAAAGAATTTCCCCGCTTCCTTAATTTTCTGCTTCAAAAACAGTTTTGGTTGCCTGTGCATTGGCACAACCACAGGTATACCTCCTCCATGCCATTTGGAGTGTGTGTGCGGGTCCATTCCGCCTATGACTCTCTGTCGTATGTCAAGGTTTTACATAGTATAAAGCCTTATAGCTGAAAAGTAAAGTGTCGAAATACCTACTTGTGTGCGATGCCCCTAGCCCCTAGCACCAAACACCTGCTCCATATTTTCCCACACCGCTGCCGCAACCTTCTCTACTTTCATGCCACGCAACTGCGCTACCTGCTCAGCCACAATACGCACACGTGCAGGCTCATTACGCTTCCCACGGAACGGGTGCGGGCTGAGAAACGGGCAATCCGTCTCCGTCAGCAGAGAACCAATTGGCGCACGCCGTGCCACTTCTTGCGTATCCTTCGCCTTAGAAAACGTCACAGGGCCCGAGAAAGAAAGCACAAACCCACAATCCAAACACATCTTCGCATACTTCCACGTACCCGAAAAAGAGTGCAAAACAACCTTATGCCCCTGCGCATGCTCCCGCAGAACCTCCAACGTATCATCATACGCATCCCGACAGTGAATAACGACTGGCAAATCACATGCTCGCGCCACCCCCAACTGCTCAATAAACAAACGTCTTTGCACATCGTGTGGCGCATGGTCACGGTAATAATCTAGCCCCGTCTCACCTATAGCAACCACCTTCGGATGCTTGGCAAGTTCCTGCAACGTACCAAGCCAATCTGATGGCGCTTCATGCGTACTATTTGGGTGTATTCCAACGACTGCATACACCTGCTCATACTGCTCCGCTAGATTGACCACTTCTCGATTTGAAGGCATATCAATACCAACTTCAATGATACGCCCAACCCCCGCATCCCAAGCACGCTGGAACACTTGCTCACGGTCATCATGAAACGAGTGAACATGCATATGCGCATGCGTATCTACAAAACGTACCCTTTGTTCCATACGTATACCCCGCACATCTTGCCATACTTGCTTCGTACCCTGTATGGTGAGCTTGTATCATCAAAAAAGGGCATCACTCCTCAGCCAGCAACCCCGCAATATAAATCAACGTCGCTCGCCTACCCTGTGGGTGTAGTTTACGCCATAAAGCCAGCACATGCTCCTCATCGCTCGCTAGCATACCAACTCCTTGCGTAGCATGCCCAACATGGTGCCCAAACGAAAAACCATTGCCGGCATCCTCAGCACCAAACATTCCCGCCATCGTGCTTGTTGGATGCATCCCAAAGCTCATCGCAGATGCATCCTGCACAGCATCGGTCTCTGGCATCGTTTCCCCGCCATTACGCACAATATGGTCGGCCACGAGCACCTTTGCCAACGCAAGTGGATCCACGCCCAATGTCTCAGCCAAACGTTGAGCTTGGTCTGAGTCGGGTAATGTTTGCCCCGAAAGATAATTGCGCAACGCCCCATCACTAATGCGCGTCTCACGGGTAAGTTTAGCACGTGAAAGATTATTCCGCATCATATGCGTCTTAATCCACTCACTAAACCGTGGCGCACTAGCCGGGCGCCACTCCACACGCCGGCGTAGTTCCTCCACCGGCATCTCCAACCCAATCGAAAGCAACTCCAACGTTCGGCTACGTGGGCGCTGTGACTGCCCCGAAATAAACTGCCGCAACGAAAGAGCACCAATACCAAGCCTATCCGCAAACTCACTCAGCGCAATACTCTCACACATCGCCGTATAGAACAACAGCACCGATAGTGGTAAATCTTCTGAAGAACTATCTTGCAATAATGTTGCTGAAATCTCACTCAATGAAACACTCCTTTATCTTTCGTAACCAAGAAACCATAATGGGAAGATACACCTTACATCTTATCGCTCTTTTGGGAAAAGGGTTTTTTATAGAGTTATTCCCATATGCATACCCAATACCCCATTATTGAAGACACATGTTACAGGTTACATACATAAGCCTATGTATAACACCATACTGAACTTTGAAACACCCCTAAATGCTGAAAGTATACGGCTACTTACACACAATGTCAAGATACGCAAACCCCACAAAGTGTAAAGATACCCAAAAAAGATATGAATTGCGCATTTTTTAAGCATCATCGTCGCGCACCATCTTGCAACAACACAATCTCCTTTTTGTGGTATAATATCCTCACGCTATTGGGCTGCCTGTCGAACAGCCTATTGTGCTGCCCCCTCAAACGGAGGAAAAGAGAGCACAAGCTTGTATGAGCTTCGACATAACCACGGAGGGTCTATGGCCGAGCAAACAAACCGGCACGACACACATAACTGGGACACAATGACACCGAATCAAATACTATCAGTGCTCCTCTACGAGCTATATAACCCCGTGAGCTCGCTAGGGAGCAACCTGAGTCGGCTCACCAACGACGAAGAACCACTCACAGAAGAAGACTACGAAGCTACCTTTGAACAAATGGAGAACGCAGTAAGCCAACTCAGCAAAACCATCGTCAACCTCAAACGCTATGTACAAGAACATGGCCTTGCCGAAAAACCGTAGCCTTGCAAAAAACCCATCGTTGTGACGTGTTGGGCTACCTTCCAAACAGCCTATTGTGCTGCACCCGAAGCGGTGCCTGAACGTATACAAGGCACCGCTTCGGGGTACGGGCGACCATCAGCAACGCTACAGCACACAACCTTACAACGATGCCAAAGTCACAATCGTAGCCTCCGGGGGGCAAAGCAACCGTACCGGCATACCACCCAACCCACGCGAAACATAGAGCTGCATAGCACCTACCTGCTCCATGCCTGCAATATAACGCATGCCATGCAATGGTACACACAACCATCCCAATAGTGGCAGGTTGATATGCCCCCCATGGGTATGCCCAGAAAACTGCACCGCCACATGATAGTGTGCTGCATTATCTGCAAAATCGGGGGAATGGCAGAGCAACAGTTTGAACGCATCCGGTGGCACACCTGCAAACGCCACATCTACATCTGGCTTGCCATACCAAACATCATCTATACCTATGAGCCATATCTCCTCATCGTGCCAACGCACATGTTTGCTTGCATTCACCAAAAACTCAACACCGAGCGGCTCCAAATGTTGGCGTATATCATCCACACCTTCCCAATAATCATGGTTTCCGGTGACAGCATACACACCGAGTGGCGCGGCGAGTGGGCGAAGCAAATCCGGCAAATCTGCAATAGCATGCCGAAAACTCACAAAATCGCCCGTCAACACAAGCAAATCTGGGCATTCAGCCTGCATCTGCTGCACCGCCCAGCGTGTATTGCCTTTGCTATACCACCACCCCAAGTGAAAATCGCTTAGATGCCCAATACGAAGACCCGCAAGAGCTGGCGGAAGCGATGGTATGCGCAATGTAACACGCTCTAAAACCGGTTGGCGTGGCTCAATCATAGTCGCATATATGCCACTTGCACCGCCAGCCACACCAAGCATACCAAACACCGGCCCACGCAAGTGTCTATAGCGCAGTGCCATTGCCACCAACATACCTAGCGCAACCCCAGCCGCCCCCCAGCGCCACGAACAGCGAAATTGAACCAATTCTTCAAGAGCAACATAGGTAGATTTTTTATGTGGAGTGGGTGCAGGCATACACATTATGCTTGCTCCTCTTGGCGAATCGCAGTTGAAGAAATATCAACTCGGAAAGCACCCTCAGAGAGGGCCGTGAACATATCGGCAAAAGTGGACGGAATAGCCACATGCGAAAGCATCCGAAACTCATCATCTAGCAAACGTCCGGCAACCAAAAAACGACACCCGGCATCACGAATCGTTTGAAGTGCTGCATGCAACCCATCTTCACCGTGGTAGTAGTGTTTATCCAACAAACGCACTGCCGTATCATAGCCGATGACAAAAACAGCACCCGGAAAAATGGCCGCCTTATCACTAAATAGCGGTGCGCGTGTGAGCACAACCGGATAATGCGTAAACTGCTCAACGCGCTGGTTTATCTCAGCAGGCGTTAGGATACCCTTATCGGCATTAACGACCGGCATCTCAAACACCACGGGCATACCAAGCTCTGCTGCCGCAACCTCAGCTAAACGCATATGCCCCTCGTGCAACGGATTGAAAGAACCAGACAATAGAGCCCCTTGAATTGGCTCATCCGCTATCTGTATTCCATCGGGATATACCGTAACGGTATCTATTGCATGGGTCAGAAGGCGACCTATAGGCTCAGTAAATGCCAGATTGTACTCACGTAGATTTTCGCCGGGAGCAAGAGCAAGCGAAATAGGTAAGGCAAGGCTACAAGCGTGAACAATGCCACATACCAACAACTGGCTCACAAGCATCTCCTCACCTGCACGGTCACGATAGCCCTTTTTCATACGCAAATCATAGGTAGCAATGCCTTCGCCACTTTGCACAGCTATGACACAGCGATGTTCACCGTGCTTAATATAGTTAGTTGCAATGGTAGCAGTACACGCAACACCAAGCAGCAATGTATGCCCCTTCGTGCCATTGAGATGCACGGCTCGCTCATAGGCATACCGTGCCATGACAATTGCCGTATCAACAGAGACAAACTTTCGTGGCTTACTGCCCAACAAATCATTGAGTGAGGCCGTGGTATAGCGGTCGGTAGCCTCAAGTACCGTATGCGAAGACCCCGGTATACTGTGCAACCACCAAAGAGCCAGACTACCCGCCCCCGCAAACTCAAGCACCAGCTTGTGCGGCGAAGCATGGATACGCTCTATTGCATGCTGTATTTCAGCATTGAGCAACGGTTTATCCCAATAGCTTATCGTCTGGTCTTCATTCGTGTGTAATCCATTATCCATACGTCCATCCATAACATACATACTTATGAGAGTGACCTATAGGCTGCGCTTTGATGTGCGACAGCATGGTGCCAAATTTCTGCACTTGTTCTCTGTTTCCACAACCACCAGCCTGTAACAATACCATAATAACTGATTAAGAGCCAAAGTGGAAACTGGGGCAATTGGACAGCAGCCCACGGTATTTCAGCTAAAAGCCTAGTGCCCTCAGTCATCCAAGCAAGCGGTAGCCAAGCAATGAGAGGAGCGATGAGTTGTCCTAAAGGAAGGCATATCAAGCCAACAATGAGTGCAATCGCACCGAGCATCATAGCATAGGGGACAACTGGAACAAGCACAATATTGGCTAACGGCGCAATAATAGAAAGATTGCCAAAGTGGTAGAGAATGATGGGAAGTGCCAAAATCTGTGCCGCGAGGGTGACGGCCATAGTGTCAATGACCCATGTACTGTGCGATGATGCTTCAGGTTTTTTGTTGTGTGGTGCAGATCGTATGTGAAGCCATTTTTTCAAATACTCCAACCGCATTATCGTGCGTAGCCACTCTTGCATAGGCTCTGCAAACGCAAACAAGCTGGCAGTAGCCAGCACCGACATTTGAAAGCCAAGTGACCAGAGCGCATGCGGGTTGTGCAAGGTAAGCACCATGCAAGCTACGAATAACGATGTCCACCGATGAGTGCGACGCGCAGTTGCTTGGGCCAGTACTGCAAGACTTGCCATAATTGCTGCACGGATAACTGCCACTGTAGCACCAACGAAAAGCGCATAGACCCATATGGACGTTAGTGATACAAAAAAGGTTTGCGCACGCCCCAAGCGCAATTGCCGCGCAATTGTTGCAAACAACGTCGCCACAATCGTAAGATGCCAGCCCGAAATAACCAAAATATGGGTTGTGCCATTGGTTGAGAAGGCATTATACACCTCATCGGGAATGGAAGCCTTGAGACCAAGTAAAATACCAACAGCCAGCGACGCCTGTGGTTCGGGGAGTTCTCGTAGCAACACTATTTTGCAATGGTCACGAAAATGCAACATCCTCACAAGAATAGGATTCCCTGCATTGCCCGGCAAAGCTTGCACCATCGGCTCATGCATCAACGCAAAGATACCTTCGCGGGCTAGGTAGTTGCGATAGTCAAACCCACCTTCGCGCCGTGCTGCAGGTGGCCGTGTGACGTGCCCTTGTACGATAAGCTGCTGCCCATAGTGATAATCTGGGTAGGGAGGCAGGGTTATCAATAGCAACCCATCTATTTGGCTTCTTGCGTCACCTACCTGCGCCATATGGGTTTGCATAAGAACCTGTTGTCCATCCTCGGAGCGTTTGGGGTCGGCATACACTGTGCCTTGGATGATAACCTCATCATGCTCAGCAAGAAGCCAAACCCGTTGCGGGGTTGTGTGTATATGAGCAGATTGATAGCGTAGCCCGGCACATGCGGCACATATGATGCAAAGACCGACCGTTACGAGATGGGAATGCATATGCACAATGGTTTGGGGCATTGGTTCTTGCATGTGTCGAAGTTGGCGTCGCATCTTGTTCTGCCTGCTCTGTTTGATAAGAAGGCCAGCACAGATAAGAACACATCCTGCTACAACGAGAGCAATACAGAGCCACCGTATATACGCTAAAGCTACCATTGTTTCGACATGCACATTGAGCACTGGCAGCAAAACGCGAGTTCCAGAATCTATTGGCTGGTGTATGCTTAGATAGTGATAGAGCCTGTCAATGGAAACTATCCCTACAATCCAAGCAATAGCAAGCCAGATAAGCACCATTGGTTCCTATTCCTTCTTTTTTCATGAAGACCTCGCGCAAAGACGCAAAGAACGCACAGCTATTAAAAAAGGACCATGCAATGCTTTGCTGGTACGCTGCAATGCTGCGAGCTGCCTTGGGCACCTTACCCGATAGCGCATGCTATTGTAGCACAAAAGGAGAGGGCTGTAACAAGTTAGCAACCAGTTTTGGTAGTGCCCAAACGGTAGTGATTTGTCCTATGCCAAGGACGCATTATATGGTGGATGAAATACCAAATCGCACCAATATCATTCTCAACCTTCTTCGAGAAACGTGTGGGTTTGCACACATACTCGTTCGCCATCAACCGATACGCTATCGCCAGTGCAAATATGCGCAATATCTATGTGGTCTACCATGGGAATATCGCTAATGATGGCCCCGACAGCCACAATTGCCTCACTTTCAGCATTGATGATAGCCAACGGTGCAAGCCCAGCTTTGGACAAGCGGTAGATGCTATAACTTCCTACGGTGCTCCCTTTGCCAGTGGGAAAAACAAGGATACGACCGGCGACTGATTCTCCTTCGAGAGGGTGCCCTTTTTCCACAATAATGCCACGTTCAGCGTCTACCAAACCAAAGAAGCCAATCGGTTCTGGGGAAACAAGGGCTACCCCATGCGCTTGTCCTGCTTTGATGACACGCCCGGTTAATTCTTTCATCCTGCGCTTTTTCTCCTACACTTTTGCCTCCTACTCTATGGCCTTATTATACTTCATGCTGTGCGTTGCGGTGATCTTGCGTGGCGTTTCATGAGCATGAACCCACACAAGGAACGCAAAGAGATCTTGACTCTCCTGTAGAACATTGGTATACTATAATCGTTGGACCATTTGGTCATCACCTCAACCGAACCCCTTGATATATCAAGTTGTATATCTTAGCTGTTGCAACATAAACAACCGTTTCAACGTCTATACTATCTGACATTGTGAATACACCACGTACCGCCGAAAAAAACGGTTTTTAAACCGAAAGAAATACATTTACCTGCACCTTAGCAAGACAGATACTGTTATGATATGCCTCTCTAATCGTATAACGAGCGATAGAAAGAGTGAGCTGTCTCTTTGTTGTCTGTTGGGCAATTGCATGCTATTGTGCTAGACTTGGGTACACGCAAGTTAAGGAGGTTGTGAAATGAACAGTACAGTAAGCGGAAAATCGCTGTTGAATTTTATAGATGAGTTGCAAGACCGGAAGCATTTCCAAGAGTTGCATTGGGTAGGCTCTTTGGAAGAGTATCTCGATATTGTGTCACGACAACCCAAGGTAACTCGCAATGCCTTTCAGCGTATCTATAATATGATTATGTCATATGGAACCGAAGATTTTATGGATGCGAAGAAGCGTCTGATTCGCTACAAGTTCTTTTCTGATGATTCGTTCGACGGCGAGGATGCCATTTTTGGTCTCGAAATTCCATTGATGCGCTTGGTGAATTTTTTCAAGGGTGCGTCGCAAGGCTATGGTACCGAAAAGCGGGTTTTGCTGCTGCATGGACCAGTCGGCAGCGCAAAGAGCACCATTGTCCGTCGGTTGAAACGCGGACTGGAGCGGTATACACGCACAGATGAAGGTGCATTGTATACGTTCGATTGGTATACGGGCGATATAGCAGATGTTGAGAATGGCCAGGTGAAAGACCACGAGTGGGAAACGTGCCCTATGCATGAAGAACCGTTGCATCTCATTCCTCTTGAGTTGCGTGAGCAATTTCTTGCACGTATCAATGCAGATTTACCCTATGATAAGCACGTGAAAATCCGGGGTAGTTTGTGCCCATCGTGTCGCTACAACTACAGCGAGCTGATGCGTCGCTACAATGGCAATTGGACGCAGATGATTCGCCACGTGCGTGTCCGCCGTCTCATCTTTTCTGAAGAGGACCGTATAGGTATTGGGACATTCCAGCCAAAAGATGAGAAAAATCAAGATTCGACTGAGCTGACAGGCGATATTAACTATCGTAAAATTGCCATTTATGGGAGCGATAGTGACCCACGCGCATTCAACTTCGATGGTGAGTTCAACATTGCCAACCGCGGTATCATCGAGTTTATTGAAATGCTCAAGCTCGATGTGGCATTCTTGTATGACTTACTTGGTGCTTCACAAGAGCATAAGATCAAGTCAAAAAAGTTTGCCCAAACCGATATTGATGAGGTTATCATTGGTCATACAAATGAGCCAGAGTATCGCCGCCTAGAACACAATGAGTTTATGGAAGCACTGAAGGACCGTACTGTGCGTATTGATATACCGTATATTGTGCGTTTGAATGATGAAATCAGTATTTATGAACGTGATTTCAACAAGCACAAGGTGCGTGTGCATATTGCACCCCATACGTTGGAAATGGCTGCTATGTGGGCTGTGCTGACACGCCTTGAGGAGCCAAAGCGGGCCAACCTTACCTTGTTGCAGAAGTTGAAGCTCTACAATGGCAAATCGTTGCCGGGCTTCACCGAAGACAACATCAAGGAACTACACAAAGAGGCGCAACGCGAGGGTATGGATGGCATTAGCCCCCGCTACATTCAGGATAAGATTAGTAATTCACTGGTTATCTACCAAGAGGAAGGGTATGTCAACCCATTTATGGTGCTGACAGAACTTGAAACAGGGTTGAAGAACCATGCGCTGATAACAGGCGAGGAAGAACGGAAACGGTTCCGTGATCTGCTTTCTATTATTCGGGATGAGTATACCGAGATTGTGAAGAATGAAGTGCAACGTGCTATTAGTGCCGATGAAGAGGCTATACGGCGCTTGTGTGCCAATTATATAGATAATATCAAGGCGTATACGCAGCGTGAGAAATTGCGCAATAAGTATACCGGGCAATATGAAGAGCCAGATGAGCGATTGATGCGCAGCATTGAAGAAAAGATAGACATCCCCGAATCACGCAAGGACGATTTCCGTCGTGAGATCATGAACTACATCGGTGCGCTTGCTATTGAGGGCAAAACATTTGACTATCGTACCAATGAACGCTTGCACAAGGCCCTCGAGCTCAAGTTGTTTGAAGACCAGAAGGATAGCATTAAGCTGACATCGCTGGTTTCGCAAGTGGTAGATAAGGATACCCAAGAGAAGATAGATGTGGTCAAGAGCCGCCTCGTCCGTGACTTTGGGTATAATGAGCAGAGCGCTACGGATGTACTCAACTATGTGGCAAGTATTTTTGCACGCGGCGACATACGCGAACGACGATAATATACGCAAGGGTGCCACGCACGCTACCGGGTAATGCCTTTCATTGATAGGTTTTTACCACAGGGTACACAGGGTTTTCACGAATAGGTTTTTACCACAATAACAGTGCGTGGCACCAGACTCGCTATCAAGGGATGGTTGAAAAAGGGGTGGTTGAAAAGGGGCGATTATGCAAAGAATAGATCGTGACCTGAACCGATTCCGCCATATTGTACGTGGACGTATCAAAAAAGATTTGCGTAAATATATGTCCCATGGGGAAATGATTGGGCGACAAGGCAAGCGATATGTCAGTATACCAATGCCTCAAATAGATATTCCTCAATTTCGCTATGGGGCAAAACAAAGTGGCGGTGTTGGACAGGGAGAAGGAAACGAAGGCGACCCCATTGCCCGTGGAGATGGGCAAGAAGGCGCAGGCGAGGCTGGAAGTGAGCCAGGAAGCCATGTGCTTGAGGTGGATGTGACGCTTGAGGAACTGGCCCAGATACTGGGCGAGCAATTGCAGTTGCCAAACATCCAACCAAGGGGCAAAAAAAATATTATCAGCGAAAAGGACCGCTACAGTGGCATTCGCAGAACGGGGCCAGAATCTCTGCGGCATTTCAAGCGCACCTATCGTGAGGCGTTGCGTCGCCAGATTGCGTTGGGGCAGTATGATGTTGAAAATCCGGTGGTGATACCTATTCGGGAGGATATGCGCTATCGCTCTTGGAAGGAGACGCTCCTGCCGGAGAGTAATGCTGTCATCATTTATATGATGGATGTGTCGGGTTCTATGGGCATAGAACAAAAGGAACTTGTGCGTATCACAGCCTTTTGGATTGAGACATGGCTACGCTATCAATATAAAGAGATAGATATTCGGTATATTGTTCACGATGCAGTTGCGCGAGAGGTTGACCAAGAGACGTTTTACCATATTCGAGAAGGTGGTGGCACAAAAATCTCTTCGGCCTACAAGCTGTGTGACCGTATGATACATGAACGATACCCACCAGAAGAGTTTAATATTTACCTCTTTCATTTTAGCGATGGCGACAATTGGGGTGGCGGCGATACCCGCGAGTGTATTGGGTTGCTGCGCAAGGAATTGTTGCCCAAGGCGAACCTGTTTTGCTATGGTCAAGTGCGTTCGCTCTATGGGTCGGGGCGGTTTGCCCACGATTTGGAAGAGTATGTGGGGCACGATGAGCGTCTCGTTATAGGTGAAATAGCAGAACGTGAAGATATTTATGATGTAATCAAAGATTTTTTGGGCAAAGGCAAATAGCTGTTATGAAAGATACTCGTCTTCCACATGAACTTGAGGCTGCACGAAGGGAAATAGAGAATTGGGCTTGTGCCTATGGGTTAGATTTTTACCCCATTCTTTATGAGGTGCTTGATTATCGGACGCTGTATGAGACGGCTGCGCTTGGTGGCTTCCCCACCCGCTACCCTCATTGGCGCTTTGGTATGGAGTATGACCAATTGCTCAAGGGGCATGTGTGGCTCGGCAGCACCATTTATGAGATGGTCATTAACACCAATCCTTCCTACTCATACTTGTTAGAAGGCAATGAGATGGTGACGCAAAAAATGGTCATGGCCCACGTGACAGCACATGTAGACTTTTTCAAAAATAATATGTGGTTTGCGCATACCAACCGCAAGATGCTCGATGCGATGGCCAACCACTCGTCCCGCATCCAGCGTATCATAGAACGCTACGGCTATGATGTCGTTGAAGATTTTATTGATACATGCCTCTCGCTTGAAAATCTCATTGATTATCATGCACCATATATCAAACGCCCAGATGCTGAGACGAAAGAGCCAATTGTTGAAGAAGACCAAGAGAATGAGATACAGGGCTTTACGGTTGAGCATGAGTATATGCAAGAATATATCAACCCGCCAGAGTTTTTGGATCAGCAACGAAAGAAATTGGATGAGGAACACCTGCGCCAGAAGCAGTTTCCCGAAAACCCGCAACGGGATATTTTGCTCTTCTTGCTCAACTATGCCCCTCTGGAGCGTTGGCAACATACTATCTTAGAGATTATCCGCGATGAGGCGTATTACTTTGCCCCGCAAGGGATGACAAAGATATTGAATGAAGGATGGGCATGTCTTACAAAAGGGTCACTTCTTTATACTAAGCAAGGTTTATTGCCGATTGATGAAGTAGTCAAGCAACGATTAGCCGTGCAGGTGAGTGATGGTCAACAGACGCGGCAGGTGTATGATTGGGCTGAGTTTAGTGAACGGGATACTCTATGGTTGCGAACTCAGCGTGGACTAGAACTGGAAGGCTCAACCAATCACCGCGTTATGTTGGCGGATGGGCAATGGAAACGGCTCGATGAGTTACAAATCGGCGATGAGGTTAAGCTAAGTGGCGGCCAAAATGTATGGGCGCAAGAATATGTCATGCTGGAGGACTGGCAACCCAAACAACGGCTAATGTTACATGACGTGGCAGATATGGCGCAGGTGAATATCTCTACTGTAATGCGTTATCGTCAAGGACGGCGCGGGCCAAATAGTGAGACTCTCGCTCCCCTTGTTGCGATGTATGAAGCTGATGTGGCAACTTTAGGGCAAATTCAACCCTCTCGCCGCCGAGCTATTTCATTTCCAAGCCAAGTAGATGAAGACGTGGCTGCGTTTTTGGGCTATTTGGTCGGAGATGGACACATTAGCACGGTCAAGCGGGTCATTGGACTGACAACGGGTGATGAAGCACAAGCTGACCATTTTATCAGTTTAGTGGAAAGGCTCTTTGGACTAACCGCCAAAAAACGGTGGGATGCGGGTCGTTGGAGAGTGCGTTTTTACTCCTTAGAAGTAAGCGACTGGTTGCAACATGTGGGGATGACAACCGGTCTGTCGGCACACTTTAAGAACGTGCCTGCCATACTATTACGTTCACCTAAATCAGTCGTGGCCGCTTTTTTACGAGCATATTACGATTGTGACGGCTACGCGGGCAAGCATGGAGTCATTCTTTCTACCTCTAGCGAGTCGTTAGCCCAAACCATTCCCTTATTATTGCTTCATTTTGGTATCTTGTTTCGTAAGCGGCAACAGCAAGATGGTTGCTGGCATATCCACAGCACGGGGCAATCGGCGCAACGGTTTTGGGAGGAAATTGGCTTTGGTTTGGAACGCAAACAGGACACGCTACGACAATACATAACGGAACGCCGCTGGTTTAAAGCTGAAAGTTGGACTGACCAAATTGTGGCAATAGAGCCGCGTCGCGCCGAAGTGTATGACATGTCGGTGCAAACGACCCACTGTTATGCCGCACAAGGTTTTATCAACCATAACAGTTTCTGGCACTCGCGTATTATGACCGAAAAGGCACTCAACGCCTCAGAAGTGATAAGTTTTGCCGATTTGCACAGCGGCGTTGTAGCTACCAGTGGCGGGCGACTCAATCCCTATAAGCTAGGGCTAGAACTGCTACGCGATATTGAGGAGCGTTGGAATAAGGGCAAGTTTGGCAAGGAATACGATGAATGTGATGACATCAGGGAAAAACGCGATTGGGATAAGCAACTGGGTCTTGGCCGCCAAAAGCTGTTTGAAATCCGTCGCCTCTATAACGATGTCACCTTCATTGACGAGTTTTTGACGCCTGAGTTTGTGCTTGAAAATAAGCTCTTTACGTTTCGCTACAATCGTGATACCGATATGTATGAAATTGCGAGCCGTGAGTTTAAGGAGATAAAGGAAAAACTGCTCTTTAGCCTGACAAACTTTGGGCAACCATTCATTTATGTTGAGGATGCGAACTACAACAATCGTGGCGAATTGTACCTGCGCCACCGTCATGAAGGGGTAGATTTGAAGATGGACTATGCCCGCGATACCATGCGCAATTTGTTTAAGCTGTGGGGACGCCCGGTGTTGCTTGAGACGGTACTTGATGATAGGAGGCGCTTGATTTCATTCGACGGGCGCGATTTGAGCCAGTCACGGATAGAGTGAGCAGGTGCGAGGTGTGAGGTGCGAGGTGTGAGGTGCGAAGTGCGAGGTGTGAGGGTTTAGGTTTCAGGGAAACGGTTGGTGCATTGCTTGCTGCGGGCATTGATAGGCTCTCTGCCAATAGTACCACTCCGCGCTTGGATGCGGAGGTGCTGCTCGCGCATATACTCCAGTGGTCTCGTGCGCGGCTCCTCGCCACGCATGATTATATCCCCGATATGTCCGCTAGGCAACAGTTTCAAGAGCTTCTAGCACGTCGGGCACGTGGTGAGCCAGTAGCCTATCTCGTTGGGTATCGGGAGTTCTACGGCTTCGATGTGCAGGTTGATAGACGAGTACTCGTGCCACGCCCTGAGACCGAACTGGTTGTGGAGTGTGCCATTGCTGCGCTACACCATAGCCCGTCCCCTGTGCCTGTCGAAGGGAACAATCCCCATGCGCCATTGCTCATAGCAGATGTCGGCACAGGTAGCGGGGCAATTGCCATTGCACTAGCACTACACATACCCGGCGTGCATATTTTTGCTACCGATACGTCTACGGATGCACTGGATGTGGCTGCGGCAAACGTGGCTTGCTCTGGTTTGGAGCATTGTATAACATTGTTACACTGCGACCTAGTGGATGCGTTGCCTTCGCCAGTGCATATGATTGTGAGCAATCCGCCATATGAGATACTTGCGCAGGTAGATGACAACGTGCGGCTACATGAGCCACATCTGGCATTGGATGGGGGACCGGATGGGTTAGTAGTCTACCGTCGGTTACTCATGCAGGCTCCAGCGTATCTGCATGCTGGTGGGCATGTGGTGCTGGAGATTGGTGCGACACAAGCACAAGCGGTAGTGGCGCTTGCCAAACAAGCTATGCCCCATGCGCATGCTACGGTACACCGTGACTTGGCGGGGCATGAGCGGGTGGTGGTGATCCGAATGTGATACTACCAAGTACACCCTTGTCTTCGCGCAAAGGCGCAAAGAACGCAAAGAGGTGAGAACGCATGAAGTGTTCATGTGCCAGCTTTTCGCCAACCATTCGAGATGGCATCCTCTTCGGTACAAAACCAACGTTCACCTTTTGAGATGTTAATTTTTGTCTTATCGTAATCTCTCATTCCTGGGAGATGATAGTATTTCGTTCCACTATTGAGTGAAATGTTCCCTTTGATCGTACAACCTGTTATCGGGGATGGATAGCTCAAAAACGCAACCAAAGAAAAAACCACTATGATGGAGATAACGACTGCAACAATGACAGTCGTAGGGGATTTTTTCGTACTAGGGGATTTTTTCGTACTAGGGGATTTTTTCGTACCTCGCGCCGAGGTTTGCCGAGCAACACCTTCAATTGAGGCATGAATAGCACGTGGTCTGCCATCTTCATCTTCTGTGAGTTTATAGGTAATGATGTCCCCAGATACAGGGCGACGAGCTATCCCACGTAGCGCACTGATGTGAATAAACACTCTGCTTTCATCATCAGCATGATCAGGCTTAATGAAACCAAAACCCCTTTCATCGTCCCACTGGATTAATTTTCCGCGAAGAGGTTTATAACTCATTATTGTTGTTCTCCTCTCGAAACAAAAAGAGCTTTAACCAACATCATCAACATGCAAATAGGAAAGAACTCTTCCATATGCTAATCTGTTTTTCTACTGGTATTATATACCATAGGCACATGGACTGCAAGATAATGCGTAGTATGTGGTATACTTTACCAGTGCGGATTATGGGTTTGGATCAATGCATGAGGGTATTTTCATGGTGACGATGCAACAAATAGAAGAGGTGAGCTCGCGCATAGCTGCGAGGTTTCAACCTGAGAAGATTATTCTTTTTGGTTCCTATGCCTATGGAGAACCAACAGAAGAATCAGATGTAGATTTGCTGGTGATTATGCCTTTTGAAGGACACAATGTGCGCAAAGCGTTGGAAATAGTGACACATGTAGACCCTCCATTTGGCATAGACCTTTTGGTGCGACAGTCTGAACAGATTGCACAACGTTTGGCTTGGAATGATTGGTTTTTGCATGAGATTATGCAAAAGGGGAAGGTATTATATGAACCCATTGACTTGTGAATGGGTTGCAAAAGCTGAAGGTGATTTTGCTACTATGATGCGTGAGTCTCAGGTACTCGACCATCCCAATTATGATGCTGTTTGCTTCCATGCACAACAATGCGCTGAAAAGTATTTGAAAGCTCTTTTACAAGAAACACAGCGTCCCATCAATCGTACTCATAACCTTATCTCTCATTCCTGGGAGATGATAGTATTTCGTTCCACCATTGAGTGAAATGTTCCCTTTGATCGTACAACCAATAGTATATACCTTTTTCGTATGAGGTGCCATATTAGGACCTGTTGGTTGGGGACTTGTCAGGTTAGCCACCTGTTTGTTGCTAACCAAACAGCGAGACGTTGCAAGCAACGTCCCACCATCATTTTTGCATGGTGCAACGTATCAGGAAATACCCTGCACAGCCGCCTCAGAATCCGAAAGGAACCCAAAATACCAATAGGTCGCCGTTGTAATAGCACTTCCTAGCCCATTGGCTAATGCCATATGTCATTCCACTCCCAGCGCCACTGCTGCCCCGCAACAGGGTAAACGTGCAAGCCATGGCTAGCTAGGTCATTCAGCAAATGTTCCATAGCCTGCATTGGCATATCTCCCAATTGCGCAAGGCGCATCGGTTGCATAGCTCGATCTTCTTCTGTCATAGATATTCTCTCCCATGAACACTATGGTGCATATATGGTATTATACGTATGTACGGTTTGTGTGGTGGTTGTAGACCTATCTACCTACCCACACGTGGTACCCTCCGCGTTGGAGCAAGCAACGCGGAGGAGTTCTTCGATAAACCTTTGTACTTATAGGTACAAAGACATAATAGCATTGCATTCTTGAGTGCTATTGTCAAAACAATTTTCTCTTTATGGAACGTTTTGGTGAGAAATTACGGGTACTTCGTGAGCGACAGAATATGTCTCAATGGGAACTTGGTAATCTGCTTGGCTTTCGGGCAGAGCATGTGAGCAAACTCGAACGCGGCATCAAGCAGCCCCACGCGAAGTTGCTCATAAAAATAGCGGACCTGTTCGGCGTCACCGTTGACCAGCTCGTGCGTGATGAGCTAGAGGTGTAGGCGACATATCTTTATTTTGTTGTCACTATCATTCTGCGCTATAAGGAATACACCAATTGTCAGTATCACTCCCACGCTATCGTTTCGGCATAGCCAATGCCATGGGTTGTACACAACTGGAGTGCCTCCTCGGTGAACCCGCCTAGCGACAACAATGCCAACAGCATAGGCGCAGTCGGCATTGTTTGTGCATAGGCTTGCGCTTTCTCTACGAAATCCTCAATCGCCTTCGTTCCCATCTTTTGCTGGCGCTTCTTTACCTCAACAACCACTATGCACCCACACGCAGACTCGCCCACAATGTCTAGCTCCATGCCCTTGCCGTCTTCTCGTTGCAACGGCACCCGTAGCCGCACATTGGTCAGGTTCAGTTCTGTATCGTCGTGGACGCCGGCAAAGAACACTGACAACCGAAAGCGCTTGCGACTGCGAAACTCGTTGGCTAATTGTTGCTCAGCGAAGCGCCCCGTCATTTGGTTGAGCTTCCCGCGCAACCGGTTCCTATCGCGCGTCAAGGCGGTTATTTGCTCACGCATATCTTGTTTTACGTCGGGCACGAAGTTGTGTATCTCTTCCTCAAAGCGGTGGCGCAGAATGAGATTCAATGTGCCATCTTGCAAGCCCCGGAACGATATATCTGATGGGCCCCACTCCAGCACATCGGCATCAACCAAGAGCAGCAATTTCTTTTGTATGGTTTGCAGGTCCATATCAAGGTGGAGGTGTTCCTTGATTTCACGGGTATTCCAGTGGCGATGGTTGTTTTGGCTCAGGAAGAGGAGCATGGCTTTGGCGTTGCGGTCATTGATGGTGTCGAGTGTTTTGTGGATGTATTCGCCCCATGTGTTGAACATTTCGGAACGGCGGTCTAACAGTTCGTAGGCCACGGTTTGCACGACACCCTCGGCGGTTGTCAAATCGCGGTCAGAGCAGGTGCTCTGCATGACGCACGAAATGAAGAAGGGGTCGGACAGGCAGGCTTGGTTGATTTGCATGGCGGTGTCGTTGGTAACGGGGGTGTTGTAGACGCTGGCATAGGCATACACGGCTTGTAGACCTTCATCAGGGGAAAGATATGGCGGCATATGCCATTGGGTGAGTCGCCCGGCTTCTAGGAAGCGGGCGCTGATTTTGAGTATCCAACTGATGTAGGAACCGGTGACGAGCATGGGGGCTACTTTTGATTCGGAGAGGGCATGAAAACTGCCGGGCATGGTTTCATCGGGCTGGGTGGTATAGTTTTGATCGGGATAGACCGTTGTGGCGATATATTGAAATTCGTCGAGAATGACGAGAAACTGGGTGTTGAGTAGTGCTGCATACCGATGGGGAGCACCACAGGCAAAAAACCACATCAGGTCATACTTCTTTTGTTCTCTATATTGTTGCAACGTCTCAACATCTCGCGCAAGCAAACGGTGCATCGTTGCTTTACCATAATCATATATCTCATCCAACCTCAACAGTCCCATAACCAAAGACGGGTCGCGTTCCAAGAACGATATGTAATGTGAGGCAAACGCAGCAAAATAGTTCTCGGCAAAGTTTGGATACCAGGTTTTCTTGTCTGGAACTTCAAAATAAAAGGGTATCACGTCGCCATTGGCGCTCCAGAGTTTGTTGAAGATGCGCTGTACAAACGCAGTCTTGCCACTCTTGCGCCGCGCTAGTATGACCCGCGATTTGGAGATGCGCTTGGCGATGTTCTCTAACCACACACCAAAGTTTTGAGATTCACGCTCGCGCTCGATGAACAGGCTCGGATGCCCTATTTTCTCGGTTAATGGGTAGTCCACAGTCTTTCCCTTTCTGTGTTTTTATCTTGGTAGTATATACCCTAGGCGCATGGGGCGCAACAGGCGTAGGATTGGTTTGTGCTCATACATAACTGCTTGCCAAATCACGCATCGTACATTGTGCATGTCCCCATTCAATCGTCGTTGCGGGGTTGCTTATGATAGTTTCTTCTGCTACCATAGACGTAAAATCAAACATAGAATTTGCGTATTAGGGAGATGTATGGACTCTTTATTGGAAAGAATTACCATTGATCCAAATATCTGTCATGGAAAGCCTGTTATTCGTGGGTTCCGGTATCCCGTTGAGCATATGCTAGAACTGCTCAGTTCGGGTTATTGCCTAGGCTTGATCGTGCTTTTGTCGTTGCTTCATACGAACAGTACGTAGGCGATTGATAGCAGCGGCTATTTCATACTTGCGTGGGCGGGCAAAGTTGCCCGGGTGATGATCGCGGCGATGGAAGGGGTCTAGCTCATCCAACCCCTCCTTCTCAAAGAATTGCTCTACCATATCTACCACTTCACGCAATGTGGCCGCACCATCCATAAAACGCTCAGTGGCCAAGTGAATAGCATAGCCAATAGCACGGGTTTGGCTAAGGTCTACAAGCTGTTCGACACAACGTAGATCAATGGGTTCACTGCCAAAAAGGATGCGATCTAGGGCCTTGGCATCTATCTTCACTTCACGCCTGCCACGTGAAGCATCGAAACTTTCAGCAAGAGGGATACGTTCAACAGGAGGCTCTAAAGCAACGGTCGTTTCATAGCTACGTTGGGTAGGGTATGTGTTTGCTATGTGTTTGGCTTCCTGCGTCACATCACATGGTGTATAGTCACGCATCATGATAACGGTATCGGCTACATCGAAATAGTCGCCGGATCCGCCCATAACGAGGATAGTGGAAACGCCTAGGGTTTCATACATCGCACGTACCCGTTCAAGGAAGGGGGTTATTGGCTCATGTTCCTTATGCACCAACGCTTGCATACGTGCATCACGCACCATAAAGTTGGTCGCCGATGTATCCTCATCCATCAAGAGCACCTTGGCCCCAACTTCAAGGGCTTCGATAATATTGGCGGATTGACTGGTACTACCGCTGGCATCATCGCTTGAAAAGGCAGTGGTGCTGCGCCCATAGGGCAGGTTACTGATAAATGGGCTAATATCTACTTGCTCAACACGTCGCCCATCTTCGGCCCGTATTTTCACCGCATCGTGGCATGTCACAACATATTCACGCCCATCGCTGGGTATGTGTGGGTAGACACTACGTTCAAGTGCTTGCAAGAGCGTAGACTTGCCATGGTATCCACCGCCAACAATAAGTGTGACGCCTTTTGGTATGCCCATGCCAGTAATAGACGCGCCTTGCCCATGCACGTGCAACTCTTGCCCTTTGACACCTACCGGGCTAGCGAGAGCCAACGTAACACGCAAGGATTCGGGCGATTGAAACGGTACAACATAGGCATCTGCAAGTGGTTTGTCCGTTGCACCACTTGCGCGTGGCAGTATGGCTCCATCGGGGATAAAAGCAACGAGACCATGTTTTTCTAACTGGGGCCGCATGAACGCTTGGTTTTCGACGCATGCAACAAACTGCTCGCCCTCAAGCTGTGGCAGGTTGTGCCAACGCAAACTACGCTCTACAATATCTGGCAGTTTATTGCAAAGCATAGCATCGGCCTGTCGCCCTAACACTGTTCGTCCGGCGGCTGGTAGCCCTACGTGCAAACGTGCTTCAACCCATTGCGGTGAAACAACAATGGCAGTGCGCTGGAGGACTTGTTGTCGTCCAGCATCTATAGTTATAAGTCCACTCTTACCCATGCCACGCCGGCCTTGGACAACCTCCCGAATGGCACGATCAACAAGACGCGCCAAGAAATCTTCCAGTGCATGACGACGTATGGTAGTAGTACAGAAGACTTCGGGAATGTTGGCAACCCGCTGTGGCACACGCAGGCGTATTTTAGAGGGAGCTGCAAACGGGTCACCCTGCACATGGTCTATAGCAAGGGTGAATGAACCAAAATCGTATTCACCCTCTATATCTTTATACGCCTTATACCCACGTCCATCTATTTGGGCAAGAGTATGGCGCAATAGTTTTGCTGTAGTCATTATTTCTCAGTATCGTAAAGCATTGCATAGTTCCTGCAATATGCTCAAGGAAGCTCATAGCACATGCCCTTCAACACACGCAGAAAACCACTCAATGAGCAGAAAAGCATAACCAGAGCGATTGCTATTCTAGCATGGGGGAATGATTTTGGCAATGTGAGGAGATGAGCAGCTACGTCTTGCAACACTCTGCCCTCCCTTGGCGTCATAGGGATAGGAAATAGCACAGTGGAGAAAGGGAGAAAGCATGTACGACACATCTACAAAAACAAATGGTAATGGGCATACCGGACAGGGAGCGGCAAGTGGGTACGGGAATATGTTCACCATCGGCTCATTTCGTGTGAAGCCACTCTATGCATACATCGGCATGGGAGTGTTGGCACTCGTGGCAGCATTTTTGCTGGTGCGTTTTATGAACACAAGCCTCGTGATGCACTTTGGCATGCTCGCCGGGGTGTTGTTGCTGATAGCGAATGTACGCGCATGTATTGGCAAAAAGCAGTATATTTCGCCGTATGCACAGACAGATACAGACCATAAGAGCAATGCTTTTATGAACTGCCTCATTGGGGGAGCACTGATTTTTGCGTGGCTTTCGCAAGTACTGGCAGGTTTGTTTTGGCTACCGGCGGTCGTTCTCGTTGGTGGTGCAGCGCCACTGGCTCTTGGACATACCTCGTTTTATGCACGGTATATGCATATAGGCAATCAGATAGTTACGCATGTGCGCAAGGCAATAAAACGGTAGAACCATACGTATTCATATGCCACACATCTGAACAGTCACACAGGCCCCTTTTTTATATGGTATTATACAGTATTGATGATGCAGGGACAGGCAAAGTACCTGTCCTTATGTGTGTTGAAGCACTGTGTAGGAAAAGCATGGAGGGCTTGAATATGACAACACGAAAGGATTATGCAGAGGGTGAGTGGGCGCTTATTCGCCAAGCTCCTGTGGCATGCGCCGATTGTGTGATGTATGCAGATATGAATGTCGCCGACGCACTAAAGGAAACAGATGTCGTTGCCAACTTAGTCGCTTCATGGAAAGAACCCGGCAAGACGGCAAATACGTTGATTCAGGATGTGATGGCCGATATAGACGTTTCACCAACACGAAAAAGTGGGAATCAATCCCCAGAAGAGATTTTGGAAGACGTGCGGGCCGTTGTGGCAGCCGTTGGCAGCAAAGCACCGGCAGATGAGGCACAAGAGTTTCGGCAATTTCTCTATGAGTGGGCACGTACAGTAGCTCATGCTTCCGGTGAAGGGTTTCAAGGCACTGGTGAAAAATTGAGTGATAAAGAAGCAGCTACCCTGGATAACATGAAGACAGTACTTGGTGTGTAAATAGAAGAAATGTAGCACCAGCTTCTAGCCAGATTCAGCAGGAAGTTGGTGCTATAGCAGTCCTAATTGCGTTGTGCATGATACACCAACCATAAACGAAAAACCGTTGTATCTCTCTGCGTCTTTGCTTCTCTGCGCCTCTGCGTTAAAAATGGTACCAATCATGGAGGGTTGCTATATGCTTATGCTATGAGGATAGGCTTCTAGCCTCTCCCGCCGTAGCACCAACATCTCTCATATACATCCTACTTATTGCGCATCCACCCCATCATACGCCGCAATGTGCCTGCGCGGAGCGGTTCTGGTGAATAGTTGCGTACAAGGTCATCCGCAAGGTGTTGGGGCATGAGCACGCGCAGAGCCCTCGGCACAATTTCAAACGTCATAGGGGTTTTACCAAATGTGTCGCCATCTATCTGCACAGGGAGAGTAGGCGTGGCTGCAATATGCACCGTGCGAGCACGATAATATTCAATTTCTGGGTCGCTGCTAAAACTGCGCGTGAAAATGGCGATGATGTGTGTGAGCATACTCCCAAGTCCATTGCCTCTAATAACGCATACATCCAATAGACCATCATCAATCGTGGCCCGATGGGTTATCTTCATAACACCGCCATACAGTTGACTATTGCCTACCACAACCATTAATATGTGCCCTTTGACTTTTTTGCCATCAATGACAAGCTGCGCCCGTGTACCTCGCACTTGCACAATGTGGACCATAGCCGTCAAAACATAGGCAATGGCCCCCAGACGCCGCTTCTCTTCCGGCCGTACCCCAGCCGTGATAGCCGCATCAAGGCCAATGCCCGCCATGAGCAAAAAATAGCGCCCACCCGCTCGCCCCAAATCTATTGTGCGCACCTTCCACGACAAGAGCTTTTCGGCCGCAGCACGTGCATTCATCGGCAACCCCAACTCACGCGCCCATACATTCATCGTACCCAGCGGCAGAGGGGCCATCACCGTATTGCTGCCAGCCAAGCCATTGATAACCTCGTTGATAGTGCCATCTCCACCGGCAGCCAACACCACATCATAGCGTTTTTTCGACGCACTATTTGCCAATTGTATTCCATCGCCCGGCCCACTCGTAGGAGAGAGGTCCACATGCCAATCGTGCTCGCGCCATACATCGGCCGCCGCATTCAAATCGCGTTCCAATGCACTCGCACCAGACTGTCCCGCCGTAGGGTTAAAGACTATCATTGCACGCATTGTACCCATTTTTTATCTCTCCTTCCTATGCACCAAATCATATCTTATCGGTTGCAAATAGGGACAGGCTAGAAGCCTATCCTACGCCATAGTGATCACCATGCAATTTTATACCATATCGGTTGCAACGGGTAGTGTAAACGAAAAGGTACTGCCCACACCCGGTTCACTTTCGGCCCAAATGCGCCCACCATGTAATTCTACCAGCGAACGGGCAATACTCAAACCAATACCAGTGCCACCAATACGACGTGTATTCGTGTTATCTACCCGATAGAAGCGGTCCCATACATGCAGCAAATCTTCTGCGGCTATGCCAATGCCCTGGTCACGCACTTGCACCACAACCCACGCCCCTAGGGGGTGGCCTTCTGGCAAGCCATAGTCTCCGTGTTCGGTTGTATCGGTTGAAGCTGCATGCACTGAAAGCGCAACTTCGCCACCCTTGGGGCTATACTTGATGGCGTTGGAGATAAGGTTATGCAATATTTGCTTCACTTTGTCGCGGTCTATATACACCGGCGGAAGCGGTTCATCTAGGTAAATAAGCAGACGGTGACGCTCAAACTCCGTGAGTTGATGAGCTATCTCACGAATGACGTGGTTCATAGATGCCATCCATGAATGTAATGTTACTTTGCCGGCTTCGAGCCGTGAAAAACTGAGCAAATCCTCAACCAACTTAGAAAGGCGTGTAGCTTCATCATACACCGTCTGAATGAAGCGTTTTTGCTCCGAGGGAGTAAATTCGCGTACCAATAGTAACTCGGTAAACCCTAAGATAGAGGTTAATGGTGTGCGCAATTCGTGTGACACGACAGAGACAAATTCATCTTTGAGACGGTCTACCTCACGTTCGCGGGTGACATCATTGATCATCCATAGTTGCCCGGTCATTCGTCCTTTACTATCGTAGGTTGGTGCTACCAATACCTGCAATTCTCGTGCAGGGTTGTTGAGCGGAATATGCATCATGTGTACGTCTTGGGGGGTATGATGCACAGTATCGCAAAAGGTAATAACGGCCATTGGGTCTTGCAGGCGTGCTAGCAGTTGGTCTACCAGATCAAGCGGCACATGGAATGGCGCATCGCCGGTATACTCTGGCATTCCCCATGTCGTAGACCATGCCGGGTTGGTACGCAGCACAATCCCACTCATATCGAGGAGGGCAAGACCGGTTGGCAGGCCATTGAAGACTTGGCTTAATTGTGTACTTGCTTCAAACATTTCTTGGTAGCGGAGTGCGCGATAAATGGACTGTGCAGCATGGCTACAGAGGTTTGTGACAAACGCTAGTTCAGCATCGCCAAATGCTTCCGAACGGGGGCTGTCGAGTATCAACACGGCCAAGACGGTATCGTTGCGGGTGATGGGAGCGGCAAGTTCTGCATGCAGGTGCGATGCTATGGGGCGCAAGCTCGATTCTTTGCTGACATCGCGCACGAGTAAGGCACGCCCACTGCGGGCTACCCGTCCTGCTAGGCCATGTTCCCAGCTCCAGCGTTGCTGTTGAATACCACGCGGGTCAGTGATGAATATGTCGGATGTGTACCCTTGGTGTACGTGCAATACCAGTTCGCCACGTTTATGGTCTACGAGGCAAATGGCTCCAGCTTCGGCTCCTGTTTCTTCGAGGGTGAGGCGCAGCAGCATGGTGAGCATGGTGTGCAGCGCCATTGGCTCTTGCAGTTCGTGCTCAAGTGCAAGTATGCGCGAATCGTGCGATAGGGTGGTGTGCTGTGTTGTGTCTGTGGGTGCGTTGGGTGTGGCAGCAAGAATATGGACGTTGGCGTCTTGGTCTTGATGCCCACCTTCGCGGACAATAACGACGGCTAGTTGGGGTAGCAGGGCAGCAATAAGTTCTTGCTCGTGGGTATTGAGGTCATCGGAGTTGCTGCTGCGCAGTTCAAGTACGCCCCAGAGTTTGTTTCCCCAGATGATGGGTGCGCCGAGGTAGATCGTAGCAGGCTTGGCTAATACACCATCGGGCGGGGTTTTGCGCGTATCGTTGACCGAACCGGAACTGAGTGAGCGGCGAGCAATTTTACCTTCTAGGGCAATTTCGCGCATGAGGGTGTTGTTCCACGGGCGCAGAGGCGGTTCAATAGAATGAAATTGCTGATGACGCGAGCCAGGGCGTACGGAGTGAAACCAACATGTTAGGCGTGCATCTTGGTAGCGCATGCCCATATGGAGCAGGCCAAACAGGTCCTGCACCCGTGAAGCCAGTGGGCGTGTGTCGTAGAGCATGGTGCTGGCTTCAGCGAGCAAGTCGAGCATTTCTATTGATGATAAAAATGATGCCGGCATATGGTATTCCTTACGTTGCTAAGGTTTATGGTATTTTATGGTAATGTATGGCTTTTTATGACACCCAATTACACCATAAATCCACTTGATAAACAACGCGCAACGTGCTACAATGTCATAGTCAAGGTGTCACGTTACACCTTTTTTAGATGATGGTTCGCATCATCAAAGTAGCTCCTGATGCATTCGTGCAAAGGAGTAGAGGGTGCGTAGTTCACCCAGTGCGGCTCGCCGCATAAACAGGTTTATCCCCTATGGCTTTGCCATAGATTTCTATAAACCTGAAACTATAATTATTCCATTATGAGGCTTCTAGCCTACTAGCGGGGACAGACAAGATGCCTGTCCCTACAGTGTTGCACACGAATGTAATCACTCACTCGTCAAGTATATCTTGTGCTTGGGACATAACCAAATTGCGCAATGTGTTGACTTGAGCCTCTAGTTGTGTTTGTACGTTATAAGCCCAGTATTTGATTTTTTCACCTTCTTTAACAACTTTCTCGCCAGATTTTTTTATGTCTTCAAGCATATTAATAAGTTTTTCGATTTGTTCAAAGGCATCAGCAACGAGCTTTTCTTTCACACGTGCTGCCTGTTCATTGGCAGGTTGTGGCATGATCATGTTGCGTGCCAACCAGTAGGCTGCGCGAACGTATATTTCGGTGTTTGGGTCATCTTCAGTCCACAACACAACAATGTCTTTATCATATCGCGCAAGGGGGGGTTGATGTTTTGCTTCGCCATGTTCCTTGTCCCACACAAAAAGAGCTACTTGCGCACCACGGTTTTTGCGTGCAGTTTTGCACTCTTCGAGTGCTTTTTCAAGGTTATATTTCTGGTTTCGCTTGGCTTCAACAACAAGCCGTTCAGCAGCAGCAGAGCAACTTTTTCCTAGGGTAATGACAAAGTCACCGACCTTACACATGCTGATGTTCCCCGCGTTTGCTCCTGTAGATTCATACATATCGCCAGCACCACTAGCAATATCTCCTAGGAGGTTGCCAAGAGCATCTTCAAAGGTTGCGCCCCCTTGTGTTGTGCGTCGTTGGGTCTCTTTGCGTGTGGTTATGGCTTGCAACGATTCACGTATTTCTCGGTAATGGTTATGGTAATAGTCATGTATCGGTTTCCTCCGGAAAATGCTTTGCCAAAAAATCGTTGACTGTAACAATTTGGATACCACGCCACTCGCCCAAATCAAGTAAGTGATGGTCGCCTGATATGATATAGTGCGCTTGGGCCACAAGCGCACATGCAAGGAGCATATCATCGTCTGGGTCAGCAGGAATTACTGCATCAATGGCAGGAGCTTCTACTAAATGGAGTATAGCATAAGCTACTGCCAGCATGTCTTCTTGTGCAACTTCTAATTCACGCATTCTCTTTTGCAATCGTGCATAGCTTGATACTTGCTCAAATTCTTGCATCATCACAGTTGAAGAATACAAATCCACCTGTCCGAGAGTTCCTAGCTTTATGATACGCTCTGGCGCACCACTCCAAAGTAAACCAGAAATCAGTATATTGGTGTCAAGTACCACGCGCATCAACAAGCCTCTCTGTTTTTCCGTCGTACCTCGTGAACAATCTCATTGATTTCATCCAACGTTAGCGGTGGCTCGCTGCTAGGGGTAGATGCTACTCGTTCGAGATAACTTACTGGATCAACTCGCTTGAGAATGAGCGTATCGCCTTGGCGCAAAACGAGAAAACGGTCTGTTGGCTTGAATGCTTGCATAACATCAGCAGGTAGTGTGATGGTATTATCATCCCCTATCTGAACGACATGTGCCACGTGGGTTTCTGTTGTAACCATATTCGGTCCTTTCTTTATTTTCTATTCCATACACAGTGTACACAAAATAAGCGTATCTACCATTCTACTGCACCCAACTGCTGCGTCAGTTTCAGCGTCTCCACACGCCATGTCCACGGCACATCGCAGTTTTCTACCCATTCGAGCAGGTACTTCAGCGTTCAAAATGTTACAACTCACATAAGGTTGCTATATCAGTATACATAATACCACACCTCCGCCTCACTCCACATCCCACAGCTTCACCATGCCATCTTTTCCGCCCGACACAAGCCGCGAACCATCAGGCGCAAACGCCACACTCAACACAGCCGCCGTATGCCCTTCAAGCGTATGCAACAACCCGCCCGTTTGCGTGCTCCACAGTCGCACCGTCTTATCGTCGGAGCCAGACGCCAACGTCAGCCCATCGGGAGCAAACGTAATACAACGTACATAGGACGTATGCCCTTGTAACGTTTGTTGCAACGTACCATCGGTTGCATTCCATAGCTTTACTGTGCCATCGAGAGAGCCAGATGCAACCGTCTGCCCATTGGGAGCAAACGCCACACTAAACACCTCCCCCGTGTGCCCCTCCATACGGTAGCGCACATCGCCATTGCCCACATTCCACACCTTCACATGCCGAGAAAAGTCAGCCGATGCCAACATATTGCCGTCTGGAGCAAAAGCAACACTATTCACATTCGCGTGAATGCCCTGCAACGTGCGTATCAAGCCACCATCGGATACACGCCATAACTTGATTGTTTTATCCATCAAGCCCGCAGCAGAGGCCAGCATAGCCCCATCAGTCGTAAAAGCCAACTCATTGACAAAATCGCTATGCCCGCGCATCGTATGTAGCAACGTGCCATCTGCCACACGCCATAGCTTCACCGCAGCATCCGAACCCGCCGTTGCCAGTGTCAGGCCATCTGGCGCAAACGCCACACTCAAACCCATCACCTCAGCATCTACAGCCCGTACCGCATGCATCGTTTCTGGCACATAGAGCGCTACACCATCTGTTGCTGCCACTGCCAACAACGTCCCATCGGGCGACCATGCTATATCTCTGATGAGGTTGTCGTAGGTGTTGCGCCTACTGCTGGTAGACAATCGGGAGCCACGCCGAGCTTGCACAGATGTCGTGGTAGATGTCGTAGATGAAAACGGCAAACTTGCTGTGAACGGGCTAGTACGTGATGTCCCCACTTGCTCACCAATCATACTACCAGAAAGCCTGTATGCCTCTATCGCCTCACTATCTGGCCCCATGGAAAAAAGGATGCCCATGATAATGGCCATTGCTGCTACAATGGGCAGAGCAGTCATAATGGCAGCCTTCAACGAAAGCCTAGGCGAAGTGAGCATAACCGTTGGTATAGGCACAGGTTGCCCACTCGCAGCCACCGTGTCGTAGACATCTTGCAATGCCTGCTGTTCCTGCTGTTCTGCCCGCAACGCTTCACGCTCTTCTCGCGCTTGTGTCAATGCGCATTGTGGGCAAGTATCCAAATGGCTAGAGAAATAGTGAGATTCAGTACACCGCACAAGGCTATGTTCAACTTCTTGCAACCTGTCGGACCACTCTTTGGCTGTTGGGCGCTGCGCAGGGTCTACATGCCCTTGCACAAAGCAGCGTTGTACAAGCTCGGTCAACTGCGGATGGAGATGATCGAGTGACGCACTGGGTGGGGCAGAAAGTGGTATTACCGCTGAAGGTGTATAGGGAAACCAACCCCTCGTTATCTTCTGCTCCAGAGATGGTGGATCACCAGCTCCCTTCCATCGCCCACGAAATGGGTGGCTACCATCCATGAGCGTTTGAAAAATCAGCACCCCTAGCCCAAACAAATCATACGCTTGCTGGCGCTCCTTATCACGCAAGCGTTTGAGATGCGCTTCTGGCGGCATATATTCCGCCTTACCAACCGGACAAGGGTAGAGCGTATCGTTGGCGTGTACTTGGAACGAGTCTGTATCTATGATAGTGACAGTTGCCGCCGGTGTCACAAGGATGTTGCTTTCGTTGAGGTCGCCCACAACGTAGCCATAATCGTGAATGGCTTGCAGTGCGGTTGCTAGATTGCATGCTGTGCGATGTAGATAGAGCCAGTTGAATGTTGGCAGTTTGTTGGCACGGTGGCGTGGGTTAAACACTTCCAACAGCAGCACGGCGTTTTGGATGTAGGGCATGAGGTAGCCAATGCATGCGCCAGTTTCGTCGTAGAGCAGATCACGTGGCCACCCAAACGAGGACAAGCCGCTGGATTCGTTGGGGTCCTTGGGAGTATGCCCAATCATCCAGTCGAGCTTTTGCTCATAGTCTGGTCTGCTCTTGGTATAGACTTTCGCCAACAAGGTGGGGAATTGGTCAACTTGGTAAATGGTAGCTTCACCACCACGCGCAAATGCTTTGCCCAAGGCAATCGGTGTATGGGTGGATGTGTAGACAAGCATCATGGCTCACTTTTGTTGCACGGCTAAGACGAGCGTTTTATCGTCATCAGTGCGGTTACATACCCGTTCAGAATCAAGAAACGCGGCTAAGTCATGCTGTGCTTGGGTTTCCTCTTGTGCTTCGGATACAAAAGCAAGTAGTGGCTTGAAGAAGCGTGGCGATGGTTGATAATCTGCTAATTGCATTGCCAAGCGCAATAAGCCATCTGTCATCACAGCGAGCGCTTGCACACATATCGGTTGTACTTGCACATCAATATGGTTTAGCGCATCGGGCAAGACGAGAAAGTAGGTTTCATTAGCATACTCCCCGCGCTGTGGGCGCAAAATAGTCGTGAGTTCTCCCGTGGGAGTTTCGGCTACAACCACTCCATCACCAATTTGCCCCACTACCAGCAACTCATGGGTAGCGACGACGCATGTGAGCGTTGTCGCCAACGAACGCATCGGGATATTTTCCTCTACAGAAAGATATTCCAGTGCTTGACGGGCAGCCTCAAATGCCTCGCGCATAGCAATGTGCCAATAGTCGGCATCGAATGTCTCATAATGCTCCCACGCACATTGTTCGTACACTGTTGTAACAGCGTGCTCAACAGCACACTGCGCCCCTAGGTACGCGTTTTGTGCCGAACCAGCACCATCGGCAACCGCAATGCAGAGATGCCCAGAAGGAGATACCCGGCTCGCGTGCGCATCTTGGCAGGGAATATCTTGTTTGCGGTGTGTCACTCCCTGCACCGAGGCACCAATAACGCGCCATTGTGTATTATGCATACCTACCTCTACGTATCCACTTGGGCCCAACCGACTGGTGGGAGGGGAACTTGCTCGCCGGGGCGTGATTGTGAAACAGATGAGAGGCTCTTGGAAAGCCATTGGAACAGTTCACAAAAAGCCAAACCCTTCAGGCGCAGAGGCTGGCGCTGGTCTGAAAAATGCGCTAGGGTATTCATATCGGCTCCTTCCGTGCCAACCGCGTAGAAGACGACCCCTTTTCGCTCCTCCTCCTCTTTGACAGCTTTGGCAGCCGATTCCCACTCATCGGTAGGGGCACCATCGGTAATCAAAAACATCCAAGGGCGAAAATAGTCAATGCCATTGGATTTGTAGATACCTTTGCGTTTGCGCAAAAGCTCCAAGCCCTCGCGCACTGCCGCCCCGAGTGGCGTGCGCCCACCAACGCTCAGGTCTGGGGGTTGCAACTGGTCAACCGTAACGAATGCTTGGTTTGCATCGAAGGGAATGACCGTGCCCCCGCGAACGTCCATAGCTTTTGGCTTGTCGCCAAATGCAACAATAGCCACTTCGACACGCAACGAGGCCAGTTTATCTTCCTTCAAGGTTGTGCTGAAAGCCCGCAGTCCCTCATTCAACTCAACAATGGGCGGGCCGGCCATAGAGCCAGATGTGTCGAGGAGCAGCACGACGGCACATCGTGGTTCTGGGTTATCTTCAAATTCTACTTCGGCTAGTCGGTCTATGTCCAAAACATACTCCTTATCGTATCAGTAGTGCTTGCTCTTTTTTCATGAAGACCTCGCGCAAAGACGCAAAGAACGCAAAGCTATACAAAAAGGACCATGCAATGCTTTGCTGGTATGTTGCAATGCTGCGAGATGTCTTGTGGCATGCACGGCACCGTGCTTGATCTAAAAAAAGAACCCTTTGTCGGTATCCCGCAAGTCATCCCGTTTTAAGTCTTCTTCTTCCTTCAATGACTTGCGTAGTTCTTCTAGTTGTACGCGCCAACCCTCAATACTTTCGTACCCCGGATCTATATCTTCCCACATATCTATCCAAGAGCGGCAAAAAACATAGTTTCGTTCAACCAACCCTATGTGGGCAAAGGCAGGGCACAAACTTCGCAGTTCGCTAAGTTGGAAACGCTCCAGTTCCAAGAGTGGGTAGAGGTATTTCCTAGCTTCTTGGGTTTCGCCACGTTCAATGTGGCGATGGGCCATGCCCACACGCCCGAAGAAGAAATCGGGGTATTCCTCGTAGATTTTGAACAACAGTTTCTCTGCCTCGTCGTGCATCTCTTGGTAGCGATAGGCTGCCACCAAGTTGATCATGATGTCCGGCGAGTCTGGCTCCAATTCAAGGGCCCGCGAAAGCAATTTGGCTGCGGTGTACCCATCGTGCTGTTTCAGTGCATCCAAACCCTGTTCAGATAACCGTTGTGTTTTGGGGTCATGCTGAAAGGGTTGATGGTAAAGTTCAAAATTCAGGAGCACAATTTCTTGCCATTCCCCTTCTATCCACAACTCAATGAGTCCGGGTTGTATCAACCCCGCCCGTATAGCAGCCTGTGCAGCTTGGCGGCGCATTCTATCTGTCCCACGTGTCGTGAACGCAAAATCGCGTAGTATCTCGGCTGTACGTGTCATTTCAAGCGCAATGGCAAGGTCGAATGCAAGTTGGCGTACCTGTGGGTCGCCACGCTCAAGGAGAAACGGCAGCAACCGAACAACGAGAGGGTACTTTTCTCCATAGCGCTGCAATGCCCGTTTTTGTGCTTTTTCACCCGTGGGATCAGCCGTTTCAAAATGCTCCTGTGTTCCGTCAACTATGCTCATGGGCAAATAATCTGTCGCATGAAGTGCCCAAGGAGCAAGGCGTTCACTAACAGGTTTCTCCAATTCGGCCAGATTGTCGAGCACAATGCTCAATCTGGGCGATAGCGTATTGGCATGCTTCCATTTTGCCACAGCATCTCTGTCATTGCCCTCAAATATCGTAGAAGCAGCAGCATAGTGATACACAAAAGCTATCTCATGTGGGTATAACGATTCATCCAACACATCGGATTCTTTGGCTCTTTGAAAAAGTGCTAAGACTTGCTCATCATCACTCATCAAGCTCAATGCAACCATTTGCCTGATTATGTCATCTACCGTATGTGCTTCTTGTGCAACAAGGCGCTCGGCCCATGTCTGATACTCTTTCTTTTTTCCAAGGAGAAAGGTATACTGTGTGAGGGACGAAAGGGCTTCTATGCTTTCGGGGTTGATGTCATATACGCGCTTTGCTACTTCAATAGCTTTCTCTACATTGGTATCGTTAAAGTAGGCTTGGCTCAAGCAATTGAGAACAGGCTCATAGTCGGGCCAATGCTCCAAAAATTCTTGGGCACGCTTATAGACATCCACATATTTGCCTTGCAAAAAGAGTTTTTGTACACCTTCATAGGCCAAAACCAATACTGTGGCATCTTCAGTGTCTAACCCCGTGGCAGCAAGCATATCCTGATATGAGTACTCAATTTTGTTTATTGCATCTTGTAATTGTTCAATGGGATCATCATTGGGGCTAAGCTCAAGAAAGCGTTGGTATTCGAGAAATGCCATAGCATACAGATGTATTGTGCTGTACATTTGCGCAATATTGAGCGTGATGCGTGGGTTATCGGGAGCTGCTTTTTTGATGCGGTCAACCATCAGAGCGATTTCTTTGGGGCGATGAATTTGAACATAGATATATCCGAGCATATTCATGACATCAAGACTGTCGGGGTAGTAACGGTCAAGCGCCTCCAGAATATCGCATGCTTTACCTGTTTCTCCTTTGCTTATGAGTTCTCGTGCCTCTTTGAGGCTATCATTGAAGTTCAGCAGCATAGTTATCTTGTTCGGGGGGTGTTTCGTCTTCCGCCGCGCCGGTTGAGCTTTTTTCGGTTTTTTTGCCATAACAATACATTACCTTAAACTATCTTTTTTCATGAAGACCTCGCGCAAAGACGCAAAGAACGCAAAGCTATAAAAAAAGGCCCATGCAATGCTTTGCTGGTACGCTAAAATGCTGCGAGCTGTCTTGGTTCTATTCCTGTATGTAGGCTTTGCACATGGTGCTATTGTAGCATATTCCAGAACGATGTCATCTCTTGTTGATAAACCAATGCTAGGTGCGGGAAAGGTGTTTTATTTACAACCTGTGTTGCCATGCGCGTATTTTTTGTTGGGCCATGTCGCAATACTCCACCTGAATGTCTATCCCAATGGCATGTCGTCCCATCTCTTGCGCTACGGCACACACCGTCCCCGAACCAACAAATGGGTCGAGAACCCTATCGCCCGCTTGCGTAAAAAGCTTGATAAACCATGCCGGCAACTCGCGTGGAAAGACCGCGCTATGGCTTCGGTTGGCACACTCGGTTGCCATATGGAGCACATTAGTCGGGTATACCCTATCGCGCCCAACCCATTTGGAAATGTTTTTGCCAAACCCACTCCCAACTTTTGACGTGTCGCGTGTTCTATCGGTTTCACTCAGGTTTTCTAGGCGCTTTTTAGACCAATCACCTACCGGCATCATCACTGCTTCCTGATACATATGAAACCGCTTGGTCTTGTTGAATTGCAGCAGGCGCTCCCAAGAATCGCGGAACCGATTGGGCCACTTGCCGGGGTAGCAATTCTTTTTGTGCCACATAAACTCTTCCGTCCAGAGCCACCCTTGCTTGCGGAGAGCAAGGATAAGTTCAAGCACATAGGTATGGCGTTCACCATCAACCGCTTGCTCTTTAATATTTAAGATAAAAGTTCCTGTCGGTTTCAATACACGCAGAAACTCTTCCGAACGGGGCAGAAACCATGCAACATAGGCATCTGGGGAAATACCGCCATAGGTTTTTGAACGCCTATCGGCATAGGGTGGTGAGGTGATAATCAAGTCAAACGTATTATCGGGGAAAGATTTGAGCACCTCAAGACAATCACCGTGCAAAATAGCTGTTTCAACAACTGACATAGCTCCTGTACCTCTACCTTTTTCTGTTCAGGGTATTGTAGCATAGTTTCTAGCCCATGTGTTTGTCGTAGCCAATATCTATTTAGAGCTTCATGAGAATGAACCAACCTTATATCACAAACGGATTGATTGCGTTCTCCTCTTTTTTCATGAAGACCTCACGCAAAGACGCAAAGAACGCAAAGCTATAAAAAAAGGACCATGCAATGCTTTGCTGGTACGCTAAAATGCTGCGAGTTCTCTTGTCATGAAACGCAAAGGCAAGTACAATAATCCTACGGAACATTCGGTATTGAGGTGTAAATAATTCATGCCTGTTGGCGACTTCTATCAAGAATATGGCCCGATGCAGCGTCGTCGCTCTGGGGAAGAACCTGAACCCGACGAGGAGCGTCCCAAAAAACAGCACCCACGTCGTCGTCGCCCTATCATACGGCGGCCACCACCACGGCGTACCATTATTGGCATTGTGCTCGCATTGTTGGCAATGCCGCTCATACTTCCCTATGCAATAGGTCTATTTTACTATGGGCGAGCACTGCCGGGGGTTTCTGTGCAGGGCATACCAGTAGCCAACTTTGAAAAGCACTCCATTGATACAATTGTGTCAGCACGCTATGCGCAGTTTGAACGCAACCCTCTTGTGCTCAGCTATGCCGATTTCACATGGAATCCCAGCCTCGATGCACTTGGTGTCACGTTTGACTCGAGCAAAACAGCCGAAACCGCTCTGCACGCAGGGCGACATGGCAACCCCGTGAAACGCTTACTCGAATTGATAACCCTCTGGCGCACAGGAATAGATGTATCCCCCCAATTAACGATTGACATGCCACAATTGCAAGATTACCTGCTCACGCTCACATCGCAAATAGAATATCCCCCACGCAATGCCATGCTCAGCATTGCCGAGGGGAAAGTCGTCGGCATCCCCGGAGCCACTGGCCGTCAATTGCTCATTGATGAAACAGCCAACGACATCATGCTTGCGCTACAAACACTTGAACCACGCCATGTTGTGGTGCGTACCCGTGAGCTTGAGCCAATCATCAACAATGCAGCACTTGAAGTGGCGCAAGCACAAGCACAAAATGTTCTCGGCACCACCCTTGTGTTCACACGCAGCGCAGAGAGTGATAGGATGTGGGAATGGGATTCACAAAAACTGACGCGGCTCTTGCAGGTAGATACCGTTGACAACCATCTTGTTGTGCGCATAGACCGTCTGCGTTTAGCAAAAGCCGTGGAACATCTAGCCGAAGAAATGGATGCGGACAGTCAAGAACCACGGCTACGTTTCAGCGAAGGCGAAGTACGCATTTTCGAAGAAGGGCATGTCGGGTGGAAGCTCCAGCAAGCAGCGGCTCTGCATGTCATCAGCACCACATTGCAACAACAAAACGCGCTATTGAGCCGGTATGCCGTTGTATTGCCTATTGAAACAATACATCCGGTTATCAAGGATGAAGCACTCGATACACTTGGTATAGAAGAACTCATTGCAGAAGGCAAAAGTAGCTTTGCCGGCTCCGCCGACTATCGCATAACCAATATCTTGGCTGGCGCAGCACGTTTTGATGGTGTGCTTATTCCCCCCGGCAAGGAATTTTCGTTCAACTCGCAACTTGGTGAAGTGACAGAGGAGCAAGGGTTTGTCGAAGGCTATGCAGTCATTGGCAACCGCACACAATTGGAGTGGGGCGGTGGCGTGTGCCAAGTCTCCACAACCGTCTTTCGGGCTGCATTTTGGGCTGGTTTGCCCATTACCGAACGCCATGCGCACCCATTCTACATCAGTTGGTATGATGATTTTGCCTATGGCGAATATGGCGATGGCCCCGGCATAGACGCCACCATTTATACCGGGTCGAGTGACTTCAAGTTTATCAACGACACCGGACACTGGTTGCTCATGCACGTTGATGTAGACGAGGCAGAGCAAGTGCTTACCGTGCGGCTCTATGGCACCAAGCCAGAGCGCCAAGTTACGTTTGATGGCCCCGAAATAAGCAACATCGTCCAAGCACCAGTAACCCCTATCTATATTGATGACCCAACATTGCCAGCCGGCACCACACAGCAAAGCGATGTTGCCCGCAACGGGCGCGATATCGTCGTGTATCGCATCATAGAAGATCAAGACGGCAACACCGAGCGCGAGAAGTTCTTCACCCGCTTCAAGGCCTGGCCAAACGTGTTTCGTCGTGGCACAGGCACCAATGCCAACACTGCACCTGATAGTCAACCCTGATCATGATGGTGGTTGATGAATACCACGTACTACCGCAGAAGTGCCACAAACGCTGCATGGTCTGGCGTGCCCATCCCTTGGTACAACGTTGCCAACACGGTGGACATATCACCATCTCTATAGACATTTGCGCACGTCATCAAGCGTGTTGGCTGTCTCAAATGCTTGGTGTATTGCCTCTAGCACAGCACTATCTTGCACATGGCTTATTTCTTCAAACAACGCTAGCCCTGCATTGCCAAACTTCCATTTGAGCATCATCTTGATACCGGCTAGTAAGCCTTCGCGTTTGCCTTCGCGTTTGCCTTTTTGCATACCCCGTTGCTCGGCTCGTTGCATAGCTTGCTTGTCTTGCAATACCTGTGGTGCTATGCGTGCCAAAATGCCCCATATATCGGGTAGCGGAAATTGCACCACCCACGCCGGGTGAAACCAAAAGCCCGGCACAACCAAGGAGTGATAGTTTCCCTTGCTATCGGTGGACAATTGCACAAATTGCCCCTGTTGTGTGCGCGTGAAGCATTGCACCTGTTCATGCCTTTTGCGTATATCTACAATCCAAAATTCCTCCACCCCAAGGGATTCATATTCGTGAAACTTGTCGTGGTAGTCACGCTTGACACTATCAGGTGAAATGACTTCCACCACGAGAGTTGCTGCGCCAACCAGTTCTTTATCATTGAGACGATGTGCATGCGCTGTGACTAAAAATGCTATATCTGGCTCACGATAGATGCCACCCGGCACAACACACATACGCGCCGGAGCTGTCAGCACCTGCCCAAGCGTATAGAAATCCACATAACTCTTGAGCAACCAATACAGAAAACCGACAACCATTTGATGGCGTGATGTTGCAGCCATAAAAATAATTCCTTCTCCATAGACCCATTCAGTCAATCCACCTACGTTTTCCCAGTGTTCATATTCCTCAAAACTCATAGGGATACGCTGTTCGAGAGTTTGTTCTTCTGGTATTGTATATACAAGACTCATACCCACCTCCATGCATTCTCTGTGCTTGCTCTGTGTCCTTTGTGTCCTCTGTGGTGAAATCTATCCGTGAAAGAGCGTGTGTTACGTTAATGGTATTATACACAAAAGGCACAGCGATGACTACAGTACAACCACATGCAGCAACACAAAACCAATACGCAAATACGGTGTGCAAAACGATATAGTTTTGGAGTGAAAAATATGTTAAAATACTGTGTGCAAGACAGTATTTTTACAGTATAGACTGTATGCAAGTAAGAATGAGGAACTGGTTTGAATAAACGAGAGCTATGGTTTACGATTGGTGGCGCAGGGGTAGCCCTGGCCATCGTCGTTGCTATTTGGATATGGACCGGGCAAACGGATAAGCAAGCACCATCGGCCCCAACCGTTGACCGACCCGCGCCTGATTTCACCTTACCGTCGCTCGATGGCGGCGAAGTGCGCTTGCAAGATTATCGTGGCAAAATCGTCATGGTCAACTTTTGGGGCACATGGTGCGACCCATGTGTGCGTGAGATACCAGCCTTGCAAACCGCATATGAAGAATTGCAGGATGATGGGTTTGTGGTGATTGGAGTCAACTTGTTTGACAACGAACAAGGCTATCAACATACCGAGGAAGATGTACGCCTGTTTGTTGAGCAGCAAGGCATCACCTACCCAGTAGCATTGGATGTCGAAGGAACAGTAACAAATGCATATCGCGTATTTCCCATTCCAACAAGTTTTTTTGTTGACCCAGAAGGACAAATCCGGTATGTTCTGCCACGCGAGCTGACGGTTGAAGAAATTACCGCATGGTTTACTGAACTGAAGCAAGAAACTACTGCACGTGAGTAGGAAAGTGAGGATAGTATGGATGATGAGCGTACCATCTTAATAACAGATGACGACAAAAGCCAGCGTGAGTTGGTTCGTCTTACCCTCGAACAAGAAGGCTATAGCGTTGTGCAAGCTGCTCATGGCCGAGAATGTTTGGAACTGGTACGAAAGCATCGCCCAGATTTGGTCATTTTAGATATCATGATGCCAGAAATGGATGGTCTGGAAACATGTCTTGCCCTACGGGATTTTTCCCAGGTGCCAGTGTTGATGTTGACAGCCAAGATGCAAAGCGATGATATTATTACCGGGTTGGATAAGGGAGCCGATGACTACTTGATAAAGCCTTTTCATGCAGAGGAGTTACTAGCGCGTATTCGCGCCCTATTACGCCGTATCCCTTCTATCAGCCGGCCCCTCGTTGCTGGCAAAGAGACCATACAGGTAGACCAGCACAAGCGCGAAGTTGTCGTGCGCGGCGAAGTAGCAGACCTGACCCCAACCGAGTATCAATTGCTGGTTATGTTTGTCGAGCATGCCGGCAAGGTCGTTGAGCATCAGCGCATCTTGAATGCCGTATGGGGCGAACATGCCAACAAAGACAATGAGCACCTCAAAGTGTATATCTGGCATTTGCGTCGTAAGATAGAGGCAGACCCGCGCAATCCAGAGTTGTTGATGACAGAGTGGGGGGTTGGCTATCGCCTAGTGCAATAGGCTGCAATAGCCTATTGACAGACAACAAGGCCCATGCTATACTTTACGCTATGCAGGCAGCCCTAGGGGTTGTCGCATCTTCACGTATGCGGGAGTAACTCAGTTGGTAGAGTATCTGCTTCCCAAGCAGACTGTCGCCGGTTCGAGTCCGGTCTCCCGCTCCACACCTTCAAAAGAAACCATTAAGCGTTTTGAAGCAGGTATAGTATGGTTATAGATATTGAACAAGCAATTGTTGAGCGACTCCGCAGACTGCCTATGGAAGAACAGCGCGAAGTACTTGATTTCGCTGACTTCTTGCACTATCGCCACCACCGCAAGTATCCCTATCGTGGCGTCAAGGGACTGTGGAGTGATCTCAATGTCCAAATCAGCGCTGAAGAAATAGACGAAGTGCGGCGCGATATGTGGAGCACGTTTCCGCGTGAGGACATCATATGAGTGCGGTTCTAGCAGATACACACACGATTGTCTGGTATCTTGACCCCCCTGGCAAACTAACAGCAGCGGCAACATCGGCACTGGATGGCGCAACACAAGCAGGTGCTCCAATCTATGTTGCTTCCATTTCCGTGATCGAGGTACTCTATCTCGTAGACAAAGGACGCCTCCAGCCACTTGCACTGTCACGGCTGCTACATGCGCTGGCTGATATGCATAGTGGACTAGTACCCGTAACACTTGACCTGGCAATTGTACGAGAGGTGCAGAATATTGCCTATGCCGCAGTACCTGAAATGCCTGACCGCATTATTGCAGCCACCGCGCTATATATGGGTGTGCCACTCGTCACCCGTGATTTGCGTATTCAGGCGTCGGGTATAACAACGATCTGGTGATAAGGATACACTGTCAACCACAAAGAAATAAAACCTGGCACGCTTCGTCAAATCATCAATGACGCCAATCTTACGGTTGAGCAATTCATTACGTTATTATAAGTCGTTTTTGCACCTTTGTGCAAGAATAAATGTACTAACACAACTTCAAAACAGTACAAAAGTCATGCCACAAAACCCCTTGTCAGAATATTCAATAGTACTATATAATACATAGTGAGGTATTAACTGTGAAGACGTAGCACCGGCATCCTGCCGGTCTCCGGCTTACCAACCGCCGCTAAAGGTAGAGACGTTGCGTGCAACGTCTCCGCTCGTCAAATGACGATGGACATGAAACAGCGACAGGCAAGATGCCTAATGCTACTAAGAAATGGCGCAAAAGGCGTAGGATAGGCTTCTAGCCTGTCCAGCACAAGACGTAGGATAGGCTTCTAGCCTGTCCAGCACAAGGCGTAGGATAGGCTTCTAGCCTGTCCAGCACAAGACGTAGGATAGGCTTCTAGCCTGTCCAGCACAAGGCGTAGGATAGGCTTCTAGCCTGTCCAGCACAAGACGTAGGATAGGCTTCTAGCCTGTCCAGCATGACAGGCAGGATGCCCGTCCTACAACAACACAATGACAGGCAAGATGCCTGTCCTACAACAACAAGCGTGGTGCCACGCACTCCCAAAAGTGCGTGGCACCCAAGGTGAATTGGTAATCAACCAACGGTATGAAAAAGAAAGAAAACACAAGGAGGGTTTTGGTATGTATAAGGGTAGAAGACAAATAACAAGAAAAAAACGGACCGTTGTGCTCATCACAACGATTATCACCGCCCTGCTCCTCGCCGGGTCAGCCCTCTTTGTGTTGCCACAGCGCAGTACCCGTGCCGCTGGCGATATATATTATGTTGATGATGACAAAGGCGGAACTACTTGTGCAAACTGGGCCAACGCCTGCCACGATTTGCAAGATGCTCTAGCACTTGCTGGTGACAATGATGAAATCTGGGTAGCCGCTGGCACATATAAGCCCGACGCAACTGACCGCGATGCGACCTTCACGCTCAAAAATGGCGTGGCCATCTATGGCGGCTTCGCAGGAACTGAAACCAATCTTAGTGACCGCGACTGGGAAACCAACACTACCATTCTGTCGGGTGACATAGATAGTAATGATAGCTACCAAGACACTAATCCATTTGTTACATCCAACGGCAGTAATAGCAAAATAGTTGTCACTGCCAGTGGCGTTGATAATACGGCAATTTTAGATGGGTTTATCATTCAGGGAGGGAACAATTCAGATACAACGAATGGCGGGGGCGGCATATTTAATGATGGCGGTAGCCCCACACTGAACAATCTCACCATCCAATATAACTGGGCAACGAATGGCGGGGGCGGCATATTTAATGATGGCGGTAGCCCCACACTGAACAATCTCACCATCCAATATAACTGGGCAGTGAAAGGTGCCGGTATGTCCAACACTGGCACGAATGCTAAACCAAAGCTCACCAATGTTACGTTCAAGTACAACACCGCCGATGACGAAGGTGGTGGCATGAGCAATGTGGGTGGTAGCGACCCTACTATCAATGATACTATGTTTGATGCCAACGAAGCCAACACAGGTGGTGGTGCGTACAATGATGGTAGTGGTACCAATCCAACATTTTCTTTTGTGACATTCCAAAACAACAAAGCTGTTTCACATGGAGGTGGGTTGTTATCTGATGGTGGCAGTATTGTTTACATAGCGAATGCTACCTTTGATAGTAATGATGTATCCGATGCAACCCCAGGTAATAATAGTTCGGGTGGGGGAATGAGCTGTACGGGTGGCTTTTTCTTGCTCGTCAACGCAGTTTTCAAGAATAATTCCGCCGGAACACAGGGTGGGGGGCTATATGCCAAAGGTGCGGGGGATATCTACAATGTCACCTTTTATGGCAACAGTAGCGGTAGGGATGCCGGTGGTATATATCTGAAAGCAACAAGTAATCGCAAAATATACAACAGTATCTTTTGGGGTAACAAAGATGCCAGTAGTACAGACACTCAATATGAGCAGATTTTTAAAGATGGGGGTACTGCGGACCTCCAATACTCCATTGTGGAAGGCTGGACAGCAGCAGGGCTTGGCGGTACCGAAAACAATGGAAATGACCCATCGTTTGTAGACGCAGCCGGGGGTAATTTACGTCTCAAGGTTGGTTCTCCAGCTATTGATACAGGCGATAATACAAAAATAGATACATCTATTAGTGGTAAGGACCGAGACGGCAATGACCGAGAAAACGGCACCGTAGACCGAGGAGCCTACGAATTTACCAACTTCCCCCCCGTAGCCGTGGATGACGACTATACAACACCTGCCGATACAATACTTTCAGAAGATGCTGCTGGCGTATTAACCAATGACACAGACGAAAATTTGGTTGCCGGCGATACCCTGACCGTGACACACTTGAACGACGACAACACTACCTTGACTGGCACAAGTACTGAAGGGGCCAGCGTGACTATCAACCCCGATGGAAGCTTTACCTACGACCCGACCGATGTAACCGATTTTGGCACAATGGGAGCAGGCGATTCCGTAGTAGACACCTTTACCTACAACATTGAAGATAGTTTCGGCTCGTCATCGGACACAGCGGCAACTGTTACCATAACCGTCACCGGTGTTGCCGACCCGCCGGTAGTAGATGACGACAACGACCCCAAAACGCCGAACGACAGCCCTGCTACAATGACCGTCAATGAGGATGCATCAGGGAATATTACCTTGTATGCACATGACCCTGATGGGGATGACATCACGTGGGGCGTTTCGGGCGATCCTAGCAACGGAGAATTGAGTGGTGCAAGCGGTACGGGATCATCCAAAACTATCACCTATACCCCTAATGGGAACTACAGTGGGAATGATACGTTCACGGTTCAGGTGACAAGTGATGATGGTAGCGACACGATTGTTGTCAACGTCACCGTCAACCCGATAGCCGACGTGCCAAGCGTCACTCCGGCCGAAACCCAAGAGGCCGTGAAATCAACATCGGGCTTGGTCATCTCACGGAACAGTGCTGATAGCACAGAAGTAACGCACTTCAAGATAACCAATATCCAGAATGGACAGCTCTTCAAGAATGATGGCGATACGCCTATAAACGATGGTATCTTCATTACCGTTGCTGAAGGCGATGAGGGATTGAAGTTTACACCCAATGAAGATGCAACCAGCGGCAGTTTCCAGGTGCAAGCCGCGCTTGACGACACGGGAAGCGGAATAAGTAGCGCTACAACTGCCAATATCACCGTCATCCCGCTTGATACGGCCCCATCTTTCACGCCGGGAGCCGACCAAACGGTACTTGAAGACTCAGGCAAGAATACCGTCGCTGGGTGGGCTACCGATATATCCGCAGGCGAAGATCACGAATCTGATCAAACCCTTACCTTTGCTGTCACCACCGATAATGATAGTTTGTTTGCAGCAGATGGCAAACCGCAGATTGCATCCAATGGCACGCTCACCTTCACTCCCGCCGCCGATGCCAACGATGACGCCAACGGCGCAGCCACCGTGACGGTTGTGCTCAGTGACGATGGGCGTGATGATTCCCCCAATAAAAACACCGCAGAAGATGTAACATTTAAGATAACCGTCACTCCCGTCAACGATGCGCCCACCTTTGCCCAAGGTGATGGGTGGGTAGACCCACTGGAAGTGGATGAAGACTCAGGTGTTCAGTCTGTAGAAAACTGGGTCAAAGAACTTTCTGCCGGACCAAGCGACGAAGACTCACAGATACTTAGCCTCGCCTTCACCGTTACCACAGACAACCCCGACCTTTTCAATGGCGATGTCACCCTAGACACAGCCGGTAATCTCACCTTCACGCCGGCCGACGATGCTTTTGGGGAAGCAACCATCACCATTGTGCTCACCGACGATGGCGGCACCGACAATGGCGGTGAGGATACCTCATCTGAGCAGACATTTACCATTGTCGTCAACCCCGATGACAGTGATGCACCAAGTATAGATGCGCCCACAAGTGTTTCAGGATTAGCCGGACCGATTCAACCTGAAGAGGAGGTCGTTTTTGATGGAGTATTCAACCCAAGCATTTCTGTTAGCGACCCCGATGTGGCCGATGATACAGATACAACCATCTTCCAATTGGCCCTTACAGCCGGTAAAGGCACACTCAAGCTAGGTTCTACCGCAGGGTTGGACTTTCCCTTAGGGACAACGGGTATGGGCGGAGAAACAATTATCATCTGTAAAGGGACATTAGCCAATATCAACAATGCCTTTGCGGGTATGACGTTTACCGCCAATGCAGATGCATGTGGTACGGGTATTATAAAAGTAAAGGTAACTGATCCAGAGGAATTATCTGCCGAGCACAGCATAACCATGAACCTTGATTCGTGCAGCGGCGACGAAAACCAAGCGCCCGTCAATAGCGTGCCGGGGGAACAAACGATTGAAGCCAACAGCGACCTCGTGTTCTCAACGGCCAACAACAACGCTATCACTATCAGCGACGCGGATGCCGGCAGCAATGCGGTAGAAGTGACACTCACTGCGAGTAATGGCACACTCACCCTAGCCACCACCGACGGCGTAAACATCCCAAGTAACACTGGTACAGAAATAATCTTCAATGACTCCATTGACAACATCAACACCGCCCTTGACGGCCTCACCTTCACGCCAACCGCAGACTATAGTGGCAATGCCGAGGTGAAAATCACGACCAATGACCAAGGGTTTACCGGTGCCGGCGGTCCTCAATCTGATAACGATAGTATTAATATTGTTGTAGAAGCACCAAGCAATGCTCCTCCAGTCAATAGCATACCTGGAAAGCAATTTACCTTAGTCAATACTGCATTGACCTTTTCTGCTGCCAAAGAAAATAACATTGTTATTAGTGACCCCGATGCCGGCGAAAACCCCGTGAAAGTGACAATTACTGCTACTGATGGCACGCTCACCCTGACCACAACCGATGGGTTGGATTTTAGCGCTGGCGTTGGCACTGGCACAGATGATACAACCATGGCCTTCACTGGTTCCATAGCCAACATCAACACGGCCCTTGACGGTATGACGTTTACCCCGCCCACCGATGATACCGGTATGATAACCGTCACAATCACCACTGATGACCAAGGGCATACGGGTGAGGGGGAAGCACAAACAGACGAAGATGAGTTCACCATCAGCGTGGTTGCAGAGATACCGCCTAACGAAGCACCTGTCAATAGCGTGCCGGGCGAGCAAACAGTGCAAAAAAATATCAACCTCGTGTTCTCAACGTCCAACGGCAATGCCATCTCTATCAGCGACCCAGACGCCGACTCCAACCGTGTGCAAGTGACATTGGTTGCTACCAATGGTACGCTTTCGTTAGCCAGCATCGCCGGGTTGACGTTTGACAGCGGCGATGGCACGAATGATACTGAAATGAGGTTCAAAGGCTCTATCGCCAATATCAATATAGCCCTCGATGGACTTACCTTCAAGCCCACCACAGATTATGTGGGCAATGCTGAGGTGACTATCACGACCAACGACTTGGGGCATAGCGGCACCGGTGGTGAAAAAACACACGAAGCGAGTATTGCCATTGTGATAGCTGAGGTTGTGCAAGACAACCAAGCACCTGTCAACAGCGTGCCGGGTAAACAGACTATCTTAGTCAACACAACCCGAACATTCTCATCTGCAAACAACAATGCCATCACTATCAGCGACCCGGATGCCGGCGAGGCCGATGTGCAAGTGACACTCACCGCGAGCAGTGGCACGCTCACCCTAGCCACCACCGATGGGTTGGATTTTAGTGCTGGTGTTGGCGATGGCGACAAGGATGAAACCATGATCTTCACCGGCTCCATAGCCAACATCAACACCGCCCTTGACGGTCTCATCTTTACTCCTACAGCAGACTATCAGGGTGATGCGACTATCACTATCACCACTGATGACCTAGGGCATAGCGGCGCGGGCGGAGCACAAACAGCCGAAGCTAGTGTCATCATCAGCGTGGTTGCCGAGTTGCCCCCCAACCAAGCGCCCGTCAATGCCGTGCCGGGTCAGCAGCAAACAGTTGAAACCAATACCAACCTTGTCTTCTCAACTGCCAACGGCAATGGCGTTTCTATCAGCGACCCCGATGCGGATACCAACCCGGTCAAGGTGACACTTACCGCGAGCAACGGCACGCTTACCCTAGCCACCACCGATGGTGTGGACATCTCAAGTAACACTGGTAAAGAAATAATTTTCACCGGCTCCATCGCCAACATCAACACCGCCCTTGATGGACTCACTTTTACCCCTACCACAGATTATATGGGTGATGCCGAGGTGAAAATTACGACCGATGACCAAGGGCATAGCGGTTCTGGAGACCCGCAAACAGCCGAGAAAAGCATTGCTATCGTTGTCGCTGAAAAAGTTATCCCCAATAATCAACCACCGACAGCCTTGACGCTAGAGCCTACAACAGTCAACGAAAACAAGCCTGAAGGCACCGTTGTCGGCATTCTCAAAACAACCGACCCCGATAGTTCTCTTGGCGATACCCATACCTATTCGCTGGTTGATACAGAAAACTATCCTGATAACGCAGCTTTCATTGTTGATGGTGACAAGCTCAAAACAAGCCGTGTCTTCGACCGTGAGGTGCAAGATTGGTATTCCATTAAGCTACGCACTACTGATAGTGGGGGCTTATTCTACGAAGAAATCATGATTATCTACATCAATGATGTTGCCGATGGAGAAAACCATGCCCCAACCAGCATGAGATTGGACAACAACACAGTGAAACGCGGCCAGCCGGTTGGTTCTACAGTGGGCAACCTATCAACCACCGACGAGGACCCCGACGATACCCATACCTACAAGCTCCTACAAGGTGGCGAGGTGTTCGCTATCAACAACAATAGCCTCATAACTACGGTTGCGTTTGGCGACGATGCCGAAGACAGCTACACCATTCGGGTCCAGGTAAGCGATGGGCGCGGCGGCTACCACGAACAAGAGTTTACCATTACGGTTAAATCGAACACCATCCCCACCGTGTCGAGCTTTGAGCAATGGGTAAAACGCGATACCCTGTTCATGTTTGAAGCATCGCACTTTGAGGAGCATTTTGCAGATGCAGATGGTGATAGCCTTGCCAAAGTCAAGATAGCAACGCTCCCAGACGCGGGAACCCTCATGTTGAGTGGCACCCAACAGATAAGCGTAACGGTGGGGCGCGAGGTAGCCCCTGACGAAATAGCCACACTCTACTACGAACCAACTCCCGATGCCACCGGCGATACGAGCTTTACATGGAATGGCTCCGATGGTCTTGCCTACGCATCTGCACCCGCCACTGTCACCCTGCATGTACGGTCTGCCATGCCCCCTACCGTACAACCCTTTGATGTGACGGTGAGCAAAAATAATGCATTCATGTTTAACGCTGAATTGTTTGCTGCCACCTTCACGGCCCATGAGCAAAACCCAGATGATGAGCTAACCGCTATCAAAATAACTGCCGCTCCCCAAAAAGGGACACTAACCCTTGATGCCGCTTACGTCAAACAAGGTGATGAAATACCCATCAGCGACCTTGATTTGCTCACCTACCAACCCGATGTAGGCTATACTGGCCCCGATAGTTTTGGCTGGAATGGCAAAGGCAACCTGACCTATGCCGATGAAGATACGGTTGTCAATCTCACCATTGTGAATGAACCGCCAATGGTATTTGAGGTCATCAAAAATCATGAAACCTTTACCAGCACCGTTTCATTTGCTGTGGCAGACTTTGATAATTTCGACTCCTTCTATGACCCCAATAGCGACTTGCTCACCGATATTATGATACAGACGTTGCCAGCCAGTGGCACACTGAAAGTACACGGCACAGCCATCATTAGTCCTAGTAAATACATTGCGTTTGAAGACCTGTCCCGGTTGACCTATGAAGTATCGGATGTCTATACCGACACGGGCGGGGTTGATTGGGTTGATACCTTTGCGTGGAATGGTCGGGATGGTGAGGTATATGCCGATGAAGATGGTCAAGTGCTTATTGTTATGGGCAACAAACGCCCTATTGTCACCGACATCATTACGCGCACCGATGTCAGCGTCCCCATTTCCCTTACCCTAGCGAGCTTCCAGAAACACTTTACCGACCCCGATGGCGATGCCCTGCATAAGATAAAGATAACCCAACTTCCAGTAAGCGGCACACTCACGCTCGACGGCAAAGACGTAACCTATGGGCAAACTATCCTTGCTTCTGCTATCAACAATCTCGCATATCAACCCAATGAAGGGTTTGTTGGCAAAGATAAAATCGGGTGGAATGGGAATGATGGCAAAGTGTATGCAGATCAAGGTGCTTTTATCTACATCACTGCTGGCAATCACCTGCCGGTGCTTGCCGATTTCAAGGTTGGAACCAAGATCAATACGCCATTTGAGTTTACACTACAGCAATTTGAAAGCCATTTCCAAGACCAAGACGGCGACCAGTTGAACACCCTGATTATCACATCGCTCCCAACAAGCGGTACACTGAAAATAGGCGATGAGCGAGTGGCAACATGGGATTGGTTTGCGCCTATGACCTTTGATGACCTTATCTCCGACAAACTGAGCTATCACCCCAACCCCGACTTTTTGGGAGTTGATACGTTTGAATGGCTAGCGAGTGACTTTAAGGGGTATGCAGAACAAAGCGCTGTCGTCACCGTGACCGTAAGCAGCGAGCCGCCTGTTGTCACCAATATCTTTACGACGACGACCGTCAACACGCCCATAACCTTCACACACCAAAGCTTTGCGTCACACTTTAGCGATAGCATAGGTACGGGGTTGCAAGCAATCCAAATCACCTCCTTGCCCGTGCAAGGCACCTTACGGTTGTATGGCGAAGAAATAACCCTTGAACGCGGCGCAGGAAAAGACATAGCCGCCGCCGACATTGCAGGGTTGAGCTATGTCCCCACAACCGACTATCAAGGACCCGATAGCTTCCGTTGGAACGGCAGTGATGGGGCATTGTTTGCCGAAGAAACCGCACTGGTAGAAATCAAAATTGGCAATAGTCGCCCAATTGTATCAGACATAAGCAAGTCGGGCATGATGGGCACAAACATCACCTTTAGCTCCGATGACTTTAGTGCAGCATTTAGCGATGCTGACCAATTCGATGTGAGCGAATACAGCGACACATTGACCGAAATCAAAATCACATCCTTGCCAGTGAGTGGCACGCTCAAACTTGGCAGCGACGCAGTGACAGAAGGTCAAATCATTCCGATAGCAGAATGTGGCAACCTTGTGTATACACCCGCAGCATATGGCGACTATAGCTTTACGTGGAATGGCAGTGATGGGCAGGTCTATGCCGAGAAAGATGCCCAAGTCACCCTGAGCATTGCCAGCAACGAGCCAGTGCTCACCATTTCGGTTGACATCCGGGGTGAGTTGGAGCCTGGCAATGTCGTACAAATTGTTTTGGTTGGCAAAAATAGTGGTGGAGTTGCTGCCAAGAACGTCACTATTACCACTATCACGCCAGACAATACCACCTACAACGAAGAGAACAGTACCGCCGGGTGGGAGTTGGTTGAACAGGCCAACCTCAGTGCCACTGCTCCTTTAACCTACACCTATAGCGTGGGCACCCTCGATGCAGGTGAGTCTACCAATGAAATCATCTTTGCTGTGACAGTAAATAAAAATGCTCAAACTGGCGATATACTCAATGCACGGGGTTCTATTGCGGGGGAAGGCGTCTATGATGAAGATGAGAAGGATGCTACCATAGCCGCACCTATGCCGGCTGTCTATCTGCCGCTTGTCATGCGGAGTACATCGGCCCCTCCGGCAGGGACAACGCCTACACCTACTGGCCCGACGGCTACACCCGGCCCAACATCCACGCCTACAGGCCCCACACCCACACCCGGCCCAACATCCACACCAACACCCACACCGATTCCGGGGGCCGACATAGTGATAACAAGCTTCCAAGTTGAGCCAGAAAATCCCGTTTCGGGAGACCTAGCGCGGGTGACAGTCGTTGTCAAGAACCAAGGCTCCGAGCAACTCGCCCGTGATTTCTGGGTTGAACTCTACATTAGCCCCAACCCTGTGCCAACAACCGCCGGCTATCTCTGGGATACTATCTGCGGCGTCAAGCCTTGCCGTGGCATTTCGTGGCACGTTGACCCGCTCGGTCCGGGCGAGAGTGCTCCGCTCACCAGTGATGTGAGCAATTATAGCGAGTTTACCCGTTGGGATGGTGGGTTTGTCGTAGCAGGCACACTTGACCTGTATGTGTATGCCGATAATTGGAATGGTCCAGGAGAGCCTTTTGGGGCGGTCGAAGAGACCAACGAGACAAACAACCGTGCAAGCATGCAAATAACCGTGGGTGGCGAGACCATACCGAGCCTCAGCGCCGAGGATGACTTGCCGCTGCCACCACGACCATTGCCCGGCACTGGATATAAACCATAAAGGATGATGCAATTGGAGTTGGTGCCACGCACTTTTGGGATTGCGTGGCACCTAACACCTAGCACCTAACACCTAATACCTGAAACCTAACACCTAATACCTAACACCTAACACCTGAAACCTGAAACCTGAAATCTGAAACCTGAAAGAAAGGACAAGAACCATGGATAGTCACATCAACAAAAACCGAAAACGTTTTATGACTAGCAGCAGCACCCGTAGCACCGGCATCCTGCCGGATTCCGCTGTCTATTCAAGCGCCACACAGAGCGGCATTGCTGTGTGGCGTGGGCGGTACTCCAGAATCTTCTCACTCATAGCCGTGCTGATTTTGCTATGCCATAGCGTCGTATTCTTCTCACACCCTGCGCAGGCCGCCGGAACAACACATTACGTCAACCAAGCCGCCACGGGCACAGGGTGTAGCTCGTGGGCCGATGCATGCCCCGACCTGCAAACGGCCCTGGGCAAAGCCACAAGCGGCGACGAAATCTGGGTAGCGGCTGGTGTCTACATGCCCGGCACTGCCCCCGGCGACACCTTTCAACTCAAAAGTGGTGTGGGCATCTATGGTGGCTTTGCCGGCACAGAAACAACCCGCACACAGCGCAGTTGGGAAGGCTATGTCACCACACTCAGCGGCGACCTTGATTCTGGCAACAGTGCGCATATCGTCACCGGGAGCGACACCGACGACACTGCTATCCTAGATGGCTTCACCATCACCAAGGGGCGTGCCAAAAGCGATACTATTAGCCCGCATGGTAGTGGCGTCTACATCAAAGAAGGTAGCCCCACGCTCAACAACATCATCTTTATAGATAATAAAGCCGAGTATGGAACGGCCAGCCATGGCGGAGCCGTCTATTGCACAGATACTGGTAGCCCCTCATTGACCAATATTGTGTTTGAAGCGAACAAGTCGGTCAATCGTGGCGGCGGTATGTATAGCAAAGATGGTTGTTACCCCACACTAACTAACGTCACCTTCATCCAAAACAAAGCCCAATGGGAAGGTGGCGGCATGTTTAACCAGAAAAATACTGCCATTCTCAACAATGTCACCTTTATTGAAAACGAACTGTATACCAGCGAAAATGCCTTTGGCGCTGGTCTTGCCAATAGCAGCAGCAACGTCACCTTGAACAACGTCGCATTTATTGGCAATCTAGCCCTCACGAGTGCCAATGCCAGTGGTGGCGGAATGTACACAGAGCGTCACCCGATAGAAGAAGCCCCTTGGTTTGATGGCGAACCAAGCAACATAACACTAAACAATGTATCCTTTATCAACAACCAAGCCAAGTCGCGTGGTGGTGGTATGACAACCAAAAACAGCGCTGCAACTATGACCGGCGTCATATTCAAGGGCAACAAAATCGCCTTAGACGGTCATGGTGGAGCCATGATGAATGACAAAACTACGGATGTGACGATACAAAACGGCATCTTTATTGGCAACCAAGCAATCAACCGTGGGGGCGCTATCTACAACACAAAATCTCCTCAAGTAACCCTGAGCCATGTCACGTTTACAGACAATCAAGCCCAAAAAAACGGTGGTGCTATCTATAATACAGACTCTACTGTCACCCTGAACCACGCCGAATTTACGAATAACGAAGCGACTGAAAACGGTGGTGCTATCTATAATATAGATTCTACGACAGCCCTAAGCCACGTTGAGTTTACCGGCAATACGACTACTAAAAAGGGTGGTGGTATCTTCAATAAATATTCTCCGATTGACATAGCCAATGCAATATTCATCAACAATACGGCCGGGTGGGGCGGTGGCTTGAGCAACGACGAAAGTGATGATGAAGCTACTGCGCCGGCCGGAACGAAAGCCACTATCACGAATGCGCTCTTTCATGGCAACGTATCAGAAGGAGATAATCAATTTGATGCTGAAGGCGGTGGCGTGTTCAACAGTAGAGTTGAATTGACCGTGCGCAATGCCACGTTTAGCAACAACACGGCTATAAGCAATGTTGGTACTCACCAAGGTCGTGGTGGTGGGCTTTTTGTCAAGTGGAGCTACCCCGATGTCAGCAACAGCATCTTTTGGGGCAACAAAGATAGTATGGCAGAAGGCAATGGCACTGAGAATGCACAAATACGTCGTAGGGACCCTAACCCTCCTACCAATTCAAAAGATGGTGTTATCATCAATGATTCCATCATAGAACAGTTCAGTGATGATGGCTATTACACCCCTACCTTTGTGTTAAATAACGGCCCACTCTTTGTAAAAGCTACTACCAACAACCTGCGCCTGCAAAGTGTCTCACCGGCCATAGATAGCGGCAATAATGCCGACATACCCGCCGATATACTCGACCTAGACGGCGATAGCAACACGATAGAAGGTACCCCATGGGACTTAGACAACAACCCACGCATAGTCAATAGCACGGTAGACATGGGAGCTTATGAGTATGGTACGACAACCACATCCGCGCCCACCGACATGACGCTTTCAGCTAGCAGTGTCAATGAGCATGACCTTGGTGCTACCATTGGCACACTCTCGACGACTGGCGGCACCGGCTCCTACACCTATGAAATATTTGCCGGCAACACCGATGTGTTTGAGATAAGCGATTCCACGCTCAAGCTCAAAGCTGGCATGTCACTCGACTACTACGAAGACCTTACCTATGAAGGTGCAGATGGCACGTTTCTTGGCGAGCCACATCGCCTCATCACCATCAAGAGCACAGACGCCAACGGCAAAACGGTAGTCAAGACGTTCACCATCACCGTCAACGACAGAAACGAAGCACCCATTCTCCACGTAGCCGGCGATGCCAAGCTCCCCCCCATTGACCAGAATATCACCGATGCGAACAACGCCGGGATAAACGTTTCTGAACTCATTGCTAGTGTGTTGCCACTGGATATGATTACTGACCTAAACCCCGATACGCAAGGCATCGCTGTTGTAGCCGCAGACACAACCAAAGGGACGTGGGAATATTACGAAAACAGCTTTGATGGATGGGAAGACTTCGGCACCGTCAGTGAAAATGCTGCTTTGCTTCTGCCCGGCGGACCGGCGGCCGAAAACGATTGGAAGATTCGCTTTAAACCCAATGGTGACTCTGGCACGGCAACTCTATCTTTCCGCGCTTGGGACCGCACAACAGGGTCTTCGGGAATTACAGTAAACACAACCACCAATGGTGATGGCACATCGTATAGCATTGCCATTGAAACGGCCAGCATTGATGTCATTGGCACAGCGCAATATGCACCAGTCGTCACCGACGCGAGCACCAACGAAGATACCATGGCAACGAATGGATTAGTTATCACGCCTAATACTGATGACACCGATGTGACGCATTTCAAAATTGTTGATATTACCGGTGGCACACTCTATAAGAGCGACGGCTCTACAGATATTGCAGATGACGAGATTATCTCGCTTGCCGAGGGCGCAACCGGGTTGCAATTCATGCCAACAGCCGAATCTGTGGCAAATGGGAGTTTTAACGTCTACGCTGCTACCACCGCCGATGGGTATGGGCTAAGCTCCGACCCTGCTGTGGCAACCATAACTATCAACCCAGTAGCCGATACACCGAGTGTGACAGATGCCAGCACCAACGAGGATACGCAGACCAGCACTGGCCTTGTGCTCTCGCGCAAGGCCGTTGACGGCGATGAGATTACCCACTTCAAGATAACCAACATCACTGGTGGAACCTTGTACCAAAACGATGGGACTACTATTGACAATGATGCCTTTATCACCTATGCCGAAGGACAGGACGGCTTGCGGTTTACTCCCACCAAAGACGCCACTGCCAGTGGCAGCTTCACCGTGTACGCCGCCGCTAGTGACACAGGAGACGGGCTAAGTGCAGCGGCCGCAACTGCTACTATTACAATCACATCCATTGCTGATGCGCCAACCGTGAGCGTTACAAATGGCAGCTTAGAAACACAAGAAGATGTCCCCCTAGAAGACATTATCATTGCACGCAACGCCGCCGACGGGGCCGATGTAACACATTTTAAGATAACCGACATAAGCGGCGGTACGTTGAAAAAGAGCAACGGGAGCACTATTTCAGCAAATACGTTCATTACCTATGATGAAGCGCAAGCTGGCCTCACCTTTGTGCCACCAGAAAACACATCGGGCAGCGGCAGCTTTACCGTCTATGCGGCCACGAGCGATACTGGGGACGGGGCGAGTGGTGAAACGAACGTCACTATACCCATTCAAACAGTAGCCGACCCGCCGAGCATTACTGCCGCTACGTGGACGATCAACGAGGACACTTCCCTCACGGGCATTGCTATTGTACGCAATGCTGCCGATGGGTCCGAAGTGATGCATGTCAAAATCACTGACTTAACTGGCGGTACACTTACCACAGAAGGTGGTGTAACGATTACAACCAATGAGTTCATCATCTACACAGACCAACTAGCCAACCTTACCTTCGTACCCGAAGCCAATTCATCGGCCAAAGGGAGTTTTACCGTCTATGCGGCGACTAGCGACCAAGGCGATGGGTTGAGCGCAGCAGCCAATGCTACCATCACTATCAACCCTGTTGCCGATACGCCGAGTGTCACAGATGCCACCACAACGGAAAACACCCAAACGACCGATGGGCTTGTGCTTTCGCGCAACGATGTTGACGGGGCCGAAATAGGCTATTTCAAGATAACCAACATTACTGGCGGAACGCTCTACAAAAACAATGGTACCTCAAAAATCAGTGATGGGAGTTTTATCACCTATGAAGAGGGGCATGCTGGTCTCACGTTTACGCCTGATTACAATGCGACGGCTGGGCAATTCGATGTGCAGGCAGCCCCCAATGCCAATGACACCCGCATAAGCGAAGCCGTTTCTGCACATATCACCATTCAAGGTGTAGCCCATAAACCAAGCGTTACGAGCACAAGCACCGATGAAGACACACAAACCACCTCCGGCTTGAAGATAAGCCGCAATTTTGCCGATGGTGAAGGAGAAGTGACCCATTTCAAGATAACTGCGATTGAAGGCGGGACGCTTTTCAAGAACGATGGCGTGACGATTATCAACGATGGCGATAGCATTACCTATGCAGAGGGAAATGCCGGACTCAAGTTTACACCCACAGCCAACGCAACAGCCAATGGCAGCTTCCTTGTGCAAGCAGCCCTCAGCGCGAATGGTGAAGGGTTGAGCGAAGAAGCGGCTAAGGCAACTATTACCATCAATGCCATCAATGATGCCCCTGTACACTATGTTCCCGGTGAGCAAACGATTGCTGGCGGAGCAACACTCACATTTGCCGGGGCTACACAGATTTCCATTGAAGATGTAGACGCGGGAGACAATGCGATAGACGTTCAGCTTACGGCTACCAATGGCACGCTCAAACTGAGCGACGGACAGACCGGCAGCTCGCTACGTCTTACCAAACCTATAGCCGATATACAAGATGCCCTAGATGGCATGGTCTTTACGCCCAATAACGGCTTTCTTGGTATAGCCAGTGTACGTATTGAAACGAGTGACGAGGGACATACCGGTGATGGAGAAGTAGGAACTGCTACCGATGAGGTTACTATCTATGTTGGTGAGGGAATACCTACTGTCACTCCAACACCTACATCCAATGGTTCCCAGCCAATATCAACGAATACACCTGGGCCGACAGTGACGCCAAGTGGAGCGACGAGCACGCCTATACCGACGAACACACCTGGGCCGACAGTGACGCCAAACAAACCGACGAACACCCCTTGGCCCACGGTGACGCCGGGCGGTTCAACTTTGACACCCAAGCCAACAAGCACCCCTTGGCCCACGGTGACGCCGGGCGGTCCAACTTTGACGCCCATGCCCACTGTCACACCGGGCGGTCCGACCTTGACGCCCACGCCAACGCCTACACCATCACGTACACCTATCAAGGTAAGTGGCACACTAAAAGAACAATCGGTCAATATGGTGAAATCAACAGATGAGCAGTTCCAAGCCTTCTTGCCACCGGGTGGGGTGAGCAGTACGGCAACCTTTACCGCAGAAGAAACCTTTATCATGCCTTCCGATGTAGTCACAGGGTACACAGGAGTACGCCATTTCACCATGGGCGTCACAAGTGAAAGTGGTAAAGCTATCACAGCATTCGACGAGCCGATGAGTGTGAGCATTGCCTACACGCCAGAAGAGTTGATAGCACTTGGCATTGGTGATGCAAACTCGCTCTATCTTGCCTACTTTGATGAGCAAACGCAACAATGGATTGAATTGGAAACAACGGTAGACGCTGAAAATAACCGTGTTATTGCTGAACTTGACCAACCCGCCGAGATAGTGTTGCTAGGCAAAGTGACGCTCATGCCCACACCCACGCCCACACGGACACCGGCTAAAGCAAGCGGCATATTTGATCCTCAATCCGGTGGAGACGCTGAGTCGCCAGATAGACACATCCAAGTGTTTATGCAACCGGGTGGTGTCAGTAGTACCACTACCTTCACCATGGAAGAAACGTTTACCATGCCACAAGACCTGCCGATTGAGTATAGTAGTGTACGTGCTTTCACCATGGGAGCGATAACCACTGATGGTGAACGACTTACCTCATTTGATAAACCGCTCACAGTGAGTATTGCCTACACCGACGACATGTTAGCCGCGCTTGGCATAACCGATGAGTCATCGCTCTCTATCGTCTATTTTGATGCACAAACACAAAAACAATTGTATCCGCTTGAAGCAACTGTCAAAGAAGAAGACAATCGTATCGTTGTAGCGCTAGACCGCCTATCAAACATTGTGTTGCTAGGAAAGGTATCAGCAACCCCAACGCCAACTGTCACCCCAACACCCGATGCAGACCCAACGATGCGCCCTACGGTTGCAAGCCCAACCGAGACGCCTATCACGACCCCAACGCCTATACCATCGGAACCAGCCACGCCAACAGCTACACCAATACCCAATACCAATGACAACTTGAAGCTCGCCATGAGCGCACCTACCGCAAGCGTGCCCGGCAATGTATTGCACTATGACATCACGTGTGAGAACATTGGCAATACCACCTTGCAAGATGTAGAAATTGTTATGAGCGCACCCGACTACACCACATTCAATGCTAGTGCAAGCACACCTGAGTGGGAGACAGCGGACCAGTCTCTCAATGCAGTATTAAGTGCATCCGAGCGCTATGTTTATCCTGTTGGTGAGATGGAGCCAGGCGCAACGGCAGATGATATTGTGTTTGCAGTGGTGGTAAACGACAACTTTCCGATAGGGTTCAATTTGCGGGCCAATGTGGCAGTACAGAGCAGTGGGAGTGACCCACTTGAACAAGAGAGCATCACCTATGTTGGGCTATACAACGTCTTTCTGCCACTTATTGCAGCGTCGCGCACATCACAAACAACCTACAACCCACCAACACCCATACCAACGTCAACGCCAATAGTGCAACCAGAACCGGGACTTGACCCAACTGCTACTGCCATACCTAGTATATCACCAACGCCCATCGCAGGTCCCGACCTAATGATTACCAACTTCTCGGTTTCGCCAAGTAGCCCTGTTGCAGGTAGCCCGGCCCGCATAACTGTCGTTGTCAAAAACCAAGGCACCCAACACACTGATGGTTTCTGGGTGGATTTCTATAGTAACCCAAGCTCTGTGCCTACACAGTCTGGTATACCGTGGAATACGGTATGTGGAACGGACCTATGCCGTGGCATTACGTGGTCGGTAGATGAGGGTTTGGCTCCGGGCGCGAGCGTCACCCTCACGAGTGATAGCTTTGTGTCGCTCTATACCGTGTGGGATGGCACGTTTGCCATGCGTGGCACAAACAATCTTTATGCCTATGTTGACTCGTGGAGCGGTTATAATGATGCGCAAGGCTCGGTTGATGAAGCCAACGAAACAAATAATATGGCGCACCTGCCAATAACAGTACAATAAAAGATGCTTTCACGTAGGATAGGCTTCTAGCCTGTTCTCTTTAGCACCGACATCGAGTCGGTCTCCGGTGGCTAAGCATTACGCCCAAGGGCTACTGGCGGTGCAACGAGCAGGTTGTACGGGCTTGTCGCTGGCAAGCCCCGTGGGTTTGGCGGTGCCAAACCCGTACCGTAACACAGCAGGATGCCTGTCCTACCATGTTTTCCTCCTGTCCCTGTGCAAAGCCACCCATAATGCCACGCACGTTTGGGAATGCGTGGCACCAGACCACTATATGGGACGAGTGGCCACTCATCCCTACGTTTCAAAACAGGCTCTATGATGCAATTTTCGCAAATCTACATATTCCCACTCCCCCGGTTTTGGTATTGCCATCAAATGTTTGTTATAATTCCCACTGATGCCAAGTGCAGTAAATAATATATGCTTGTGCAACCGTGCATCAGCATGACCCAACTCAAACTTTATGTTCCATGTGTACACAATCCGGTTTCGATTGCCCATCACCTTTGTCGTGTTGGTATTGCTACCCGCCATTGTCATCAGCATAAGCTCAGCCATTTTGGGTTGGCAAAGTGGGAAACAACAGGTGATGAGTCAATTGAAATCAGTCGCAACACTTAAAGAATCTGAAATCCAAGATTGGGTAGAAACCCTGAAAACATTCCTTGCGTCAGTGCTCTACCCCGATGATGTAGACCGCCTGCTAAAACCGCTCTTGGATGAACCGCCCGACACGGTCGCGTATCAGCAAGCCTACCAAGAACTACATACCCACTTTGTGCAAGTGATAGAAACGACTGACCTGTTTGAAGAAGTCTTCTTGCTCGATACACAAGGGTTGGTTATTCTCTCAACAGACCAACACAAAGAGGGGCAGTCGCACAGCCTGCAACCCTATTTTTGGGAAGGATCAAAAGCACCATACTTGCAAACACTCTCATCGTCTACTGCACAGGGCAAAAACACTGTCATTGCTGCTCGCCCTGTTGTTGATATGCAGGGAGATGTACGCGGGGTTGTTGCTGGTCGCGCCAGCCCGATGGTGTTGAACAAAATCATGCGCGAACGTACAGGGTTGGGCGCAACAGGCGAAACATACCTTGTTGGACCAAACCACATCATGCTTACCGAATCACGCTTTGATGACCCCAACAAGGTCATCAAAAACCAAACGGAAGCCGTCAATACTGCACTGAGAAAACAGCAAAATGGGGTAGGTATGTATACCAACTACCGCAACGTTGTAGTGGTAGGCGTCTATCGCTATTTGCCACAAGTTGATATGGCCTTGATGGCCGAGCGCGAACAGGCAGAAGCTTTTGAACCTATCCGCACTACCTTGGTTGTCAATACACTTGTTGCAGCAATTGCTATATTGCTAGCGGTTATCGTGGGGTTGTTGACAACGCGCAGCATAACCATTCCGCTAGCCAATCTTTCGCATACAGCCACCCGTATTGCTGAGGGCGAACTCAACCTCATGGCCAATGTGGAGCGGCGAGACGAAATCGGCACATTGTCGCGGGCATTCAATAGTATGACGGGGCAATTGCGTAGTTTAATCAATGACCTCAAGCATCAAATAGCCGAACTCGATAGAGCGAAGCAAGAACTCTATCAAGCAAAAGAAACAGCCGAGGCAGCCAACTATGCAAAAAGCGCCTTTCTTGCCAACATGAGCCATGAGTTGCGTACTCCCCTCAACGCCATCATTGGCTACAGCGAAATGTTGCAAGAAGATGCTGAAGACTTGGGCAATGAAGAATTTATTGATGACCTCACAAAGATACGTTCTGCTGGCAAGCACCTCCTTGCGCTCATTAGCGACATTCTCGACCTCTCCAAAATTGAAGCCGGCAAAATGCAGTTGTGTGTAGAACCATTTGCCATTGCAGCGCTTATAGAATATGTCACCTCTACCACGCACACGCTGATAGAGAAAAATGACAATGTGCTCCAGATTGATTGTGATACCACGATTGGGGTCATGTTTTCGGATGAGACACGCATACGGCAGGTATTGTTTAATTTGCTAAGCAATGCCGCAAAGTTTACCAAGCACGGTACAGTCACCCTCAGCGTCTATCGAGAGGTACGAACCGGGAGCGTAGCAGTGGCAGACTGTGCTCAGAGACATGGCCATACCAATAATGATAATAGTCCATCTCCAACCTCGCCCGCAGCAGAATGGATCATCTTTCGTGTAAGCGATACCGGCATTGGTATGACCGAAGAACAAGTGCAAAAAATCTTTCACGCCTTTACCCAAGCCGACATTTCCACGACACGCAAATATGGCGGCACCGGACTGGGTCTCTCCATTAGCAAGCGGCTTTGTGCTATGATGGGGGGCTATATCACCGTAGAGAGCCACGTAGGGCAGGGAACAACATTTACCGTGCATCTACCGGCACGTGTCCCTGTTTCTGAAGGTTTTGTTGTGCAAAATATGGAAGAGGAACTAGTTGTATAGCAAAGGGAGCACACTCCCTTGACCGACTATCAGTCGAAGGAAAGGAAGGATATGTATGAAGAAAGCGTCTGATATTGTGAAAGAATATCAAGCTGCGGCAGAACGAGGCGATTGGGAAACATTTGAGTCGCTTGTAGCCGATGATTTTAGCATTGAGGGACCAACACCAGAGCCACTTGGTAAGCGTGCCAACATCTCTATGCACAAAGCTCTATGGGCCGCTTTTCCAGACCTGCAATTCAATATCCGTATCTTGGAAGAAAGTAGCAATTGGGTAAAACTAGCCGCCAACATCACTGGTACGCATACTGGCCCACTCATCCCCCCCATTCCCGGCAAGTTCATGAAGATTGCCCCAACGGGCAAGAAAATAGCCCTAGCAGAAGAAATCCTAGAGTATACTGTCAGGGATGAACAAATAGTTTTGCAGAAAGCAATAGCTACTCCCGATACAGGTTGGGCAGGCATTTTCAAACAACTCGGTATAGATGCATCGTAGCACACACACATGGTGAGTGCCGATACATTGCTATATATGCTATACTAGGGGAGCATTATACCAGCATCGCATCATAACGCACTATTGCGAAAGGAGTACTTTGCTATGAAAACGAGCACGCAAACATACCAAGAACCTTTGATATTGCCAGAACCGGAGCCAGAAGAAGCTACCTATATCGCCGAAGGAGAACGGCAAGACCCCTTCTTCTACGGCTATCGCTGTGTTGAAGTAAAAGACAACGGTACAACCGCTTGGATTGAACAACCGCTCACATTGGAAGATATGTTGCATCCACAGTTAGGGGATGAAATCGTGCAAAGAAAGACCCATGCGACTATTTGTATGGACATCTACGGCGTCTTGGGTGTCTTATTTGATGGGGTTGAATCTATCGTTGTGCTCCATGAAGTGGGTATAGATTGGGGCATAGTGGACATGCGCAACCACGCTCCCGATATAGCTGTCTTAGAAGGTGTGCATACAGAACCACCGGGAGGTATCTATAACCTACCATACACCGGCGGACGCCCATTGGTGCTGATGGAAGTAACCTCAAAAGGTACCCGTCATTTGGATGTGCAATCAAAGAACAAAAAAGCGGCGACGAAGTTTCGCCACTATGCAGAGGCTGGAGTACCAGTCTATATTGTTATAGACGATGCACGGTGTAAACAAGGACAACCGCCAAAGATATATGGCTATGCCTTGACACCACTCGGTACATACACAGAACTGCCGCACAATGCCGAAGGGCGTATTTGGATAGCCACTATCAAGGTGTGGATTGGGACGATAGGCACACGAGTAGCGCTCTTTGACGAGCATGGCAATGCACTCAAAACGCATGGAGAGGCGGTAGAAGCATATCAACAAGAACTCCATGCACGGTTACTGGCGGAAGAACGGGCTATCCGTGAAGCTGAAGAACGCAAGCATGCGGAAGAACGGGCTATCCGTGAAGCTGAAGAACGCAAGCATGCAGAAGAACGGGCTATCCGTGAAGCTGAAGAACGCAAGCATGCGGAAGAACGGGCTATCCGTGAAGCTGAAGAACGCAAGCATGCAGAAGAACGGGCTATCCGTGAAGCTGAAGAACGCAAGCATGCAGAAGAGCATGTTGCACACCTCGAAAAACGTTTGCGAATACAGCAAGAGCAGCAACGTGAGCAGCAAAAAGCCCTTGCACGGTCTATGCGTGCCGAAGGCTTGGATGCAGCCCTCATTGCCAAATTCACCGGGCTAACACCCGATGAGATACATGCTTTGTAAGCCTAGAGCAAGATAGCCCGCTGCATTTGCAGCGTACCGGCAAAGAATGAAACAACGTAGAGACGTTGCGTGCAACGTCTCTACAGGGTACTGTAGTACACATGTTTATGGATAACCCGCTCATTGCCATTGTAGGGTCTACCGCTGTCGGCAAAACCACCTTTGCCATTGACATGGCGCAGCGCATAGGGGGCGAAATCGTCTCCGCCGACTCACGCCAAATATATCACTTTATGCACATTGGCACCGCTTGCCCAACTGCTGAAGAACGTGCTGCCGTTCCCCATCATCTCATAGATTTTCTCTACCCCGATGAGCCGTTCTCTCTCGCTACCTACCAAGACCTAGCCTATGCCGCCATAGCCGACATCACTGCCCGTGGACATATCCCTATACTCGTAGGTGGCACTGGTCAATATCTTGCTGCTGTCTTGCAAGGTTGGAATATCCCCCGCGTTCCCCCAAACCCAGCGTTGCGTGCTTCCCTAGAGCACCATGCTGCTCAACACGGCCCGCAATCTCTGCATGCACAACTAGCCACAGTAGACCCACGTGCTGCTGCTGCCATTCTGCCGCAGAATGTGCGCCGTGTGATACGTGCGCTAGAAGTGTATTATAGCAGTGGGCAACCTATTTCAACGCAGCAAACGCACCACCCGCCACCCTACACCATTACGACCTACTGGCTGAAGCTACCGACAGAAACCCTCTATGCCCATATTGATGCCCGTGTTGATGCTATGATACAAGCTGGCTTGGTGGATGAAGTGCAATCTTTGCGCGAACGCGGCTATGATTGGCAACTACCATCTATGTCAAGTTTGGGCTACATCCAATTTCGCCCCTACCTTGAAGAGCAGGCACCCCTTGAAGCGTGTATACAACGACTCAAGTTCGACACGCACACCTTTGCGCGTCGTCAAAACAACTGGTTCAAACGCCTACCCAACCTACACCTAATCGAGTAGTGTATACACTATGCAGCCTTTGAGCTTTTGGTCCGTTGTGCGAGGAAACATATGTAACCGCACGTAATATGAGCCTGTTGGCGGTTCAATACCTATCCGCTCCTTGCTGTGCTCTCATACTGCTGGCGATACGCATACGCTACAGATTCCAAAAATGTTTCTTGGTCGCCATATGCAACAGATACTCCAAGACGTGCGCTAATGCTATGGGCTAACTGTTTCCCCAAACGGATACGACTCTCTTCTGCCATATCCCTTCGCCGACGCAAAAACTCTTGCACAAGGCTGTAATCATCTTTCGACAACATATCCACCTGCGTCAGCGCCCCAACATACGCAGAAGATGAAGGCGGAAGAAACCTATCTTGGGTTGTCAGCGTATCAAGCGTCACTCGCGCATGGTCCTTGACAACAAGTGTTCCACCCGCCAAATCACCCAACCGCCGCGAATGTTTATCAACGAACATCACCAACACCCCTAGCCCATAGAGGCTCGGCAAAAAATCTATCACGCGCACAAGGTTGCGAATAGCCGAGGCAACAAATGTTATTGGACGCCCCCCCTCGCGCACAACGCGCAACCCAATAGCTCGCTTACCCGGCGTTTGCCCATTCCATTGCAATTCAAAGAAGAGGTAGTAGCCCCACAGAAAGACGAAACTGAGAATACCCCACACCGCCAAAACAACACTGCGCATGCTATCGGCCGCTTCACCTGTAAGCTGCTCGCTCACTGCATTAAGTGTCACCAACAGCACCAAAACAAGCACTATTTGCTTGAAGAGGAGCAAAAGCGTATCTATGATAGCTGCCAAAAAGCGTGAGCCAATACCGGCAACGGTATACCCAAACGTCACTTGCTCGGGCGTATCTACCACATAACGTTCATCTATCATGGCAATGGGTCCGCTGGCCAATCTGAATCGGCATACAACAGTTCTGTATCATCTGGGGCAAGAGACATCAGGTCTGGCGCTTGTGGCAACCCCACCAAGTGCTGCGTATCGTTGCATCGTACCAACTCCCAACGTCCTTCTGCATAACGAAACAGAGACAACGACGTATTGCCAAAATGTGGGCATGGTGTTGCGGATGTGTCATGCCGCTCGCATACATAGTGCGTAAAAATGCGCACTGGCCCACCATGCGTCACAAAAGCAAGTGTGCGGTCAGGATGATGCTTTACTATTGCATCCACCACATCCACAACCCGCTTACGTACTGCTGCTAGCGTTTCACCGCCGCCGCGTGGAATATCTTCCCCTGTGGAGAGCAAGGCAAACTCTATCGGGTAGCGCTCTTTCACCTCTTCACGCGTTAACCCGCTCCATTTGCCTAGATCAATTTCGCGCAACGCTGGCAGAAGCTCAACAGGAACCTGCACTGCTGCGCCTAGTTCCCAGGCCGTTTGATATGCCCGCACCAAATCGCTGCTATAGATGGCGTGAAAAACCACTCCCTCATCGTGTAGACGCTTCGCAAGCAACCGAGCCTGTGTCAAACCCTTTTTGTTGAGTGGCACATCGGTGTGCCCTTGCCAACGTCCCTCAACGTTCCAATCTGTTTCTCCATGCCGAAAAAGATATACAGTTGTTGTCATAACTACCCCTCACCTGGTTGACGATTCTGAAGCCTAAACGTATACGGTGCGCACATTGTATCGCTCTGCTCCATGGACATACATACAGCATCATACCACATTCACCCAAACGTAGGGTATTGTCTTATTCACCAGATGGTTGTATATGTATAGGGCAGAATACCATATTTTTGCTGGAATGATCAGCAACATATGGTGCAGATTTCGGTTCAGTACCCATATGGGTACAATGTGAGACAGTGGACTGGATTTCTGTTTGCCTACATACACAATTACGCGACGTGTTTTGTTGTACAATACAGTCAGGTACGTATTCAAGACAACCTGACGTATTCTCGTGTAGTCACATAGAAAAGTATCGCCTGTTCCCTTAGCTGAGCTTCAGGGAACGGCTCAATTAAAAAGGGTAGGAAAAACATCTCTGAGATAGGTTTTTATTCTCAGAACACTACACAAAAATAGTTCGCATGGATGCATTATCACCTGCTCAAAATCCACCAACCTTGTTGATTACCTAGCAAGTGGATAGGTGGCACGTTCTATTGCAAGGTTTTCCTAGCACGGCACCCGACGTCTACGTCTCTTCGAGTTGTTGAATCATTGCCCGCATTGCCTTCAAACTGGTATTGGAATCTGTCAGCGGGATATAATCCAACCCGATATAGCCCCGGTAATTATGTTTGCGCAGCAACCGCAAAAGATACCTATAGTTAATCTCTCCTGTTCCAGGCTCATGTCGTCCGGGCACATCAGCGACATGAATATGCCCGATGAGATTGAGATTTTTGACTAGGCGTGTGCTGAGGTTGCCTTCGCTTGTTTGTTGATTGTAGATGTCAAAGAGCAAGCGTACATTGGGGCTACCCAAGGCCCGAATAATATCAAACCCTTCATCGGAAGACGTGAGAAATGTATTGGGAAAATCAATGTGGTTCAGCGGCTCCAACAAGAGCGTGACACCTGCATCATTTGCAATATCCAGAACCGATTTTAGCCCTTCCACAATACTGTCCCGTTGCTGCTCACGGGGCACATTGGGCAACGCCGTACCACTATACACGATCAAGTTTTCGCACGAGAGGTCCACCGCTAATGACGCGGCACGGGTTATCTCATTGACAAACTTTGGTCGTTGCGCTGGATCTACCAACGATGTGTTGCTTCCCACGAACGCAATAACATCCAATTTCAGCGCCAATTTCAGCGCCTGCGTAATATTCATATCCCGTCGGTCACGTTTCCAAAACTCAAATGCATTAAAACCGTGCGACGTAATATGCTCAAGGCGTTGCTCAAACGGCAAATCCTCATAAATTTTCTCTATACAAACCGAAAAACGATATGGGAGGTCAGCCATACCTGCACCTATTTCTACTCATTGGCAGTTTCTTAAATCTACTACAAAATGTAGGCACTATACACAACATAGATTATACCGCATATCTGCTACCATGCACCAAGAGAATCCAGCAGCGTTGCAACTGCCGCATCAAGCTGATAATCGTGACCATGCGCCCAAGCACCGAGTGGCTGGTCTATTTCAACATCCACGGCACGCCCCGTGCCCTCTAAATCTTCACCTTCTGGCGTACTGGCCGAGTAATGTGGCAACCGAAAGACAATTCCATTCAGCAAGGTTCTATCTATGGTTCCTATCACCTCACCCGATGTTGGCTTGCCAACCACCTTTCCCAAACCCAGACGACGGTACATCTCAGTAAAAATCTCCGCATTGCTGGACGACCATTCATTTGTCACCAGCACCGTTGGTTTATGCAATGCTTGACTTCCTGCATGGTGGTACGCATCTGTGGAAAGACAATCACGAAACCCTCGTACCAAGACACTGCGGCGTGTCAAGACATCCATAATAGACGTAGCAATATAGCCACCCCTATTATACCGTATATCGAGCACAACTCCTTCTTTACTGTGAGTCTCTACATCTATGTCAACCAAAAATTGTTGATAGGCCTGATAACTCATTTCTTTGATGTGCAGATACCCCAAGCGCCCTTTACTTACCGCGTGTACATACGCTTCATTGCTAGACACCCACGCATGGTAGCGAAGTGTTGCATAGCTCTGTTCATCAATAGGGCGTATCACCAGTTCGCGTGTTTCGGCAGCATTGGGGGTGGTAGCCAAACGCAACACCACCCGTCGGCCTACTGTCCGCTGCAACAACATATCTACATTTGTCTGCCGCGTTAGTTGTGTATCATCAACTGCCACGAGATACTCACCCGGTTTTGGCGGTTCTTTGAGCAAGGCCACTGGGCTATCGGGTACAATACCAGCAATACAAAGATGCCCGTGTTGCATGTGCCGGTCCGCATCGAAAAGCAACCCAGTGTACCCATCACTGCTCCTGCCTCCAGAGCGCCAAGAAGCACCTACATGCGATGTTCGCAGCTCCCCCACCATCAAGTTGAGAATAATTGTTAAGTCACCTTGGGTTTGTGCACCGACCGCTAGGGGAGCAAAACGCTCTCGTATAGCATTCCAATCTTGCCCACGAAACGTCGGATCGTAGAACGTATCACGCAACAAACGCCAAGCCTCACCAAAAACCTGAAGCTTTTCTTGCTCAAAATCTACCGTTAGTTCGCCTCGCGTATGCACCGTCACCGGGTCATTGCCCGCTGGAAACTTACGAATAGTGATAAGCCCATCGTCAAGATAGTAAAATGTTTTGCCATTGGGTGCAAACTGAACATGGCGTTTGCTCGTGTTGCTTGATGTGAGTTGCTGGGGGGGAAAATCCTTGCGTGGCTCATCGAGGGGCAGAGACCAGATATTGATTTTTCCCGCTACACTAGCCAAAAAGAGCACATCACGGCTATCGGGGCTTATTGCCTGCACATTCGCATGCATTTGCGGCGATGTGAGGAAAGAAAGGCGGCGCTCTATTCCTTCAAATACTATTTCTACCCGTTCAACATGCTTTTTGTTCGCTTTCTTGGTTTGTTGGTCTTCAGTTTCTTGTTCTTCTTCATTCTCGCTTTCTTCTACCTGGTCTTTTTGCTGCCCTTCTTCTGTCTCATCTCTCGTCACAGGTAGCTCTTCATTGCTAGAAACTGTTTTCTGGTTTTGCACCTTCTCTTTGTCATCATCCTGAAAGAGCTTTTCAAACTCTGTCTCACGCAAATATGGTGTCAGTGGTCGCACATTGATCCGTACAATACGATTGCCATTTTGCCCACTGTTGAAGAGCAAGAAATGCCCATTGGGAGACCAGTGTAGGCCATACGCATTGGTATGACTTAAAAATGTAATCTGATGTGCCTCGGTTTCATCAATGTGCTGCACATATACGTTGCTAAAAAATTGTGCGTCGTGTGACATGTAGGCTAACCACTTGCTATCGGGGGACCAAGCCATGGATTTGGTGCGAACAAAATTACCTTGCACAAAGGGTTTGGTTTCGCCTGTTTCTCTTTTGAGCAGGTAGATGGCATCAACCCCTTGAAAATAGGCTATCCATTCTCCATCGGGCGAGCAAGATGGGTGTGATTTGGTTGAAGGGTCATTGGTTAGGCGTGTTTCGGTGCGTGTCTTAAAATCGTAGCGGAACAGCTCTGGCTCGCCGTCGCGGTCAGAGATATAGAAAATGCTGCTACTATCTGGTGCCCAAGATACCTGTCCTTCACGGGCGGAAGTGTTGGTGACACGAAATGAGGACCCTTGGCGCAATTCCTTATCTGTTTCTTTATCCGCAAAGTCGGCAAATATTTGCCCGCGAGCGACAAAGGCTATTTTTTTCGCATCTGGGGCTAGGCACAGTTCGCTAAACTCTCGTGTTCGGTTGATTGTGCGCACGGGAACTATTTTGGTATCAACACGCACTTGAATGGGAATGGACGACGATTCGTTGGTCTCCAAATTGAGGTGCCAGATTTGCCATTCGCGTTCAAAAACCATGGTGTTGGTCCGACGAGCTATAGCGGGCCAGAGCACTCGCCCATCGGTGAAATGTGTTATTTGCTGTGCCATTTCTTCGTGCAATGGTTGATACCAAATATTTTCTACTCCGTCTTTATCGGCTACAAAATAGATGCCCATGCCATCGGGGGCCCACATTGGCCAACGCCCTAGAGCTAGGGGGGTTTGTGGTGAAGGCTCGAGTGATGAAAACGGTGTTAAGTGTTCATGTGGCTCATCGCATCCCTCTTCTGCGTTGCTTTCTTTCATGCCTTTGTTCAATGGTATCAACCATATCTTACACGGCGCAAATGGGTTCGATCCAAGACGCCACCAGTTCCCATTGGTTGTGTTGCATACCAATGTCTGACCATCTGGGGAAATAGCCACATGCTCAAGATTTTGGTATGGCTCGGCAAATAGGCATACAGGCGTTCCTCCTTCGAGTGAAACGCGGTATATGGCTTCGCCCCCAGGTATATATGCCTCACGGTCGGATGTAAAATAAATATGTTGTCCATCAACCGACCAATCATCAACACTGCAAAAACTTTCGTGATAGGTCAGTTGGCGTATGTTGCCTCCTTCCATGGGAAAAACGTATATATCGCCACTACCTGTGCGATAGGAACTAAAGGCAAGTAATGTACCATCTGGCGAAAAACGTGGGCTATGATAGTTGGCATAGTGTATAGGCAGACGTTCGGCAGTGCCGCCTGTGCAAGCTACTTGCCAAATGTCGTCGGCATATATAAAGGTGAGATATGTTCCATCCGGCGAGAGCGCAGGCAAACGCAGGTATGGTTTCCCAATTGGTTTTTGCAGTAATGTCGGTTGTTGGATATGTGTCATTCGATATGCCTGCTACTTTCTACATACTCAAAAGTACGCTCTCTTGATTCCACTTGTCTTTCCTCTGCTTCATTCTGCTCTGCGTTCTGCTAGGAATTCCTGCTTTCAACTGCACAGCCCCCATATTGGAGGTCTTACACTCCGTCCAAAAGCGTTTTTACGTCCCGATGTTGCCACTGCCCAAACGACGAAGACGGTCGGTTGGTTTATATCGCACTGACAATCCGCAATCCTTCGTCGTCAGTTTGTAGATGACGTCTGCCCGCAGGTTGGCAATGCGTAGGTTTAGCCGCACCTGTTTGCGCTTTGCATTATAACACTTTTTGCTACTCTTCTGTACTGGTGTTATTCCTGCGGTTCCCAACGATAGCTCCATGTTAGGATACGCTCTTTAAGAGATGGTGCCAGCATTGCAACCAACACCTGCATACGGTCCCGTTTTGTTACATATACGATACGTGGCTCTTTGTGCGCTGCACGGAGCAATACACGGGCAACTACCTCTGCCTGTACTCCCGCTGGCACAACGCGTTGTTGTTTTATACGCCCCTGCCCTAAACGCTTTGTTGCAAAGTCGGTGCGTGTTGTGCCAGGTCGCACGAGCGTAACAGCTATCCCACTGCCGCGCACTTCCATTCGTAATGCTTCGGTTAGCCTGTCGAGTGCTGCTTTGGAGGCCGCATACCCACCGGCATATGGCAATGCGCATAGGCCTAGCACGGATGAGACGTTGATTATTTGCCCTCTTCGGCGCTGGCGCATGGCTGGTATTGCAGCTTGTGTTGTATACAGCGGGCCCATGACGTTGACTGCTAAGACCTGCGCTAGGTCTTTAGGCGATATGGTTTCAATAGGTCCTGCTACTCCTACACCGGCGTTGTTGATGAGTATATCTATGTACCCATAGATACTCAACACTTGTTCGACTAGGGCTTGTGCTTCGTCGGCTACGCTTACATCGGTAGCAACTACCATTGGGCGACCGGGTAGCTCATGGGCTAGGTGCTCTAATATCTCTGCTGAGCGTGCTACCAATACAACATTGGCACCAGCATCCGCAAACACTCGCGTTGCGGCTTTGCCTATGCCGCTTGATGCTCCTGTTATGACTACTGTTGCACCACGTGGATCCATATGGTATGAACTCGTACCTATTATACGACATTATACGACAAAGACCTTGATGTGCCAAAAGATACCACTAGATTATTTTACTCTCATGGTTGCATGAGAGTCTTGGCGGTTCACTATCTACCCTTGTGAGGACTCCCTACCCCCGCAACTCTTTCCTCTTCACCCAAAACGATGTATGTGGCTGCACGACGAGGACGTCTATTGGCCCACCAACGGTTTTCGGGCGGGCTTGAAAGCGTGTTGCTTCTATAGTGGTGCGCACGGCAAATATGCAAAAGTCTATTGCGTCTTGCAGGGTGAAGAATTGCCATGGTATAGGGAAGTAGGGTAGGTTTTGGCGCACTGTGCCATCTTGGTTGAGGACACCTACCGGCTGGATGAGACGTGCAAGTATGTCACCTTCGCCGCCCCATGAGGCACCCTGCTGCCCCGGCGGGTTGAGCCGGCCTATCTGCCCTTGGGCAATATCTACATGCCACACTAATTGCTCTTGGCGGCCATCTTCTGGTTTGTAGCCAGAAACTTGCGATTGTATATCGGGTGATGGTTCTAGCTGCCGAAAATATTCTAGGAATTGTTTGGGTACGTCATCGGCAACTGTTTCTTGTACTCCAGTTTCTGTTTCATCTTGACTATTTTTGGACTGGTAGCCAGCAATATGAAACTGGGTGGCTGGTGGTGGGTCAAACTGCCGAAAATAGGCAAGCAGTTGCGTGGGAATTTGGGCTATGCGCATTTCGGTGTCGGTGAAATGCTCTTGCACGAACGATTGTATGTAGACTGCTATGGGAACACCTTTTATTTCGGCGGCTCCATAGGTTGAAATGCCTATGTTGCCGGGTACTAGGAATGTACGGTAGTTGGTATCGGACATGCCTACACCAACTTGGACGATTCGTTTTTCCCCCTGCTTCTGTTCGGTATTTAATGTGAGCCTGCTATCGCTTGCCATGACGATGCCTTCGGGAACGTACATGGTAATTACAAAGGACATGCTGCTACCCTCCAAGATTAGGTTACGATTATTTTCATCCTTTATTATACACGATTGTTTGTGTACGCGATGCTTGCGCAAGGTGCCAAATACGTTCTAAATCATACGTTGCTCCTACCTGGGTAAAGAGTATGATGGCACGGGTTATGTGTGTTTGACGCGCTGGGTCTTGTTTTTGCAAGTGTCGCCCTAGTTCATAATGGGTTAGTGCTTGTTGGTAGGGCATGTTTAGGTTTTCGGCTACAGATAAACTTTCCTGCCACAGTTCAAAAGCTTTGACGGACTGCCCTTCTAGCCAATGGTAGAGTCCGATGGCACGAAGGGCATGGGGTTTGCTGATGGGGAAGAGCTGCGCGTGGTGATGTAATGCTTGGCAAGCTTGTTGTGCTAACAGTTGATAGGTCTTGGTTTTGCTGCTATGATGCGTGCTGCTCTGCCACAACTCTAGGGAGATGTTGGCAACACTTGCGTATCCTTCGAGGTTGAAGCTGATGCTTGGTGAGGTATTGGTTATGAGTTGCATGGCTTGCTCAAGCGCTGGCTCTACCTTATCGCTCTGGCCGGTGCGCCAGTAGGCTGTTGCTTGTAACCCGTGGGCCCAGATAGCTTCAAATGGGTCTGAGTGTTCAGTGAGCAAAGTTATGGCTTGGTTGATAAGGTCAACCGCTTTCCTGAGCATGTCTTGTTGCATGAGTGCGATTTCTGTTTTGCGCAATAGGTCATATATCTGTTGCTGTGTGTCCCCACGCTGCCGGGCCGATGCATATATCGCTTCGCCATAGGCAATACAGCGCTGCAAGTCTTCTGTGCTGGTCGCTGAGCGGATGAGTACGTTGGCGAGGGTTGCTTGTGTTTCTTCCCAACGGCGCTGGTTGCCGAGGCGTTGTTGTATGTCGGCTGCTTGCTCGAGGGCTTCTTTGGCTGCTTGCCAGTTGCCATTATTGACGTCGCTAATGGCGGTGAGGAAGAGTACCCACGCTGTTGTAGGGAGCTGGTTGACTGTTTCGGCGGTTTGACGGGCGCGGTGCTTGAAATCTTGCACTATTTCTGGGGGGAGTGGTATGAGGCACATGCCGGCGTAGCAGCGAGCTAACTCTGGCGATGGACCAAGCCATTCGGCTATGGTCATTGCAACTTGGCCGGCATAGCTGCTCTGTGGGAGTTCTTGGGCAAAGTAGCAAATGTCGCGCAGGTGCTCATAACTACGCACTATTTCTAGGGCTTGTTCGGGGACTAGTGTGCTTTGGCTGTGCTGGAGACGTTCGTGTCGTTTTGCTTCATCTAGCTCTTCGATTGTCTGGGGCATGGGCCATTGAAGTAGATGGAGGGCTTGCTCGGTATGCATGCGCGATTGGGCGGTGTTGCCAAGTGAGAAGTATGCTGCTCCTATCTGGCGGTGCCATTTCCCTTTGCGTGTTGCTGAAATGGGGTATGTTTCTGCTATTTTGAGTGCATGCGTGAGAATGTCTATGGCTTCTTGGTTCGCATAGCGATGGAGTGCTTGTTCGCCAGCCCTTTCGAGATAGTCTATTGCTTTGGTGCGTGCTTCCTCATCCTGTTGGTTGGTTTCAAGCACACGTTGCCAGTGGTACGCTAATACGGTGTAGAAGCGTGATAGGTCTTGTGCATAGACGTATTCGTACCATGTTGCTACCGCTCGATGCAAGTGTCGCTGTTGGGCAAAAAGCATGAGGCTATATACGACTTCTTGGGTGATGATGTGCTTGAAGATGTAGGCTAGGTCTGGGTCGGGAGACTCTAGTGGCGTAAAATCGAGTTTTTCTAGTGTGGAGAGATGGTCACGCAGATGTGTTTTGTCAGCTTCTACTGGGTGTATGTCGTAGAGTGCTTTGTATGCAAACATGCGCCCGATGACACTGGCTACTTTTAGTACCAACTGTTGTTGTGGTGATAGGCGGTCTATACGGCTAGTGACGATGCTTTGAATGGTATCGGGGAAGTTCAGTTGACTGAGGTCGCTCGCAGATGGGGACAGATGACATGTTTCTCCCTCTATCATGAGCAGCCCTGAGTCGCGCAAGGCATCGGCTAGTTCTTCACTAAAGAAAGGGTTCCCCTGGGCTTTTTCGTGCAAAAGCCGCACAACTGGCTCTGGCAATGAGGCAACACGTAGGCGGTGTTGCACTAAAGCAACTGTTTCTTCGGGCGACAGGGCTTCTAATGCTATGCATATTGTTTTGGGTGCTGTTGCTAGACGATTATATTCGGTAAGTTGGGCATCGTCCATTGGACGCGTTACGATGATGAGCAATACTGCGGGGAGGCGTTGGCTGACGGTTAGGGCTAGTTGCCACGATGCCGAGTCTAGCCATTGCGCATCTTCTAAGATGAGGACAAGCGGTGTGTTGTTTTGCACTTTGATTTGTTGCAGCAAACGTACCAATAAGGCACGCGTATCTTCGGCACGCACATCGCCGGCAAGGTAAGCGGTAATTTCATTTTCGGGTATATCCAAGGGCAAGACGGCCTTCAGCAAGGGAGCAAACGCTACTAGGTCTGGGGCTACTTTTGCTATGTCGTCCATAATCCGTTGGCATTGTTGCTCATGTTCATGAGGTAATGATTCCCACGCAAACAGGTGTTGGAAGATTGGACGCCAAGCATAGTATGCCGTGGATTTATCTATGGCGTCGCCGGTGCCAATAACGTGGGCAAGCCCTATAGCCTCAGCCTGTTGCACGAGTTCGCTTACTAGGCGCGATTTGCCGATGCCGGCTTCGCCAGAGATGATGAACACTCCCCCAAGGGCAGTGGCTTTCAGCGTGTGCAGCTTCTCTTGAAGCAATTGGCGTTCTTTCGCACGCCCAACCATACTTCCTACCTGTTCTGTCAGGCTTTCGATACGCACTTCGGCAACCGTCAGCTTTCCTGTTGGTTGGTATACAGCAATTGGTTCTGTTTTGCCTTTCACTGCTATCTTCGGCAAGGCTTCAAAGGCTAGGCGTTCTACTGCTTCGGCATAGGTTGCTTCGTCGCATAGGATAGAGGGTGCTGTTCCTTGGGGTGCTTTGCTGGCTGCTTGCATGAGACGCGCAGCTAGATTTACTGTGTCACCCATCATCGTATATTCGTGGCGATTCTTGCTGCCTACTTCCCCACAAAAGGCTTGCCCTGTGGTAATACCAATGGCGCTCTGCAATCCCAACTGGATTAGTGCTTGGTGGATGTCTATGGCTGATTGTACGGCGCGTGCTGGGTCGTCTTCATGAGCCATGTGTGGCAACCCAAATGCTGCCAATACGGTTGTACCTTTGTCATCCGAGCCTAGGCGGGTTATCGTGCCTTGGTAGTGGTCTAGGCGGGTTTGCAGCATTTGCATCATTGCTTGCGACTGCTCCAGTCGTATTGTTTCTATCATGTCGGACAGGTTAATAAAGAGCACCGTCACACGGCGCAGCTCGGCCAGCCATTGGGCTTGGTTTGCATCTATGCGAGCTAAAATCAATGGTGGAATGTATGCACGCAGCATTGATTCGGCTTGCATATCTACGGCAATCGCATCTAGGGCACGCATTGGGAGTACACGTACTCCTTCCAATTCCATATATCCTGCGTCCTTGGCCTGTCCTTTGACATTATCTTGCACACAAGCTAGGGCTTCTGGCGAAAGGATAACTTGTCTTGGCTCAGCTAACGATTCCGCGTTGCTTACCTGCACGAGTGGCCGACCAGTAACAAGCAATTCCCAACGACCAGCAACGCCGCCAATATGGGATATAGTCACGGCTCCGGCACCTATGCCGATGCGTAGACGTAAGCGTATATCCGGCATGGCCTCATAATCGCCCATATCGTTTTGTACCATCAACGCACACTGAGCGGCACGTTGCGTAGCAGTGTGTAGGGGGGCTGGTTCGTCTGATTCATCTTGGGCTAGGAATATGGCTAGGATTGCGTCGCCGGCAAATTTGAGCACATCTCCCCCATGCGCCTTCACGGTCGCAACTAGGCACTCAAAATAGGCGTTAACGATGGCGGTTATCTCTTCTGTTCCAGCTTTACCATATTCCGCAAAACGTTCGGTCAATCGTGTAAAGCCGGTTATGTCGGCAAACAACACGGCGGCATCAAACGTTTCACTCACCGGTTCTGTGCGTAGTTCCGGGTCAGTAGCCAAACGGCGCAGTACTAAGGTAGGTACATACCTCACAAGTACTTCAGTCGGTGTAGACATCAGAGCTTTCCTCTCTTCCCTTCTCTTTTTGCACCTCAAGACACGCTTTATGCGCGGGCATTCCTATTATAACACTCTGTACACCTAGAGGCTAGTGGAGAATGCTTTGACGTGTAGTCACTACTGGTGTATAATCATTGTAGCTGTGGGGCTACACAGCTTGGGTTTTAACCCTAGAAGCCTAACCCTTTGGGGTTGGGAGTAGTCACTGCTGGTGTATAATCAAGGAGACTACCCAGTGAGTAGTGAAGCATTTGATGTTGTAGTGATTGGAGCAGGCCTTGGCGGACTAACCACCGCTGGCTATATTGCCAAGTATCAGAGCAAACGTGTGCTTATTCTTGAAAACCACACTGTACCCGGTGGGTATGCGCATGCATTTAGACGCGGACAGTATCGGTTTGAGGTGTCGCTCCATGCCCTAGATGGTCTTAGCCCCGGTAGTTGGACCTACCCAATCCTCAAAGACCTTGAAGTGTTTGATAAAGTGTCTTTTACCCGCCTTGATCCAATATACACCGTGCAGTTCCCAGAACATGAAGTTGTAGCCCACGCCGACCCCATCAAGTACGAAGCTGAGCTTATCCGTCATTTCCCACATCAAGCCGATGGAATCAGAAACCTTATAGACGCCATGCAAGTCATGTTTTATGAGTTGCGTCGCTTTGTTGAAGACGCCAAGTTAAACCGCTTGCCAACCATCGAAACATTCCCTTTGAAATATCCCCATATGCTCACCTCTATGAACCAGAGCTGGCAGAGTTTCATGGAAGAGCATATCCAAGACCCAAAACTCCAAGGGATTTTCAGTACCCTGTGGCCTTACTATGGACTCCCTGCAAGCAAGCTCAGTGCCGCCACATTCATATTGCCATGGGTCAGCTACCACTTTTTTGGCGCATACTACCCAGAAGGCGGCAGCATCGCCATGAGCCGCGCCATAGAGCAGATGATATGTGCCTATGGAGGCGAAATACGCTATGGGCAAACTGTCAATCGTATAGAAATCCGTAATGGGAACGCCGTAGCCGTAGAAACCGCCCAAGGGTTGCGTGTAGAAGCAGATATAGTCGTCAGCAATGCCAATGCGCCCGATACCATTTTTACCATGGTCGGCGCAGAGCATGTTCCCCCCGCGTATGTAGAAAAGGTACAGCGCGAACGGCCGGCTATTTCTGGCGTTGTTATCTATGCAGCACTAGACCGCGATTTGTGGAAGGAGGGTTGGCACCATCACGATTTGTTCATCTCAGATACCTATAGTACAGAAGAGGCCTACGACAATATGGCTGCTGGTAGGTTTGACCAATCCCCACTCTCAATCACTTGCTACAACCACGCCGACCCGACATGCGCACCGGAAGGTTCTAGCATTCTGGCGATAATGACTCTTGCCCCATGGGATTATGCAGACCAATGGGGAACTGGCGGGGACCTCACAAACTATCGGCAAAACCCGCGCTATATTGAGGTCAAAGAACACGTAGCCCAACAACTCTTGGATAATGCAGAACAATATGTTCCCAACCTCCGCGCTTCTATCAAGCATATGGAAATAGGCACACCGCTGACGAACTATCGCTATACGCTCAATCCGGGGGGCAGTTTTTATGGCACAGAGCAGACGATTGAAAATATGTATACCGGGCGCTTGAACCCTGTGACACCTATCCCAAACCTGTTTCTCACAGGTGCATGGGTTATGGGTGGTGGCATGAGCCCGGCTATGCTCTCTGGGCGCGATACGGCAGGCTTGGTGCGTCAATATCTGGACGGCGAGGAAGTCAAGCCACTCGTCATGCCATCTCCACCACACCTTGATGAGGATAGCGAGCAGTTAGAAACGCTGTCATCGGTGGGCACACAAGAGGACGCTGAGGCGATAAATGGGAAGATCCCGAATATTACGCTGACCGCTATCGGCTCCAAGCGTCACATAGCTCTTCAGCACATTGGCAAGCCGAGCGTCCTCGTTTTTTGCACGCGAGAGACCTCTGAAGCGAGCGAGGCAGTGAACCATTTTGTTGATAAACACTATGACCTTGTCACCGAGGTCGTCGTTGCCAGCATTGTCAATTTGCAAGTAGTCCCTTGGCTCTTCCGCGATTTTGCCGAAAAAGCTATGAACAAATCCTATCAAGAGGTCGTAAGCCGCCTTCCAGCGGGTATGACCGGCGAAGAGTACATCATCATTCTACCCGACTGGGATGGTTCCGTCACAAAGGCAGTTGGGTTACGCAATGTAGATAAGAAGGCCGCTGTTGTCGTCCTTGACGAAACAGGCACCATTGTCGGGAAACACCAAGGAGACAATCTAAACGACGCAACTCTAGCCTTCCTAGAAAAAATCATGCAACCTAGGCATCACCCGGTTGTCGAGGGTGAAGCTATCTCTTGAAGATAGTAGTAGTCGGGAATGCGGGTGCCATACTGCTGCTTGGGGGGGTAGGCAAAGTATGCACCCGTTTCACACACAAGGCTAGAATACCCATAAAGAGACATAGCCCGTAGAGAGATGGGGTAAGCAAGAATAGCCCCCATTCGGTATGCATGCTTTTGTAGAGTATAGGGTGTACCTTGCTCCAACCAGGGGGGATACAAGCTAATACTGTTGCTATGATGAGCCAGTTGCGTATCGGACGGTTTGGGTGGTGCTCAAGATGGCGCATGACTGCTAAGATTGGTAGGGGTAGGATAACGAGGTTGTAGTAGCCGTTGGTTGGCCAGAGGAGCATCATGCCACAGAGCCATACACTAAATTGAAGCAAGGAGAGGTTTTTTTGTTCAGCGTCTACGTTTTCCTCGGCCTTTTGTGAAGCTGGGGAAGGCATTCGTAATACGAGTACACATAGCCCAAAGACAATAAGTCCCGTTGCGAATGTGAGTATTTGCGCCAACAATGGCATGTCGGCAAGCGGTAGTGCATGGCGGCTGGGCGATAGCAACCGATACCAAAAGCCAGCCACTGATATGTTATGCTCGGCTGCGAAAGGATAATCTCCTTTTTGAGCTATGTTTTGCCACACAATAGTGTTGATGTAACTCATGTATGGGTTTGCGCCATAGACCAATAATGATAGGCCAAGCAATGCTGCACTACATGCCATGCTCCACCATGCTACGATACGCGGGCGATGGAATAGGTAGTAGATGCCCATAAAAGCTGGGTTAATTCTGATTAAACTGGACAATGCTAATAGGAACCCTGCAAACCGTGGTTTGTGCTGTGCCAGCACACATACGCCCAACAACATGAGCGCCACCATAATGCTCACCTGCCCGAGCTGCAAACTCAACCGTGTTGGTGGCGCCAATAGGGTACCGAGCACCACAACACCCCAATAACGGTGTGCCCAATATCCCCCGCTTACCTTCAAGCACAACCCTATGAACCCACATAGGACACAACTATTGAGTATAAACCACATCCACTGTCCATGTTCATGCCGTAGCAACCCAAACGGTTGCATCAGATAGGCAAAGAAGGGCGGGTAAAAATAGTCTTGTCTCGTGACGTATGGGTCCCCATAGCGCAAAAAGTCAACTGAAGCCTGCCAATACCGTGCAAAGTCATCTATAGCCGGGTCCAGCGTGAAGCCAATAAGCGCCCACCAACCCAGCGCCAGCAGCACCGTCCAACGATTTATAGTGTCATAGTCATAGCGTCTCATAGGATTACATGGTAGCATATTTCAATGATAATGCCACAACCAAGCACGATAAAAAGGCACCATAAAAAAGCGCTCGGTTTGACATGCAAGCCTCTACATGGTAGAGTTACATCTTGGTTACAACAGCATCACTTTGGTGACATGATACCCTTATCAGAGCACCACCATTGTCATGCGCAACAGAGTTTTCGTATTGTCATGATCGTATTGAATAGATACAGAAAGAGAGGAAAGCAATGCAAAAGCAACAGACACATAATCAGGGTGATATGTATGACATAGTCATTGTCGGGGCTGGTCCGTCGGGATTGTTTGGGGCATTCTATGCAGGTATGCGAAAGATGAAAACATTGATAATAGACGCACTTCCCGAAATGGGGGGGCAACTCATAGCACTCTATCCAGAGAAGTATGTCTATGATGTGCCCGGTTTCCCCCAAATTTTAGCCAAAGACCTTGCCAAAAATCTAGCCGAACAAGCCCTCCGCCAAAAGCCAGATGTGCGGTTGGGTGAGCGCGTGACAAACCTACACTATCTTGATGAAGAAAAGCAAACTATGGAGGTTGTGACTGACCATGCTTCCTATAAAACCAAGACAGTCCTCATTGCAGCCGGCGTTGGTGCGTTTAAGCCCAATACATTGGATGTACCCGGCATTGAGCAATTTGATGGCAATGGTGTCTATTACTTTGTACAAGACCTCAATACGTTCGCCGGCAAAAATGTGTTGATTGTTGGTGGTGGAGATAGTGCAGTAGATTGGGCGCTTGAGTTGAGTGAAAAAGCGAACCAAGTAACACTCATCCATCGCCGTGACCAATTCCGTGCCCATGAATCGAGCGTAGAATCGTTAATGGCTTCATCAGTAGATGTCAACTTGTTCCATGAGCTGAAAGGTATCTATGGAAATGACCATATAGAATCGGCTACCATTTTCCAAAACAAAACACATGAAGAGCGCACTATTCCGGTTGATGCGGTCATTCTCAGTTTGGGCTTCAAATCTGACCTTGGTCCGATTAAAGAGTGGGGATTGCCAATTGAGAAGCGTTCTATTGTTGTGAACCGTGACTATTCGACGAATCTGCCGGGTGTTTTTGCGTCTGGTGATGTTGCTGGCACTCCGATCAAACTTGATCTGATAGCTGTGGCATGTGCGCAGGCAGCAGTCGCTGTGAACACAGCAAAAACATACATTGATCCTTCGGCAAAATTCTTTGCTGGGCACAGCAGCAGCGCAACGCCAAAATAATAACAACCTGCTCTTTTTGCTCACGGTGCCTTTGATAGGTAGGTACCGAACATCTCATAACAAATGACACAGGCTACAATGCCTGTGCTCTTTTTTTGCGCCCCAAACCAAAGTTCTGGTATCATAGCAAGAATGCGGTATAATAGTAGGAGCATGTAAAGATACCATGTAAACAGGAGTTTGACCTATGTTGGCACACCGTATCGAACAGGTTGAAGAAAAAATCAGCGACATTCAGCAGTTGGTACACGAACTTGCAAAAGCGCAAGTGCAAACCCAGCGGCTGTTGAATGTGCAAATACAGGATACGCAAGCGTTCCGGGAAAACAACGAAGCCACGATTGCCCGTATGGAGCAGGACACACACGCTTGGCAGGAAACCACCAATGCTACGATTGCCCGTATGGAGCAGGACACACACGCTTGGCAGGACGAAATGCATGCGTACAGCGAAAAAAACGATGCGACGGTTATGCGTCGTGACTTTGATACTATAGTATTCTATAGCGACACTGTCGTTATAACTGAAACAAAGAGTTCGCCCAAAATAAAACATGTTGAAAATTTCATTGAAGTGTTGAAGAACCTTGAAGGCTATTTCCCAGAATGTGCTGGTAAAGAGATAATACCCATTTTTGCATCAATGTACATACCGGACAACATACGCACCTATCTCACCAAGCGAAACATCTATACTATGGCTATGGGTGATAGAACGATAGAACGTATCAACGCAGATGAGATACAAAAAAAGCATGGGAAGCATGGGTAAACAGAAACTCCTTATCATCCCATCTTGTTACCCAGGGCAACGTCACATTAGCGGTATCTTCATTGAAAACCAAGCAACCGTGCTATCTCAATACTATGATGTCATGGTCTACGTACCCCAAATACACAGCTTGCGTAAGCTTCTTGTCGAATGGTTTCATGCCAATAGACACCCCACACAACGTACCACAGCCTTCCCCGTACTCCAACGGCACATCTTCTATACCCCAAAACTGCCCCTAGCCCTCTTCTGTGCCTACTACCTTGCCATCGTGCAACACGATGTCAAACACATCATAGCAACATGGGGAACACCAGCAATTATCCACACCCACTTTACCTGGCCATCCGGTTGGGTCGCAATGAAAGTTGGCACTGCCCATGCCATACCGGTTATCTTGACTGAACACGCCAGCTACTTCGCCAATCTCCTAACATCACCAACCCAAAAAAACCTTATCCACGAAACACTCGGTAGAGTAAACCACATCATCGCAGTCAGCCCCGCCCTCAAAGAACAAATACAACATTTTTATCCACATAAACCCATAGAAGTTATTGGAAATATCACCGAAACAGATTTTTTTGTACCATTAGCAGAACATGAACATGCGCAATCAACTGACCAACAAGCTATGCGTTTTCTTACTATAGGCAGTTTGATTGAGCGCAAAGGCATACACCTCCTGCTCCAAGCCGCGCACATGCTCATGCAGCATGGCAGAACAGCGTTTGAGCTTCTCATTGGTGGCGACGGCCCCGAGCGCACGCGCCTAGAAGCTATGGCTCATGCGTATGGGCTATCTGAGCGGTGCCGCTTTCTTGGCATGCTCACCAAACATGAGGTAAAATACCACATGCAACGTTGCGATGTATTTGTATTACCCAGCTTGCATGAAACCTTCGGCGTAGTCCTCACCGAGGCAATGGCCTGTGGCAAACCCGTCATCGCCACCCGTTGCGGAGGGCCTGAGTTTGTCGTGACACCTGAAACGGGCATATTGATAAATGTTGCAGACCCGGCCGCACTTGCAGATACAATGGATAGATTCATGTCGCATACCCATATATTTCATGCAGCAAGCATACGACAAAGTGTACATGAGCGATTTGGGGAAGAAGTATTTATGCGCCATATCTCTGCTATCTACGCACAAGTTGGCATGAGGTAATACTATGCACTGGCTCTATGTATCAGCATCAACACTAGACGGCAAGAGTGCGCAATCTACCCATGTAATCGAATTTTGCCGCGCACTGGTGCGTACACATCAGGTGACACTGATAGCCCCTGCGACACACGATTTTGTTGCCCCGGCTGGCATCACACACATACCCGTGGAGCTTCCCCGCTATGCCAAAGGCTTGGGCTTTGAATTGCATATGTTGTGGTATAGCCTATTGCACTCCAAAACCAAGCCAGACATTGTCTATGTACGCGCAGGAGCATTCAACTTTGGCTCCATCCTCCATGCGCACCGGCACAACATCCCCTGCTTGCTAGAAGTCAACGGCGACTTGTGTGCAGAATATGCCATACATCATTCTGCCCACACACCATACCAACATGCTCGGTTGCGCACACGGCTCGCCATCTACAAAGCATCTTTACAATGGAACTACTGCGCTGCTACAGGAATCGTCACTGTCACGCCCGGACTGCGCGACATTGTGGTGCAAGCGTATGGGGTAGCCCCAGAACGTGTTTTCGTAGCCACCAATGGCGTCAACATTCGCACCTTCATACCGCTGCTTCCTGAAGCATGCCGCCGCCAACTACGGCTACCAGAACAGCGTCGTTATGTTGGCTTCATTGGCTCACTGACAAATTGGCAAGATGTGCCCACACTTCTTGATGGTTTTGCGCTCATTGCAGATAAACACCCCTATGTTGACATGCTTATTGTTGGCGATGGTCCGCTACGTTCAACTATTGAAAAACAGCTATGTACCCTAAACCTAGCACAGCGTGTGCATATGACTGGGGCCGTACCGCACGAGTATATCCCGCTCTACCTCAATGCCTGCGACATAGCAACCGTTCCCAAACGATTTCTGTCTACTGGCTACTCGCCGCTCAAAATCTACGAAGCATTGGCGTGTGGCATACCAGTCCTTGCTTCTGCCCAACCCGGGTTAGATTTTCTTCTCGTGGAAGAAGTTGGCCGGCTCTTTGCCCCCGAAGATGCAAGCGACTTAGCATACCAACTCGACTACATGCTCCGCATGCCCGAAGGAGAAATGTTTGCTATGGGGGTACGCGCTCGTGCTCTTGCTGAAAAGCATTATTCGTGGGATGCTGTTGTAGCTAAGGTGGAAGATTTTGTTTCTATCCGGTTGACATCCACGCCTAAATAAGATACCATACTAAGTGATATAGTACCGGCGGTGTGTTGCGCACTTGTTCTTAACTATATGACACACGTCACCGGTTCGTGTGTCGCACTAAAACCAAAAAAGTTGGCTTGCCAGGAGCCTAAAGCCTAGAAGCTACAAACTGGTCGCCCACGTTCGTGGCCACAGCGGGGCGTAAACATGGGAGCCTGCTCCCTTGCTTGTGGACCGTACAACCATGCAAACATAATCATGTGCATGCATGATTGATATGGTACCGAAGCGAAGAATATTTCGGCAAGTCACTCGTTCATTGTGACAACAACGGGGGAAATTCGCTATGCTTGTGTCGCTGAATACGCTCCTCCAAGACCGTTATCTCGTCGTCCGCATGATAGCTCAAGGCGGCATGGGAGCGGTCTATCAAGCGACCGATAAAGAGCATGGAAAAACTGTCGCCTTAAAACAATCCCTCGTCACTGATGCCCACTTGCGCAAAGCATTCGACCGAGAAGCACGCATGCTCTCCCGCTTACGTCATCCCTCTCTCCCAGTGGTCAGCGACTTTTTCAACGTCGGCGAATCACAATTCCTCGTCATGGAGTTTATCCCCGGTGAAGACCTAGGAACACTCCTAGAACACAAAGGCGACCGGTTTGTCTCAGCCATCGTCATCCCATGGGTACTCCGCTGGGCTGACCAGCTGCTGGATGCGTTGCAGTACTTACATACGCAACCCTCGCCAATTATTCACCGCGATATTAAGCCGCAAAACCTCAAACCTACTCCGCGTGGCGATATTATGTTGCTCGACTTTGGCTTGGCTAAGGGGGCCGGCGACCAAACCATTCACTCCACTGTACGTAGTGTGCGAGCATACACGCCCGACTATGCCCCACTGGAGCAAATTCAGGGCACAGGCACCGACGTACGTAGTGACCTGTATGCCCTTGCAGCAACCTTCTACCATCTGCTCACCAACCACCCTCCGCCAGACGCACTTACTCGCGTCGCATCTGTGCTCAGTGCGCAACCCGACCCATTGCGCTCAGCCCATGAACTCAACCCCAATGTCGCCCCCCTTATCGCAATAGTATTGCATCAGGCCCTCGAACAAAAAATGGATGACCGTTTCGCAAGTGCTGCAAGTATGCGCAAAGCATTGCATATGGCCGCAAAACAATCTGGTAAGCCTATCACAACAACCAAAGAAACCAATAACGAACGCAAGAAAACAACGAATAGTAGCGATAGGGCCATGCAAACCGTTGTTTCATCCATCCCAGAAGGCCCAACTGCTTCACCGCCCCCCAACCCTACCCCATCATCCAAAGAGCCGATGAATAGCAACCCTTCCCCAACTGAAAAAGGAACTCCCCCAACCGAAAATGGACGCCGCACCATTACATCCATCACCTATCCGCGCCTCATTGTTTCCCAACATGGGAATGCGCATTTTGAGACTATCGGCGATGCCATTCAACACGCTCGCCCTGGCACACGTATTCTTGTGCGCCCTGGTACCTATAAAGAGGGCATTGTCATCAATAAAACACTCGAAATCATTGGTGATGGCCCAGTGTCCGATATTATTATTCAAAGTACCGGCGTGAACTGCATTCAGATGCAAACCGATTATGCTGTAGTCCGAGGGATTACGGTGCGTGGACGCTCCGGGACAGTGGCACGGGAATATCCCCTGTTTGCGGTGGATATTCCCCAAGGGCGATTGGTGCTGGAAGATTGCGATATATCATCCGAAACGCTTGCGGGCATTGCCGTACATGGTGCTGAAAGTAGGCCTGTTATCTGGCGCTGTACTATTCATACGTGTAAGGGGAGTGGCATTTTCTTCTATGAAAATAGTCACGGGATGGTCGAGGAATGCGATATTGCCTACAATACGTTTGCCGGCATCCGCGTCGCGCAGGGTAGCAATCCAACCATACGCCAATGTACCATTCACCATGGCAAACAAAACGGAATTTATTTTTATGAAAGAAGCGCTGGGACAGTGGAGGAGTGTAGCATTTTTAAGAATGACCGTGCCGGTATAGAAATTAAACAAAACAGTAATCCTTTTATTCGTTGGTGCAAAATCCACAATCAAGTGAACGGATATGGCGTTATGGTATATGACATGGGGCAGGGAATTATGGAGTCGTGTGATATTTTCGGGAATTATCGTGCTGGTATACGCATAGCCCAAAAGGGCAACCCTATGATCCGTAGATGCAAAATTCATGACGAGAACCAACGTGGTGTAATGATTGTGGAGAATGGTTTAGGCTTGCTGGAAGAGTGCGATATATTCAACAATGCGAAAACTGGCATTATGATTGGGCAAGAGAGCAACCCGCTGATTCGCAAATGTGCTATACACGATTGTGCAGAAGGTGGTATTTTTGTGTGGGATAAGGGCGAAGGGCGTCTTGAGGAGTGCAATATCTTTGGCAATGCACATGCTGGTGTCGAAACGCGACAGTATGGGAACCCAATGATTCGCCGGTGTACTATTAACCAAAACACGCTGATGGCTGTTTTGGTGCATAAAAATGGCTCCGGTAATGTGGAGCACTGCGATTTGTCGGGCAATATGCGCGATGCATGGTATGTTGAAGATGGGTGTGTAGTTGTGGGCAAGGAAAATAGGCTATAGAATACCCTGCGGAGTAGTATGCCTAGGTCGGGATTGGTTCATACTTATACATCTCTAACAAAGTGCCGCACCCTAATACAAAAAACATCTCTGTGTTCCTCTGTGTCCCCTGTGTCCCCTGTGGTTCAATTATTATCTTTGTGTCAGAAAGAACCAACCCTAGGTTCCATAGTAGGGTTTTTCCCTATTGCAAATTCACTCCCAATACACGATAATACTATATACGAGTATAGTACGTACTATCACAGTACCTAGCAGCATGAGACATGCCACCATCGGCACCTGAACATGAACAGTTCCGAAAACATGTCTGTATCTGCATGACCAATCCTTTTTTGTTTTTTAATAATACAATCATTTATGACAAAAGTAAATAATCTGTAAAAAGTTTATTTTCTTAACGTAGATTACATTTTACGGATATGTATTGTTATTTCCCCCATTTCGTTGTATACTTTACCATAGTGTAAATAGTGTACAAAAGCTTGTATGTAGTACAAAATGTCATAAAAACGCTTTTTTACTTACCTTTATAGACATACAGTGTCGTATGCACATAGTTCGTAAGCATTATTCGTGTGAGGTGTGCTGATGGAAACAAAACCTCTGAAAGACAAAATAGTACAAACATTTCAAAGCTCTCGTTTCGCTGCTAGTGTCATAACAGTCACTATCCTCGTGGCCCTCGTAGGTGTTGGCTTGCTGGCTGACCTAGCGCTTGGGTTCGCAGCACCACGTGCTAAACGCTACCATGGCGATCTCGGTGCTGTTGGTGCAGCCAACTACTCACCTTGGGATAGCGACGATGTCCCCAACGTTGCAGCACTTGATCCAGAGGCAGCCAAAAAGATACTTGAAATAAGTACCAAGATACCTGAGCAAATGAATGGCGATGCAGAATCAACGACAGGTCACAACGACGATGACCAAACCCCTTCTGATGACGACGAAGCAAGCATTGTCGTAGTTCGCATTGATGTTCCCCAAACTCCCATCAAGGTTGCCGCAACACCACGCCCCACAGCCACGCCTACACCCACACCCACACCCTCCGCACAACACACTACACCAACGGCCCGTGTATCCCCTTCACCGACAACAGCCACTGCCACCCCTACATCGGCTGCACCACCCGCCTCTGCTACTGCGGTTGCAGTTGCTATTGTGCCCACACAAACACCCGTTCCAACCACGCCGGTTGCGGCTAGCACTATCCCGCAGCAGCCAACTGCCACTGCCACCCAAGTCCCTGCTAGCAATACAGCCCTTCCCAGTGCTACGAACACCCCTCAACCCCAACCAGCGGCTACCAACACGCCAACACAGAGCGGCACGAAAACGCCAAGACCGACCAAAACGCCAAGACCGACCAGCACCCCGAAACCTACAGCAACCGATACACCAGAGCCAGAGCCGACCGACACGCCAGAGCCAACCGATACGCCAGAGCCGACCGATACGCCAGAACCTACCAACACACCCGAACCGACCGACACACCCGAACCTACCAACACACCAGAACCAACCGACACATCCGAACCTACCAACACGCCAGCACCGACCGACACACCCATACCGTCCATGGCCGAGTTTAGTACATCATCCTACCGCGTCAACGAGGATGACGGCGTAGCTATTATTGAAATTCTGCTCAACACCGCGCATGAGCAACCACTAACGATAGATTATGATGTGATGGGCGATATTTCGCTGCATGGACAGGTACACTTTGCAGCCGGAGAAACGAGCCAAACGTTTCAAATTCCCTTGCCAGAACATGATAGTTTTGCAGAAGACCGCACTATCAAGCTTTTCCTGAGCAACCCGGGCGAAGGTGTGGCGCTCGGAGAAATTGCGACTGCCATGTTGACCATTGTGGAGAATGATGCACCAATAGAACTCAACGACCCAAACGAAGAAAGCCGCAACACGGCCACGCCAAAGCCAGAACCCACGAACACGCCAAAGCCAGAACCCACAAACACGCCAAAGCCAGAACCCACGAACACGCCAAAGCCAGAACCCACGAACACGCCAAAGCCAGAACCCACGAACACGCCAGAGCCTACCAACACAAACACGCCAGAGCCTACCAACACAAACACGCCAAAGCCAGAACCCACGAACACGCCAGAGCCTACCAACACAGCCACCCCTATACCAAAACCTACAAATACGCCTATGCCAACGCGCACGCCTGTGCCTACGAATACACCTATGCCTAGGAACACACCTATTGTGATACCTACGCGCACACCAAGGCCCACAGAAATACCTATGGTCATACCTACAAGCACGCCCATCGTCATGCCCACGAGCACACCTACAGTCATGCCCACAAGCACACCCATCGTCATGCCCACGAGCACCCCAAGGCCAACACAAACGCCTATCGTCATACCTACAAGCACGCCCATCGTCATGCCCACGAGCACACCTACAGTCATGCCCACAAGCACACCCACACCAATACCACTACCTGATACAGACGGAGATGGAGTGAATGATACCAAAGACGCATGCCCCAACAACCCCGGCAAAATTGTACCCGGCACATGCGGGTGTGGCATTGCTGATACCGATACCGATGGTGACGGCACACCGGATTGCAACGACGATTGCCCCGCTGACGCCAACAAAACCGCTCCTGGCACATGCGGGTGTGGCATTGCTGATACCGATACCGATGGTGACGGCACACCAAATTGCAACGATGCATGCGAGAATGACGCCAACAAAACCGTTCCCGGTACATGCGGTTGTGGCACGCCCGATACCGATACCGATAAAGACGGCACACCGGATTGCAACGACAACCCACCCATTGCAGAGGGCGATTCTGGTAACATAAATGAAGATAAACAAGCAAGTGGCACTATCATTGCAACGGACCAGGATGGTGATACCTTAACCTACACAATCACCAGCAACCCGGACGAGGGGAGCGCGACGATAAACGAGTCAACTGGCAAGTGGACCTATACCCCCGTCAACAGCACGGGCAACTATACCGCTATCTTTGTCGTGACTGTTGAAGATACAACGGGCAATACCGATACCGCTAATGTAGAAGTGAAAGTCACGGCAGATAACGACGCGCCAAGCGCGGATGATGCATCAGCATCTACCGATGAGGACATACCGGTTTCTGGCACTATCAACGCTACGGACGATGATACAGACGATACCTTAACCTACACAATCACCAGCAACCCGGACGAGGGGAGCGCGACGATAAACGAGTCAACTGGCAAGTGGACCTATACCCCCGTCAACAGCACGGGCAACTATACCGCTATCTTTGTCGTGACTGTTGAAGATACAACGGGCAATACCGATACCGCTAATGTAGAAGTGAAAGTCACGGCAGATAACGACGCGCCAAGCGCGGATGATGCATCAGCATCTACCGATGAGGACATACCGGTTTCTGGCACTATCAACGCTACGGACGATGATACAGACGATACCTTAACCTACACAATCACCAGCGGCCCGACTGATGGCAGTGCTACGATACACCCTGTAACTGGCACGTGGATATACACACCCGTCAACCGCATGAGTGGCTACACCGATACGTTTGTCGTGACGGTAGCAGATACGACGGGCAATGCTGATACGGCCACAGTCACAGTGACTGTCACGGCAGATAACGACGCACCAAGCGCGGATGATGATACCGACTCAATTGATGAAGAAGACATATCGGCAACCGGGGTGATTAGCACTACGGACGATGATACAGACGATACCTTAACCTACACAATCACCAGCGGCCCGAC
>CAZVEN010000001.1:176405-227096 GCA_964626155.1 uncultured Chloroflexaceae bacterium | reverse complement strand
CTACGGACGATGATACAGACGATACCTTAACCTACACAATCACCAGCGGCCCGACTGATGGCAGTGCTACGATACACCCTGTAACTGGCACGTGGATATACACACCCGTCAACCGCATGAGTGGCTACACCGATACGTTTGTCGTGACGGTAGCAGATACGACGGGCAATGCTGATACGGCCACAGTCACAGTGACTGTCACGGCAGATAACGACGTGCCAAGCGCGAAAGATGCATCAGACAGCACAGATGAGGACACGCCGGTTTCTGGCACCATTAACGCAAGCGACCCGGATATAGACGATACCTTGACCTACACTATCAGTATAACCCCGACCTATGGTAGCGCGACCATTGACGATGCTGCAACTGGCGACTGGACCTATACGCCTGTCAACCGTGATGCTGATTACATAGATTCATTTGTCGTGACTGTTGAAGATACATGGGGACACACAGTTCCTGCTACTGTCACTATCACTGTTGATGCTGCCAATGATCGCCCCATTATCAGCTTATCAAAAGACCCATTGAACTATCAATCAACGGGTGCGGCAGTGATTATTGATAGCACAGCAATCGTGGTAGATACCGATAGCTCCGACTTTGACGGCGGCACGCTAACAGTAGAAATTATCGAAGGTAAGCAAACGGGAGATGTGTTATCTTTTGATGACAGTGGCGAATTTGCCATGCTATTTGGCAACATCACCTACAATGGAGACTCTATTGGTACGGTTGCAACGGGAAATCCACTATCCTTTACCTTCAATGCCACTGCCACGCTTGAAATAGTGGATGCCTTAGCAAGCACCATAACGTTTGTTACACCCGCTAATACAACTGGCACACGTGTCGTGCGCTACACCGTGAGCGACGGCGACGGTGGCACGAGCGTGCCGCGCACAAAGACCATCAACGTTATGAGCAACGATGTTGACCTGCAAATCAGCAACAGCGATGGTGGTAGCGTCGCCAGTGCCGATAGCTATATCGTGTATACATTCACCTATGCCAATATAGGCGGGCTAAACGCAACCAATGTGAAAATTACCACGGATGTTCCGAATAAAACAACCTACCTATCTATGCTCAGTACAGGCGGGTGGATATGTAGCCCAAATATAAATGCGGGAAGCACATGTACCTTTACTATTGGCGACCTGCTTTCAGGTGACAGCGGCTATATTACGTTTGCTGTTACAGTAGATAGCTCGCTTGGGGGAACAAACGCGATAGAGAACACGGCCAGTATTGCTGGTGATGAAACAGAACCGGATACAACGAACAATAGTAGCACCGACTCCACGCCCATAGTTGATAACCTCTTCTATCAAACGAATGGACCTAGGGATAGTATTGTCTACGGCGACTGGTATTCCAGCAGCGATTCAAGCAATGGTGGCAATGGGTATCATTACTTCTTCATCCAAGTACCGCCAGGTTGGATAGATAGTATTCTCATAGATATTGACCTCTATAGCCCTGCCATACACAGCTCTAGTTCTGGCAAAGATGTCAAACAAGGTGGTTTTGCAGACGATACGTACTTTGAAGTCTTTGAACCGGGGACGGTATTCAGTGCCCCCGACCAACCCGGCCCGGGCGCTGCCGGCAGTATTGACGCATTTAAGAAAACATACTCCCCAACAAACGACCTTGAAACATGGGAACGTCTGTGTAGCATCACGAACCCTGTACCAGGTGGGCGGTATATCCTACGCACACATACGGGCAACCTCTCTGGACCAAACAACCAACAGAATGATAGAAATGGCTGGAGCCTGCGCGTAGGCTACGATGATGATGGAAATGTTGTGACACCACCCAGAACAGACTATGACCTGATACCCGGTACGAATGATGAGATAACATTTGGCATTGTGCAAACCGAACTTAACCAACGTGACCTTCCGGGGAGTGCAAACCCAAGCACATGCCAGACGCTCTATGAGTATGTAGCGCCGGGGCTTTCCTCGGTTGCGTTCCACAATTACGATATTTTGGATGGTGGCGGTCTTGGGGTGTGGCAGCTTGTGCGCTACTATAGCCCAAGTAGCGCCTACGACCCAATTGGCCAAACAGGTGGTATTGCAGGTACTGTTACCGGTTCTGACAATGACTATATATGGAACCAAGGCGACCACTCTACTCGTGGTGGGGATGTTATCAACAACCCAGAGCCGGGGTGGTGGCGCATCGTAAGCTGTATGAGAAATGGCAACCGCTATGTGCAAGAGGGGCAAGAAGATGTGCCGGCCTACTATGGGCAACCACCAACGCCGGCTATGCAAGTCTCTATGGATGATGGGCAAGCAAGCGCTAGTGTTGGAGACACGTTGAGCTATAGCGTTGACTTTGCCAATAGTGCAAGCGGGGCAACGCCGGGCGCAGCTAATAGCGTCATCATGACTGCCACACTGGCCAGTAATGTCGCCTTCCAAGGGTGTACGTTGACAGGGGTGAGCGGCACATGTACACACATAGGCAACAACGTCATCATCACCCTCGATGAGGCGCTGAATGCACAAGGTACCATTGCTCCCTATGAGGGCAATGCTACTATCACGGCGCAGGTGACGGCAGCCGGTAGTGTTGTGAGCATGGTCGAGCTCGACTACCAAGACGGTCTGGGCAACCAATATGTCACGGAAGCGGGTGTTGATGTGACGAGTGTGCCGTAGCGGTATCATGTAAATAACCTCGGTGCCACACACTGTCCGGTAGAGTGCGTGGCACCAGACACACATGCCCTCTGTGTTCCTCTGTGCTTTCTGTGGTAAAAAACCACCCTTGAAAGGCCTGACAGGTTCCCAATCTCTCGCAAGTTGCAAATCTTGCAAGGCGTGATACCATGAGCGCATTGTTATTTCTAACATGAAACGGTATGCCCATAACGGCACGCGACATTGTCATACTATCTATATAACTCACATGAGTTAGGAGGAATAGAAAAAGAATGGACACTATCAAGTACATGCTGTCTGAAGAGCAGATGCCAACCTCGTGGTATAACATTCAGGCTGATTTGCCCACACCCGCGCCACCTGTTTTACACCCCGGCACCGGCAAGCCTATCGGACCCGAGGACTTGGCCCCTATCTTTCCCATGGCACTCATCCAACAAGAAATGAGCCAAGAACGCACTATAGACATTCCCGAAGAGCTGCAAATGATCTATCGCCAATGGCGACCATCGCCGCTGCATCGTGCGCGACGGTTGGAAAAGGCACTCGACACGCCCGCCAAAATCTATTACAAATGGGAAGGGGTTAGCCCCGCCGGTAGCCACAAGCCCAATACTGCTGTTGCCCAAGCCTACTACAATAAGCAAGAAGGTATCACTCGCCTCACGACAGAAACCGGCGCGGGGCAGTGGGGGTCTGCATTAGCCTTTGCAGGCGCATTGTTTGGTATCGAAGTGCTCGTGTATATGGTAAAAGTCAGCTATCACCACAAACCCTATCGCCGCATCTTGATAGAGACATATGGTGCGCATGTGCTACCTAGCCCAAGCGACACAACCGAATCTGGGCGAGCTATATTGGCACAACACCCAGATAGCCCCGGCAGTCTTGGCATCGCCATCAGCGAGGCCGTAGAACGTGCAGCCCAAGACGAAAAAACCAAATACTCGCTTGGGAGTGTGCTCAACCATGTCATGTTGCACCAGACCATTATTGGGCAAGAAGCTATGGCCCAGTTGCAACAAGCAGATGACTACCCCGATATTGTCATTGCCTGTGCTGGCGGTGGCAGCAACTTTGCCGGTCTAGCCTTCCCATTCATTGGCGAAAAGCTACGCGGTGGGCGCGATGTCAAAGTGATAGCATCTGAACCCAAAGCCTGCCCAACTATGACATGCGGCAAATATGCCTATGACTTTGGCGATACCGCCCATCTTACGCCACTGCTCAAGATGCATACCTTGGGGAGCATTTTCATCCCGCCGCCCATTCACGCTGGTGGTTTGCGCTACCATGGCATGTCCCCGTTAGTTAGCCATGTCGCTAACCTTGGTCTCATTGAATCGCGCTCGGAGCCGCAACTTGCTTGCCTCCAATCGGGAATTACCTTTGCCCGCAGTGAAGGCATAATACCTGCTCCCGAAGCTAACCACGCTGTCAAAACGGTCATTGATGAAGCATTACGCTGCAAGGAAGAGGGCACGAGTAAAACAATCCTATTTAACCTCTCCGGCCATGGTCACTTTGATATGCAAGCCTACCTCGACTACATGGAAAACAAACTCCAAGACATGGAATATAGCCCAGAGGAGTTGGAGAAGTCGCTTTCAGAGCTACCAAACGTAGGATAATATGCTCGTACAACGAAACCCGTAGCACCGCCAGTAGCCCCTAGGCGTAATTCTTAGCCAGCCGGATTCCGACAGGATGTCGGTGCTACGGTACGGGTTTGGCGGTGCCAAACCCACGGAGCTCGCCAGCGGCAAGCCCGTACACACCCGTAGCACCGGCTGGTAAGCCAAGTCCGGCAGATTAAGGAGCGAAACCCTTTTGTTATATCACCTTTACATCAGTTACCATAGTCAAGACCAACGTTGGGTAGATGGCTATTTACTACCACAACTCGACGCGGTTGGCTTTCGCACAGCCATCAACTCGCGCATCACCACATTCAACGAACCCTACTGGACGAGCATCGAGCGGGCCGTGCAGCATAGCCGCCATATTCTCGTTGTCATCACCCCGGCATGGGTTGCCGAGGAGTGGGTATCTTTTGAGCGCATGCTCAAGCGTACCCATGCGCCTGAAGAGCGCATGCAAAGCATCATCCTGCTTTTGCTACAGCCGGCCGAGCTTCCACAACGCCTTGCTACCATACCATGCATAGACTTTACCAATGAAGAACAATGGAAAGACCACATGATACAATTGCTCCTGACACTTGGTCTGCCAGACGACACAGAATCTACTGCTACAGCGGCTACCGCAACTGGTACTCCAACGACTACGCCTATGCACACCGCACACAAAACAGATCATAAGACAGGGCGTAAGCCTACCCGCAATGAGACCATCGCTTACCCACTACAACGCTTGAAAGCGGCTATACAGCATAACATAGAGACAACACGTAGAGACAATGCTTAACCGTCAGTGTACCACAAGCCAAAAACCAAAAGCCAAAAACCACATATCCCACACTTGGATTGGAGAGTACCAGCAAAACATTGCCTGTTCCCTTCTCTGTGCCTCCTTAGCATTCTTGCACAAAGTCTTCATAAAGTAAAGAAAGACAACATTCGTATATTGACATTGACAAGCATACACAAGAGTGCTAGACTAAGCGCCTATACGTAGCCACGTAGTATCTATATATAGGTGTAAACATAAAAGTACAACACTAAATATAGTGACACGTCCACAAATAACACATAATAGAATGTAATACCCGGGTAGTGCTAGAGACGGCTTACCTGGATTATGTTTTATGATGTCTTTTTAGATGGGACCGTTCTCTTTAGGGAATAGACAGAAGAGCATGTGTATATTTCCAGCAACAGAGAATAGCCCATACATAAGAAAGCCGAGGTTTCCATAGAGTATGCAAACATGCAGACAAGTCCATAGTGGAAATGGACTGATAGAAACAGAAGTACAAAGAGTACCTGAATATTTCGATATAGACCGTGCCGGCATAGCCGTACCAAATGTCATAGTCAAGCGCGATGGTCGTATTGTTGACTTTGACATACAGCGCATCGAAAGCGCCATGTCACGTTGCTTTGCCAACCTAGGGCGTATACCACAAACCCCCATCCCAGAACTTGCGCGGTATGCCGTCAACATCATCGCCGCGAAATCCAATGGCACCCCCCCTACCGTAGAAGAAGTGCAAGATATCGTTGAGATGATATTGCAAGCAGCCGGTGAATTTGACGCAGCCAAACACTACATCCTTTACCGTGCAGAGCATGCCCGCAAGCGCCAAGAACGCCCTATACCAGAAGACATTCGCCGCGCTTTTGCCGATTCAGATCAATATTTTCCCACACCACTGCAAAAATTTCAGTTTTTCGACAAATATTCCCGTTTCAACTATGACCTAGGGCGACGTGAGACATGGATAGAAACCGTCAATAGAACTATGGATTTTCTCCATGAATTGGCTGGTTCGCGCATAGCAGTTGAAACCTACCAACAGATTCGGCATGGCATACTCAACATGCAAGCAATGCCATCCATGCGGTTAATGGCTATGGCTGGAGCAGCAGCAAGCCGCAGTCATATCACCATCTACAACTGTTCCTACCAACCGGTTGAAAGCATAGACTCATTCGTAGAAGCACTTATCATCTCCATGAGTGGGTGCGGTGTAGGCTTCTCAGTCGAAAGCCGCTATATAGAAAATTTCCCCCGCATCAAACGCCAAACAGGATTGATGCGCGACACCTTCATCGTGCCAGACTCCGCCGAAGGGTGGGCCGACGCGCTACGCCTTGGCCTAGAAACATGGTTTGAAGGCAATGACATACGCTTCGACTTCTCACACCTTCGTCCCTCTGGAGCGCCACTGCGCACCAAAGGCGGCCGTGCATCAGGTCCAGAGCCATTGCGTCTCATGCTCAAATTCATCCGTTCACGCATCTTAGCTCGCCAAGGCAGCTTCCTGCGCCCACTTGATGCCCACGACAGCATGTGCGCTGTCGGTAATGCCGCTGTCAGTGGGGGAGTGCGTCGAACAGCAATGATTTCACTCTTTGACAATCACGACGTAGAAATGCAACAATGCAAAAGTGGTGACTTTGAACGCGACAATAGCCAACGCTGGAATGCCAACAATTCGGCTGTTTGGCCTGAGGGTGGGCTAACTCAACAAGAGTTTATCAGCAAATTTCTTGAAATGGTCGAGTTGGGGCGAGGCGAACCAGGTATATTCAACCGCCAGTCCACTATAGCCATGCGACCGGCTAGTCGAAAGGGAGCTGAGTTTGGAACAAACCCATGCGGCGAAGTAGTACTACGTCCGTGGCAATTTTGCAACCTCTCCTCCGCCATAGCGCGTCCCGATGACACCGTTGCAACCCTACAGCAAAAAGTTAAGCTAGCCACCATAATAGGCACAATTCAATCATTAGCAACATACTTCCCAGGTCTGCGCCCACAATGGCAACACAACTGTCAAGAAGAGCGATTGCTCGGCGTAGATATTACAGGGCAAATGGACTGTCCAGTTGTTCAAGATGCCGAAGTCATGCACCATTTACAACATATAGCCATTGAAACAAACCACACCATAGCCCATGCGCTTACCATAAACCCCTCCGCAGCTATCACATGCGTCAAGCCCAGTGGCAACTCATCGCAATTGGTCAATTGCTCTTCAGGGCTACATGCCCGCTGGTCACACTACTATATCAGGAATGTACGAGTAGCAACCTACTCGCCCATCTTCAAAGTGCTGCGTGATGCGGGGGTGCCTATGGACCCTGAAAATGGGCAAACACCTGAAGATGCCAACACATGGGTGATTCACTTTCCCATCAAAGCACCAGACAATGCCATAATCCGCACTGACCTCTCAGCTATACACCAATGCGAGTATTGGCTCAAAAATAAACGCCACTGGACACAACACAACCCAAGTTGTACCATCACCTACCGACCCGACGAAATTATTGACCTCATGAAATGGGTGTGGACAAACCGTGACCAACTCGGTGGAATCACCTTTCTCCCATCGTTCGACGCCAACTATGCCCAAATGCCGTATGTAGAGATAACCCAACAAGAATATGAGCAACTCGCAGCAGAATTTCCAGCTATTGACTTCTCGAAAATATACCGCTATGAAGACAAAGACTTGACCAATGCAGCGCAAGAAATGGCCTGTTTTTCGGGTTCATGCGAATTTGATGTGTAATGCTATTTACACAGCGCACCAAATATGGTACGATTTGCTAGCGATCCTTTCTGATCAGCGTGCCAGTGCTTGACTGGTCGTCTCTCAAGTGGCTTGTTGAGGCGTAAAGAAAACTGTAGAGTAGAACGGCAGGAAGCCATTGTGATGATATGCAGTGGCTCACTCGCTTGTATCAAGGTGGAATGTTTGTAGTATCATACGCATACACCTAGAAAGTAGCAGGCAGGATCATCGAAGATGAAAACCTTGCACGACGAATGGTAGCGCTTGCAGAAGATAAGCAGGCCTACGATATTGTCTTGCTTGACATTCAAGAGTTGAGCACGATTGCAGATTATTTTATAATCTGCTCTGGAGATAACGAACGTCAATTACAGGCTATTACCGAACATATTGACGATGCCATACAACGCGAGTTCGGCTATAACCCACGTATCGAAGGAACAGCCAGCACAGGTTGGATTGTGCTAGATTATAACGACGTCATCGTCCATATCTTTCGTGAAGATCAACGTCATTTCTATCAGCTTGATAGGCTTTGGGGGGAAGCGTCTCCTGTAGTTGTTGTTCAATGAGGAACCTATGAGCATCATTGTATCTCGGCTAGGGAATATTGCATCAGAACATATCCACTCACTACTTTTTGTCTTGGGTGCCGCTCTAGGCAGTGCGCTTGGGCTGGTAGTGGGTGCATTACTCACATTTTGGCTTGGGCAGCAAACAGTACGCTTGGTGCAACGAACCCTACGTCGTATAACAGGGGAAGATGAGCAACCTAGTTTTGAGTTGTTACTCCAATAATACTCGTTCTCATATTCCCTATGAGTACGTAACGTCCTCATCGCGCCGGTGAGGGCGTTTTTACCTGTAGGGTGTCTTTGGTAACAACATATGCGTATAGACAAGCGCTTGTATACATCCTAGGGTGCTTGTACCTTATTGACAGCTAGATCCCAAAGAGGAATTGCTACCGCTCAAGGATAGAAAGTAAAAAGTAACTGGACCAAAGAAAGGAGCAAGCCTGCTCATGATTGGAAAGTTACGTTTGCTATACCAAAAACAACAACAAGAACCCGTACAAAACAATACCGCCGCCTATCACCATTTTTTTGAGCATGCGGTTGAGGGCATCTTTCGCACAACACCCGCTGGCACATACATCAGTGCCAACCCTGCGCTGGCGCGTATCTATGGCTACGACACACCAGAAGAACTGAAAAACCGTATCACCAACATTGCGCAACAACTGTATGTTCAACCTCATCAACGTGAAACGTTTACCTGCTTAATCGAACAACATGACTCGGTTTCTGGGTTTGAGTCGCAGGTGTATCGTAAAGATAGCAGTATTATATGGATTTCGGAAAATGCTTGGGCAGTGCGTGATGAAAACAGCAATCTGCTCTTTTACGAAGGCTCCGTTTCAGACATCACTGCACGCAAGCAGATGGCAGAAGCCTTGCAGCAGAGTGAGGCAAAACATCGTTTGCTCCTCAACATCATGCCCGATTTTATACTCCTGATCAACCGCAATCGCATATGTATCAATTGCACAACCAGCCGCCAACATGACCTATTTCCCCCCGCCAATGAGCTCATTGGCAAGCATATAGAAGAAGCGTTGCCAACAGAGTTAGCCCAATCTACCTTGCATCACATGGAGCAGGTCCTCGCAACCGCCACGATGCAAACCTTTGAGTATCAATTATTTCTTGATACCGCACTCTACGATTACGAAATACGCTTAGTCGCCGCGAACGAAGATGAAATCCTCGCCATTGTGCGTGACATCACCATACGCAAAAAAGCTGAGCGTTTGAAAAACGAGTTTGTCTCTATTGTGAGCCACGAATTACGCACACCGCTTACCTCAATACGGGGGTCATTGAGTCTTATCGTCGGCTCTATGGCCAAAGACCTATCGCCGAAAGTCCTCAAAATGGTAGAGATAGCACATAAAAATAGTGAACGCCTAGTAAGCCTCGTCAATGACATACTCGACATTGATAAGATAGAATCTGGCAAAATGGTCTTTCATCTCAAGCCAGTCGAGCTAATCCCGCTGGTAGAGCAAGCGATAGAGTCTACTCGCGCCTATGGCGACCAGTATGGAGTAACGTTTACATTAACCCATGCCCTCGAAGGAATACAAGTCAACGCCGATAGCGACCGTTTGATACAAGTTTTGACCAATCTCCTTTCTAATGCAGCTAAATTTTCCCCGCGTGACAGCGAGGTCCAGATTACTGTTAAGCGTAAGGGAACATCGTTGCTTGTCTCGGTGCAAGATTTTGGCTCTGGCATACCAGAAGAATTTCGTGACCGTATATTCCAAAAGTTCGCGCAAGCTGATTCATCTGCGACACGCCAAAAAGGAGGGTCTGGCCTTGGTCTCAACATTAGCAAAGCTATTATCGAGCGCCACAACGGAACAATAGGCTTTGAAACTAAACCCAATGTTGGCAGCACCTTTTTCTTTGAGCTACCCGAATGGCGTGAACAAGAAATCACTCTGGAGAGCAAGCATCATCATCCCCGTATCTTAATTTGTGAAGATACGCCCGACCTTGCCAAAATGTTAAGCATTATGCTCAGTATGAACGGGTTTAACACCGATATAGCCTACAATACAACCCAAGCCAAGCAGTTTCTAGCTGCCAATCAGTATGCTGCAATGACACTTGACCTTGTTATGCCAGGACAAGGCGGTATTGACTTCATCCGTGAACTGCGCAGCCAAGATAGCACCCGTCATTTGCCCATTGTTGTCTTTTCCGCTATAGCCCAACAGGGACAACAAGAATTGGAGGGCGGCGCGTTTGAGGTCGCAGATTGGCTCGATAAGACAGCCGACCATCAAACCATAGTTGCCTCTATACGGCAAGCCATTTCACAACGCCATGCTGAACGGTCGCGTATTTTGCATGTAGAAGACGACCCCGATATCGCACAAGTCCTCGCAGAAATGATGCAAGATTTTGCAGACATCATACAGGCCCATACTATCCAAGAGGCAACACAGAAAATACAACAAGAAACGTTCAACCTTATTATCTTAGATATGAGTTTGCCGGATGGCTCCGGTATGGATTTGTTCCCCTTTTCGCAAAGCCACAACAAACTCAACGTACCCATATTAATTTTTTCAGCCCGTGAAATTAGCCAAGAAGTAGCACAGAAAGTCACTGCTGCTTTAGTCAAATCGCGCACCTCCAATCAAGAACTACTTGAGGTCATCAAATCGCTTATTCATTAGTACAAGAAAGGATAGACGCTCCTATGTCAATAGCAAACCTAAACCGTATACTCTTTGTTGAAGACGATCCCGACATTCAAATTATTGCACGTTTGGCCCTTGAGGAAATTGGCGGCTTCACTGTCCAAGTCTGTAGTTCTGGAAATGAAGCCTTAGAAGCAGCACCAACTTTTGCCCCAGACCTCATCCTCCTCGATGTAATGATGCCGGGTATGGATGGCCCGACTACATTGCGGGCATTGCGTACACTACCGCAAACTGCTAACACACCAGCCGTCTTTATGACAGCCAAAGTCCAAACCCACGAGGTAGAAGAATACCGAGCCATGGGAGCTATAGATGTCATTGCAAAGCCATTTGAACCGATGATCCTCTCGAATCTTATTGAATCAATATGGGAGCACTACCATGGATACTAACAACATACACGAATCTTTTCAACACAAGCTCACTGTCTTGCAACAAGGATATGCCAAACGATTGCCAGATAAGATACAGCATATTGAAGCAACATGGCACCATGTACTTCAAACAGGAGGCGACGAGCAAGCTATGCAAGCATTTCATCGCCTTGTCCATAGCATAGCTGGCTCTGGAGGCAATTATGGCTTTGTGCAAACCGGGCGCAATGCACGCGAGCTTGAACTATTCGTCAAAACCATCATCGAAACCGTCTTGCCCATAACGACTCAACACCAAGCCCATATTGCCGGGCTTTTGGATAGGCTCAAAACCGCTATGCACCAAGAATTGAGCCACATCACATCAGCTACAGCTACCCAACAAGATGCTCAGTCAACTCAACAAGATACTCAGTCCAAATCATCAACCAATCTACCCAACCCCAATCAAACCAATGATAAAGAGCCTGTTGCCGAAGTGCCAAGCAGTGTGCCAGTATTTTGTTCCGGAGTGCCTTGCGACGCCCACGCACCACAACCCCATCAACCCGAAAATAGGCTTATCTACCTTGTTGAGGATGACACGTGGATGGCTCAAGATTTGAAATTACAGATTGGCCATTTTGGGTACACAGTCGAAATCTTCGAGCACCCATCACACATCAGCCATGCATTGAGATACTCCAAACCAGCAGCCGTCATCATGGATGTCATGTTTCCCGAAGGGTTGTTTGGCGGGCAAGAGTTTGAAGCTCAGACACGCGCATTGTGTCAACACGTACCTGTAATGTTTATGTCAGCACGCGACGACGTGATAGCTCGCTTGCAGGCCGTTCGGGCTGGTGGTATAGCTTACTTTACCAAACCGGTGAATGTTTCTGCACTTATAGACAAGCTTGATCACATAACAACCAACAAACAACCTGAGCCATACCGTGTACTTATTATTGATGATGAACAAGATATGACCGCTATGTATAACATGTTTCTCCGCCGCGATGGGATAGATACCGTTGCTATCAATGACCCAATGCACATCATGCAACCATTGCATGACTTCCGCCCCGACCTCATCCTCATGGACTTGTACATGCCCCATTGCAATGGGCTTGAACTAGCATCTGTTATACGACAACAAGAAACATTTGTTGGTATTCCCATTGTCTTTCTCTCCGCTGAAACAAACTTAGAGCAGCAACTCATCGCCATGAACCGAGGCGGCGATGACTTCCTCACCAAACCTATAGATAGCAGCCATCTTATCTCCATTGTCAACGCACGAGCGCAACGTTCGCGTGACTTGCGAGCCTCTATGATACGCGATAGCCTAACAGGGTTGCTTAATCACACCACAACAAAAGAAGCCTTGCATCGAGAAGTCCTCTATGCCAGCAGACGGAAGAGCACCATTTCTTTTGCCATGATAGACCTTGACAAATTTAAATCTGTCAATGACACCTATGGACACACCGTCGGCGATAGAGTAATCAAAAGCCTTTCCCGTATATTGCAGCAACGGTTGCGCAAAACAGACATTATTGGGCGCTATGGTGGAGAAGAATTTGCCGTAATGTTACCTGATACAGAAGGAAAACATGCTGTGAATGTACTAGATGAAATCCGCAACGACTTTTCGCTGATACGGCAACAGGCTGAAGAGCAAGAATTTTCAGTAACATTTAGCTGTGGCATAGCCGATTTTCCAAGCTATGCCGACGCATCTATCATCAACAAAGTTGCGGATGAAGCACTGTATGAAGCAAAGAACAGAGGGCGCAACTGCATCATCTTGCGCTGATACCACATATTGGAGCCCCCCACTTATCCCACCCCGCAAAAGTAGATACTAAAACACCAAAACACCAAGAACGCCCAAGAGAAACACAGAGCACAAACTCACCCTACTATTGCACCCGGTATATCGTCACCTCGCCCTGCTGAAACACCACATCCCCCACCTGCGCAAACTTCGCCAAGCTCTCAGGCGCATACCCCTCACGTTCAAGCATACCAACATAGATATAGGTAATGCCATACTGCTCTAGCAAAGAACGCAACTGCCCTATATCCAATGTACTATACATCGTATCTACATCACTTTGGCGTGGACCTATCTCATCCTTCGCCGCCTTGTGCCCACCGCGCCACTGATTTTCGTGCCCAATCCACCCCAACACCGTCGGAATGCCCGTGCTAGCCGAAACACCCGCATAGCCCTAAGAACCCGTACAAAACAATACCGCCGCCTATCACCATTTTTTTGAGCATGCGGTTGAGGGCATCTTTCGCACAACACCCGCTGGCACATACATCAGTGCCAACCCTGCGCTGGCGCGTATCTATGGCTACGACACACCAGAAGAACTGAAAAACCGTATCACCAACACAATTATTTGGAGCCTGCTGTCCATTCGGGGATGATTTGCCCGTGCTTCTACCACTCTGGTATAATGGAAGCAAAATAAAAGAAGCAGCTATACACACAGAAGGATGCATGTAGCAGTGTAAGAGATAAGGAGTATTCTCATATGAACCCTATGCAAAAAAAGAACCAAGAGAAGATTCCAAGCACATTCATGAATGTCGGTATTATCATGATCATGGCCGGCATAGGTATATTTTTTACTGTGGTTTGGGGTCCAAATATTAAATATACATACACATACTATCATCTAACACGTTTTGTAGAAGCTTATCAACGTTATATTGATTTTGATTTATTTCTGACGACAATATTGATGATGCTTTCAATGGTTTTTATGTTGTTTGCGCCTAAAAAAGTCCCTTTTGCTGTTAATAATAAGACAATTGGACTATCACTAGCAGGAATAATTATTGTTGGTCTTTTCGGTATATTTCTTTTTATTGAGAATTTATCTGGTAAAGGTATTTGGGAATCACTAGAAAAAGACGAACTTGTTGTATCTAGTAATGTACCATCCTCTCAAGATGCTGAATACTACCTTTACTTTGATAAATTTGGTCCCCGTAGATTACGTGCTGGAAAGTCCGCTCCAATCAAACTTATTTTTAAGATACTTGATCATGAAGCGTTAGGTGCATATCCCATTGCTTTGAAACCAGATAACGATTATGCTGTTGATATTCAAATACGAACAACCGCTTTTGATATTGCGAAAAATCCAAACCAACAAGCTACACCTATAAAGTTGAATGAACCTCTTTATTGGGAGTGGATCGTTTCGCCTAAAGAAGGTTTTGACGGTGATCAGGCTGTTAGCTTTGATGCAATCATCTATGACATGAACGAAGGTGAAACTCCCGTTGCCATACAAGAGTCTCCTTATGCTTCTATTACACTTGGGATTGTAAACCCATTTGGCTTGCCCGGATGGTTTGCTGTAAAAGAAACAGGCTTAGGAGCAACTTTTACAGGAATTATTTGTATTGTGATAGGAGCATTTGCAGGTCGCTGGACAGGAAAAAAAACTGAAGAACAGAAGAAAGCACCTCGTGATAATGAGAGCGAGAGATGGCGACCAAGGGAAGAATAGTTTTGTGTGTCGGAGTAGTTTAAAAGAGTCTGTATCTCTGCTGTCGTCATCACGTACCATCCATTTCATCCTCATCCAGCATACCATTTGCCGCTAAAAACGTTCGCCATTCCTTTGAATAGCTCATATCGGCATCTAACGGAAAATCAGGTATTGAACCTGCCGTCTCCTCAAAAAAGCCCGGCGGCCAGCCCAACTCCTCCGGTGTGGGCATCGGGTCTGGTACTGGCTCCTCAATATGTACCTCTACCTTCAAGATAGCATGCGCCAAAGACTCCCCACACCGAATGCGGAGCTTCAGCATGCCGTTTTCGTCAAGCTGTTATGTCGAAAACACCTTGCGCGTCCTTGTGGGTTGCTTACTGATACGCGCATCGTAGGGTATTTGCTCTGGTGGTAGTATTGGTGGCATGCGTTCTGGGTTAGATGTCATCGTATTCCATCCCTTCACTGTATGAATATCCTTGCAGCGATGCGACTCTACATCACTGCCTATGTAGTCATTTCTGGGTTTGCTGTATCTGTTGTCATAGCTGCTCCTCCTTTTAACTATGTGTTGCAGGATTCATTGTATCACATATATATAGAAAGATATGTTATACTATACCAAAATAAGGTAGGGTACTGCCTACAAGTTTCACAGAGACCCGAGACGAAAGGAAGAACTATTTTGTCAGCAGAACCAACCCGGGAGATCGTCCTCGAACATCTTGGTGAAGGGATACCTGTTCTTCTTGATGAATTTGTATCATTCTATCGCTTGAATTGTATGGTGTGCTTCGATGTAAACAACCACACAAGTGGTGTCACAATCAATGTTCATTATCAAAACGAAGAGTATGCTTTTAAGGTGATTTGGGATGGCACGGTAACAGATGAACATAGAAGAGCACTAAATGATGATCTAAAGCGAATTGATTTTGCAGCTTGTGGACTGGCTCTCAACTTTCTTCGAGAACTGACTGACTACACCGGTTATGAGCAATCAGAAGTGGGTTCTAAAATAGATTATTACTTGAAACCCCAAAACCCCGATGATACGCTTATTTTTAATGGTGCAGCACGTCTTGAAGTATCTGGTATACTGAAAGAGAATCGGGCTACAGGAAATACTGTTGAAAGGCGCTACAAAGAAAAGCTCTCCCGATTAAAAAAACCTAATGACGAAATAGATTATATCATTATTGTTGAGTTTAGTGTTCCTTGGTCAAAGATGGGGTGTCATGAGTAGTGTACGTCAATATCATACGATAGCCATGGAGTTTGCTCAAAAAGCACTGGTTGCTCGCCATGCGGGTGATTCGACGCGAGCAGTTGATATGGCACGTCAGGCATATGAGCATGAATTGCAGGCTGCCCAATTGGTGCCAAATGCAGAATCATCGCAACCCACCCGTGCTATTCTCTACCGTAGTGCTGCCTCTCTTGCATATCAGTGTCATGAATTGAAACGCGCCCAAGCATTGGTATTTGAGGGGCTACAGTATGCGCCCCCGGAACGTGTCCGCGAGGAGCTTCTGACTTTGTTGCGCCAGATTGAATTTGCGCTCTACCTTCAAGAGCATCAAATGGTGTTGGAAGATGAAGAGATAAACACTCAAGGGTAGCTCGAAGATTTACTTGAGGGAAATTGACTTGAACCAATGAGAAGGTTTGGTTATGCTTCCCAATCTTCATAGGTATATCACCCAACTACCTCGCGCACCTCATACTCTCCTTGTTCCGCACGTTCTATGGGGTCATTTGCCAAACAACCATACATCTCCTCAAAAAAGCCCGGCGGCCAGCCCAACTCCTCCGGTGTGGGCATCGGGTCTGGTACTGGCTCCTCAATATGTACCTCTACCTTCAAGATAGCATGCGCCAAAGACTCCCCACACCGAATGCGGAGCTTCAGCATGCCGTTTTCGTCAAGCTGTTATGTCGAAAACACCTTGCGCGTCCTTGTGGGTTGCTTACTGATACGCGCATCGTAGGGTATTTGCTCTGGTGGTAGTATTGGTGGCATGCGTTCTGGGTTAGATGTCATCGTATTCCATCCCTTCACTGTATGAATATCCTTGCAGCGATGCAAACCCACATCACTGCCATCTTCATCGAGCAGCGGCTCTATCATTCTAGCAATATGAGCAACAAGGTGTAGCCATTGCATTGGTGTAAACTGCTCTACCGCAATCAGCGTGTGCTCATAGAGTGATAGCTCTACATCTTCCATCAGCATAAGTTCAGCTTGCACATCTTCCCAACTGGATATTGTTTCTGGATGTGCTTGAGCATATTCCCAAACCTCATCGGCATCGCGTGCCAACTCATCCTCATCGTCCTCGTTGAGACGTGCCAACATCGTATCGCAAATGTACATAATAAGCCGTAACCGCTCATTGCGTGTCAGTTGTGCTATGAGGCTCAGGATATGTTCATATGGCTGTGCCTGTGTAGTCATTTCTTCGTTTGCTATAGCTGTTGTCATAACTGCTCCTCCTTTTCATGTATTTTGTACCTCTTGTCTATTGTAGCACAGACGCTAATCTCTGCGTCTTTGCGTTTTTTGCTTTCTTAGTGGTGAAAACACATTATCAGTTCTAGGGGACACAGAGAAACACAGAGCACAAACCCACCTTACCGCCGCACCCGATATATCGTCACCTCGCCCTGCTGAAACACCACATCCCCCACCTGCGCAAACTTCGCCAAGCTCTCAGGCGCATACCCCTCACGTTCAAGCATACCAACATAGATATAGGTAATGCCATACTGCTCTAGCAAAGAACGCAACTGCCCTATATCCAATGTACTATACATCGTATCTACATCACTTTGGCGTGGACCTATCTCATCCTTCGCCGCCTTGTGCCCACCGCGCCACTGATTTTCGTGCCCAATCCACCCCAACACCGTCGGAATGCCCGTGCTAGCCGAAACACCCGCATAGCCCTGCGGATTGTATGACCCACCACCCGGCCCTACCATCTCCAGCAACACACTGCCGGGGAGCGCATTATCGCGCAACCACGCAATAGACTCCTCGCCGGCCGGCGTCCGCTCACGCGGCGTCTTGCCTACCAACCCCTCCAACGTATCATTGCGTAGCATATCGCGCACATTAATACCCGGATAGACCAGCGAACCAGCCAACAATGCCACAAAGATAACTGTGAAAACCCCACGCATGGCTAAGAGTAACCGAGAATTTGGTGCCTGAGTCCGGCTAGAAGCCGGTGCTACGGCGTCTTGCGCTATCTGGCTAGAAGCCGGTGCTACGGCATTTTGCTCTACCTGGCTAGAAGTTGGTGCTACGGCATCTTGCTCAGGCCGGCTAGAATCTGGTGCTACGGCGTCTTGCGCTATCTGGCTAGAAGTTGGTGCTGCCGCATCTTGCGCTATCTGGCTAGAAGTTGGTGCTGCCGCATCTTGCTCAGGCCGGCTAGAAGCCGGTGCTACCACATCTTTCCACACCCACCACACAATGTAGGCCGTGATCGTACCCCACAGGAGCCATACTTGATAGTAGAATTTAAAAATAGTGTTCATGCGATTGCTGAACACATCCCGAATAAAGATAAGCTCTGTGCCAAAACAGATGCAGCACCCAAGCAATATGACGAGCAAGACGAACGCCTCGGCCGTCGCATCAGCGCGGCGCATAGCCAAGTCAAGCACAAAAAGTGCTACACCCGCCAGTGCCAACAGCGGGAACTTGATGAGCAAGCCAACAATCAACAGCGCCGGAGCCAACCACGGCAACCCCGGTATCAGTGGCGGGCGTGTGCCCGTAGGTTTAGGTTGACGCTGGTTCAAGTACGCAAACACAAGCACAGGCAACACAAATAGCCCAAAAATAGTAAGGTAGGCATGTATCTCAGTTCTTCCCGCCTTGTAGGGCGCAATAATAGTCGTCAGCTTCGACAAAATGGGCAACTTCGTCAGCGGATCTGCCGAGCCAACCAGTGAGTGGAATGTCAAGTAAAATGGCAAGAACAGAATATACAGCGCCAGCGTCACCAGCACCATCTGCCACACCAACTTACCCCATAGCACCGCATCGGAATGCCCAGCTTGCCGAATGGCCAGCACAAACAACGCACCGGCATAGAGCAACCAGTAGGTTGGCAAATCCCAACTATTGATAACATAGAGGCTACCAAGCACCAACCCAGTGAGCACAAGGTCGGCCCAGCTCTGGCGGTTTGTCGCAAACATTGGCAACCTTGGACGGGCTAGGGTTGCCAGCGTCAACGCCATCGCCAGCAAGCCATAAGGTAGCGCCATCACATGCGGGTGCATATCGCCAAGCCAAAAGCTAAAGAAGGGAAATTCTGTAATATTGTAGATGCGTATACGTTCATTTGTTGTGTCTGTTGGTGCCAGCGGTTGGCTATCCCATAGCGAACGCGAGGGCCACCACCAGTTAAAATCCTTCACTTGGTCGTTGCGGTCCAGCGCCGTGAGGGTACCAAAATCATTGGTACGCAATGGGTGCGGCAACTCTATCTCTTCCGCATCACTGAAACCCTGTTTGAGAGCAGACATAAACTGCTCACCGTCGAGTGCCACCACCTTATAATTGCCAACGAAAACCTGCAAAGCCCCCGATTGATTCGCAGCAATGAGCACCAACACCACCCCGAGCAACGCCACAAGCGGGCGCGTCAGCAGATGCAATGGTGGGCGTTTGGGTTGGGCTTTCTGCATATCAGGCTCATCCTGTCTCTTAGCACTTGGTGTCAACGCTATCAGATTGGCTACCACGCCCGCTACATTGAGCGCCGTAAGCGCAAAGACCAATGCCAGCGATAGGTTGAACGCCACCGATGGTTGTAGCCCACTCACCATGGCAATAGCCGCATGCATCAGGTAGCCAAAGTAGTAGTAGTTGATGCTATAGCCGGCCAGCCATGGGTCATGCGGGGGGAAGGTGCGGCTATGCTGTATCGCATTGAAAAACCCATAATCCATAGGGCGCTCAGTTCCCCACGGGTCCGGGTTGTGCGCACGCAACCATGCGAGGGCAATAAGCGATAGCAGAAACAACCCTTCATAGGCTACTATACCGCGCCAATGTGTTTGCACATAGCTTGCCATAGGTGTTTCGCCCGGCGAGCGCGGCACAACATAGGTGATAAGCACCACACCAATAATGCCAACGAGGAAAGCAACAAATACCAAGAGTGGCACACCAAATGGCGCGAGACCAAGCATGGCCAGCATCCACGCTCCATAGCTTATCAGCAATATACCCAAGCTTTTGCTAAAGGCATAGCCACGGTCAGGCAATGTTCTAAAAAGAAAGGTTGTGATCGGAAGGCCGATTATCCCAACAACCTGTACAACAACCCACCAGGTGAAAATATTAGCCACCATTACTGATATTCTCCAAGAGAACTCTAGCATCTTCACTATACAATGCATCTGGCTCAAGCGAAAGGTATATATTCAAATGTTTGCTTGCAAGGTCATGCTTGCCTTGCTGATAGTAGACGCGGCCCAAGTGATAGTATGCAGACGGGTCTACCGGATCAATCGCAATAGCTTGCCCCAAAGCCAACTCTGCCTTGTCAATCCGGCCCAAACTCAACAACTCTCTCCCAAGCTTGTTCCAATTAGCCGACGTTGGTTCTTGCATAGCCGCTCGCGTATAAACCTCTTCTGCCTCATCGTAGCGATTGACACGAACTAGCAAGTCGCCGTATACATGTTGCATCAACACATTGTCAACATTCTGGTCAACCACCGGTTCCAACACCCGTATTGCATCCTGAAAACGCTGCATACCACGGTAGCGTCGCGCCAAGTCCATAGCAAGTGAAACATCGGTCGGGTTATCCTGCCATTGTTGCTCCAACTCTTCAAGCTCGAGCAACTTGAGTTCTTGCGTCGAAGGATCAAACTCAACCGGCGCTGGTCCTGTATATTCATCTGGTATTGTAAGCACTTTGTAGATGCGCACACCATCATTTTGGTAGACAACATCTAAGGATGTGCCCACCATATCGGCAAACTTTTGCACCCCCTCGGCGCGGTAATACGCATGCTCAATCTCCCCGACATAAATATAATTCACGCGGTATTGAGAAAGCAACCGCAATGCCTCATCCGTATCAGCAGTATTGAACAGCCTTTGTACATCACTATCCCGTTTGGCTGCAAGCGATGGTTGGCGTTGCTCATTGGTATGCAAGGAACTGGTGATAGTGGGCAGCCCAGTATTGGCCGCAATACGCACGCCATAGTGCCGATAGAAACCCAAACTCGACTGCGCAACAATTGGTGTGCCGGTAATATGTTCATTCAACCATGCTATCGCGTCTGCTTCAGGCGATAACTCCACAGTCGCATCATCGTAGTGAAACTGCGCAGAGTGCATAAAAGCAAGCCCATCTAAGGTTGGGGCTGGGGGCTGCGGGAACCGATAGGCTACACGGCTAAACGTCCCCACAACGGGGTAGAAAAGGGCTATAGCTACAAAAGGAATGAGTATAAGGACTCCAACAATCCGAAAAACCAAGCCACCTGTTCGTCGTGCATTGAGTGCCTTTGCTGTCCTATTATTTGGAGGTTGAACTGTTTTTACTGCCATGCGCCCTGCACGGTATAAGCTATGCAGCAAATGGGGAAGACTTGCGGCCGCAGCAAGCGCCAGCAATGTCCATATCTGCATGCCAAACTTAAAAACAGTATTCATACGGTAGAAGTCGCCACCCGCTAAATGGTCTTGAATAAAGAGCAGTTCAATACCCAAAGACACAGACCACGCCACTGTTGCCATCAAAAAGGTAAACCATGTAGCCGCGCTTGTGCAACGCGGTAGCATCAAACCCACACCAATGAGGATAAGCGTTTCAAGGCAGAGCATCAACTCGGTAGCCGGGTGCTGAATAGCTTGTAGAAATACCATAAAAAGGACTAGCACGAGCAACATACGCCCTATGATAGAAAAAACTTTTTCCCGCTTTGTGCTCTGTGGGCGCGGTAGAATACAGTAGGTATCGGGCGCAGGATTTTGCACCTCAAGTTTCACCCATGTACTAACGGATTCTTCGCCCTGTGCTCCCGATGCTGCCTGTTTCTCGTGTGGCGATGGAGTATCAGGTGACACCAAGCGTGAAACACGAAAAGCCGTATTGGAAATATGTTGCTCACGCCCGAACACAATACGCACTTGCTGGATGATAACCGACACAATAGGGAATAGCGTCGCCATGAAAATACTGTATATAAAAATATGCACCGCCGATTGCGAACGCGATGCACGTTGGAAAAACGCCGGTATGCGCTGGAGCATAGCTAATACCACCGATAGCAAAATACCGACAAATGGGCTAGTGCTCAACAAACGCTGCACCGACAACAACTGCGGTCGTGATGACGCATAAGCATGCGTTTGTGAAACTGATAGCACAGTATGCGTTTCCGGGTTCGTTGACGCATATTTCTGTGTACCTAAGCCAACCTTTGTGCTTATCGGAGGGCAATGCGCAGGCTCATACATGCGCACCGACATCAACCACCCCCTGAAACCTGGCTTAGAAAGCAAGCGCCAAGCCGCCCCAATGAGCACCGGCACAAGCACCACAACAAACAAACCATAGAGCAACCCATAATCGCGTATATGCGTACCATCGCGCACTAGCCCAATGCCAGAAACAAATGCATAGAAGCTATCGAAGAAAGGCGAATAGAGTGCCAACCCACCAACAGCAAGCGCTATCGCCAACAAGCCTGCACGTGCTATCTGCACCATTGTTTGCAGTATTGCAGTGGTACGCTCTTGGCGCATAGCCTGTGATTGTTCGTCAGGCGGGCATAGCTCACATTGTTGTGTAGATGACTTGTGTTCATGCAGTGGACGTGTGCGCCATGCATGCCCCACTAACGCCGCCCCAATGAGCAAGGCATAGGTAGGAAAATCCCACGAATTGGTGACAGCTATCCCCCCAAGTGTCAACGCCGTAAGCCCATGGATTATCACTGAGGCATCCGTCATTGGTTCTGGCGGAGTAGCAGGCATAGCACCAGAAGCATCCACCTTCTTGTGTCGTCCCACTACATATTGGTATGCCAACGCTATGGCCAGCATTACAATTGGCAACACTATCATATGCGGGTGCAAATCGGCAAACAGAAAACTCCAGAAGGGAAATTCGTTGATAGTATAATCAATCACGCGGCTTGCGCCAACAAACCAATCGCCCAGACGGGGCCCAAATTGAGTCAATCGCTCCCAGAGCGAAGCCGGCTCGCCATGCGTTGGGAAGAGCGCCGCAAGCACCGGTTGTATACCATCGCGCCCACGCAACAACCAGCTCACCTGAAACACGCTTGCCATATTGCCCGCCAGCACCAGAAATGCCGCGCCTATCAACCCGTAGCTTGTGCGGCGCGTCAGTTGCGCAACAACAGCATATCCCCCCAAGAGCGTCAGCGCAAAGAGCGTAGCGATAACAAGATTGAACCCAATAGCAGGAGAAATACCCGTAGCTTTTATAGGCAACGACACAAGATAGAGACCATAGTAGTAATAATTGATAGAGCCCCCACTGAAGAACGGATCATAGGGAGGCATGACCGGGCTACGTAGAATAGCATTAAGAAACCCAAACTCCATAGGCTTCTCACCACCCCAGATGTTGTGCCATAGGTCTGGGTTGAGCGCACGGATAACAACAAACAGCACAAAGCCAGTTAAAAAAAGCACCTCACTGAGCATAACATAGCGCCGGCAATGCCATGCACGCAACACAACACAATGCACCCCACGTAGGAACAACGAATAGTGCAACAGCGAGAGCGACGTTGGAGCAGTATAGGCATGCCCAAGCCAGATAAGAACCGCCACATCTAGCGCCAGCACAAGCACCACGCCACCAAGCATACCATGCCTAGCATAAGTCCAAATATTCAGGCTTGTAGGTAGCCAAATAGCATACCCCAGCACCAACAAGCCAATAACCCGCGCCCACGCAAACCCAGCATCGCGCCAGCGCCCAAACACAAGCACAGCAATAGGATAACCAAGCAATGCAAGAACATAGAGCGCCACAAGCCACACCACCACCGCATGCAATGACCCACGGTTAGCCCAATCATTCCATGCATAGTCATAGGCCACTGGCAACGTATTGACTGGCTCCGTGAGCATAAGCGGCGGCGGCATATCAAGATAGGGCGTATTGACAGCAATATCAGTAGTAAGCATCGTAGGTATACCCGGCTGTACCACCCCGTAGATAATCGTATTGCCAGTACAAAACAGCTCCTCAAGGTATCCCGCATCCGCCATCTCCTCAAACTTATCCAACCCAGCCGCATCATAGAGAGCATGCTCAACGCCGCCAACATAGACATATTCAAACCCATAGTGCCGAATAAGCTCTAAAGCCCGTTCAGTATCAGTCTTGCCATATATCTCCTCAACAGCCTCTTTGCGCCTATCAATGAAAGGGCCGCCAACAATGCTGCGCTGTTGTATTTGGTGCCATTCCCACCCAAGCATAGTAGGCAACCCAGTATAGGTAGCAACACGTGCCCCCCAACGATAGGCCGGCAAATGCGCTTCCAACAAAAGTGGCGTGCCTTGCACATTATCTTGTAGCCAAGCAATCGCCTCAGCATCTTCCTCAAGCGGAAACTCATACCCATCTTCATCTCCATTAACGTAATGCATAAAAGCAGCACCATCGAGCGTGCGCGGCAGCCCCTCAGCGTAGCGGTCTGCAATACGAGCCGGCGTAGCCGTGAAAGGGTAGAAGAGTGACGCAATGATAAGCGCAACAACAGCACCACGCCATAGCCAAATCAAAGTAAATGACAAACCATCGCCAATAGCAACAACACCCCGCCGTATTCCTTTTGTATACTCTTCTGTATAGCTTTGCGCCAGCTTCTTCCTACGCCATAAAAAAGCATCGCTTATATGCCATATCCACGGCAGAGCAATAGCCGCAGTTAAACCAAACAGCGTCCACGCATGCAAACCAAACTTGAACACCGTATTCATGCGGCCCACATCGCCTTTGACCACAAGTATCTCAACCCCTGTGCAAATGGCGATAGCCGTTGTGCCCCACCAGAGAGGAAATGCAATGCGTGGCAACAAGTTATGTAAATACCAAGCCATTACCATTGCACCTATCAGCAACGGTATGAGGACCAAAAGAGCACTAAAGCCAGAGGTGACGCTTACCCAAATCAACCCTATCAGCAAGCCAGAGAGTATGCCAAGGAACCAAGAGCGCAGACGTATCCAGCGGTGTGCAATGATGAAACCAGTACTCACCATCATAAAGAGCCATAGCCCATAGATACGTAGCAAATCGCCTAGTGATGTGCGTTCTACCTTCAACACCTGTAACAGTGCATTGTGGTAAGTTTCATTATGCAACAGCTCCACGCCAGAAGATTCAGTAGCAAAATGCTGTGAGAAGGGGAAAAACAACACCTTTCCTACAAGCACGATGAGTGCAACCATAGCGCCCCATGAGAGCACATGCGAGAAGAACAGTGACCACCACCACCCCCACGGTGGCAAGCGGTTTGCAGGCAATGCTAGGGACACAAGACGGGTGCGCCTGAATGCATGCAATTGCATCAACCCAAGCGCAACAATGGCCAGTCCCGTGTAGGTAGGATAGTCCCATGTATTCGTCACCCGGATTGCCCCGGCTAGAAACCCCATCAGCAGCAAAACAATGAACGTGGATAGGCGTGAGAGCGGTAATGAACGCCACAACGCCTGCACCCCTGCGCCCCATTTCTGATATGTAGTAGTTCTAGGGAACGTTACCAAACGCATCCGTACCAGTGCTACCGACACACCAAGCAAGCCAAGCGAAAGAGGCATAACAATCATATGCGGGTGTACATCGGCAAAGAGAAAGGTGAAAAAGGGAAATTCGTTGACTGTGCCTTCTACGATACGGGTTGCATCCCAATAGGCCCATTCTGGGCGGTGAGCTTGCTCAAATGCATAGCCATTGTAAAACCATATCATTTGAACCAAGTTGCCGAGTAGCAAGACAAAGAATGGCGCGAGAAGGGCCGAACGACGCGCATGGGTTTCGCTTGCAAGGGGGCGTGGGCGCGAATGGTTAGCGGTTTTTGTCTGCTTGGTGCTGTGTTGCATAGGGCGTGCGGACCCTGAAGCACGAAGCCTATTTGTTGGAGATAACAGGTTGTATACCACGCCCCATGTTCCAATGACTGTAAGCGCGAAGATAGTCGGCATGGCAAGATTGAACGCAATAGAGGGAATGATGCGCGTCATATGAATGAGCGTGCCAATGATGACAAAGCCAAAGTAGTAATAGTTGATAGAGCCGCCGGCATACCACGGATCATAGGGAGGGAATGCTTGACTCCTCAGGATAGCGTTGATATAGGCAAACTCCATATGCTTCTCGCCACCGCGTGAGGGATGCCATAGGTCTGGGTTGAGCCAGCGCACCAACAGGGCCAGCAAGAAAGCTGCCACATAGAGCGCTTCCACGGTGATGATAGCAGTACGTCGCTCACGCCAAAACATGCGCAATTCGGCCCGTGCATGCCATGCAACCCAAGCACCAATGATGAGCAATGGAGCAGCACAAGCCCAAACGGTGGCCGGGGTAAAGGGGAGTAGATGCAAACTGCCAAGTATCCATGCAGCATAGGTAACAAAGAGGAGACCTAGTATACGCGCCAGCGTCAACCCCCGGTCGGGGAGCCATGGCAACAACCGAAAGAGAATAGCAAAGGTTGCCATGCCCAATGCTTCAAGCACCAGAAACCACACCAAGGGAGCCATACGGTTGACGACACTCTGCCTATCGAAAAAGCGCGACCATGTGCCGGCAGCGCGGTAGGTAGGCCATTCGCTTTCAGTGAGGCGCAAAGCTGTTGGTGCTTTGTCGGCAGTGCTCACCGATACGGCATAGATTTCGTCCCAATTGACATCGCCAGTGATTAACTCGGCGGCCTTTTCGCGTGAAAAAGCATCTGTTTTGCGAAAAATGAGCACACGCGGATGGTCATAGACGCTAAACGCCTCCTCAGCGCTCTGGTCTGGTATTGCAATGCCCATAAACGAGGGGTATGAGGTAATATCTGCAACCAGCTCAAAACCAAGTTCACCATTGAAGAGGTAGTGGTAGTAGCGCATCGTTGCTGGGTAGCGCATGGGCAGGCGGTTGGTAGAAGCATAGACCCGGTTACTGGTGAGAGTAATATAGTCTGCCTCTTCAAGTTGGGCAAGTAGCCCCGGCTCATCTAGCTTATCTTCACGCCCAAAATATTTTTCTGGGTTATCGGCATTGTAGGGGAATGTCTTGATCCCCTTGTAGGCAACATTCCACATACGGTTGTCGTCAACATCGAGTGGGAGCGGGTCATCCCACGACTCAAACGTTATTTTTGAGCCGTGCGGGACATTGTTTACAACCCAGCGGGCAGCGATAACGCGTGAGTGTGGGCGCGTGTAGATACGAGTGAAGGCGTAGGCCCAGATGCCCGTACCAAGCACCACTGCAATGAGCACCCACCGCCCAAGCCGCAAGCCACGCCAAGCACGCCTTTCTGCCCATTGCACCAACATCCACGCACCAAAAATGCTGATAGCGCCCGCAATAGGCAGCATGTAGCGCGTATTCAAGGCAAATTGATTGCCCTGCCAGCCAAAGTAGAAACCTACCCACACCCATAGCACAAGCGACGCGAGAGAGCGGGGATAGTGTGCCGGTTGCTTGCCGAGGAACCAAAACCGAACATGCCATAGCCCGGCTATGAGCCAACCCACCCATGCTGCAATGCCAAGGAGTGGACCCATGCCCCAAAGTACCATATTTCGCAGGGGGAAGATGTAGCCTATGCGGTTGACCCATTGTTGCGAGGGAAAGAAATCACGCTCGCCAGAGATAAAGCCCTTGATTTGGGCCATGTTCTTGATGAAACGTGGGTCTGGGCGAATGTCGAAAAAGCCCAAACCATGCATACTTGAAAGCATGATAGGCGCATCTTCAACCACTGGGGGCGATGTGGGCGTAGAGCCAATAAATGCATAGGGTTGCACGATGCGGAACGTGGCAAGCGTTACAAACCCGGCAAGAAACAGGAGCGGCATCCTGCGCAGGAGCAATGCAGAGAGAAACGAACGTTTATGCATATGGTGCAATAGCAAGGCGGACTGGAAGGTGGCAACAATACCGGCTAACCCAAGCGTGGCTAGCGTAATGCGGTTTGCCATAGCACACCCAATGCTGATGCCAAGCATGGTATGAGCAAGCACTCCGCCACCCTGTGCAGCACGTACCGCCCAATAGAGACCAAAGACAACGAAGAAGGTTGAGAAGCTAGGGTCTACATAGAAGTGTGCCTGCTGAATTTGGAATACGGTGAGGGCTGAAAACAGTGCTGCTAATAAGCCTACACGTCGCCCATAGAGACTCATCCCAATGAGGTAGATGAAGAACACTGAGCCAATATCAAAGAGCACAGCCAGCGACCGTCCAACCTTGGCAAATTGGCTATATTGCACCAGATTCGTTTGCTCTGGGTTGAAGATGCGCTGAACAAATGACGGGAAGCGTGGGATAGCGCGTTCTGGGTTGGGTATTTCTGCTGGTTCATCACGCGCATCCTCTGCGTCGGGGTCGGTAGAGACATTGGGGTTTATGACCATGGATGGCAGTTGACTAGAGGGAGTGAGCATCACTGCTACTGTGCGGGTGAGCAGGGGCGGAAATGTGCCATAGACATAGAAGTCTTTGCCATGGTTGCGTGGGTTGACGGGCGAACGGGCTGCGTCAAAGTATTCGCTGAGGCTAGAAGGGAGGTGTATATCGTTGGTGACGCTGACAAGGAAGCGCTCATCGGGATGTTGCCCAGTGCCACCATCCCAATCAAACAGGTTGATGGTGCGAAAGTAGGTACCAATGAGCAGTATGCAGAGCAGCGCTATTCTGGTGAGCCATGCTTTCTGCCACTGGGGAATTTTTTGTGGTTGTTTGGTATTATTCATTTGTTGAAACAGAAAAAAGTTCAAGTACCTTTGTACTCACATCAACAGCCTACATCTATCCTCGGCATATGCAATGTATGCTTGTGCTTTGTCTATGCCAACAGACTTGCGCGAGAGTTTCATAGCAACAAGGTTTGTCGTTCCCGTACCACAAAACGGGTACAAAGCAATACCATCGGCCGGACAAGTAGCTAACAAAGGTATTTTACATACATCTTCTGGATACACAGCATAATGCATTTTTCGTCCTTGGGTATCTTCAGGGAGAATATCCCACGTGTCACCCGGTTTGCTACCATTGGGATGATAACGCAACACATAGAAACCTTTTTGCAAAAGTTCTTTCGCCCTGCCAGATACGTTTTCCGATTCTGAGTGTGTTGTTCTTTGCTGATTTCGTATCACCATACGAAAATCTGCTATTTCCCCTCTCGCTACTTTATCCAATTCCTCTTGTAAACAGCAGAGAGCAAGCTCTTTTTCATTTGTCGTCAATGACGTTGAAAGCTCTATTTGCCTTTTATAGCGTACACCAGTCACACCAGTTGCCGACACAATAGCACCATTTCGTACCTGTGCTTTCCTAGGGTTTGAGCGTATAGCATCAGCATCGTAATAGTAGTTCCGTTGCTTCACAAAATGAAATATTGTTTCATGCGTGTTCCTCAATTTATCCTTTGCATTATCTGGACCTTTTAGTTTATTCCAAATAACATCATTGCGTAGTATCCACCCCTGATGGTCTATCATGGCAAGAGCAATGCGCCAAGGAAGCCCTATCAACCCCTTATTGCAGTAGGTATCTCCCATATTTAACCAGAAGGACCCTGTTGGCTTGAGCACTCTTTTGACCTCGCCAAAAATGTTCAAAAGGCTTTCCATATACTGCTCATAGGTTTCTTCCCGCCCAATCCCCCCATCATGATACTCGCGCTTGTTCCAGTAGGGCGGGCTTGTCATACAACAATCTATCGCCGCATCCGGCATATCTTGCAACACAGAGTAGGCATCATCACACACAAACAACGGTCTTATAGTGCTTTCTTGCATATACTGTAGCAATTGTTCTTTATAGGCTACCATACGGGTTCCATTTTAGGATAGAGACCATACCTTATGGTATTGTACCACTGCTCTTGGTATGTGCAGACCACAGAAAAGCCCTTTCTAGTTACCATAAGTTATAATCATGAGCGGTATTTTACTCATTTATAACGGTTTTTGCTTGACAAACAAAAGAAACGTGCTATACTTAATAAACGTATTGTATATTTAAATGTATTCCTTATGTCAGTAGTCATAGGATAAAGAGAAACAAAATAGCTTTTCGGTTTGCTTTTCATTATAACCGATGACAGCAGAAAGCATGTTGGTGATGGCTTAGAACTACAGATGAAGAGAAACCTGCCTGTTGAAAGAAAGAACAGGGTATGCGAGAGCATTTGTATATACTATGCAAAATGAAGCGTCTTTAACATATGAAACAATGACGACGGTCCGGGAAGGTTCGCCCGACACCATGCGGGTCGAACGCAAAGAGCAAGGGGCTACACGCCAAAACATATTGCAACTTCTGCGCCGCAATGGTCAAATGACAGCCATAGAGCTGAGTCAGGCACTCAAAATAGGTGCCGTTGGCATACGCCAACACCTTGCTTTGCTCGAACGTGATGGATTGGTCACAGTGTCTGACCTGCGTCGTAGCGTTGGTCGCCCCAGTCACCTCTATACCCTCACCCCTGAAGCGGAACGTTACTTCCCCAAAAATTATGACCGTCTTGCGCTTGATATTCTTTCTATTATTGCCGACTTCTACGGCGAATCTGCCGTGAAAACCGTTTTAGCAGGACGCCGTAAGAAGCTTGCCAAAGCGTTTGCACCACGCATGGAAGGCAAAACACGCGCTGAGCAAATAGCTGAACTAACACGCATACTGGCCGAAATGGGGTATATGTGCGAGTATGAACGTACCAATGAGGGGTGGTATATCCTCATTCAGCACAACTGCCCTATTGATTGCATTGCTCGCCAATATCCAGAATTTTGTACGCAAGAAACCGAGTTGTATCAAGAGTTGCTTGGTATTGGTATCAAGCGTGATGCAACTATTGTGAGTGGTGGGAGTTGTTGTCGCTATTACATTCCCGCCTAATATACCGTATGTTTTGATCATAGAGCCATAGTGTTTTTGTGTATGTCTCATAAACACAAGTGAAGGAGGTACAAGTATGCCGTTTGAATTACCAGCCCTACCATATGATTATGCAGCATTGGAGCCACACATTGACAAGGAAACGATGAATATTCACCACACCAAGCATCATGGTGGATATGTGAGCAAACTCAACGCAGCACTCGAAGCCCATCCAGATTGGGCCAGCAAAAGTATTGAGGACATTCTCAAGTCGCTTGACAGTGTCCCGGATGCTGTACGTACAGCAGTGCGCAACAACGGTGGCGGACACGCCAACCATACATTGTTTTGGCAGATTATGAGTCCCAACGGCGGCGGTGAACCCACTGGCGATATTGGGGCTGCTATTGTAAGCGCGTTCACGAGTTTTAGCTCATTCCAAGAACAATTCGCCGCTGCCGCCACCGGCCGCTTTGGCAGTGGGTGGGCATGGCTTGTCCTTGATGACCAAGGCAAGCTTTCCATTATGAGCACTCCCAATCAAGACAACCCCATATCGCAGGGGCTAAAGCCTATTATGGGCCTGGATGTTTGGGAACATGCCTACTATCTGAAGTATCAAAATAAACGTCCCGACTATATTGCCGCTTGGTGGAATGTCGTCAACTGGGAGAAAGTAAACGAAATCTACGCCCAGTTGAAGGGATAGTTTAGGTATTTTTTGAGAACCGATGTGTAGTGTATGTTGGGGTTTGCCACTGGCAAGCCCCTTTTTGGTGTTTTGTCTCTGTGGTACAATAAACCCTATGCAACAACACATACACATAACAAAGAATACGTCCACAACAGTCAGCATCCAGACAATACTGGATGAGCTTCGGCAGCATATGCAAGCCCACTATGGAGAGCGTCTTGCAGAGTTGGTGGTGTTTGGTTCCCAAGCACGCGGCGATGCTGTGCCGGGTTCAGATATTGATATGCTTGTGGTGCTGCACGAAGACCAACAACCAGCCGATAAAGCATTTTGCAGAGAGATGGCTTATACCCTTGTACTGCGTTACGATATACTCGTATCCTTGTTGCATGCAACGATTGACCAATACCTACACGAGCAAAGCCCATTGTTTCTGAATGTGCGGCGTGAGGGTATTATAGTGTTGACCAATGGCACGAAACATTGGCAGTATGGTGTGTTGGATTATGCTAAGGACATGGTTCATGATATGAACCCAGAACAAAAGGTATTGCTTCAAAAGGCTGAGGACAGTTTGCGAGCAGCCAAGTTGATGTACAATGAAGCGCTGTATGGATTTGCGGTGTCGCGGGCATATTATGCTATGTTTTATGTTGCACAGGCATTGCTCCTAAGCAAAGGGTTGGCTTTTTCCAAACATTCGGCTGTGATTGCAGCCTTTGGCAAACACATTGCCCTTGCTGGTATCGTACCAGTAGCGTATCACCGCTACTTGATAGATGCACAAGATGCCCGAATAGTGGGCGACTATGCCACTGATGCAAAACTGTCTCAGGCAGACGCAACAACATACATTGCGCATGCAGAAGCGTTTGTCGAAACTGCAAACCGAGTGCTATAGCAAACCTACATGATTCGCAAAGATTGTAACGCAGAGGCGCAGAGGTGCGGAGGCGCAGCGTGATGCAAAAATTCGCACCAAACCACATTTCACCGCTCTACCGCTCACCTGCTCCATCGTGTATAATGAAACCCCAACAGTATTTGTACAAACCACAAAAGGAGAACCCCTTATGCGTTCGTTCAATTCGTATGGACCAGTAGATGCGCGATACCATTTTTGTGTTGAGCGCAAAGCGATGGTAGACGAATGTGTCAATCACTTGATAGGTATACCCGAAGAGGGTGGGCACTACTTCACCATTTGGGGCGCACGACAAACCGGCAAGACATGGCTCATGCGCCAAGCCATGCACGAAATACCCAAGCGCTATGGTGATAGGTTTGAGATGCTTGATTTTTCCCTAGGCGTATTGCGTGGTATGCCCTTTAACCCCCCTCCAGGCCAAGCGCAAACGTTTATGCCAGAGGAATTAGCATCATTGTTGACGAGAACATTGCCCGGTAAACCAACGATACGCAATTGGGAAGACGTCATCCTAGCCTTTTCAAAAGAGGCATCATATCTTGATAAGCCACTTATCATGTTGATAGATGAGGTGGATACGATACCGCCTGCATTGCTCGACCTGTTGGTCGGGCGATTCCGTGAACTGTATCTGTATCGTGCTAAGAATTGGCTGCACGGGTTGGCGCTGACCGGTGTGCGGGCAGTCGTTGGTATGGAGAGCAAGCGCGGGTCACCCTTCAATGTGCAACGGTCAATGCAGGTTGGCAACTTGACGGACGAAGAGGTGCGCGAGATGTATCAGCAATACCAAGACGAAAGCGGGCAACCCATCGCTCCAGAGGTAGTTGAAACCGTCTACAACAACACGCGGGGGCAACCTGGTCTCGTGTCGTGGTTTGGCGAATTGCTCACCCAGACGTATAACCCCGGTCGGGAGCACCCAATTGCTATGCCTACGTGGTATGCAACATGGAACGCGGCCCGTTTCCTACTTCCGAACAACAACTTGACGAACCTCATTAAAAAGGCCCACGAGGAGGAGTATCAACCCTTTCTCGCGGCATTATTCAGTCATGCCAACATACCATTTACCTTCCATGAACCAATGCATAATTACCTCTACATGCATGGCATTATCGAGCCAGAGGTTATCCAAGAATCGCCTGAGCGCTACGAGAATGTCTGTCGCTTCACATCGCCATTCATTCAGCATTGCTTGTATGATGCGCTGAGTCGGAAATTGGTAGCACAGAGCGCATCCATACTGGCCCTGCAACCACGGGATAAACTCAAGGATGTGTTTGACCCACCAGTACTCAACCTGTCGGCATTGCTACAACGCTACAAAGACTATCTGGTACGCTTGAAAGCCAAAGGCATAGACCCATGGAAGGAGCAGCCACGTCGCCAAACCGACCATAAATTGACGGAGGCAGTGGGGCATTTCCACTTGTATGCATGGCTCCAACAGGCTATTGGACACCGAAGTGTGGTTAGTCCGGAGTTTCCCACTGGCAATGGCAAGGTGGATGTGCATATCAAGTGTGGCGACAAACGGGGGTTGATAGAGGTGAAGAGCTTTGTAGACGACTATCTCTTAGAGAGAGACAAGGGCAAGGCGGCGAGCTATGCCAAGCAGGTGGGTCTCGACTGTGTGACGATGGCGGTGTTTATTCCGGTGCTGGATGAGGAGGTGCTAGCGGAACTCTCTACGACCGAGACGCACGATAGAGTAGAAGTGTCTGTGGTGATGATTGGGTGGTTTTGAGAGGCATAGGGGGGAGGGCGTAGGGCAGCGTCTCAGCGATACCAGCCGCATCGCCAGCCACCAAGCGATAGAGATCGCCGTTCCACAACTCTGTTAGGTACAGCTTCCCATCGTCATCTTCGCCACATGAGCTAATAGATACCATCATGTGACTGCGTTTCTCACAAAACCGAACATACAAAGGGGACAAGCACCAAGCTTGTCCCCCTGAACATATGCCCATCAAGCCTATCACGGCAGATACACGCGCCCAGTCTTTACCTTCCACATATAGTACTTCTCAAACATAATCTTCGCCAAATGCCACAAGCGCCCATGCACCACAATCTCTTGCTTGCGTGGTTTGAAAATGCGGTCTGAAAACAACCCAACAGCCTCACTACCACCATCCATAATACAGAGTAGACGTATATCGGCGAAGGGTAGTTCTTTGTGTGGCTTACCCATAATTTCCGCTTCAATGTTTTGGGCGGCCACTTTGCCCATAATATCCGACATATAGCCAGTCTTTGGTACACCGCACGGCACGGGTGTTTGTTCTGGCTGGTCCACCGCCACACCAACACCGGCCCCGTAGATATTTTTGTAGGTCGTATGTTGATACCGCGCATTCACGGGAATAAAACCGCGTTCATTCCCAACACCTGGCGAATCGAGGATACATTTCCGGCCCTTGAATGGCACAAGGTAGAGCGCGTACTTAAATGGGATAACCTGGTCTCCTCGCAGGTAGACATTATCGCTAGTGATTTTTTCGGTGTAGGCACTGGTTATCCATTCAATGCCGTTTTTCTTAAAGATGTTCTGGATGACTTCTTGCGAACGCCCTAAACCACCAAACCCCAGATGCCCAACAAAAGGCTCAGATGTGATAAACGTTATGGGAGCTTTGTCACGTATGCCGGCTTTGCGTAGGGAATGGTTCAGGTTCATCACCATCTCATAGGCCAAGCCATAGCAGCCGGTACCTTGGGCTGCTCCCACAACAACTGGACCGGGGTCGAGCAAAACTTCGCGCCAGTCACGGCGTGCATTGGTAGCCCATGGCACCGAGCATACATAGTGGCTATTGCCGCCATAGGGACCGGAGCCGGGGACAGCATCCCAATCTGGATCGGCACCTGTTGCAATAACAAGGTAGTCATAGGAGAACATCCCCATTTCGGCAATAACTTGCTGCTTCTCTGGGTCTATCTTCACTGCGGTTTGATGGATAAAGTTCATGCCGCGTGGCTCAAGGGCCATGCGCAAGTCGAACGAAATGCGTTTTGGTTGACACCAACCGGGCACAACCCATATGAGCGAAGGCAAGAAGACAAATTCGTCTTCAGGTGCCATAACCGTTACATCAGCTTTGTTGCCCAACGTATGGTGCAACTCAAAAGCCGCATGCAGACCGGCAAAATTGCCGCCAACGACTAGAATTTTAGGCTTACTCATAAAGCCCTTACTCCTTCATAAGTTCATTTCGAGCATAGTTCTCATCATGCTCTCATATCTATGACATCGCGAGCATGTTCTAAGACATGTGGCACCTATGTGCAAACAAAATACGTGTACCTATTTTCTGAACATGCTCACCACTTCATACCTCAGAAGTATACTACAGAAATGGGTTTTATAACAAAAGTATACTACAAAAATGGGTTTTATATCCAACAAACATCATTCGACCCATTTCATTGCACGCCACTCAGCATACCGCGACCGTATGCTGAGCCCCAACGATGGCGATAGACATGTACCCAAGGTATATAGGAGTTGTTCCAATCGTTTTCCAGTTGGGCGGACGATGCTGGCAAAGAGGGCTTGAAGGGTAAACCGGGTGTAATCGAGGAGCCATTGGTTGACGCCTTCTTGCTTCAACACACGCCATGCCTTTGTCATAATAACTGGATAGTGTTGCAGCACCGTCCCAATGATTTTGTTATAGTCGCTCCAGCGTGTCTGGTCTTGGAAGAAGCGTGTTGCGAGTGGTATGCCAAGCTTATTCAAGGAGCCAAGGAATACATTTTGCAGTTCATTGACGTTGTGTGGGTGCCCCCATGGAGCCATAAACCGACTGAAGACCCAGTTGAGCGACACATTGGTTTGAAACGCATGCACATGGCGCAAGTGATGTGGTTCTAGCACATCGTAGCCAAGGGCATAGTGCAACAAGCTCGTCGTGCGATGGAGATTGCGTACATGTGAGCCAAAACCACAATAGGTCAGCGGGCTTTGTTGCGCAGCCGCATCACCAATGGGCAACACCCCACGCAGCAATGGGACTGCATGTGGGCGCAGGCTATGACGACCAGGAATGTAGCCATAGAGTGGTTTGAGATGACGAAAGTTTGGGCCAAGGCGCTTATAGGTTGGCAGCAATGCAAAATAGTGCTCAAACAGTTCCAGCAGCGAGTACGTCGTTTGATGGTGGCTCCCAGCCGCTGTGTACATAGGTGCATGCACAGCCGGGTTGTGGTTGTTTGTACCGGATTGGTGGTGCGTTGATATGGCATGTGGCATCGTGTGCGGCATACCATGATGACTCGTGCATGTCGTGTGATGATTGTTCAACGTGACATAGTAAAAGACATACACAGCCACCTCGTCATCACGGCCCGGAAAACCTTCCCAGATAAACTGCCGCTCCCCCTGCGTATCGGCCACACTGATGAGAATATCCCCGATAGAAGAATCAAGCTCACGCGGACCATTGCCCTGCACAAACCCACGCACAGCCGTACCAACCGTAGGGCAGACGCCGGCAAAAGCACACCCCTGATGGCGCAACAGCGCCAATGGAGATGTACTGCCCATTGCATCAAGCAGCAACCGTGCCGTATACGTCTCACATGCCCCATGCCCATCGTCTGCTACCGATTGCACTGGTCGCACCTCTACCTCTACCCAAAACGGTGTACAGTCATTGACATGCACCCGCTGAAATGTCCGATTATCTAGCACCGTGCCACCAGCCGCCTCTATTTTGCGACGCATCAGGCGCAGCAATGCATTGGCATCAATCGCCAGACTGAGCACATTGGGCAACCACAAATCGCTATGCGCAACAGAGCTATGCGCACCTGAGTAGAAACTCACAAGCCCCGTGCGATACTCACGCATGATGACGTGTTGTAACTCACTCCACGTAGCAACCCCTATGTCTACCAGCTTTTGCAGCTCAGCGCGGCTAATGTTCCATTCGCGGTGGGCATACCCCACTTCGCCACGGTCAAAAACTAGCACGCGCCAGCCATAGCAATACGCCATAACAGCCGCATGCAGCAAACCAAGCCCCCCGCCGGCATAAATGAGGTCATAATCTGTTGTTGCTTCACTCGGTATCGTGTTGCTTACAGCATACATGTTGGCATCATATTGTCCATGCATCATGTGATCCCACTGTTGCTCAAGATACCAAATGCGCTCCAGATGGTCATAGGCTTGCATGTGCTCAAAAGCAGCTACCGTTTTGGGGTAGTGAGGGCGTAGCCTATCTGCAACATCATCCCCATGTGCAGAAACTAGACCTGATGCCGGTGTGCTTTCTGCCTGCTGCTGATAGCGATTTTTGGCGATGAGCATATCGCGCAGATGGGCATGACATGTGCGTACAATCGCACCTAGCTGCATACGTGTGCGAAGCTGCTCCCATGGCCATATAATGCCCTTCTTATCCAACACCATGCTGACGACAACATGGGTTGCTACCATAGCGTCGTGGCATATCATCTCAAGCGTCATACACATACCGTCGGACAAGAGCGGCACGACTTCCCATGTCAATGTTTGTGGGGCATGCGTTGGGCCGTTGGGAGGAGCAAAGCGAACGGTATATAACTCACTTCCCCAGCGCCACATCTTTCCGAGACGTTCCCCCCCGGTTGGAAGGGCAAGCCACGTTGAGTCATCTTGCAAACATGGCACAACCACATCTAGCGCTCCGGGGAGTTCAACGTAGTCGGTGTAGGTTATTTTCATAGAGTACGTTACAATCCTGTAATTCCAGTGCTTCCAGGTCCGGCGCGGCGCAGTCGCTCTATGTTGCCCCAACTAGGGCATGTAGGCGCACGCGTAATGGGCACCTTTTGTATGGTCAATAGGGCCGATGCCTGCCATCTCCAATCACCCAACGTCTCATCGGCTTGTGCCTGTTGTTCATATGCTGTATACGCTGCAATGGCCGCAAAAGCCGCTGCTGCTTCCTCTTCTGTAGGGTTTGGGGATATGATTACATCCATTATCTATACCTCTTTCTTTCAACTTTCTTTCAACGGTTCAAAAGCCGTTTTACCATAGTATGATGGGCATGCACTTCCAACGTATCATCAAGTGGTGTTAGCGTCATCAAGTCGCCATACCGTCGGTGTAGCGCTTGCACAATCAGGTAGTCGGCTAGGTGCGGGTTTTTGGGCAACAAAGCTCCATGCAGATAGCACCCCACAGTATTGCGATAGACAACGCCACTTGTACGGTCTTCTCCGTTGTCGCCATAGCCAGCCCGCACATGCCCAAGCACTGCTACACGCGGTCCATGGTAGGTGCGCCCACTATGGTTTTCAAAGCCAACGAGATAGGACATGTGGTATGGCTCGGTGGCTGTATTGTGCATCGTGTGTATACCACTTGCCGTGTCTATCTCAACAACACTATTTCCAATAAGGCGCTTTTGACCACCAACCGTATGCACATCGAGCACACCAATGCCGGGCAGTCGTTCGCCTGTATGCGTAAGGAAATAATGCCCCAACAATTGGTAGCCACCGCAGATGGCCAGCATCACGAGACCATCTTCAATAGCTACCGCGAGGCTCTCCCCTTGGCGATGCAAAAAATCGTCTGCAATGAGTGTTTGCCCACTATCTTGACCACCACCAAAGAATGCCAGATCAATATTCTGCCAGTCAACCGTTGCGCCAACTGCTATATGCTGCACGTTGAATGCTATGCCACGCCAACGACAGCGCTGAGCAAGCGCGATGATATTCCCCCGGTCGCCGTACATATTCATCTGCTCCGGGTAGAGATACGCTAATGTAAGTGAATACTGCATTATGGGCGCGACAACCAATCACTCTCACACACCCATTTGTACGTTGTCAACTCACGTAAGCCCATGGGACCACGTGCATGCAACTTTTGGGTGCTTATGGCAACCTCTGCCCCTAGCCCAAACTGCCCACCATCGTTGAAGCGGGTAGATGTGTTGACGAATACAGCAGAACTGTCAACTGCACGTACAAAATGTTCAGCGGCTTCCTCGTCGGTTGTCAAGATAGAATCACTGTGCCCTTGGCTAAACGTGTTGATATGCTCAATAGCCGTTTCCAAACCATCTACAATGCGAATAGAGAGAATGAGCGCCATAAACTCATTGCCAAAGTCGTTTGGTCCCGCGGGCATAATGTTCCACTGCTCTGCACCGGGCGAGGTAGAGAGGATGATCATAGACTCCGGGTCGGCTCGCATTTCTACGCCGGCCTCATACATAGCCTTGCCAATGAGTGGTAGCGCTACCGGCGCGATGAAACGATGCACCAGCAAGGTATCAAGCGCATTGCAGACACTTGGGCGCTGTGTTTTGGCATTGATGATAATAGGCACTGCACGGGCCACATCAGCAGTTGCATCAAGGTAGATGTGGCACACGCCCATGCCGCCGGTCATCACGGGAATAGTCGCGTTTTCAATGCAGAAACGATGGAGCCCGGCACCACCACGCGGTATGATCATATCAATAAAGGTATCAAGTTTGAGTATACCGGCTATCAATTCACGGTCGGGGTCTGTGATGCTCTGCACGGCATTGGTTGGCAACCCAACCCGTTCGAGGGCACTTGCAATAGCACTCGTGATGGCCGCACAACTGTGCCTAATATCGCTACCGCCACGCAAGACAACGGCATTGCCAGATTTGAGGCACAGGGCGGCAATGTCTACTGTGACATTGGGGCGAGCTTCGTAGATAACCCCAACAACGCCAATAGGTGTGCGACGTTTGTGGAGCTTCAAACCGTTTGGTAACTCGTTGGTGTCGAATACCTCACCAACAGGGTCATCTAATGTGGCTACCTTGCGGGTGTCGTTTGCAATAGCTTCAAGCCGCTGTGGTGTCAAGAGCATACGGTCGAGCAAAGCTTCGTTTGTACCAGTGGCACGGGCAGCATCCATATCAACGTGATTAGCTTCTAATATAGCTGCTTGCTGTTCGTGCAGCACATCGGCTATGGCATGAAGTGCTGCATCCTTTTCTTCACGACTGAGCACGGCGAGTGCTTGAGCAGCTTGTCGTGCGTGTTTTCCTACAGTTGTCAAATCCATTGGTATATCACCATTCCTTCCCTGTGGGCAGGCCCCCTGTCACTCCTGTTTCTTTCTTCTTGTGCGTTCTTCTTCAACAGCTTGGCGGGCACGGTCAAACTGTTCGCGCAGTTCGCCCTTGTGCCAAGACTTCATGAGCAACACTAAGCTGGTAAAAATGAGAACAACCGACACAAGTTGCATGACCACGGTAGACCACCACCCAGTTTGACCTTGCAGGGCTATTTGGCCATTGAACAATGCCAACAGCCCAAAGCCAACTGCCGCAACAATAAATGCATATTGTTTGTATGTGCGTGCTGGTGTGCGTAGCGCCTGATAGGTGAGCACCGCAACAATGATTATCGAAACGATAGCACGAATAGAAGGGGACACTGTCTAGCTCCAATTACCAATTTTCTCATTTTGCTTATTATACCGCTTTTCGCACTACTTGGTAAAGTGGCATATGTATTGCCCTATTATACAGTATCCAGACACCCAAACATGCGCTATAATCTGCACAAGGACAATACTGTGTGGAGATGAAAACGTGTTTCAGAAAAAAAACCATCGTTGGCTCATCCCCTTGGGTGTAGCCGTAAGTATCGTTGTGTTCGACCAGATAACCAAATATTGGATTGTGCAAGCCCTAGGTCCAGAGCCACTATTGAAAGCCAGACCACTCATAGGTGATTGGTTTCGCCTTATATACTCGCAAAATACCGGTGTTGCATTTAGCCTCTTTTCCAACATGTCATCATTCTTTATCGTTACGTCAATCCTCATTGCGGCTGGCTTAGTGTATGTCTATTTTGCCTACCTACCCAATCGCAACATGTTTGTGCAAGTTAGCGTGGGCTTGATAGAGGGGGGGGCAATTGGCAACACCATAGACCGTATTCGAGAGGGATTTGTGATAGACTTTATCCAAGTGGGGTGGTGGCCCGTGTTCAACGTAGCCGATAGCGCTATTACGACTGGCGCAGGTATATTGGCACTGTGCATGCTGCTTCTGGGGCATGAACAACCTGCCCCAGAAAAACCACGCGATGACTCGCTCTTGCATGACTTGCTCGGCAACGATGTGAAGCGACGTTGAGAGCCTATATGCAACAACCCATACCCGAAACAACACAACATGTGCTCGTGCAACCAGACCATGCGGGCGAACGACTAGACCGCTTTGTAGCGCAAGCAGTGGCAGATATGTCACGCTCCTACGTGCATAAGCTCATTGCTGAGGGGCATATTCGCGTCAACCACAACAACAGCAAGCCTGCGCAACCTGTCAAAGCCGGTGATGTCGTCACTATATCCTACCCAGAACGGCAATCAACCGCCATTGTGCCAGAGGATATACCGCTGACCATTGTGTATGAAGACAACGACATAGCCGTCATAGATAAACCTGCCGGCATGGCCGTGCATCCATCGCCGGGGCATTTCAGCGGCACCTTGGTGCATGCGCTACTCGCACGCTACCCAGATATGTGTATCCATGACGATATGCGACCCGGCATCGTTCACCGCTTAGATATGGATACATCGGGACTGATTGTCGTTGCCCGCAACGACCACGCCATGCATGTGCTGACAACCCAACAAAAGGCCCGCCAAATGCACAAAACCTATCTTGCTGTTGTAGAAGGGCCCTTCAAGGAACCAACCGGCCTGATAGATGCCCCCATTGGGCGTCATCCGAATGACCGCAAGCGTCAAGCCATTGTGGTCAAGCCATCATGCGGGCGTGAAGCCCGCACACGCTATGCGGTGCTTGAAGAGTTGGGCAACTATACGCTGCTTGAGGTGACGCTAGAAACCGGGCGCACGCATCAAATACGGGTGCATCTATCTCACATACAGCGCCCGGTGCTGGCAGACCCGCTGTATAGTCCACGCAAACCGCGTGCCACGTTTGGGTTACAACGGCAATTTCTCCATGCCCACACGCTCGGACTCTCCCTGCCAAGCGACAACACGTGGCACACGTTCACATCGCCCCTGCCAGACGACTTGGCACAGGTAATGGAAAAGCTGCGTGCGATAACAGGGCATAGAGCATAGGTGTGCAGCGATTGCCTAACCCCTCACTCCATTTGACATGCCTGTGTCTTCTTGCTATACTACGCCTTCAATACAATCAAAATCTTTTCTCATGCAGGTGTACCACTGTGGTACGCTTGAGGAAGTCCGGTGAAAATCCGGCGCTGTCCCGCAACGGTAAGGTTCTACTCGTATCGTCTGAACCAAGCCCGATACTCAGCCTGCATGCGCACGTGTTCTACCTTCGCGGACAAAGGTGGCCGGGCAGGTAACACATGATGTACCGCCGGCAGGCGGTTTTTTTTATTGGCGAGCACTTGGCCCACACCATATGCCAAATGCTCATAGTTCTCTAAGGAGATTCTGTACAAATGGAAGAAAAGGAACCGGTTTTTTCAAAGGATGTATGTCAAGACACAAACACAAACAGTATGTTTACACGACTTCGAGTGCAGCTATTGTTTGTCGCCGTTGCGTTAGCACTCCTCACGCTCTTTGCTCCTCATAATGCTATTCCACAAGCACTGGCACAAGAACAGCACCATGCCGACATCGTAGTAGACCTTGGCGATGGTACTATAGAGGTAGAGCGTGTCACTTTTACCGAAGATTCTATATCTGGGTTGGATGCGTTGAAGGCAACAAGCCTCAACGTTGTTGAGAGCAATGGCACCATATGCAGCATCAATGGCATTGGTTGCCCCGCCGATGACTGTTTCTGTGGATGCCCACCGCCATTTGAGCCATGTATTTTTTGGAACTATCATCACCAAGAGGACGGTGCGTGGCAATTTAGCCAAGTCGGAGCCGGCGATTACGTTGTAACTGATGGCGCAGGAGAAGGATGGAGTTGGGGTGGTACCCCGCCCGTCTTGACAGCGCAAATGCTTGCCACAGAAGCCACGCTAGATTGGCTACGAACACAACAAGGTGACGATGGGAGTTTCCCAACTCTATTTGGCGACCCAACTGGCCCCACACTCGATATACTGCTTTCTTTTGCAGCAGCCAATGTAGATAGCGCTGATTGGCCGAGCAAAAACGGCAATACCATGCTCGACTACATCGAGTCGCATGGTGTAGACTATGCCAACTCCGGCCCCTCAGCAGCGGGCAAACTTGTTCTTGGTGTCGTTGCAGGTGGGCTTGACCCACATAGCTTCAATGGGACTGACCTCATCGGTATCATCAATGGCAATTATGACGAAGCAACAGGGGCCTATGGCACGAATACCTGGGACCAAGCATATTCCATGCTGGCCCTCAAAGCTGCTGGTGAAACCATACCTGCTGCGGCAGTCAATACCCTGATAGATCGTGCCGATGCAACCAATGGGTATTGGACATATGGGCCGGATAGCGATTTTTCCTATGTTGATACCACTGGTTTAGTGCTCCAGGCACTTATTGCTGCCGGGCAATCGCCCGACTCAGATGTCATCAAAAACGCTGTCGCCTACCTTGGCACGGTACAGACAGATGATGGGGGCTTTCCCAATCTCCCACCATTTGCAGGACCGGAGCCTGACTATGGCAATGCCAACACAACACTCATGGCTATGCAAGGGTTGATTGCAGCCGGCGAGAATATCCAAGGCGCCGACTGGACTAAAGGGAGTAACAACCCGACAAGCTTCTTGCTCAGTTTGCAGCAACCTGATGGTGGCATAGCCACTGACCCCACTAGCACCGAATCCAACCTCTTTGCCACACAGCAGGTCATACCGGCTATGGTAGGTAAACCCTTCCCGCTTGCTAACGCTGACATGGCACTGCAAGACGGTATAACGTGGCTGCAAGACCAGCAACAATCTGATGGCAGTTTTGGTGATGTTGACTCAACCATTGATGCTATCTTTGCACTGGCAGCCAATGGGGTAGACCCGAAAGATGTCACACAAGGAGGCAATAGCCCACTCGACTACTTGATAGCAAACGCCAATGACTATGTCGAAACCAACAATAGCGCGGAAGCTGCTGGTAAGCTGTTGCTGGGCGCACTTGTTGGCATTGGGGATTCTGGGAACTTTGACGTAAGTGGTGCTGTAGCCACAGTAGAAGAATATTACGAAATAACGACGATAACAGGCGCATATGGAAATGGCAGCACGGCTGACCAAGTGTGGGCTATGCTTGGTTTGTCTGCACCCGGTGAGGCTATTCCTGAAGATGCAACCGAGTACCTCAAAGATTTGCAATTAGATAGTGGCGGTTGGGGAGAAACTGCCGATGCAAGCACGGCAGATATACAAAACACCGCCCTAGCACTGCAAGCATTGTCTGTTGTGGGTGTCATTAAAGATGATCCAGTGGTACAACAAGGTATTGCCTACCTACGCGGAGCGCAGAATGCCGATGGTGGGTGGGGCGCACAAAGCAGTGATGCAACTACTGCTGCCGCAACCGGGCAGGCATTGCAGGCCCTAGCAAGCTACAATGAAGCCCCAACGAGCTTGGCTTGGACGACAACTGACTATCACACCCCTATGGATGCTCTTGCTGCCCTACAGAATGCTGAAGGGTCCTTTGATGATACATTGGCTTCTACTACTGATGCATTGATCGGCATGCAAGGCAAAGATTTGCTGTTTGTGCCATTCAACTTTACAGCTTCTACGTTTGGCGGAAAAGCACCAGTGGATGTTGCCTTTGACAGCATGCACAGCGATGCATGGTCAACCTATGATTGGGATTTTGGCGATGGCACGACGAGCACCGATGCATCCCCAAGCCATACCTATGACGAAGCTGGTATGTATACGGTTACACTGACCATGGATGATGCGGAAGGTACGCCAACAACCTTTATACGAGCCAATTTTATCAGCGTCCTAAAGCCAGATTTTGCCATTGATGGCTACAGCAATACCATGCCCATGACTGTCACCTTCATCAATACATCAGAAGGTGTCTATGAAGACGTGGTGTGGGACTTTGGTGATGGGCAGCAAAGCGCAGACGAAAACCCGACGCATGCGTATGCTGAACCAGGCGTATATACCGTGACACTTACGATTGGCGGGGTTGGCGGTAGCGAAACGGAACAAAAAAGTTCGTTTGTGCATATTTATGAGCCATTGGAAGTGAATTTCACAGCCGCCCCAGTGTGTAACTTCAACACGCCATTGACGATGCAATTTAACAACACATCTAGTGGTGATTCATATAGTGATGTCTATGGGAAAGACCCGGATGAACCGCAAAACGTGTGGCACTTTGGCGATGATAACTCTAGTGATGAGAGCAACCCACTGCATACGTATAAGGCAACGGGTACTTATACCGTCAGTCTCACAGTTCAAAATGCCTATGGCGCATTTTTGACGAAGGATGAGCGTATCGAGGTTACGCCTCCGCGTACTGATGTATCGGGTTCATCACACTGGCAGGCTGTTGTGAATGCCTTGGCATGGCTACAATCGCTGCAAAGCGAAGATGGTAGCTATGCCGATGTTGGCTATACACTTGACACCTTGCTCGCTGCCGCAGCCGCCAATCAAGATATAGCCGCATGGCAAAGTACACGCGGCAACTCCATGCTTGACTACCTGCGCGGCGAAGCGGCAGACTATGCAGATGATAGTGCCGCACGCGCTGGCAAGCTCGTCCTTGCCATAGCCGCTGCCGGCCAAGACCCACGCGACTTTGGCGGCAACGACTTGGTAGACATACTCACTAGCAACTATGATGAAGCAACCGGTGCCTATGGCAGCAACAACTGGGACCAGGCATTCTGTATTCTTGGCTTGAAGGCGGCCGGCGAAGCTGTGCCAAGTGAAGCGGTTGAGTTGCTTGCATCACGGGCTACTCAAGAGGGGTATTGGGCCTATGGACCAGAAAGTACCTTTTCGTATGTAGATACTACTGGTTTGGTATTGCAAGCGCTTATTGCCGGTGGGCAAGCGCCCGACTCTGCTGTCATCCAAAAGGCTATTGCCTATCTGCATAGCGTGCAAACAGAAGATGGCGGCTTTGCCGACCGACCAGCTTGGCCAGGGGAAGATGCACCAGACTATGCCAACGCCAATACAACCGCACTGAGTGTGCAAGGGTTGCTGGCTGTTGGCGAAGACCCCTTGAGCGCAAGCTGGACTATCAGCAACACCAACCCCATAGACTTTTTGTATAGCTTGCAACAATCTGATGGTGGGTTGCTGTGGATTGCGGATAGTGCCAATTCCAACTTGTTGGCGACGCAGCAGGCGATACCGGCTATGGTTGGCAAGCCCTTCCCATATGCCAGCACAAGCGTCGCTACGCGCAAAGGCATTGAGTGGATTGCTAGCCAACAACAAGACGATGGCAGTTTTGCTGGCGGGTGGAGCGGCAACGAAGGGACTACTATTGATGCCATGCTAGCTATCGCTGCCGCAGGCAAGAACCCACAAGATTTCACCAGCAGTAGTGGCAATGGGGCATTGGATTACCTAGCCGACCATGCGCAAGACTATGCTTCTCAAAGTGCTGCCGCAGCCGGTAAATTGCTCTTTGGTCTTGTCAATGCAGGTGCAAGCCGGGCCCCGTTTGGCGATACAAACCTCGTCATCAGTATGACCAACTACTATAGCCCAACAACAGGTATGTTTGGCGCTGGCAGCACATGGGACCAAGCATGGTCTATAATAGGTGTCATGGCAGCAAGCAATGCGCTATCAGAAACCATGCCAATAACCATTCCGCAACAAGCGGTGACATACTTGAAGGACCTTCAGGTAGACGATGGCGGGTGGGGCTTTGGTAGCTCTGGCTCTGTTGATGGCACTGGACTAGCATTGCAAGCCCTCGCAGCGGCAGGTGTCAGCAAAGATGACACGGCTGTCAGTGCAGGTATAGACTATCTGTGGGCAACGCAAAATGCTGATGGCGGGTGGGGCGATGCATGTGGGTCTGGCACAAGTGCAAGCTCAACGGCTTTAGCTATTCAGGGCTTGCTTGCCTATGACGAAGACCCGCGCAGCGCTAAGTGGACGATGTCTGCTTCTGATGGTAGCCCAAGTCAGGCGACATTGCACACACCATATGATGCCTTGCTTGAACTTCAAAGCCAAGAGGGTGGCTTTGCCGGCTGGAACGGTGATAATGACCCCATGGCAAGTTACCAATCCGTACCGGCGATTGCACAACGTACATTCCCATTGCAAGCGCAACAAGCTGTCGCTACGCAAGCAGGGTTCGATGCCACACCGGTTGAGGGTACGGCTCCGCTCACCGTGACGTTTACCAACACATCGAGCGGCGACTACACCGAAAGCCTATGGGATTTTGGCGATGGTGAAACAAGCACCTTGTTCAATCCAACGCATGTATATGCCGAACCGGGTACCTATACGGTGCAACTGACGATGAAGGGACCGGGCGGCGAAGACAATTTCACCATGGATATTGAGGTTACAGAGGGGCAGGGTACACCTGAGCCGACAGAGTTGGTTGCCAACTTCACTGTTACACCAACATCGGGAACTGTGCCGCTTACTGTCACCTTCACCAACACGTCTACACCCGATAATTACACCAGCAATCTGTGGGACTTTGGTGATGGCAAGACAAGCACCTTGACAAGCACTGAGCACATCTACACCCAGGCCGGCACCTACACGGTGACGCTCACGGTGACGTGGCCGACAGGGACGGATACTATTTCAAAGACCAGTCTTATTGCGGTTCAAGGTACTATACCGTCCTCTGAAGACACGTATGTCTATTTGCCAATCATTATGCGCACGACGCAGTAACACAAGGCGTAGGTAGTAGGATAGGCTTCTAGCCTGTCCCTTTACAAAGCCATCAAGGGTGCCAAGCACTTTTGGGAGTGCGTGGCACCGTAGCACGATTATGTAGCACCGGCATCCTGCCGGAGTCCGGCTGGCAAGAATTACGCCCAAGGGCTACTGGCGGTGCTACGACGTTTGACTCCGGCTAGAAACCGGTGCTACGTTTTTACCAACGGCCCGTAGAGACGTTGCATGCAACGTCTCTACACGTACCAAAGACAACCGATTGGAGGTAGAGGGCAAACACATGAACAATACGCACAAATCCGCTTCTTTTTTTGTTGTAGCTATGGCTACTCTATGCTTGCTTTCTATCCTGCCCACGTATGCCCAACAACCCAGCAAGGCCGGCATTGTGATTGTGCTTGATGCAGGGCAACTGCACACGGTATGCATAGACCTGCAACCACTGCAAGCCGACGATGGCGAGGCGACGGGATGGGAAATGTTACAGGCATCTGGACTAGACATTGTAACTGGTTTTGGTGGGGGCTTTGTATGCAAAATTGGTGATACCGGCTGCCCGGCGGACGATTGCACCTGTGAATGGGCAACCACCGGGAACTACTGGAACTATTGGCATGGAGTAGATGGTGTGTGGGAGTATTCGCAGAAAGGAGCCAGCACCTATGTGATAGAACATGGCGCTGTTGAAGGATGGGCATGGGGAACGGGAGAAAGTACTAGCCTGCCAAATATGTCGTTTGAAGATATTTGTGATATGGCAGAAAGTTCTACCACAACACCAACGCCAACAACCCTGCCAATACTCACACCAACGCCAACAACCCTGCCAACACCAACGCCAACAACCCTGCCAATACTCACACCAACGCCAACAACCCTGCCAACACTCACGCCAACGCCAACAACCCTGCCAACACTCACGCCAACAACCCTGCCAACACTCACGCCAACAACCCTGCCAACACTCACACCAACCCCAACAACCCTGCCAATACTCACACCAACGCCAACAACCGTGCCAACACTCACGCCAACACCATCTCCAACAAGGAGTATAACAGCAACTATCACCTCAACGCCTCTTACTCCTACAACGCCATCGGATAGCGCCGAAACATATGCCCATTGGGTATATTTACCTCTTATCAATTCTCATAATGAAAGGATTACGAGATGAACACAAATCCATCTTGGCGCTCTTGGCGTCTTGGCGGTTCCATGCTTACACTAGGTCTTATTTGTCACTTTTGGCATTCTTGGCGCTTTTGGCGCTCTTGGCGTCTTGGTGGTTCAATAGTAATGCTAGGTCTTTTCGTTTTCATGCTGTATTCTCCCAATATCATCCATGCAGAGTCGCCCTATACACATCATGCGGGCATTGTGGTGCAGTTCAGCGATGGGCAGGTACATACAACATGCGTAGATTTGGAGCCGTTGCAAGAAGACGATGGCAAAGCAACCGGCGAGGAGGTGCTGCGAGCAACAGGGCTACATATCGTCATGGAATACACCCCCGGACTAGGCTCCGCGATATGTAAGATAGAGTCTGATGGGTGCAATTTTCCTGGGCAAGCATGTTTTTGTTCATGCACACTACGACCACATGAGCCATGCATCTATTGGATGTACTATCATTTCAAAGATGGGCAGTGGCAGTATTCAAATCTAGGTGCGAGCAGTTCCATTGTGCAACCAGGCGATGTAGAGGGGTGGGTTTGGGGCAGTGGTAGTAGAGGAAACAGTGCAAGCGCAAACCAAGACTCGACACAGCCTAGCCAATTATCCTTTGACAATATATGCATTCCGCCCACAGCGACGCCAACAAACACAGCCACGCCAACGAACACGGCGACGCCAACGAATACAGCCACACCTTCGCCTACCGCTACCGCTACGAACACGCCAGAACCGACTGACACGCCAGAACCGACTGACACGCCAGAACCAACTGACACGCCAGAACCAACTGACACGCCAGAACCAACTGACACGCCAGAGCCTACCAGTGAACCGACTGACACGCCAGAGCCTACCAGTGAACCGACTGACACGCCAGAGCCTACCAGT
>CAZVEN010000001.1:0-176305 GCA_964626155.1 uncultured Chloroflexaceae bacterium | reverse complement strand
AAGCTCAATGACCGCAATGCCTAGCCCGACGACCATTTCGACAAGCTCAATGACCACAGTGGCTTCTGTTGTGCCAACTGCACTGCCGGCGGCAACAGCACACCATACCCAAGCGCATACATTGGCATTGACGGCCACGCTTGCACCAACGAATACCCCGCAGCCTATACCAACAGCAACAGATATGCCTACCGTGGAGCAAGTAGCAATCGTGCAAAATAATGTCCCTAGCCCTACGCATACCCCAGCAGATACGAGCAACGCGCAAGTTGCGTCTGCATCATCTGCATCGTCCGGTGATACAGAAAATGACCAAAAGGGGGGTATTGGCGGCTATATGTTCTTTGCTGTGCTCACACTAGGTCTCATGGTCAAGTTTGTACTATTGCAAACAAGGAAAAGACGTGTACTATGATGCATGAGACGCTCCCTAGACATATACCACAAACACACGCTGCGCCTATGCAACATACATCATTGCAAAGGCTCCATCGCCGTATCCTCAGCACACTCATCTATGTGCTTAGTTCTACTATTGGGGTGGTGGCGTTTTTGTACCCATTTTGGCTGCCGGCGGTGCAAAAGACGGCTGTGATGGGTATGGCACATGCGAACGATGCCCCGTTGATGCTGACCGTTCTCGTTGGGTTGTGCTTTGTGGCGCTCTTGATAGAAGTGCAGGGCGAAGCAGTAGGGGCAAAATTTGTGGCGCTCTTGGGCGTGCTCGTGTCTATGAACGCTATCTTGCGTTTCATAGAGGTAGCTGTGCCTGTGCCGGGCGGTTTTAGCCCGGTGTTCTTCCTCATTATCCTCACGGGCTATGTGTATGGGGGGCGCTTTGGCTTTCTGATGGGCACGATGACGCTATTTGTGTCGGCGTTGATGACGGGCGGGGTGGGTCCGTGGTTGCCGTATCAAATGTTTACCACCGGCTGGGTGGGGCTTACTGCGCCGCTGTGTGGTTGGGTAGTACAGGCTTTCCAGCACCTAGTGGTAGCCCCGGCTTCTAGCCGGGTCCGGCAGGATACCGATGCTACGGGTGCCACACACGCTACCGGACAGTGCGTAGCACCAGACTCACCTTTTAGCCTAGCGAATTGCCTATCATCCGACAAGGTTCAAAACACGGTCGAAATCGTTGCACTGGCTGTGTTTAGCGCTGTTTGGGGCTTTCTCTATGGTGCTATCATGAATATTTGGTTTTGGCCCTATGCCACTGGGTCGGTTGCGCACTACTGGGAGCCGGGCGTGGGGGTGTGGGATACACTTCAACGCTATGCGCTCTTCTATGTGGTGACGTCGTTGGTGTGGGACCTCTTCCGTGCGCTTGGCAATATTGCGCTGATGGTTGCGATTGGGGGGGCGACGTTGCGGGTATTGCGCCGCTTCAAGCGCCGGTTTGATTTTAGCTATTCTTCGTAAACTATTCGTGGACATCTCTCTCTCGCCTACTTTACCACCCTATCGCCCCACCGCAGCATGCACCTGCTCGTGCCGCTCCGCAATATCTCCCCACCCAAACTGCGTGCTCAGAGCACGTGCGCCCCGCGACAAATGCTCGCGCAACCGCGCACCTGAAGTGACACGTTGCAAAGCACCCGCCAACAATAGGCTATCGTCAGGTGGCACCAACAACACATGCTCCCCATCCACAAAGTCTGTAGTGTATGCAACACCTTCTTGGCTCGCTGGTCGCGTAGTCACCACTGGCACCCCGTGGCTCAACGCTGCCAGCAGGCTACCCCTACGCAACGAAACCCCCTGCCGAAACGGAAGCGCCACACAATCGGCCGCCAACAAATGCCCCGACACATCCGCAGAATCTACATGCCCCGTCAAAATAGTACTCTCACGTATCTGTAATTCGTCAAGCAACGCATAGATGTATGCAGCATACGCCCGGTCTTGCGGCGCAGTGGCTGCCCCACCAATCAACAGAAGATACATTGACCTGCCACTACTACCGGCCTGCTCACGCAAATGTTTCCACGCATAGAGTAGCGTATCAATGCCCTTGGCATGCGAAAATAGCCCAAAGTAGGCAATAAGCACCGCATCCGGTCCCACACCAAGGCTTGCTCGCCATGCCACACGGTTGTAGTTGGCGGGTGGCGCAACAGCAATGTTGGAGCCAATGGGAATACGAACTATATTGGCATTGCTTTGTCTTAGCTGTGCCACATCCTCGGCGCACGTTGCCACAACCACATCGGCATCGTGCGCCAAACGCATAGTAACCCAACACCGCAATGCACCGGCTTTCGGGAAAAGATATGGCTCTAGCACATCATGGAACGTCACCGCTATATGGGGCCGGTTGGGCAAGCCACGTAAGCGCCACGGCAAAAGGTTGATAGCTGGGTGCATGCCATATGCGCCGGTTTGATATTGAATATGCACACCATCTGGGCGCAGCATATCTAGTGTGGCAATAATTTCAGGCCAGCAACGCCACCCCCAACTTGAAATACTGCGCACTACCTGAAACGCACGCTTTTCTCCATTTACATCGTGATGCGCTTGGCAGGTTGACGGTTCACTACCTCCCCTTACGAATTGTTCCGTTTTCCCACAGCCCGTTACAACCGTCACCGTATGCCCACGTGTTGCAAGAGCCGACGCCAAACAACGTGTATAATCCCCCACACCTCCAGGCTGTGGGGGATATTCGGCTGTCAGAAAAGCTATGTGCATCTTGTTCGTCGTGTACGGTGCTTAGGATTGACGCCCTAGCAGCTTTTCGGCAAGTCCCCGCATCGTTGCAAGAGCCGATTGTGCATCGTCAGACGTGCCAACTTGGACACGGTCAAGGGCCGCTATCGCTTCATGGTGGTAGTGCATCGCAATCTCCTCGCTATAGTTTCGTGAACCGGACGACTCCAATACCCGCAGCACACATTGCACATCGTCTTCTTGTACCTCGTTGAGTTGATAGACATGCTCTAAATCATCACGGTCATCGGCGTGACAGAGGGCATGCACAATAGGCAAGCTAAGTTTGCGACGGTAAACATCGGCCGCATAGGGCTTGCCAGTGATGGACGGGTCGCCCCAAATGCCAAGAATATCATCTTGTATTTGAAAAGCCAGCCCAAGGCTCTGCCCAAAGTGAAAGAGCGCTTGCGCACTTTCGGGGTCTGCATTGCCAACAATAGCCCCTAAGCCAGTTGCACTTGCAATGAGTGCGGCCGTCTTACGGCTAATCATTGCCAAATAATCATCCTCATTGATAGTTAAATCGCCCTCAAAACTCAAGTCCAGAAATTGCCCTTCGCATATCGTCAAAATAGTTTGGTCGAAACGCTTGATAATTTCCAGTGCCGTTGTTGCCGGTACGCCAACATCCTGCATACGGTGTAGCGCAAGATGCGCCACAACAAAGATACCATCTCCCACATTAATGCCATGGGCTAGGCCCCATTGCGTCCACACTGTCACCCGTCCACGACGAGTATCGCTATTGTCTTCAATGTCATCGTGAATGAGCGAAAAATCGTGGATGAGCTGAATACCGGCTGCCAGTGGCAGGGCATGGGCTATGTCTCCCCCGACAGCACGACATGCCAACAACGCTAGTTGCGGACGCAGCAACTTGCCTGGGTCGCATGTCGCGGGTTGTAAATCGGTATCACACCAGCCCAAATGATAGTGTTGCATTGCGTAGAAACGTGCTACTCGCTCTTCGGCAGAAGGGAAAGCTGCACGCATCTCTTCCTGAATCGTGGTACGAATATCCTGTTTTGTCATAGATAGTCCTCCCAAAAATTGCACATCTTGCGTTCATATACCATAGTACGATGCATAATAATAGAAGAAAGAGAAGAAACACACCTTTTTTATATTTTTTCCTTTTTATTGTGGTGGTTTCTTTTTTACCACAGATGATAGTAAGAAAATAACTTTTTTATAACCTATGTATAACCTGTTTATTCTATTTTTACCGATTGGTGTGTCTGTAATAGTGCAGTAATCTCTCGTAATGTTGCCGTCATCCAAAACTATTGTTGTAATCGTAACTGAATAGTACACTTATCAACAGTACATTGCAATGTCATATGTCATGCGACCGTGTTTAGTTACGTATTGAAAGGATTAATATCATGCCATTAAACATAAAATTCCGCTTTAGCCCATTGAAAGAAGGTGTTTCAAAAGCACTTGGGCCGCTAGAAACCGAGATAATGAAAATTTTGTGGCAAGACAAGCGTAGTACGGTAAAGAAAGTTCATCGTAAGCTTTCGCAGCAACGCGACATCGCGTATACCACTGTTATGACTACGATGGGACGTCTTGCCGAAAAACAAGTGCTTGACCGTCATCGTGAAGGGCTTGCTTATGTCTACACTCCTGCTATCAGTGAGGAGGAGTTTGTCACCATGGTTGTACATCAAGTGCTCGATGGGGTGCTGGATGATTTTAGTGACATAGCGGTTGATTACATGATAGACTATCTTGCCGAGCATGATCCAGACCAACTGCGCCGTTTGAAGCAAAGCATTGAGTCTCGGAATGGAGCAAGATAATAGCTGGAGCGTTGGAAACGGAGGGGTTTGCCACTGGCAACCCCTTGCTGTTGGAGCGTTGGAAATGGAGGGGTTTGCCACTAGCAAACCCTTTCGCACCATGTACCATGCATCGCCCACCACGCATCACGCATCGCCGATTGCTCAACTTACCTCTCCCCACAGGTCATATGGCGTAGCGTCCGTAATATGTACGCGAATAACGCTTCCGATAGCAGCAGTCCCCCACACAAAAACCTGTCCATCAATACCCGGCGCTTCACGAAAAGAGCGCCCAACGACAACATGACGGTTGTCGTCTGTCATCCCCTCGCCCTCAACGAGCACATCAAGCTCGCGCCCCTGCCAAACAGCATTGCACGCCAGCGAAAGGGGTTGTTGGTGTTGCATGAGCATATGCCAACGGCGTTCAATTGTTTGTGGCTTCACCTGATTGGAGAGGGTAGCCGCATGCGTGCCAAACTCATGCGAATAGTGAAACACGCCGACCCAATCAAATTGCACCTCATCCAAAAACCGTAGTAATGCCTCAAACTCTGTCTTTGTTTCCCCGGGAAATCCCACAATAAAGGTGGAGCGCAATGCAATATCTGGCATAGCGTCGCGCAGGTGGGCAATAATGCATTTGATGTGTTCTGTATCTGTGGGGCGACGCATACGTTGCAGCGTGTCGGGATGTGCATGCTGCAACGGCATATCGAGATACGCACATATTTGAGGGTAATATGCCATCGTCTCAATCAAGCGTGGCGTGATACTCGTGGGATATGCATACATCAACCGTATCCACACCGTAGCAGGAAGCAACGAACACATATCAGCAAGCAGCATCGCCAGCCCATCTTGTAGCCCTAAGTCACGCCCATAGTCCGTGAGATGTTGCGCCACCAGCACTATTTCACCTATGCCTTGGGCAACTAGTTGCTGTGCTTCATTGATCACGGTGGCTGGTGGTTTCGAGCGCATATCGCCTTTTATCGCCGGGATAGCACAAAAAGAGCAGCGCAGGTTGCAGCCATCGGATATTTTCAGGTAGGCAGTTGGTCCATGGGCATGACGCGGGAAAGATGTCGTGCGCCAGTCGGCATAGCTTTTTTCGGTGTCACCTAGCAATGCCTGCGCATCAACATATTTGGTGCTCACAACCGACGGTTGCCATGGGTCAGCAGGTGTTACGCTATCGTTTGTTTCTAGCAACGTGTCAATGTGCATCCATTGGCGGGTACTCACAACGGCATCTACACCGGCTATATTGTCAATGAGCGTGCTGTGGCTCTGTGCCATGCAACCGGCCACTATCAAGCGCTGGCCTGGTTGCTTGTGTTGCCCCATGTCACGCAACACATCCATAGCCTCAGCCCGTGCCTCAGCAATAAAGCTACATGTGTTGACAATGACGACATCAGCATCTTCCACCTGTTCAACAGGCGTGTGTCCCCGTGTGTCAAGGATACTACCCATACCTTCACTGTCAACGATATTTTTGGGGCACCCAAGTGTGATAATGTGGTACTTCATACGTCGAAGTATACCATAGCTTTTGCCTACCGATAATTGGTATATTGGAGCGGCACCGGAATTTCCGACTCTTGCTCACGCAAAAACTGCATGACATGCTGAAGTTCATCTTTGCTTTTGCTGCCTACACGTATCGCTTCGCCTTGGATGCGTGCTTGTACCTTGGGAAACTGCTCGCGCAGCATCTTTTGTATCTTCTTGGACAGCTCGGTGCTGATGCCTTTTTGCAGGGTAATAACCTGACGCACACGACCACCACTCACTTCTTCAGCATTGCCATAGCTAAAAATTTTCAGTGGCAGATTGCGCCGCAGCGTCTTCGTCTCCAAAATCTCACGCACTTGCATCAAGTGCATATCGCTTTCAGTGGTAATAACCAGTTCTTGCTCACTCAAGTCAAGCGTCGTTTTGGTATCTTTCAGGTCATACCGTGTGCTCACCTCACGACGAGTTTGGTCAACAGCATTCACCAACTCTTGCCGGTCAAAGTCTGAAACAATATCAAATGTACTCTCAGCAGCCATCTTCTTTTGTACCTCCTTTAGCTATCTAGCACGATAGAGCTATGCAGATTAACACCACTTCGTAAGATACGTGCTGCATAGTATACCATATCGTAGAAAAGACGGTAGTGCTCAAACGGTAGTGATTTGTCCTATGCCAAGGACTCAGTATACTCCATGAGCCTTTCAGGTATGGCGTGGGTTTCAGGTTGTGTGCGCCAACGGTCGTATAGTGGTATTATAGCAGAGAATGGTTGAGTTGCTTCCCCATATTCCCATACCTTGCAATGTATGCTACCATGTAGCAAAAGCGTCTCAAAGTTTTTTTTGATAACTGCCCGCACAAGGAAAAAAGTATGCAATTAGCGCCAAACACGCTGATACAAAACCGTTACCTCGTCAAGCGACAGATTGGGCAAGGCGGTATGGGAGCCATCTACAAGGCCACCGACCAGCGACTTGGCAATACCGTAGCCCTCAAACAAATGCTTTTTAGCGATGCGCCTTTGCGTTCAGCTTTTGAACGTGAAGCACGCCTACTTGCCAATCTGCGCCATTTGTCCATTCCCAGAGTGATAGACCATTTCACCGACCCCCAGGGGCAATTCCTCGTCATGGATTATATCCCCGGCCCAAACCTGCATCAAAAACTGAGCAAGCATGGTAGCGCACTGCCCCTCAACGATGTGCTGCAATGGGCCGAAAAGTTGCTTGAAGCACTCGAATACTTGCACAACCAGCAACCGCCCATTATTCACCGCGACATCAAGCCACAAAATATCAAAGTGTTACATGATGGGCAGGTTATCCTCCTCGACTTTGGGTTGGCGAAAGGCTCCCCTGCGTTTCAAACCCACATGTTGAGTGCAAGCAGTTTGCGAGGCTATACCGTGGCATATGCCCCGCTTGAGCAAATAAACGGCACCGGCACAACATCGCGCAGCGACCTGTATTCGCTTGGGTCTACGCTCTACCATCTGCTCTCTGGCGCACCACCACCTGCGGGAGCGAATGCGCTAACGCGTGCTGCTGCCCTTTTCAGCAATCAACCAGACCCGTTGCGCCCGCTGTACGAAATCAACCCAGATATACCCGTTGCTGTGAGCACTGTCATTATGCAAGCGTTAGAACTGCAAGCCGAATCGCGCCCGGCTAGTGCTACAGATATGCGTACTGCGTTGCACCAAGCCTTTCAGAAGAAACCGACTCAAGAACTGCTTTCAACAGAGCCATCCCCCGATAAGTATTTGCCCACGAGTATACCGAGCTTGATACTGAAAGGGCATACCGACTCGGTGTTGTGTGTGGCATGTAGCCCACATGGGCGCTTACTTGCATCTGGCAGCAGAGATGGCACTATACGCCTATGGAATCTGGCAAGCCAGCGTGAGGTGCGCCAATTGCAAGGGCACACCGGCTACATCCTCAGCCTTGCCTTTAGCCCCGATGGGTGCGTGCTTGCATCGGGTAGTGTAGACAAAACCATACGCCTATGGGATATTGCCAATGGCAAGCAGCGGTTGCACATAACCAACCCGGCCGACATAGCAAGCCGTGTATGGAGTGTGGCGTTTAGTCCCGATGGCGATATACTCGCTACCGGTAGCGGCAACAACCTGATACAACTATGGGATGTTGCGAGTGGGCAAGAAATCCAACGCCTACAGGGACATACTAGCCGTGTGCATGGGGTTGCATTCAGCCCCGATAACCGTTTCATTGCATCGGGTGGGGGAGACCTCTCTGTATGCATTTGGGATAGAGCAAGCGGGCAAGTGGTGCAACGTTTGGTGGAGCATGCACTGCCCGTGTATAGCGTGGCGTTCAATAATGATGGCAGGTTGCTGGCATCGGGTAGCGAGGATGGTGTTGTGCGCTTGTGGCATGTAGATGAACAGGGGCAGACAACCTTCTTGCAACAGTTTGAGAACCATACCAATGATGTGATTAGCGTTGCCTTTAGCCCCGATGGTGCTTTTCTCGCTTCTGGCAGCCTCGATAAAACCATACGCTTGTGGCATATAGCAGATGGGCGAGCGCTTCGGCAGTTGGAAAGCGATGCTGAGGTAGTAGAAATAGCGTTCAGCCCAGACGGGCAATCATTGACATCGGCCCATCTTGATAAGACGATACGCTTGTGGAAGCTACATGAGACTGGCGCAGAGGGTGATAAACTTGAGGATAGTGTGAAGCTAGAGGAGCCGGCGCAGGCTCCCCTCGAGCAGCAGAGCCAAGAAGAAGCACCACATAGCAACCCTGACACAATGCGTGTATCGCTTGGTAGCGCACGCCGGCGTGGTCCACGCATGCTCTCGCCAGATGCGGTGAGTAGTAGCAGTCATCCCACTGTTGCCTTGCCAAAAACACCGCCCAATTCCCCAGCCCAACCATCAGCCCAATCAGCGCCAAAACCACCATCGCACCCGCGCAAGCCACAATCTGCACCCATCACAACGCACAAAGAGCCGGCTATGGCTCCTTTGAGAACGATTGAACATATGACTCTGCGCGGACACAAGGACCCGGTGTGGAGTGTCGCCTTTAGCACTGGCAAACCAATGCTCCTCGCCTCTGCTAGTGGAGACCAAACGATATGCTTGTGGGATGTTGTTGGTGGGAACAAGATGCATCGCATAGATGAACAAGATTTTGTGTACAGTGTCGCTTTCAGCCCCGATAAAACCTTGCTTGCAATCGGCAGCAATGATAGAAGCATTCATCTGCGCGAGGTGAAAAGTGGGCGTGAGGTACGCCGACTCAAGGGCCATAGCAACTATGTGCAGAGTGTAGCCTTCAGTCCCAATGGGAACTTGTTGGCGTCGGCAAGCTATGATAGCACTGTACGGCTCTGGGATGTACAAAGTGGGCGCATGCTCTATTGCTTGAGCGGTCATAAACGGGCGGTGTATAGCGTTGCCTTTAGCCCCAAAGGGGACCTTCTCGCATCTGCGGGGGAAGACAACGTTGTGCGCCTATGGGATACAAAAAATGGCGATGAGGTGCGGCTCTTTAGTGAGCATAGCGATTCGGTGCGCTCGGTGGCTTTTAGCCCCAATGGAAAGTGGGTTGCATCGGGCAGCAATGACCATGTGGTGTGGTTGTGGAATGTACGCACGGGCAAGACAGTGCGACGGCTCGAACGGCATCTTGGTGGCGTGTATAGCGTGGCTTTTAGTGCCGATGGGCGTTTCCTTGCATCAGGCAGCAACGATTATACTCTACAATTGTGGGAAATGGAAGGGAGCCAAGGCGCTCGTCAGTTGGAAGGTCATACAGGCGTTGTGCAGAGTGTTGCCTTTAGCCCCGACAATAGCATGCTTGCTTCGGGCAGCTATGACCGCACGATACGGATATGGCGTTTAGATATTGCTGATGATACGTGGCAGAAGATGGCGCATCATTGGCGATGAGGCGAGCACAAAGCCGTGCTATTATACGAATGAAACTACGTTAAAATAGGGGGTTGCACTACTGGCAAGCCCCTATTTATCGTGTTCTTACTGTGACGATATATGTATGTGCCACCTACCCAAAGAAGCCGGCATTTTTCTGAATGTAGCTTTCCCAGGAGTCTGGTACGGCGTCTTCAGAAAAGATGGCCGACACAGGGCATTCAGGCTCGCATGCGCCGCAGTCAATGCACTCATCGGGGTTGATATAATATTGGTCGTCGCCCTCATAAATGCAATCAACTGGACACACTGCAACACATGCGGCATCTTTCACACCGATGCAAGGCTCACAAATAACGTATGCCATACAGCATTTCCCCTTTGTGCTATGAAGAAAATCCGCCTTAAACAGGAGGACAGGTATCTTACCTGTCACTGTTCCATACCCCAACCATAACACCAGCATCCTGCCGGATCCGGCTAGAAGCCGGTGCTACGCTGGACAGGCTAGAAGCCTATCCTACGCCTTTTTCCAAATTATCCACCAAAGAAGTCGCGGTTCTTCTGGATATAGCTATCCCATTGGTCTGGCACTTCACCCTCTGGGAAGATAGCTTCAACTGGGCATTCATATTGGCATGCGCCACAGTCAATGCATTCGTCGGGGTTGATGTAGTATTGGTCGTCACCTTCATAGATGCAATCTGATGGGCAGACTGCGACACATGCGGCGTCCTTTACGCCGATGCATGGCTCACAAATAACGTTTGCCATGGACACTTCCTCCTTGTATACTAAAGAAAAAAGAGACTCGTTTTGGGAATGAATCATACAAGAGAACCACACCCAAACCTTGTACGATACGACTATAGCATATCACACGCCACTATTCTACTACTAAAGTCTCATAACCCACAAACAATGTTTACAGAACGTGTGTTTGTAAAATAGAAGGTAGCCCCATCACCGGGCGCACTTAGGGTAAACACGTACCCACCGCTGTAGGGCATCGAGCGACATGAACACTACCTCTTTTTTAATAAAAAAAAGAACCGCCAAGACGCCAAGATATAAAAAAAGGAACATGCAATTCTTTGCTGGTACGCTGCAATGCTGCGAGCTGTCTTGTCTGATGAACACGGGAGACGTTGCATGCAACGTCTCTACAGGTGTATTTTTTCTTGCAGGGCTGCTACCACCTGCTCATACACAATTTCAATGGTGGGGATCAGTTTTACAGCTTCTTCTACCTCTTTGTCCTTTCCGAACATCTCTAGCTCCTTGCAATAGTGCGATAGGCTGACAGCCCCAAGTTGCGCACTACTAGATTTGAGCGAATGGGCCACTTGGCTAAGCATGGCAGCATCTCTGGACTCTGCAGCATTGCGTAGGGCGGCAACTTTCTCGTGGGTGTCTTGTATGAAGAGCTCAACCATCTCATGTATGAGGTCAACATCGTTTTCTCCCATCGCTTCGAGAAATTCCTGATAGACATCATTATCAAGTATCACGGATGTGTGACGATGGTTCTTTGCATGATCTGCCTTTGTATCCGCATCTATGCCTGTATCGGTATCGGTAGCTGTATCGGTATGTTGCAAAGAAGATTTGGCACTGATGAGGGCATGGATGAGTTCGTTAATCTGAATAGGTTTGGCGACATAATCATCCATACCTGCTTGTAAGAGACGTTCACGGTCGCCGGGCATGGTGTGGGCTGTCATGGCGATAATATGCGGTTGCTGCTTTATTTTCCAATGGTCTCGGATGTGGTGCGTTGCTTGAATACCATCCATGTGTGGCATCTGCACATCCATAAGCACAACATCGTAGGGCTGTCGCTCAAGTGCCCGTAGCACATCTATCCCATTGTCTACAATGTCGGCCCGATAGCCCATTTTTTCAAGTAGTCGTAAGGCAACTTTTTGGTTGATGCGATTATCTTCAGCTAATAAGATACGTAGCGGGTGTTTTTTGCCCATATCCGGGTCAAATACTCGGCCTATCAACCCGACCCGCACATCTTCTGGTTGCTTTTCCAACAATGCAATTAAGGCGTTGTAGAGGTTCGATGGATAGAGTGGTTTATGCAGAATAGTCGTTTTTTCCTCTGGTGAATGCCAGGTAAATGCTTCATGCTTTCTATCAATTGTCCAGATAATCAATGGAGGGGGGCGTTCGCCAGAGCACAATCGTATTTCCTGCTGCAAGGTGGTGCTATCCATATTAGAACCAATCGGCTCATAAATAACCACGTCGAAAAATTGCCCTTGGCACATCCACGTGAGTGCTTCGGAGCACGATATCGCTTCAATCGCATGCATACCCCACGATTCTATTTGGCGGGACAGTAAAGCACGGTATGACTCTTCAGACTCAATAATAAGCACTCGGTTATCTTTCAGTGGGGTTCCTGTGCGGCATGGGCGTGGTTGCTCTTCTGGGGGAACATTTAGGGAGACATGTACATGGCATGTTGTTCCAACACCCTCTTCACTCTCAATCTCAAACTGTCCCTGCATCAGGTCTATCAAGTGCTTGCAAATAGTCAATCCTAAGCCTGTGCCGCCATGCTCACGGGTAGTGGAAACGTCGCCCTGCTGAAATGGCTCTAGGATAGACAACAAACGGTCTTGTGGTATGCCAATGCCAGTATCGTGTATGAACATATGGATGTGATAGGTAGCAGGTTCCTGTTGCTTGGTAGATTGCACTTCAACGACGACTTCGCCGTGCTCAGTAAATTTTACTGCATTACTGAGCAAATTGACAAGAATCTGGCGCAACCGTGACACATCTCCCATGAGGTTGCACGGGGTGTGTTCGTCAATGAAGTAGGCGAGGTTAATGCCTTTTTCGTCAGCCTTGGGCACGACAAGACGGATCGACTCTTCAATACAAGCTTGCAAGTGAAACGGTTGATGCTCCAAATCGAGCTTACCAGCAGCTATCTTGGAATAATCCAGAATATCGTTGATAAGGGTGAGCAAGATGGTGCTGCTAATATGTGTTGTTTTTGCATAGTCTTGCTGTTCAAGAGTTAAGTCGGTTGTGAGGAGCAAGCTGGTCATGCCAATAACAGCATTCAACGGGGTGCGTATTTCGTGGCTCATGTTGGCCAGAAAGGTAGATGTGGCGCGAGCACCTGCCTCGGCATCGAACTTTGCTTGCTCCAACTCAGCTATTTTGCGTCGTAGTGCAGCATTTTCTTCTTGTAATGACTCAATAGATACGGACATCTTTTCTCCACTTTGCCCCTTTCGTGTTATTTAGGAGCGTCTCTATACCGACAGCATCCTAAACAGGTATCACGATGTATGCAGTGCATACCCAATACCTGCCTGCAATGTTCCATTCTGATATACACACTGTTACCCTCATGATAACACTTTCTGGGCAAACAGGCATATGGTATACTAGCATGCAACGCAAATGCTCCAAAACAGGGCAGGCTTGGACATGCCAGGCTGCATACGGGAGGGAATAGTATGAACACGATGATTGCTGATAGGGTTGCTGTCGTACACGATGAGGAATACGACGACGATGCTCTGTATCCAGAAAGTGATGGGTTGCCTATGTCCGATAATACGTTGCAGTTTGAGTGGATTGTGCGTATCAAGAGCAATTTAGATATTATCTACTACTACCGCCCCGATGTGTTTGTAGCAGGCGATTTGCTCTGGTACCCCGTGCGGTATCACCCGGAAATACGCCGTGCGCCGGATGCGATGACCGTCTTTGGGCGTCCCAAAGGCTACCGTAAATCATATTTGCAATGGAAAGAAGACAATGTCCCCCCGCACGTGGTGTTTGAAATTCAATCGCCCGGCAATACACTGCAAGAGTTGACGGAAAAATTTGATTTCTATGAGGAATATGGGTCCGAGGAGTATTATCTCTATAACCCGGATAAGAATGTGTTGAGTGGGTGGCTCCGCCAAGGGATGCGGTTGAAACCTATCCCATCAATGCACAATTGGACCAGCCCACGCTTGCAGATACGGTTTGAGTTGACAGACGATACGCTGAACGTGTACCGCCCCGATGGGAAATTATTTCTTATGCCAGAGGAGATACATCTGTATGCTGAGGAGACAGTGCAAAAACTTGACCAAACGTTGCAACAAAATGACAAGTTAAAGGCGAAGCTACGCGCACTTGGTATAGACCCGGATACGTTGTAGGGTGTAGATACATGCGTGCGACCTGTTTGGAGCGTAGCGCAGACGTTGCGTGCAACGTCTGCGCTATGCGACTTCAATCGCGCACATCGTCCACTTCTAGCTTGCCAACCCATGAGCGTGCAGGTGGAGCATTATTGGCACTGGCGGCTTCTTGTGCGAGTGCTATGGCACGTTGGTCTACCACTTCTCCTATGGCGTTATCTTCTTGCTCTACTTGCGAAGCGTATGCTTCAAGGAAGCTACTACGACGCTGTCGCAGGGCCATAGGGGCGAGGCGTCGTATATCTTCTACGTTGACCCGGCCACGAAAATCGGCGGCGGCCCGTGCGCGTGCTGCTTCTAGCAGAGCTATCTCAGCGCGATGCGAGGGGATTTTGAGTTCTTGCACAATATGTATCGCCAATTGCTCTATCTCTTCGGGGACTACCACATGCGGCAGTAAAGAGCGTGCTATGGCTACTTCTTCAGCCAATGTTGCCGTGTTGTCGGCATAGAGGCTACGAAATTGAACTGAGTCGTTGTAGAACGCTTGGCTACGCCGATAGACTTCAAGCCGTTCGTGCGCATCGGTCAGTGGGCGCACCCACACCCGCAGCCCGAAGCGGTCCATAATCTGGGGGCGCAGTGCGCCTTCTTCAGGGTTCATGGAGCCAATCAGGACAATTTGTGAGGGAAACAGGCGTGTCATAGGCCCACGACGCACCATGGTGCGCCTCTGTGCAGCGGCATCAAGGATAACATTGACAAGGTGCGGGTCTAGCAGGTTTATCTCATCCACATAGAGCACATTTTTGTGGGCTTTTGCAAGTACTCCCGCTTCAAGCACAACTCGTTGCTGTTCGAGTGCAATACGCTCATTGATGCTGCCGACAATATCTTCAATACGGGCATTGAGTGGCAGCTCAACAAGGCGCATGGGCTCTTCAATCGTGGTACGTTTGCCTTCGCGGTCTTCTACCGAACGTTCTATGATGGGCATAATGTCGAGTAGACCACGCACAGCACTTGTTTTGCCCACGCCATAGGGGCCGCTGAGCAAAATGCCTCCGATTTGTGGGTTGATAAGCCCTAAAACCAGAGACACCTTTAGTTCAGGTTGCCCAACAAGGGCAATCAGTGGAAATGGCACAATTTCATCCTGCATTGTTATCGGAGTTATTCATACCTTGCTTCAACTTTTCATGAAACTCTTCCCACATTTTTTGTTCTTGTTCGGCAGCAGCCTTACGACCTATTTCTAGGGCTGTCTCAATTTTAGCGTTCAGAAAATGCATCATATCCTCACCCGACATAGGCGTGGTGAGAATAACTGTGGTGGCTCCAATGCCCACCCCAACCACAAAACCAATGAGAAAACGTGCCATACAAACTCCCTTTTAGCGCAACACAGTCGAAAGCATTGCATATTGCCTACCACCCTTTGAAAAGCTCAGGGTTCAACGCAGAGAACAGAGCTATGAAAAACATGCCCCTATGTTCGTTCTGCAACCTCTGACCGCGCACGCTCCATAAAGGCATCCACAGGTATAGCCCCAAGGTCTTCGCCAGAACGCATACGCACAGCGACGGAATCGGCTGCCTGCTCTTTGTCGCCGATTATAAGCATATAGGGAATCTTTTGCAACTGTGCATTGCGTATTTTGGCTTGCATCCGGTCCTTGCTCTGGTCTATTTGCACACGCATACCATTTGTTTTGAGACGTTGCTGGACATTGTTGGCATATTCCACATGGCGGTCTGTAATGGGGATAATCATAGCTTGCACTGGCGAGAGCCAGAGCGGGAAGGCTCCAGCGTAATGCTCAATGAGCACGCCGAGGAAGCGCTCCATGCTGCCCATGAGGGCCCGATGTACCATGTATGGGCGGTGGCGTTGCCCGTCTTCGCCAACATACTCAAGGTCAAACCGTTCCGCAAGGTTGAAGTCAAACTGAATGGTGCTGAGTTGCCACTCGCGTTCAAGCGCATCTTTGACTTTGAGGTCTATTTTGGGTCCGTAGAATGCGCCGCCGCCTTCATCTAGCTGATGCGGTAAGTCTTGCGACTCAACTGCGCGACGTAGGGCTTCGGTGGCCTTATCCCAATCGGGAGTTTCGCCGACGTAGTGTTCTGGTCGGGTAGAGAGGTATGCCTTGAAGTCGGTCATGCCAAATGCACGGAGGACGAAGAGCGAAAAATCGAGGGCACGGCTAATTTCCTCGTCCACTTGGTCGGGGCGGCAGAAAATGTGCGCATCGTCTTGCGTAAACCCACGCACACGTGCTAGACCATGCAAGACGCCACTGCGTTCGTAGCGATAGACGGTGCCAAACTCGGCGTAGCGTTGCGGCAAATCGCGGTAGGAGCGCATGCGGCTTTTGTAGATGTGGATATGGAAGGGGCAGTTCATAGGCTTGGCGTAGTACATATCACCATCTACGTCTATTGGGGCATACATGTTTTCGTTATAGAAGTCGAGGTGCCCGGACGTTTCCCAGAGATGTGCTCGCCCAAGATGTGGGGAGAAAACCCATTCGTAGCCATTTTCAAGGTGAGATTGCCGCATGAAATCTTCGGCTAGCACTCGTATCATTGCCCCTTTGGGGTGCCACAAGACAAGCCCCGGTCCGACTTCCTCTACGGTGCTGAAAAGGTCTAGCTCTTTGCCAAGACGACGATGGTCACGTTTGCGTGCCTCTTCAAGTTTCCAAAGGTAAGTGTCGAGTTCTTCTTTCGTATTCCAAGCGGTGCCATAGATACGTTGCAGCATAGGGTTGTGTTCATCTCCGCGCCAGTAGGCACCGGCAATGCTCAACAGCTTAAACCCATCGGTGGGGATAAACTCGGTATTGTCTACGTGTGGGCCACGGCACAGGTCTTCAAAAGTATCGTGCCGATAGGTAGAAATAACAGTACTACCAGAGCCGCTTTCTCCATACTCATCTTGTCCTTGCGTCAAGCCATCGATCAACTCAAGCTTGTAGGGTTGGTCTTTGAACAGTGTGCGTGCTTCGTCGGCGCTCACGGTGCGATAGACAAAGGGATGCTTACCAGCGACGATGCGCCGCATACGTTGTTCTATATCTTCTAGGTCATCGGGCGTTAGGGCTTGGGGCAAATCGAAGTCATAGTAGAAGCCATCTTGAACAGGCGGACCGATGGCAATTTTTCCATCGGGAAATTTTTCAAGCACGGCTTGCGCCATAATATGTGCCACTGAATGGCGTAGCTTATAGTAGGGGGCTTCATTTGGATTTAAAGGCATTACCTTTTACCTCTTTATTGTACTCACTCTATAGCGACAACAATTCTATCTTCTTCTACACGTACAGAATGGATGGTGCGCCCTTTTGTGTCGAATTGTTCATTGATTTGTTGCTCTAGCGATATGGCAAGGTCTTCAAAGGAAATGACCATGCCGAGTGGTCCGCTGAGGCTTGGGTCTACAACAACGATGCGCCCATCTTCGGCGGCCAGCCCAAATGTGGCTTGGCTCTGGATGCCCATTGCTTCCATGTCTACCTGCACTTGGTCGGGCATAAAATGCACGGTAGCTGTTTCGAGTGGTGCAAACTGTTCTGGGCGGGAGTCTAGGTAGGCGTTGGCTTGATCTTCGGTCAAAGCAAGTTCACCGGATGGCAGGGCTTCGATGGCAGCGGGTAATTCTTCGGCAACTTTCTTTTCAAGTTGCTTTTGGGCTTCAGAAGGGACATTGGTTGCTATATCACCCAAACGCTCCTTCTGCGCAGCGATTTGCTTTTCTACTTGATCTTCAACTGTTTTCTCTACCTGTTGCCCAAAGAATTGGCCCAAATACGGCCCACCAAAAACAATGGCACCCGTTCCAAACACAAGGAGCACAACCCCTACAATGATAAGGGTACGCACAAAAGACATACCGCGCTTGCGCTCTGGTTGAGGGCTAGGTTGCTGTTGCACTTTCATTGCTCCTTCACTGTATTGAAAAAACCTTTCGTCTTAATAGACGAAAGGCCCCTCGCACTCCTATCAAAAAACGTACTCGTTTTTTATACCCCACTAGGGTACAATGTGTTTTCTGACATTGCTCGTAGCTCTATGGAGCCTCGCAACGTTGCACTCTTCATACTATGATACAATGGTAACATTGTGGTACAAGGTTGTCAAGACTAGAATGATGAGGAATACTGCTGTTATGCTCAATACGCAGGAAATTATGAAGATCATCCCACACCGCTACCCGTTTTTGTTGGTAGACCGTATTTTGGAAATGGAGCCAGGGGTACGTGCGGTAGGTGAGAAGTTGGTGACTATCAATGAGCCATTTTTTCAGGGGCATTTCCCGGGGTTCCCAATTATGCCGGGGGTGTTGATTATAGAGGCGCTTGCACAGACAGGTGCTGTAGCGGCGTTGAGTAAGCCAGAATATCAAGGCAAGCTAGCGTATTTTGCTGGCGTTGATAATGTGCGTTTTCGCAACCCAGTACGCCCTGGCGATGTGCTGCGCCTAGAGGTGCAACTCGATAAGATACGCCGTGGTGTTGGCAAGGGAAGCGGCAAAGCAACAGTCAATGGTGAAGTGGCGTGCGAGGGTGGCTTGCTCTTTGCGATAGGCGATATGTGATTGGGTGACCTAGGTGCTAGGTTGTAGGTTGTAGGGATGTGCGGCGCACTTTTGGCAGTGTGTCGTACATCAATGTAGCGCGGGTCATTAACTATGAACAGGAACATGACGGGCGCTGGATAGCAGAAATTGAAGCCTTAGTGTACTTGTCTACGGCGCTACCAAAGAGAAAGCACAAACAAAAGTACTAACATTGGCGCTTCGTGTGCTGGCTGATAGGATAGAATATGGGGAAGCTATCCCAGATAGAATGACACTCATGTTTACTGGTGCTTCGGTATGCGTTCATGGAAAGCCACAAAAGCGCGAAAAGTGTTGGCTTCCTTCTCGTCAAGACAACTTTTATATATAATTCCGTGTTTAAGTCGCCCGAGGTGCAGGCACGCATGATGGCTATGTAGTAGGCCGAAAAAACTGACACCCTTCACGGTGCCAGTTTTTTGATGTGGTGGAGCTAATGGGACTCGAACCCATGACCCCCACACTGCCAGTGTGGTGCTCTCCCAACTGAGCTATAGCCCCGTACCTTCTCGTTGGTGGAGGCGAGGGGAGTCGAACCCCTGACCTCAACAGTGCGATTGTTGCGCTCTCCCAACTGAGCTACGCCCCCGTACACGCCATGTAGTATAGCATGCGTCCCCACGTGTGTCAACTGGCATGGTGCCATGATGCCACGTATCTTTTTTCATGAAGACCTCGCGCAAAGACGCAAAGAACGCAAAGCTATAAAAAAGGACCATGCAATTCTTTGCTGGTACACTGCAATGCTGCGAGCTGTCTTGCCAGTGCATGGAATGTATGCTACACTCACCCAAACGGATACGATTGAATAGTAGAAAAAAGTTTCTATTATGCAAAAAACAGTACAAAAAGTTGTTCTAGCTTATTCGGGAGGACTAGATACCTCCGTCATTGTCCATTGGCTACGCGAAACCTATGGGTGTGAAGTTATCTGCTTCAGCGCCAACGTTGGTCAAGGCGATGAACTGGAAGGGCTAGAAGAAAAAGCCATCAAAAGTGGCGCTAGTAAACTCATCGTGCGCGACTTGCGCGAAGAATTCATCCGCGACTACATCTTGCCCACCATGCAAGCCGGCGCAATCTACGAACGCACATATCTCCTTGGCACATCGTTTGCTCGCCCAATCATTGCCAAGCATCAGGTTGATATTGCAGCCCAAGAACAGGCCGACGCCGTCTCGCATGGCGCAACAGGCAAGGGCAACGACCAAGTGCGCTTTGAACTCACCTACATGGCCCTCAACCCACACCTCGCTATCATAGCCCCTTGGCGCGAGTGGACTATTCGTAGCCGTGAAGATGCTCTCGCCTATGCATCGCAGCATGGCATTCCCGTCACCGCAACCGCCGAAAAAATCTACAGCCGCGATTGCAACTTTTGGCATTGCAGCCACGAAGGAGGATTGCTTGAAGACCCATGGAATGCTCCCGAAGATGATATGCTGCTCCTCAGCGTGCCACCGCACAAAGCACCCGATGAACCAGATACTATCACGCTTGCATTTGAGTCTGGCATACCAGTGACACTTAATGGGCAACCCTATGGGTTGGTAGATATACTAACCCAACTCAATATGCTTGGAGGACGCCACGGCATCGGCTGTGTAGATATGGTAGAAAGCCGTCTGGTTGGCATGAAGAGCCGAGGCGTCTATGAAACCCCCGGTGGCACCATCCTTGGCATAGCCCACCGTGAATTGGAAAGCCTTGTGCTAGACCATGAAACCATACAAGCCAAAGACCGCATAGCACTCGACTATGCCGACCTTGTCTACAATGGACGCTGGTTTACACCCCTGCGCCAACACTACGATACCTTCATACGCTCTACCCAAACCAACGTAAGCGGCGAAGTGCGCATCACACTCTACAAGGGCAACGTTATCCCAACTGGGCGAAGGTCGCCATACTCGCTCTACAACCAAGAACTAGCGACATTTGGTGAAGATGCTATGTACAATCAAAAGGACGCTGAAGGCTTTATACGTCTCTATGGTTTACCACTAAAAGTACAGTCTTTACAGAGCCAAACATGACAAATTTATACCTTATACGCCACGGTGAAGCCGTGTGCAACGTCAAACCAATTATTGGAGGAATGAAAGGCGATACAGGATTAACGCTGCGTGGAAGAGCGCAAGCCGAGGCACTACGCGACCGCCTAGCGGAACATGGCGAAATAACTGCCGATGTGCTCATTGGCAGTACGCTCCCGCGTGCGCGAGAAACAGCCGAAATAATTGCACCTGCACTTGGGCTACCTATTATGTGGGATGATGACGTGCAGGAAATGCGCGTTGGTGATGCTGATGGACTTACGCATAAAGATTCTTGGGACAAGTACGGCATGCCTGCATTCGACTTCGACCCGTTTCGCCCCATAGCACCCGGTGGCGAAAACTGGTCACAGTTCATGCTGCGCGTAGCCTGCACCATTCATCGCATCATCAATGAGCACCAAGGAAAAACTATCGTCGTCGTCTGTCATGGTGGTGTCATTGATGGTTCATTTGCCTACTTTCTCAACATCAACACACGCGCACCGTTGCGCCTAGAATTTTACCCGCACAACACATCAATAACCCACTGGGAGCAATACTCGTTCCACAAAAGGCAACAATGGCGGCTCGTCTCTTACAACGACATAGCCCATTTGCGAGAAGTGGGCGCAGAAATGTCCCCGCTCTGGACAGTTGAGCAAGAAGATGCCGCGTAAGGTAGGCATGCTGACGCTTACAGACGAACCGAGGTAAAATCATGCTTACATCGAGTATTGCGCCGGGTGCAGATTCAGAGCAGAGGGAACAGGTTGACGCGGTGCATGGCAGCGTGACGACACCAACTGGCTGGCGTGCTGGCGTGGCTGCTTGTGCTGTCAAGTATAGTGGACGCAATGACCTAGCCCTTGTTGTGAGTGATAGCCCTTGCACTGCTGCGGCATTGTTTACATCCAACCGTGTCAAGTCGGCCCACATCCACTATGATATGGATGTTTTGTCGCGCAACAGGCAAGCCATTCGTGGTGTGCTTATCAATGCCGGCAGTGCCAACGCATGCACAGGTGCAGAAGGCATTGCTGCATCTGGCACTGTGGCACACTTTGCTGAACAAACGCTCGCTGTGCCAGATGATAGCATCCTTGTTATGTTTACGGGGGTTATTGGTATACCGCTCCCCATAGACAAGGTGCAACAAGGCATACGTACAGCAACGCAAGACCTTGCTGCAAGCCATGGTACCGATGCTGCTCATGCTATTATGACCACAGACACAAGGCCCAAGTATGGCGCTCTCAAAGTGCCTATGTCCGATGGCTCTATCATCCATATTGGAGGTATGGTCAAAGGGGCCGGTATGATACACCCCAACATGGCCACCATGCTTTGCACCATCACAACCGACGCGGCTATCACCTCAGAAGCCCTCGATGCAGCGCTACGCTATGTAGCCGACCATTCTTTTCACTGCATCAGTGTTGACGGCGATACGAGCACCAACGACACGTTGTTGGCGCTGGCCAATGGTCTAGCCAACAATACCCCTATCACCAATAGTGAGTCGGCAGATGGGCAAGCCTTTGTGACAGGCTTGTTGCACCTCTGCCGTCATCTAGCCCGCGAAGTGGCCCGCGATGGTGAGGGAGCTTCACGCCTAATCACTATCCGCATCCATGGATCCGCCAGCTACCACGACGCACATCAGGTAGCCATGGCTATTGCCCGTTCGCCCCTTGTCAAAACGGCCCTGTTTGGAGCTGACCCCAATTGGGGGCGCGTGGTATGTGCCATTGGCTACAGCGGGGTCCCCATTGACCCTGCACGCATTGTGCTCTATTTTGGCGACACCCTCGTGTTTGCGCACGGGGTACCTCTCCCCTTTGATGAGCAAGCTGCTCATCAGTCGCTCGATGCCCCCGACGTGACGATAACTGCTGACCTTGGTATGGGTGAGCAGCAAGCAACTGTCTGGACATGTGATTTTTCATATGAATATGTCAAAATAAATGCCGAGTATCGGTCGTAACAGGAAGGTAATAGAACCATGGATGATACGACACACAAGCTATGGGGTGGCCGTTTTGCAAGCCCCACAGCCGATGATATGCGTCTTTTTAATGATAGCTTCTGCTTTGACCGCCGCTTAGTGAATGCCGACATTGATGGGAGCATTGCGTGGAGTAGGGCTCTCGCGGCGGCTGGTTTGATTACGACTGAGGAATGTGAAGCCCTGCTATGCGGGCTACACGAGGTGCGCCAAGAGTTTGCTGAAAACCGTTTTGAGCCAAAGCAAGGCGATGAAGATATTCACACTGCTGTGGAGCGTCGTTTGGGCGAGCTAGATTGTACTGGTCCGATTGCGCTCAAGTTGCATACTGGACGCTCGCGCAATGACCAAGTGGCGACAGATTTGCGCCTATTCTGCCGCGACATAGTGGTGCGCACACTCAATGAGCGCCTATTGATGGTGCAAGAGGCGCTGCTTGCCCAAGCCGAGCAGCATACGGCTACCACTATGCCCGGCTACACACACCTTCAGCGTGCGCAGCCCATCACCTTTGCCCATTGGTGCCTTGCCTTCGTGGAAATGCTGGAGCGTGACCGCATGCGTTTGCACGATGCCAACCAGCGCATGGATAGCATGCCCCTTGGGTGTGGCGCACTGGCCGGCAATAGCTTGGGCATAGACCGTGCAGCGCTGGCGGCTGAGCTTGGGTTTAGCACCATAGCACACAATTCGCTCGATGCCGTGTCAGACCGTGATTTTGTGGCTGAACTTCTTTTTTGCTGTTCACTCATTGGCATTCATCTCAGCCGCATGGCAGAAGATGTGATTATCTATAGTAGTGCCGAATTTGGCTTTATTGAGCTTTCAGATGCCTATAGCACCGGCTCTAGCTTGATGCCGCAGAAGAAAAACCCCGATAGCATGGAGTTGCTGCGCGGCAAGAGTGGGCGCTTGATTGGCAACCTCATGGCGCTCCTCACTGTGCTCAAAGGGCTTCCCCAAGCCTACAATAAGGACCTGCAAGAAGATAAGGAACCCCTATTTGACAGCTTTGATATACTTGATCGTAGTATGCGCGTCGCTGCCGACGCCATTGCTACTATGCGCCCCAACCCAGAACGTATGGCTGCCGCTCTCGACGATGCCATGCTTGCCACCGACCTTGCCGACGCTCTGGTAGAGCGTGGGGTTCCATTCCGCGAAGCCCATGGCAAAGTGGGGCGTCTTGTGCGGCGTGCATTGGAGCTACACGTTACATTGCGCGACCTTCCATTGGAGGAGTACCAGGCTGTCCAGCCCGATCTGGATGATTCTATCTTCGCCGTATTTGACTTTGCGCATAGTGTTGCACGCAAACAGAGCATCGGCGGAACTGCACCGGAGCAGGTGGTTCAAGAAATTGCACGTTGGAGGATGAGAACATATGATACTGAATGCAGTCTACAGTCCACCGATTGACATTCCCCGTGTGAATGTGTCACCAGAAACACGGGCTTATGTACGCCGTGCGCGGGTGCAAGATGTACCACGGCTCTACAATATGATCAACTATTATGCTGCCAGTGGTGATATGTTGCCCAGAACATTGGATATTTTGTATAACCGCTTGCGTGAGTTTAAGGTTGTTGATGCCGGTGGCGAGGTGGTAGGATGCGCGGCGCTCAAAATTATCTGGCACGATTTAGCCGAAATAACCAGTGTCGTGGTACACCCCGATTTTCAAGGGCGTTCACTCGGAAAACGCTTAATTGAAGCGCTTTTTGATGAGGCGTATGAATTGGGCATACCCACGGTATCTACCCTTACGCTCCAGCCAGGTTTTTTTAGTCGTATGGGGTTTCGGGAAGTGCCGAAGTTGTATATGACGCATAAAATATGGCAGGAGTGCGACCAATGCTTCAAGAGAGACCGTTGCGATGAGGTGCCGATGATACGTGAGATAATTTCATAAGTCCAAGGTATAAAATGGATGTATGCGCTTGATGAAGTAGCCGCTCACCCTGAACCGTTTCGCATGGCTGTAGCCGAGCGGCTACCATACAAACCACTCTATGTGAAGATGAAAGTCATCTTTGGCTGCAATCTGCAATGCAAAATGTGCAATCACTGGCGCTACCAGCGCCAAGCCCCGCTGAGCATAGAACGCTTGCATGCTGTGGTGAAGGAGTTGGCTACCCTTGGCTGCCGCAAAATCCATATCAGCGGTGGCGAGCCGTTGTTGCGCCCACACATCCCAGAGTTGATAGCCTATGCCACTGAGCTAGGCGTGCGCATGGTGATGACAACCAATGGCACCTTGATAGATAAGGAATTGGCTAAGCGTCTCATTACATCGGGCTTGCGCGGCATCAATGTGTCGCTTGATGCACCTGAACCGCGCATCCACGACAAGGTGCGCGATATACGTGGCGCGTGGAAGAAGACAACGCAGGCTATTGCATACTTGCACCGCTGGCAACATAAGGGCAAACTGACACTCCGTGTCAATACCGTTGTCAGCCGTATCAATTACGATAGCCTTGTGGGGCTTCCCGATTTGGTGCATAGCCTCGGTGCTACCAACCTCAACCTCATTGGGGTAGATGACCATTGCGGGGAACATCTTGCGCTACATCGGCGTCATATAGAAGAGTTTAATGCTGTTATTGCACCACGCATTGCAGAGCGTAGTTTGGCACTTGGTTTAATGTGCCATGAGCGCGAGGCATACCCGTTTGGTTGGTCGCGTAGCGACATTGGGCATGCGACACGGGGGCATTTTGCTCTCGGTTGGTATGCGCAGCACCCATGCTTTGCGCCATGGACGCATAGCCTGATAGACTTTGATGGCGGGGTTTATGTGTGTTGTATGATGCGCGAACGTGTCCCGCCGGTTGGCAACGTCTACGAAGAATCGTTCACCGACATTTGGAATGGTCCGGCGTATGCACAGGCGCGTCGGCGTATGCACCCGCCAGATTTTCCGTCGTGTGCATGCTGCGATGATTTCATTGCCGAAAATAGGCAGTTGTTGGAGATTGTTGAGGGGGAGAAATCCCCAGAATTACAAGATGGAGCGTTATGCTGCTAACTCAAATCTCCAAACATATCGTCGTCATCGCTCCAATCATCCCAACGGTCATCGTCGTCGCCCCAGGTACTCAACGCTGCGAAGGTGAGCAGGTCAGTTTCATCAAAAACGGAAGCAGTAGCCGGCAACGCCACTGGTTGGTCTAGCCCTTGCTTGCAAGCTTCGCAAATCATGCCATGTTCGCTCATCACAAGATGAACATCGCAAAAGCTGCGCCCACACTGTGTGCAGCACCCTAGCGCTGGCTGGTCACAGCGGCGGGGCACCAAAAAGCCGATGATCATTTCACATTGCGATACCTGCCGCTTCTGCGACGCAGCAGCAGGTGGAGGTTGATCAGAAATGTGTTGGTTCTCAGCTTGTACTGGAGCACCACATTGCGAACAATGGATAGCATTCGGTCTATTTTGATACCCACAATGTGGGCATGTGAGAGAAACATCGTTCATCGTCTGGAATCCTTCCTATGCGAATAGCACTATTAACTGAAAAATATCCCCCCGACACAGGCGGATTAGCTATCTCGGCTGAACGTCTCGCGCACCTACTTGCCACAACAGGCACCGAAATCCATGTTGCAGCACCCACCAAAAGCGTTGCAGCCGGTCAAACAACGACAACGCACACGACCACAACACACAATACCGTCACCATTCATCGTGTTGGAGCATACCGACGCACAGATGAAACGTTGAGCACATGGTTTGACACTATCGTGTACCACCATACTGCAACACCATTCGATCTGTTGCACGGATATTTTATACCCCAAGCGGGGTTTGTGGCAACTTTTGCCGGGCACTATCTTGGCATTCCTTCAGTCGTGAGTGCGCGTGGCAATGATCTCGACCGCGCAATCTTTGAACCAAGTAAGGCCGCGCATATCCTCTATGCCTTGCAGCATGCCACTGCTGTAACAGCCAACACACACGACCTTGTGCGCAAAGCCCAAACACTTATGCCGAGTCGCACGGCTACGTGCATACCCAATGGTGTTGACACAACCCATTTCACGCCCGGCCCACGCGATGACATGCTGCTACACCGGTTGGGGCTTGAGCATGTACCTATCCTCGGCTTTGTTGGCGAAGCACGCGCCAAAAAGGGGTTGGCTCCCATGCTCATGGCCTACCGCCAAGTAGCACAGCAACGCCTAGTAGCCCTGCTCATTGTTGGTGGCGTGCGCGAAGGCGACGCCGCCGATATGCTCACGGTCTTTCAAAAGCAAAACCCAACCCTGCCACTGATCATCATACCATTCGTAGATTTTGAACACATGCCAACCTACTACCGGCTATTCGACATAGTGCTTATGCCTTCACTGCATGATGGCTTGCCCAATGCCTTACTTGAAGGCATGGCATGTGCCTGTGCTACTATTGGTACGCAAGCCGGGGGTATTCCAGACGCACTGCATCATATGGTCCATGGGATTCTCGTGCCACCCGGCAATGTTGACGCACTTGCGCAGGCTATGCTCACATTGCTCGATGATGCTGCACTCCGTCTGAAGCTAGGGCAGCAAGCCCGCACCATGGTGGAGCACCATTTTACACTGGAGCAAGAGCGTGCCAACACGCTGGCTGTCTACCGTCAAATTGGGCTGTGCGATGCCTAAGCCTCCGGTTTCAAAGGAACCACAGATAGACGCTGATGAACACAAATGGTTGATTTCATCTAGCTTCCCCTACGAACCTTTGCATCCATAGTGATGTATGAGCACCTGAGTCAGTATATAGTACAATATATCTCATATACTGAGACAAGACAGTTCGCAATATTACAGCATACCAGCAAAGAATTGCCCGTTCCCCTCTTTCTACCTTTGCGTTCTTTGCGGCTTTGCGCGAAGTCTTCATAAAACGGTAGTCCTTGCATAGTAGTGATAGAATGGAAAACAGTGAAAGATATTCTGTTCAAGCAAGGATGAGGACATATGCCATGTTGCCCCTCTTGCCACTCGGAACGGGTGGTCAAAAATGGTTCCATCCACACGGGGAAGCAAACATGTGCTTGCAAAGCCTGTGGTCGCCAGTTCGTCGAAAACCCACACTATCGCATCATCCCGGACGAGACCAAAGCGCTTATTGACAAGCTCTTGCTGGAACGTATTTCTTTGGCGGGTATTGCACGGGTTGTTGATGTCTCAGAGAGTTGGTTGCAAGCGTATGTCAATGAGCGCTATGCCGAGCAACCCCGTCACGTGCAGGTGCGTCCAAAAAAAAAGGGCGCTTGACTGTTGCGTGCGACGAACTGTGGTCATTTGTAGGCAATAAGGACAACAAGCAATGGGTCTGGTTGGCACTGGACCGTGACACCGGTGAAATGGTTGGGTGTGCCATTGGACAGCGGGACGAGGCAACGGATCGGCATTTGTGGGGGTCGTTGCCACCTGTCTACCGCCAATGTGCGGTCTGCTACAGCGATTTCTGGCAAGCGTATGCGTGTGTGTTGCCATCGAAGCGACACCGGCCGGTGGGCAAGGATAGCGGGGAGACAAACCACAGTGAGCGGTTCAACAACACATTGCGGCAACGGGTTGCTCGATTGGTACGCAAGACGTTGTCGTTCTCGAAGAAGGTTGAGAATCATATTGGTGCGATTTGGTAGTTCATCCACCATTATAATGCGTCCTTGGTATAGGACGAATGACTACCATTCAAGGACTACCTTGCGTGCGCGGGAGCAACGATGAGATGGATTGACGATGCATAGCGTTGCATCTTTGCATCTCTGCGCCTTTGCATTAAACATGTCGCAATTCATATCGGGTTGCCCTATTTCCCCCCAACACGCTTACAGGACCTTACCCAAAAATCTCTTTATCTACGTTTAGCCATGTGCTATGTACGTTGCACCAAGTGTGCCAATTGGATTTTGCTGAACAATCTACGGCATAACTACATGCTACTCTAAGTAGTGTCTTCGTAAAGCGATAGTAAAGGAGAGAAATCTCTCCTTTTTTCCTCAAAATAGCACCTGTTTGTATGCTGTAATTGCTTGCATGTATGCTATAATGAACGGAAGGTTATTACCACAGACTTCGGTGAAACTGCGGTATGACTGTCGTAAAGGGTTGAATCTGAATATATGGCAATGCATGAAGCCAAAATTGAAAGCTCATTTTTACAACGCATTGGCGATATATAAAACATCATTAGTAGTGCTCCCCCCTTCGTTGGGCGACCAACCAATAGGATTGTGCGCTTTCAGTTGCTACGATTTAGTATCGTAACAATTGTCATCTCTCGCTCATCTTCACGTATTCTCAAGAGTTTCAGAAGTTCATACAATCAGAATAGTGGTACGCGGCATGGGTGCCGCAGTATGACCGTGGTCAAACCGCATCTTTACCGTAGCGGGGCTTTGCTATGCTGTCACCATCTATTAAAAATAGAGATGCAGCGCAAAGTATGCCCATACACGGGCCTTAGCATAGGATGAGGAGGCAGTATAGATGGTGCAGCAACACGAGACAACAACACGATATGACAATAGAACAGAGACAGGCAAACGCGGAAAAAGTGCCAATGGCAGTGCTAGTGCAAGAAAACGTGAGCTTCTTGCCAGAGCACGTCAAACACATGAGGGTTTACCAGCCAGCGATGTAGCCCCAAAGACCCATGAGATAGCCCCGGACAAGGGGACCGGAGGGGCCGGTCCGGGTACATACAGCAAGAGTACAACCAGTAGTGCGAGTGCTAGTAAGCGTGAGCTTCTTGCTAGAGCACGTCAAACGCATGAGGGGTCACCAGCTAGCGATATACCACCGAAAAAACGCGAGTCTGCTACTAGGCAAGGTGCAACAATACATGAGCATGAAGCTCATACTTCCCGACTATATGAAGACACCTATACAAGCGATGGTACAAGCTCGTGGCAAGAACCGGCACTAGGACAAATGGATTTGCATATGTTAATGCGCAGGTGTGCCAGCGAAAGTGAACGCTTCTATCGTGGACAACAACATGATACGCGCTATAGCTATGAGTTGTTCCGTCGCGCACTCGTTGAACGGAGTGAGTCGGCTTGGGAACAGCTCTATCGTCACTACTGTGGCCTCGTTGAGGGGTGGGTACGACGCAGTGGTGCTTTCACCAGTAGCGGCGAAAGTAGTGAGTTTTTTGTCGTTGGTGCATTTACCAAGTTCTGGCGTGCTGTTACTCCAGATAGGTTTGATTCGTTCCCGACGCTGGCTTCATTGTTGCACTACCTGCAACTTTGCGCCACCAGCGTCGTCATAGATAGTGTACGGACTCAATCGTGGTCTGAAATGGTACCAGAAGATGCTATCGGTCCTAGCGTCATGCCACACTATTCGCCCGACGAAGAGGCGTTGAATCGGGTGCATCGTGAAGAGTTTTGGAAATTGATAGATGCGCAGTTGCATGATGAAATAGAGCGTGTTGTTGTGTATTGTTCATTTATTTTAGGCTTGACACCAAGGGCTATTTTTGCAAAACGTGGCGACCTTTTCAACAGTGTAAACGATGTCTACAATGTGAAGCGCAACGTATTAGGTCGTCTTGGACGCAATACAACGTTGCGTCAGATGTTTGCAACAATATAAAGAGGTGCATGTAGATGCCAAAAAAGGAGCATACACACAATGGCTGGGGAAGGGATAGGAGTCTTTATAGACTCCTATCTCTTGTATCCGTTTTTCTGAAACAATTAGAAGTGTTTTAACATGTAGGATATAAGGTCGCCTACGCGGACGGAGTAGCCCCACTCATTGTCATACCATGAGACGATTTTGAAGAAGTCGTCGCCCATTTGTATGGTGAGTGGTAGGTCAGCAATACTGCTGTAGGTGCTTCCGATAAAGTCGCTACTTACAACTGGGTCGGTGCTGACACCCAAAATGCCTTTCATCTTTTCGCTTTGGCTTGCAGCAGTAAGTGCTTTGTTGACTTCTTCGACGGTAGTACCTTTTTCAAACTGTGCCGTAAAGTCTACGATAGAAACGGTAGGAGTAGGCACGCGAATAGCGTAACCGTGGAACTTTCCTTTGAGTTCGGGGATAACCAGAGCTACAGCTTTGGCAGCGCCTGTGGTTGTCGGAACCATGTTGATGGCGGCACCACGTGCGCGGCGCAAGTCTTTATGTACATTGTCTTGGATGTTCTGGTCCATGGTATAGGCATGGATGGTGGTCATGATGCCACTTTTAATGCCAAAATGGTCATTGACAACTTTAGCAACAGGAGCAAGGCAGTTGGTCGTACATGATGCGTTGGAGATGATATGATGTTTGTCATGCTCATATTTCTCTTCGTTCACGCCCAACACAATGGTAATGTCTTCGCCTTTGGCGGGGGCGCTAATGAGCACTTTTTTGGCTCCAGCCGTGATATGCGCTTTTGCTTTTTCGGCTTCGGTAAAACGCCCGGTAGATTCAACGACGATGTCAATACCCATGGTGGACCAGGGTAGGTTGGCGGGGTCGCGTTCAGAGGTGACGGCTAGTTCATAGTGATGACCGGCATGGTCAATAATAATTTTGTCTTCCGATTCTTTGACTTCGCCATCAAAGCGGCCATAGGTCGAGTCATACCGTAATAGATGTGCGAGCGTCTTGGTGTCAGTTAGGTCATTGATGGCGACAATTTCATACTCACCTGGATGGTTTTGCAACATGGCTTTGAAACATTGTCGTCCAATACGACCAAAGCCATTAATAGCGATACGTGCCATAATTCTTTGCCTCCTTCGGCTAATACTTACATCTTAGTTCAGACATGGCAGTTAGATTGAAAACTGCATGGTTCGTGCTATTATAACATGCTTACTGTAGATGGCAATTTGTGTCGTAGTACAAATTGTTACTCGCATGAGCTATGAGAATATGCTACAATGGAAGTTATGGATGTAGTACTAACAATTGTCATAGGTGTACTCTTGCTCGCTATTAGTGTTCTCGGCTGGCGTCGTGGGTTGGATAGTGGTCTGCTTGCATTACTTGGTACGTTGCTTGGGGCAGCATTGGTTGACCTGTGGTATTCGACACTTGGCAACTGGTTTCGGGGATGGCTTCCAGAACATGCCAATATGCCTGCTTGGATAGTTGCATCGGTTGTCTTTTTGTTTGTTTCGCTTATTGTTGGGTATGGCAGCAGTCTATTGCTGTTTAAGCAACCGGTCGCTATTTTTGTTGGCTATGGAAGTGTTCGCCCGTTGCCGAACCAACCCGATGAGGATGATTTTCCAGAGCTAGATATACGCGACCGGGTGATGGGTGGCTTGCTTGGACTACTCAATGGTGCGCTTATTGTGAGCTATTTGCTTCGGTATACGATTGTTGTATTAAACGATGAACGGTTCACTATTATCATTCAAACATCGTTGGTAGCTCGCCTTTTACTTCAGTGGTTGCCTTGGTTTATGCTCACGGTTGTACTTGTGGTTAGTGTAGCTGTAATGCTACGTTTGCTTATACGCTTCGTATATGCAACTGCCCGACGAGCAAACCGAACAGATTCTATTTCAGGCTCCCAATCCGATATGGAGCAAGACCAAGCGTTGTTGCAAAAAATAAGCCAACGTCTGCCAGAGTAAGCACATTATTGGCTCGGGTGCTATGTATGCGCCCGACTAGCTTTATTGCGAAGAGTACGCCTTTTGTACAAAGAGGGGATGCCCTGTCTGTTCTGTAATCAGACATGGGAGAGGAATGAAGCCCCTTTTTTTTACTGTTTGTGACAGGCGGGAAAGGGAGACGTCTCACAAGGGTAGGTATTGAACCGCCAAGACGCCAAGAGCACCAAGGTTTAAACGAGAGAATGGGCAAAGGACTGTTCACGACATGCGGAAATGATAGAGACATCCCCATGAAACCATGCCCCTTACCACTACATGCAAAAAATACGCTATAATGTGTGCGGCTATAATTTAAAACACAGGTGTAACCCTATGCCATTTTTGCAAGGAGTACTGAAACCACCCGACGTGCCACACCTACGTGCCAAAGGTGATGTTTCAGGATTGATACGGGCTTTGTCCTACAAAAAAGATGAATATGTACGCAACGATGCCGCCGAAGCACTCGGCGAAATGGGCGATATACGTGCAGTAGAACCACTCACGAAAGCGCTAGAAGATGAGCGCTGGCGTGTGCGTGTTGCTGCTGCCAAAGCACTCGGGACTTTCAACGACACACAAGCTATCGAGCCACTCATTCATACCCTACATCACGACCAATACGCATCACAGGCTGCTGCCGAATCGTTGGGGCGCATTGGCGGACCACAGGCTATGGATGCGCTCATTGCAGCACTCAATGACCGGGGCGTCAGCGAAGCTGCTGCCAAAGCACTTGGCACCATTGGGCAGCCAGCCATTGAACCGCTCTGCGCATTGCTCAGTCGCCCGGAACCATCCCTGCGCGAAATAGCAGTAAAAGCACTCGGTGAAATGCGTGCTGTCACCGTTGTCGAACCTCTCATCTCGGTGCTAAACGACAACCGTCAAAGCCTACGCCGTATAGCTACGCATGCCCTTGAACGAATTGGCGAACCGGCCATTGAACACTTGCTCGCTGCGCTTATGCACGAAGATAAAGAGATACGTGCGGGTGTTGCCCATGTATTGCGAAAGATTGCTACTGAAGATATAACCGACCACCTCATTGCTGCTCTTGCTGATACCGACCACCGCGTGCGCGAATCGTGCGTGTGGGCACTAGGCAGCATCGGCGGACAACGTGTCTTACACCACATCATTGGCATACTCACCGATACACGCGAGGAAGTGCGCTATGCTGCGAGTGTTTCACTGGTCAAAATTGGCAAGCCAGCCACCGAATATCTCGTTGCTGCACTTGCTAGTACGAACAAAATGAAACGACAATCTGCATCTCTTATATTGGAGCGCATTGGGTGGACTCCCCACGATGATGAGGAGGGGGCGTATTACTGGGTTGTCAAACAACACTGGGAAAAGTGCATTGAAATAGGCAGACCCGCTGTTGAGCCACTCATACTAGCAATGTATGACGACGATCCCGATGTACGTATTGCTGCCATTGAAGCTCTTGGACGCATCCAAGACTCTCGTGCTGTTGAACCATTGTGCGATTCCCTCAAAGATGAATACGTGAATGTTTGCCTTGCTGCGGCTGAGGCGTTGGGCACAATAAAGGATCGTCGGGCTGTTGGTCCACTCATTGAAGCGCTCTCGGATACGTATGACTCGGTGTGTATGGCTGCTGCTGAAGCGCTCGGAGAACTTGGCGATGAACAAGCAGTCCAACCGCTCATCTCCATTCTAGGAGACCGCGACATTCACTGGGTAGCCAGTATGTCATTGAAAATGATAGGTACGCCATCGGTACAACCACTAATTGATACCCTTGCCCACAGCTATGATGAAGCGTTGCGCCATGCTGCTGCGAGAACATTGGGGCAAATAGGCAGTACGGATGCAGTAGAGCCGCTCATTATGGCTTTGCGTGACCAGTCATCTAGTGTACGGTGGGCGGCTGTGGTAGCGCTTGGGCAAATAGGGCATCCCCTAGCTGCCAAACCACTTGTTGATGCGCTGCAATCTCCCGAATTGCATTGGATGGCAACTAGGGGATTGCGTAAAGTGGGTATACCTGCGATTGAACCGCTCTACTCGGCGCTGAAGCATCAATTGGCACCTGTTCGGCGCTCGGCTGCAAAGGTGCTTGGGCAAATAGGTGATACATGGTCAGTAGGGCGGCTTCTTTCATGTTTGAAAGATGAGGATGAACGGGTACGTATTGCGGTGGCCGAGGCTCTCGGTTCTATAGCTGATGAACGGGCCGCCGAACCACTCGTGGAATGCCTCATGGACCCTGTGTGGGAGGTGCGCCGTGCAGCTGCTGGTGCGCTCGACCGGCTTGGTGTTTACCCTGACCAAAGCGAAATGGGAGCGCTCTATTGGATTGCCAAACGCGAGTGGGAAGAATGTGTCAAGATTGGTGAAACGGCCTTGGTTCCCCTCATTGTTACGCTGCAATATGGAGATGATATAGCGCGTGAAGGCGCAGCATGGGCACTTGGCAAGATTGGGGATACACGCACGCTAGAATCGCTTGCCAATGCCATGCATGACCCGCATGACGAGGTACGGCAGGCTGTTGCACAAGCGCTTGGGCGTCTCGGCCACCCGCAGGCTGTTGCAACGCTCAGTGCTGCTTTGAAAGATACGCATTTCAGCACACGCAAAGCCGCAGCACAAGCCTTGATTGCGCTTGGTCCTTCGGGTGTGGCTCCGCTTGCAACGGTGCTAGAGGACCCAGACGATGATTTGCGTGATTCTGTTACGCTTGCGCTTGGTAAAATGGGTGTACCGGCTGTTGAGGTGCTTTTGCCCTATCTCCAACACTCCATTCCATATGTGCGGGCTGCTGCGAGTGAAGCACTAGGTAAAATACGCGATAGACGCGCAGTGAAGCCGCTCATTGACCTGCTGACAGATGACGATCACCAAGTACGCTTGGTTTCGGCCAATGCCCTTGGGCAAATAGGCGATGAAGCAGCGAGTGACTCCCTCATCGCTGTGCTCAAGTATGCCGATAGTGGCAGCATGCGTGTTGCGGCTGTGAAAGCTCTCGACAACTTGGGCTGGGTGCCCGACCGTACTTCGGCTGGTGCAGCATATTGGATGACGAAGGGTGACTGGGACCGCTGCGTGAAGATGGGCGAAGCGGCCGTTGAACCACTCATCGCTGCACTCAAAGATAAGCATATACGCCAAGTTGCTGCCGAAACCTTGGGCAGGCTCTACAAGAGCCGACGACTTGACCCATTGTACCGTGAGCGTGTCCGTGAAGCTCTCGATAATATAACTGCCCCTTTTGTAGATGAGGTGCTCGAGCTAGTGTACGAATAGGTCAGGATGTATGGGGAAAACGGGGAAAACTATGCCACGCCATGTCATGGTTATTATGCTTATCTTTATGCTGACGCTTGGAACGTCGGGAACCGTACATCCAGAACAAAGAACGCCCATGCCACGTACCCATGCTTCAATGATGGCGCAGCAACAAGGCGGGACGGCCGGTCCACCATCGTTTGGGCTAAATACGCATCTAGCAACACGCTACCCAGATAGAGCGACGCTTGATAAGCCAGGGCAGCTTGTGACGGAGCTCGGCGTGTCGTGGGTGCGTGAAGATTTTCATTGGTACCGCATCCAACCTCAACATGATGTGTGGGATTGGGGCTTTCATGATGAGGCCATCCGGTATCTCCGGTTGCGTGATATAAACATTTTAGGTGTCATAGGTGGGCCGTCGGCTCCATGGGCTACTCCCTATGCTGATGATGCGGGCGAGTATGCATCATTCTATGCACCCAATACAGAGGCGTTTGTGCGCTTTGCACGCGCTGTTGTCACGCGCTACCATAAGCATATCAAGCATTGGGAGATATGGAATGAGCCAGATAACGCACACTTCTGGAAGCCTGCGCCGGACCCGTTGGCATATGCCGATTTGCTTATGCGCACGAGTGCAGCTATCAAAAAGATAGACCCAGAAGCTAAGGTGCTCATTGGTGGCTTTAATGCCTTCAATGCACAACATATCCGTTCTGTGCTTGCAGCCGGGGCATGGGATAGTTTCGACATTTTGGCTATTCATCCCTATGTAGACCCTTATAGCCCAGAAGAAGGCAATATGTCGGCTGTAGCCGATACTGTGCGGGTGCTCGCTGACCAATATGGTTCTAAACCTATTTGGGTGACTGAAATTGGCTGGGCCAGCGGCAAGAGTGACCATGATGCTGTGGGTATTAATGATGAGCAGCGCCAAGCCATGTTCCTTGTGCGGTCTATGCTCTTGCTATGGGAAATGGGTGTTGAGCGTTCGTTTTGGTATACGCTGAAGGATGACCCCGGTAATCCATATGGTTTGATAGCTCTCGGCGATGGGCAAGCAGATTATGCGCACGCACAGCGTAAGCCGGCCTATTTCGCTTTTCGCACCTTGCTTGAGCAGCTTGAAGGGGTGCATTTTGTTGAACGGCATGACCTGTTGAAACCCAAAACGCTGCTTGATTTTGACACGATGGATGCATGGCAACGACCTGTGCAACCCAACGGTACATTTCAGCAAAGCGGGGTACGCACAGCGCGATTGCAGTATCATTTCAGCACGCCCCACAATGATTATGTGGCATTTGTGCGGGATGAGGCTATACTACTGCAAGGTACACCGCTTGCACTAGGGGTGTGGGTCTATGGCGATGGGAGCGGCCACAAGCTAAATGTGTGGCTACGCGATGCTACTGGGGAAATGCTCCATTTGACGCTTGGCGTGGTAGGGGCACCGGGTTGGCAATTCATATCGTCGCCCATCAGTAGCGCTATCTACACGAATGCTGGCACAGAAGCAAACCTACACCTCAACATACACGTTCCTGTGTATGTTGAGGCGTTGATACTAGATGATTTTGCGGATGAGTATGTCGGTTCTGGTACTATCTATTTGGATGACTTCAGTGTCATTACGGGGCGTGAGGTATACAATTTGCTGTTTGAACGGGGCAATGAGGCGCTTGATGTTATCTGGTCTCCACGCGGTGCTATTCGGGCTTCGCTCTCGACGGCTTCTGCGCAAGGCCGCCTTGTTGCTTTCGATGGTACGGCTGAGACGTTGTTGCCGAACAAAGGGCGTTTTTCGTTGCTGGTAGGGCCAGAACCGGTGTATCTTTGGCATAGACGCTAAACATTGTATCGGCCGGTTGTTGGGCTTGGTATAACACGACGAGCACATCAATATCTGAACCCGGCACAGCATCACCACGTGCATGGAAGCCAAATAGCACCAAACCCGCAAGAATCTCACCATAGTGTGCTTGCATTTTCTGCCGAAGCTCATCTAGCAGCAGTTGGTTGCTGGCTGTTGTGCTCCTATTCTTTTGTACGTATGTGTATTGTACCAAACGCATTGTATCACATCAGCGGGATGACGATACAGCGTTCAAAACCCCAGCGATTTTGCGATGTGCGATACAAACAGTGGTACATGCCTTGTTACTCATGGTATAATGGTATAGAAGCTTTATTGTCTACTATGTATTGCTAGGTACTTTGCCGTGATACCATTACTGAAGCGTCGTTATCGTTGGCTCTATACGATACTGTTTCTCTGCATATTCCTATGTCTATTGCTAGGGCATAGGAGTAGTGTGTATGCTCAATATGGTCATGCCCAAGCCCAACCTACTCTGATTATGCATCAGGGCAATGATAGCAATTGTGATTTTATTGCTGTTGCGAATGGTATCCACAATATTGGCGGCGATGGGCAAAGCGCATACTGGTTTGCACGGTCATTTATTCCGCAAGTTCCCCGTGATTTCAAAGAAGTCTATCATACCTACCTAGGGCCAAACGGGTCCGACCAGCCATTTACGATAGATAACCTAGGAGCAGCTCCCGAAGCGTTCGTTGGTATGTATGAAGCTTTGGGCTACAATGCGGTTTTTCTTGCTTCTACCCCCGGCATAGCCGATAGAGCTTTTGTACATGCTATTCGGGATAGGCTCGCTGCCAATCCATATAATACTTTTGTACATCTCTGGACCGTCCCACGACCGTACAACCCGCATGCACGTGCTTTCTATATCCCTGAAACAGGCGAAACGAGCTTTTTCCCCTACCCCTATCACGAGGTTGCGGCTATGCTTTCGCCCGATTTGCAACATTTCATCTTTTTGGATGGGTTGGCAAGCCATACCTATATGCTGACACTGCAACAGGTAGCACATCAATTGCATGCGTTTAATCGTGTTATTGTCGTGTCGAGTAACAACGGCACGATAGAGGACCATCAACGATTTCAGGCAAGCCAAACTGGACAACCCTATGTAGCGCATACGTTAGGTGGGCTGTTTCTCACCAAGGCCCGCCAATCTATGGGAAGTGCATATACCCGGTGGGGGCGAGCAATTGGTCAACCGTTTATGACATTCGATGGTATGCAGACGCATATTGTGTTGCCGGGTGAGTATGTGCATTATATGCGAAGTGTAGGGAGTCAAGAGGTTACGTTTGCACCACTCGGTAGGCGTATGGCAGATGAGCTTCTTGGTGCAGACATACTGCCGGCAGAGCGGTTTGTGCCGCACGAATCGCCTACCCTTCAGTCTGGCATTCAGCAATGGGTTATGCTCCAATTTGGTTCTGTGGAGCAGTTTGAACAAGCTTTTGGGAAACCGCTGACAACGGAGTTTGCCATTTCGCAGCACGATATGCAAGCACATGTGTTACATTGGTTTCCCCATGCTGTTGTTGATGCAAGTACAAACGAGTATTTTATCTGTGTTGTGACAGAGCACGCTATGCTTGCTTGGCATACCACCCACGGCACATTTCTTGTTCCCTTAGGGCAGGTCTATTATAAGCGGTTGTAAGAGATTCACAGTGCCCGCGTATATCGAAGGCACCGTTGCCCACTAGCGCAGCACGATATGCCCGCAATAATCGCATGTATCATCCCCTAGCTTTATTTGTGCGCCACAGTTGGGGCACTTGACGGTTTGCGCTTCCAGATTGACGCCGGCCTTCAGCAATTCCGCCTCGGTTTTTGCCATTTGCTTGCGTAGTTCTTTCAATCGTGCATCATAGGCGCTCACTGGCATCTCGCCAAATTTGCGCATGCGTTGCACGTCGGCTATATTTTCGTAGAGCATCACGCGGTGTGCTTTTAGCCCCTCCACGCTCTGGTCCATAGCCGTTAGCTCTAGCACTGGCTCTGGTGGCTTCTCTGGAATATGGGCAACAAACCACGCAATGACGATGATACTAGCCGATATGACAACCCCGGCCAGCAACGGGTTGTACCAGATAGGAATAGTTGTTTTTTCGTACTCTATGGAGAGCGCTTGCACGTCGGAAACATTCGCAATGGCCACGCTGGCATTGTCGGCTAGATTGCCCGTTGTTATGCGCATAATGCCCGATGAGTATGATGTGAGCGTATAGCGAACCCCTTCGACACCCGCGAAAAGTACCAATCTTCCCGCATCATCACCAACCAGTATCTCGTCTATCCCATCGTTATTAGTATCAATCGTGCCTATATCATTGACTTTGTCGGACACACTTCTGGCCCACAACTGCTCGCCTTGCATAGTGTAGGCCCACACACCGCCGTCTTTACCACCAACGACAAACTCGCGTGCCGAAGGGTCGCCATCGAGTTCAAGCTCGCGTATTTGCGTCACCGGCTGCCCGACGGATGTGCTGAAGCGCTCTTCGCCAAGCGCCGACTCAAGAATAACGAGCTTGCTCGTGTTGCCCCCAATGTACACCTCTGAATTACCGTCGCCATCCAAATCAAATATGCGCAGACGCCGTACCTCTTCGCCTAGGTCATAGCGCCACTGCTCGCGGCCATCGGCAGTAAAAAGCTTTACTGCCCCATTGCGATTGGCAGCAACAACATAGGTATAACCATTGACCAACGCCTCATCCAAGCCGCGAATATAGTTCTCGCCTGACACACTACCACGCCAAACCTCCTCGCCTGTTAATCTATCAATTCCCATAATGTGCCCTTGCTCATCGCCTACCACAACTTGGTCGCCATCGTCAAACCGTATCATAGCAGCCCGCGAAGGCGCTTGCAACGCTGATAATGATGCACCCCATGGTCGCGTTCCATCAGAAAAGAGGACGACCAAAGAAGAACCGGTTGATCCCGATTCCGCCGCAATAATGTCTTCTATAGTATCGCCATTCATATCGCCAAGAGTAACCGTAAAACCAGTTGAAAATGTCTCATTCAACAGGACATCCCCTTGGCCGTTAAGGACGCGCACGTTTGTATCGTTTTGGATAACAAGGTCATCTTGCCCATCGCCGTTCACATCAATAATCTTAGCCATGAGCGCTTGCGGAAATGCATATAACCATGCGGTTTGTTGGGTATAGCTCTCTTTGGGCCCACCACTTGTAAATGCAAGCACGGCAGTAACCCCCAACACAATAATAATCAGAATAGTTGCAAGAACAATCGTCACAATCGCCCGTTTCATGCCATGCTCCTCCGCTGTAATTGACTGTAGACTAAGCGTAATACGCCAAGTATATCATTCGCTCCAGAAGCATTTTTCGGTGTGCTGGCAACGAACACTATGCTTGTCGAGTCAAGCTGCACTTTCTCTACCGTATATTCCCCAATTTTGGTACCGGGTCTTGCAAGGTCTGTCCGCACAACATCGTAGGCATTGGGATTAACGCTCACTTTTACCTTAATCTGCTGCTCATACTTCATTTTAGCTGGCTTCCATTTTTGCTTACCGCTTTGGCTAAGCTTGTGGTACCCCACTCGTTTTTTACTATTTTCCATAATAGTCATACGCAGCACATTTCCATCGTAGAGTTTGGCTTTGAGTTGAAACCACTCATCGCAATAATATTCAATCTTTCGACCAGCTAAGTTTCTGTCTGTGCGTCGGAGCTTTTCCGGTTTTTGCGAACCGGTGAGATCAAGATGCCCCATAAAGTTGCCTTTTGGCGCAGCATCGTCGCGCAGCGTGTGTATAATAGTGCGTGCAGTTTGGTAGTTTGGCGGAAAATCGTGCAGCTTTTTGGAACGTTTCCTACCGCGCAGCATAAAAAGGGTAAAGAGTGAAGCTATAACCAGAAACACCCCAATGAGCACAAACACAAAGCCGCTATATCCAATAACATATCCAATAAGCGCATCGAGCACAAAACAGGGCAGAGCCACCAAAAACAGAACCAGTGACACCCAGCGGCGTTTTTTGACATGCTGCGCGTGCGCTTCTACCTGTCGTTTGTGTTCAGCTTGCCGTTCGAGCAAGCTGTCGAATACCGCAAGGACAGCCCGTGGCTTATCACCAATAGTAACATAAATTGGTAACGACATATCTCTCCTCCGTCATTTGCCATCTTACCAGTATTATACTACAATCAGCGTGATATGCGAGTGCTTTATACAGCTTTTGATGTAGTACCTAGCCCCAAAGGGTCCAGCGTGCATATAACCCATTTTCTGCGTGGGCTTACTCGCGCAGGGCATGTAGTGCATTTGATAACACCGGGCGATAACGCGCTTCCCACAGAAGATACCTATGAAGGTGCAACGGTTATGCGTGTGCCGCCACCTCCCCCCAGTGAAAATACGAATTTTTTGGCACGTGCGGTAGCCTTTGGTCAGGCGGTGATGGAACATGTAGCATCTAGCCCGCCGTATGACGTGGTGCATTACCGTTCTATCTGGAGTGGTTTGCACTTAGCCCAAGCTAAAACACGCTACGGCTACAAAACGTTGTTTGAAGTCAACGGGTTGCTGGGGATTGAGTTGAAATACCACTACCCAGAGGTGCGCGACACAGATGTATTCATGAAAATCCGTGAACAGGAGCGGGCTGCCCTAGCTCTCAGCGACATCATTGTGTGTCCCTCTGAAGTCACTCGTGCCTATTTGGTGAGCTTGGGGGTTCCTATAGAGCGCATTACGGTTATCCGCAATGGGTTTAATCCCGATTTGTTTCAGGCTACCCCGCTTTCGAGGCTTTCGACTGATGCCGATGGGTATGTTCCAACCATCGTCTACATTGGCACACTAGCCGATTGGCAGGGGCTCGATTTGGTGGTGGTGGCTATGCATACGCTCCTTGAGCACATGCCTGTGCGTTTGCGCATTGTAGGGCGTGGACGTAAGCGCCAGCGTAAGCTTCTGGCTAAGCGTATCCGTAAGTTTGGGCTAGAGGAGCATGTATGCCTAGAGCCCGCTATACCGCATCAACAGATACCTGCTATTGTTGCCGACGCTGATGTGTGCGTTGCGCCACTTGCTGTGAATGACCGCAATTTGCTACAGGGGTGTTGCCCGATTAAGATATTGGAGTATATGGGAGCGGGACGCCCGATTGTTGCTTCTAACATGCCCGTGGTGCGTGAATTGATGCGCGAGGATGTTGATGGGTTGCTTTTCACGCCCGGCGATGTGGAGCACCTAGCCCACCAAGTGCAGCGGGTGCTGGTAGACGGTGCTTTGGCGCAACGGTTGGCGCACTCGGCAGCTGAACGTGCGCATGCTATGTTTACGTGGCTGCATGCGGAGGAGCATATAGCGGCAGTGTATGCGCAGTTGTAACCAATGGGGATGATTACAGATTCAACCCTTTACCACAGTCATACCGCAGTTTCACCGAAGTCTGTAGTAATAACCTTCCGTTCATTACAGCATACATGCAAGCAATTACAGCATACAAACAGGTGCTATTTTGAGGAAAAAAGGAGAGATTTCTCTCCTTTACTATCGCTTTACGAAGACACTACTTAGAGTAGCATGTAGTTATGCCGTAGATTGTTCAGCAAAATCCAATTGGCACACTTGGTGCAACGTACATAGCACATGTCTAAACGTAGATAAGGAGATTTTTGGGTAAGGTCAAGGTCCTGTAAGCGTGTTGGGGGGAAATAGGGCAACCCGATATGAAAATTGCGACATGTTTAACGCAAAGGCGCAGAGACGCAAAGACGCAACGCCATGCATCGTCAATCCATCTCATCGTTGCCCCCGCGCACGCAAAACGCTCCGGCGGGCAGGGGCGGGGGAATATGGATACGGATGTTATGGTTATGGTATTGACACACCCCACGGTGGAGAGGAGAATAAAGCAACCCACACTCACCCTTCGTGTGGTTCAAACCCCTCGCCTTGCACCTTTGCGTCTTTGCGTTAAAAAATTCACTCCTCCTTGCGAAACACCTGCAACCGAATAAAATCAGTCATATACACATCGCGTACAAGCAACAGACCATGGGGCTTGCACAGCGCCGGAAACCGATTATACCAATGATCCTCAAGCGACGGATCAAAGCCACCAAGCGCATATAATCCCAACCCCACCAACCCCCCCGGCACAACCCTCGGCATATTCAAATCAACCAGCGTAAAATGCCCCCCATCTCGCAAAACACGCCCAGTTTCAGCAATCGCAGCCCGCCGCACCCTCGACGGCACATGATGAAACGTCGTAATGGAAACAACCCCATCAAACGTCCCATCTGCAAATGGCACATCATCTATTGAACCATGGTGAAAGACAAACCGTTCATCGTCACCAACTTTCTCCTTAGCATGGGCTAATTGCTCCTGCGAAATGTCCATACCACAGAACATGCCATTCGTACCGAGTTTATTTGCAATCGCCATCCCAAATGTTCCTGTGCCACACCCTAGGTCAAGGACACGCATACCTGATTGCAACGGCATATAGTGCGCAACCTTGCGGTAAAACGCATCAATAGCGCCGAGCGAAGCCAAAAAATCATACCAAGCCCCCCCACTAAAACCTTTGAAACTCAACCCCTTGTACGCCCCCATAGGAAACCCCTCTCTATCCACTTTCATCTTCCAATCAATACACTCCACCTACGCACTCGGTGCGTGCAACCCCCAATTTTTAGAAACAACCCTACCACTCACATGTCCATCATAAATAAACATAACCGACACCTCTGTATAGGGGTCATATTCATTGATTTCAGCTTCGGTGGTTTCAGAGCTATGCCCAGCTTCCACAAGGTCTGGGTACGTCAGGTAATACATAGTTGGCATATCGCCGCGTCTCCAACCAAGCAAACCCCGCACATCAAACACAAGCGCCCCCCGCCCACGTCTCCTAAATTGCTCATAGCCGGTAGCCAGCAAATCCTCAGCCATCAACTCAGTAAAAACTTCCTCAATATCATCATCCATAGCCCACGGGTCATGGATAAGGGTTTCCAATCGTATCAATCGTTCATCTTCATACGACATGCATACTACTCCTGCAAAGAAAGGGACTTCCTCTAGCTTATTCTCTATAGCGTAGACCTATCGCACACCCGCAGAACACAACAGCTCCCGCACCCACCGAGCATCGTGCTCATCAAGCTCAGGTAGCGGCAACGAAAAACCATAATCCAGCAACCGTGCATACCCACCTTCATCAAACGCAGCCGTAAATACCGCCTGCAAATCCAACGGCACATCCGCATCCGGCTCCAACAGCGGCACAGGCACCGTTGGCAACCGTCTTTGTAGCGACATAGCCCACACCTGCGTGAAAGGACGCCGCTGCCAACGACTGAGGTAAACATAGTAGTGCGCAGGCGGCACATCTCCCCCAAGCAAAACACGATGCCCCTGCCGCAACAAATCTATCTCCAGCAAGTGTGGGCGCGTATGCAATATCTCCATGCGCCGCTGCTCATAATCGCGTGCTCCCTGGTCATGCTTATTCACATGAGCAAAAATCTCTATCATAGTCACGAGCCGACGATTAGCTAACTCGCGTACCTCCACACCTATCAAAGGCACCTCTTCAAGCAGCAAATTCGGCAATTCTGTCGTCGGCTCATCAATCATACAGGTTCTTTCACTCGCTACATGCAACGCCAGATATGGCGGGTCTACCAATCGAACCGAAGAATAGCTTATACGCCTAGGCGTACATGCACCCGGTGCCGTGCGGTCAATCACATACCGCTTCGTCTGTGAAGCTACATACCTTGGTGACACCAGTGGCATCAACTGCTTGCTAATATGCAGAGCAAAATGCTCTTGAAACTCCTGCCATATCTCACCTTCGAGATACGGATCCATACCTGGAAATGGCGATGGCATAGCGATTCCTTTATCCTTTATCCTTTATCCTTTATCTTTTATCCTTTATCCTTCCAACAACAGCTTTTCAGGGTCCTCTATCATCTCCTTAACACGTACCAAAAACCGTACAGCGTCACTACCATCAACAATACGATGGTCATAGGAAAGCGCCACATACATCATAGGTTGTATGACTATTTCACCATGAACAGCAACAGGGCGCTCCTCTATTTTATGCATACCAAGAATACCAACCTGTGGTGTGTTCAAAATAGGCGTAGACATCAGTGAACCATAAATACCACCATTCGTAATACTAAACGTACCCCCCCGCAACTCCTCCAGTGTCAACGTATTTTCACGGCTACGTCGGGCCAAGTCTGCAATGCCCTTTTCAACTTCAGCACATGTCATACCGTCTGCATTACGCAAAACAGGCACAACAAGCCCTTGGTCTGTGCCCACAGCAACGCCAATATCATAGTAATGCTTCAAAACAACTTCCTCACCCTGTATTTCAGCATTGAGAAACGGAAATACCTTCAGCGCCCCAATCGTCGCTTTCACAAAAAAAGACATAAACCCTAGCCCAACCGCATAGCGCTCCTGAAAGCGCTCCTTGTGGCGCTGACGCATAGCAACAACCCCGCTCATATTTATTTCATTGAACGTTGTCAACATAGCCGCATTGTGCTGCGCCTCAACCAACCGCCGCGCAATCGTTTGGCGTCGTCGTGACATACGTACACGCTCTTCTCGTCGGCTCTCTTGTGCTATACCCAACACCACATCCGAAGGTAACGAACTAGATGACGCAGACGCAATACTGTTTATGGTTGGCGACACGCTAGGTGTCGCTGGTGATGTAGGTGTATCACCGGACACTTGCCGTATATGCTCGAGCACATCATCTTTCGTCACTCGTCCCCCAGGTCCACTCCCACGCACACCGCCTATATCCAATGCATGCTCAGCAGCCACACGTTGCGCTACCGGCGTAGCATACACATCACCCTCTCCCATTCTTGCTGCTGGTATTTTCTCGGCTTGTGTACCCTCTGGTTGTGATTCTCCTGCTGCTTGTTCCGGTTGTAGCGGTGCAGATGCTCTACTAGATGCTTCAGCTTCTGGTTTGCCGGTGTCAGTCTTTTCGGCTACTGCACTATCTAGTACACATAGTATATCACCAATTCGGACCGTTTCGCCCTCCGTTTTTGCAATTAATGCCAACACACCATCTTCATCAGCCGGCACCTCAAGATTAACTTTATCTGTCTCCAACTCAACGAGCGGCTCACCAGCACCAACCGTATCGCCTACCTGCTTCAACCATTTACTAATAGTCGCCTCCACAATAGATTCGCCCAGCGTAGGCACGCATACTTCTATAGCCATAGCTCTCCCTACTCTCCTTACTTTCCTTACTCTCCTTACTCCCCATTCTTATGCTCATACTTTATCACGTATTGCAAAATACGTCTTTGTTCTTCTTGATGCTGCCGTAAAGTCCCCTCGGCCGTACTAGCAGCTTCAGCTCGGCCACAATACGTGAGTGTCACCGACATATGGCGCAACCCCTCACGTCCCAAAAGCTCGCGCAACCGTGGCTCTATATAGCTCCAAGCCCCCATATTGCGCGGCTCCTCCTGAAGCCAAACAATTTCCTGTAGATGGGCATAAAAATGCACCATTGTCTCAATATCGTTTGCCGGGAAAGGATACAACTCCTCTATCCGTGCAACCGCCATCCCTTCTGGCAGCAACACACCTTTTTCAGATTGGCAATATTCGATAAGATCAACATATACTTTACCACTACACACTATCAAGCGCCTAACATCTTCTGGCTTTATGCTACCCGACACTAGTGGCAAGACAGAGTGAAACGAACCTTCAACAAGCTCTTGTAGCGATGAAGAAGCATGTGGATTGCGGAGCAGGCTTTTCGGCGTCATCACAATAAGCGGCCGTGGATCACTTTGCAACCTTGACGCTTGTCGGCGCAGAAGGTGAAAATATTGCCCCGACGTTGTGCAATTGACAATACAGATATTATTATCCGCTGCTAATTGCAAAAACCGCTCCAGTCGGGCACTCGAATGTTCAGGCCCCTGCCCCTCATAGCCATGGGGAAGCAACAACACCAAAGCCGGCGTCTGTCCCCATTTCGCATAGCCCGCCACAATAAACTGATCAATAAAAACCTGTGCTGCATTGCAAAAATCACCAAACTGCGCCTCCCACAACACCAGCGTATCAGGAGCATGTACACTATAACCATACTCAAAACCCATAGCCCCATTTTCAGAGAGTGGGCTATTGTAGACATCAAATGAAGCCTTAGCTTGCGGGAGCTTCTGCAATGACACATACTGCTCGCCGGTTTCAACATGGTGAAGTACACAATGCCGTTGACTAAACGTCCCCCGTTCAGCATCTTGCCCTGTTAGGCGTATTGGAATACCTTTGGCTAGGATAGTGGCAAAAGCAAGGGCTTCAGCATGCGCCCAATCAATGCCATGCTCTTCATGAATAGCATCACGGCGACGCTGGAGTAGCCGTTGCATCTTGGATAGCAGGACGAAGTCATTGGGAATGTTGGTCATGGCATTGTTCAGTTCCATCAGGTCTTCTTTAGAAACAACCGGTGGTTCAGACACATGCCGGTGAAAGAACCCACTCACCGAAACAGCCATCGTAGCCTCAACACGCCCGCCACGTTCAACTTCACGCAAAGCCATTTGCAAACGCGATTGAACAGCATCTACAACCGCCTTTGCCTTATCCGGAACAATAATGCCTTCACGTTCCAAGCGTTGCCCCCACAACACGCGCACCGTAGGATGTTTTGGGATAAGGTCATACATACGTGGCTGGGTAAATGATGGTTCATCACCTTCGTTATGGCCCCAGCGCCGATAGCCGACGAGGTCTATGAGGAAATCTTTGCCAAAACGTTCACGATAGGCCCATGCCATACGTGCTGCTGCAATGCAGGCAAGTGGGTCATCGGCATTAACATGCACAACAGGAATCTCAAACCCTTTAGCCAAATCACTCGCATAGAGTGTCGAACGCGAATCGTGCCAATCGGTGGTAAAGCCAATCTGATTGTTGATAACAACATGAATCGTGCCACCAACATAGTAGCCTTTGAGCCGCGACAGGTTTAGCGTCTCGGCTACCACGCCTTGCCCAGGAAATGAAGCATCACCATGAACAAGAATAGCAGCCGATGCCCTCTGGTCTCTCACAGGCTCACCGGGTTGGTTGCGTTGTTCTTGCACAGCACGCGCACGCCCAACAACCACTGGATTGACCGACTCAAGGTGGCTTGGGTTTGGGGCAAGGGTAACGGGCATCTCAAAAATGCCACTTTCTCGGTAAGCTCGCCGTGCCCCCAGATGATACTTCACATCGCCTGTCCAACCAAGATAGGTGCCCTTGTTGTAGTAATTGGGTCCTTGAAACTCAGCCAGGATAGCGCTATAGGTTTTGCCTAAGATATGTGCTAATACATTAAGCCGCCCCCGGTGTGCCATACCAATAACAACTTCGCGGGTGCCAGACATAGCGGCATGGTGAATGATAGTATCGAGCATGGGGATGAGCATATCGTTGCCCTCTATCGAAAACCGCTTCTGCCCTGGGAATGTTTGATGCAGGAAGCGTTCAAAGCCCTCAACTTCAGTGAGGCGCTCTAGTATTTCGCGTTGATATTCGGGACCGAAGTCCTGGAAAAATCTTCTTGTTTCAACCGATTCCCGCAACCATGCCCGTTCCTCATGTACTTGTATATGATCATCCTCATAGCCAATGGAGCCGCAATAGACCTCGCGCATGCTTTGAATAGCTTCAAGCGCGTTGGCAGCATTTCTAGCTAGTGGGCTACGCACAACGCTAGCCGGCATATCCATAAGCTTTTCTGGGGTAAGCCCTTGAGCTGCTAGGTCAAGCCCAGGGTCGCCGGGTGGCTTATTGCCGAGAGGGTCTATATGTGCAGCAAGATGACCAAGCTCACGGATGAAGCGTGTTAGGCGTGCGGCACTGACAATATCGGGTATATGGTAGCCAACTACTTCGCCCAAAGCACGGCTCGCCGGTGTAGCATCCCCATCATCGGCACTCGTACATGCGATTGCTTGTTGTAGCACACCACTATCGCTTGGAAGCATACGCGCAACTCCCGTAGTAGCCTGTAATGGAGAAGAGACGCCCTGATGAGGCATCTCCTCAACTCCCATAGTGCGCAACGCATCTTGTGTTGGTAGTGGTTGTAGTACAGCTCCTGCTGTTTGCTCCCCGTTTGCTTCCATTGCCACAAAAAAAGCACGGGTAGCAGAATCGACCAACGCCGGATTTTGGCGATAGCGCTCATAGAGTTCAAGCATATAGCCAGCGTTTGGTCCGTGAAATAACATATCCATAGTATCATCCATAGTATATCCTTACTTCTTTACGATTCACTGCAACGTTCGTTCCATGGCAAATATATCTCAACAATAGTCCCTTCGGGTTTTTTGCTGAACACTTCTATACGTCCGGCATGTTGTTCAATAATTTGTTTATTCAGATACATTCCTAGCCCAACCCCATGGGTTTTGCGCGAACGAAATGGCTCAAAGAGATTAGCTATCTGGTCGGCGGTCATACCAACACCAGTATCTCGAATATTAATCTGACAGTAGGGGTGTCGTACCTCCTCCGATTTTTGCTTCCATTGCGTTGTAATCGTAATGTCACCTCCTGATAACATCGCTTCTTGGGCATTGAACACAATTCCCAAAAGAACTTGGCGCAACGCATCGGGTTGACCATAAACAGGTAATACATGCTCATCGAGATGCAACCAGAGGCTAACCCCCTGCTCATGGAACTTCTGTGCAGTAGATTCCTCAACTTCACGGAGAAGTTGATTAATCTGAACACATTCCCAATTAGTTTTTGGTGTTTGATAGAGATAGGATAGACTGCTCAATGTACGATTGATACGACCTATCCCCTCATGTGCATGCTTCAAATATTCTTGTGCTTGTAGTGACAGACTCTCATCAGCAGAACACAAATGCAAGCTATCTACCACTTCGTGGAGTGGTTCATCAATATCATGCACCACTTTAGCAGTGAGATGTCCCAAAATATTGCGTTGGTCTTGCAACAATACCCGGCGGTGTAATTCTTCTTGGTGGGTGACATCAAACCAACGTTCGACATAGTGTTCTAACTCATCATCGTCGCCAGTGACAGCAATACGTCCTACTTCAAACCAACGCTTTTGGCCTATGGAATTGACACAATAAACACGCATAGCTCTGTTGCGGTCGCCTGGCGCAACCGTGAGACGAGACGACGAAAGCACCTCAATATGCAACTCTCCTCGTTGTTCAAGTTCTTCCCATACAGACGGTAGATTCAAGCCAACAATAGTACGTGGATGTCGCCCTACAATAGAATAACAGAAAGCATTGTTGGCTGCCAGTATAATTTCTTGTGCGTCTAGCAATACCAATCCTTCCATAAGGTTATCGAAGACAACCCGTAGAAAGTCACGGCTACGTTGCAAGAGCTGTGTGCGTTCAGCTACCAACAACTCTAACGACTCGGTATAGCGTTTGAGCTGAGACAACAACTGCATGTTAGCACATGTAGCCGCAATAACATTGGTAAATGTAGTGAGCATAGACCATATGCTAGCCGAAAACGTCACCTCATTGCCCGATGTACGCATTAACACAACGGCTCCGATAGCATTGCCACTATGCACAAGCGGAAGGGCCATAAATGTACGTGTTGGTCTATCGGGCGGGTCTACATCGGTAACGATACTTTTTCGTTCCCAAGCACTCTGGGCCGAGAATGTGGCGTGGGCAAGGAGTGCTTTGGCACTGGATTGTTGCAGTGGTTGTGGAAGGAATATAGGCGACAACGACATATCTTCTTTTGTCAAGAACAACAACCCGTAATCAACGCCAAAAATACTAACACTTTTTTCTTGCAACATGGTTGCAAGGTCATCATACGTTCTTTCGGCAGTAAGAAATTGGCTCATGGAAAAGAGCGCCAACGCTTGCTCACGACGACGACTCTCTTCAATGTAGCGCCGTGCTGCACCAAATGCTACACCAGCTTGAGCAGCTACGCCTTCCATCAGCAGTAAATCACGGCTGGCAAAGTAATTGGGGGTTGGGTGATAAATGGTCAGCACCCCAAGTGATGTTTGGGCCTGCCTGATGGGTAATACAATAGCACTACCGGTTTTTTGCCATTCTGCGTAGGGAATCCATCGCTTATCGCGTGACACATCTGGTAAGACAACGCTGCGCCCATGCCGCAATACCCAACCGGCTAACCCTCGGTCTAACACTGCTCGTGTGATCATAGCAGTGACTTGATGAACTTCGCTATCGCGGAGCGTCATGGCGAGTTCGACAGAGCCATCAAGACCTACCAACACAACACTGGCGTTTGTGACACCAAGATTGTTTACCATTACATGGAGCATACGTTCTACAATGACGGTAGGCTCCAATGTTTCACGAAATTCTATGGAAAGTTGTAGCAACAGTGAGGTACGACGTAATTCGTCATCAAGACTCTGTTGCTGTTGCTCAGGAGACGGTAGCTCGGCGGCGGCAGCAACTGTCTCACTTTCCAAGGGCCAATCTTCTTCCTTTGGAAATGAACGAATGGCATCACCTTTCGTTTGACCATCATGAAGCGTTGATGGCATGTTTTGTTGTGTTTGAAGTTGTTCATTGCATTTTTGGAGATCCAAAACCAGATCTACCAACTCTTCAACCGAAAGATTTTGGAGTTCTTTTCGATTCATTTTCTACTGACTCCATTGGGGATCAAGAGGCACTTTGTCCTCTGGAATTTCCCCCTCTCCCGAACATACCAAGAGGATACGTACTATCGGGATTAGAACGATATACTACTTTCGCAGGGGTTGCGATTTTTCTATTGTATAATATACTATATAGACAGCCACTTTTCCATTATATACTATCAACTAGAACACTGCCACAAGCAGTGGCTTGTAGAAAGCAAGTGTAGAGTTGACAAGTGACGATAGGTTTTGGATACAAGAGAGGAGTAGCAGCGCGTTTTCCCGCAATACAAGGGGGATGTTATTGCGCTGTGTTGTTGTTGCGCCAATAGGCGTGGAAAGGAATATCATCAATGGCTACACGACAGGAACAGATCTCAGAGGTATTGGAACGGTTGCGTGCCAACGCAGGAAATGATGTTGGTGGTGTAGCAGCGGTAGGTATGGATGGTATCGTTTTAGTCTCGCGTATGTCAGCCGATGTCAATGCAGACCGTGTCGGTGCAGTGGCTGCTACGATGATGGGTGTGACACGACGTGTGTCTGGTGAGTTGAAGATTGGTTTCCCGAAAGAAACTATTATTGATGCCGATGGCGGATTGTTTATGGTGTTACCAGCCGGCGAGCAAAGTTTGCTGGCTATCAACCTCCGTCAGGGGGCCAATCTCGGTTTGGTACGTCTTGAAGCACGCGAAGCAGCTCAAGAAATCGGCAAAATTTTGTAGTTCGGTTACGGTATACCATGTAGTGCTATGCTGCATGTGCTACGCAAGGAGGCGTATCATGCGAGACATAAAAATTCATCGTCCGACGCTGGGGCCATACATGAGTGTCCTCTGTTTTCGGTACCTAAGCGATGACGCGGAGGAACTTGCCGGGCATGCGCTGATTATTGATGCTGGACGACAGCGTGGGCATGATCTCATTGAAGAACTAGGGTTGCAAAAGAGTTCTCGTGATGCCCAATACATCCAAGAACACCTAGATAAGTTCTTGGGGGAAGATGGTACTCGCTTGTGCTTGGTCAACCAAGTCAAGGAAAAAGAGGGGGGCGGCTATGAAGTGTATACATCCGACAATGCCCATGCCGTGTATACCCTAGGTGTACTTATTGGAGCGATCAGCGCTATGACGGGACTAACCATGCTCGGAAAGGAATCAGAGAAAACACAGCAAGATGCATCAGAAGGGGTGTATTTTATAGAACCGCTCTGATACAACTTTGCGCTCGTAATGACATAGTAACGGAGTAGCACTATGCGCAGGTGCAATGCGTCTGCGTACCATCATTGGCTGCACAAAACAACGAAATAGCAAACCGTACACGAACGTGTTTCATGGAGTCTACCATGCATTTTTGGTATCACATGTAAGGAGGGTAGGAGTGACTGAGGAACGTCTGAGCTGGAAAATTAAGGATGCACAAGTCCTCATCGAACTGGTTACGCTGATGGGGCTGAGTGCCGATGAACAGGCACTACTAGGCAGTCTCTCAGAGCAAGCCCACGCTATTGCACCAAAGATGACTGAGGCATTTTATGAACGACTACTGAAGCATGAAAACACCAAAGAATTCTTGCAGGGAGTCAGCAATGAACGCATGCACTCTATGCTGGGAGACTGGTTTATTGAATTGTTCAGTGGTAAGTACGATGAAAACTACGCACAACAACGGATGATTATTGGCGATATTCATGTGCGTATTGGGTTACCTGTACGTTATCCTTTGGCTATGCTCGATGTGATTATTCCCTTTGGGGAAGAAGTTGCACGGCAAAGCTCACAGCCCGATCAGGCAATCACTGCATTCCGAAAGGTGGTTGCTTTAGATGTTGCTGTCTTTAATCAATCCTACGAAAATCAACAGCTCAAACATCTTGCTGAGTTGGTTGGCGGCGAGCGTTTGGCACGCTTGCTTCTATCCGGGCAGGGATAATTGAGACTCTTTTGAATAAGCGTTCAACACTATAGGATTGCTTTTCAACGAGCGCTAGTGTTGAACGCTTACTGTTAGTACGATAGAGCTTTTACAATCTTTCATGACAAACGTGTTAAAATTGGGCTATCTTGCGTTTATTATTCTCAAGAAACCCATCTTTCATCTCAAAAATGTATGATTGTGTAGAACCAATTGCCAGGGTATGTGAAAACTGGAATCGGCCAATGTTTTTTGATTACATAAAGGGTAGCACCTATGGCACTTGAAGGCACGCTTCAAGATATGTCGTTGAGCGACATTTTTCAAGTATTTCGCATGGGACCAAAGTCTGGTGTGTTGCTGCTCACCAAGGAAGAGGATAGGGGCGTTATCTATGTCTCTGAAGGACGTTTGATAGATGCGTTCATTGTTCGTGGGCGACAACGTTCGGTTGTTGCAACGGTTGATGAAGCTGTATTGCAAATGCTCACATGGGACAATGCAGGCTTTGTCTTTCGGCATGAAATCGCTACTGATCAGCGTCCTGTTCGTATTGAGCACGATGCAGAGTGGCTTGTTCTTGAGGGGATGAAGCGTCGCTCCGACCCGGTCCGTGCAATGCCGTATCATACGATTACTCTCGACACAGAATTACAACTGACGGCACTGCCCGGGAGTGCTGAAAGTGGCGTTAGTCTCGATGTTGATCAATGGCGTGTTTTGAGCCAAGTTGCCAGTAGTCAAAACTTGCATGCTATCTGCAATGCGACAGGTATCAAGCCAGAGAAGACTATTCGTATTGTTGCAGAGTTGTTATCTATTGGCTTGGTTGAAATCGCTCCACCATCGCAACCTTTGGTTTCGCCAAAGAAAGCAGACCAACCAGAACCAGAGTCATCGGCAGAGCAAGAGTTGGAGGTTACTCTCACTCAGGCTGGTCTTCCCTCTGACCTGGCAAGAGAGAGCAGTCGTCGGCCGTCTGTTGGCAGAGGTCTGATGAACGCAATTATGCGTCGCGTTCGTGATCTATAGGAGTAAAGAGCACAATGCAGCAACTCAAGATTGTGATTACGGGTAGTTATGCTGCTGGTAAGACGCAGTTTATTAATTCCATTAGTGATATTGAGACGGTCAACACAGATTTCGCCACTACAATGGATGAAGAGCGAGAACTAAAATCACAAACCACGGTTGCCCTCGACTTTGGCACCATTGCTATCAATGACCAGTTGACGTTGTATCTCTTTGGCACACCTGGGCAAGAGCGTTTTGACTATATGTGGGAGCACCTTGCAACTGGTTGCTTGGGCTATGTTGTGATGGTTGATAGCTGTAGGCCAGCTAAGTTTGGGGAAACGATTTCCTTGATGCAACGCTTTGCAGAAATTACCGATTCGCCCTTTGTGGTAGCAGCAAATAAACAAGATGACCCGGCTGCACTGCCGCCAGCGTATGTGCGACGACGATTGAATCTGCCCACTAGTGTGCCGGTTTTACCTTGTGTTGGGACTGACCGTGAGAGTGTGAAAAGTGTGTTGCTCACGTTACTTGAACGTATTACGGAGAGCTTGCCCGAATCATCCTAACCCACACCTATGGTTATGGTGTTTTATGTCTCTGTGCCGGGGTCTCTTCTATGAGATATGTACACAAGATTGCATGTAACAGAAAGGATTTTGTATGACTCTCAACTTGATGGTTTGCCCGCATGATACAGCCAACAACCCTGATCGCTGGTTTCGTTTTGTACAATATTTCTCGAAAAAATTGGACATCCATCTCCAATTTGATATTAGCTTGGACTTTGCGGATTTTCATGAAAACCTAGATAAGGCGGACATTGTCTATGCCAACCCAACTGATACTATCATGCTGATGGACCAGAAGGGGTTTCATGTGTTGGCACGCCCTTCCAATATGTATGATGAGGTAGTTTTTGTTGCTAACCCAGATATAGCCGGACCAACGCTAGAGTCGCTCCAAGGCGTCCAATGTGCTAGTGTCACAAGCTTATTGCCCACAAAAATAGCCCTCCATGTCCTCCACACCCGTTCTATTGAGCCTGCTCAAATCGTTGACAATGATTCGTGGACGAGTGTGATTAGTAGTATTTGGCGCGGCGATATACAGTATGGTATCGTCTACAAAGATACCTACGATGAACTTTCAGAACAAGGCAAGAACATGGTCAATGCCTTTGCAACCTCTGATGAGCGCATTGCTTTTCACAACATTTTAGTGGGGCACAATGCGTTGGACCAACAAGATGCCATTGCACATATCCTTTTAGATATGCACAACGACGCCGACGGAAAAGACTTACTGTCAGAACTCCGTGTAGAGCAGTGGCTTTCGACAACCCAAGAGGACATAGACAAAATAAAGCACATTCTGGAATCATATTAGTGCGAGAAAGGATACCGTATGCCTCTCACACTACTGGTGTGTCCGCATGACACAACCAACAACCCAGAACGATGGTATGTATTTGTACAATATCTCGTCCAAAAGCTTGGTATTGAAGTACAGTTTACAATCATGCTCGACTTTGCAGACTTTCAAGAAAACCTCAACGAAGCAGATATTGTTTATGCCAACCCAACCGACACCATCATGCTCATGGACCAAAAGGGGTTTCATGTAGTAGCACGCCCTTCCAACATCTATGACGAAGTAGTTTTTATTGCCAATCATGAAATAAGCAACCCCACCCTTGAATCGCTGCATGAGCAACCACTTTCAAGCGTCAGCAACTTACTACCCACAAAACAGGCACTACACCTGCTCAAAGCACGTTCCATTATTCCCTCTGGAATCGAACATTACGAATCGTGGTTAGGTGTCATAGGGAGCGTGTGGCGAAACGAGATACCGTTCGGAATTGTCTATAAAGACACCTACGATGAACTTTCAGAACAAGGCAAGAGCATGGTCAATGCCTTTGCAACATCTGATGAACGTGTTGCGTTCCACAATGTGCTGGTGGGTCGCAATGCCTTGGAGAAACGGGCTGAGATAGAGCAATTGCTTTTGCACATGCACACAGATGAGCAAGGGCTTGAATTGCTCCAACAGCTCGATGTTGAAAAGTGGGTGACCACAACCGACCATGATTTGGGTGTCATACGCCATATTGTTGAAACCTATTAAGACATTTTGGTAAGGGTAAAGGTAAAGGATGGGTAGAGACCTTGCATGCAAGGTCTCTACCCACTTACAGACAACTTGGTCATCAATATACACGATTCCTTTGTAAATTTTGGGTTCGGACTTTTGTTACTTGAAAGTGGTCTGCGTTCAACTATCATGGAAAAAGCCATTAGATTGTTCCTAAGACTGCTCAAAACAATGAGATTAAGTCTATCCCATTACACAACCTTAGTATGTTTCCCCCGCAAGCGCTCCCGCAGGTACGCAATACCGTTTTTGTGGTACACAAGCCACTCTACGAGCAACACAATGAGAGCTAAGGCAGCCAACCAACGCCAAAACTCCTGCTTACCATCGCGCTGGCGCGTGATAGCCGATTGCAGCCCGCTCGTTTGCGAAACCTCTAGCCGCTCTTCAGGCTTCACCTGCGACTCGTTGGGCGAAAACAGGTTGACAGCATAGCGTCGGCGTAGTTGTAGCGTATTCCCCTTGAATGCCTCAATCGTATAAACACCAAGCATATCGGTCTCTGCATAGACAAGCTGCCCATTTTGAATACGCAACCCCTCGGCTTGTTGCTCTGCAAACAAGCCACCACTACTATCAGTGCGTATTTTCAATTGCATTTCATCTGGGCGTGTTAGACGCACTTCGGTGATAGCCGGGTCAAGCTGAAGCGATAGCGGTTGCCCCGGCACCATCTGCGCAGCTTCAGCACCACTGCCCGGTGCAAGGTAGCCTATAATATTTGAGAGCAACAACGGAAAAGCTACCTGCAACGGCAAATCCGACTCATGCAGTGCAAATGCCAACACTGCTATACGTTGCCCTTGCGTTTCACCAGCCACCAATAGCGGTGTTCTATCGCCTTGAATAATATCACGTGCCCACATACCCGGCACAATACGCACAGCCTGTAATACGCTCACCTCGCTCAAGCTCACATTGCGCAACAGCGGCTCATCGCCCGGAACAGGACGTAGTGTCGGAAACTCCAATTCACCCGTCACCGAAAAGAACACTGTGCTCCGTGGCGGCGCAATGAACAATACATTGTTTGCCGGCAGTTCGGCCGGAATAACTCTATCAAGGATAGTCACCGGCACCTGCTCGGCAGCTTGCTCTTGGGTTGTCTCGGTTGTAACATATGTTACTTGCACACCCGGCAACAACTCCAGTGCCGTTTCAAGGAAATAGTTGCCTGGCCCAACAATACGCACATTCACCGCCTCATGTAGTGTGCTGACGGCCCATGCATGGTCATCATCTGGCAATGCATCCTCACCGGCTAGGCGTGCCTCAACGACATCAACTTCTGCAGGCACCTCGGCTACGATGCTTTGCTCTTGTCCCGGTTCAAGCATGAGATTGTAGGCATTGAAGAGCACACCATCAAGGTAAACATCCATGCGGCGCGTCATAGTCGTATCGCCATAGTTCATCGCTTGCGCAAACAGAGTTTGCCCAGCAGAACTTGGGCGCATAGCCAACGCGCTAATGGCTACATTATCGTTGCTGTGCCCAATGGGAAAGTAGCGCACAGGAGCCGGCACGTCGAGGTCGGCGGGTATAGTGACGTTGCCGTCTGAAATGATAGCTATTTCGCTCTGCTCTTTGCGTGCGGCTAGGGCCGAGGCAAGTGCGAGCGGTTGCGACAGGTCGCTGCCGCCACCATGCCGTAGAGCTATGGCATTGATAGCATTGCGCAACTCGCGGCGGTCTGTCGTCGCCGATGCGGGAACTTCCATGTGCCCCCCGGCTACGATCACAGTGGCTCGCCCACCATCGGGCAACTGATTGACGAGGCGGTTAGCTTGCTCTTTGGCCGCTTCCAAGCGGGTAGGGGCTACATCTGTTGCACCCATACTGGCTGAGCGATCAATGATGAGAATCAGGTTGTGCCCTGCAATGCCCTGTGTTTTGAAAAATGGGCGAGCCAGTGCCAATGCTAAGAGTAAGAGCAAGAGCAGTTGCAAGAGCAGCAGAATGTTTGGGCGTAGCCTCTGCCATGGCGCATTAGCTTCTACATCGCGTATCATGCGCTGCCACAAAAAGGTAGATGATACAACGCGCTCCTCACGCCGCAGCTTCAGCAGATACATAGCTATAATGATGGGCCCAAGAATAGCAGCACCTATCAGGGCTAGGGGTGCAAGAAATGACATATGTTTGTTACCTGTTCCTATCTATTCGGTTGCCGGTTTGTCGCCTTCCGTTTCAATAAGAAATGTCTTAAAAACGCTCATTATCTTCTCTAGGTCGCCCACACATTATTGGCATGCGCATTGCCCGTAGCTACAGACCCAAAGAGATAGACAGCTTGAATATCGGGATAGTTGCCAAATACTTCTGGCAATACTATAAGATCATGTGTTTTTGGGAAAACAACGTGATGCTCTTGCAAAAAGGCCTTGAGATATTTTTCGGCACACTGATGTGCATGAAAGCATGCTGAATCATAATTTGGTTTGAAGAAAGCACGTACTTCGCGTCTACTTGAGATACAATCCCCCTCAGCTTTGTCTACCCATTCCACAGTCATAGCATGCATATCACAATCCCATTCAACAGTATACCAATAGTGCGGTTGTTGATAGAGAACTTGTCCTTTGTGCATAATCTCACGCAAAAAGACATCGCCGGCCGCCAAGCGTTGCTGTAGCACATGGGGTTTGTAGACAACCAAATCAAGCCCAAAATGCACATCTACTGCATGGCGAATATATTGCGCTTGGATACTCTCCTTGAGCGAGGTATCCATAATGACAAGCAAGTCAAGGTCACTTTCAGGGCGTGGTTGTCCATAGGCATAGGAACCGAAGAGCATAATGAGTTGTGGGTGAACATGCTCAACAATTCGATGCACCATTTCATCTATAGCTTCCTGCGGGATGCGCTGGCGTTCATTGATGGGTGGCACCCGCACGTGGTTATGGGTAACTGTTGTCATATGCTGAAACCCTATCGCACACAAAATACCTCTACAGATAGTGTACACCCTATCTATGCTCATGTCCAAATGTAACCTATCTCTAACCTATCACGTAACAACGTGCCAACTTGACAACCTGCAACTGAATCTTTATTATTAGGCTTGTTTAAGAGTATTGCATTTGCATTATATCAATACCATAGGGGGAAGATAGGTTTTCGTTCTTGCCCAAGGAGAGTAGTGTCCCAACCTAGCCCTTTTGATGAACAGCAAACATACCAGTTCTTTGCATAGGGTTAATTTTTTGATATGTTGAAATGCTAGGCAAGGTGCTTATGCTGTATGGTATAAAAAAAGTTTGTTATACGCTGTTTTCAGCACGTGTTTGCCGAATCGCTGGCTATGCACTTGTGTTGCTTTTGCCGGCGCTCTTTATGCTCCTTGGTTGTAGTAAGTCTTCTACTGTGCTGTCGGGGTTGATTACGAATGAGTATACTGGCGAACCTGTCCCCGTTGCCAATATCCATATTGGAGATGTTGAGCTACAGACAGATTCCAACGGTTGGTACAGCACGTTGGAATGGAAACCCAAGGACAAAATCAAAGTTTCTGCTGCGGGGTATGAGCCAATGAGCATATCTCTCGACTCGCAGGAGCATTTGGTAGAAACGACGGAGCCAACTGTGACGCTCAATATGCAACTGCGCCCCAATACGCTAGAAGGTATCATTATGCATGAGTACACCGGCAATCCTATAGAGGGAGTGCAAATTGTGGCAACACTTCCAGATGATACCAACATGCAAACTACGACCGATGCTCAGGGGAAGTATGTCTTGGATGGTTTGACTCAGCAATTTCGTCTAGCCGTGCAAGCTGAAGACTATAAGCCTGTTCAGCTTGACTTGAACCGCACGACTACCTACGATGTGATGCTGCTGCCAGATATTCTTATGGGGTCTGTGACTGACCAAGCGAGCAACCTGCCCATAGAAGGGGCTATTGTGCGTATTGGCACGGTGACGACTACTACGGGATTGGATGGGAATTTCTTTATCAGAGGCATACCGGATTTTGCGCATGTTGTGGAGATTACGGCCTCTGGATATGCTACCTATACCCACGAAATGGAGCCAACGACTCGCATAGATGCAGCATTGCGGCGTGATAGGATAGAGGCGACATTGGTAGATGAGGAGAGCGGCGAGCCTGTTTCATTTGCCACTATCATTGCCACCCGCACGTTGACCGATAGTGCTGTGACTTCAGTGCGTATAGACAATAGCCCCGATGGGCGCTTTGTTCTGCGCAACTTGCCCGAATTGGGCTATTTGCACGTGCTGGCTCCTGGCTACCGCAAAGCTGTGTTGGATTTGTACGACCAGAGCAACCTTTCCCAAATTGTGCTCGAACCATTCGATGCGCGGGCTATTTATGCCAAAACAAGCACGGTTGCCTATCAACCTGACCTGTTTGAGGAATTTCTGGATGTTATTGATGACACAGAGTTAAACGCCATTGTTATAGACTTGAAATCAGACAATATGGCTGACTTGGGGCTGATTTACTACGAGTCGCAGGTGCCTATCATCCAAGAACTTGGCACATCGCAAGACTTGATGGATATTCGGAGTATTTTGGAAGAAACGCGCCGACGCAACATTTATACTATTGCACGCATACATATCTTTTCGCACGATAATTTATTGGCGGAGACGCGGCCAGATTGGGCAGCCCAAAACACCAAAGGGTGTGTGCCAAATGAGAACCGCCGCTGCAATGGCGATGTGTTTTATGCAGATTGGGATGTGGCATGGCTTGACCCATGGAACCGCAATGTGTGGAATTATAACATTCAACTTGGCATGGAAGCTGCACAACTTGGCTTCGATGAGGTACAATTTGATTATATCCGTTTTCCCAACGATGCCAAGGATATTGAGTTTATGAAACTTTCAAAGCCAATAGATTACCAAAACAACCCGCAACCTATGTATGAGAACATTGCAACATTTATGGAGAAAGCCCATGAAGCTATCAATAGTGTGGGGGCTTTCTTTTCGGTAGATGTTTTTGGCTATGCGAGCTGGCAACCACAACCTATGATTGGGCAAAATATGGAACTGATGGGGGATCATGCCGATTTCATATGCCCTATGGTCTACCCTTCGCACTACTACCAACATGAACTTGGCTTTGAAAATGCCTCGGCCTACCCATATGAAATTGTGTTTGAGAGCCTCAAGCGTGGGCAAGATATGATAGATAGTAAGCGGGCTAAACAACGCCCGTGGTTACAAGATTTTACACTGATTTGGGTGCCTGATCATCTCATTGTGCGGTATGGACCAGAAGAGGTGCGGGCACAGATACAGGCAACAGAAGATTTTCCGGAAGCGTCCGGCTGGGCGCTCTGGAGTGCCGATAATGAGTATACCTATAGTGCGCTAAACCCTGCAAACTAGCGAATAGTATACAATTGAAGAAAGGATGCGCAGGTGCCAATAAAATTACACACAACTTCGCATAGCATACCCAATGATCTTGCAAAACATCATTCTCACCGTTCCCTTCGACACATACACAAAACCGATACCTTACCTAAGAGAAGGTATACCTACGTGCAAACGCTCCTCCCTTACATTCAGTCATCCTCTGCACTCTTCATAGTTATACTTAGTATCTTTGTACTTTGTGGGTATGCTACCGTGCATCGTTCGCGTGCTGCCCTAGCCGCGCAACCACAACAAGACCCTGCTATGCACATAGGCGAAAAAGCCTTCACCTCCGTCGTAGATTGGCAAGCCGGGGCAACTAGCGGTTTATTGATTAGCAATAATCATGGTGGCGAACTGCGCCTAGACGCAAACCAAACCGAAGGGCGCTTTCTTTCTCGCCCCTTCACCACAACCTTTCCTATCAATTCTGCGGGGGCATACTGGCGCTCGCAATTAGAAGAACGTTCTACATTGCACCTTGAGATGCGTGGACGCTCCACACCCCCACCCTCAATGAATATACGCGATCAGGAGTTGCAAGATAATGAGGCTGGGTGGGGTCCATGGCAGCCCATCATTGCAGCAGATGCCCGTTCGCAAGCAAACGATGGTGCATTCTGCACGCCAGATGTTCTTTCGTTCCCATCCGATACGACATTCTTGCAATTTCGGGCGCGTTTCAGTAGCACAGAAGCGAATGTGTCGGCAGTGCTCAATGAAATAACCATTGTTTACCTGAACACAACCCAAGGACCTTCTGTGTCGCCTGGGTTGCCGGTTGCGCCTATTCTCTTTGGCCCACATACCCTTACAACGCGCCCCAAACACATTACACGCCCCACATGGAGTGCCAAGCGTGTTGCTGCTCAACCCGCACGCACACCTCCTCGCGGCATCATACTCCATCAGATAGATGTAACAGGCGGCATAAGTGATACACTCGCATTCCTGCGGGCATTAACAGCCTATCAAACCGATGTGTTGGGATGGGGTGATATGTCCTATCATTACCTAATAGATGAAACGGGCAATCTGTATGAAGGGCGGATGGGTGGACCCACATCTGAAGTGGGGCGCTTGGCTGGTGGGGATGATGCCATTCATATTGCCCTCATTGGTGCCATAGATGCTGAACCGTCAGAAGCTGCACAGCAAATATTGATTAACCTCCTAGCTTGGCTATGTCAAGCCTATGCGCTTGACCCTGTTGGTACTCATGGCGTTATCTACAACGAAAAACGCATACAGCGCCATACCATTGCTGGACATGGCGAAGCTATTGCCGAAGCGCCCGACCCCGGCCAGCCCCTGCGCGATATGTTGCCTGATATACGCGAAGCAACCGATGAGACGATGGTGCGTTCGCGTTGGTATTTCCCAGAGAGCAATGTTACCGAATACCAAACACGATTGATGTTTTACAACCCTAGTACAACACTTGCTAACGCGCAAGTAACGCTGCTCAATGCCGATAATGACTCTACTGTTATGGACACGATAGAAGTTGAACCAGAGGGACATGCAGATGTTGTCTTAAATGATGTGCTGAGCAATGTGCATAGTCTTTCGGCGATTGTCGAGTCCAATGTGCCTATCATTGCTGAACGCAGCATGGAACTGCTCACTGATATGAACGCTGTGCCGGGCATTGCTGAGCTTTCGCGGGTGTGGTATTTTGCGGAAGGCTCGACGGCTGAGCCATTCCATACCTACCTCATCCTCTTCAACCCACACGACCAAGAAACGCATGCAGTTATTACCTATATGAAGGGCGACGGCTTTCAAGCAGAGCAACCTGTTTTATTGCCACCACGCAAACGAGTAGTCATGACACTCAATATTGAGCTGCCCAATGTTGGCTTTGGTACACGTATCATTACTAGCCGCCCAATCGCAGCCGAACGCACCATGCGCTTTGGTCCAGACCGTAGCGGCACACATGTTGGGCGCGGCATCACCAAACTTTCTCGCACATGGTATTTTGCAGAAGGCACAACTGAGCCTCCTTTTATGATGCGGTTGCTACTTCTCAACCCCAATATGCAGCCTACAACTACACGGGTGACGTTTATGACACCAGACGGCACAACCCTCAAGCGCAACTATGCCATTCCCCCAACGACGCGCTTGGTTGTGGATGTGAACGAAGTTGTGCCGGCACTTGGCGTCTCAACCATGGTCGAGTCGGACAGGCCTTTAGCCGCTGAACGCGCACTGTATCTCAACCCACAAGAGCTTGCCCTATCAGACCTTCCTACCAGTGTTATTTCACCGACGCAAACCCTCACAGGTACGCAAACGCTTACCGATACGCAGGCTACCAACCCGTCAGTTGCCATGCCAGAGAAGATAACGACTATGGCTGGCACGGTGAGCTTTGGTGCAATAGAACCTGCCTATGAATGGCTCTTCTCCTATGGTACAACGATGAATGTCAATCAATACCTGCTCTTTAGCAACCCAGCCCGTAGCCAAGCCAAGGTGACGATTACGTTCATTTTGGATGATGGGAGCCACGAGGAACAGTTCGTGTTGATGCCTGCAAATTCGCGGTATACGCTCTCTGTGAATGATTTCTACCCCGATCAATCTATCATTTCGGCTATTGTCTCCTCCACACAACCCATTGTTGCTGAACGCTCCATGTACATTGCCGGCGGTGTCTTGGGAGCGTCTACCTCGCTAGGCGTCCCCTTGCCCTTGGATCAGCCGTAGAGCGCCGTAGAACGTAGAGACAGTATTGATACCACACGTACATAAATCAAACACACCACTAACACCATTCTGATATATTCTTGCTATCATAATAATCGTACAGTAAAGGTGAACCGAGAATCTAACACCTCACACCTAGCACCTCATACCACCTGTACCCTATTTTATGAAGGAGGATAAACCATGTCATTTGACACAAACCGTTTTACAGAAAAATCACAAGAGGCGCTCTTAGCCGCCCACAACATGGCCGAGCGCAATGGCAATAGCCAAGTAGAGCCGGAGCATGTATTGCTGGCATTGCTTGAACAAGGCGAAGGCGTTGTGCCTCAAGTGTTGGGGAAACTCAACTTAGCGGTAGGGGCGCTAACGCAACAAATACGCACTGAAATAAATGCATTTCCCCGCGTGAGTGGGCGCAATGTCCAACTCATCATATCGCCACGTCTGCGCACCGTGCTCGTGCGGGCACACGACGAGCTCGCCCATTTTGGCGATGAGTATGTCAGCACCGAGCATCTGCTCCTCTCTATTCTCGAGCATGCCGGCGGTGCAGCACAACGAGTATTGCAACAAGCTGGGCTAACACGCGACTCGCTGCTGATGGCTCTGCGCGAAATACGTGGCACGCAGCGCGTCACAAGCCCCAACCCAGAAGGCACCTATGCCGCCCTAGAGCAATATGGGCAAGACTTGACGGAGTTTGCCCAACGTGGCAAGCTCGACCCGGTGATAGGGCGCGAGGAGGAGGTCCGTCGCGTCATCCAAATCCTTTCGCGGCGCACCAAAAACAACCCGGTGCTCATTGGTGAGCCGGGTGTAGGCAAAACAGCCATTGTTGAGGGGTTGGCACAGCGTATTGTGCGTGGTGATGTACCGGAGTCACTCAAGCAAAAGCGTGTTGTTACGCTTGATATGGGTGCGCTGGTAGCCGGTGCCAAATATCGTGGCGAGTTTGAGGAGCGCCTAAAGGCTGTGCTGAAAGAAATACAGGACCGTGACGACATTATCTTGTTTGTTGATGAGTTGCATACGGTTGTTGGTGTTGGTGCGGCCGAAGGTTCTATGGATGCGGGCAACATGCTCAAACCGATGCTGGCGCGTGGCGAATTGCACATGGTAGGCGCAACGACGCTCGACGAATACCGTAAGTATATTGAAAAGGATGCAGCTCTGGAGCGCCGTTTTCAACCGGTGATGGTAAGCCAACCCACAGTGCAAGATACGATTAGCATTTTGCGTGGCATTAAAGAACGCTATGAAACGCACCATGGCGTGCGCATTACTGATGGGGCTATTGTCGCAGCCGCCCAATTATCGGACCGCTACATCACAGACCGCTTTTTGCCCGATAAAGCTATTGATTTGGTAGATGAAGCAGCAGCACGCTTGCGTATGGAAATTACGAGTAATCCGCAAGAGCTGGACGACCTCAACCGCCGCATAACGCAATTGGAGATTGAGCGCGAAGCATTGAAGATGGAACGCGATGCGGATAGTATGCAGCGGCTTGAGAAGCTTGAGCAAGAATTGGCTAACTTGCGTGAGAACGAACACCAGGTTACAGCTCGGTTGCAGCGTGAGCGTGAGATATTCCAACGCATTCAGCAAGCCAAGGAGCAGATAGACCATACCCGTGTTGAGATTGAGCAAGCGCAGCGACAGTACGATTTCAACAAGGCAGCAGAATTGCAGTATGGGCGTCTTTCGGGCCTTGAAAAGCAACTCGAAGAGGCTGAAAACCAGCTCAAGGAGATTGATAACCCGCTCTTGAAGCAAGAGGTAGACCGCAACGAGGTAGCCGAAGTGATTGCGAAATGGACGGGCGTGCCAGTTGATAAGTTGTTGGAAGGGGAACGCGAAAAGTTGGTACACATGGAGTCGCGGCTCCATCAGCGCGTTGTTGGGCAAGATGTTGCGGTGAGTGCGGTTGCGCATGCAGTACGACGCGCTCGCTCTGGGTTGCAATATCAAAACCGCCCACTTGGTTCCTTCTTGTTTCTGGGGCCGACTGGTGTGGGCAAGACAGAGTTAGCACGGGCGCTGGCCGAGTTTCTGTTTGACGATGAAGCGGCTATGGTGCGTTTGGATATGTCGGAATATATGGAGAAGCACTCCGTGTCGCGGCTCATTGGTGCGCCCCCTGGCTATGTGGGCTATGAGGAAGGCGGGCAGTTGACGGAGCTTGTGCGCCGACGACCCTATTGTGTAGTATTGCTAGATGAGATTGAGAAGGCGCACCAAGATGTATTCAATACGCTTTTGCAGGTGCTTGACGATGGGCGCTTGACTGATGGCAAGGGGCGCATCGTCAATTTCAAGAATGCCGTTATCATTATGACGAGCAATATTGCCAGTCCTATTATTCAGGAGATGAATCAACGCGGTGAGACGCAAGAGGTTATCCATTCTCGCGTGTTGGAGGATGTGCGGCGTCATTTTCGCCCGGAGTTTCTCAACCGTATTGATGAGATAATTGTGTTCCAACCGTTGCGCCATGAGCAGATTGGGCAGATTGTTGATATTCAATTGGAGCAGTTGGGGACGTTGTTGGCGGACCGGCATATCACGTTGCAGGTGACGCCGGCTGCGCGTGAGAAGGTGGGCGAAGAAGGGTATGACCCGGTGTATGGTGCGCGGCCAATCAAGCGGGTGTTGCAACAGCGTATTCAAAATCCGTTGGCGCTCCACTTGCTGACGAACCAGTTTGCTGATGGCGATACCGTGCTGGTAGATGTGGGCAAGGACGGTGGGCTAGGATTTGAACGCAAGGATGTCTAGCCTAAGACGCAAGGGTTTCAACGCAAGGGCGCTAGGATTTTGCGCCTTTGCGTTTCTGCGTCTCTGCACCTTTGCGTTAAAACAAGTGCATAGTCCTTGCCCAAGGTATATCCTGTATAGGATACTTTTTTTGCATGGGTGGTTTCGTATGGAAGAGGTAGGAGCTATGAAATTTGTAAACCCGAAAAACGATGTTGCGTTCAAAAAAATCTTTGGCGATGAACAACACACCATCATTCTTATATCGTTGCTGAATGCAATACTCAAGCTTGAAGGGGAGCGCCAGATACAGACGATTGAGCTATTGAACCCCTATCAGGCACCGCAGATTGACATGCTCAAGGAGACGGTACTTGACATCCGCGCAACCGACCAGCGTGGCATTACGTTCATTGTCGAAATGCAGGTTGAGAATCTGGAAGGGTTGCTCAAACGCTTCGTTTTCTATGCTGCCAAAGCCTACTCGTCGCAGATAGAAAAAGGCGAAGAATACCCACGTCTCAATCAGGTCATTCTCATCGGTATCCTCGACTTTAATTCCTTTGAGGGCGATGCCTATTTGACACGACACCTCATCCTCAACACGGAAACGCTCAAGCAAGAGATAAAGGATTTGGAGTTTACGTTTATTGAGTTGCCCAAGTTTACGAAAACCGAAGAGGAATTAGAGAGCGTCCTCGACAAGTGGATATACTTCATCAAGCATGCGTATACCTTGGATGCGATACCGCCCAACGTAGATGAGGCACCGTTGCAAGCGGCTTATGAGCGGGCAAACAAGTTCTCCTGGAGCCGCGAGGAATTGGAAATCTATGACTATTGGAGCATGAAGGCCCAAGATGCGCGTGGGAGTATCGAGTATGCATACAAAGAGGGGCGACAAGATCGAACTATCGAAATTGCGCGTTCTATGCTTGCCAATGGTGCTGATATGTCTCTGGTGATAGAATGCACTGGTCTCTCGGCTGAGGAGGTGGAGGGGCTTGTGGGGCACTAGCACATGCGCATATTCCTTTTTTCATTAAGACCTCGCGCAAAGACGCAAAGAACGCAACGGTAGAGAGAAGGGAACAGGCGATTCTTTGCTGGTACGCTGATAAAGCCATTTTCCCGCATTACTATCCATGCCAATCAAATTAAAACAGTCTCTGAAAGGGTTATTCTTCGGGGAAAATGAGTCCATATTTCATAGCGATACGCACGAGACCGGCCAAGTCTTGCACATTGAGCTTGAGCATTAAGTTTGAACGGTGCTTTTCGATAGTTTTGACAGAGAGCGATAGATGCTGCGCAATAGAAGCGTTGGTGTGACCCTCGGCCAGCATTTGGAGCACCTGTTGTTCGCGGGGCGATAGGCGTTCGAGCGGGTCTTCTTTAGCGTCAAGCGCATGTTCAGAAAGAAAATCAGCTAGTACGATTTTGGAAACCGCCGGGCTGAGGTATGGCTCATTGCGATACGCTGCTTGCACAGACAAAAGCAACTCTTCTGAAACGGAACGCTTGAGTAAAAAGCCAATAGCCCCATGACGCAATGCCCGTCGTACTAAGATGTCGTCATCATACATAGAAAGCATAACCACCCGCGTCGGCAGTTTTTGCATACGGACCTGTTCGGCTACCTGAATGCCGTTAAGCATAGGCATAGCAATATCTACTATAAGAACATCGGGTTGCAATTGCCCAATAAGATTGAGCACCTCTTGCCCATTGCCTGCTTCCCCAACAACCTCTATATCAGCATTCTTTTCAAGCAATGAACGGATTCCTTGCCGTACAAGATGATGGTCGTCTGCCAGCATAACACGGATCATATCGTTTTACTCCATGGTATAGTTGCGACAAGGCGCATCCCTTCGCCACGTGCTGTTTCAATCTCAAGGCTACCATCAAGAAACTCCATACGTTCTCGCATACCGAGCAAGCCCATGCCCTTTGACATCCGCAGTATCTCTTGCATAGCTTGCTGGTCAACACCTTGCCCATTATCTTCTACCGTCACACTTACCGTCTCTTCATCACAATTGAGTGTCACCCATATACGGCTTGCTTGGGCATGTCGTGCTACATTGGTCAGACTTTCTTGCACAAAGCGATAGAGGCAGATGTTGCTTTCATCGGATAATGCCGGAATGGTCGTAGCAGCAAAATTGATAATAATGCGCATACGACGGGCAAAGGTAGCACACATTTCTTCTAGTGCGCCTTCAAGCCCAAGCGTATCAAGAGCCGGCGGGTGTAAGTCTTGGGCTAATGTGCGCAAGCGGTCCATCGTCACACTCGTCAATTCAAGGGCTTCTTCTATGCGCAAGCGAGCAGTAGAGTAGGTGTTCCCTAATTCTTCTTGGATGAGTTGCAAGGTAATCAAAATTGCTGTCAACGATTGCCCAGTTTCATCATGGAGTTCACGTGCCAACCGGCTCCGTTCTTCCTCTTGCACGAAGGTCAACTGGCGTGTGAGTCGTTGAAGTTGCTCTTGGCGCATGCGAGATTGCTCTTCGGCTTGCTTGCGAGTGATAATCTCTTCTTGCAGGGCCAGGTTGGCTGTAGATAACTCGATAGTGCGCTCTTCAACACGCTCCTCTAGCTCATCTGCGGCACGTTGCAAAGCCTCTTCAGCTCGCTGGCGTTCAACTATCTCCTCCTGCAAGTGTGTATTTTGCTTGAGCTGTTGCTTGCGCATGCATTGCAATGACATATGCGTTTCTATACGCGATAACACTTCTTCAGATTGAAATGGCTTGGTGATATAGTCTACTCCACCAGACGAAAAGGCTTTGACTTTGTCGAATACATCATGCAACGCGCTGATAAAGATAACCGGAATATCGCGTGTACGTTCATCTGCCTTCAGTTGCCGGCATACAGCGTAGCCATCCATATGGGGCATCATAATGTCGAGTAGAATGAGGTCCGGAGCCAGCGTTTGTGCAGAAAGCAGTGCCTGTGTACCATCTAGCACAGGACGTACTTTATAGCCCTCATCAACCAGCATCTTGGTCAAAAGGCGTAAATTATCGTGGTTATCATCAACAACGAGAATACTTCGCTCATTGGCATCCATAGCTATGTGTTCATCAAACATCATGCATCATCTTTGCGCCTTTGCGCCTTTGCCTCTTTGCGCCTTTGCGTTAAAATGTTCAGCATTCATCTGGTATATGTTGTTTTGCAATGGGTATAACAAGCTCGACAATAACCCCAGGCCTTGGTGTACGGTTCTTTATAGAATAGCGCCCACCAACATTCCAGAGCAGTGTTGCAACCATAGCCAACCCCAAGCCCATACCCGGAACCTCACCGCTATACTCCTTTTCAGCTTGATAGTATGGTATCCAAGCATGTGTTAATTGTTCTGGCGAAAGAGAACTGCCATCATCACAGAATTGCACCGTCAACTCATCTGCATTGGCGCTTGAAAAATATATTTCAAGGGTTGGCGTGTGTGTGGGATGAAACTTGATTGTATTCTCAAATATCTCCCTCAAAATCAACTCAACGGACTGATGCGAAAGCACCAAGGTGTACTCTTTCACATCTTCAAAGCCAGAAAGCGTAACCGATTGCAAGCCCATGTCGGCATTATGTTGGCTTACCATGTGGGGTATGGCAGAAAGGTGGCACACAGAGCTGGGTTGAGCACTATCGGGCATGCGCATGTAGCTCCAGATGTCTTTCACCTGCTCATGAAGGCGGTGGGCGTTTTTGAGGGCAAGGTCGGCAAGTTCGCGTATTTCAGTAGGCGACATGTCTTCACTATCTTCTGAAAGAAAGCTAAGACTATTCATCAACCCAGTCAAGGGCGTGTTGAGTTTGTGAACAATCAATGAGTGAAAAGACCATGTTTGTCGCTTGCGGTTCATTTGTTCTGTCACATCACTCAAGCGAATGAGTTGCCCAGTATGTAACTGTTTGGGTAGGTCGGTATGCTCTACTTGCAACCATAGGGCATGGGAGCTATGCGTTTCGGGACGCACAAGGTAGCGCATCGTTTTTTGTGGGGGGGGGGCAGGCCAGGTAGTCCATGCTTCTGTTGGTTTGCATTGATAATGCTGTTGTACGACTGCAAGAAATGGCTTATGCACAGGGTCTTCAGGGTTGTTGGATGATATGTTGAGATAGAGCCGTGCCTGATAGTTGGCGTAGATAACAATATCATCCTTGTTGACAATCAAAAAACCGGCTTCAGCATGTTCTGCAACCCACTCAAACCGTGCTCGCTCGGCCAGCAAGCGGCGATAGCGGTTGAGGCGGGTTGTTGTTTGGACACGGGCGAGGAGTTCAGTCCTATCGAATGGTTTGGAAATAAAATCATCGGCTCCAGCCTGAAAGCCTTCTATGCGCGATTCAGGGTCATTGAGGGCTGTAAGCATAATAACGGGGACTTCAGAGAGGTGCGGGTCATTCCGCAACTTTTCACATACTTCATACCCATTCATGCCCGGCATCATCACATCTAGCAAAATGAGGTCTGGGGCAAGAAGTGAAGCTTTTTCGAGAGCCTCTTTCCCGTTGCTGGCGAATGCTAATTGATAGTTATGTATAGAGAGCAATGCTTTCAGTATTTCATGTCCATTTGGGTCGTCATCCACTATAAGGATGATTCCTGATTGCTCCATTGTTTTTCTTTCCTCCTCCCTACCATGCGGTTAGCGTACAAGTAAAGTCGTTCTCTGAGCTTGTCGAAGGGAACAGTTCTCAGCAGTATCACTTCTCTACCACCTAACCCAAAACTCGATTTCATACTTTTTATATCCTACAACAAACTCTTCTATTGCTTCAGGGCAATTGGAGAATGGGTCCATAGGGTCACAGTGTTCTTGGACACTCTGCACCACCATTGTCCACCGGCCGGGTTGCGCATCGAGCGGCACAGTCCAAGACCAAATAGCGCGTCCATTCGCATCTACGGGCACACGCAGTTCGCGGTAGCGTGTGCGGTCTTCAGGAATAACCGTGCCATCAGGAGCAGTGAGCCAATATGCTACATCATCGGTTGTAAACCCATCAGCATAGAACGTATATGTCGTACCCGGTGTGCCATAAGAAGGATTGACCCCAAATGGTTTTGCGGGTGCAGTTTCACGCACAATGAGAAATGATAGTGCCCGCTCAATACGGCTATCTTCGCCACGTGCTACCATGCGCCATTCGCCACCATGCGCTTGCTGTGGCGCAGTCCAACTCCACCACACAGCGCCATTGCCATCTGAATCAAGGTCACGCTCCACATCGTGGGTATTGCCCAACGAATCTGTAACCCAAAAATCCATATGCTCTTCTGCCCAAAACCCGGCTGCCGTAAAATCAAACGTCGTACCGGGAGCACCCATCGGCGGTTTTACTTCCGTTGCATAGGCTACTTCATCGGAAACATAGAAAGATACCTGTTGCTCGATTCGGCTTGTATCGCCACGAGCAGCCATAAACCATTGTCCAGAAGGATGGTCATGCTCTACATCCCACTCCCAAGCTACATGCCCCGTGCTGTTTGCTGTTAGCTTCTCAGCATTAGCGTGTGGATAGCCAGTTGGGTCTACAGCCCAATAGAATACTGCTTCCCCCGGTGTATAGCCCCAAGCACTGAAATACAATAGTGTCCCCTTTGGACCACGCACAGGCGACACTGCAATATTCTTAGGGCGTTCTGGAGTTGGAGCAATACCATACACATCAAAAGCAATAGCATACTCCACCCGTGTTTGCACACCAAGCGCCACCATCTGCCACCTTCCCCCTATAGCATCGCATGGTGCTTGCCAAGACCAAGCTATCTCACCCGTTGCATTGTCTGCATAAGAATAAACATCTACAGCATTGTCGCGCATCGTGCCATCGGGCTGAATGAGCCATGTGCTTACCCGCTCGCCGGGCTTAAAATGCTTAGCTGTAAAAAAGAACGTTGTGCCACATGCACTACCGGCCGGAGTAACAGTATATTTTGGTGGTGGTGGCATACCCTCCGGGCGTGCCGGGTTGTCAATCGTGAAGGGGACATCTATATGGGCTTCCGTATTGATACCTTTGGCACGAAATATCCACTCACCGCTCATGGCATCATCGGGCACAGTCCAGATACGATAGACTTGTGTATTGGCATCGGTAGAGATACCGTAATCTACATCCAGCGTTGTACCATCGGGAGCGATAAACCAAGAGCCTACTTGTTCATAGGGTTCAAGCCCACCACCGCGAGCAACAAAGGTAAACGTTGTGCCTGGTCCACCTTGAGGTGCAGGCATAACCATATACGATATATTGGGGGGATGTGGGCGCTCAGCTTCTATACAAAACGGTATATCTACTTCATCACGGCTACGATAGCCGCGCACCTGCATATGCCAATAGCAGCCAAAGATGCCGCTAGGTGCATTCCACATAAAGGTAGCTTGCCCCATACTATCTGCTACAATAGTAAGCTCCGACTCGTGCGTATTGCCTTCAGGGTCTACCAGCCATGTGGCGAGTTCTTCCCTATTTGCAAAACCCGATACTGTAAAAGTAAAGATGGTACTTGGTGGTCCCTTTATAGGAGACACTGTGCCACCGGCAGCTTGCACATGATTCAGTGGCAGCACAATGCCGCTCAGCAGCACAAACAACAAACAGCAAACCAATTCATACTTCATACCTAGCCCCTAGCCCTTGACACTTGACACATGACACTTCATACCTAGTCCCTAACCCCTAACCCCTCATGTACTGCGGCGATAAGCCACTATCAGAGAACCAACAAGAATACCCAACGATAACAAACTCCATAGCACCGCCCATACCGGTGCAGGAATCAGCGTAATTTCTTGCATACTCATCGCGTCATTGTGTCCATATTGCCCACCAACCGACGTGGTAATTTTCACTAAGTCAAACACGCTATTGATAGCATTGAGCATAGATTGCACCGCGAGAAACATAAGCAACGCATGAGCCCAAAAGTCATTGAGACGATGCCCCGCTAGCACTAACCCAGCCGTAAGAAGCAACCCACTAACAATGCCAAAGAGATTACGCACAAAAAGCAAACAGAGCACACCGAGCACAATACCTAGCCAAAAGAGCACTTCACGCGCTGGCAACCCCCACGCGGCGATAACAACCAGTAGCCCACCAAACAGCGCATTGCCAACATAGCCTGCCATAATGACAACCCACCGAATGCCTCCCGCCGACCATGCCAACCCCGACAGATTAGGGTTCACAACAAAGCGCCTAAATTCGCCACCAGTTAGGATAGCCGCAAGCCCGTGACATAGTTCATGGATGAAAGTCCCAAACAGGTGAAAGGGATAAAACACAAGCCCGACGATAGACACTCGCCACAGTATAATCGAAACAAATGCCAAAGCTAAAACGATACCCATCTCACGGTAGCGCCATCCATCAAGAAAACCAAGAGAACGTGCTATAGTCATGGTTAGTCCCCCTTTCAAATAATCTAGTCACAGTATACACCATAAAATGTGAATAGGTAAAAAAGCCAGAGCAGTTCTAATTGAATTGTGAATAATACAGAGCAACAGCTTTCTTTCAATGTTCTCACTAACCTTTGTATCTCTGTGCGCCCTTGCGCCCTTGTGTTGAAAAAAGCACACTTCATGTATTGAGCATAATCAGAAGCTTCAACGTGAACACATACAGAATGTGTGGTAATATTCCCCTGTGCAAGACAAAAGCACATTGTTCTATGGATACACATACGTATACCTGAAGGAGAGCGAAAAAATGCCGAATATCACTATAAATGATGAAACGTTTGATGCAGAGGTAGGAGAAACGGTGCTTGCTGTTGCACGGCGCAATGCTTCCCATATTGGTTTTGTGTGCGATGGGAGAGGGCTGTGCCAAACATGCGAGTGTCACGTGAATGCAGGATCAGAAAACCTTAGCCCACTAAACGAAGTAGAGATGAACGCTATGACCGAATCACGCCGCGAACGAGGCTATCGCCTAGCATGCCAAACGACTATGACAGGCAGCGGTCCCGTCAATGTTATCAGCTACACTGAACAGGTGCGACGCCAAGCGATGATGGTCTTTTCGCCACCTCAAGGCACCAGTGCTGGCGAAAACATTGGCTTGTTATTGAACTATATGACACGCTTCGCACTTGATTATACCAGTAGCCTGCCCTACATTGCTATGAAAGCAGTGCCACAGTTTGCATCACAACCGCCAAACATCCCTGGCAGCCAGCAATGGATCAATGACTCGCAACGTGTTATCATGCGGGTAATTGCCTCGGGTTCACAAAAAGCAGAGTCTGAGAGCGACGATACAACAACGAAGCAATAATAGCTACGTCTCATTGCTTGCCAAAGAGAAAAAGAAAATGAATTGGTAGGACAGGCATCTTGCCTGTCCCCTTTCAATACGTGCTACGGCTTTGCTGTGTACTATTGAAACACTTGTTTTGTTTGCGTAAAACACAAACTGACTGGTATAATAAGCACCCTAAGAGAAAATGAGCTAAATGTAAGGTGCATACTTAAACAAGACAGCTCGCAGCATTGTGGCGTACTAGCAAAGAGTTGCATGGTTCTTTTTGTATGGCTATGCGTTCTTTGCGGTTTGGCGCGAGGTCTTTATGAAAAAAGAGAAGAAACACAAGACCCTCGTTCTCACATCTCAGAAACATACGGCAGATGAGAGAATGGTTGTCAATGTGCCATGTTCGCACACGTAAACCTGTTAAGGTAAGGAGAGAGTTTATATACTGTACCTTGGCAGGGTGTATCTGTATGCAAGTAGATACTAGAGATAGAGTATAGAGAGAAGGAGAATAGGAGGATTATGAGCCAGTTTGCTACACAGTTGCGTCAAGCTCGTGAACAACAAGGGCTGTCGCTGACTGAAGTGTCTATAGAAACACGCATACCCTATCAGTCACTTATTGCCCTTGAAGAAGGGGCATACGAGCGTTTACCCAACGAAACAGCTATCAAAGGCTTCATCCGCAACTACGCACACTTGCTGGGCCTATCAGCCGATGAACTATGTAATCTTTACCGCAGAGAACGAGGAAGCGGTTCCCCCGTGCGGGTAGTTCCTACGTCAACCCTCGTCATGAGGCGTTCATACATATTGCCGAGCTTTATCGGGGTCTTTATAGTTACCATTGCCCTTGTTGGGCTAACCTACCTGTTCCTGAGCGCTGTTGGGCGTGTGGGAACACCTCAAGTCTATGGCTACATGGATGAAACGGTACATCAATCACAAACATCTACTGCTATAGCTGAAGCCTATTCCCAAATATTGGCTATAGCTGACAACGACAGTACACATGCAGGGCCCATGCCCAACATCCCAGCAACCAATATACGCATTGTGGTCCCATCCCCAACGAGTGAAGCACCCGCTGGAACAGAACCAGAAATGATAGCAGGGTTTGTAGCCGCAACCCCAACCCCCGGTCACACAGTCGGTTCTCTTGCTACACCAATACCGCGCTCACAAATAAAAGACGCTCCAATTGTGGTAGATTTTAGCATTAAGCCGGGCGATGTTGAGTCGTGGGTACGTATAATTGTTGATGGAACTGTTGCATATGAGGGGATTATGGTTTCTGGAGAGCGGCAACTATTCAGGGCGCAACGCCAAATCAATATCCGTGCTGGCAACCCGCCTGTTGTGTTGGTCGGTGTTAATGGATTACGGCCAGAACCTTTGGGCACGGTGGAAGGCCGGCCAGTGAGCTGGAGCTGGCCTCCGAGATAATTCTAGTTATCAATAACAAAATGCTTTCAAAGGTAATTGTCGTGCCATACACTCCCAAGAGTGCATGGTACTATTTTTAGCTTTGTAAAGGAGACAGACAAGGCGTCGTCAAGCTACAAAGAATCTTGGGGTAGGCAAGATGTCTGCTCTGCCTTTCTCGGCCTCCCAAAAGAAACCTTCACATACCCCCATGGTGTTGCGTTTTGGTGTAAGCTATGCTACAATCCTCAATAGATTCTTGGATAGGAACTATTCCTTTTGGTACGCTCAGGGCATCAGAAAGGCAGCAGGTCTTAACCTAACAATCATGGCTAATCAAGCAATTACAAAAGAACAAACACGACATCACATACTAGGTTTCGATACAGAAGTAGCACCCATTCTAGGCATAGGGCTTAGTCTCACAGCGCTTGTCCTAGCATCGCGTCCCCGCCTTGTTCCCATACCGTTAGCTCTAACAGCACTCGCAGCTATGCCCTATCGTAACCCACAGCGCACAACGCCTGATACACCCAACTATATTTTTGCCATTGCCGATGGAACAATCTTACAAATAGACGAACTGTATGAACACAGATTCCTCCATACAGATGCCATCCGCATCACAACCCTCACTTCACCCCTCGACATTCCCGTCAATCGCAGCCCAACAACAGGCACTGTACACTATCTTGAACATGTAGCAGGCGAATACCTACCATTGTGGAATAACGATGCCTTTTATTGTAACACCCGCACCTACATTGGCATAGCAACTACTTGGGGACCACTCCTAATCACCCAAATAGCTGGAGGTCTTTCACGTTGTGTCATACATCGTATACGGCCCGGCGACACTATCCAAGCTGGTGAACGTGTCGGTACCGTGCGGTTTGGCTCTCGCTTCGACCTTATAGCCCAACGAGATGCACTCAAGCCAACTGTCCAAATTGGGCAAAAAGTTAAGGCAGGTATGACACCTATCGCACATGTTGTACCGCTATAACTCTGTTCGTGCTTCGTGCATAGCTGTATTATACGCAACAGAGCATTCTTTTTGAACTAAACAATGTATGGATGATGAAGAGCGGCATCTCATAGAATCTGTGCAACAAGGTGACATTGAGTCATTCAACCAACTTGTCCAGATGTATCAAGCGCGAATCTACACGATATGTTACCGCATGCTAGGTGAACCTGAAGCAGCTTCTGATGCAACACAAGATACGTTTCTTGCGGCTTTTCACAAGATACATACTTTTCGCAAAGGCTCTTTTCGCTCATGGCTCTCACGTATCGCTACCAACAATTGCTATGACATTTTACGTGTACGCAAGCGTCGCCCAACAATATCGCTCAATGCAACACCGCCTGCCTACCAAGGTTCAAGCCCTGCGTTTGAATTACCAGACTATGGCGAGTCGCCCGATGACTTTGCTTTGCGCCAGGAGCTGGGGCAAACTATTCAACAGGTACTCTTACAATTGCCCGATGACCAGCGTATCGTTATTATCCTAAGCGATATTCAAGGTATGAACTATCAAGAAATTGCGTATGTTACTAACTCTCATCTTGGAACTATTAAGTCGCGGTTGAGCCGAGGAAGAGCACGCTTACGTGACATCTTGCAACAAGAGGAACTATTACCAGCCCAATACCGTTATGAAAGAAGGTAGTTTTTTGCAGTAGGTATGGTATGAGATGATGGTACTACTATTCATATTGATATATCCGACTATCTGGTAGAGTTGGATGATGGAGCAGTTAGTGAGTTTTAAGTTGAGTATCTGTCAATTCGTGCTATAATATCTACACGTTTACTACCATAATGAGACAGAATGATGAACCCAATATCATTTAACTTTGGTCCAATCGCCCGTACTGATGCAGGAGGTAAGAAGGACACTATAAACCTCGCGGCACTGCCTCTCCATGTGCTGCTCGTTGCACTTACTGCCTCGACGAGTGCCGAGGAATTTATTGCGTGGTTGTGGCACGACCTCTACAAACCAGCTTTTCAGTGGGTTTTGAATAAAAAAGGTAACCTTAGTTGGTATCACACACCCGGAAGAGGTTCATTCGGTAAGATACATGGAAAATTTGTAACAAACATTGACAAGACTATAATGTTGGTATCCTCTCATCATGACAAACCCCCTCAATTTAAGATACCAGAACAATTTATCATGTCTGACCAAGGCGACCAGGTTAATTTAGGAAAGAAAGTCAATTACATACAAATCAGCATCTCAACAGAACCTGCGTTAGCTACCTCACTCGTTTGTGCTGCAATTGCCGATGCGTTCATAGAGGTAGTAACACGCGATGTGGCTGCATCGTTGCAAAAGATATTACAACAACATGGCACTCCCATCGAGCGTGTTCGCTTTGATTTTAAGAGCCTATCTGGTCTTGCTCTTCCTCATTCGCCCAGTGAATCGGATATATGGGATAACGTTGGTAAGCATTTCGATGTACGCTTCGAAGGTACAACGTTTGTCATCGAACATTACACTCCACTGACTCACGTTCCTGCAACTCAGTTTGAAACTACCTTGACGGTTGACCTCACAGGCAGCCCGCTTAGACCGGAAGAACTCATCAACAACACCCTGTCGCTCGCTGAACTATTGGTACTGTATCAAGATAGTCGTTCTATTATCATTGCTCTACCCCAAAAACAATTATACCCGCTTGAACAATCGAAACTAGATAAACTGAAAAAACAAACAATAGATGCAGCCCGCAAGCGTCTCGATCATTTCGACGTACTCACCGTGAGTGGTGGCACTGACTATCTCCAAATGGCGTTTGATACACAAGTAGAAATCCGTGAGGTTCGATTTTTATGGCGTAACACCTTAACACCAAAAGGAAAATCTGATAAAGAGCGTCCGCTTGAAAACATTGTATTGCGCCCATCTGAACTCATTGCACAAGCACGAAAGTCCGCAACAGGGCGCATATGCCGAATAACCGGAACAGTTTTTGAAAGCTTACTCGCTCCTAGCTCCACAAATCTTAGCGACCTCTTTTCTGGTTCATTTGTAGATACAGAATTTACAGGATCATCAGGTGATGTCTCACCTCTTGCCCAATTTTATGTTATCAATTCACCTAATTCTGAAGGTGCTGGCAAAAAAGGGGTTCCTAAACGCACTTCTATGCGGGGTTCGTTTTTGCTTCTAGCACCTGCTACACACGTTGTGTTTGACGAAGGAAAAGCAGGCGCTATTGAACAACCAATTCTTGACAAGGGTGGGCGTTTTGTCAACACACTGAACCGCATCACAGTTACAACGCAAGAGTTTACGCTCTTTCAACAAATGTCGCGGCGTATTATTGCCCAATTGTGGCAGAGCGTAATGCCCAAAGAACCTTTGCCATTCCCATACCTAGGCGCAATAGCACTGACCCATAAGCAAGCAGAGACTATCAAAAAGTTGCTCCCTCGATTCAAAGCATTCTTCAGTGATGTAACATTGCAAGTTTATCCATTTGACATCAGGGTGCGTCCAGCAGTTGAAGTGGTTATTGAAACAGCAATCGCTGATTCGAAGCATGCAGGTAAACATACGTTGCTCAAGACAACACCACGCATAATTACTATTGAGCCTTGCTCTACCATACCGCTCTTGGTAGATGACAAGGTTCAATTCAATATTACGGCAAAGCTTTTTGAGCATGTGGATATGCTGCAAGGCTTCATACAATCGTTGCGCCGTCAAAGGAATAGAGTAAAACAATCTGATGTATGGTTCAAATTGTTACTCGATAACAACGATCTTGTTACTGCGGCATTTGAGAGTGCTCAAGCCACTCTGAACCCAAGGAAGATACCAAATGGTAGTTCAATAGAGTATGAAGCGTTTAGAAGTGCTGAAACGTTTTGGAATCAGCATATTGGTACAGGAGACCCGGCACAGAGTTGGAATGCTTACGAGCAAAAACGTGACCAAACAAGTACTACACTTGAGCAATTCCCTGCGATTATGATGCTTATTCGAGCATTACAAGAACCCAAACAAGAGGAGGAAAATGACATGGCACAACCACAAGGTGAAAAACCAAAGAAACCATTAGAGCAAACGCTTAAAGAGGCAATAGACGCTACGAAAAAACTCGATCTCCAAAGCCCGCGTGCAGACGCTGTGAAATTGGCTGTACAAACATTGCTGCTAATACGCGGCGGTATGAGTCCTGAGTTGTTTTCCAAACAGGGACGTACTTTCAATCCCTATCCTGCATTGGTCAAGTATATTCGGGCTTCAAACACCGAAACGTTGGGGGCATTGGCAGATGATGTTTTGCGCAACATCTCGCCTGAGTTTATTACCCTGCGCTCTCTAGGCGTACCTGCTGAAGAAATCTATCGTTCAGATGAACTAGGGCAACAAGCAATGGCACTACTCAAAGAAGAAACAACACCACTTATTATGTTAATGAAACGGCTCTATCAAGAAGCACGCGGTTTTGATGAGGCTGACACAGCCTCTGGAGAAAGTTCCAAATCGAAAGGAGTTTCATGATGACAGCTACCACTAATTCTCTTGTCAATGTTCATCTAACCCTGGCGTATCTCGCCGAACAGCCTATCATCCATACAGAAGACACCATTGGAAACATTAGCAAACTCAAAAAGATGCGCGTTATATACAATGGGAAACCGGAGTCGGTGCCTACCCTTTCTGGCAATAGCTTCCGTGGTCAACTGCGCGATATTCTTGCCGACCAGCTTTGCTCTCGTTTGAGCAACAATGGTGAAACACGCCTCACATTCAAAAACAATGATACCTATGGCATCCTCTATAGTGGCGGTGCGTTGGGCGACAAAAGTACCAGTGCTGGACTTCTCAATAGTTTTCAAGAATCGATCCCTTCGATACGACTTATGGGAGCAGCTTTTGGCAATGTCATGCTCCCGTCTAAAATTGCAGCTACCCACATCGTGCCTTGTGCCAAAGAAACACAGCACATTGTACAAACCATGTACGAGGCACTTGGTTCTGATGCTATCTTACCAGCAACAGATGATTGGCCAAAGGCACGCGATCTTTTGTTTAACGATGGACCATTGACACGCAAAGATGACAGTCGTGACCTCACACGGCAACGCTTTGCCAATCCAAAACCTGAGTCTAACACAACAGAAATGTTTGAAACGGAAATAACCAGTGACGAAGAAACCCAAAAGGGTTCACAAATGATTTACTATGTTGAATGTATCCCGCCTGGTACGTGGCTTGTGCAACAACTCTACTCGAAACTACCGTTAGACCAACAGGAATTGGGTAGTCTCTTCGATGGGTTGACAGCGTTTCTTGAACAACCAGCCATTGGTGGGCGCAGTGCTGCGGGGTATGGTCAAGTTCGTGTTTCTGTTCGGGGTACGGTTGGTGAAGAGGAAATTGTATGGCCAGATGCATGGCCACAGAGTGTCACCACTGCTATGAAAGCATACAAAGCATATCTGGATGAAAAGCGACAAGAAATTCTTACTTCATTGACTGTGCAAGTGTAAGGGGCTGAACAATGAAACGCCGCAAACCTAGCACCACAGCCCTTCAACCAGATAGAGAAGCATACAATGCTTTGCTTAACGCCCAGTGGAGCTTTGGACCTACCGATGGTTCCACTATCTATGAGTTATGCATAGACTTAGCTACTCCCGCTATCATAACAGATGAGAAAGGGAATGCTCCCGCAGTCGGTCTGCCGACCCTTGATGGATTCTTGAGCTATGTTGCCTTTCGTGCTGCACTTGGTGATGCGCTACAATCGCACCCAGATAAAGTGCAGTCATTGATTTGGCAATGGAATGTGGCACTTCGTGACCCAATGATGTGGATTGACTTTCCACTCCCGATCCGTGAACTTGCAATACCAGATATGCCATCATTCTTTGATTGCTCGGTTGGTTTGCCTACCTATGCAGCAAATAGAATGTTGGTTCCAGCAGGTGCCTTGTTTGCCTACCAAATGGATTTACTGACATATCCAGATGTAGTTGACTCTATTCCGCTACGTCGCCGTGTAGCAGAACCCTTCGGGCGACCAATAAAACTCAAAACAGCATTAAATACGGGTGAAGGGTCGAATAAAGCTCTTGACAATCGGTTGTATTTTTCTCTTACGACAAGTTACACGTTTTATTTTCGTGGTGATACACAAGGGGTAGAACAGCTTTTAGCCTATGCACAGCAAGAACGCATTGGTTTAGGTAAAAAAACGGTTCTTGGGTATGGTCTGATTCAGGATTTCTCTATCAGTGTTGCTCAGAATGTAGATGCAACGTGTGCAAAGCCAATACTTAACAATACTCAAGTGTCGCTCATCAAGAGCTTGCCCTATGATTATGTATTTCGTGCCAAGAACACCCAGGACAGAAAACAAAAAGACCTCAATAAACAACTCTTTGGGTGTGAGCAATTCAGTTTGGTTGCTGTTATAGAAACACTCGGTGCGTATCGTACTCCCTACTGGCCACGTGAACGACGCACACAAATACTGCGCTATGGCTCAATTATTCAACCACGTACATAAGCTTTTACCCCCCATCCCCCGCCAACACTTCCCGCAGCATACCTCCTAGGCCGCGCACCCCAACCGGCTTCGGGCTAAAGAGCCTAGCTCCAGCATCCAGACAACGCTGACCGTCACCCGGCCGCACCAGTGCAGAAAGCGCAACAACCGGCGCATCCGCCAAGTCTGTCGTAGCACAAAGAGAGCGCATCGTCTCCAGATTATCTACCCCCCCCATTTGCAACCCCATCACAACAACTGATGGGCGGTTTTCCTGCACACGATCCATCATTTCCGTCGCATTGCGGGCAATGACAACTTTGCATCCTCGCGCACTGAGGTATAAACTATAGGTTTGCAACATGTACTCATCATCGTCCACCAGCAGAACGCACATAGTTCGCAGAAAGCCCCCAGCATCCGCTATCGTCTCCCCTGCTGCATCGTCTGGCGGCTGCCAAAGAAACGAAACGGTAAAGCGACTCCCCCTATCAACCTCACTTTCCACTGCCACCCCACCGCTATGCATCCTTGTAAGGCGATAGACGAGGATGAGCCCTAGCCCAGTGCCAGAAAACTTGCGTGCCAACCCACTATCGAGTTGCACAAACGGCTTGAAAAGATGTCCAATGTTTTCTGGCGATATACCAATGCCCGTATCCCACACTGTAAACCGAATAGCTTGCCGCGCAACATCCCGCACTACCTCAACACCAATAGACCCACCACCCGGCGTAAACTTCACTGCGTTATCGAGTAAATTAGCTAGAATATGCTTCAGCACTCGCTCATCCGCCTCACACCAATTCACTGCGTCATCAACAGCAACCGAAAACACATGATTTTTCTGCTCACCCCCAGCACGCACCTTGGTAACGCAAGCCTCACACACCGCACGCACATCGCACCGCGTAACATTCAGCGTCATCTTGCCCGCCTCAATCCGCGAAAGGTCTATAATATCATTGATAAGCCCAAGCAAACGCTGCCCACTCTGCGTAATAATGCGTAGCACCTCTTGTTGCTGCTCCGTCAACGGACCATAAGCCCCTGCCCCAAGCGCCTCCGAAAGCCCCAAAATAGTATTTAGCGGCGTCCGCAACTCATGGGTCACACTTGCAAGAAACTCATCCTTCAGCCTCGACGCCCGCGACAACGCTGCATTTGCCGCACTCAAATCAGCAGTACGCTCCTCAACACGCTGGCTCAGCAACGCACGCTCTTCGGCAAGCGCCGCCACTGCCTCCTTACGCTCATTGATTTCTTGCAAAAGCACCTTATTTTGCTCCTGCAATTGTTTCCGCATAGCACCCAGCGCAACATGCGTAGATACACGCGCCAAAACTTCCTCGACCTGAAATGGCTTCGTAATATAATCTACGCCACCGGCCGAAAGGGCTTTCACCTTATCAAACACTTCCTGCAACGCACTAATAAAAATAACCGGTATATCGTTTGTACGCTTATCCCCCTTCAGCTTCGCACACGTATCATACCCATCTATACCTGACATCATTACATCCAACAAAATAATATCTGGTTGTCTCGCCAGTGCAGACTGGTAGCCAAGGTTGCCATCTGGCGCAAGCCGCACAGTATACCCCTGCTCTTTGAGGATACCGCCGAGCAATCGCAGGTTTTCGTGGTTATCATCAATAATAAGGATAGTAGGTGATTGTGTTTTCATTCGATAGCTTTACTAATACAGACCAAAACCGCTCATAGTGCTGTTCCATAGAAGACATCGTTCATTCTCCCTACAAACGCAACCCATGCTGCAACTCCTCTAACAGTGTAGCATAATCATAGCTCTCGTGCAGATACAGCAAAACATATATCGTCACAGCAAGGCGGATAACCTCGCGCAGGTTGATGCGATGGAGAGTTAGCGCCCGTGCCAACAATCCCGGAGCCGCATCTGCAACCGGAGCATAGCGTTCCGGCTCCGGCGGATATGCATAGCCATATGCAATGCAATGATAGTGCAGCAATGTATTCGTAAACTCTCGAATATCGCGTTCCATAAACCGGTCATCCAAACGCACTATTTGCGTTCGTTGAGTAATGGGTCTATGACGTCATCTTTTAGGCGCAATGTGGCAAATGCATTCTGCGTATTCGCCAGTGTTTCTGGGGAAACTATGCCATGCTGGGGCGTGCAATGCTTCAGGCTATTATTGGCTTTGTTTAGGGCAGTGGTTACACTACTCAGCGTTGTAATAAGGCTATTCGTAGCCTTCTTGCGTTGGTTATACAATGCACACTTTTGTTCTAAAATCTCTCGTCCATTCTCGCTAAGCATACCTCTCCGCACCGCCTTTCGTGCCACACACTGTGGCACCCGTCATAGCTATAATGAGCATGCGGCATTATACCGCAAATTTGTATTTTTATAAACTACAACGTTGGCGTGTACTCTATAGCAACCATCCATGATTGGTACCATTTTTAACGCAGAGGCGCAGAGAAGCAAAGACGCAGAGAGATAGAAAGGTTTTTCGTTTATGGTTGTTGCATCATGCACAATGCAATTAGGGCTGCTCTATGTATGCTGTTGGTTGTAGCAAACGTTGCATGCAATGGCTCTACGCTGTGGTTGAACCTGTAACCAAAAATGTCAGCTTACGGGTTGTCTTTTTTTATCCGTTTATGCTACCATGTCTCTATCGTCAATCCAATAAATATGAAGATGTTGCTCGCAACATCTGTAGATTGTATCCATCCTATCATGCACCTGTGCAATAACGATGCTTTAGCGTTGTGTCAATTGGATATGAGCGGCTAGTATAGTTGAAAGTTATCACCTCATGAATGATATAGCAGGCTATGATGTTACCCAACAGTTGCATGAAAGTGTCAACTCGCTTGTCTACCGGGGTATTCGTGCGTCTGATGGTAGTCCTGTTATTCTCAAAATGCTCAAAGATGCCTTCCCCGCACCTGAACAGGTAGCGCGTTTTCAGCGTGAATATAGCATTACCCACACGCTTAATCTCTCTGGCATTATCAAAGCTTATAGCCTCGAAATACACCAACACAAGTATGTGATGGTGCTAGAGGATTTCGGGGGACAATCGCTTACCCATATGCGCATAGCCGGCGCATGTGAGCTTCCTGAACTGTTGCATCTAGCTATCAACCTAGCCGAAACAATAGGGCAGATGCATCAGCAACATGTCATCCACAAAGACATAAACCCCTCTAACATTGTCTACAACGCAACAACAAAGGAAGTACGGTTGATAGACTTTGGCATCTCCACCGTGCTTTCACGCGAAACCCCAACCTTTCGCAACCCAGATGTGCTAGAGGGTACCTTGGCGTATATGGCCCCAGAGCAAACCGGGCGCATGAACCGCGCCATAGATTACCGTGCCGACTTTTACGCATTGGGCACAACCTTGTATGAACTACTCACCGGCTTGCTCCCATTCCCTACCGACGACCCCCTAGAACTTATCCATGCCCACATCGCCCGTCAACCCATCGCTCCACACACATATATGCAGGTAGATGGCCAAGCCCCCCTTATCCAGGCCCTATCGGCCATCATCCTCAAACTCATGGCCAAGAACGCCGAAGACCGCTACCAATCTGCGTATGGACTAAAAGCCGACCTAGAAGGTGTGCAGACTATGGGTATGCTGCGTGAGCATGCAAGCGACACACTCCACACCTTTATACCAGGACGCTACGATATATCAGACCAACTGGTCATCCCCCAAAAACTCTACGGACGCCAAGAGCACATAACGAAATTGCTCACAGCCTTTGAGCACGTATGCGAAGGCACGAGTACCCTTATGCTCATATCGGGCATCCCCGGCATAGGCAAATCTGCCTTAGTGCAAGAAATCCACAAACCTATCACACGCCAGCGTGGGTATTTTATCGCGGGCAAATTCGACCAGTTTCAGCGTGATATTCCCTACTCAGCCATCATTGAAGCTTTCGGTTCATTGATGCGTCAATTGTTGACTGAAAGTAGCACATTGCTTGCTCTGTGGCGTGAGCGTTTGTTGGCTGCATTGGGTCAACATGGGCACATTATCGTTGACATCATCCCTGAGCTAGAGCTTATTATCGGGCCGCAACCTGAGTTGCCAGTGCTCGGGCCTACCGAATCGCAGAACCGCTTTAACCTCATATTTCAGCGCTTCATACAAGTCTTTACGCAACCTGAGCATCCACTGGTCTTGTTTATAGATGATATGCAATGGGCCGATAGCACATCGCTTTCGCTGCTCCAGCAGGTGCTCACAACTACCAGGTATGCACAAGATACCCCTTCTGCATTCCTTGTCATTGGCGCATACCGCGACAATGAGGTAGATACTAGTCATCCATTGCTCTTGATGGTGCAAGACCTTGTGCAGACTGGTGTGGCTGTGCAAGACATACACCTTGCCCCGTTGAGCAATACTGAAATAGAGCAATTTGTGCAAGACACCGTCCATAGAGATGGTGAGCTTACTCAACAGCTCGCTGAGATAGTGAAAGCTAAGACAAATGGCAACCCTTTCTTCATGGGCGAATTTCTCAAATCGCTCTACACAATGGACCTTCTCACGTTTGACTATACCCATGGCGAATGGCAATGGGATCCGGCGGCTATTCAGGGGCAACAAATAACAGACAATGTCGTAGACCTGATGCAATCGCGGGTGCTGCAACTGCCTCCAGCAACACAGCATGCATTAAAGTTTGCGGCGTGCATAGGCACCCGCTTTGCTTTAAAGACATTGGCACGTGTTGCGGAACAACAACCAGTCGAAATGGCACGCACGCTGGAAGATGCGCTGACAAGTGGCTTACTCATACCATCTAGCAACGATTACCATTTGATGACGTTTGATGTACCTGGCTTGTCCGATATGATAACGGCGGAGTATATTTTTGCGCATGACCGCATTCAACAGGCCGTCTACGATGCGTTACCAGAAGCAGAACGGCAAGCTATGCATTGGCGCATTGGGCAACTGTTGTTTGCCCAAATCCTGCACATGAGTCAGTCAAGTACTACCGTGGACATACCAACCAACCTACAACCTAGCCTACAACCAGAAACGCTATTGGAAATGGATTCTGTAGAAGAGCACATTTTCGAGATTGTCCCGCATCTGAATCATGGGCAGGTATGGAGCACAAGCCAAGCAGAACGGGATAGAGTAGCAACACTCAATCTTGTTGCTGGACGCAAGGCGCGGGCTTCGGCTGCATATGAACCATGCTATACGTATTTGAAGGCTGGTATTGCGTTGCTCATGCCACATGTGGGCGACCAGTTGTCTTCGCGCACAGATGCACAGACGCAAGGTGATGCTGCGATGCTTGCCTATGAAAAGACTACGCAGGACTCATGGACACGCTTGTATAGTTTGACATTGGACCTCTATGTTGAAGCAGCAGAAGCGGCTTATTTGTGCGGCGACTTTGAGCAATCGTCACATTTTGTGGCTGTTGTGTTGGAGCATGCCCATACGCTCTTAGACAAGGTGAAAGCGTATGAGATACAGATTGTAGCTGCTATGTCCCAAAATCAACTCCAAGTGGCAGTGCAGACTGCGCTCTATGTGCTCCAGATGCTTGGGGTTGAGCTGCCAGAGCAACCAGCACCAGAAGATTTTATGACAGGGTTTCAGAATGTTGCTGCGGCATTGGCTGAGAAACCAATTGATATGCTCTATGAACTTCCCCCCATGACAGACCCGTATCAAATGGCCGCTATGCGTATCCTCACCAGTGTCATGAGCGCTGCTTACCTCACATCTCCAGTGCTAACAGCACTCATTACATTTCAAGAAGTGCTCCTATCGCTTAGGTATGGCAATGCGCCCATGTCGGCGTTTGCTTATGGTATGTATGGGTTTATTCTGTGTGGCATCATTGGTGATAGTGAAACGGGGTATAGCTTTGGTGAATTGGCATTGCGCCTAGCCGAACACCCGGCTGCTAGAGAGGTCAGGGCTAGTGTTATCCACATTGTGCATGCGGGAGTGCGGCATTGGAAGGTGCATATCCGTGATACATTGCCATCTTTCCTGCAAGCCTATCAAACTGGGTTAGAAACTGGAGATGTGCAATATGCTGCCAATGCTGCATATATGCATGTTGTCAGCTCTTTCATCTGCGGCGTGAATGTGCAAGAACTCGCACGAGAAAAGAAGGCATTTGGGCGTAGTATTGCACAGTTGAAACAAGAAGCTGCACGTATGTACCATCGGCTCTATGAGCAAGTTGTCTTCAATTTGGTATATGAAACGGATTCGCCGTGGGTGCTTGCTGGCGAGGCGTATGATGAGGCTACTATGTTGCCCGTGCATGAAGATATGCATGACCAGACGGGGTTGCATCTCCTCTATGTGCATAAGTTGATGCTTTGTTATTTGTTTGGGGCATATGAGCAGGCAGTGGAATATGCTGCTCTCGCGGAGCAGTATGTTGCTGGTGTGACATCATCGCCCCAAGTGCCGTTCTTCTACTTCTACGATTCGCTGGCTCGTCTTGCAGTTGTGGGTATGCACGATGCTGAATCGCGTGTGCAGCACGAGGAGAAGGTGGCTGCAAACCAGGAAAAGATGTTGCAATGGTCGCATCTAGCGCCTATGAATTGTGGGCACAAATGGCATTTGATAGAGGGCGAGCGTGCGCGTGTGCAGGGGAACGATGGGGAGGCGTGGAGCCATTATTATATGGCGATGACGCTGGCACACGACAATGGCTATGTGCATGAGGAAGCTCTCGCATATGAGTTGATGGCACGATTCTATGACGAAAAAGGGGTGCTAGATGTAGCTCAAACATATTTGCACAAAGCACACTATGCGTATGAATCTTGGGGAGCACGTGCGAAGACACGATGGCTCGAAACATACGTCTTGCGATCTGAAGGGGCGGTTGTTTCAACAGCACGCGGACAAAAGGGTGTGCGCACAACTATTCAGCTCAATGATGCACGCGTAACCACAAGTAGCCGGCAAACCCGAACAACGCAAACACTTGATATTGCGAGTGTCATGAAGGCATCGCAAGCGCTTTCTGGGGAAATTGTTTTAGAGACATTACTCGAAAAACTTATGCATACTATGATAGAGAATGCAGGCGCAGAGCGTGGGGTGCTCATTCTTGAACAGAACGATAGATGGGTTGTTGAGGCTCAAACTGACATTCATAGTAGTCAAACGACGGTCTTACAGTCTATTCCCATAGAATCTGCCGATGTTCCCCATACCATCATCAATTATGTGGCGCACTCGCGTGAGAGTGTTGTGTTGGCACATGCTGCCCGCGAAGGACAGTTTACGCAAGCCCCCTATGTGCTGGAGCATGAACTGCGTTCGGTGCTTTGTACCCCGCTTATGTATCATGGCACATTGACAGGGATGCTGTATCTGGAGAATAACCAGTCGGAAGGGGCATTTACCAAGGACCGTCTCGAAGTGCTTACATTGCTCTACGGGCAAATTGCTATTTCTATTGAAAATGCTCGCCTGTATGCGACGACGCAAGCAAGCGAACACAAATACCGCGCTTTGTTTGAAGGTTCAAGCGATGTTATTTTTATTTCTTCCCCTACTGGGGAGTTGCTCGATATAAACCCGGCCGGTCTGCATCTCTTTGGCTATGCGCCCAATGAGGTATGGGAGCATGTGTATGTGCAAGATCACTATGCAAACCCAGCCGAACGTGAGCATATCGCTAGGCTTATCCAACAACATGAGTTGGTGCGCGACTATGAGCTCACGCTGGTGCGCCGAGATGGTACGACGTTGGAGTGTTTGCTGACCGCATCGTTGCATAAGACAGATGAGCATGCACAGCCACAATTTCACGGTATTTTACGTGATATTACTGCGCAAAAACAGGCTGAGCGTGAGCGCTTGCAATTGTCGGCTATGCAGCGTGAGTTGTCTATTGCGCACGACATCCAGCAAAGCTTGCTGCCTCCCTCTATACCGCAATGGGAGGGGCTTGATGTTGTGTGTTATACCCGTTCGGCACGCGAGGTGGGCGGGGATTTGTATGCATTTTACGCTATGGATTCGCAAGACAGTATGCATAGGGCGCAGGATGAGTTTGGCACACAACATACTACCCAAAACCGTTTTGCTATAGCCGTTGGTGATGTATCTGGCAAGGGCGTGCCGGCAGCGTTACTTATGGCAGTGAGCATGGCCTCGTTTCATTCATTTGTTGGGCAAGGTTTTACGCCGGGGGCATTTTTGAAGTGCATGGATGCGGCACTTGCAACGTATACCCGCACGACAAACCAAAATTGTGCGCTTGTCTATGTGGATATATCCCTACAACCCGGCGATACATTTGCATCTAGCATGCGTGCTACCGCACATGTGGCCAATGCAGGGTGTGTCACCCCTATCATGAAGCGGGCCGATGGAAGCGTAACCTGGGTTGACGTAGGCGGTTTGCCATTGGGCATTGAAATAGCTTGCAAAATGCCATATCGAGAAATGACTATTGAACTAGAGCAAAATGATTTCATTATTCTCACCAGTGATGGTGTCGTTGAGGCAAGCAATGCAGTTGGTGATATGTTTGGGTTTGAACGATTGGAGCAAGCTGTCAAAACAGGCCCGCAGATTGGTGCAGCAGCGATGCTAACCTATTTGCGGATGACAATTGAGTCGTTTGTGGGAGATACTGAACTGCATGACGATATAACCATCGTCGTCATACAGGTGTAACGAGATGGGAAAGACAAGGAGGCATACATATGACTGATGTATGGCATAAAAATAAACGGTATATTGCGCTGGTGCTGCAGGGTGGTGGTGCTTTGGGTGCGTATCATGTGGGTGCTTTTCGGGCGCTGCAAGAGGTGGGGTATGTGCCAAACTGGGTTTCGGGGGTTTCTATTGGTGCTATCAATGCTGCCATCATAGCCGGCAATGCTCCAGATGAGCAGTTGGGCAAGCTAGAAGAGCTCTGGAATGTGATTTCACGGCCTTCGTATTGGGAAAATCTTGTGCCGTCGGGTTTGCGGTCTTGGTATAATGCGGGCAGTGCTATGCAAGCGCTCTTCTTCGGGCAACCCAACTTTTCGACGCCGTATTTTTTGAACCCTTACTTTGCCCCGGCCGGCTCGCCGGCAGCGACGAGCCTCTATGACAATAGACCACTGCGGGCTACCTTGGAGCGGATGACGAATTTTGACCTTATTAATGCCCAAACAACGCGCCTAACCCTTGGCGTCACCAAGGTACGCACGGGTAATGTCATCTTTTTTGACAATATGAATGAGGATGATTTGCCGATTGGTTCGGAGCATGTGATTGCAAGCACAGCGATACCGCCTATGTTTTCGGGGGTGCGGGTGAAAGGTGAACTCTACTGGGATGGTGGCATTGTGGACAATACACCCTTGGAGCCAGTGCTGGCAGACCAAGACAAGCACGCTGAGCGTGATACGTTAGTGTTTATGATTGATTTGTGGGATGGGAGTGGGCCGGAGCCGCGCACGATGGATGAGGTGTTGTGGCGACAAAACCAAATCCAGTTTGCGAGTCGGACGGACCGGCAGATACGGCAGGTAGTGGAGCGGGAAAATATGCGGCGTGCGATGAGCCGCATGGCGGCGCAGATGTCATCTGAAGCGCTGAACACGATACCGCAGGCATTCAAAGATGGGGTTGCGTTTGACTATGGCAACCTTGACATTGTGCGTATTACCTATCACCCGCGAGTAGACCAGACGGCGTTGAGCTATGTTGATTTTTCGCGCTGGTCGGTGGCGCAGCGTCGTGCGGATGGGTATGCGGATATGAAGTTTGCGTTGCAAGAAGCGCCGTGGCTGCGGGTGCCTGCTGATAGGGGCAATTCGGGGAGGGGTGGGATGGTGTCGTTTGGTTCAGATGCTGCTGGGGCTGTTGGTGTTCCACGGGCGGCGTTTCATCATGTTTCGCAGGGGGCGGTGAGCAGTGCGTTTCCGGGGTATTTGGGGTGATGCTGGGATCCCCTAGGTGAGGTGGCATGCTACGTTGTCTCTACCCAATATTTGGGAGCCACGCACGCCTAGACGTGCATGGCACGTGCGTGGCATTAGGTTGTTTTTAGTATGACATGTTCATGGCCTTCCCAAGATGGGCGTTGTCTTCTACCTGTTTGAGCATGTAGTCGGCAACATCGGCACGGGCAATCATGCCGGTGATGGTGCGGGTGCGTTTGCCAGACCAAGCGTAGTATTGGCCGGTGCGTTCTCCATCGGTCAACCCGCCGGGGCGTACAATAACCCAGTCGAGCTTGCTTTCCATAATAAGGTATTCCTGCACTGCCTTATCCTTGAGCACATTGCCAAGTATCAACGGTATAACAAACATATCATACCAAAAGCCAAGTTGCCCCTTGCTATCTCCCAAACCTATAGACGTCTCACACACAAACCGTTTCACTCCATGGGTTTCCATCGCCCGAATAATGTTTTTTGTACCCTCTGAGACAATCGTGCTTTTCTTCAACGAGCGCGTCCCCAACGCTGAGAGCACAGCATCCTTGCCCTGTACCGCAGCATCCACCGAGTCATAATCCAACACATCACCTTTTACTACGGTGAGGTTGGAGTGTTGTATCGTCACATCATCTGGGTTGCGAGCAAATGCTGTCACCTGATACCCTTTGTCCAATCCCTGCTGTACGAGTTGCTGCCCTGTTCCACCTGTTGAACCAATAACAAGTATATGCATTTCATTCCTCTCTACCTCTATACATGTGCCTTCGACCCCTTTGACAAGCTCAGGGACCAGTTCAGGCACGAATACATCTTTTACACACTATCAACAAAACATAGACAAAACCTTTGCAATCTGTAGGCAGTATAGCATACTTTGAGATTTTTGCAATAGGGTTAGTTGATTCTGATATGGTTCTAACAAACCACCTTGCCCTTTAACAGAAAGACATCTCTACCATCGGTCGGCCGAGGTAGCACCGGCTGCTAGCCGGACTCCGGCCGAGGTAGCACCGGCTGCTAGCCGGACTCCGGCAGGATGCCGGTGCTACTGCGTGGCACCGAGGCTACTTTTTACACGATTCAAGTACTTTACCAACAGATTAACCATGCGTGGCACCAATGTGTATCAGATGCGCATTGGTGGCATACTACTCCTGCAATTGCACACCCTCGCGCACATACAGCTTTACAGCGTGGCCCTCCGGCCCATCAAATTGCATTGAGCGATACAACACCTTGAAGTCAGGGTGTTGCCACAGCAGCGAAGACCCTTTATAGGGAATTATCTCCGGCCGTCTTCCCAGAACATAATCAACATCCGTCTTCTCGTGCCCTGGCCTCTCGTGCCCAAGATGGGTGGGCGGGAGGTGGGCAATATGCTCATCCGTAAGCCCTAGAATGTCAATCATGGGGCGCTCGGCATAGTAGGGCAACGCACCTGCTATACCTGTGGCTATCGTCACATCAGTAGGAGTGTGGGCATAAATCCAACGCCCTATTTCACGATAGCGTCTTGTTGAATAGTCTTGTATCCATACCTCGGAATGATGGTGCGTGCTCTCATGGGGCAGACGCAGGGCTAAGATAGTTATACTGCCCACACTGATAACCAACGCGAGCGCCATAGTATATATAGTCTGCCTTGCCAACCCTGCAAACCCCCATGCACTGAGCAGTGCAAGCAATGGTGTGATAGGAACTAGGAAGCGTGCGCCCGGCATCCAATCGCCCCCAACAAACACCACATAGCAAGCAAAAACACCTACCAATGTGCTCATAAGCACCATAGCCCTTGTATTGGTATATTCTCGATGATGCTCATGCCGCCAGAACCATGCGCCAGAGAGTATTCCCCCCATGCCCAAAAAGAGCAGCAAGTCTTCAATGCCAAATTGCCAGAGGTAGTGTATGCCCCGTATGAGTTGCGTAGTCGTGCCATCCACCTTTACATAGAACGTATTGGGCAACGGGTAGCCATAGTACATCCAGCGCCAGATGAAATAGGGTACAAAGAGCGCAAACACCACCACGGTATACCTCATGAACGGTCCCAAATTGACTTGCTTGGTGTCTTTTGTGGTGATAGAAGGCAACGTGCTATGCCACAGGGCATAGAGACCACCCACAGCGGCCAGAATGACACCATCTGGACGTGTGAGTATCGTAAGCACTGCCAACACACCGGCTAATAGCCAGTGTTCATATACCAGTGCTACAAGCGTAGCCACCAACAACGCAGTAAACAAAGCTGTCTCCATACCACTGCCACGGCTCGTATAGAGCAAGAAAGGGGTGCTGACTGCTAGTAATGTGGGAGCAACCCATACCCATGGTGTTGGCACAACAGTGCGGGCTAACACAAGCGTCAACGCTACAATGACAAAGCCAAGCACAAACGTCAGCGCGACTGCTATGAGCACTGGGTCTGCACCTATCTGCATCACACCAGCTATGACCATCGTCCATAGAAAATTCGTATAGCCCTCAACCCGCTCACCGGCATTGAACACTAAGCCATTTCCTTGGATGAAATGTTGTGCATAACGAAACGAAATAAAGGCATCGTCAATAACCCATGTGCCTAGTATTTGGGAACTGAGCACGAGCCATATGGCAATAAGCGTGAAGATAAGGGTAGGTATTGAACCGCCAAGACGCCAAGAGCGCCAAGGTTTAGAGGAAGCAATCCCACATTGCCACAGCAACAGCAAACCACCAACCAAAATACTTGTCACCACCGCACGCGGCAACAATTGCGGTTGATAGATTGCATTGACCAATAGCCAAGCAACACACAACAGGAATGGTTGCATCAACCACTGCCGTTGCCAAACCAACACACCTATACCAAGCACCACCACAAGCACACTCACTGGGTCGGTGAGTGTTCCTTGCCCTATCTGTCGCAGGGCAATGCTATCTAGTGCTAAGCCGAGTACACGCGCATACGCATCAGTCCATGGAGTAGGCACACGTATATCAACCATCAAGCCATAATCGGGATGGGTCAATGTTGTTGGTACGAGTATGTGGTACTGTCGCCAATGTTGGGTTGCATCCAAGGGAATGGTGAGCGTATTGTTGAGGATAAGCGATGCATCAGTGTTCTGACCATTGGGTTGACAGCCACAGGCCGTCATCGTCATAAGCAAGGGTTGCATACGCATAACCCATGGAATAGTCACCGTCGTTCGCTGTTTCGTCCAGCGAAAAGAACGCTCGCCCCACATCTCGCTTGCATGAAAGCCGATGTAGTTATAGAACGTGCTCGTCTCGCTTGGAATGATAAAGTGTGGTTCGTTGCCGACATCAATATGGAATGTCCAAAGGGGCCGGTTCAGCAGCAACCCGCTAAAAAGGGTTGCGCACAGGATGAGCAGTATGCCAACTATTCGCCAATAATACCAGTGCATAGCCACAGTTCCACAAGCCAGTTTGTGAATTGAATACATGCCCACACGACGTTACAAGTCACGAACCGCAGCCTCGTAGATTGGCAACAACTCCTTCGCCCGTTCCTCGGCACGAAACCGTTTGGATTGCTCTAGGGTATGAGCGCTAAGGCGCTGGCGCAGGTCCGCGTTGCGCAAAAGTACAGCAGTAGCACGCACAAAAGCTGTTTGACTTTCGCGCAGTGGTGGCACAGTAAAGCCACCAGCCGGCAAGTGGGCCGGCGTGCCGGCCGTTTCCGTTGCCACAAAGGGCGTGCCTACTGCTGCCGCTTCCATAACCACTTTAGCCCCACCTTCCATAACAGAAGGCACGACTAAGAGGTCAGCGGCGGCTAGATACTCGCGCACTGCCGCATGGGGTAGCTCATTCGTGAAGATAACGTTGCTATGCACACCCATATCTTTCGCTAGTTGCTCTAGGTATGCGCGATAATCACCCACACCAGCAACTGAACGGCTTGGCCCGCAAAGAACTAGCTCAACCCGTGCGCCAGCCATATCCTGAATATCTGGTAATAGACGGATAAGACCATCAAACCCCTTAATGGGGAGCAAGCGCCCTAATGCAACAAGCAAGTAGGGACCTTGGAGGGCATGACGTGCCGATACGGCCCTGCGTGCTGTAGCACGAAACTCGACCCATTCCGTGCCGGTGGGCAAATAGCACACATCGCCAATGTTTTGGGCTACAACAGCAATGCGCGAAGGGTCGGCCCCGCGCTCAATAGCCGCATCGCGTGCCAATGGCGAATAGGTACGCATAAGTGTAGCCCGCTGCATCGTGTAACGCAACAGCCACCGTGCCACAGCATAGCGCCCATAGCCATAGTTTGCCGCATCTTCACGGTGCATATCGCCACCATGCAACACAAGGGCAAGTGGGTAGCCAAAGAATGGTTGCCATAGCGCTGCAATGGCACCTAGCGGGTATCCGCCCTCAACAAGCACGACATCAACATGGTAGAGATGTGCCGTGAATACCGTATGGTATAGGCCCAGAGCAAAGAGAAATGGTTGGTAGTGAAAGATATGCGTGCTCAGTGTTCCCACAGCACGTGCTCCTATACCCGGTCCCTGCCCAAGTTCATATACCTTAATGCCGTTATCATCCCACACATGCACCCCATATGGTGCATCACGTCGTGCTAGGGTGAGGATACTGTAGCGATGTCCACGGGCGATAATAGCCTGTGCAAGCTCACCATGGATTTCATTGCCAACATATGATGGACCATACGAACTGATAACGTGGAGAATATGCATTACTGTCCTCTTTCCAAAGGCTCAATCGTAAGTGATTGAACCGAAATACTGATACGGCGCACCCCTTCTGGTCCAGGGTCCTCATCCGTTGTTGTTGTCAAGTGTATAGTATGCTGCCCCGGTGCAACCGTGACGGGAATACGATACTCACGCGCATAGCTAGAAGCAACGCGCATCTCCCCCATTGCATGCTCATCAATGGCAAACATGACATTGCGCGGGCGTGCAAAACTCTCCATGCGCAACCGAATGGCAAAGGAGCGTGGCTGGTCATCCGCATTGACCACGTAGATTTGTCCCGTTTCTTTCATCCAGCGCCAAGTTTTGTCATGGTTTGTTTCCACCCTATGCCACCCATCGCCCACAAACACAAATGAATGCGGTTGAAACGTTGGTACATGATAGAGTGTAACCGCCCCCATTGTGCGCGACGGGGAAAGACCAACGACATCTTCTAACAAAGAGCGTGCGCAGTCAAGTTTGCTTTCAGACAAGCGGTCGGCATGCAACATCACATCTGTGGTTGCATAGTGTGCCAAAGCAGCGCGAGCAGTTACGCTATCGTTGGATACAATATCAGTACGCTCACATCTCAGGTGTCGCAACTCGCTGATAAGTGGAGCACCTTTGAAAAGCGAATAGTCGGGACGACGAGCAACATACCCCCCAAACAGTGGACGTTGATGAGTCATTTGCGCACGTAGACCTGCACTTTTCCACTCCAGTTTCCCCGAATCTATTGGCACTTCCAGCAATGCCCCAGAACGTGTACCTATATCACGATACAATGGCGACGTATCATCATGCAGTACCAGCATATTTGGCGGTGCAATCTCAATGAGCCAAAGAGCAAACAAACTGCTCAAGACAATGAGCTTTTGTCGTCCTTGTACCTGCGTACACAACACACGCACCCCAAACGCAACGACAACAGCAAGCGGAATGAGACCTATCAACAAAGCAAGCGTGCGACGGTAGCCTAAATTGACAAGCGGAAGACTAGAAATGAGTTTAAGCGGTAAAGGGATACCCGTATCTACCCCATGGATAGAGAGCGTCGGCCCAAGAGCATACAGAAGGAATAGACCTACCAGCAATGCATACACCCGTGTTTCACGCCATGCAAAACGCATCCCCACAACCATCAAGAACAGCGTGAGATAGCCGGGAGTGACAACCCAACTAGCCCCTTTGGGGTGTATTGTGTGTTGGTAGGAATAGACAGCCTCACCCCAAATGGGATGGTATGCACTAGGAAGCACCAAATCAACCAGATCAGCCCGAAAAAAATGGGCTTGCGCAAGCCAATGGTCCGGCTCGCGTACCGACTGTTGCATACCTGCTACAGTGCTTGGTATAAGCGGCAGCATGAGCAACAGTGTCACAGGCACCATCACGACCCAAGGACGTAGCAATGGCCAGATTTGGCGTTTTGCTAGTGCATGGTAGAGCACCCAAACCGCTGTCATCAGCGACACGAAAAGCGCATGGTAGAAGTTCGTATAGGCAACAAGCGCAATACTTGCCGCCAACCAAACCCCATTTCGCCACGATGGGCGTTGTGTCGCATGCACAAGCACCAGCACATAGAGCACAGCCCATTGCAACGCTACATGCTCAATTTGACCATCTACAAAATGCATCATATGCTGTGGCGCTGCCGCAATGACCATGCCAGCAGCAAATGCCCCCGGCAAGCTATCGGTTACACGCAATGCCAACAAGTAGGCAAACCAACCACTCAGAGCAAAGCCCAAGATAGCCGCAACGCCATAGGCAGCTATCGGCCCAGTTGCGAATAACACAGGCAGGGTCAAGAACGCATTGGTTATATCAATGGGTTGAAACCCTAGTGCTGCTCCTTGGGGCCAGTAGAGCATGTGAGTATAGAATGGGTCATGTCCTTCTGTGAGAGCAAAACGCACCCACCAGAGATTCCAAACCTTCTGCCAACCATCAGCTTCTGCAATAGGACCGCCAACAATGGCATTACCAAGCACCATGGCTTGCGGCCACGTAAGCCAAATGGCAAGGCACAGGAAAAAAACGAATGCAGAGAGATGGTAGAGAGAGCGTGTGCGCATGCTATTTACTGTACCTCACGTACCTCAATTCCATGCACACTGAATGAGAGTGCGCGCTTGTCGTTGCCAATGCCAAGCTCTTGTGGGCTAACACCTCCCTGCGGCGCACGTAACTCAATGAGCGACGGACCAGACGGCAACGCAAAAGGGGTGCTCCAATAGTGTCTTGGAGTCAAACCGGCCGCAATAGGCACCGTTTGGATATACTCCCCATTCAACCATAGTTCGAGTGGGCGCTCGCCGGGCAAGCTATAGAGCAATATCTCTAACACCACACGTCGCTGCTGTGTAGTATAGGTCCACAACCCACCACCCTCCGGTGGTAGCCAACGAGATAGACCATGGTTGCCACGTTCTGGCTCTGGCCAACTCAAGTTTAACCCAAGAAAGAGCGGCGGGTCAACGCGAGTCGTCTTCCCCGTTTCGTCAAGCCAATTGGCAACCCGGTCCAACCGATACGCGAGAAGATGGGAATCAGAGTACACCTGTGTCAACGGGCCGAGTAGCTCGTGTGCAGTAGCTACTTGGCGTTCCGTTCGTTGATAGGTGCTTGTATCACAGTGAAAAACAACATAGTAAACCCGCAATGCTCGCAACATCTCATCAAACATAGCCGGCGACAGAGAAACAATATCTGGGCGGATGTTACCAGACTCGATCTGGTCAAGTTGCGGGATTGACTTATAGGCTAGACGCGGCAGATGGCGCGACGTTTGCCCAGTAAGAATATATTTACCGTGATAGGTTTGCGCATACATATCAAGCAACAGATGGTCGGAGCGATCAAAAGGAAATTCGAGGATACTCCACTCGCCCTGCTCATTTGCAACCTGCTTGTAAAACGGCGAAACGCCTGCATGAACCAACGGAAAAGGGACCCGCATAACCTCAAAACAAATGACGCCAACAAGAACCAACGCCCCACCCCATGCAATCGCCACTGCGCGAGTATACCATAGATGTGCCAACCCAATAGCCGCAATCAATGCGAACATGAGCGTTGCAACTGCAAGCAAGCGTGCAGGAGCACGAAATGTGCTTAACACGGGAGTCTTCCATAGCACAGCATAGGGTAGCGGTATACCAGTATCTACCCTGCCAATTGATAGATGCGGCCCGAGCGACAGCAACAAGCACACCAATGCAACCCACACCCACACCGCCGATTGTCGTGGAGCCAGAAATACTCCAACAAGCATGAGAATCCAAGGTACAAGCGCAAAGGTAAAGGCTTGCCCGTGTTCTGGCAGAAGCATCACATCACCACGCGCAGTGGCCGGCAGCAATTGCAACACATCAGCAGTAAACAGCAGGTCATTACTTTTCTGCGCGTAAGAAGCCGTTAATCCCTCAATGATAACGGGCAATGCAAAGGGAGCCAATACCACAAAACTTGCCATAAGTAGATATACCCATATGGACAATTCTTTGTGCAAAGCTTTTTTTTGACACTGCCTACCACGCCAGAGAGCAAAAACACGCCAACCAAAGAGTGCGGCAAGCAGCACCAATGCATGGAATAGGTGATACCAACTGCTCAACCCAGCAAGCAACAGCATAACCGCAGCAAGCCATGACCAGCGTCGAGATTGACGCTCCAATGCAATGAGAATACAGAGCAGAGTCAACGGAACCCCATAATCGCTGATAGTTGGGAGTTGGGCCGCAAAAAGCTCATTCAAGCGTTGTGGAGAGCATAGCACAATGGCACCAGCCACCCACGCAGCGGCAGGATGCTGCACAAGATGCTGCGCCAGCAAAAACGTACAGTAGCCGGACAGAATGAGCACGAGTAACATCAACATATTATACGTAATGACAATACCAAAGAGCGGGAGCAAAGGCAATGCAACCAAACCAAGCGGCATATTTAACGTGTGCAAAGAGAGTGATGCTCCATGCGGATAAAGCACCATCATCGTATGGTATGGGTTGGTATGTTGCACCAACAACGCCTCGCGCACCCACCACATATTCCACGCATTTTGCCATACATCTTGGCTTATTTCACTCTGAAGGGCCGGAAAGTGTGATGAGAAATGCAAAACAAGCGGCCAAGTGAGGATACAGGCAAGCGTACTATACGAAAGCAACACAAAAACATGCTCAGTAGCCCTGCACGATACAGCATAGGGAGCGGATTGTACACCTTCATTCGTTGATGCTTGCTGCATAACTACTGCACCTTATGTAGCTCTATCTGGTGAATGCCAAATGATAATGACCGAGTATCGTTGCTGATACCAAGTTCTCGTGGGCTTATGCCTTCCTCAATAGCACGCAACGTAATAACATTGGAACCGGCCGATAGGTACAACGGCGACGTAATATAATGGCGTATCTGTGGACCTTGTACCTGAAACGTTTGTACACGACTATCATTAACCCATATCTCCAACGGTGCAGCATCAGGCAACAAGCTAGAAAGCGTTATATCCAACACCACCCGTTGCGCATGTTCAACATACACCGCAACCCCAGCACCTTCTTGCGGCAGCCAGCGCACGGGACCATAGGGCGTTGCTTCGACAGGATACCAGTTTTTTTGCAGTGCGGGAAACAAAGGCACCTCAGCGCGTGTTGTCCGCCCCGGACCATCGAGCCATGCCGCAACAGCATCAAGCCGGTAAGCGCGTAGTTCATCATCCGCATACACTTCAGTGAGCGGACCAAGTAGCTCATGCGCAGTTGCTATTTGGCGTTCATCTAGCCCCGGATGCCCAGGATACTCACGAACTATCACGTAGCGAGTACGCAATGCGCGGAGCAACTGCTCTTGTGTGGTTGACGAAAAGCGCACAATATCGGCATATACCTCACCATCATCCACCTGTGCTATAGGCAAAGCCAACTCATAGTGTACACGTGGCACCTTACGTGAAATGAGACCCGTGAGGATATATTTCCCATGGTACGTTTGGGTGAACATTTCTAACCTATCACGGTCAAAACGGTCAAATGGTAACTCAAGCAAACTCCATTCACCCGGCTCATCGGCTATTTGGGTATAGAATGGTGATACAGACGCATCAATGAGCGGGAATGGTAAGATAGCTGCTTCGGCGGTGATGCTGGCTATAGCAACCACAGCAATGGCCCATGATGCTGCCACACTGCGCACATGCTGAAAGAGCTGTGTCAACCCAATCGCCGCCACTATCCCCAACATCATATGTGTCACAGCATTGATACGCACAGGCGCACGGAGCGCATCTACCACCGGCAGAGCACGTAGCAACGCATAGGGCATAGGGATACCAGTATCAGTATCACCAACGTGCAGGGTTGGACCGAGTGAAAGGACCAGACATATCCCCCCAATAATAACCCATAGCGCTACTCGGCGTGGCGCAAGGATGACACCAAGCAATGCCAACAGAACCGGTGCCCACGCAAATATGCATGCATCCCACCAGTCAAGCGGCATAGCATGCCATATCCCCGCGCATGTTTTGGGTATAAGATGGAGCACATTGGCACTGAACACCAGTTCATTGCTTTTGCGTGAATAGGGCGAGGTTATCGTCTCAAGGAACGTAGGGATAAAAAAAGGAGTAAACAGGATGGCACTGATACCCCCGATACGGGCCCACGTTATCGCGTCATCCAACAATCCCCTACGTCCGTGTTGTCGCCACATAAACACCGCATGCCATAGCATAATGGGAACAATAACGAGCAGAGCATGCAATAGGTGGTACCATTTGCTCAAAGCCGTGAGTAACATGGCAAGCGCAACCAAGGCAGCCATAGCTATTGTACGACGCTTTAGGGCAACAAGCACACAGAGCAACGTGAGGGGCACACCATAGTCGCTGAGCGTCGCCAATTGCGCACCGCGCAACTCAAGGATGCGCTGTGCAGCACACAGAACAACCGTCCCCGCTACCAACGCCGCCGGGACGGTATGACGCATCCCCCCTGTGTCCCCCTGTGTCCCCTGTGGTGAGAAAGAGTCGTTACTGATGATATGACGTGCCAAGAGAAAAGAGCAATAGCCAACCAGCACCATCGTCAGCAATGTGAGGATGTTATACGTCGCCACAATGCCCAATAACGGCAACAACGGCAACCCTAGCAAACCGAGTGGCAGGTTGAGTGAGTGCATATAGAGTGAAGCACCATGGGGGTAGAAGAGTGCTGTTGTTTGATAGGGGTTGGTGTGCTCAACCAGCAATGCTTGGTGTACCCACCACATATTCCACGCATGTTGCCACACATCTTGCCCTAGTTCCCCATACTCCATAGCCGCCAAATGCGTATGCAAATGCAGCGGGAGAGGCCATGTCACCAAACAAGCAAGGAAGCTATAGAGGATGAGCGCGATAATGTGGGGAATATATGTACGCATCTAGCATGTTTGATTTTCAACTATACGACAGCGGTGAAACAACAAATCTACCAGCTTACTCGATACTTGCATCGGCACCTCAACAAATTGGTAGGAGAGCATACCATTCCAAATCAACCCTTCGCGCATAGCAGGGCGCACAATAGTCCATTGCGCAATAAGTCCCACATTCCAATATATCAAAAAGGCAGCCCCCACAATCAAAGGCCAATGCCCCATGCGTACACGGAGATACTCCAAGAGGGCCGCAAGCCCGATGACAAAAATGGGTGTACACTCAATAAGCCGCCGAAACCCAAAAGCCCCCGACAAATGCCATGTTGTGCCAAAACTCCCGTTGAGATAGGTTTGCACCACAAACCCAAGCCCAAGCAATGCCGCTAGGAGCCAATGGCGTCGTGCCAAAACAACAAGCCCAATGATGCCGAGCAACAAAACCGGACTCCAGAGAAATGCCCCATGATGCACGTCTATCAGCGTGTCAAAAAAATGCGGACTTATTCCACCCGATGATTTGAGTTTGCCAGAAACAACCGATGAAGGAAAAGGGCGACCGTTGAGTATTTGATATTTCAACAACTGTGGCGTGAGCGTCAAGAGAAAACAAGCCCCCAGTAGCGCATGCCGTTTCAGTAGGATAGGTATTGAACCGCCAAGAGGCCAAGAACGCCAAGTCTGCCCATAGGCAATCAACCCCTCGACTGCCAGCAGCACCATCATGAGCGCAAGTTGCTCACGGGTCATCGTCATCAAACCACCCAACACACCAAGCAAAACCCATGTGTACACTGGTCGTTGTGCTAGACGGTCCGCCATTCCCATTCCCATGGCCTGCTTGCTGCTATCCCAATCGTCGAGCCATACCGTCAAGAATGCTGCAAACAGAAAAAAGGCCACCGCATGGGGCCACGGCATTGCTATAGAGGAATAGAAAACAAGTGGCGAAGCCAACCACACTGTGATAGTAGCCAATGTTGCGGCAAACATGCTCGTAAAACGCCGCGCCAACCGATAGGTGAGCAATAGCCCAAGCAGTGCATAGAGAGCCGTCATAAAGCATACCGCCCAGATATAAGGCTTGCTATAGCCATCAGCAACAACGTTGACACCCACTCGTTGGGCAATGCGCACACCAACATCTGCCAACACAAACCCCGGCGACCACATCAATGCTGCGCCGACTGGGGCCAGATTGCGCAACTTTCCTGTGTTGGGGTTTACTGGCGGGTCATCATCTCGATGACGTAGCAGCGCATTGTAGACCGACGGGTCCCCATGCGACATGCCAAGATGTGCAAAATGTTCATATTCATTGCGGAAATCCAAATCATGGTCAAAGTAGACTGAACGGATATATGCGTAGTATTGCACCTCATCGGTGGCATAGATGCGGGGAGTACTGATAGGAAGTAATGCAATAAAGACAAGTAGGATAATAGCCATACCAACATCGAGAGTAGGTATGGCTATATGCCTCGGGCGGTTTTGTGTGCGTTGCTTGTTATGGTAGCGATAGGTATTGAGATGGGTATTTTTTTCAGATACAAACACAGGTTGTTTTTTCAGGTGATAGGGCACAGGGATTAGGGCATAGGGCACAATCACCTAAACCCTATTACCTAAAACCCTATCACCTATTAGACCCTATCGTAAGACCATCGGCAGGTATACCGTTGGTAATGAATACCCTTCCAATAATGTAATTTGCTGACCACCGAGGGTTTCTGTTGACATATTGCCAGCCGCGTCCATCACACGGGCGTAGACATAGATGTCTCCCGCCTTGCGTTCACTCTCAGTAAGCCCGGTAAACAGATTCCAACCTACCGTAAAGTCATAGATATCATCCTTGACCGTCATATTATAGACACGGACAGGCGTCCACGACAAAGCATCTAGGCTGGTTGTATGAGATATGGGAATAGACTGCGTGCTATTGGCAAGCCACAACCCCCACACTTCACCTGATTGCCCATTGCCAAGCTCTTCTTGGATGTTCAGGTCCGTTGCTTGCAAGTCAACCAAGATAGAGTCAGCTTGTGTGGTAGCAGCACCAGATTGTTTATCTACCATGGTAAAACTTGCTGTTTCCGATGTCACTTGGGGACTGCTGGTGTCTAGGGTAATATTCTCTTCGTAGGTGTAGGTATGCCCAACACCATCAGTCACATGAACAACAACGGTATGGACACCCGGCTCACTTGAAACCATAGGCATCAGGTTGCTTGTAGCAGCGGTGCTTGCGTCGAGTATGGTCGCATTATCTGCGGTATCAGCTAATTGCCCAGAAACATTCTCACCTACCTGAACGCTTGATAACCAACTACATTCTCCAGAGCGGGACTGTACATCCAGCACATAGTACGGGGTATTGGTATAGGCAGCATCTCCACTTCCAGGGTTGCTTACCGACACTTGCGCATCAACGCCAGGGTCAACGAGGATGGTATCAAACATAGGGTCGGATGAGATTCCTGTAACTGTATCATGCAAGCGTCCATAGACGATTTTAATCGCACATGCACTCTGCCCAGGCGGGTCATTGAAAGGCAATGTTAGCGGAGCAACATAGGCACCTGAGCCATTCAAAGGTGTAGTTAAAGCAGTAAACGATGCAGGTTCACTCGCACCATCGTTCCACACCTTATACTGGTCGGCACGTCCGCTTTGCAAAACAAATGTGACGAGGGCACTGGTATTGGTTGCAATGTCTTCGTCATTGTTTATTTGCAACGCGCCACGTGGTCCCGGAAGCGGTGTGGGTGTGGGCGTGGGAAGCGGTGTAGACGTGGGGAGTGGCGTGGGAGTAGGACCAGTAGGTGTAGCAGTTGCAGTAGGTACAGGTGTGACTACGCTTCCCCCAGACCCACCGGGGTCAATTGCATAGCGAGTGCCATCCATATTGCCTTCTACCCATACTGCAACCTTTGCCGTATTCCCGACATCTAAATGCCCATTTGTCGCCTTACTCTCCGTACTGATTTTCTGCCCACTAGACAAGGTTTTGGTCCCTTCATTATAGGTGTAATATTGCATGAATGAACTGTCTATACCTTTACCATCCCACTTTTTGGCATAGATAAGCACATAGACCATATTATTGATGGCATTTATATCCTGAAGGTCAGACCATAGGTCTTCATCTGTCAGCATGTTGCCAATTTTTGCCCAATCTTGCCCTTGATTTGTGCTGTAGACCAGAAGAGAAGAAAACCCATCGGATATGCCACCCCATACAAATGACGAGTAGACATAGCCAGTAGCAGGGTCTACCGCAATAGATGGGTTATACCCTTTACTATAGCCAAAAGAACTAGACAGATTGCTGTACGAAAATCCCCCGTTACGAGTTCCACGGCTATAGAAGGCTTGTTCCTTATCGCCCTCATCTTCAATTATTTCGTAAGAAATATGCACGATGGCCGAATCTCCAGCACCATAAACAGCGATATGAGTTTTGCGCGTCAGGTAATATTCCTTACTCACCGTTTTCATATCACGCCAAGAACCACTTCCTTTGCGATAGGAAAACAAAATACGTGAGTCGTTATCACCAAAACCCTTCGCACAGGCTACATAGGGTGTATTCTCTGTATCAACAGCAATAGATGCATTCCAACTACATTCACCAACATTTTCACTGTTCCAACTCGAACCATTACTCGTGCTGTAGTAATAATAAAGGTCACTATCTGTTGTAACGACAGCTACATGAAGCGTGCCATCATTGCTTACCACGATACGGATGCTATTACCTTTTACCTTTTTCGAGAACCTATGTCTTTGTTCCCAAGAGATTATCCCACTGTTACTGTCATTCAACCTTCCACGGGAATAGTAAGCAGTGCCATCGAGCATAGACCACACCACATGGACATACCCTTTATCGTCGAGTGCAACATCTGGCCACATACCTTCTTCATCAAAGCCATCAACATAGCCGGGGGAGCTCCAAGCGAGAACGTTGTTCACAACAAAAAAGGAGCATAGCCCAACTACGAACAGCACAAGCACAGAACGAACGGAAGAAACCCCTAGAAAGACACCTATCTTGCGGTGTTGAGTAGTGTATGATTGCTTCATTACTGCCCTCTCTCATCTTCAAGTACGCGCACATTATCAAAGAAGACATAGCCGTCACTGCCAGCGTAGAGACCCGGCTGCGCCCCTGCCAGCGGTGTAGTAAGGGTGGCCGTAAGCACTAGCTCACCATCAACATAGGCACTGATAGTATCTCCCGCTACGGTTAGGCGTAGGGTATACCATTGGTCATGTTGCATTAGCAATTTCGGGTTGTGCTCTAGCACGGTGGGAGTACCGTCTACCATTTGCATGAGCATTACACCAGGCGAACATATCCCATCGGCATCGCTAGAACCAAATATCATAGCCGTGAAGTTTTGCTCATCTTCATACCCCACAACCAAGCCCATTTGCTCAGCACTACCAGCTTGTGCGCTGACTTCAATTGCACCTTCGCCAGAAAGGGCAACTGGGGCTACGGCTATGGTATCATTCACAGGGTTCATGCCACCTTTATTCTCCGCAGCAACAAGTGCTTCTGTAACGTATTGATTCGTGACAACTTCCCATGCAGGGGCTGGGAGTGGTTCCCAAGAGATTTGCCCAAACGTCCAACCGGGAAGTTCAGCACTACGAAAATCATTCTCAAACACGACTTTTTCATCTGCGGCAAGTCCTACCGCTGCCGGAGCCGCTGCTAGTGGCTGTGCTGTAGGTACATCTTCTCCTACATCCGGCATCACCGTAATCTCCGGGTCAACATATACATCAACGAGTCCCGGTCCTTGGCTACTCTGCATTGGCACCGGACCATCATCTTGTTCATCATCATCACGTTCATCATCATCTTTTTCAGCTTCGGTGTACAGTTCCGGTGGCACTATACCAGATTGCTCATGCGTCAGATATTCAGTGGATGTAGCATTCTGGCTGTTCGGATTCCCAGGTTGAGAAAACGCTTGCACCCCCACGGCTATCAACGCACCAACCAGAATCGCCGTGAGGGTTCCAATAATTCGATTTTGTTTTTGCATACTCTTCATTCCTTTCTGTCAACACAGTGTTTTTATATATTCAGTTCCTGCGAAGATGTGCAATATTAGGATGGGAAAGAATACATCTAAGATGAATAAACATCCTTCATGAACATTGAGAGGATACTATTACAACAGTACGTAACATGGGATGAATACGCTCTCATTATAGCATGACGGTATCACATGTTCAAAGGTTGCAGGGTGGTTCTGGTCAACACGTGCTTGTCATCTTCTCGTAATCAAAAGCGCCAACATTCCAATGATACCCATTACACAACAAGCGAGCACACAGCCCAATGCTACTAAGAAATTGCACGAAAGAAAGGCACAGGATAGGCTTCTAACCTGTCCCCCATAGCACCGACATCCTGTTCGGACTTGGCTTACCAAGGTGCTACGGGCGCATTCGTGGATGGCAGTTAGCGAACGGAGACAGGCAGGATGTCTATCCTACGATTTCTTAGGAACATAAAACATCTTTGTTATGGTGTTATTTTACTGCAAGCACAAACGCCTATTATATCCATTTTAGGTTTATTGTCAAGCTGTCCCCTCAACAATGCGTGCCAATCCCGCAGAATCGAGCACGATAACGCGCCCACGCTCAAGACGGACCAGCTTTTCCTCTGCAAAACGACGCAACGCACGCCCGGCAATTTCACGCACCGTACCAGCACGTTCAGCCAATTCCTGATGTGTCAACTCAGCCGTTCCCTCTTTCGCCTCAATCAACAACTGACGCGCCAAACGCTCACGCACCGAACGAAACGCCAAATCTTCAACCAGTGCAGTCAACTCACGGAGTCGCCCTGCCATTTCACCGAGTGCTGCCAACGCAAGGTCCGGGTGGTTGCGTATCATATCGAGCACATCCTCGCGCCACAAAAACAAGCACTCGACTGGACTTCTCGCTTGCGCCGTGGCCGGGTTGGGTTGTCCATCAAACAGGGGCACCGGGTTGAAATTATGCCCCGGCCCGACCATTTCTAAAACCTGTTCACGGCCATCATAGGCCGTGCAAGATAAGCGCACGCGCCCCTGCAAGACAATAAAGAGACCAGACGGTTGTTCGCCTTCAACTATAATATGCTGCCCAGGGCGAAACGAACAATGATGCACACGGCGCTGTATATCGGCCAGCGTCTCCTCATCCAGCATTGAAAAAAGCGGGATAGTACGCAGGTCTTCAGTGGTTATCATATGATTTTATTCTACCACACTCTACTGCTCCCAGCTCATCACTGGCGGGCACTGACGCTCCTCAAACACAAAATGCGTCGTATCCAAACCAAATTGCTGCAACTCTTTTTCCGTTAAACCACGCCCCAAACGGCAGGCAGCAATGGCCAACATATCCTCTTTCTCAACCAAATACTGTCGCACCGTACCATCTGATGAAGCAGTCACAATACGTTTTCCATCAGGGCTATAGGTTGCATAATTGACCCAATCGGTATGTCCATCCAATGTAGCTACTTGTTTTCCCTCAAGAGACCATATTCGCGCAGTGTGGTCGGTAGATGCTGTGACAATATGGTGGCTATCAGGACTAAAAGCAACATCTTTTACCATGCCACTGTGTCCCTCAAACGTCTTCAATAACGCCCCTTTCCTATCCCACAAACTTACCATATGGTCGGAAGAACTGGTCACAATATAGTGCCCATCAGGGCTAAATGCCACACCCCACACCCAATCTTCATGCTCCAGCACCATCAGTTGATTGCCCTCTAGGTCCCACACACGAGCAGTGCCATCCCACGATGCTGTAGCTACCTGTTGCCCATCTGGGCTAAACGTAGCACTCCATACCCAATTCCATGCCCAATCGGTATGCCGCCATTTGAAGATAGTCACTGTTTCACCGTTATCATCCCACAGGCGTGCCGTACCATCTGCTGACGCTGTAAGAATATGCTTCCCATCTGGACTAAACTCGGCACTGGTAACTGGGCCATTGTGTCCTTGAAGCATACGCAATCTTGTGCCATCAATGCTCCATATGCGAGCTGTGCCATCTTTGGATGATGTAACAATACGTTGTTCATCAGGGCTACACATAGCCGTATTGACCCAATCAAGATGCCCCTTCAAAACAGTCAATTCGTTGCCTTGCGTGTCCCACACTCGTGCCGTTTTATCCCACGAAGCTGTTAGCAACCGCTCATTGCCACAAAAACTGACACTCGACACCCATTTTCCATGTTCCTCAATAGTAGGTAGATGCGGCCCCACCTCTTTCCAAAGGCGCACATTCCCATCTAATGAGGCAGTGAGAATAGATTGCCCATCTGGACTAAAGTGTGCGTTTTCTACCCAATCGGTGCATTCCAACGTCGCCAGTAACATCCCATCTTTTTCCCATACCCGTGCTGTTCCATCGGTAGAGGAAGTCACAATGCGTTGTTTGTCTGAACTAACATCTGCATGCACAACCCTGCCAGTATGTCCGGGTAGATCAGAAACGAGTGTACCATCGCTTTTCCACACACTAGAGGTACCACCATCTGTGATAGTGACAATATACTTTCCATCTGGGCTGAAGCGTGCTTTTTGTATGGGGATTGAGGGGTTGGTTATAGATAGTATTGGCAAACCAGCAAAATCCCACACGCGAACGACCCCTTGCTCTGATACGGTCAAGATATATCTTCCATTCGGGTCAAACGATGCACTTATGACACCTCCAGCATAATCCTGAATTTTAGTGACTAGCTTGCCTTTCATATCCCATACATGCAATGGCTTGCACCACGACACAGCTAAGATATAGTCCCCGTTTGGACTGAAGCTCACGCTATCTACTTCTTCGGTAAACCCTTCAAACCGGTGGATCAAACGACCATCTGTATCATGCACACACACCGTCCTATCTTCCGAAGCAGTGGCAATATAGTGTGAACGCGGGTCAAAAACAGCACTATTAATATAACTGGAATGGCTATTAAGAGTTTGATGCAACGTGCCATCCCTATTCCACACCGATACCGTTGCGTTATCGGTTGTGAGAAGATACTTCCCATCTGGACTCATAGCCTTGTCGTTGGTGGTAAAGATAAAGCCGGTAAACGTCACAACCGGGGTTCCTTGCAAATCCCACAAACGCGTTATCCCATCGCTTGACGAGGTAAGAACATGCTGCCCATCAGGGGTAAATGAGACATGTTGTAGTTCTTCAATATGTTCTTGCAACACGGTTGGTTGCCACGTTGTTTGTTCTAATGTATGACGCAACGCTAGCTCAATAAGTGGATCAGAATGACGACTCGCCGCCTCATAGCTGAGCAACAATGCCGTTTCCGGTTGGTCGGTCATACCTTGCGCACGAAGCGCAATGTGCTGAAAATGGGACAAATCAAGCTGCTGTTCTAGGCGGTCTTGCGCCACTTGACGCTGTTGTACTTCATTTTGTACTGTCATATAGGATTGGATAGCAACAACGAGAGCAATCATGGCAATCACACTAACGAAAGCCGATGTGATAGCCAATGTGCGAAACCGGCTATTTCGGCGTTCCTCTTTCAGGGCAGCTTCACGGGCTTGGATGCACTCCAACAGGAAGTCTTGCTCAATAGGGGTCATCTCTTCGGGATAGGAAGCAGCCCATTCCATAGCCTCAGTAAGAGCAACATCGCTGAGCAACAACCCTTTTGGGCGTCCTTCATTGGTCCAGAGAGTAGCTTGTCGCTGGAGCATGCTCAGATGTTGTTCGAGCCACTGCGCATTATTTTCCCGCACAGGTACGATGAGGCGGTCATGGGACAGCTCAAACCATGTGGCACCGCGTCGTCGTTCGGCACGTAAAAGGTGCGCATTGATCAGCGCATACACAACATGATTTTCTAGCCCTTGGCTTTGTTCTGCTCCTTGGAGCACTTGCCCCCGAAGCCCTTGCTCAGTAATTAAATGTTCCCCTATCCATTCACGGATCAACCGCTCACTCGCCCCAGTAGTTTGGGCTATAGCATACACTTGTTCAGCATAGTAACCTTCCAACGCCTTATTGACATTGCCAAGCAATTCAACATCTTCAATAGAAATATGTGTATCATCACTATCTAACTGCTGCCAGAGACGGTAGCAAACCACCTGTAACTGGAGCGGCTCAATATATAGCCCTGGTTGCTCCTCAATTGTGCCATCAGAACGTTGCACACGCACCAAACGCAGGTCATTTACCAGTTTATCCACCGCATCGTCATCAAATCTGGTACCGGCATGCACAGACGGAAATTTTATCGCTTCGCGTGCCGACCGTTCTTCCAGAAAGTCTAGGCGAAATTTTGTTCGGAAACGTGTAGGGATGTAGCGCACATACGGCTCCATGCTGGCCACATAATCTTCACGCACACAAAAAAGCGCCCAGCGATTGCGGTTTTGCAGCATCTCCCCAAGTTGTGTAAAGAACGTCATCTTGGCTTCACGGTCAGTGGGGTCCACCGTCAAGATTTCCTCGAACTGGTCAAAAATCATCACCGTACTTTCCATTGACATCTCTTCATCGTCCCATGCATCTTCCGGTGGTGTCCCTGATGGTTCTAGGAAAGCAAGAACATCCTCAAGTTGGTCCATATAAAAAGAAAGCGGTATAGCTTGCATATCGCTCATCGGTAAACGAACCTGTTCTGGTACTTCCTGTTCAAGTGAGAGAATGGTGCTAAGAATGTACCGATTGGGATGTTGCGGGGTGGTATTTCCTTCCTGCATTGGTACACGATGCTCTTGACTATCCGATGTTGCAAAACCAACACTATCGTTCATATCTATTTCAGTCCCAACACGGACAAGGGGAAGCACATAAAAGTGCTCCTCACGCAAGCGCGGAACGAGTGCAGATTGTATCAAAGACGTTTTCCCGGCACCGGAAGGAGAGTGCAACAACACAATGCGTTCAGAAATGAGCAAATCAATCAGCGTTTCAACTTCTTTGTCACGCCCATACAATTGTTCACCCGTCTGGAAAGAGCGTGGCCCAATATACGGGTTTGGTCGTTCATTTGGTAGTTTCGTCATGATGGTAGTTGGGAGCGTAGCTCCTGTACAAAATCTTCCACATATCCCCAATAAATGCTAATATCGCTCTCTTGAAAGTACGATTCTATATACCTATGGGCACGGCTTGGCTGCAAAAAACGGTCCTCTTCAGGCTCTATCTGCGCCGCAACATGCGCATAACGTCGCCGTCGTCCACGCCCTTCTACGTTCATTAGGCTACGAAAGAGCACCCGAAAATCCCACGAATCCATCTGAAAGCCCAAAAAAAGCAACGACGTATCGGCGAGCGCACGACGCACAACAGACGGTATAAGCTCCTTATCCCTGCTCATCGCAATGAGATAGTCGAAATAATCATCCTCGGCCAGCACCAACGAATCTGGTTCCTTGCTACACCCAAACAAATAATAGACAAGTGGCGTATCTACCGATGGGCGATAGCCCGGCTCATTATCTTCCAACGAGGGCAACATTTGCAGGCTTTCATTCCAGCGGCATATATCTGTGCGTGGCTCCTTGCCAACAATACGCAAAGCCTCTTCAAGGACATTGCTTAGGTTCGTGGTGACATAGACTGGGCATGGGAGTTCAGCTAACACTTTGTAGGGGTCTAAGGGGTTTTGTTGTACACGTTCAGCACCTACAAAGGCAAACAAATCTTTGAGTTCCGTATCCTTCCCGCGCACATCATCAGGCAATATTTCATCGTAACGCTTTTGTATCTCATCACGCAGATATTCTAGCAACTCCTCACGGGGGAACAGACGGTCCTGATTGACAGAGAGATATTGCGCAACTTGCGGCAGGTCATCGCGGTCGCCTGGTGCAAGGGGAAAGTTATATCGCTCGGCCCATTTACGGGCAATTTCACGCGGCGAATCAAGGAGCGACTGCGTCAAACGTGGACCTACAATGGGGGTACACGTTTCACGTTTGATGCTGCGAACGATAGCGGGCCATTTTTCAAACCCTTCGCCAAACCCTGGATCATACCAAATACGCCCATGTTTCAAGCGCGTAAACAACGTTGGCACCCACCAATCCGGTTGGTTTGCACTATCACTCCGAGCCACTGACATAGCACGGTCTACCTGCCCATCGCGTTGCAACTCTGTGAAAAAGGTTGGTACAAACTGTTCAACCGTTTGCATCAGCACATTGCCTTGCATAGCTAACACAGCCGGAATACCCGCATCGGCAAGCCGTGGACCAAGTGCCGACAATGCGCCGTCATCACCGCTTTGCATCACATCGTCGTTACCGGCACTTTGGCAAGAAGCCAACACCACCAACCGTGGTTGTTGCTCATGCTCCTTCATACGCGTCAGCAAATCACGCCCCGGTGTAACAGCAACTTCACCATCCTCATCCTCAAGCCAGAGATATGGCTCACCTTTTATCAACGCCCCATGCGCAACAAGATACAAAATATCGTAGCTATTGCGCAATGTTGCAATAATTGTATTCAGCGTAGCTTGCCCACCAGAAGCAAGCACCGTAAGTGGTATTGTTTTACCTAGAGCACGTTCAACCCGCTCTTGCTCTTGAGCAACATCCACAGGGGCAAGAGGTGTGCCACCGGGGGCATAGCTTTCAATATCGTTGGGGTTGGCTATGACAACAAGAGCACGTAAGGCAGCACGCGAACGAAGTTTCACAGGTTGCCAATCGGTGCTACCTAAATAGCGCGAAAAGAGCATTTTATTGGGGTTCGTGGCCATCCTGTCTTCACTGCCCGGATAAAGCATCGTCTCCCAGCGAATGTGATGTAGTTCTGGTGCTGTCTGTCCAACAACCACTTGTGTCCGCAACGGCATACGCTGCGCATCTGCCATAGCGCATGCGCGTGCAAAACCTTCTCGCAACTCAACCATGCGAAATAATTCTTCTGTGAGAAAAGCACCATATGCACGCATATCCAGTATCAAGGTTTGCAAGTGGTCTCTATCAAGTTGCATCAAACCAAAGACAGGTCTAGGGTCTGACTCACTTTTTGGATCAATAAAACGTAATTCTACTGCATAACTGGTATCGTCATGTGGTGGGTGTTGTAAAATAATATCTAGTCCAGGGTACTCTACCATAACACACTAGATCCTCTGGTACGAAATTTGATGCTATTATACACTATGGTAGTATGTCTTGCGAAAAAAAAGGATTGAGCATGGATTATACCATTGCAGTACTTCCGGGTGATGGAATCGGCCCGGAGGTAACAGCGGAAGCGCTCAAAGTACTCCATACGATTGGTGAGCACTTTGGGCATACATTCACAACCCACGAAGGGTTGCTAGGTGGCATAGCCATAGATACCACAGGCACAGCATTGCCTGATGCAACGGTGAATATGTGCCGTAAGAGTGATGCAGTTTTGCTTGGCGCAGTTGGTGGCCCGAAGTGGGATGACCCGAATGCGCAAGTCCGCCCTGAGCAGGGGTTGCTTGGCATTCGTAAAGCACTCGACCTGTTTGCAAACCTGCGTCCCGTCAAGGTACACCCGCTCCTTATGGATGCTTCGCCGCTGAAAAATGAGCGGTTGCGCGGTGTAGATGTACTCGTTGTGCGCGAACTTACGGGCGGTATCTACTTTGGCGAGAAAAAACGTGAACGCGATGCCGATGGTGAGTGGGCCAGTGACCTATGTATGTATACACAGAGTGAAATTGAGCGTATTGTGCGCGTCGCAGCCACCTTAGCACGTGGGCGCAGAGGTAAGTTGACGATGGTAGATAAGGCCAATGTACTTGAATCGAGCCGTTTGTGGCGCAGTGTGACGACACGTCTCATGCAAGAGGAGTTTTCAGATGTGCAGTTTGATACGATGCTTGTAGATGCATGCGCCATGCACCTGATGCGTCGTCCGTCAGATTTTGATGTTGTCGTGACTGAAAATATGTTTGGTGACATTCTGACTGATGAAGCTTCTATGTTGGCCGGATCCATGGGTATGCTGCCAAGCGCATCGCTAGGGGTAGCAACCGAACAACAAGGCCACCGTATGGGGTTGTATGAGCCAATCCACGGCAGTGCGCCGGATATAGCCGGGCAGGGCCGTGCCAACCCACTAGCAATGATACTGAGCGTAGCCATGCTCCTGCGCCATTCGCTTGGGCTAGAGCCAGAAGCACAGGCAGTTGAGGCAGCCGTCAACGCTACGCTAGAGGCCAGCATCTTCACCGGCGATATTGCTAGCGATGGACAACGGGTATATAGTACCAGTGAGGTAGGCGATGCAGTAGCAGCACGTATAGCACCAGTGAAGTAGGCGTGTTATGGGTGCCACGCACGTTGCACGTTTGGGAGTGCGTGGCACCTGTAGCACCGGCATTCCCGGTGGCGACTAAGTCATCTCCTACCGCTTCATACCACCCGATGACTGTTTGCTGAGCAACGTGGAATGAAACGTGTAGGTACTGCGACGCTTATCGGCATGGCGTTTCTGGGCTATGTCTATCAATTCTTGGAGTATATCCGTCATCGAAAGCCCCAAATCGCGCCAGAGATAGAACGACAGCGAACCAGGCAATGGGTTGATTTCGTTGAGGAAAAAAGTCCCTTCGTCTGGACGCACCAGAAAATCTATGCGGGCTACGCCAGTCGCACCAATAGCTTGAAAGGCGCGTGTTGATGTTTGCTGTATTGCCGCCGTCAAATCATCTGCTATAGGCGCAGGTATAATACGTCGTGCTCCTTTCATCCCTTGACTCTTTCCACCGTGCATATACTTGTCCTCATAGCTCAGAGTTGTTGTAGTTACAGGTTGCTCACACACCGAAGCGCGTACATCGCTACCATACCCAAGCACGGCACAATTCACCTCTATGATAGCTTGTTGGTGTGGTTCTACCATTATGTGCGTATCGTAGGTAGCGGCCACATCTATGGCAAAACGTAAGTCTTTTGCATTGCTCGCAGCGGCAACGCCAATGCTGGAGCCAAGATGCACCGGTTTGACAAAAACTGGGTAGCCAAGCCGTTGTTCTATCTCGGCCACTATTGCATCTGCTGCCTGCTCCCACCGCATGCGGTCAAATGCTATATCATCAAGCACGGCAATGTTGGCTTGTCGCATAATCATTTTCGTGAGCACTTTGTTCATAGCTATAGCCGAGGCAGTGACATCTGAACCAACATAGGGAATGTCGGCTATTTCCAACAACCCTTGGAGTGTGCCATCTTCGCCATAGGTGCCGTGCATGAGCGGGAAGGCTATATCTATAGATTGCTCTTCGGGTTGTTTACTACTACTTCCAAACAATCCACGCTTTTTCGGCGAGCGCTGTATCAACAAGCTCCTCTGCCCGCTATTGGTGTTCAATACCACTGGTTCAGCAAGAGATATAAGTTTTTCTACATCACGGAAATGGTCAAGAGTACGTAGCGCTTCGCCGGTATACCATTGACCAGTTTTGTCTATGTAGATAGGTACGGTGGTGTAGCGGTCTTTTGGCATGGCCGCCATAGCTTGATGTGCAGTAAGGACTGATACCTCATGCTCAACAGAGCGACCACCAAAAATCATTCCAATACGCAATGGGGACATTTCTTTCCTCCTTACAGTTCTAAATAGGTATCTGGCAAATCGTTGGCAAACAGCACAACATCGCCCGCCCCAGCAATGCGCCCAAGCAGCGCCGTTACTTCTTCAAGCGATTGAACAACGTGGATATGCTCTGGCGTAAAGCCGCTTTCTTCTAGTCCGGCTTTGATGTGGGTTGTTTGGCGCTCGCCAACGAGTATAACATGGGTGCAGACACGGGCTGCATGTTCGCCAAGGCGGTGGTTTTCAATATCTTCGAAGCTCCCCAATTCAACTAATCCTGGTGTGACGAGGATTTTTGCATGGCCGGGCATCTGCTCTAGCACATCTATGCCATTGTGAATGCCAACCGGGTTGGCGTTGTAGGAGTCGTCAATGACGGTCATACCACCATTATTGGGGAGCAGTTGTAGGCGATGGGGCACTGGCTCTAGGTGTTGGCTTTGCTGTACGGCATCGTCTACCGATGCGCCGAGAAGGTGGGCAACAGCAAGTGCCGCACTCGTGTTAAGAATGTTATGTCGTCCAAGCAGGGGAATGGTGACTCGTTGCTCAAGCCCCTCCGCCTCCCATTTCCATGTAAAGTGCGTAGCACCTTCAGAAATAACAACATCTGATGCCACAACATCAACAGTTGTCGTCGTTTCATCTGCCAGAGCATAGCGCACAACACGATACCCGTTGCTTGCCGCACGCTCTGCTATACGAGCTGTTTCAGGGTCGCCACAGTAAATAACAACCGGGCTGCCATATGGCAGTGCCGCCACAAGTTCATACAATGCATCTGCAATGCGATCTATCGTGCCAAACCGTTCCAAGTGTTGTGGCCCCACCGATGTAATGACTGCTATGCTCGGATTGACGATGTTGCACATATCCGCAATCTCGCCTTCCCCATAGGCATCCATTTCCACCAAGAACAAGCGATGGTGAGATTCCAAATATTCATTGATCGTGCGAGTAATACCCATAAGCGTATTGAAACTTTTGGGTGTCGCTAGAGTTGGTATCTGCGGGGTAAGCAGTTGAGCAGTAATATGTTTCGTGCTCGTTTTACCATAACTGCCAGCAATACCAACAACACGCGGTTGATATTCCCCCATACGTACACGGGCACGTTTCAAAAAGCCACGTCGTACCGAAGCCTCAACTGGAGTCATGAGAAAATTGCCACCAACAACAACGTCTAACGCTATGCGTGGCGCTTGTAGACATAGGAATGTGCTGCCAAGGATAGCAAACATGACAGGCACACGAACGGCTATGAGCATGATGATGACGAAGCTTAGGATGATGAGGCTGAGCGATGCGCCCAAAATGCGCCGCATGCGTGGGGTGTAGACGATTGGTTTTTTGTCGGGGGGGCGTTTCCAGAGCAGGTTTTGTGCTGTTGCACCCGCGAGTAAGCTTGCGCCGGCACCGGCAAGGTGCCATGCAGGAGGCAGGAGAAGGGTAAGCAAACCAACAAGCAAAGCCCCACTACTGCCAATGATAACGGCTTGTGGATAGAGCCAACCACGCTTACGTCCCCAAGCGAATAGTCGAGCGGTTTCATATTCTTCTATCTGAAACATTTGGGCAGCAACCAGACCAGACCGTGCCACCCATGTTGCCCATGCTAATACACCTAGCAGGAGCACACCTCTATCTATCACTGCTGCTCTCTCTCCAGGTTTATGTCCTAGTGCTCATAAAGTATCTTTGTGCCTCAGACATCATTACGCTCCATGCTTTTGTAGAATGAATTGGTCAACATTAGCCACCTTGCCTCATTCTGCGCTGCATTGCCATGTTACTGATTTCTTCAACGGATTTATCGCTCCACAGGTCCCGCTGCCATTCGGTGTAATCAAATGGCTCACGCATTATCAGCGTAATGAATTTTTCCGCCTGAACTTCCCCTAATGCGCTAATGAGTACCTGCATCCCCTTTAGTCGTATTTCAGTGTCAGTCATTACTTTCATCAATTTCTCCAACGATGTCCACAGGATTCACAGCCCGAATGTCTGTAATCCCCGATAGTTTCTTCATACGTCTGTCGTCAGTTGTTATGAAAACATCCGCTTTTCCTTCAATCGCCGCCGATACATGCAAAGCATCTTTTGCTTTAATACCGAATGACGTAAACACAATAGCCCGATCCAACAAAACTTTTGTTTCATCAACGTCAGCGACTGCACATTTTTTCCATTCCGCTATAGCACTTTTTTTATCCTCAAAAGGGTTTTGGTCATTTTCAATATCCAAAATATAAGACCAAACCAATTCTACAGAGCCTTCTTTGATGCGGGATTGTATATAAAGCTTTGCTTCTGCCTCAAGCCGGATTCGGATATAACTTTGGTCATCAAACGGGCGATTCATTGAGCAATTGTCAAAATATACTCTCATTTGTTGACTTTACCAAAAATGGGATATTATTTTATTTTAAGACCTCATGTAAAGACGCAACGAACGCAAAGCCATAAAGAAGATAACAGAACACTATTTTAGCACACGACAGATACGCTTGCAATGATGCAGAGGCGCACTTTTTTAATGCAGAGAGGCTGATTTTCAACATGTAAAAAATTTCCCCTCTCTGCGTCTTTGCACCTTTGCGCCTTTGCGTTAAAAATTTCCCACATTATTTCGGGTTGCTATTGTTGGTGCTGTTGTTCCTAGTGCATGAAAAATGTTTCAATAACAGTGCAAAATCGTGCTACTTGTTCTAAGTAAGCATAGTGGCCTGCCCCTTCAAACACAACGAGACCAGCATCGGGTATGAGTTTTTCCATAATTTTTGCGTCTGCAAGCGGGGTGTCCTCATCTTGTTCGCCCCATAGAAGCAGGGTAGGTGCTTGGATATGTGGCATGAATGTGCGTAAATCTTCATTGACGACACGCACAAGGGAGCTACGGACAGTGCCAGCCGCGGCTTGGTAGTCGGATGATCCACGCTTTTTAAGCTGCTCCTCAGCCTTGGCACGCACACGTGTTGGCACAAATGGGCGCTGTGTCAACCAACGCAATGTCTTGAATGTGCCTACTTGCACGTGATATTTCCATGTGCGCGATGGTTTAATGCCGGCGCTGTCAGTTAAGACGAGTTTGTTTATACGATGTGGTTGTTGGCTCGCAAGATAGATGGCCACGCGCCCACCAAATGAATGCCCAAGCATATGCGCACATGCAATCTGCTGCTCATCGAGCACATGGGTCAACCATTCAGCATACTCACGCACAGCCCACGCTGTTGGTGGTGGCGGAGTTGCGCCAAAGCCGGGAAAGTCGGGCGCGATGAAAGTGAATTTGTGCGCGAGTGCATCTATGACAGGCTTGAAGAGTGTGCTACTTGCACCCCAACCATGCAAAAGCACAACCGGGTATCCTGCACCCTCACGCACAACATGAGCCAGTGGCTCATATCCATTTGTGTGTTGAGTCATGAAGCTATGCCTCGCTCAGTGTGCGCCGCACAAGAGCCAACACTTGGGGTCCACGTTCGTTGAGAAGGTCGTGTCCGGCCCCGCTGAGAATGACGAGATTGGCAGTTGGGAGTTTATCGGCTAGAGTACGCACAGCCGGCAGCGGGTTGAATGGGTCTTGGTCACCGGTGACGATGACGATTGGGCATGTGATAGATGCGGCTTGCATCTCTGTTATATACGAGGTGTTTTTGGGCATGTCATTCATAGCGGCACTCCAGCAACGTAGGATATGCGCAGCTTGTTTCGCTCCATGGAGTTTTACCAGTTCTGCTCGTAGTGTAGCCCAATCGGGTATCTGCTGCTCTGGTTGGGTGTAGAGGTCTATGATAGATTGTGGTGGTGCTAGGCCGCTAACGCCCCAAACAACTACCGATTGCACGCGCTGTTTTGCCATGGACGCAAGTAAGATGGCCGCTTCGCCACCATCGCTATACCCAATGACATGGACTTTTTGTAGCCTGATGTGTTCAATGAGGTGGTGTAGGTCAGTAGCATGGGTATGATAGAGGTCTTTGGTACAAGGCAATGACATACGACGAGATCGCCCATGCCCGCGCAAATCGGGGGCTATGATGCGATACTCTGGCGATAGTGCATCTATAAGGGTCGCAAAATGTGTTTCGGCAGTGCCGGCTAGACCATGTATAAGCAGAACAACTTGGCTATGCTTTTCTCCAATTTCATGATAGGTGAGCAAACCCTGTATGCGTGCTATACCCGATTGTAGAATGGTGTGCAGTTGCACTGGCTTCTCACTGTGCTGCTAGGCAGCGGCTTTTCTTCTTCTAGCAACGAGAGCATTCGTTTTTTCAATGTTGGCGTCTTTCTCTTGGCTCATATCGCGTAGCGTTGATAGGTCGCGGATGCGTTCAGTGAAGAGAATGCCATCGAGATGGTCTATTTCATGTTGGATAACCCACCCAAGGAAACTGCTTACTTTGCGCATGCGTTTTTGCTTGCCGTTGAGCTCTTGGTATTCAATGGTTATCCATTCAGACCGTGGGACATCACCATACCAATTGGGTAGGCTAAGGCATCCTTCAGTATGGGTAACTTCTTCTTTGCTAGCTTTGACGATGCGTGGATTGATAAGGACATGCTCTTCGGCCTCCGATAGCAGTTTTTCGCTGCCATCTTCTTGTTTTTCAAAGATGTCTGGCAACCCGATCACCAGTAAGCGAATAGTCAACCCAATTTGTGGTGCTGCTAATCCTACTCCTTCACCTTCATACATGGTTTCAAACATGTCGGCGATGATATTCTTGAGACGGATGTCGGGCAATTTGATGGACCGACAGCGTGTTTTCAATAGTTTCTTTTCCTCTGGGTTATCTATCTGTAAGACGTGTCGTACACTCATGATTCAGTCTCTCTTGATTCTAATTTCTGCTCCAAGCAAATAAGTTGCTCAATTATAACACATGCACGGGGTCTACATCTATTATCCAACCTGTAGGGGGAGCTAGTTCGGCTACTATTTGCCATGGAATAGCAGAGTCAGTATGGCTTTCTGATGCTATACAGAGGAGTATGTGCCAACGCCAACGGTTGCGTAGACGTTGGAAAAAGGCAGGCGCTGGCCCAATTATTTTATAGTCTATGGTTGTTTTGGGGAGTATTTTTGGGACAACCATTTCTAGTTTTTTGGCAAAGGTGAGGGCAGCATCTCGACACGTGGTTTGTTTTGTGTGGGTGTAGATAAAGCGTATGAGGCGGCCAAAGGGCGGGTAGGTCATTTGGCGGCGAAAGCTGATTTCTTCTTTGTAGAACGTGTGGTAGTCATGTTCACGGGCAGCTTGGATGGCATAGTGTTCGGGGGTGTAGGTTTGGATGATGACATGGGCACCAGATGTGCGTCGTCCGGCACGCCCGGCAACTTGGGTGAGGAGTTGAAATGTACGCTCGCCGCTGCGAAAATCGGGGATGTGGAGGTTGGTGTCGGCGGCTATAACCCCAACGAGGGCGACGCGTGGCAGGTCTAGGCCTTTTGCTATCATCTGTGTACCTATAAGGATGTCGGCTTGGTGGTGTAAGAATTGGTCAAGGATGCGGGTGTGGGCATGTTTGCCGGTGGCACTGTCGTGGTCCCAGCGCAGTGTGCGAGCATGGGGGAAGAGGTTGTGTACTTCTTGTTCTATCCGTTGCGTGCCAATGCCAAAAGATTTGATGCGTGTGCTGAGGCATTGTGGGCAAAACGTTGGTACAGGTGTGCGATAGGTACAGGTGTGGCACATGAGTGTAGTTGTCGGTTGTACGGGTTCATTTTGTCTAGGGGTATGATGCTCTGTGTCGCTACTGTTTTGGTAGTGCATCACGAGTGGTCCACTACATGTGGGGCATTGGATGACGTGGCCGCAGTCACGACACATGACAAAGGTGGAAGCTCCACGACGGTTGAGGAAGAGGATTATTTGCTCGTCGCGTGCAAGGGTTGTTGTGAGGGCTTGTTGCAATGGGCGACTGAAGATAGAGCGGTTATCGTTGTGGAGTTCTTGACGCATATCTACTAGGCGAACGTGGGGCATGGGGATGGTATATGGGTGTATTAGCCCATCGTTGCGGTCTATGCGCCCAATCCGTTCTGGCATGTGCAAGAGGGTATAGCGCCCGGTTTCGGCAGCATGGTAGCTTTCGATGCTTGGGGTGGCGCTGCCAAGGATGACAACGCTGTTGGCTAATGCACCAAGGTGGAGTGCTACATCGCGTGCATGATAGCGGGGAGAACTATCGTGTTTGTAGCTAGGCTCATGTTCCTCATCTATGACGATGAGTCCGGGGTTGGTAAGAGGGGCAAAAACGGCCGAGCGTGTTCCAATGACAACCGTGGCTTCCCCACGGCGTATCCGTCGCCATTCGTCGTAGCGCTCGCCGGCAGATAGGTTGCTGTGGAGGATGGCCAGTTGGTGGGGGAAGCGTGCTGCAAAGCGCTGTATGAGTTGGGTGGTTAGGGCTATTTCGGGTACGAGGATGAGCGCTTGACGCTGGAGCCGTAGTGTACGTGCGACGGAACGGAGGTAGATTTCGGTTTTGCCACTGCCTGTTACACCGTGGAGTAGGAAGACGGTATTTGGGGGATGGCTTGGCGTAGCTTGTATGGGTAGGTCTCTATCATTTTCGCACATCGTGAATAGTTCTTTGCCCATTCTTTCGTTTAAATCTTGGCGTTCTTGGCGGCTTGGCGGTTCAATACCTACCCTTGTGTCAAGTGCGCCTGAGAGAATTTCCCATACATGGCGTTGGGTAGGTGTGAGTGGCAATAGGTCATCTGGGGGAATGGTGTGGTTTTGGAGTGGGTTACGGTGTATTTCACGCTGTTCGAGAGCCAAAACACCTTTTTTTTGCAGTGAGCGTAGGGTAGCGAAGTTTGCGCCCGTGGCTGCGTAGATGGTGCTTACGGGAATTGGGGCATGGACATCGGGATTTGCTTGGGTTGTGTGGGCTGTTTCAACTAGCCATTGACATACGGTTTGTTGCTTTGGGGAGCGGTTGAGGGTTTGCAGGGTTTCTTGCAGGTTGTCGGGAGCTATGAGTAGTTGTGCTATGTGTTCGGTTCGTGGGCACACACGGGGTTTGCTCTGTGTTGTGGCTTGTTGTATGAGGTTGTGCCGCTGGAGGTAGGCGCATACGTGACGCAGTTTTGTGTCGCTGCTGTGCATGTGATGCTGGAGGTCTTTTTCGGTGGTTTGTCCATGTTTGCGGAGGTAGTAGAGCACTGCACGTTCGTGTTCTGGTAGGGTGCCTAGGTCGGTTAGGTGTCCGGTTGGGGTTGCCTGCCACGTTGTGTTGGCAGTTTGGGAGATTCCAGGTGGCAGGAACAGGGTTAGGGTATTGTAGAGGGCTGTGATATAGGTTAGGGCAACCCATTGGGCTAACTGTAGCCCTAGGGGGGTGATGATTGCTTCGGGGTCGGCTAGGCTGGCTATGTCGCGCAGGGTGGTAGCAAATGGTGTGGGCATCGTATAGTGTTGTTCAGGGTCAGTGGTGGGCGGGTGAAGGTTGAGCACAATTCCTTGCACCAATTGGGTTTTGAGTGGAACCCAAACGAGTTGTCCGAGTTGGATGGTGTGTTGTAGCTCTGGTGGTACGCGGTAGGTGAAGATGGCGCTGGTGTACGCACGTATGGTTTTGTGTAGGGCTATGTCGGCTGTGTGTGTCAGCATATGGTTTCCATCATTTGGCTCGCGCACAGTGCTCTTTATGATATGAAATGCAAAGAGTGCTTTGTAAAGACCCGGTAGGTTTTTTATTCACGTTGGTTGTAGTATACCATAGGTTTTGTAACCCGCTTGTAGCTACTTGCAATACTGTATAAACATATTATAATACGTCAGAGCGCCGTTGGCGTAGGGCCATCGGTGAGCGTCCATACATCTTAGGGCGTGCCGTTGGTTGTGTGTAAGTAAATTCTACAAGGAGGATGTTGATGGACTGGACCAAACAAGCAGAAGAGATGCTGAAGACATGGACAACGTCGCAGCAATCAATGTGGGATAGCTGGTTGAAGACGATTCAGGGCGTAGGGACAACGCAGACAACCGAAACGTGGGAAAAATCTATTGAGACGTGGAAAGATTCCGTACAACGCGCACTAGAAGCACAAAATTCTTGGACGAAGTTTTGGGCAGAGAGTGTTGTTGCTAGCTCAGGCTCAAATAAGCAAACCTCTGACTGGTCAAATCAGATGGTTGAGATGACGAAGAAGTGGACCGATACACAAGCACAACTCTGGAATAGTTGGTTTGAGACGATTAAGAAGGCCGATCCTTCTGCTATGGCTCAAAACTGGAATGCAGAAGAGATGCAGAAGATTGTTGGATCGTGGCAGGAAGCAGCCCAGAAAGCTATGGAAGCCCAGATGGAATGGACTCGCATGTTGACTTCTGGTCAGTTGAAGCAGTCATAAGACATAACGTCTTGTTTATAGATGGGCTTGAGTAGCACGGGGGTATACTCCCGTGCTTTTTCTATTGTACGTGCAGGTGGTATGGTTGTTTTCCCCAAGTAGACGAAATCATCCCCTCCAGCTACAAGACGTTGCGTGCAAGGTCTCTCCATGGCTCCTTACCACTAGAAGAAAGAGCGTTTGTAACTGTGTGGGCTATAGTAGCAGTAGCTATGAGGAATTTGAGTGTATGCATATTATGTATTCTGATTGGAGGGATGTGTGATGGAAGAAAAGAAACAAGAGCAAATTCGTGAATTAGCAGCCCAAATGGTATCTACAAAAGACCCGTTGCAGCATGCGCTGGCGGAGGGGACGCTAGAATTGTTGATGTATGTGGATGAGCTAGTGCAAGCATTGCAGGAGACGACGGAGACGTGCTGTGAAGCTATGTGTGCTGTGTATGATGGTGTGTATTGATTGTTGTTCTTTTATGCTAGACTGTTTTGGATGAGTGAGGGCAGGCAAGGGTGCCTGTCCTTAATTGGTGACATGCAGGATGTGCATGTGGCTTTAGAAAGGTGGAGCGGGCGACCGGGTTCGAACCGGCGACATTCTGCTTGGAAGGCAGATACTCTACCAACTGAGTTACACCCGCATTATCTTACACCACCCATTGTATCACACTATGAGCATGTATGCAAGATGGCATGTCGCAGTGTTATGGTGTCAGTACACAGGTACAATGTGCGATGTCACGACGCCACGACAATCATCCGTTGGCTATTTCCCATGTAGTGTTGCAAATCATAGGAACCATAGATCGCTTCAAGCTCGAAACCAGCCCGCGCCAGTAAATGCTCAATCTCATAGCGATAGAACCAACGCATATTGAACCGCATCACCCGCCGTGTCACCCGTCCCTCGCTATCTATCTCATCATACATATACGTCATATAACTTACTTGCAAGCCCATATCGCTCTCACTGGCAACAAACTTATACACCTTCTGACCATCGAGGGTATAGTTGCGTTCCAGAATCAAGCGATTGTCTTCTTGGGCTAAATATTCCGGGTCTGGGTTGAGCAAGTCAATGATAAACAACCCATTGGGCTTAAGCGCTTGACGCACCCGTGTGAGAGTAGCTAGTTGGTCTTCAACATGTTCCAAATGCATAAATGAGTTGATACCAACAAAAATGAGTGCAAAATGCTGCTGCGGCAAATCCATCGTGCGTACATCATTTTGCACTAGTGTCACTTGATGCTCACGCTTTATGCGTGCGAGCTTTGCCCGTGCAATTTCCAACATGGTACCCGAAACATCCACCCCCGTGAGCATATGCCCATCTTCTGCAAGCGGCACGAGCAAGCGTCCAGTTCCACACATCAATTCCAAGATAGGTCCGCCAGTACGTCGCACCATTTCACGATACAAGGGCACATCTTCTGTGTAGTAGCTCACATCAGCATCGTAATACCGGGCAAACGGTCCATAGAGACTCATGGGAACATACCATTCATAAAGCCAAACAATGCAAAACCTCCTCCTAAGAGCAAAGCGCCCAGAATACCGAGCCCCACTACTTTGCCATTGATGACCGGCTCAAATGTTGGTGCATTGGGCAATTGCGCCGGACGGTTTGCCCAATCTATGGTTGTATTCCTCTTTGGCGTTTCAATTAGCTCGTCAACCATGGTATACATATCTTCGTCATCCCAATTGTGTTCATTTCTGTAGCTCGTGCTCTGTGTTGATGCGCGAAACGGATAAGATGATGCTAACGGCTTCCCTTGCATCAGCGTTTCTAACGATGATGATGCTCCTTGCGACCAAGGAGCAGATGTGGATGTGCCCTGCGACTGCCATGACTGCGCCGATGATGCTGACGATGACGACGATGTGGATGACATGCCCGCAGACGAAGGCATCTCTCCCTGTTGTTGCACAAAGCGCACAACACGCATAGCAATAGTCAGCACAATAAGTAAGCCAAACATGCCAACGAGTAAAACATCTGAACTTACCATGAGATTACCACCACTCAACCGAAAAAGAAGGTTCGACAATGGTGGTGTAATATTGGGACCAACGACTAGCAACAAGAAAAATAGAATGCCAGTCCAATTTGAACCTTTTTTCTTCTTTTTGTCACTTGAACTACTCATAGCCTGTCCTCACCCTCTCCATCACTGGGGTACCCCCCAACGTGCCACATGTGCTAGAACCATTGTAGCATGAAATTGGAAACCTTTCCGTTGCCCACACCCAACTACCTTGCAATATACCCCAAATCTTGCAAACATTTGTACATTCACTTATAATAGTAAGCATTCAGGGGGAGTATAGCATAACTATATCTCATTGCAGAGCCAAACTGTAAAATCAAGGGATTTCACCACCTGATGTCAAAACACCGATTTCAGGCACCTGAGTATAAAAACCGTCGTTATAATTGCCTAAAAACGTTATCCTTATTACGCAAAAGGTAGCAGGTATTATCTTTAAGAGTATTTTACCCACCTGAACGCTTACCTATAATAGGTAGTCAATCAGATAGACTCATCTGAGTAGATACTACAAAAGAGAGAAAGAAGGAGCTGTAAACAAATGCAAATTTTCCACACGTACATGAAGTACATTTCGCAATGCCGAATAAGCCATTGTGCACAGGTAAAGTACGCAACCATCTTTATGCTCATGTTGTGTACCATCGTCCATGGCTCATTGCAACGAGCTACTGCACAAACTACGCTCTCGTCTCTGTCGTTCACAGAAGTTGACCACATTGCATCGTCCAATGCATCTGCACTTACCATCTATGACAACTATGCCTACATTGGCAACACCAACAAGCTATCAATTGTTGACACAAGGAGCAATGAACTCATTTCCGAAACAACCCTCCCTGCTACATGCACGATTGAATTTGTGCATATAGCAACTGGGTTTGCCTTCATTGGGTGTGGTGGCCTGCATGTCCTCAACATCCAAGAACTATCTAAGCCTTTTCAGATTAAATACATTCCTAGCACCATCAAAGACATAGCATTGACAAATACGCAGGTCTACCTTGCAACCGGTTCTGCCGGACTCCAAGTCATAGACACCTACGATGCCAAAAAATGTTATACGTGGGGCAGCAATGTCACCGCAGTAGAGGTAGACGAAACTCACGTTTATGTGCTTAACAACAATAACATCTCTATTTTAGGGCCAAATGGGTGTATTGACCCTACTGAAAAAGGGTCGTATCAAACCCAAAATACCCCGAAATTCCTTGCCGTAGAGCAAACCTATGCCTATGTTGCCGCCGAAAATCAACTGGACGTTGTGAATGTCAGTGAACCATATACACCAACCTTACATCATACGTTCAGCTTTGAATCTATTAAAGACCTCAAGACAGATGCCCAACATGCCTATGTGCTTGACGATTACGGTCTCACTATCATAGCTATTAGCGACCCGGATAACATGAGTCGGTTTCCTCTCTATAGCGATATTGATGAACGTGCGAGTATGATACAAGTTGTCAATAACACTGTTTACGTGCTTACCGACAATGGCGTAGAACTAGTCAATATAGAACAGCCCGATGCACCTACTATACAAGCCACCATTTCTATGTACAACCCACGTGCTATGCAAGCAGAAGAAAACTACATCTACATGCTTACCAAGTACGGTTTTTGCACGTTTGATACGCAAACACCCGATGATCCTACCCAAGTAGGGCAGTTTCTGCTCAACACCACTGGCAATGCACAAAACATACATGTTGCAGATGAATATACCTACATTCTCAATAAAGACACGTTCGATATAGTTACCACAAACGATCTCTCTCTTGTTGGAAGGTATCAATCGCTCAACAGCGCTATGGGGTTTGATGCGATAATGCATTTGGCTTTTGTTGCTGATGGTGAAAAGGGAGTGAAGATTATAGATATGAGCGACAAGCAAAACCCAACGTTGCAAGGGAGCTTTCCCACCACAGGAAATACCAACGACATTGTGGTGCAACAAAACAATGCCTATATTGCCGCAGGTGATGACGGGTTGACCATTATAGACATCAGCAATCCTGTCACACCTACGCTCAAAAGCACTTTCTCTACCGAAGGGAGTGCTGTCGCTGTCACAGTGCAAGATTCCGTTGCCTATGTCGGGTCTGTCATGTCTATGGGGGATTTCAACTTTGTCGGCTACATTGAAGTGATAGATGTCAGCAACCCCAACAACCCACAACGGCAAGAGGTCATTGAAATCAACCCCGGCTATATACGCGACATCGTACTGGATGATACTACTCTCTACGTAGCCGCAGGAAACCTTATCACCATCCCACTTGATACGCTTACCCAGACTCAATTACAGATGAGTGGTGAGGCACGCGCAGTGCAAGTGATAGACAATATAGCCTATGTAGCTGCTGATGAATACCTCGAAACGGTAGACATCAGCACGCCAACTTCTCCCAGAAAAGTTGGTACGTGGCACAATGAGCATTGCCATGCAATGGATGTGCAAGCAGTAGCTACCGGGGATGCGCGGCAGATATTTCTTGCTTGCGATAGTGGCGGGCTTATCACACTTGAGCAACGTGGTGAACCGACACCTCTCGAATCCTTCGTCTACCTGCCACTGGTCATCAAGTGACAATGGATAGGGAGAGCTTGGAATGGTAGAGACGTTGCACGCAATGTCTTAATTTTGGGCGACATTCTGTAGGGTGCCACGCACTTTTGGGAGTGCGTGGCACCCTTGGCAGAGTGGCCACTCGCCCCTACCAACTATCTGTGGTTTCTCTTAAAAAAGGCTCTTTAGATAGCTTGCCTGCTTTGCGTTCTTTGTGTCTTTACGCGAGGTCTTCATGAAAAAAAACCCAGTTGCCCTCCATACATATCTATGCTACCATGTTCCTAGCAAATCATAAGGAGCTATTGTCGTGCGAATCCTCATAACAGGTTCAAGTGGACAAATTGGGACCAATCTCGGCCTGCGTCTCATCAATGAAGGACATAGCGTGTTTGGTGTAGACCGTCGCACCAATACATGGACAGATGCCATACCTACGCTGCTCCAAGACCTTGGAGCACCCTATCGTGATTTTGAAGGCGGTATTGGTGGAGCATCCTACCCACCAGCAGATGTTGTCGTGCATCTCGCTGCCAACGCAAAAGTATATCAACTCGTTCGTGAGCCACACCGTGCGCTTGAAAATATTAATGTCACCTTCAATATCTTAGAATACTGTCGCGTCAACAAGGTGCCTGTCATCTTTTCGTCATCCCGCGAAGTCTATGGCGACATTCGCCGCTATATCACCGACGAGGAGCATGCAGAATTTCGCTATACCGAAAGCCCCTACTCGGCCAGCAAAATTGCTGGTGAGGCGTTCATCTACTCCTATGCACGCTGCTACGATATGCGCTACCTCACCTTTCGCTTTTCCAATGTCTATGGGCGCTACGACAACGACATCGAGCGTATGGAACGTGTCATACCACTTTTCATTAGAAAAATCAGTCGTGGTGAGCCAGTGACCGTCTATGGAGCCGACAAAATTCTTGACTTTACCTATGTTGACGACTGCGTATCTGGTATTATCCTTGGTATAGAAAAACTTTTGACTGGCAAGGTATACAATCGCACTATCAACCTTGCCTATGGTCAAGGCAATAGCCTCGTGCAAATGGCTGAATTTGTTGGGCAAGCGCTAGGCGTGTCGCCACAAATAAAAGTTGAGCCATCGAAGCTTGTTGGTGAAGTGACACATTATGTTGCTAATATACAGTTGGCACGTGATTTGTTGGGCTATACGCCGCAAGTTCCGCTTGAAGAAGGCATCAAACGCGCTGTTGCTTGGTCACATGAGCATCAAGCATCAACATGAGTATACAAAAGGAATAGCTCAAATACATGCAAGAGAAACAGAATCAAGTAGGTGAACACTCCCTATCACGCGATGTATCCTCTCCCATGTCAACCATCGAATGTGCCGAACCATTGCCCGATGTACTACACCCCGCGCCCGATGACGCTGTGGGTACATCTGTTCAAGACCATCTGTTGCATATTGCATCTAGCCTCATGAGCATACGCGCCCCTGCTCCATTGCTGCGCGAAATTGTTTTTCAAACGGTGCAAGCACTGTCAGATGATATAGATAGTGCTATTCTTTGGTTGCAAGACAAACGCACCGGCAAGCTACGAGTCCATGCTCTCTATAGCACCTATCTCTCTACTGAGGCCCATACTGCTCTCGAAAACCTTCAACTCACCTACGGCGAAGCCTTCGCTGGATATACCTTCCAACAAGGTGCCTTTGCACACGTAGAGGGGCGAGCAAACTATATTGCTTTTGCTGATACCATTACTGCGCACAACGTGCCATACGTTCAGCAATTGACACAGCACCTCCCGCTAAGCCTCAATGCTGCATGCCTTCCGTTGCATACAACCGACCAATCCCAAGCTCTTGGAGTGCTTGAACTTTTGTGTCTCACCCCTTCTGCTCTGCCACACACCAAGCTTTTCGCCAACAATCCAGAGATTATCCACACATTGCAAACCTTCACACACATCATCACAACCACTATCACCAATGCCCACCTTTTCGATGAAAGTGACCGCCAATGCCACCGCTTAAAGCTTTTTGATGCAATTGTAACCGCTATTAGTGGCGCTACCGACCTGCAAAACTTGCTCTCTAGCGTGCTCCATGTTGTCATGGATATGTTACCCATCTCATCGGCCGCTCTCTTCCTACTCGATGAAGACCAAGAACACCTCTTACATGCAACATCCCAAGGCTTGCCCGGCGACTATATTGCCTCGCTGTGCAATACCCGCATTGCAGAGACGCCCTGCCACGAAGCCATACACCATGGTCAACCTACTATGCGCCCGCTCATAGATGAACGCGGCGAATCGGCTCTGCTCGCAACCGGCTTGCAAACGTGTGCCTACCTCCCCTTCTTGGCTGGTGGCACAGTTGTCGGCGTTCTTGGTATCTATAGCGACGACCTTTTGCACAAGCGTTTAGACATCACAACACTCACCCCGCTCAGCAATCAGGTTGGTTTTGCCATTGCCAATATACGCCTCTACCAAGCAAGCCGAAAAGAACATCGCAAATTGCACACGGTTATCAACAGTATTACCGAAGGTATCTTGCTGTGTGATAAGAAAGGGCGCATCGTTCTTTCAAACCAAGCTGCATCCGCCTTGCTGAACCTTGATGCACTACCCTTTCATCAACCGCTCAGTGACATAGCCCAATCCTACAATATCCGCGATTTGGAAGGTGTGCCGCTTACCATGGAACAACTTCCTATGGCGCAGGCTCTTGCAGGGTTTGTTTTTTACGACTATCGGTTGCTTATGCATGGCGCAAGTGGACCAAACACAGCGATGAGCTTTAGCGGTTCCCCAACGCATACCGACGAAGACGGGAGCATAGAAGGTGCCGTGCTCGTATTCCGCGACATCACCACAAACCAAAAACTGGAACGGGCCAAAGATGAATTTTTGACCATTGCAGCCCATGAGTTGCGTAGCCCATTGGCAAGCGTGCGTGGCTATTCCGATATGCTACTCAAGCGCGAACGCGAACGCAACGAGGCACATTCACGCGACCTGCGCGGGCTAACCATTTTGTCGCAACAGGTAACGCATATGTTGCGTATGGTGGATAACCTCCTCGACATCTCACGCTTAGACGCAGGGTGTCTTGAAATGCAGACACAATCTGTAAATCTTGTTTCGCTCATTTCGCAAGTCCTCGATCAGCAACGCTTTGCTGCTGGCACGCGTGAACTCACATTCACAACCGACCACATCGAGCTCGTGGTATCGTGCGACCCGTTGCGTATGCGGCAAGTACTCACCAACCTTGTTGGCAATGCTATTAAATATAGCCCCCCCGAATCACAGATAACCGTTTCTCTCTCCACATGCCAAAACCCGCACCAAGAAGCCATCATAGCAGTCATAGACCAAGGCGGTGGCATTCCTCCGGAGCATCAACCTCACCTCTTCAAACGTTTCTACCGCGCACGAAGCCGTCGTGTTGAAGGGCTTGGGCTTGGTCTGTACCTGAGCCGCGAGTTTATTCTGATGCATGGGGGACATATCTGGGTTGAGTGTGTCCAAGGGCAAAGCACAACATTTTATGTCACTTTGCCAGTGCAAGAAGTTGTGGGTGATAGGTGTTAGGTGATAGGGCATACGTCTCGTGTAAAGGTAACTCTTTCGTAGATGCAAGAATACACGTACATACATTGTACCATATCTATTCTATGCTATAATACCGCCATGCACCTAACACCCTATCACCTGATGGACCAAGTGGAACTGCACCAAATGATGATGTGAGAGCTTTTGAACTCTATTTTGAACGGTTGGAAGCAGCAGGATTAGGAAAAGTAAGCGTCCTGACCTATTGATTTTTAGAAAGACAGACCAGCAAACCATCACAACATTGATTGATAATCTTGGTGGATCGTCTGAGTTGCCTTTCACAGTTGAAAATAACAAGTGTATGCAAGCAATGTTATCCAAAGCCATAGTCGCAGTTGAATGCGAAAATAGCCTTTGGAAGGGACAGCTTATGCCAGATTATGGTGCAGAGTTGAAACCACAAAGACGCTTGAACGACAAGCTAGGACTGAAGAAAAATGTTGTGCTTCCCACAGTCCGTGAAAAGCAAACCCTAAACACCTAACATCCCTTATGGACTATCTAAACGATTTCGTACGTCTTACCGACATAGCCTGCTCCGATAGTGAGCGGGAACAGCGCACCGGAATGCCCGAAATCATCCTGAGCGACAGCAAAAGCATCGCCCATACCCTTACTATTGCCCAAACCTTGCTCGAACGTGAAGGACGTGCCATCTTGAGCCGCGTCTCACCCGACCTTCTCGCATGCCTGCACAAGCAGTTTCCGGGCCAGGTAGAAACTGGCATCAGTGCATCTACCGTTGTTGTGCGTAGCCCCAACCACACGATTGTACGCACAGGGGGTCAAGTGGGCATCCTTGCCGCAGGAACGTCCGACATTCCCATAGCAGAAGAAGCCTCCATCATGTGCCGTGAAGCTGGCTGTATTGTACAAACTGCCTACGATGTAGGCGTTGCGGGGTTGCACCGATTGCGTACACCCCTTACCATGATGCTCCATGAAAACCCTGTTGATGTGTTCCTCGTCATCGCCGGTATGGATGGCGCACTAGCGTCTGTGGTAGCAGGCTTAGTAGACGTGCCAATCATAGGAGTGCCCACATCGGCCGGGTATGGAATGGGCGGCCAAGGGAGAGCTGCTCTTCTCTGCATGCTGCAAAGTTGCGCTCCAGGTATGACCGTTGTCAACATAGACAATGGCATTGGAGCTGGTGCAGCAGCAGCACGTATAGCAAACCGTATAGCTGCCGCGAGAACACAGCAGCACCCATAACAAAAACCGTATTCTTAGCATATGCCTGAATACAGGAAAGGGAACAGATGCGATAATGGAAACAATAGTTGAGCCTAGCGAAGGATGGGAACAAATCATCCAGAATGCCCCTGCTGGAGCCACAGTGCGGCTCAAAGCTGGCACCTATGAACTGAGTCAGTCGCTAGAAATTGATACCCCTATCACACTCATTGGCGAAGGTATCAACCAAACGCACATCATCGGCATAGGCGAAGGATATGTTATCAAGTTTGTCGGTGATGGCAGCTTCATCGCGTACGATATAAGCTTTGCATATCAGGGCAAATGTGGTGCAGATGTTGTAGATGTACAAGGCGGCCAAGTTGATCTGCGCCGCTGTCGCTTTACCGGCGGAGTATCCCAACCCAGCGGGTCGCACATCGGGCGTGGGCTGCTTCTCGGTGGGACGACAAAGGGGCGTGTCGAGGCGTGCGAAGCTGTCCACAACCAAGGTATTGGCATACGTGTAAGCGACCAAGCACAACCTACGCTAGAAGAAAATATTTGCCAAAACAATCAGCAGCATGGCATTGCCTACTACGGCGATGCGAGAGGTATAGCCCATCAGAATACCTGCAACAACAACAAAGTTGGCATATATATTGAAGCGCAAGCGCAACCTTTGTTGGACGAAAACACTTGCAAAGGCAACCATATAGGCATATCCTACTTGAACAATGCAACTGGCACTGCCCGCAAAAATACATGCAATAGCAATAAAGAACATGGCATCAAACTAAGCAACCAAGCCCACCCTGTGTTAGAAGCCAACACATGCCAAGGCAACGGCATCTGTGGCATATACCTAGAAAGCCAAACACACCCCATACTAGAAGCCAACACATGCCAGGGCAACCGACAGCATGGCATTGCCTATTGCAACAATGCCAACGGCGTTGCTCGTCAAAATATCTGTATTGGCAACCAAACGGGCATTTCTATTGAGGCACAGGCAAAACCATCACTCGAAAACAACGCAGTGCGTAACAATCACATAGGCATCCACTACACTGGACAAGCCGCAGGCGTCGCACGGCAAAATATTTGCAGTGGCAACAAACAGCATGGGCTGAGCATCCATGAACATGCATCCCCGCTCCTTGAAACCAACACCTTTCGTGGCAACGACGACCATGGCATTCAAATAACCCACCAAGCGCAACCCACTCTGAAAGATAACACCTGCTACAGCAACAAGCGCAACGGCATCCACATCAGCGGGCAGGCACAGCCATTGTTAGAAGCCAATACATGCTATAGCAACAGTCAATATGGCATTTCCTACCATGACGATAGTGGAGGAAGTGCCGCGCACAACACATGTAGCGACAATATCAGCTCGGGTATATTCGTAGGCGACCAAGCGCAACCGAGGCTTCAAATCAACATATGCCAAAACAACAAACTCGCGGGCATTGCCTACTTTGGCAATAGCAGTGGTGTAGCCCGCCAAAATACCTGTAGCGACAATACCGATACGGGTATTTTGGTGCGCGAACAATCCCACCCTATGCTCGAAGCCAACACCTGCCAAAACAACAAAACGGGCATTGCCTACCACAACAGCGCCGCTGGCAAGGCTACCCAAAACACGTGTCGTGCGAACAAGGGCAACGGTATTGCAGTGCATGAGCACGCACACCCTGTCCTCGAAGGTAATAGCTGCCAGAATAACCAAGCGAGTGGCATAGCCTTTGCTGAGCATAGCACCGGCAGCGCCCAACAAAATACCTGCACCCACAATGTAGATTTTGGCATGTTTGTCAAAGACCAAGCTACCCCTCTCTTGGAAGCCAACACCTGCCAAAACAACAACATTGGCATCGTCTACTATGACCAGGCCGCCGGCATAGCCCGCCAAAATACATGTAGCAGCAACGAACGCTATGGCATATCAGTCGCATCATCTGCACACCCAACCCTAGAGCATAATCTCCATCAAGGGAACAAAGGCAAAGACATAGATATGCAACATCGCTGGCTCTCAAAACTCTTTAGAAAGTGAGTATCCTATGCAACGAATGGCTTATTTCGACTGTTTTCACGGCGCATCAGGCGATATGCTGCTTGCTAGTCTCCTCGACGCTGGGTTTGAAAAAGCCGCCCTAGAACATATACTCGCAACACTACCACTCACCGATTACGACATAGAGCATAAGCGCACCGCTAGTCATCATATCACGGGTAGTCGTGTCCATGTGCATGTCTATAGTACACAGCCGGCACGCACATGGGCCGACATACGCACCATGCTAGAAACAAGCGCTCTGCCAGAGCGTGTACGAGCATGGGCCTTGCGTGTCTTTGAGCGGTTAGCTCATGCCGAGGCAGCCGTCCATGGTGTTGATGTTGATACCGTGCATTTCCACGAAGTTGGTGCGCTCGACAGTATCATAGACATTGTTGGCATTTGTGCAGGGTTAGATATGCTAGGAGTAGACGATAACCACATCTACGCATCGCCGTTGCCTACTGGCAGCGGGTGGGTGTGTACCCAACATGGGCTACTGCCCGTGCCGGCTCCCGCAACACTCAAGCTGCTTGCTGACGCGCATGTACCAACGGTTGCCATTGATAGCACTGGTGAGGTGCTCACCCCGACTGCCGCCGCTTTGCTCTGTGAGTTGGCTACCTTTCAACAGCCGGCTATGAGCATTCAGCGCATAGGCTATGGGTTTGGGCATAAGCAGTTCGACCGTCTCAATGGTTTGCGCGTGTGGATTGGAGCGCCGAATTGCTCGTTCCCTTCGACACGCTCCGGGAACGACTCAATGAAGAGGGAAGAGTGGCTCGTAGAAATATGTTGCAACCTCGACGATGCAACGGGTGAAGTGGTAGCCTATGCAGTAGAGCAACTCCTAGCAGCTGGCGCTTTGGATGCATGGTATGTTCCATTGGGCATGAAAAAGGGCCGCCCCGGCATTCAGTTAGCATGCCTCGCTCGCCCTGACGATGCCGATGCACTGGCGCACATCATTTTGCGCGAAACCCCGACGCTTGGCGTGCGCTGGCATGGGGTGCAACGCTTGGCAACTGCACGCCGTGTTGTATTGGTGCAAACGCCATGGGGACCCGTGCGGGTGAAGCAAAAAATCATAGGGGATGAGATTGTTGCCAGTGCTGCCGAGTATGAAGACTGCGCAAACCTTGCCCGTGCCAACAACGTCCCCCTCATGCACGTATATGCAGCAGCATTGGAATGCTGATGCACCTATCAGATAGTGCCCAAACTCCTGCCTCATCTCGCTGCCCAATCGCACACCCAACACAATCCTCGCCAAAATTTGGAGATTTGCCCCTCATTAGCATTTGGTTTCACATATTGCATTTTCGTGTATAATATAAATGAGAAGCATATTTTCATTGTCAAGGTATCAACTTGTATCAAACCTGCATTGCAAGCCACACATAGTAGCATAGAATAGCAATTCATATCGGAGGTTGTCTAATGGTAAAATCTAAAGTATATCAGATCCTCTTACAGAGTCGGCTATTGCTCCTAGCTCTGCTTCTTGCAATAGGGTCTATCCCCCCTTCCCATGCCCAGAGTAATGTACACTACTTTCCCCAAACCGGCCACTTTGTCAAAGGGGGATTTTTGACATTTTGGCAACAAAATCATGGGCTTCAAAATTTTGGCTTTCCTATCACAGAAGAATTTGTATCGAGTACAACTGGCCGTACCACACAATACTTTGAACGCGCCCGCTTTGAAATCTACTTGCAGGACAACAAAAAATATATTGTACTCGGCAATATTGGCAAAGAAATAGTGGGAACACGCACATTTCCCCGTGCCGAACCCATTGTCAACACAACACAACAGCGCTACATCCCCGAAACTGGCTATATCATTCAGTATGGCTTCAAGGAAATCTGGGAAACACGCGGTGCAGACCAAATTTTTGGCTGGCCCATAAGCAATGAATTGGAAGAGACGATAATGGATGGTTCTGTCAGAACAGTGCAATACTTTGAACGCGCTCGCTTTGAATACTGGCCCGAGTATGCCCCTGGCCAACGGGTTGTTATTAGCTCACTGGGAAGGCTCTTAGCTCCACCAGAGTTAGTGCCACCGTTGCCGCCAAACGCCGAGCCGGGTACTGTTCCCCAAGCTGTGCCACAAACGGCCCAAACAGCCCCCGGACAATACCCCCCAGCAGCCGCTAGTCCACCACCGGCCCCTATTCCCACGCTACCACCCAACGACAGCGCGAATGTCATACCAGTGAGTGGCCCCCCCGGTACAGTGTTTACCTTCTATGCCGATGGGTTCAAAGAGAGCGAAAAGGTGAGCCTATGGCTTACAGCACCAGATAAAACCGTTCTTGCCAATGATGCACAACCACGTGCCGATGGAGATGGCTCCATTGCCTATGCAGATATAGATATTTCGTCTGATAACTTTGCCGAAGGCATTTGGGCTGTCACCGCGCAAGGGTTGCGTAGTGGCAAGCAAGCGGTTGCCTACTTCTACGTTACTGGAGGGGCAGAAGCGCCAACACAAAGCCAAACACAAATGAGTACAGTTTCCAACATCCCCCAACCAACAGGCAATTGTGCAAACAATGCACCTACACCGGCTGAAGGTGTGCAAGCATGGATACCCGATACCAATACAGCCCCCGGTTCAAAAGTGCGAGTATGCACACGGCTTATCATTGGCGGCGAAGTGATACGTGGCGCAGAAGCACGTGGTGTTGTACACTTTGAAGCACATGATGAGTGGATAGGACCTGAAAACACTTCACATGAAGACGGGATTGCATCCATCCAGTTTGATGTTGATGATAATGTAGACCCAGATTACACCATACGTGTCAACACCGAAGTCATCTACAATGATAAATCCTACTTTGCAGAAACACGCTTTACACCTTCCGAAACCGCTACCACGTCCGGAACAACTGCTGATTGTTCCCCGTTCTACCCAGAGGTATGCATCCCCTCGCCACCACCAGATTTGGATTGTAGCGATATACCCTACAGAAGATTTTTAGTCCTAGACCCAGACCCACATAAGTTTGATGGCGATGGCGACCATATCGGTTGTGAAGATAATTAGTGCGTGTTCGCAAAGGTATAGTGACACATGAAAAATTGAAAGGATTGATAATGAAAACAAAAAAACAAGTACGCACCTGTCTGCGCGGAGGAGTGTTGTTTCTTATGCTCACATTGCTCTTGGGTCTCGTTCCCAATCTGAGCGCCCAAAGCGATGTGCATTACTTCTCGCAGTCTGGGCATTCCGTGCGTGGTGCATTTCGGTATTTCTGGGAAACCAATGGTGGCTTAGCCAACTTTGGCTTCCCCATAACCGAAGAATATCACGCCGAGAATGGCCGCCTCGTGCAATATTTCGAGCGAGCACGTTTTGAGCTTGTCGAACAAAACGGGCAATATTTCGTTGAGCTTGGCAACCTAGGGCGTGAATTATTGGCAGGGCGTACCTATCCACAAGCAATACCTATTATGAATACCGCTCAACGGCGCTTTATTCCCCAAACTAGCTACATCATTCAATATGGGTTTAAAGAAATTTGGGAAACACGCGGAGCCGAACGTGTCTTTGGGTGGCCACTCAGCAACGAAGTCGAAGAACCCATCATGGATGGCTCATTGCGCACAGTACAATATTTCGAGAAAGTACGGTTTGAATATTGGCCCGAATATGCCCCCGGCCAACGGGTCGTCATTAGCTCACTTGGGCGTCACTTCGCCCCCTCAGAGTTGCAAGTGTGGCTATCGCCTGATCAAGTCTATGGGCAAGCCCCCATGCCACAACAAGCACAATCGCCGGCCCAAAGTGCGCAACAGAGCACACAAGCCAATAACCTGCCCAATAAAGATGCAACCATATCCCCTGATATTGGCCCCCCCGGTACTGTTTTTATGTTCAATGGCACCGGCTTTGAGGATGGTGAACAGGTGAGCGTATGGTTAAATGCACCTGATTATGCTACCATAAGCTATGGCTCAGGCTACCGCGCCGACGACGGTAATCTTGAAGACCAACATATTCGCATTCTTTCGGATAATTTCCAAGAAGGTATGTGGTCCATTGTAGCCCAAGGGTTGAGTAGTGAACATCAGTCTATTGCCTATTTCACAATAGACAACAATGCACCCGAACATCCCAAACCACCACCTCCGCCCATTCCAGAGCCAGATGGCGAATGCCGACACAATGACCCAGACCCAGAAGAAGGTCTACAGGTATGGATGTCGGAAGAAGAACCAGAACTAAACGATAAGACAAGCCTGTGTGTGCGGTATATTAAAGACGGCTACCTTATCCGGGGTGTCAAAGTAGAAGCCACAGTACGCTTCACCGAGCGCGACAAGGACATTGGGCCAGAAGAAACCGAGGGTGATGATGGGGTAGCTGAACTGCGCTTTCTCGTGGATGCCGATGACACAGATGAAGACGACAGAGTATGGATAGATGTAGATATAGAATATGCCGATGAAAAAGAAGATGAACGTATCAGCTTCATTCCCAGAGACTAGGGGGAATATATGATAGGCAAACGTGTACCCTATGTCTTCTCCCTATGCGTAGGAATAGTCCTATGCATAGGGGGCTTGCATGCTCATGTTCAGCCTAGAGTACAGGCACAAAACGACATGTGCTACTTTCCTGAAACAGGGCACACCCTTCGTGGCGCATTTCATTATTTTTGGCAATTGCATGGTGGTGAGTCGCTCTTTGGGTATCCCATTACTGAAGAATATTGGGCTGAAGATACCGGGTTGCTAACGCAGTATTTTGAGCGAGCCCGTTTCGAGCTTGTCGAAGAGCAAGGGCATATGGGTGTGCGGCTTGGCAATCTAGGCGTTGAAATAGTTGGTGGGCGCACATTTCCACCAGCCGCCCCAACCTATGATACACTCTACCAGCGCTATATGCCCAATACTTCCGCGTATAATATGCGGTTTGCGCACTATGCGCGGTATCCATATGTCCTTCAAGGCGGCTTTAAGGACGTATGGGAAACATGCGGTGGTGAAGCTCTTTTTGGTTTGCCCATCAGCAACGAAATACAAGAGCCAGTGATGGATGGCTCAATACGCACAGTGCAATATTTCGAGCGTATGCGGTTTGAATATTGGCCAGAAATGCCACCGGGTAGCCAAATACAGTATAGTCATTTGGGGCGTCTGCTCGCTCCATCCTCGCGCACTGCTCGTGTGCCACTCGAACAAGTCTATGGGTGGCCAACCTATACCGAAACCGTACATCCCACTCCCACACCATACATTCGCCCAACAACTCCACCCTTGGCACACGATTTCAACGCCAGTATCATGCCCAAATCCGGCCCAGCGGGGACTGATTTTCAGTTTGTAGCCTACAAGTTCAAAGACAATGAAACAGTGACACTATGGCTTACCTCACCCGATTGGCAGGTTGAAAAGTATGATGAAGTCAGCACAGACGATGAAGGATCTATAGCCCATGAGCGTGTCAAGATTGATACGGATGATGATACTCTTGCAGGCGTGTGGACTATCACAGCACGCGGCGAAGAAAGCGAACGTGAGGCATATGCCTATTTTCGCATCACAGATGATTGATAGCGTCAGAGCTTGTTTGAAAACGTAGGGGCAAGTGGGCCACTCGCCCTTACAAGCACACAAATGAAGTTTGTAGTAGTCAAGCGAGATAAAATCAACAATCTGTGTACACTGTGTACATCTGTGGTTCCTTTTAAAACAGGCTTTCAGGTATTCGGAAAGAGAGGTAGATATATGGTTCGTCTTACCCTCACACGGTTGGTAGTGTTTTTCTTGGTTTTGTCCCTTGTAACGCTTCCTGCAACAGTATCGCAGGCACAAAATAATACAACAAGCAACGATGTACGCTATTTTCATGAAACTGGACACTCAATGAAAGGCATGTTCCGTGTATTTTGGGAAGCCAATGGAGGAGTTGAAACCTTTGGCTACCCCATCACCGAAGAATATGCAGACCCCACGACTGGTCATACAGTGCAATATTTCGAGCGGGCCCGCTTTGAACTGAAAGACCGCAACGGTGAACCATATGTTGATCTTGGCAAGCTAGGGTTAGAAATACTCGAAGGGCGCACATTTCCACAGGCGCAGCCAATCTTTGATACTGCCCAAAGGCGCTACATTGATGAGGCGGGGTATATCATTCAATATGGGTTTAAAGAGATATGGGAGAAACGCGGAGGGGAACGCATTTTTGGTTTACCTGTGAGTAATGAGGTTGAAGAGTGGGTCCCAGATGGGAGTTTGCGTACAGTGCAATACTTTGAGCAAGCCCGCTTTGAATACTGGCCCGAGTTTGCCCCCGGCCGTCGTGTATTATTGACACACCTAGGGCGTCGCCTTGCTCCACGCACCTACCTAGAACAAATACCACCACCCGGCAGTACATCATCCGCTGCCCAATCGTCTCACACCTACCCAGAGAGCGCCGTATCATCTGGCACTAAAGTGGGCAACCCGACGGGTGCAAAAGCGCCAGATACCAATACCCAAAGCAACCCACCTGCGATGCAAGCCCCAGATACCCACACCCAAAGCAGCCCACCTGCGATGCAAGCCCCAGCAGATACCGGCACCCAACAACCTTCATATAATCAAGCTCCCTATGTACAACCTGCTCCTGCCGACTATGTGTACCATACTGATGCCCCCAGAGCAAGCTCTATGTTCCTATTGCCCGATGCGTTTACCAACTCAAGTAATGAGGTTTTCCGCCCATCACCTCCACTTGTGCTCCTTGGACCAGAGGATAGCACCACTATCAAGCCAATGCATACAGACAACAGCGCCTTACCCCAGAGCTTTCATGCCTTTGTCAAACCAAAAATTGGCATACCAGGGTCTAGTTTTGCACTAGAAGCACATGGATTTGAAGGGGGGGAAATTGTTGGCATCTGGCTCTCGGGACCAAACGAAGAAAACTTTGATGTGCAAATGAATGTCAAAGCAGACAAGGATGGTGTCATAGGGAGACATGGACTTCTCAATGTAGGCACAAAGCGTGATTTTTTTGAAGGCGTTTGGGCCATCAATGCGCAAGGTGTGGATAGTGGACGCCATGCCGTAGGCTATTTTCGCCTTAGCCGCAGTGTAGACCCTTCAGTGCTGCCTGCGCCGGCTTACATACCATTCCCTGTTTTTTTACCTGAGCCTGCCCCGCAACCGGCACAGGTAACACAACCGAGCCAACCCGCACAACCGAGCCAACCTGTGCAACCCGATACGAACGGTGCTTCGACGGGCCCATCATATACCACACCTGAAGACCTTGCCACATCTGGTAAACTGTTGCAAGACGCTCTACCAGCAACAGGTACCTCACTCGTTATGCCGCTGGCCGGTCCATCAGGGACGAAGTTTGTGCTCCTAGCGCAAGGGTATATGCAGGATGAGAAAGTGGAAGCTTGGGTGACAACGCCAGATAAGAAGCGTATCCCCATTGATGCGGCTCAGGTGCAGGTAGATAGCAATGGTTCTGCACAGGTGCATATTGCAAGTGATGGGTTTCAAGATGGCATCTATGTTGGTGTTGCCAAGGGTGCTAAAAGTGGCACAGTCAATTCGGCGTCGTTTATGATAACCAGTGCCTATATGACAGACCCAACCACACCTCGCCCGGTGAATATCCATGGCAGCGCCACACCGTCGCAGGGGGGTATGGGAACAGTTTTTGAGCTACGTGGCTATGGGCTTCAGCCCGACGAGGCGCTTGAGTCATGGATTACGGACCCTACAGGGGCATATACATTTTTGCCCGAAGCAGTATATGCAGATGCGCAAGGGCGTGTTGGATATCAACCTGTGCTCAACATTGTAGCCAATCATGAGCTTGTGCTAGGTGTCTATGGGTTTCATTTTCGTGGGAAGTCCAGTGGTAGACAGGTAAGTATCTATTTTACCTATTTTGAATGATAGAAAGGTTGTGAAAAAGGAATGCAGACAGTTCGCGGATATTTCAATGGAACGTCAATTGAATTGTTGGAGGATGCCCCAACAGAGAGTACGGCCTATGTACTGATCACTTTTCTCGAAGGCAGTCTGGCAACAGCTTCAGCGCGTGGTCAACGTCTACGTGTAGCTCAAGAAGCACAACAACCGCCCCAAGTATACAACGAACAATTACGCAAACAAATGGATTCACAGTATCGCACATTCACCGTTGGGGCAATTATGACCCGCAGGTTAATATCGGTGCTATCATCAGCAACGTTGAACGATGCGCTGCATATTATGCGTGAGCAGGGCATTACCAGTGTTTTGGTTGAGCTAGGAAACAATGGTGCGAGCGAATGGGGCATTATGACAATGCGTGATTTACTCAAGCAAATGGTCACTCCTCATACATCCCCAGACGAGGTGAAAGTTGGTGATATTGCTACCAAGCCGCTTATTACTGTTTCACCCGACACAAGCTTGAGCGAGTGTGGCAAGCTGATGATAGAGTCGAACATTCGCCGTGTTGTGGTAGTGCAAAATGACCATCATATAGGTATTATCAGCGATACCGATATTTTTCAGTTTGTCGAGGAATATGGCTGGGAGTCGCAATCCTAGGAGGTGTGAGGTGCGTGGCACCCATAGAACCAGAATACTATAGCAACCCTACATGACGTCGAAAGACCTTAACGCAGAAATCATTGTCTTGCTCCTTTAGCTACGTGTTGCTCAAGCCAGAGCGCATCGGCAGACGATAGCGTCGGTGGTGGATGCTGCCCGATAATCAATGCGCATGTCGTAGCGAGCACTAGCATAGATGCGTTGCAATGCTTGCCCCAAGTCGAGAGGTACATCGGCATCTCCTGCTTGCAACGGAACAGGCACAATCAGAATAGGCTGCTGCAACGACAGCGGCCAAATGTCAACGTGCGGGCGCTGCTCCACCCGGCTGAGAATGATGAAGTATGATGTATCGGGCAATGGTGTTGCCAACCGTGGTCGGCGTCCGCCGCGCAGCAAATCCAGTTCGAGTAGGTGGACGCTATCCGCACCAAATCGCGGAGCTTGTGTTCGTAGTCATTGGCCCCATCCGCACCTGCCCGCTTATTCGCAGGCAATAAAATCTCTATCACCGTCACCAACTCTTCCGTGCCAGTCGTCAAGATTTCAACACGATAGTAGAGCGTAGGTACATCCAATAGCCCCGTCATCTGCTCACAGTTGTATAGTATCACGCACGAAACTTTCTGCGCCAGTAGGCTAGTATTTCCTCTACTATGTGCTCCATGCCAATAGTGGGCTGCCACCCTGTGGCATTGCACAATTTCGTATTGTCGCCCACAAGCACCGGCTCATCGGCCGGGCGCAAGCGAGCCGAGTCTACACGCACTTCAACCGGTTGCATTCCTTTCTGCCGCACTATCTCTACAATATCGCCAATGCGTGTGGCTATGCCTGAGCAAAGGTTGTAGACTTCGCCGGGTGGGGCATGCTCAAGCAATAGCCAGAGAGCTTTGGCAACATCTTTGGTATGGGAAAAATCGCGCCGTGGCTCTAGGTTGCCAACCAATAACACAGGCTCTACGAGACCTTCTTCAATGGTAGCCATTTGTTGGCAGAACGTTTGTATAGCACAACGGTCTCCCTGATGTGGCCCAACATGGTTGAATGAGCGTGTGACGACAACGTGCAGTCCATAGGTATGATGATATTGCAATCCTGTGAGTTCGGCGGCTACTTTGCTCACTCCATAAGGGCTGAGTGGGCGCATCGGGTGTGTTTCAACAATAGGCGTATCATCAGGATGAACATAGCCATATTGGGCACTGGTGCCAGCAATATGTACCCGTGCAGTGGGGCAATGTTGGCGTACCGCTTCTAATAGGTTTATTGTTCCTTCTACATTGGTGCGCATCGTGGTAATGGGAGCATCCCACGATGCGCTAGGGTAGCTTTGGGCCGCTAGGTGATAGATGCGGTCGGGAGCAGCATGGTTGATGGCATGCTGAAGTGAAAATGGGTCTTCAATATCGCCTTCGTGGATGGTGATACGCCCATGTAAATGTACAATAGGGCGGGTGTCACTCCGCCAGCGCTTGAAGGCATGCACCTCAACACGTGGTTGTGTCAAAAGATAGTCTGCAAGTACACAGCCAACAGGGCCGGTTATGCCCGTGATAAAAACACGCATCGTTTCCCCCCTGCAGAGACGTTGCACGCATCGTCTTAATCCTTTACGACCCTACTGCGACACGTCCGGGTACAACAACGACAGAATCAAACTGAGCCTTTCGACCATCGGCAGGATGTTCTACCAAAATGGAATAGTTCCCCGGCTCAAGCTCAACTGCTCCATACCACCCATCGCCCGATGCGGTGATGTCGCGCACCCATACGCCATCTTTGATGAGTGATACCTTTGCATCGGGTATCGTCTGCCCATCAATATGCGCTGTACCCATGATAAACCCTCGCGTTGGGTTGACTATCCATGACCATTGCGGGGCACGGGCTGGTTCTTGAAAGAGTGTCTCACCCATATGCTGCATAAACTCTCGGCGGCTTTCAGGGGTACACCCAACGAAAAGTTCATGATAGGCATAGAGCGATACACCCGAAAGTGTGCGCCCTACGCTATCGGGTTGTAGTGCTCGCTGTATTTGGGCTATGTTTTGCTCACGGGTATTGAGCCATGAACCTAGACCGGCTACAATGGCACGGCGTCCTAGGTGTTCACGGTCCCATGCTATCCAACCGTCATACCAATCACGTTGGCGTTGGTTTCCTTCATCAAAGTAGTGCATGGGCAAGGCAAAGTCTACAATTCCTTCTTCAAGCCATGCCTTCCAATCTTGAAATACTGTATTATAGGCGGCAGAGTTGGGCCAATCTTGGGGTGTATATGAGCCTATACCACCCCAGGTAATTGCGGCAACACTCATTTGGATGTGCGGGTCCATAGATTTGGTGTAGACATAAAGCCGTCGCACAAGTTCTGTCATGCGGTCACGTCGCCACTGGCTCCATGCTGGTTCATCTGGCTCTGGCCAGTTATCGGCAGGCAACCCGTGGGCACGATTAAAACGGTCTACGCTTACTTGGTTGTACCCATATTCTTTGCCACTGTAGCGGATGAAGTCAAAGTGAAGCCCATCTATATCTGGGTAGTTGACCATGAGGTTGTGAACAACCCAAACCATGTAGTTGAGCGCTTCTGGATGTCCAAAGTCGAGGTCGCCAATGTGGGTGCCATCGTAGGTTGTGGTAGTCCAGAGTTGGTCTTCGGGAATGCCTTCGACGTAGGGTCCATGGCGGGTGCAGATATGCTGTGGATGTCCACGTAGTGCGTCTTGCGAGCGGCATGTGACGGTGGCGACGAGCCACGCATGGACGTTAATGCCATGCGGCTTGGCTTGGGTTATCATATACTCAAGTGGATCAAACTCAGCAGCGGGAGCAAGCCAATCGTCTGCGGCGCGTGGCTCTATGCCTTTGTTATACCATGCGTCGCCGTGGCGTCGCATTTGCACGAAGATAGTGTTAGCATTGGCACGGACGACGTTGGCGATAAGCTCATCTACCTCGGCTTTGTTGCGAAAGCCTTCTACCATAGCTGTAGCCCACACAGCACGCATTTGTTCATTGCTGCCTGCGGGAAGTATTGTTGTGGGTGGTGGCTCTTCAGCGGGTTGTTCTGGAGGCATGACAGCCGGTGGGGCGGCAGATTCTTCTGCTGCGGTATCTTGAGGTGTTGCTGGCGTGGCAGGGGCTTGGTCAGGCTGTGGCACAACACGCACATCCATAAACGATGGTTGAGGTTGTTGGGGTTGCGCGGGAGTAGGTAGAAGCGGTTGCTCTGGCTGTGTCTCTGGTTCCCAAGCAGGTTGTTGGGGTTGCTGTGGCTCAACGGGTTGCTGTGGCTCAACGGGTTGCTGTGGCTCAACGGGTTGCGATGCTGGTTCTGCTTCGCCCTGTACCTGTGTTGGGAGTGGTTGCGGGTCTAGCAATGGGACATCTTGCCATGCTTCGCCTTCACCAAAGAAAATGGTTGGTGGGTCCCCTGGGTCTTCAGCAAGGGCTGAAGGGAAGGCTATTGGCACAATAAGCAAGAGTGCTACAAGTAGCACACTATTGAGTGCTATAAAACGGAGTGATCGTTTCTTTCTGAGCGATGACATCATACTGTATGCTTTTCTCCTGTACTATACGAAATACGAAATCATACACAACATAAGACAAACAAAAAGCCTGTCCTCTAGTAATATACTCAAATTAGGTACCTAGCACCTAGCACCTTCTTACGGCATACCTATCAACTCCACGGCGTCAATTTCACTCCAGTTAGCATCACGGCGCTGGTCAATGGTAAGTTTCACCCCAACAACCCTGAACACGGGGGCTTCAAACGTTACTTGGGTGACGTGTGGGCATGTGCTTTCTAAGCGTGCTGTGCCGGTGTAGACGGTGATGGCACTGTCATTTTCACCGAGCAATGCTATTTGGGTGACGAAGCCGGGTTGGTGATTCTGGTAGATATTCACTTGCTTGGCAAAAACGGGGGTATCATAGGTAAGTTCAAGCGTTTCAAGCGTATCGGGTGTGGCTGGTGCCCATGCATTGGGGCTATCCTCACAACCGTTGACATCGGGGGGGCCTGTTGCCCCATCGGGCGCATAATCATCACCATAACTGCTACTGGCGGTGGCGCTGGTAGCCCATTGGCTCAACATGCCGGTATCGGTGAGGGGCATGGTGGGCCTTGTTTCGTAGCTTGTTGTACTCACTGAGGTTTCGGCATGCGCACCTATGCGTAATGCGGTGATGGCACTGTATTCACCGTCGTTGTCGCTGACCCATACGACGTTGCCGGGGGCTGCTGCTATGCCATTGGGCAGACGAAACTGGCCGGGCGTGGGTATTATGCCCTCGGTCGCTGCTATGCCGCCACGTTCAAGCAACTCGCCAGTAGGCGACAGTTTGAGAATACCCTCGCTCCACGTCGCAACGTAGATGTTGCCTTGGCTATCTACATCTATGGCACCGGCGGTGAAGCCTTCAGGGTTGATATTTTGCCCAAACGTGCCGAGGATGGTTCCGGCACTATCAATTTTGAGTATTGAACGGTTGGTGGGCTCGGCAAGGTAGATATTACCTGCTGGGTCTACGGCTAGGTCGTTGGGTGCAGATCCAGAAGGTAGGCTGATGCGTTGTATGAAACTGCCATCGTTGCCATTGAAGCGCAGAATGCTGCTGTTAGTGTTTTGGGTATTGGGGTCTACTTGGCTATCGAGTGCATAGACGCTTCTATCGGCACCAACGGCGATGCGTTGAGGCGATTGCAACCCAAACTGGTCTTCGGCTGTGCCCACTTCGCCCCATTGTTTGATGATGGTGCCATCGGGTTTGAAATGGGCAATGGTGTTACTGCCATAATCGGCTACAAACACATCACCTTGGGGGCCGAGGTCTACGTCGTAGGCATCGAGCAACACATCATTTTGCTTACCAAAGGTGGCTAGTAGGGTGCCATCGGGTTGAAATTTCCATATGCCGTGGGCGTTTTCGGCTACGTATACGGTGCCATCAGGACCAGCTTCAAGCCCACGGGTTGAGACAAATCGCCCATCCGGTGGGCCTTCTGTCCCGCCCAAGCGCAGGAGAAATCCGGGTGGTCCTGTGTTGATGATGAGCGGTTGGGTTGCACTGCCTGTTGAAGGTGTGGGTGTGGACGTAGGCATCGGCTCTGGTGGCTCTACAAAGTGCATACTCGCCACAATGGACTCAAATGCTGTTTCGTACGTTTTCCATGGAGAAGCTTCAGATTGCCCCAATAGGCGTATGACGTTTGGGGGGGCTATCATTACTATGAGCCGCCCTGCGCCGCCATCGGATGTCAAGTCTGCCTGTAACCCGTGTTTGCCATCCACGGTAATAGGTTCGGTGGCACTCAGGGCATAGCCAGCTTCTTGCGGCACTTCACTACTGATGTCGAAAATAGCCTGAATGTCGGACTCTAGTTCATAGGTATATCGGCCAGTGACTTGCACAAGTGGGGTAGAGTCAACTTGAATGACTAAGTCGGTCCCTAGAGATGGGGAAGTGAGAGCATGTTCGCTTGATGCAAGGGCCAGGGTAGTAGATGTATGCTGTGTTGCCCAATTTTGTGGGTATTGGATGCTAAAACCGGCTTCTTTCAATTCCAATGTGCCATCTAGTGTGATGGGTGTAGGCGATACTGCTTCTTCAGGTGTTGGTTCAGATGCAGCATCATCGGGTGTGGGAGCATTGGTTGGTTGTTCTGATTCGGCCGGCAATGGGGGCAGTGATGGAATAGAACAGCCTGCCAGTGACAATACAAAAATCAGTATGATAGAGAGCAGGGTATGTCGGTATGTTGGTTTTGCCATGAGGTATTTTCCTTACTTCACAATGGTAGCGTTACCTAGTGCATTTACTTTCAAATCTAGTTTCTGTCCAATTTCGTACTGTTTCCATTCATTTTCGTTGGGTATATTAATGTCGTATGTCTTGGATTCTGTCGTATCCTTGCAGTGCAGGGTATACGTTTCGTGTCGGCCACGCTCACGTTCTTTGGATGAGTAGCTCACTTTAGGCCAAGCGGGGTCGAAATCTGTGCCTGATTTGCGTTCGGTACGGTCTTTGACCCACTTATCAATTTCATACTCGTAGATGGTAACATTGCGATATTGGGTTTCGTAGACATCTCTGGTACATATTTTGTCTTCAAAGTAGCCATTGCCCAAATCACGTTTGCCGCAGACGTATTCTTCGGTGCCAACTTTAACTTCTTCTTCTTCTTGTTCTTGATATTCTCGAATTTTGCGACCGCCGGGAGGAATAGATTTGCCTTCCTCTGTCACCGTGCGTAGTTCTTCGACATCTATTGTGCGCTCCCAAGATACGTTGTTAATAGTTGCTGTTGTCTCAGTAGTGCGGATAACAAGAAAGTAGAACACGACACAGAAGAGCAGCAAGACACCAATGCCGGCTGCAACAAATGGGATGAAGCGTTTGAATCCTTTTGATGGTTCTGACTCTGGCTCTGGCGGAGGTGGCGGACGACGGGGAGCCTCATCGCCTTCGTTTGGTATGTCGTCTGTACCATATTCTTTAACTTCTTGCTGCACAGATGTATCTTCACGTTCCTGACCGCAGTGATGGCACACAGTATCAAGGTTGCTATTGCTGGCGCTACAATATTCACATATCCAATCGGCTCCAGCTTTGGCTCTTTGCAGATGTTCTTCATCTTCGGTTACATCTTCTGCATCCTCAGGCAAATAGAACGTAACGCCTTCTTGCCGTCGCTGCTGGCATGTAGGACATATCTTGTGCCGTCCTTTGATACCAGTTGTGCCGCAGTATTCACAATCCCATAGCCCTTCTTGTATTGCCATAATTGCCATTCCAATCTGTATGTGTATGCGCTCAACTCCATACGGTTGCTAGTGGTATGTATGATACCATAGAATGGGTATTATATCGTGATATACTTTATATCATATTGCAATAGAAGCAAGGTTGAAGAACAGTTAACATATTTCCTAGTATGGTTGATAGAAATACAAAAACCGTATGATACTATACTGCAAAGCCAATTCAATGGCAAGCCAATTGAGGGACAGATAAGATGCCTGTCTTACAATTTTGCACCTGCACAATACACCGGTACCTATTGAATCAAGATGTAACAAATCTCTCTTTCATAGTATAATGAGTGGCTAGTGGCAGGCGAGAACCCTGTACCACTGGATACAAAAACGGCTACCTGTTCCCTTTGACACGCTCAGGGGACGGCTCAATTAGGTAAGAAAGGAGCTTACACATATGTTGACGCATGTAGATCATCTTGGTCTTGCTGTTGAAGATTTGGATAAGGCAGTAGAATATTATACCAATGCGTTTGGTGTAACCGAGTGGGAACGCATAGAAATGCCAGAGCGCCATATGGCTATGGCTGTGACGCGCATTGGGAATGTCTTGATAGAACTGATTATGCCCACATCTGAAGATGCGAGTTTTGCGAAGTACCTCAGCGAAAAGGGCCCCGGCATACATCATATTGCCTATGGGGTCGAAGACATCAATGCATCGCTTGAGGAACTCAAGGAGCGCGGGGTGCGCTTGATAGATGAGGCTGCTCGCCCCGGGATGCACAATACCAAGGTGGCTTTTGTTCACCCCAAAAACGGCAACCAAGGTGTGCTGATAGAGCTTGTGCAGCATGCTGCCAATGGGCATTGAGATGGGCGTTACGTTGGGTAGAGACGTTGCATGCAACATGCAACGTCTCTACGACAAATATTTAGAAGCACCCAACCTTTGGCCGTATGTTCATAATCGGCTATCGTTTGCCATTTGTGATAAGATACAACCTAGCTTGGATCTACACTATGTGGCTGTGCTCACGCCCTATTTCGAACAGGAGTCTATTCAAGTATCCACGAGCCGCACTATTTGTACCCGAAGCATATTCCAACGCGATGAGCAGGTGTATGCTGTTAGTGCGACTGCTGTGGGTTGTGTATTCCTATCGCTACTATCGTTGGTATGGTTGCCGATGAGATGACAACACATGGGTAGTAGTATAATTCAGACCGATAGCTCCAATTTGTAGTAACCAATGAATACCCGTATCCATATTTGGTAGAGAATCTCATCCATACTAAATGAGAGAGATTCTCGAACCAAAGGAGAAAACACAGCATGGAGGAAGCACCCATGCACCCCTTCATACCACCCACCACACAACTACATAGCATCCTAAAACAAGCCGCAACCCTCGCCCAAGCACACCACACCCGCCTATGGCTCGTTGGGGGGGTCGTGCGCGACATGTTGTTGCTTCTACCGATAGAGCACGACATTGACCTCGTCGTCGAAGGAGACGCCATAGCACTAGCTCATAGCCTAGCACCCATACTCAACGGCAATCTTATCAAATCGCACCAACCTTTTGGCACCGCCACTATCGCCATACCACACACCACCAACCATAGGCAAGAAAAGAATAGCTCCCTGCACCTCGACCTAGCCACAGCACGTACCGAACACTACCCACACCCCGCAGCTCTGCCAGTTGTACAACCAGCCACAATAGCCGAAGACCTAGCACGGCGCGACTTCAGCATCAACGCCATGGCGTTAGATGTTCAACCCATCATTCACAACAAAGAACACTGGTTCGCCCCCACAAGCCTCCTTGACCCCTTCAACGGCAAGCAAGACCTAAAAAACCGCCTCTTGCGAGTACTGCACAACAACAGTTTTACCGACGACCCCACCCGCATCCTGCGCAGTGTACGGTTAATGTCACGCCTAGGGTTACGTATAGAGCCACACACTGCTGCATTGCTGCGTGTAGCATTAGAGCAAAAGCGGCTTGAACAAACAAGCCCCGACCGCATACGCACAGAATTATGCCTAGCTCTTAAAGAACCACGCCCCGACGAAGTTCTGCACCTAGCAGACACGTTGGGAATAACACCGCACATCTTCCCAGCATTGCACTGGAGTAACACCATAGCCGAACGTTGTGCGCGTGCAGCCCACCTTATAAACCAACGTGTAATACAAACAACACAGCCCGACCTCCTCATCGGCTTGCTCACCTATGAACTCACCCAAGCAGAGCGTAAAGCACTCATAGCACGCTATCACCTACCAGCAGACACCGCACAACTATTGCGCGAAATAGCCACCATACGGTCCATAGTAGCAGAACTATCTGCTCCAGAACTAAGCAACAGTCAGCTAGACCATCTCCTCAGCAAATACAGCCAACGTACCCTCGACATTGTCGCCTGTGCAGAACCACCCCCAATCCCACAACACATAGCCCACTACAAAACCATTCGTACAATAACCCCCTTGCTCAATGGGAATGATCTGCAACGCCTGGGAATAGCAGCCGGCCCACAACTTGGGCACATCCTGCAAGAGCTCCGTGCAGCGAAACTCAACGGGTTACTCCCAACCTACGAAGATGAGAAAGCTTGGGTGCAAAACCAGTTCCTACAAACTTGACACACACCTATACGACAACTACAATAGGCAAGTTAAGCAAAAAATAGTAAAAGGAGCATGTGATAGCGTGCAAAGCAAGCAAATATATTCGTTATTATTCATTATCCTGCTCACAGGCATTGCCGTGTGGGTTGTGTTTGCGCCCAACAATATGTTTCTTGGGCGCGATGTGCATACGCGGCTTGGGCTCGATTTGCAAGGCGGTGTGCAAGTGTTGCTGCGTTCTGGGCAGCAAGGTGAAGTGACACGTGATGAAATGCAGACGGCAGCAGGAGTGATTGAACGGCGCGTGAATGCACTTGGTGTGGGTGAGACAGTGGTGCAACTTTCTGGAAATGACCGCATTATTGTCGAGCTACCCGGCGTCGAAAACCCCGATGAAGCAGTTGAAACATTGCGGGGTACCGGCAAACTTGAGTTTATAGACCCACAAGGGCAAATGCTCAGTGAAGGGCAAGTCGTGCGTACAACTGGCAACCCCAACCCCATCGCATTGCAAAACCAAGCACAAATAACTGGCACAGTACAGATGACGCCGCCAGATAACACGGTGTATCGTAGCATTACCGATGGGAAAAACCTAGATACCAATGCTGTTGCGCCAACCTATTCGCAAGGGACACTGGGCAACGAGCCAGCGGTGTCGTTTTCGTTTAAAGGTGATTCAGCACGGCAGTTAGCACAGTTTACTGGGCAGAATATTGGGAACCAAATGTGTATTGTGTTAGATAGTGTCGTTGTTAGTTGCCCAGTCATTCAAGCAGCTCTGACTGATGGAAGTGGTATTATCACAACACGTAGCACCGACGACCGCGACCGTATCTACAACCAACTCAAGTTTGGAGCACTGCCCGTTGCCCTCCAAGTCGAAACTAAGCGTACTGTTTCAGCAACCCTAGGGGAGGATTCGGTGGAAGCAAGCAAAGTTGCTGGTGTTGTGGGCTTAACCGTTGTTGCTCTCTTTATGGTACTCTACTATCGCTTGCCGGGCTTTCTTGCTGTGGTAGCTCTGTTCATCTACACCGTGTTGAGTTTTGCCATCTACCGCCTCATACCGGTGACGTTGACTTTGGCAGGTATTGCCGGCTTCGTGCTTTCGATAGGTCTAGCCGTAGATGCAAACGTACTTATTTTTGCTCGCCTAAAAGAAGAACTACGTAGCAGAAAAATGTTGCGCGAAGCCGTAGATGCCGCTTTCAAAGAAGCTTGGCCCGCCATCCGCGATTCTAGCGTCTCAACTCTTATCACCAGTACCGTATTGTATATGTTTGGCAACAGCTTCGGCGTAAGCATTATCAAAGGGTTTGCCATGACACTAGGTCTAGGGATTCTGTTGAGTCTCTTCACCGCCATTGTAGTAACACGCACATTTTTACACGTGATTGTACCACTTGGTTTTGCACAAAACACGTGGTTTTATGATGTCGAAACGCCAACAATAGCTCCAGCAGAAGCATGAGCAAAAAACAAAAACTGAAAGGTTATTCTATTTACCATGGATAGTCTCGTTCGCCACCGTTACTGGTGGTTTACACTGTCATTTATCATCATCTTACCTGGGTTGTATTTCTTGCTGTTTCACTCGTTGGTAGCAACGGGGAAGTTTGAGTTGGGGCTACACCCAAGTATTGATTTTAGCGGGGGTGCGTTGTGGGAGTTGCACTTTCCGAATTTAGCCGAGGAGCAACTTGGTACTAATGAGATTACAGCAGTGTTTGCCGAAAACGGTTTTGAGGGTGCGCTGGTGCAAATCAGCATAGTAGAAGTGCAAGGGGAACAAATAACGGCAGCTCTTGCACGCACCCGTTCGCTTAGTCCAACAGACCCAAAAACAGAGCAAGATACGATGTTGCAAGTACTAAATAGTACGTTTGCAACTGAGGTGCGGCTTGAACGTATTGAAAGTGTTGGCCCCACGGTGAGCCAAGAATCAACGCGGAGCGCTATTATTGCCGTTTTTAGTGCCTCGCTCGTCATCTTGCTCTACCTCACCATAGCCTTTCGCAACGCACCACACCCCATACGCTATGGCACATGTGCCATTCTGGCCATGTTGCACGATTTGTTGTTGGTGCTTGGGGTAGCGTCCATTTTAGGCTTCTTTTTTGGCGTAGAAGTTGATGCGCTTTTCCTTACTGCTATTCTGACAGTGATCAGTTTCTCCGTCCACGACACCATCGTCGTCTTTGACCGCATCCGTGAAAACCTCATAAACCAACGCCCCGGTGAGACATTCGATGACATCGTCAACCATAGCATCGTCCAAACCCTGCCACGTTCTATCAATACCCAATTGACAACCATGTTTACGCTCACCGCATTGTTGTTGTTTGGAGGATCTTCCATTCGCAATTTCATCGCCATTATGCTCATTGGTCTTATCAGCGGTACCTACTCCTCCATCTTCAACGCAGCACAAATTTTAGTTGTGTGGGAACACCGCGAATGGCAACACTGGTTTAAGAAAGGTGAGAGTAATCAGGCTATGATTGGAAATAGCCAGTAAGAAGTAGGCAGATAGTTTTTTATCAATAGCTTTGCGTTCTTTGCGTCTTTGCGCGAGGTCTTACTTAAAAAGAACACACAGAGTAGACTCTATTGTAGGAAATGAAACCATGCATCCTATTATCACCCTGACAACCGATTTTGGCACCCGCGATAGTTACGTAGGCGTCATGAAAGGGGTTATGCTTGGGCTATGCCCAGATGCGCAGTTTGTTGATATAACCCACGAGGTAGCACCACAACATGTGGTTGAAGCCATGTTTGTACTCCAAACATGTGTGGCGTATTTTCCGGTAGGGACAGTACATCTTGTCGTTGTAGACCCCGGTGTAGGAAGTAGCCGTCATCCATTGTTGGTAACGACGCCGGAGGCTTATTTTGTTGGGCCAGACAATGGGGTGTTTACTGAGGTGTGGAGAGATGGGTTGGAGCGTTGGTCTGAGAACGATGTACATGCCTATGTACTTGACAATGAGGCGATGTGGCGGTCTGAGGTGAATGCCACCTTTCATGGGCGAGACATATTTGCCCCGGTTGCCGCGCATCTCGCACGTGGAACAGAACCAGCCACACTCGGCACACAGGTTGATAGCATTGTCACCATATTAACGCCTGAGCCAGAGTGGGAACATGCACAACGTATATGTGGTCAAGTGATATACATAGACCATTTTGGCAACTGCATCACAAACATGACCGCCACACATATAAGCAAGCTTAGTACCCATGCAACGCCTAGCGTGTATGTTGAGGGGCTAGAACCAATCGCCATCAAACATACCTATGCCGATAGTATACCAGGTGAAGCCTTAGCCTTGATTGGTAGCACCCCACAGCTTGAAATTGCAGTGTGCAACGGACATGCAAGCCACGTATTGGGTATTGCAATAGGAACAAAGGTAGTAGTGAAAGTGTGAGCAGACCAAACACACCAGCAACACGAGATACTGCTGTCATCGTTGCAGTAGTACTGTTATTCCTGTTACTGAGTTCGTCTATTCACAAAAAACTACTACCATCGCTAGTGTATGCCCAAGCCCTAGCCAAATCCCCAGATGTTCAGGGCCCTTTTGTTGAGACACCAGCAAAACCAGCAGTGAGTGTAGCAGTACGCACATTGCCGCCAATCCCATCACATATGCATCGTACCTCACGCAGCATGTATCCTGCGCCTGTGCAACGGTTATTGCCCTTACAGGTTAGCACAACCACCGTGCAAGCTGAACGCTTACAAGACACGCTCAACCAAAAACCACCCCTTCAGTTATCGCAATCTCCAGCACCTTTTTTGAGTTTTGAGGGCATAAGCTATCAAACTGGCGGAAATGGTATGCCAGCCGACCCAGTTGGTGATGTAGGGCCAAACCACTATGTACAGATGGTGAATACCGCGTTTGCTATCTATGACAAGGAGGGCAATCTGCTTTCTGGTCCGATAGCGGTGAATAGGTTATGGGATGGTGTGGATGATGCCGCGCATGTTGGGTGTAAAAGTAGCCTCGATGGTGATGTGATTGTGCTCTATGATGAACTTGCGGACCGTTGGTTGGTGAGCCAGTTTGCCAAACCTGAAGGCAGAAGTACTCCCCCTTGGTATGAATGTATCGCTGTTTCTACTTCTCCCGACCCAGAAGGGAGTTACTATCTCTACTCATTTGAAATGGAGCGTTTCCCCGATTATCCGAAGTTTGCTGCCTGGCCAGGTGCGTATTTTATGGTGACAAATGAGATACCACTGGGCATCCATGCATTTGACCGCACGAGTATGTTGGTGGGCGCGGAGGCGATGTATCATCGGTATACGGTGGACCGCAATTTTATGCTGCCGGCAGACACTGATGGGGCAACACCTCCACCAGCGGGTACTCCGGGCTATTTCTATACGATGATGGATGATGTATATTGGCCTAAATATGGGTTTGATGGCGAAGACCGCCTAGAGATATACACCTTTGATGTGGATTTTACGAATGCAGCCAATACCTCATTTGCACTTGCACAGGAAATTGAGACGACGCCTTTTAACTACCTTGTGTGTACCAATGCATTTGGCGACCCGGTGATGGATTGTATACCACAACAGGGCACAGACCAGAAGCTCGATGTGATAGCTGAGTGGCCTATGTGGCGGTTGCAGTATCGCAACTTTGGCACCCATGAGACGCTCGTGGGCAATTTTACGGTTGAGGTAGATGGTGGCAGTGCAGAGCACGCGGGCATTCGCTGGTTTGAGCTACGCAAAAGTGGCAACGATGACTGGTTTCTCTTTCAAGAAGGCACACATGCCCCAGATGCAAACCATCGTTGGGTTGGCAGCATTGCAATGAATGGCGAGGGCGCACTTGCATTAGGCTACAGCGTATCTGGTCCCACGATGTACCCTTCTATTCGCTATGCTACGCGGCAAGCAAGTGACCCGTTGGGAACACTACGCGAAGAAACCACGCTTGTTGAAGGTACGGCTTCACAGACAAATTTTAACCGATGGGGCGACTATAGCGCTATGAATGTTGACCCAGCCGATGATTGTACCTTTTGGTATACGAATGAGTATGTTGCCGATTCAGACGTGAGGTGGCAAACACGCATTGGCGCATTTCACGATGCTCTATGTGTTGCCCATGCTGATGTTGCGGTAAATCCTTCATACACTGCTCAGTCAATTGCACCAGGGAATATTCTCATATACCAATTGCAAGTGACAAACAAGGGAAATAGTGAAGATACATTTACCATTCATACCGATGCTGTTTGGAATGTTATCCTCTCTGAAACGACGGTTGGACCGTTAGCACCAGGCGATAGCGAAACCCTAGATGTAATGGTCTATGTTCCTTTAAGTGCATCAGGACGGGAGAGCGACCGCGCTACATTTACCGTAACTTCAACCTTTGATGCCACGGTGTTTGATACGGCCATCCTCGAATCCATTGCCAAAGCTGCGTATGATGTAAACCTTACGCCAGCAAAAACAACGATAGAGAGAACACCGGGGAGTATGTTTGCATACACGCTGCCTATGACCAATACGGGCTATAAGGATGCAACCTATACGATGACTATGGATGGGGCTGCTTGGCCAACAATACTGTCGGTGGATGCCCACCCCGATGTAGTCTATGCCCCTAGCGACAAGGCCATGTTTACGCTTGCAGCCGGTATGCACACAATAGCCTATGTCTATGTCACTATCCCGACCTATGCAACAGATGGTATGAGCGATACGGTAACGATCAAAGTCACTCCGTACCCTGATGTAACCTTCTATGATACCGCAACGCTAACAACACGTGTGGGGAGTACCAATGAGACCTATGCAGTAGCTATGACTCCAGCTCATATAACAAGGTTGAGCACACCAAATACTACCATTACCTCTACGCTCTATGTGACAAATACGGACATGGTGTCAGAAGCATTTGCTATCACTGTGGGGGATGATAGGTGGGCAAGCGAGTGTATGTTGCACTCGGCACCAAGCACGGTGTTTGATGCGGATACGACGTTTGCACTCGATGCGGGCGAGCGTAACATAGTTTCTGTGATGACGCATGTTCCATCAGATGCCGCAGTTGGCATGAGGAATAACACAGTTGTTACGGTGACAGCCCAGTCTGATACGCAAGTGTGGGCACATTCTTGGCTTGAGACGGTTATCAAAGCGCCTGATATAGACATTACAGCGCCAGATGTGGCTACCTTTGATGCATTGTCGAAAGAGGGATTTGCAGGCACTGTGGTAGACTACACGCTTACGATAGCGAATACGAGTGCGAGCATGCAGGCATTTGTGGTGGATGTTGTTGATAGTATATGGACTACAACGGTGACATGTGATGCCGCTGCGATGCACCTCAACACTGGCGATGTGGCCGAGTGTGTGGTAGCAGTTTCCATACCTGCACCTGCTGATTCGGGAGATATTGATACGGCAACCGTGACGGTGGCATTAGAAACGTATCCTACACTCCCTGCTACGTTTGAGTTGACAACGATTGCTCAAACACGCGCCGTGTATCTTCCACTTATTGTGCGCTGATGCATGGGGTTGGTGTGATGTAGGTCAATGCTACTAAGAAATAGCGTGAAAGGCGTAGGATAGGCTTCTAGCCTTTCCGTAGCACCGACATCCTGTCGGACTTGGCTTACCAGACGGTGCTACAGGCGCATTCGTGGACGGCAGATAGGAAACGTTGACAGGCATCCTGCCTGTCCTACCATTTTTTATTGAAAACAGGGTTGTTTTTGCGAAACGAAGGAGGAAGGATATATGAGGTACTGGAGGACGGTTCTCATAGCGGTGTTTGGTCTATGGTCAATCTTTTTTTTACTTGGTCAATCAGCAGCACAAGACACACATAGACAGGATGTCCATGGACAGCTTGCGAAGGCTCCTGAGCCGATTTTGGGTTTTGAGGGTATTAGTATGCAGGAAGCCAACAGAATACCCCCGGATACGGTTGGCGATGTTGGCCCCAATCATTACGTCCAAATGGTCAATGTATCGTATGCCGTCTACGACAAGAGCGGCACAAAACTGCTAGGTCCCACTCCTATTAATACCTTGTGGTCCGATACGACTACAGACGAACATCAGGTGTGCCGCGAGGAGTTTAATACCGATGTTATCGTGTTGTATGACCGTATGGCAGACCGTTGGTTCATGGGGTATGTTGCTGCTACATTGGATAGTGACAATCAACGTGTTGCACCATATGCTGTTTGTATTGCCATTTCCAAAACCCCCGACCCGGCCGGGGACTATTCTATCTATTCTTACGATACCGATGTATTCGCTGATTATCTCAAGTTTGCTGTCTGGTCAGATGCGTATTATATGACGGCTAAGCAGGAAACAGGGGTTGGTGTCTACGCATTTGAACGGGGTAACATGCTCAAAGGTGAACCAGCGGCGATGCTGAAGGTGCGTGAACCATTGCGACAAAACTTTACGTTGCCTGCTGATCTTGATGGACCTCTTGCACCACCAGATGGGTCTCCCATGTATTTTTACTCTGTGTTGGAGAGAAGTGCTTACGGTCTTCCGGATGTTGTGAAAGTATGCTCATTTGAAGCGGACTTTGTAGAGCAAAAGATAACCCTTGCCTCTGAGCGACAAGACATAGATGCAGACTTTCTATTCCTCGTGTGTACTGATGATTCTGGTCATCCTCTCCAAGAGTGTATTCCACAAAAGGGAACGGACCAGAAGCTTGATGCAATAGCCGAATGGCCTATGTGGCGGTTGCAGTATCGCAACTTTGGCACCCATGAGACGTTGGTGGGCAATTTTACCGCACGAGTGGATGATACGGGCGAGCAGGCCGGTATTTATTGGTTTGAATTGCAGAAGCAAGCAGGGAGTGACACATGGGAGATGCACAATCAAGCAACCTATGCTCCCGATGACCTGCATCGTTGGATGGGTAGCATTGCTATGGACCAGAGCGGCAATATTGCACTCGGCTATAGTGTCTCAGGGAGCGATTTGTACCCTTCCATTCGCTATACAACGCGGTTGGCAACTGATGCACAGCATACGTTGCAAGAGGAAACATCGTTGATTGAGGGTACGGCATCGCAGGTAGAGACAGAACGGGCAAACCGGTGGGGGGATTATAGCTCTATGAATGTTGACCCGGCGGATGATTGTACCTTTTGGTATACCAACCAATACTTGACGGATTCAAGCAAGGGGTGGCAGACGTATGTTGGCGCATTCAAAATTCCTAGTTGTACCACACAATATGGGGTAACGCTTACTCCCTACAGCGAAACAATGACTGGTGCAATAGGTGAAAGTACACAGTATACCCTTGAAGTGACGAACCAGAGTGCAGCAACAGAAACGTTTGATATAACCTTGGGTGATTCGTCTTGGCCTGTCACGTTTACGCTCGCATCGCAACCCTATGTCGTGTATGATACAAGTTTTCCTGCCAGTGTTGAGCTATCTGCGGGTGCGAGTGAGACAGTGGTTGTGGAAATGGCCATTCCTGCCAGTGCAAGTGATGGTGATAGCGATAGTGTAGATATGACTGTGGCATTGCAAGGGGATGCGATTGCACACGATAGGGCAGTTTTGACAACGATAGCTGAAGAAATACAGCCAAGCATTGAAGACAAAATAGCCGAAGCCGACCCAGAAGTAGTAGGGTTTGGTGAAGTGTCGCAATCTGTTGCTGTGGGCGATGTAGCTTCTTATACCTTGGCCATAACCAATACCAGCGAAACGGCAGCATCTTTTGTGGTGCGTGCAGAAGGTGTGTGGGAAACAGAGGTGGACCAAACGCCTGACGTAGCAACAGCTGAGATAGCTCCCGGCGAGCGGGCCGAGGTAACAGTAGACGTACATGTTCCTGCCGATGCCCAACACAACAGTAGTGATACTTCAACGGTGACAGTGGCGCTCGATGGCAGCACCAGTGGCAAACAGGCTACATTTGCGTTGACAACCGTTGCTCTTGTTGAAACCCCAGATGAGACGATTGAGGATAAGATAGAGCAAGAAGACCCGGAAGTAATCGGGTTTGATGAGATGTCGCAGTCGGCACTTGCAGGCCATGTGGTGACATATACACTAGAAATAACCAATACGAGCGAAACGGCAGCATCTTTTGTGATACGTGCAGCCGGTGTGTGGGAAACGAAGGTAAACCAAACGCCTGATGTGGCAACGATTGCAGTAGCACCGGGCGAAAAGGTCGAGGTGCTGATCGAGGTGCTTATCCCGTCTGGTACAGCAGATTCCAGTAGCGATACGACTGTGGTGACAGTATCGCTTGAAGGGAGCACAAGCGATAAGCAAGGATCGTTTTCGCTCACAACCGTTGCGGGTAGGAGCTCACCCCTTGAGCACAATGTCTACTTACCGTTGGTTGTGGGGTAGAGGGAGTAGAGCGAGAGAGCAGCAAGGCGGGAAAGCAGGAAAGCGTAGAGAGGTTGCATACAACCTCTCGAAACGCTAACTCTTCTCTATCTTTCTACTAACACGTATCTAACAGATCAGTGCTATACTACACAATCGGATTCCAGCGTGCATACCTTAGCGCGACTGGCAAATACTAATTCTAGCACATACGTATTCAGGAGGTAAAGAGATCGTGATTGAAGCCAAGGGATTGACCAAACGATATGGCACCCGAACCGCTATACAGGATATAAGTTTCAATGTCGAAAAAGGGGAAATCCTAGGTTTTCTTGGTCCAAACGGTGCTGGCAAAACCACCACCATGCGCATCCTCACCGGCTATATGCCGCCGACCGAAGGGAGCGCCAGCATCGCAGGGCATGACCTTTTCCAAGATTCCCTTGCAGCCAAACGCAACCTAGGGTATCTCCCAGAAAATGTGCCGCTGTACACAGAGATGAGCGTAGCTGGCTATTTGAACTATATGGCGGAGCTACGCCGCGTGCCATCGCGGTCTCAAGCGGTGATGCATGCGATGGACATGGTCCATATTCAAGACCGTGCCAATGACCGTATCGCCAAACTCTCAAAAGGCTATCGGCAACGTGTCGGGCTGGCGCAAGCGCTGCTGCATGACCCACCTGTGTTGATACTCGATGAGCCAACGGTAGGGCTAGACCCACGCCAAATCATCGAAGTGCGCGAACTGATACGCTCACTGGGCGAAGAACGTACTGTCATCCTGAGCACCCACATTCTGCCAGAAGTGAGCGAACTGTGTAGCCGGGTCATTATCCTCAATGAAGGGCGTATTGCTGCCATTGACACCCCCCAGTCGCTTACATCAAGTTTGCAGGGCACGGCACGTATGTACATCCAACTTGACCAACCCGCACCCGACACCATGCAACAACTGCATGCGCTTGAGGGTGTCGTGAGTGTGCAAGAAAAAAGTCGTGGGGCATTTGAAGTGCAATGCGCACCACAAGCCGATATGCCACCAGTGTTAGCATCGTTTGTTGTGCAACAAGGGTGGGGATTGCGCGAATTGCGTCCCGTAGCCATGAGCATGGAAGAAATATTCATGAAGATAACCACACACGAAGAAAACGGCGTACATGCTCCAAGCAGTGAAGAAAACGTGGAAAGAGAAAGCACACCCTAACGCAGTACCAAAAACACATGTTTGATACTACCTAATGTATAGTAGTGGGAGGAACACTTTGTATACTACGTTGACAATAGCAAAACGTGAACTAGGCGCGTATTTTGTTTCACCAATCGCCTACATTGTGACAGCCGCCTTTCTGGTCATCAGTGGGTATCTATTCGCACTCATCCTCATCAACACGCGCCAAGCAAGCCTAGAATTTCTCTTTGGCAACATCATCGTCATCCTCTTGCTCATCGCGCCACTGCTCACTATGCGCCTACTGGCCGATGAGCAACGGACCGGCACAATAGAGGTGTTGCTCACAGCGCCCGTGCGCGATTGGGAAGTGGTCGTCGGCAAATTTCTAGCCGTGTTCGCCATGTTTGGGGTCATGCTGCTGCTCACACTCTACTACCCATTATTGTTGTGGCAACTTGATGGCAACCCCGACCCCGGCCCAATTATCAGCGGCTACATTGGCTTGCTCCTGCTGGCGGGCTCAATGTTAGCTATTGGCACACTCGCTTCAGCGCTCACCCAAAACCAAATTGTTGCTGGCGCTATCGCATTCGGCATACTGCTACTTCTCTGGTTGATAGATGCTGCTAGTAGCGTTTCATCTGGTTCTGCCGAGGTGTTGCGGGCGCTATCTTTGCGTAGCCACTTCGACGATTTTGCACGCGGAGCTATCAACCTAGAAGATGTCGTGTATTACCTCAGCATCATAACCGGGGGACTCTTCGTTGCCACACGCATACTTGAAACACGGAGGTATAGGGGGTAAGTATGAGCCAAAAAACACTCAAAAATACAGGCAGCTTTGTTGGTTCCCGCCAAGTACGCATTGGAGCCAACGCAACTGTCATGACTATTGTATTTCTGGCAATCTTGGTGCTTGTCAACATCATCGCCATGCGCAACCATAAACGCTGGGATTTAACCGCCACGGGCGAGTTTTCCCTTTCGCAGCAAACGATACAGATTATTGACACGATAGACCAACCTGTGCAAATTATCGGATTCTTTCCTAAAGACAACCCAATGTATCAGGAGCAGCAAGACGAGGTAGCTAGCAAACTCAAAGAATACACCAGTCGCTCGAAGCATATCAGCTACCGCGTCGTAGACCCCGATGTAGACATCATCACGACCCAAAACTATGCTATCAGCAGCTATGGCACCATCGTCTTTGAAAGTGGCGAGAATCGCCAAAAACTCTTTGCTCACGATGAGCAAGACATAACAGGTGCCCTACTCAAAGTGACCCAAGAAGAAGCAACCACCATCTACTTCCTTACCGGGCACCGCGAGCGCACCATAGATGGCTTTGACCAAAAGGATTATGGCGATGTCAAAAGCATGTTGCAGCAAGATAATTTCAATGTCGAGGCTATTAACCTTGTCATTACCGACACAATCCCATTGGATAATTCCGTCCTTGTCGTAGCCGACCCGCAAGACCCACTCCAGCCAAACGAGGAGGACATCATCGCCGACTATGTCGCCCAAGGTGGTCGCCTTATGGTGCTTGGCAACCCACTCAACCCGGCACCGTTGCAAGGGCTGTTCGACACCATTGGTCTCACGTGGAATGATGATGTAATCATTGACCAGCAATCGGAAATGGGCAACCCGCTTGCACCAGCGGTGGTTGATTATCCATTTCACACCATCACCAAAGACCTGCAACAGATACCAACCTTGTTTGCAACAGTACGCACAATCAGCCAAGTGGGAAGTGCGCCGAGCGAACTAACCATCTCACCCATCGTGCAAAGTAGCGAACGTAGCCAAGCAGCAACTGATTTTTCGGAAGATGGGGAGATACGCCCCTCGCAAACCGACGCCAAGGGTCCACTCTCGTTTGGCTATGCTATTGAAGGGGCCATCAATGCCGGCGGCGCAGAATCGGCGCAAGCCGATGCCCGCATCGTCGTCATCGGGGATGCGGACTTTGCATCCAACAGCTATACGCGCACGCCCGGCATAGCCAATGCGGGATTGTTCCATAACGCCATTGCATGGTTAGCGGCGCAGGAAGAACTCATTTCACTGCCCGAAAAAGAGCAGGTAGACCGTTCGCTCTTTCTCGATAAAGACCAGAGCAATTTTGTCTTCTATAGTAGCACTTTGGGCTTGCCACTCTTAGTGCTCATTGGCGGGCTTGTCATATGGTTACGGCGTCGCTAACGCTAGGGAGGAAAAGGAGAACGTATGAAAGTTCAAACAACTGTTATCTTACTGATCATCCTAGCCGCCTTGGGGGGCTACGTCTATTGGTCTGGGCAAAACAATAAAGAAGATGCCGACACAGGCGCAGACACAGCCATGACAAATGATACGTCAACGGTTCCCGTGCTGCGTTTTGACACAAGCGCTATACATGCCATTGAAGTGAGCAACACGAACAGCGGCGAGTATGTGCGTGCCGAAAAGCAGCATGATACGTGGACGCTCACGGGCATGATAACGGACACCGCCGACGCAGTGAAAATGACACGCGCCATAACTGACTTGTCGAAGCTGAACGCCACGCGTATCATTACCCCGTCGGATGAGGATATACCCTTGTTTGCTCTGACTCCGCCATTGCATGAGGTGGTGTTGCAAGACGCAGAGGGGGAGATGGTCGCGCAGTTGCATTTGGGGGCTAAGAACCCGACTGGTGGCTCAACCTATGTGCAGCGCGACGATGAGGAGACAATCTATCTCATCAGCGATTTTGTCATCAATACGCTAGAGGGTTGGTTAAGCACCCCACCTGTGCAACCGACGCCCACGCCTACTGCGACGCCATCCCCAACGCCCCTACCACCAACGCCGACGGAAGCTATCAGCGCAACGCACACTATGGAGCGAGAGGAGACGGCGGAGGCGGAGAGCGATGCGACGGCAGAGCCAGAGGAGGCGGAGAGCGATGCGACGGCAGAGCCAGAGGAAGAAACAGAGAATTAGTTCTATACCTCATTCTGATGAACGGTAGAGATGTAGCCAAGCTACGTCTCTACGTATCAAACGTATACCCGAATGGAGTGCTAGGCAACCAACAAGTTGATAGCATGCCATTTTATGGTATACTAGACTTAGCGAACGATGCCTACTATGACTGAAAAACACAACCTAAACCTATGACTTTTCTTATGCCACTTGGCTTCTTGGCATTGCTAGCATTGCCAGTTATTATATGGCTCCATTTACGGCGCGGGCGACTTCGCCGTGTCGTTGTGCCGTCGTTGATGCTGTGGAACAACCTACCCAAACCACCCCAAAGTCAAAAGCGGCGCTGGCTACCCATTACCCTGCTGCTGTTCATACATCTCCTCATTGCAGCCCTGTTGAGCATAGCCCTTGCGCAACCCAACCTTGTAGCTTGGAAATTCCAAAAACGGCACCATCTAGCCATCATTATTGACACTTCTACCAGTATGGAAGCCCAAGACACAGCACAGGGCACAAGGCTAGAAGCAGCCCGCCATCAGGCACGCGAATTAACGAATAGCTTAGGCGTACAGGATAGCTTCACTCTCATTTCCGCCGGCACGCATGCCCACAAACTCGCATCTGGCGACACTATCAACCAAGCCAGTATGCTCGCAACCCTCGACACGCTGCATGCCAAAGGCACCGGCACCGACTTTGACAATGCCCTCACCATAGCAAAGACTGCCCTAAAAGCCGACCCGGAAGGCCGGCCCTATGACGAAGGCCGCATTGTCGTCTTGACCGACCTAGACCAACCCCAAACTGCTATCCCTATAGATGAAACCATTACATGGAAACGTCTTGGGCGCGAATCAAGCAACCGTGCTATTGTTGCCTTGGCAGCCCGCCCACGCGCAACGAATCGCTCATCTGGGCATTATCTTTATGCCCGTGTTGCTAACTATAGCAACGATATGCTCACCACACACCTGCGCCTATATGGAGATGACGAGTTGCTTGATACCAAACAAGTTGTGTTTTATCCCGAAGGCGAAGTTGACTTGACATGGGATTTGCCCGCTAACGTTCGCGTTGTGCGAGCAGATTTGGATGGGCAAGACACACTCCCCATTGACGATAGCGCCAGCCTCAGCCTCAACCAAGAGCGTAGCACCAAAACCCTACTTGTATCGGATACTCCTGAAACACTGGAGCATGCCCTGAGCACCATCCCCGGACTCAACGTAGTGCCGATAGACTCGCAAACCTACCCATCATCGCTACTGGTTGAAACCGCTGACCTGATCGTCTTTGATGGCACACTTACCCAAACACGTACTTGGCCTTCAGGGGGCATACTGGTCATCAACCCACCAGCAGAAACAGCATTGCTTCAGGTAGAGCCACCGAGCATGCCCCAAAAGCCACGTGAGATGCAAAACTATGGGCATGCACTCACAAGTGGGTTGAACTTGGGTAGTGTAGATTTCGGGCCCGTAGCACGTATGCACGTGCCAGATTGGGGGCAGGTAGTGCTTGCAATCAACGACATCCCGCTTATCGTGCGTGGTCGGACTGAACAGAGCGAAATAGCAATCTGGACCTTCAACCTCCAAAAGAGCAACATGGCAACAAAGCTGGCGTTTCCGATTCTGGTTGCACGCACAGTACGCGACCTCATCCCACCACCGTTGCCCGAATCGCTCACAGCCGGCGAACTGCTCACCTTACACCCAGACCCGCGTGCCGATACCGTCGAGGTGCGTAGCCCCACCGACCAAGTCTGGCGTTGGTCTGTTGCAGACAACACAAACCCCATCCTCTTAGATACTATGACTCAACCTGGACTATACCGGGTTATAGAGCGCAAAAGCAATGATGTGCTCTACGAAGGACAGGTAGCGGTAAACACAGGCATCCCCCAAGAATCGGACCTGCGCCCACGTCCCGCTTCATATGTGCCTACCCTGCAAGACCAACCCGATGCACCAGGAGCGGCGGCAGTAGCAGAAGAAGCCGCCGAAAACATACGACAACCGTTGTGGTTGTGGGTTGTGCTCATAACGTTGTTTATCCTGTTCCTTGAATGGATGTATAGCACCGGATACCGCGAACGTGATATACACAACAGACGACCAAGCACACAACCCAAAAAGGTTGCGTGATGCCGAGAGGGTACCCGAATGTGGTGTGAGACATAGTCATCCACTTTTCGTGTATAATACGTTTAAGTACATAGGTACCTAAAATCAAAAACCTCTACAAAAGAAAGGAATTGTATGCGATTTTTACACGGTGTCGTGATAGGTATAGTTCTCCTTAGTACATTGGTCTTGCACCAATCCAGCGTGTGCTTACATGCTGCACCTCTCGAACAAGGGCAACTCTCAGGGTGGTTTGGCAGCAACCAGCAAATTGTTGGTCCATTGCAACCTGTCAATGTGAGCGTTGTTGTGCCGGGGTACACCGGGCCAGCGACGCTTATTGTTTTTGATAGCACCGGGCAACCAGTAGGCAGTTGGGAGTTTGCCATTCCTGCTGAGGGTAGCACTGTGATGCAAGTGACACCGCGTGGCGCACCGGGCGACCACTGGGCCGCACTCTTTGTGCAGGGACAACAAGTTACCAATGGGATAATCTATCGCCTAGAAGCACATACGGTTGTACAGACGGGCGTGGAAGTATATGACGAACTGTATGAGCGTGTGCGTCATTTTATGTTGGCTTGTACGTTGGCCTATCCACTTGAAGGGCATTATGTGCATGGGTATCGTTCGCCGGATAGTCCACTCATTTGGTTGCGTGACCATTACTATCAGGGGCGCGGGTTTCGCTATTTTGAAAGCGATGTGACAAGCACGATAGATGCGTTCCGTCGTGCGCAAGAACCCGATGGCAGTTTTCCCGATTTTCTGGCGCGTCCGGAGTATGGGATTCCTGCTTATCGCACGCCTGTGGAGGCCGACGTGGAGTATTTGTTTGTGCAAGCCGTGTATGAGGCATGGAAGATGACAGGGAATGATGAGTGGTTGCGGGCCAACCTACCTGCTATGCAAAAGGCTGTTGGCTATACCCTGAGTGACCCGCTGCGCTGGGAACCAAGTCTTGGACTTGTCAAGCGGCCTTTTACCATTGACACGTGGGACTTTGAATATGGACCCACAACCATTGACCCGACTACTGGTTTGCCGGCACCACGCCACTGGATTGATGACCGCACAAAATGGGGTATATTCCATGGCGATAATACTGGGTTGGCGCAGGCGCTGAACTCGTTGGCACATGTTGAGGATTACTTGGGGCAACCGAACAATGCCCACTATCATCGTGATCAAGCGGCCGCTATTATGGCACGCCTAAATAACCTGAGTTGGAATGGTTCATTTTACCGCCATCATGTCAAACTTATCCCGTGGGATGTGCCGGGTGTAGACGAGGAAGCCCAACTGAGCCTTTCCAATGCGATAGCACTCAACCGTGGTGTATTGACGATTGAGCAGGGCAATGCGATTGTGCAAGAATACCGTAGCCGGTTTCAGCACCCCAACAATATATCTTTTGCTGAATGGTGGAGTATAGACCCGCCATTCCCCGCTGGCAGCTATGGTATGAGTGGGCGGCAGGGTGAGCATCCGGGCTACTATGTGAATGGCGGTGTTATGCCGCTGGTTGGTGGCGAATTGGCACAAGGCGCTTTTCGCTATGGAGCTGAGGAGTATGGGTTTGATATTCTCCAGCGCTACTATCACCTTATCAAGAGTACGAATGCTACATTTCTGTGGTATCACCCAACTGGTGGGCCGGGCTATAGTGGCCCGAATACTTTACCAACCGATGGGTGGGGGTCGAGTGCTATGCTAGGCGGATTGATGGAAGGAGCGGCTGGCGTAGAAGACTTTGGCGTGCGTTTTAGCGACGTGCAGCTTAGCCCACGTTGGGCCGCTACAACCGATGTAACCCATGCCTATGTAGTGGCTGAGTATGCTGCTTCCAATGGGTATGTAGCCTATCGTTGGGAATATGGTGCTCCGCTAGACACAAACCGGTCTTCTTTGAAGCTTGAGGCAACGGGCAGCGGTCAATGGGCAAGCGTGCGGCTACTGCTCCCAACTGGACGCGAGGTTGCACAGGTTGTCCTCAACGGTGAGGTGGTGCAGCCTACTATTGAGCAAGTGGGGCAAAGCCGCTATGTTGTGTTGCGCAATATCCCTATGACTGTGGTGCAGGTGCAGGTTGACTTGCATTCGTAGAGCAATAGAGCGATAGAGGGAACAGAGCAAAGATGTTGCGTGTGTCTATCCCCTATCGTTCATCTTCTATCGCTTATCCAAACGCACTTGGGAAAGTTGCTCTACGAGTTTCACTGTCTCCACACTCACGGTGACGATGCGCCGGATGAGACGCACAATATACTCCGGATCGTCGTCGCAGTTGGGGTCGCTAACAATGCCGCTACGCTTATCGGTCTTCACTTGATATTGGTCGAGCACCCATCCCAAAGCTGTATGACTCCCTAGTTCATACGCAAAACACTCTGCTGGTATACCAGAGAGCGTCAATGCTTCATTGACGACGATGGCCGTTTTGTCACGGGTAAACTTCATCTTCTCGACGCGCCAGGTCCATGGCACATCGCGGTTTTCGATTGGTTCTAGCGGGTATTCCTCGACCTGTTCATAGTGTAGATGGAGGTCTGCTAGGTGCTTGCCTATCTCCACTATGGTGTGGAAGGTGGTACTATCGCCAAGCATGGGGATGCGTGGCAATTCACGGTAGTGGTATAATTCAGACTGATAACTCCGAATTATAGTGATCAATGAATATC